>NZ_CP046654.1:2653898-3980848 GCF_009759685.1 Acinetobacter baumannii | reverse complement strand
ACAGCGTTTAAACCAACGACTTAAATGACTTTGGTCTGAAAAACATAAGTCAGAAGCAACTTGTGCTGGAGAAATACTTCTAGCGAGTAAATCACGTGCTCGTGTAAGTCTAAGTTGAATAAGATATTGATGAGGAGCTAAATGAAAAGTGGATTTAAAAATACGGTGAATATGGTAACGGTCTAGTCCCACCATACGTGATATATCTTCTAACCCAATATCTTCAAATAAATGATCATGCAGAATATCTCGGATTTGATGGGCGACTTGGGGTACATGAATACAAGAAGATTGAGAAGCTTTTTTTAACCATTTACCTTGGGCAATATATTGAATCAGCACATCTAGACTATTGTCTTTCACAATATTCATTTCTTTATAGTGTAAGTGTCGAAATGCTTGCGAAGTAATGATTGCGAGTTGATCATCGGATTTTAATGGCGCATCAATCACTAGTTCGTAATGATCGGGGCTGTTGTGAAACAAACCTTGAAGGCGTTGCTTTAACCATTCTGGATGTAGATAAAGCATTTGGTAGGTAAAACCATCAGATGCAGGCGCATGTCCATCATGAATTTCTTCTGGCTCAAGCATAAAGACTTGCCCAGCATGACTATTGATTTGCTTTTTACGGCAATGAAATTGTTGAATGCCAGATTCAGTTACACCAATTAAATAACTTGAATGCCAATGGGGATCATAAGCATGGCCAGTAAAATGAGCGCGGATTGTTTCGATACCCGTATTGGTATCTTTTGAAATATCCACCCAGTTACTACTCATAAGCACTGACCTATAAACTTTTAATTTTAGCCCCTGCAACAGTATAAAAGAGATAAAATTAGTTCTAGAAGATTTGTGCAAAAACTTTAAAAATTTAGTGTGCATTAAAACCAGCCTAAGGTTTAACAGGCTGGTTTTTCATTAACGTTTGAATTGATTAATCTGAACGTGTAGCCAGCCAATTACTCATTTCAGGCCAAACAGAGGTCGGAGCTTGGCTACCAGACACTACGCCCATATGGCCTCCGGGTACAGTTTTGAACGCTTTATCTTGGCTACTAATTAAATCCATAAGAGGCTTAACAGCATCGGCGGTCACAATAATGTCTGTATCTCCACCTACAGCCAACACTGAACAATCAATATCTTTTAAATAAGCTGTAAGTTCCCCAAATTTGATTACACCTGTTGAGAGTTCATTATCAATCCAGAAACGTAAAATAATGTCGCGCATAACGCCACCCGGATAGGCCAGCATATTGTCGATAAATGAACTAGAGGTAGCGTGGTCGACAATAAATTCTCGGTTATCCAGATTTTTAAGAAGTTGCCAATAGGTTTTTAAATTGCCAATGGGGTCCGTTAATTTAAAACCGAGTGTGTTTTGCCATCCATGGATATGAAACACTTCACTTGGTACATGTTGGCGAATACGAAAAGGCGTATGCTTACGGACCCACTGTGCAGGTTTAGTCAGACTTCCATAGAGCTTACCCATATAACCTGCTTTATGTGTGTCGATCGGGGAAGCAAGAATCATCAGATTCTTAATATCTTTATCTTTAAATAATGCGGTATAGCAAAGTGAAAGGGCGCCACCTAAACTCCAGCCATGTAATGAAGCTGTGTTGTCCACTATGTATCGACTTGCTTTAACATTTCAGGCATAAAGACTTTTACATAGGTGCCAAATTGTATTGGCTTGATTGCGAGTAGGTACACCCCAGTCTATTAAATAAACCTCGAAGCCTGATCTAAAAATAGCGTATCAGGCTGCGGGTAGGAAAAAATCGTAAATAAGCATGTTCACAGCTAAAGGCGGAACAATCACTAACGGCACACGGTGTTTGCTGATGCTTCTGTCTCATTTCTATAATGGCGAAGGCTTATAATTCATGCTTATAAATTACATCAAAAGGTGTTTTTCCTGACAGGGCAATTTCCGATCCTCTAAAAAACAGATCTGATGCTTGGAGAGCATGTGAGGTATTTTCTGACCAGCACGCTTTTTAAGATGTTTTAATCGACTGTACCTGTGGAACATTCTGTCGAACTTTAAGCAATAAACTCATTGAATATAAAACCTATAAAGATGTTGCCAGAGCAAATACGAGCTGGTCTTTTGCGGATATTAAAGGGAATAAAAGATGAGTTCAGTGACCTAAAAGACAGGATTTTCTGCTTAAGAGATCAAAGTGAAGTTATACTAATTAATGATTTCTTACATAAGATTTTGAAATGATTGATAAATTAAATTATAGGGCATGATTTTGTATAAAATATTTAAAAATTTAAGCTATTCTTAAGATAGTAAAATTATTGGTAGGGTAATTTGTAAAGTTTATTTGTGTTTTTTTTACATATTAAAAAATAAAATATAATTATTTTACAATCCGTTAGGAATGTAATCAGAAAGTAGTATATAGGAATTTGTTTTTAATGGTTTTTATACACTAATTTCGGCGGTCATCGTTCTATTGTGGGTCGCTTTCTTGTCAATCGGATTGATTTTTTAAAACGTTATAATATCCCTGAACCGGTAGCCAGTGGTTTGGTCGCTGCGGTAGTTTCTTTACTTGTCCACACTTTCTGGGGATACAGTATTGTTTTTTAGCAGTGAATTACAACCAGCTTTATGCTCGTGTTCTTTGCTTAATTGGTTTAAGTGCCAATTTTATGAAGCTTAAAGGGGTGGTACTGCTTTAGTCATCTTCTTAATTTGTGTAGCCTCATTTATTGTTGTTCAAAATGCTGTCGGTATGAGCCTTGCAACCTATTGGGTCTAGACCCACTTATTGGTTTGATTGCAGGTTCAATTACTTTAACCGTGGTCATGGTACAGCAGGTGCTTGGGGTGAAATTCTAGAAAGCCAGCATGGTATTCAGGTGCTTTAGCGTTAGGTATGGCAAGTGCTACGTTTGGCTTGATTATTGGTGGTGTCATTGGTGTCCTTTAGCCAAATTGCTCATTAATCGTTATAGCCTTGCTCAAGCAAAAACCAATGCTGAGATTCAGCAGCGTGACACGCATGTTGAACAAAATTCAGATGATCTTGCACCGTTTGAAAACCCGCATCAAGTTCGTTTAATTACTGCCGACAATGCAATTACTACGCTTGGTATGTTTGCAGCATGTTTAGCATTTGCTGAATTTATGACTGGCTTCAGTAAGGAACTTGGTTTGAGTTACCAACTTTCGTTTGGGCACTTGGTGGCGGTGTAATCTTAAGAAATATTTTAGAAAGCGTGTTGAAGGTTGATATTTTTGACCGCGCGATTGACGTTTTTGGTAATGCGTCTTTATCTCTTTATTTAGCAATGGCATTGCTTTCATTAAAGCTTTGGCAACTTGCTGACTTAGCAGGTCCACTTGTGGTTATTTTAGGTGCTCAAACACTGACTATGGCTTTATATGCAGCATTTGTGACTTTCCGTGTAATGGGGAAAAATTACGATGCGGCAGTATTGGCAGCAGGTCACTGTGGTTTCGGTATGGGGGCTACACCAACCGCCGTTGCAAATATGCAGGCGATTACCAATATGTATGGCCCATCGCATAAAGCATTCTTAATTGTTCCGCTTTGTGGTGCATTCTTTGTCGACTTGATTAATGCAACTGTGATTCAGCTTATGTTGAAATTTATTGCTTAATTAAAAAAAGCCCGTAAGGGCTTTTTTTATGGGGCATTTTATAGCCAACAATTTAAACCGTTAAATCTGCTGCACTTAGCATTTCTTGACCCACAATCATTTTGGCAAATTGATTGGCAATTCTTCCTGAGCGGTTGCCTTGCTGAGTTGCATATTGAATAGCTTTTAACTGAATCGTTTCCCAAGTTTCCCGTTGTTGCCATTTGTATTCATTTAGCCAGTATTGAACAGTTTTTAAATACTCTTGTTGGCTAAAGCCATAGAAATTAATTTGTAAACCAAATCTGTCTGCTAAAGAAATCTTTTGTTCAATGCTGTCGCCAGGGCGTAATTCGCCATTTTCCCCGACATTTAACTCGGTATTATCTTTATTGTATTCGGCCACCATATGCTTTCGATTTGATGTTGCATAAATGAGTGTATTGTCTGAACTAGAGGCCAGTGAACCATCTAATACAGTTTTTAAAGTTGCGTAACTTGAGTCACCGGCTTCAAAGGCCAAGTCATCACAAAAGATGATAAAACGCTCAGTACGGTCTTGTAGTAAGTTAATAATCTTAGGCAAATCTTCTAAATACTTTTTCTCAAGTTCAATCACTCGAAGGCCTAAGTGGTGATATTCATTTAAACAGGCTTTTACAATAGACGACTTGCCTGTACCACGTGAGCCTGTCATGAGTACATTATTTGCTAACAAGCCTTTTGCAAAGGCTTCAGTATTTAGTTTTACTTTGGTGAGTTGGCTGTCGATATTGCACAGATGATTAAAAGAAATGAGTTGAGGTTTACGGATCGCGACGAGCGAACCTTTATTATTTTCTCTTCCCATCTAAAGGCAATCGCCTCATCTAAGACATCTACAGAAATTTCTTGGGTTTTAGAAATTTTTTCGACTGCTTGAGTAAGCTTTTGAATTTCAAAAATAAGATTTGAAATTGTCTGACTTAATTCCATGAGCTCAACCTTTAAAATGCATGAAAGAGAAATTGAACAATTAAACATAGGATGATAGTATCACCGTATGTTTAAGCTTACTAGTACCAATTTTAATGATTGAGCAAATTCAAAAAAGATCTCTGGTCGATGAAGTGATTCATGTCATACGTCAGAATATTAAAAATGACATTTGGAAAGTAGATGAGAAAATTCCGACTGAACCTGAGCTTGTTCAAGGTTTGGGTGTGGGTCGAAACACCATTCGTGAAGCAATTAAAATTTTAGAATATTTAGGTGTTTTAGAAGTCAAACAGGGGCTGGGTACTTTTGTACGTACGAAGAATGACTTTTCGATTGTGATTAATTCAATTCATCATTCTGATTTATATGAACACGTAGAAGTAAGATGTTTATTAGAAATCGAAATTGCTAAATTAGCTGCTAGACATTGCACGCCTGAAGATATGCGCGATGTTATAGCGTGTTTAGAACATAGAGCAGCAACAAATCAACAAGATGTTGCTAACTTTATGTTAAGTGATAAGAAACTACATTTGGCAATTGCCAAGGCGACTCATAATAAAGCTTTACAGGCAACTTATGAGTATTTCTTAAACTCAAGCTATCAATACACCTTAGAGCTAGTGACTAATAAAAATTTACCTGACCCAAACCAGCAAATACATAGTGAACTTGTTCAAGCTATTCAACACAAGTCTGAGTCAGAAGCCATGCGAATTGCGGAGTCTATGTTGGCGCCCATATTACGTTCGTTAGATTCAATTAAAGCTGACTTTGTCCAAAATCACTGAATAGCTAGATCAAATACTATGAGTTTTATGATTGTTTCGAACAACTTTGCTGTTCCTTACTATTTAAATGTGAGGAAAGAAAAGGGAATGACAGCTTATTATTGGGCAACTCATCAATCTCAGTTAGCTCTATTTGACTCTTACGAATTGGCTTATCGCTTTTACTTTCCATCTCGACATATTTTGATTCGAAGTGAAATTAAAGCTTTCGCTCAGTAATATAATAATTGAGTACAACACCACCATATATTAAAAACATAGGAGAACTGGCTCCTATGTTTTAAAATTTATGGTTCACTGACTAATCTTAATATATTTTTTAACAGTATACTTCTTAAAAATTCTTTATAACTTTCATCTGTATTTTTGTTCGAATGTTGAACTAAATATCCATTAAGTTGAGTGATTATAATAATCGCTCTTTCTTTATATTCTTCTGAAGATATTTTATTATGAATGGGAGGATGATTTTATAGATAAGTTCGAGATTATACTTTTGTATGATTGACAAAGCTTCATATACATAGGGTAAATGATCTGAAATAGAGAAAAACTCTTTAAATGCATTTGTGATGATCGGTTGCTCTATTTCATAAATTATATTAGTGATAATATTCATAAACCGAATTAAAG
The DNA here is from genome assembly GCF_009759685.1 of Acinetobacter baumannii. NCBI lineage: Bacteria > Pseudomonadati > Pseudomonadota > Gammaproteobacteria > Moraxellales > Moraxellaceae > Acinetobacter > Acinetobacter baumannii. The sequence continues at coordinate 3,974,813 of NZ_CP046654.1, read as the reverse complement.
GTGGTTCATTTGCATTCAAATTAATTAAAATTTCAATACGCTGTATATAGTCACAAATTAATTTATTAAGTAAAGCTTTTAATAAAATATCTTTATTTTGAAAATAATGTTGCAAAGTACTTAAACTAATATTTGATTGAGTTGCAACTCCTCTCATACTAAATCCGGAATAACCTTTAGTAAGAAAAACTATTTCAGCATTTCTTAAGATCTGCTTTATTCTTTCTTGCCCTTTTAGAGTGGTAAAGGACTTCTTTATTTGCATAGTATCAAAGGTATCAATTTTGATCATTATCCAGCCTGTAAGTACTATTTAAAAAAAGGCATTCTAAACCATGAAATTAAAAAAATATATAGGACTTACGCACTATTATTTATAGATTCTCTGTGGTAGCAGATGATTTTTATCGAGAATAAAGTCATCAATGAAGTTTTTGATAACTGGTCTAAATAATTTCTTCTGCCAACGATATACATTTTCAAAGATCCGCTCAAACTGGTTCTTTTGTATCTCAACGTAGGCCATCAAGGCTGAAAAAATATGATTCAAAATCAGTTTAGATCGTCTTACTTGAAACTTTTCAATATGACAAACCTGTTTAATCACCCGGTGATATTGCTCTATTTTCCAATGACTTGAATGTAATTCATGAAAACCCTCAAAGGACAATAAATCATCTTCATCTTGATGCACAATATAAAACCTCTGCTGTTCTTTTAACTGAGTCTTAAATAATTGTACAAAGCCAAAATCTTTGAGCCAGACCACTTGACCCTGATGGAAATCTGGCAATAAACGCAGTTGAAACCATTGTCCTTTTTCTGGGGAAACCTTACGGTTACAGTCGATACCAAACATAAATCGAATACCATATTTTCTTATGGTTTTTAGATTTCCAGTCGATGAATACCAACTATCACCTGTAATAAATTGAATCTTTGCACCCCAACTGAGTACTTCACTTAACATATCCATAAAGTAATCATTCTTGGTTTTACTTTCAGATTTGTCATAAATTCGGAAATTAATTGGAATATTTTGACCATTTTGATCTGTCGCATACAAGGTAATGAGATTAATACCCTTGACGGATCGGTGGTGTTTGCCTGACCAAAAATAGCTAACCAAGTCCATATGTTGACTATATGGTTTATCTAAAACAGTATCATCAATACTGACTATAAGTTTATTATTATCAATATGTTGAATTGATTCTTGATATAGGTCGTGCGGTGTGTAGTCTTCACGCTCTAGAAAGCGATTTACACTATCATGCGAGATATTATAAGTCTCGGCAAGTTGTGTGCAGCTAATAGAGTTCGGTTCTGTCATGAGAAAGCCCATATAAATGGGTAATGTACAAGTTGCTGTAGAAGCATGTTTAATTCGTCTGATCACAGATACTTTATAAAGTATTTTAATACTTTTTTGAATCCGTCAATGCGTAAGTCCTAATATAAATAAAATATTTAAATTCTATTAAACTAAAATTAGGTCGAACGACCTATATTTTTTTAATCTAGGTCATTCGACCTAATTAATGGTTAAAAAATGGGTCAAATGACTTATTTTTATTTCTTTAGGTAGGGTTAAAATAGGTCATGTTACCTATTTTAATAAAAACAAATAATACTTGTTTTTGTTGTGTGTATAAATAATTGTATTTGAATAATTATTTAAAAAGTATGATCGTTAAAAAGATAATTTCTTTTTCTAATTTTTAGCCATTTTAATAAAGTAGGGGTGGGTATTTAATTGGGAGTTTTTGTAAGATTAAAAAAATTGATTTTAAATAACTCAACATAGTCTTTTTGTAATATATGTATACAAGTTAAATAATTGTTATTAAATTGTGAAGAGAATCACACAATAGTAAAAGGTAGTTTGTTTTATATATAAAACAGATTAGCCATATTTTATTTGTCGAGTTTGATTCATTTTGTTCTACAAATCTAATCATTATATATGTAGGTTATGAATATGAAAAACATTCAGAAATCACTTCTTGCAGCATTAATAGTTGCTGGTTATGCGGTAAATACTCAAGCAGCTGTTACTGGTCAGGTTGACGTTAAATTAAATATCTCAACAGGCTGTACTGTAGGTGGTAGTCAAACTGAAGGAAATATGAACAAGTTTGGTACTTTAAATTTTGGTAAAACTTCCGGTACTTGGAACAACGTATTAACAGCTGAAGTTGCTTCAGCAGCAACAGGTGGCAATATTTCTGTGACTTGTGACGGAACAGATCCTGTTGATTTTACAGTCGCAATTGACGGTGGTGAACGTACAGACCGCACTTTAAAAAATACTGCTTCTGCTGATGTAGTTGCATATAACGTTTATCGTGATGCTGCACGTACAAACCTTTATGTTGTAAACCAACCACAACAGTTCACTACAGTAAGTGGCCAAGCTACTGCCGTACCAATTTTCGGTGCAATTGCTCCAAACACAGGTACACCAAAAGCACAAGGCGATTATAAAGATACTCTATTAGTCACTGTAAATTTCTAAATATAAAAAAGAAATAATTAATTGAGTAGCAGGTTTGCTCAAATATGAGTAGACCTGTTTTAAATGGAGGGAAGATGATATTCAATCGTGGTTCAGCATTTATAATTTCTTATTTTTTAATTTCTTTAGTAAATGCGGGTGAAATCGGAGCTAAATTAACTAGTCAAATTGAATTATTGCCTTCTTGTTCTGTTAATAATAATGTTGTAGAAAATAATGCAACAAATTTAAATTTTGGAACTATAGATTTTGGTGAAGCTACCACAGCTTTTAAAGGGGTTTTAGAAGCTAGTTTAGTTAATAATGGTAATTCAGGTTTTCAGATCGAGTGTGCTGGTATTTCAACTGTAAAAATAATATTTGGAGCAGGAAATAATGATAGTAATATTCCAGCTTCATTTTCACAAAATTATTATCATGCTTTAAGTAATGGTAGAGATTTTATTGCTTATAACTTGCTCTATGGTTTAAATAAACAAGTCATTAAAGCAAATGAAGCTTTTATTCTTAATGATATGAATAATAAAAAGAATATCGATATTTTTGGTCAAGCAACCCATGATGGTAGTCGTATATCTAAGGGTGAATATAAAGATATAGTACCAATTACGATTGAGTTTTAAGAAAAATGAAATACTTATATTTTAAAGCAATATTTTTGCTATCTGTTAGTCAATTTATATATGCAGCAGATCCTCAGCTCAATTCAAGTTTTAAAGTACAAGCTAAAATTGAAAATGGCTGTTCAATAGATAATATTGAGCAAAACATGGATTTTGGTAAATACTCTGCTTTATCAAAAAATAAAGTAGTGACTAATATTATTAATAGCAAAGGTTCTTGGAATATCCGTTGTACGGAAAGTTTACCTGTAAGTGTTTCTATAGATGGTGGTGAAAACCTTCAAAATAATACAAGACGTATGAAGAATGGTTCGTCCACTAATTATTTATCTTACAAGCTATATAACTCTAGTAGTTTATCCAATGAATATATTGTAGGTAATAAATATTTATTGCCTGCTACAACACCTACAAACCGTCTGGCAAATTTTGAAATATATGGTGTCGTTGATTTAGAAAATAATAATGAACCCCATACGGCCGGAATTTATAAAGATACTGTTTCAATAATGATTACATGGTGATTTGTATGAACAATTCTGCATTTATTAAAAATGGCATTTTAAAATCTTTTTTATTTGCAAGTACATTATCACTTGTTACACCTGTGATGGCACAAGCAACTTTTCTAATTTGGCCGATTTATCCAAAAATTGAAGCCAATGAAAAGGCAACTGCGGTTTGGCTTCAAAATACGGGTAAGACCGATGCGATGGTGCAAATTCGGGTATTTAAATGGAATCAAGATGGCTTAAAAGATAACTATAGTGAGCAATCAGAAATTATACCAAGCCCGCCTGTAGCTAAAATTAAAGCAGGCGAGAAGCATATGCTTCGCTTAACCAAAAGCGTCAATTTGCCGGATGGCAAAGAGCAGTCATATCGTCTGATTGTAGATGAGTTGCCGATCCGACTTTCTGATGGCAACGAGCAAGATGCTTCTAAAGTAAGTTTCCAAATGCGTTACTCAATTCCATTGTTTGCTTATGGGAAAGGAATTGGCAGTGGATTAACCGAAGAAAGTCAAAAACTTAATGCAAAAAATGCTTTAGCAAAACCGGTTTTACAGTGGTCAGTTCGCAATAATCAACAAGGCCAGTCTGAGCTATATCTTAAAAATAATGGTCAGAAGTTTGCGCGTCTTTCGGCACTGAAAACTTCAAAAACAGGTAATGATATCTCTTTAGGAAAGGCTGCTTTTGGCTATGTTTTATCAAATAGCACTGTAAAGTTTGCTATTGATCAGTCAACGGCACATGAGTTGGCAAAAACATCTAAAATTTATGGTGTGGACAGTTCTGGTATTAAACAAGAATTGATCGAAATCACCAAAATGGAGGATCCATCATGATCCTTCGGCATAATAATTTATGCAAAAGTATTTTGCTGATTTTATTGTCGGGTGGATGTTTAAATATTCCAAATACTGTGTTTGCAGGCGATTTGCCTCCACCACCAAGAGACATTAATGAAATTAATCAACTTTTTAAACTGTATCTCGATTTGGTTGTGAACCAATATTCGGTCCAGCAAGTTGTGCCAGTGATTGTGAAAAATGATGAGTACTTCATACAAAAAAAGAAGCTGATTGATGAATTAGAAATTAACATCCCTCAAGAGTTATTAACAAACACTGACACATCTTTATCGAATCAAGATGTTTTGACCTTGGGGTTTAGTGGTGATGCGAGTGATTGGATATCTTTAGATAAATTAAAAGATGTAAGCTATGAATATCAATCTTCGAACCAATACTTTAAGCTCAATTTTCCGCCCGCTTGGATGCCCACTCAAGTTTTGGGTAAAGACTCATGGTATAAGCCGGAAGTCGCTCAGTCTGGTATAGGGCTGCTCAATAACTATGATTTTTATACATATAGACCCTATCAAGGCGGTTCAACCAGTAGTTTATTTACTGAGCAGCGTTTTTTCTCTCCGTTAGGGGTCATTAAAAACTCTGGTGTCTATGTCAAAAACCAATACAAAAATGAAGGTAACGCCGAGTCTGTAGATAATGACGGCTATCGTCGTTATGACACATCTTGGCAGTTTGATAACCAAAAGAATGCTACATCTTTTTTACTGGGTGACATTATTACCGGTAGTAAAACGACGTGGGGAAGTTCTGTTCGACTAGGTGGTTTTCAGGTACAGAGAAACTATTCAACCCGACCGGATTTAATTACCTATCCATTGCCACAATTTATTGGGCAAGCCGCGTTGCCAAGTACAGTCGACTTAATTATTAATGGGCAAAAAACTAGCTCAACAGAAGTACAGTCCGGACCGTTTATTTTAAATAATGTTCCTTTTATTAACGGTAAAGGGGAAGCCGTTGTGGTTACGACTGATGCAGTCGGGCGTCAAGTCACAACATCGGTCCCATTTTATATTTCTAATACTTTGCTCAAGCCTGGCTTATTTGATTACTCATTGTCTTTAGGAAAAATTCGAGAAGACTACGGACTTAAGAATTTTTCTTATGGAAAATTTGCAAGTGCAGCCGATGCCCGTTATGGGGTAAATGACTGGCTGACTGTAGAAGGACGCACCGAGCTTTCTTCAGATTTACAGTTATTGGGTGCTGGGTCTGTACTCAAGCTTGCAAATTTAGGTGTGCTGAGTGCCTCTTTTACCCAAAGTAAAGCCGACAAATCTATGTCTGAAGATCGAACGAAAGACTTGGAAGGTAACCAATATACAGTTGGATACAGCTATAACCGTAATCGGTTTGGTTTTAGCATTAACCATAACCAACGTGATGATGAATATACCGACCTTTCACGGCTGCAATATAGCAATTTAATTTCAGTAAATAGCAATAAAAGCTTAACGGCCAATACTTATTTTGCGACCAAAAACTCTGGAACTTTTGGCGTCGGTTATATCAATACCAAGGCAAATGACTTTAAAAATCGCTTCTTAAATTTGTCTTGGGCGCCTGTTTTACCGACTTATATGAATGGTGTGACTGTTTCATTAAGTGCCAACCGTGATTTCATCGAAAAAGAATGGAGTGCTGCATTTCAGCTTTCGATACCGTTGTTTCAGCGAAACGCGACTGTTAACTCAGGTTATGCGTTTAATAAGCAGGGCGATACTGGCTACGTTAACTTCAACCGCTCTGTTCCGTCTGAAGGTGGTTTTGGTGTCGATTTAACCCGACGCTTTAATGAAAATAGTGAAGATTTAAATCAGGCACGTGTCAATTATCGCAACAGTTATATTAATACTGACTTTGGTCTGTCTGGAAACCATGACTATAACTACTGGTTTGGCCTATCCGGTTCCCTAATTTATATGGCAGGTGATTTATTTGCTTCAAACCGATTAGGTGAATCTTTTGCATTGATTGATACAAACCAAGTGCCTGATGTTCTGGTCAGATACGAAAACAGTTTAATTGGCCGCAGTAATAAAAAAGGCCATATTTTTGTGCCATCGGTGACGCCTTACTATTCGGGTAAATACAGCGTCGACCCAATCGATTTACCTTCAAACTTCACTATCACGCAAGTTGAACAACGTATTGCTGCTAAACGTGGCTCGGGTGTTGTGATTAAGTTCCCAGTTCATCAGTCTATTTCCGCAAATGTCTATTTGACTCAGGCAGATGGCAAACCTGTGCCGGTAGGGGCTGTAGTACATAGAGCTGATCAAGAGTCTTCTTATGTGGGAATGGATGGCATTGTCTATTTAGAAAATTTAAAACCGAATAACACCGTAACGGTTCAGCGTTCGGACCAAAGTATTTGTAAAGCAGATTTTTCTGTAGATGTAGAACAAGCCAAGCAGCAGATTGTGGTGGTTAAACCTGTTACTTGTCACGAGGTATCTTTGCCATGAATATAAAAACAAAAAAATTACTCAGACATTTATGCATGTTCTCTGGACTGATGTTGACGGGAAATATGGCTCATGCTGCATGTAGCGTGAGCGCTTCAGGTACATCTTCTATTTCGGTCCCGTCTATTTACTTAATGGAAAATGGTGAAAACTCATCACAATTTAATTCGGGTTTGTCGTGTACGGGTTTTAGCTTGGCTTTAGCAAACATGACCTACCTAAAATATCGGGTTGAGCAAATGTCAAATTCATTTACCAATGCTCAGACCGGAGAAAAACTTAACGCCATTATTCTAGACAGTAACAATGAAATCATTAGTCTAGGCCAAGAAAAAGACATGAGTAGCTTTACGCTGGTCAATCTTTTTAGCGGGCCTGATGGCAATTTACCTTTCTACATACGGCTTCCGGCTGGACAAAGTGTATCGCCGGGTGTTTATCAAGCCGACTCACCGTTAAAAGTAAAATGGTTCTATTCTGTGCCCGCAGTCGCGATTGTGGGAATCGGGGTGTTCTTTGAGAGTCCTGGGTTTAGACGCGGTGCATTGGGTATTGGTTTTAACTGGGGAAGTGGGGCAGACTCGCTTGGTTCACTCTCAATTACCGTACTTCCAGACTGCCGAATTTTAGCTCAAGACGTAAACTTTGGTACGGCGGCGTTTGCTTCCAAGCTTGAACCTGTTCAGTCTTCTATGGGAATACGTTGCTCTGTAAATACACCATATTATGTCAGTTTAAATAATGGACTTTCCCCGCAAAATGGCAACCAGCGAGCCATGAAGTCACAAACGGGAAATACATTTTTAAAATACGATATTTTCAAGAATTCATCGAATGACCGATGGGGAAGCGGTAACGAGCGTTGGTCGAGTTTAAATGCAACAATTAACCCGGGGGTACATAACGGGGTAACTCAGCAGAACTATGTGTTTACTACAAAAATTGTGGATGAAAACGCAGACACGATACCAGCGGGAACTTATCAAGATACGGTCACGGTACAAGTCGAGTTTTAAAAGCTGTTTTATATAGGAGATAAAAAGCTCAGTTCATGGGCTTTTATCTTTAACCAAACTATTCAATTTCTAACTGATCATCATCTTTGGTAATTTTAATTTTTATCTTTTTATATTTCCGCTTATTTGGATCGAGCGCCGAGTTTATTACTTCATCGGCAAAAGGCGGGCACTGCATGAGTTTTGCATAAGCTCTATAGCCGATGCGTATTCGACTAGGCGGGCAATCGGTTCTTTTTGAATAGTATTCAATGAGTGAGTTCAGTTCTTGTAATAAAGTTTGCTGTTCCATCATACATACTTAACAATTAGATAACTCAAGCATAATAGATTTAAACCTTTTGCTGTGTAGCTGTTTATCATAAGCACCCATCAAAATTGTGATGGAGTTCTCTAAAATAACTTATATATGTATTAAGTTTGTTTTGGGGTAGGCTGAGGCGTTTTTTTAATTGAATTGTCACAATGGAAAGCTAAGTTAGACCTATAACAAAAACGAATGAAGATTGTTGCGAACAATAAAACCAAGAAGCAATTTTCAACTAAAGCTGGTCTGCTGTAATTAAGCTAATTCGAAAGAATTGGCTTTTTTATTTATTAAATATTATTCCTAATAATAGATTTACTAAGTTAATTCTTTTTTACTATCAAATTGAATGAAAAATATATTAAAAGAATAGCGACATTTAAGTCGCTACTCTTATGAAAAACGTTGCTTCACTCATGCTATATCAGGGTGTTTATCTGCAAGTTTTTGACGTTTTTGTTGAAGCTCCTGAATTTTCTGATCAATATTTTCAATTTTCTGTTCAATAGTTTCATGAAACTCTTCAAGTAACTCTTGTGCTTCCTCTATATTGTGAGCAATAGGCACGCCCCCAATTAAAGGCTTATTGGCTGTTTCCTTTAAATACATTGCAGTAGCAATACCTACCACCCCGCAAATCATCAAGTAATAGGCTGGAACCATCAGATTATGGGTAGTTTCAACTAGCGTTGCGGTAAGAGTTGGGGTTAAACCAGCGATAACTACTGAGAAATTAAAGGCAATACCTAAAGCGCTATAACGGATTTCAGTTGGAAATAGGGCCGGTAAAGTTGATGCCATCACTCCGATAGACATATTGAGAGATAAAGCAAGAATAAGTAAGCCTATAAAAATTTGATAATTTACCCCAGAGTTAAGTAATACGAAGGCAGGATAGGACAAGAAAATAAGAGAAAAGCTTCCAATAAAAATAAATGGGCGACGTCCGAACTTATCACTCAAATAACCAATCACAGGTTGTACAAATAACATGCCAACCATAACCGCAATAATAATAAGTGCACCATGTGCTTCTGAATAGCCTAAGTTATGCGAAAAATAGCTTGGTAAATAAGTTAGCAACATGTAGTAAGTAACGTTAGTGCTGATTACTAGACCAATGCACACCAATAAACTACGCTTATGTTTAACAAAAATTTCTTTGAAACTAAATTTTTGAGGTTTGCTTTTTTGTGCTTGTTGCTCTGAATGCTGTTGATATACAGGGGTTTCTTCAAGGCGGTTTCGTAAATATAAACCGATTATGCCCAGTGGTAGAGCGAGAAAGAAGGGAATACGCCAACCCCACTCGGCAAAGCGTGTCTCACCCACGGCGTGTGTGATCAAGGCGACAGTTGCAGCCCCAAGTACAAAGCCAGCTATCGATCCAAAATCAAGCCAGCTTCCCATAAAGCCACGTTTTCGGTCCGGAGAATATTCAGCTACAAAAATCGCAGCACCTGAGTATTCACCACCAATGGAGAAGCCTTGTACAATTTTTACGATGAGTAAAAGAATAGGTGCCCATAAACCGATTGTTTCATAAGATGGAATAAGGCCAATACCAAAGGTACTGATGGACATAATAATGACAGTAATGGCCAGAACTTTTTGACGTCCGTATTTGTCACCTAAATGTCCAAAGAAAAGACCACCTAATGGACGGAAAATAAAAGGTACTGAAAATGTAGCAAGCGCGGCAATCATTTGCACACTTGGTGAAGCATCTGGGAAAAATACTTTACCGAGAACGTATGCCACATAACCATAAACGCCGAAATCAAACCATTCAATTGCATTACCTAATGCAGCTGCAGTAATCGCTTTTTTGGTTTTTTCGTTCTCGATGATATTGATATCATCAATCTCAATAGGTTTTACTTGTTTTTCAGATGTGCGCATATCTAGCCTAAGAATTGAATCTCAGTATTTAAAGTGAAAATATACGGTTTTAAATACTGAATTAAAAAATTGCAGAATAAAGAGACAGAATAACGATAAGTTACTCAAGAAAAGGGAATTAAGAGGTGTTCTCTTAATGATCAACAAGATAGCAAAAGAGAACTAATTATTTGTTTATGTTAGAGTTTTAAATTGTGGAGAAATTGTATGGATAAAGTTACATAAGTTTACTTAGTGGTAAAACTGAATCATGGGGTAAGAAAATTATATAAAAATTGATAAAAGACATAAGATTAGCATAAAAGTTAAGCGCTATTTTTTGAGTTTAAAAGACCAAGTTTTTTTTACTTTTCATATACAAAAACTGAGCTTGCCTTATATCAGGTTTTTATTAATCAAACTTCGTTGCTTCAGGGATTGACTCTAAATAATCAAAAAATTGTTGAATCTGTTCTTCAGTTACACGTGCTGTAGAAATCGGGGGTAATTCATCTCTACTAAAGAAGCCAACTTCTGGTGTTTCAATACTTGGGGTAAGCTCGCCATCAATAATTTCACACCAGAAAAATGCCTTATACACATGTAAAAACATTGGAGGATGAGGGTGCTTGGTTCTATCAGTTAAAGCTAATAATTTAATGGCTTTAACCCGCAATCCTGTCTCTTCTAAAACTTCTTTTTCTGCATTTTCCGATGCTGAGTAGCCTACATCAGCCCAACCACCGGGAACAGACCAGCGTCCATCGCCAATTTCTTTTGCTAATAACAATTTATTTTCTTTAAACACAACTGCTCTAACATCTAGTTTGGGAGTCGCATAACCCACATCTTGCAGAACATTATTAATAAAATTTTCTGTATTAATTTCTTTTAGTTCTAATAGATGTTCAATATGCCCTAAAAGCTGCTCATAACGTTCTTTGTCATAAACATCTTTTGAGTAATGTAAACCTGTTTGAGCAATACCAGTAATTTTATTTAGAATTTCTAGCCACTTAACTGAATCATTCATTAGAGCGGGTGCCTTTAATTTATATCTTTTGCATATATTAAGGCATACTCATGCTAAGGAATATAAAACAGTTGTTAATTGAAATTTCTCGTCATGATAGAAAAGTTGTTTTATGACTAATATGTTTAATTAAACTTATTCATTATATAAATTTGATTTAATCATGAGGGGTAATCCAAGGTCATATAATAAGCCTGTTCGCGAACTCGGAACTTTTTTTCTCTCTAAATTAATAAGTTTAATAAATTCTTTATTAAATTGATTTCTAGGATATTTTTCTAAAATTTCATTTCTAAAAGATAAGGGGAGCTTATATTGGTTGTCACTAATTACATCACAAGAAGCACCTTGCTGTAATAGAATAATCTCAGATGGATCAGAATCCTCTATATATCCATTCATGTGTAGACATATAGCATCTTTAATCACTTCGCTTTTCTTGTCATCAAAGTTATATTCTTTCGCCTTTTGCTCAAATTGTTTAGCGCTTTCATATGTAAAACATTGACAGCCTTTACTATGCATATGTTGCTCAGTTAGACCAATATCATGAAAAAGTGAAGCTAATAAGAGTGACTCAGGGTCAAACTGCCGGTTTTGTAAATGACCTAGGGCGGCTCCCCAGAAGTATGTTCGCCATGAATGATTGTAAATAGATATACTTGCTTTTGATTCTAATTCCTCAAGTGCGATTTTAATCATTTGAGTATCTGGTATTACAATTTGCCCTATATCAAAATCGTTACCAGTTTGAAATCGATAATAATTTATCTTTATAGAATTCAGGATGCTAGGCATCATAATTTTTTGAATTAATTTAATTTTTTCTTTGAAGCTGAGCTGACCATTTGTAGCTTGCATCCATTGATATGAACCAATTCTTATATTTTTCATTATTAGATCTCATTTTAGAGTAATTACTCTAAAATATTGTCATAGCAGCTATTTTGCAAGTTGTATCTTTTATGAAGCCGATAGCCATTTGATTAATATGGTTTTTATAGAATTAAAAGCTAACAGGAATCTCATAGGTTACAAGTTCGTATTTGGGGCCAGTAAACTTTGAAACTACTTTGCCCCCTAAAGATTCAGCAATTTTGCGACTTGGGTAGTTTTCTTCTGCGACGGGATAAACAAAAAAGTCCGGCTTAACAAAGTCAATTGCCCATTTTGCTACTGCTGTTACAGCTTCTCTACCATAGCCATGATAGTGGTAATCTTCGCGTATCCATATGCCTAACTCTGGGTTACTTGTTTGCATACGGTGTAGTCCTACAAGACCTATAAATACTTGAGAAGATGTCTCTCTAATAACAAAAATAATTTCATTGCCAAGAGCAAAATTCTTTAGCCAATTACTCCAAGTTTGATCGAATTCATGCCTTGGTTGAGGATCCCAAGCCATATAGCGTGTGAGCGTAGGGGTAATACAGTTATAGGTTTCATCTGCATCATTTGCGGTAAATGGTTTTAGGGTAAGCCTTTGAGTAGAGAGCATTACTGTATTTAAAGTCATAATTATCCTTGTATAAATGAATTAAATTGTTATCAAAATATATGATTCATACTCAAGTTAAAGTAAACAATAAACTTTTATTAGGTATATATACTACGTTTTATATAAATAATTTATAAACCCAAATGAACAATAAATTTTAATTATTTATCCTTAGTTTTTAATGATCTAATTTAAAACAAATGTCATTTTGTGTGCTTGACTGTAATAGGGCAGAGCACTATCCTTTGCCTGCTGGCCTACATTGCCAGTCAGCTTTTGACAGAGCTGGTACAAAAGGCGCACAACAACGTTTTATTTCGTTTTGTGCGTACTCCTAAGTCACGCCTTTATGGTGAGGCTAGGAGGGGCACGCTTGCGTGCGCTGGTTTCCTTTTGTACCAGTCTGTCAACCCTTCTAGTCTTGCCACCATTATTTGACAGTAATTGGTAAGACTCTTTTAAATCAAAAGGAGTCCGCACATGCGTACTATTTCTTATTTATTGGCCTTTGCCAAATTCTCTCTATTTATACCGCCTAAACAGTCATTAAAACGGCTCAATAGACCGTAGGTTTTCTACGCCTTAAGCATCGTTACGACTCAAAATCATAGCAACAATAAACCCGAGATAGGCGAGCACACCATTTTGTGCGGTTTTCGCATGCCTGTATTTAGCACTCATTTTAAGAGTGACGGCATTTTTATCTCTTTTTACATACAACAAAAAATTATTTTAAGCGGTATACATGAAAAATTTAGGCACTTCATTTAGAGCATTACACGTGCTCTACATAGCATCGGATTTATTTAAACAATACGGGTTTCATAAGGTTGGGGTAGACCGAATTATTAGTGAAACTAAAATTTCCAAAGCTACTTTTTATAACTACTTTCATTCAAAAGAACGTCTGATTGAAATGTGCCTCTTACTTCAAAAAGACACATTAATGGAAAAAGTAAGAGTGGAGATAGAAACGACTCACTATTCAACTTTCGCTCATAAACTCAGGCAAATCTATCTCTTACATGCCAATTTAAAGAGCGCTTATTATCTGTTGTTTAAAGCAATTTTTGAAATTAAAACGAGTTATCCTATAGCTTACCAAACGGCAATACGCTATAGACGATGGATTAAAAATGAAATTTTCTGCCTGCTTATGGAAACTAAAAAAGCCGTTTCATATGCCGAAGCGGAAATTTTTATATTTATGATAGATGGGGCAATTTTAGGACTTTTGACTTCAGATAGCGTTGAAGAACAAACCAAGTTGTTAGATTACTTTTTAGTGAGGGTTAACTAAATTTATTGAGCTAAAGAATTAGTATTTTAGAATGAATTAACTATCTTTTTATTTTGAAATAATGATTTCTTAATTAAAAATTAACATGATTAATCTTTTATTTTATTGTTCTAGATTTTAAAAAGGACAAGTTATTTAGACTAAAAACTCACCAAATACTAAGAAAGAGTGAGTTTATAAAATCTGAAATAAAAATAGATGAAGACTTAACAATATAAATTTTTGGAGAAATTCGTGGATGATCATCATTTAAAAAGAAAAGTCGGCACGCTTGAAATGGTCGTAGCCATGCTGCTTTCAGGGAGTATTGGTCTATTTGTGATTAAGTCAGGTCAATCACCCGTTAATATTGTATTTTTCCGTTGCCTTATTTCAGCATTGTGTTTAATACCGATTTGTTACTACTATGGTCATTTTAAAAAAGTATACTTCGGTAAAAAAGAACTGTTTTTAATGGTGACTTCGGGCCTTCTAATTATTTTTAACTGGGTTCTACTGTTTGCCGCTTTTCCTAAAACTTCTATTTCTTTAGCGACGATTGTTTATCACGTGAATCCGTTTGTCATTTTATTTTTAGGGGCTTTGGTCTTTCACGAAAAGCTCAATAAAAATGATGTGCTATGGACCATCGTTGCTTTTATAGGGCTAATCGTGATTATAGGCTTAGGCAATGCTTCGGTGAACTCTAATGAGTTAGTCGGTTTGGGACTGGTTCTTATTGCTACAACACTTTATTCAATATCGGTATTAATCACTAAAAAATTAAGTAATACCCCGCCGTTATTAATTGTATTTATACAAACCCTGAGCGGGGCCATTGCCATGACTCCATTTATGTCGGTTTTTGAAAACCCGCCGATCGGTCAACAATGGCTGTTTGTGGTCGGATTGGGAGTTTTGCATACTGCATTTCTCTACTATTTAATGTATTCGGCGATTAAGAAAATACCTTTAAATAATATTGCGATCTTATCTTTTATTTATCCAATATCGACCATAGTGATTGATTATTTCTTCTTTGATCATGTGTTGACGAGTACTCAAGTTTTAGGTGCAGGTTTAATTTTATTAGGCGTATTGGGTGTGAAGTTGCATTGGAATATTTTTGCGTTGAAGAGCGCCTAATTTTATTCAAATATAATATCCATTTAATTTTAAACGTGTTAAAAGCTCCTTTGAGAAAAGGGGCTTTTAGTTCTTTTTCTTTTATTTAATAAAATAATTCATTGATACAGCCACTAATTTTTTCTTGAAGAAATGAGATTAGTTTGGCACATTGCTTATAAATACTATTTTAGGCAAGCGTTATAGTAAGCAATTATTAGCAGAGTAAAACGATAAATCTTAGAGTATAACTATGAAGCTTAAAGAATTAGCAGGATGTGAGGAGTGCGATACCGTCTATCGTAGAGTCCCGCTTGCTTACGGAAAAAGAGCTTATTGTGTCTGCTGTGGTGCAGAGCTTTATCGGCATACCAAGCCTTTTACTACATTGTTAGCTCTAATTTTAACGGCCCTCATTGTATTTGTTATTGCCAATAGCTTTCCCATTGTCAAAATTGAACTGCAAGGCAACATATCCGAAACCACTTTACTGGGCGCCGTGTGGGTAATGTTTCATTACGATCGGGCATTTGTCGGTGTTCTTATTTTAATTACTACATTCATTGTGCCACTTACGTATTTGTTATTGCTGGGCTATGTACTCGGTACGGTCAGTATATTAAAGAAACGCCCCCAATTTTTAGTCGGTGCCTTGCGAACACTTTATTTTATGAGAGTGTGGGGAATGGTTGAGGTGTTCCTGATTGGAATTCTGGTCACGCTTGTAAAATTAATGGGCATGGTTCTTGTTATTCCGGAAATTGCTCTATGGGCATTTGCGGTCTTGAGCCTATTAATGGTTTATATTACTTCCGTAAAGGTGAGTGATATATGGAATGAAATTGATAGGTCACAGCCATGGCAAAAATAAAAAATGTGACTCCTGAAAAAATCACAAATACCAATATGATTTTAAAACAATATCCAAGAGCCAAAGATCTTTCACTGATATTGTGTCATTGCTGTGGCTTATTGAATTCTTCAAAAGTAAATAAAACTGATGCTCATAAAAACCAATTTCTCCGCTGTGTTAGATGCCATAGCGTTTTGCACGAGCGTAAGCCGGGAAGTTTAAATCGTACCTTCGCTTTAGTGGTAGCTGCGACCATTCTCTATATTCCTGCAAATGTCCTTCCTATGACGGTAACTGACTCTCTTTTGGGCCGTCAGCAAGATACCATCATGAGTGGGGTCATTTACTTTTGGCAAAGTGGAGACTATTTAGTATCGGTGGTCATTTTTATGGCGAGTATTTTTATTCCGATGCTAAAGCTTCTTATTTTGTATTTCCTGTTGTTGGTTGTATATATACAGTCATCCGCGGCGTGGAAGTTTGCACCGGAGCAATGCATTAAACTCTACCGCATTGTTGAATTTGTAGGGCGCTGGTCCATGATTGATGTGTTTGTGGTAGCCTTACTTACCGCTCTTATTCAAATTCAATCACTTGCAACTATTTTAGCGGGACCGGGTTCAATTGCTTTTGGTGCGGTTGTGGTTTTAACCATGTTTGCATCTTTAAGTTTTGACCCACGTATTATTTGGGATAATTTTTATGCATCTCAAAATACAAATAAACCTAACCGTGTTTCTTCGGAAAAAAACACAATTATTCAGGCAGAGCATTCGCCTTTGAATAATGATTCCATTAATCCCAGTCAATAAAAGAACAATGAGTATGTCTGAAAACAAAACAACCAGTGAGACCTCAGATCATCATGAAACAGATGTTGAACTGGAAAACATGAATGATTTACCAGAACCCCAAGAAAAGAAAAATCGGTGGAAGCCTCTACTAATCTGGATTATTCCACTTATTGCGCTGCTGATTGCGCTTTCTTTGGCGGTGAAAGCATTACTTTCTAATGGACCAACCATTGAAGTATCTTTTCGTACCGCCGAAGGTTTAGTCGCAGGTAAAACAACAGTACGCTATAAGCAGGTAGACATTGGGGTGGTACGGCAAATCGATCTTGCAGAAGACCGATCTCACATTATTGCGCGCATTGATTTACGTAAGGATGCAAGCAATTTCGCCGCTCAAGATTCACGGTTCTGGGTAGTGCGTCCACGGATTGGGACAAGTGGGGTTTCAGGCATCGATACTTTATTATCGGGTTCATATATTGAAGTGGATGGCGGGAAATCACCCGAGAAAAAACTTGAATTCACAGGTCTGGAAATACCGCCAGTGATTACGTCCGATGTGCCGGGCAAAGAGTTTTTCTTGAAAGCCGATGATTTGGGATCTTTAGATATTGGTTCGCCAATTTATTACCGAAGAATTAACGTAGGACAAATTACAGCTTATAAGCTATCTGATGACGGTAAAAGTGTAGAACTTCAGACGTTTATTCGTGCGCCGTACGATAAATTTGTAACGACTGACACACGTTTCTGGCAGGCAAGTGGTATTGATGTGACGTTAAATGCTTCAGGCTTTAACTTAGATACTCAATCGCTTGCAAGTATTGTTGCTGGTGGTATTGCGTTTGGTTTCCCTGAAAACTCAAATGCGACTGTCGCTGCTAACAAGAGCCGTTTTAATCTTTGGGACTCAAAAGCTGAAGCATTAAAAGAGCCGGATGGTCTACCGCGTGGCGTGATTATGTACTTTGATCACTCATTACGTGGTTTGGCTGTGGGTGCGCCAATCGACTTCATGGGAATTGAAATTGGTAGTATTAAATCAATTAATGCAGAGTTTTATAACAACTATAAGCAGATTCGCATGCGTGTTGAGGCAGTGATTTATCCTTCACGCGTTGAAAATGGTCAAGCACTCAATCCAAACAGCGACATTTTCAAAGATTTTGTTGAGCATGGATGGCGTGCCCAAATGAGAACCGGCAACCTCTTAACGGGTCAAAACTATATTGCTTTAGATAAGTTCTCTAAAGCAAAACCTGCCACTCTACAAATCTTGAATGATGGCCGTGTAGTAATTCCAACTACTGCAACAGAGTTAAGTGGTTTACAGGCACAGGTTTCCCAAATTGCTGATAAATTAACAAAATTCCCACTAGTCGAAATTGGGCAGGATGTTCGCAAAACGCTTAAGAATATGAATACAGCCATTGAGTCTACCGACAAGCTGGTTAAACAGTTAGATGGTAAAGTTGCTCCTGGTTTACAAGCAACCTTAGACGATGTTCGTAAAACTGTAAGATCTTCCGAGTCTATTTTGTCGAGCGATGCGCCGTTACAACAAGACGTACGTAAAGCACTACAACAAATGACTCGTGCGGCTGCGTCATTACAGTTAATGGCAGACTATATTGAACAACATCCTGAATCTATTATTCGTGGTAAGAGACCAGAGGCCAACGATGAAAAATAAAAAGAACCGATCATTGCAACACTCTAAAGTAGCCAAATGGCTGCTTGGGAGTGGAGTGCTTTTGACAGCCATAGCTATGACAGCATGTTCTAGTTCACCAACACCAAACTATTATACGCTTACACCTAAAGTGACTCCGGTCTCGAACTCGACTGTGCAGGTGATTGAGGTCTTGCCGGTCGGGATTCCAGATCGCTTAGACCGTGCGCCACTGGTGCTACAAGACAGTAATGGTAAGTCGACTGTACTTGATAATGAGCGCTGGACATCGACTTTGGGTACACAGCTACGCGATACCTTATCGGCTGGTTTGCAACAAAAACTTGGAGCAATTGACAGTTATAGCAGTGGGCTTTCTGGAAACAATCAGCCTCTATATCGAGTTTCTACTGACTTTTCTCATTTTGATATTGTAGATAATAGCAATATCAACGTTGCCGTATCTTGGGTAGTGAAGCGCCAAATACCGCCTACGCAACTAGAGTCAACGAATCCTAAAGTAATCTCGAATAGAGGAGCGCAGCTCAATTGTAGAATTGCGTTTAAACAGCCGATTGATCAAAAAGCTAAAAAAATGGAAGCAATTGTAGGTGCTTCAAATGAAGCGATGAGCCAAATTATTAATACCATCTCTTCTTCAATTGTGGCGCTAGATTCAAATAAAAAATCGATTATTAGCAATGGTGTCTGTTCGTAAAACGCATCGTTTTTAATCAACCCCTTTATTTGTACAACAGATAAAGGGGGTTTTTATTTTAGTTGCCTCTATAGGTTGAATAACCGTAAGGGCTAAGTAGTAACGGAATATGGTAGTGATTTACGCTTCCATCGACTTTAAAAATTACTGGAACCTCGGCAAAAAAAGTTTGTTGTTTGTTCTTCTTAAACCAGTCTTCAGTTTTAAAGGTAACTTTATAAACTCCTTGCTCTAGTTTTTTATTTTCTGGATAGAGCGCAGTAATACGACCATTTGAATCGGTCACTTGCTGGTTGAGTTTAACCCACTGGTTATTGGTATTTTTTTCTAAAACCACTTCAACCTGAGAAGAGGGCAAACCCGTCTCTAGGTTTAACACATGAACACTTAGTGGATTAGTTTGTGCAAATGTAGCTGAAGCTATAAATAATGAAGATAAAGCAATAAATGATTTAGTCATGATGAACTCCTTATGAACGAAAAACGGTTTCAATGGCTTTGCTTGCGCATTGATTGTCATTTTGTGCGCCGCCAGCACCTGCAACCCCAATGGCTCCGATCACTTGGTTCTCAAAACGGACAGGTACGCCACCGCCTAACAAAAGTAAATTTGCTACGGTAGTTAAATTTTTTGCATCGGGGTTTTGGTTACTATTTTGGCTTAAAACTAAGGTCGATGTTTTGGTAGATAACGCGGTATAGGCTTTTTTCTCGGCAGCCATTAAGTTATGCGGGCCCACCAACTCATGCCGTTCGGCAGTTAATGGATTACCACCGCGATCTACAACAACAACCGCAATGTTTTGATTTAATTTTTTGCATGCCTCTTTTGCACTGTCGGCTAGCAGGTGGGCAGTTTGAAGATCTAACGAATAAACTTGATTCAAAGCAGGGGGCTGTGCAAAAGTACTACTACCGAATAGCATGGCTGCTAACATCAGCCAGTTCAATTTTTTCATGATGATTGCCTCTATGTCGCTTTGAAAATCTTAAACAAATTGCTTAATTTCAAGCATGACAATCACATTACAAAGTTGTCATCTTTCAAATGAGTCTCTACAAAATGCGTATCCTTATTATTGAAGACGAGATGAAGATCGCCACTTATTTGGTCAAAGGATTAAAAGAGTCTGGATATCAAGCGGAGTGTGTTCACTTAGGGCTGCAAGGTTTGGAAATGCTAAAGAGAGATCAATATGACTTGCTTATTCTTGATGTCATGCTGCCAGACATAGACGGCTGGAGCGTATTACAAGTCCTACGCCAGTTTTCAAAAATTCCGGTGATTTTTTTAACGGCGAAAGATCAGGTGATGGATAGAGTGAAAGGTTTGGAGTTGGGAGCAGATGATTACTTGGCTAAACCCTTTTCCTATATTGAACTATTGGCACGCATTAAAAGTCTGTTAAGACGACAGCAATACCTGCAAGAAAATGAGTTGTCTATTAGTGATCTAAAAATGGATATGGTTGGTCATAAAGTATGGCGTAGTGGCAACTTAATTGAGCTGAGTAAAACCGAATTTAATTTGTTGCGTTATTTGTTGCTCAACAAAGAGCAAATTGTGACGCGCAGACAAATTGGTTCCGAAGTTTGGAATATTAACTTTGACACCGATACCAACTTTATTGACGTCGCAGTACGCCGTTTACGAAGCAAAATTGATGAGGGATATGAATTAAAACTTATTCATACCATACGTGGCTTGGGCTATAAAATTTCGGTTAGTTTATGAACTTTAAATTTGTGCGTTCTCTTGAAGTCCGTATTACATTACTGGTCACGCTTTGTTCTGCCTTAATTTTATGTTCAGTCGGCTTTATGACCTATTTGGGTATTAACCAGATTTTGTTAAAGCAGCAAGATAAAGCTTTAGCAGACAGAATTAACCGTTTGGAAATTTTGCTGCAAGATAGCGAAAATGTAGAGCAAATCATTGCGCGGCCTAAGCTGTATCAAAACATGCTTGGCAATCAAGACAACTTATTTCTTTTTATTCATAAAGACAAAACTTTAATTAATATCAATCCGCTTCACATTCAACTACCTCCGCTTGCACAGCGCGACAGTCTTCAATTTCAAGATTTAGCTAACAACTCATATCCAACGAGAATTGCGTGGAAAACCATAAAAATTAATAACGAACCTTATCTGCTCATTGCAGGTAAACAATGGTCGGAACGCATTAATATTCTTTTACCTTTTCAAGAAAGTCTCTTGATCTATGTGGTCGGGGGCGTGTTTGCGATCTTTGTGCTTTGCATTTTAGTGTGTCATTTAGGTTTAAAGTCGCTACAACAGCTTCGCAAGCAAACTCATTCTATTAACGTAAATCAGCTACAAAAACGGTTAAACCTCCCAAATTCACCTTTAGAAGTTGATCTGCTTTCAAAAGATATAAACCACATGCTTGAGCGTATTGAAAAGGGCTATACGCAGCTCAACCGTTTTTCTGAAGATATCGCACATGAGTTCCGCACACCTTTAAATAATCTGATTGGGCAAACTGAGATTGCTTTAACTGGTGAACGTTCGGTTGAACAATATGAAGATTTACTGGTTTCTCATTTAGATGATTATCACAGATTAAAACGCATGATTGATAGCATGCTTTTCTTGGCAAGAGCCGATCAGAAAATGGTGCTTGTAAATAAACAAGAAATAAACCTCCAAGATGTTATGGATAGGTTATGCCAGATTTTTGAATATCAGGCCGAGGAACAAGACTGTCATTTTAGTTTTAACTTAGAAGCTCAAACGTTATTTGCAGATCCTGAGCTTTTTCAAAGAGCCGTTTATAACCTGATTTTAAATGCGTTGGTTCACGGTGGTGACAAGCGAACTATTTATATCGCAACAAAACATAAGATGATTGAGCATAAGCAATGGGTGAGTCTGACTGTGGTCACGGGTGGTATTTCAATTGCTGAACATCAACTTGAGCATCTTTTTGAAAGATTTTACCAATGCCACGCAAGTCGAAGTGATGAGAATCAAACAGGTGGATTAGGTTTGTCGATTGTTGCTTCAATTCTGGATCTACATCATGGCCGCTATCGAGTTTATAACACGGTTGAGGGTGTGTGCTTTGAGCTTGATTTTCCAGTTGCAGATGCACTAAAGAAATACAATTAAATCCTTATTAATGTTGCTTAATTTTTAAAATTCACACTTTGTTCACAGCCCTCTGACGTATGTTTAAACGTATGAAATAAACAGAAGAGGGCAATCATGAAATTATTATTTAAATCACTTGTCATCAGCAGTAGCCTTGCAGCGGTCAGTTTAATGCTTCCTTTGAGCACCTTTGCAGACACCAATACTAAACCTGTCGCTGTTGATTCTATTGATATTAATAAATACGCAGGTAAGTGGTATGAAATTGCGCATTTACCGATGTTTTTTCAGCGTAATTGTGTAGCAAATACAACTGCAAACTATTCTATTAACGCGGACAAAACCGTTGGTGTTTTAAATAGCTGTACGACAAAAAAAGGCGAAATGATCTCATCTGAAGGAGTTGCTTATCCGCAAAATGAAGGCAACAGTAAATTGAAGGTGAGCTTTTTACCTTCTGGTCTTAGATGGATTCCTTTTACAAAAGGCGATTACTGGGTTTTAAGAGTTGACCCAAATTATCAGGTCGCTTTAGTGGGTGGTCCAAGCCATAAATATTTATGGATTCTTTCTCGTAGCCCTCAACTTGATGAGGCGACATATCAATCTTATCTGCAAACCGCGAAAAGCTATGGCTACGACGTTTCTAAACTCGTTAAAACAACACAATCTAAATAGTGAAATTCTGGTTGCGTAGATGCTTATATTTATCTCGTAACCGAGTGAACTTCACATAAAATTCATTGCGCATTTTCTAAATTAGAACCAAAAGAAATGCTTTAGATCAGGAAGAATCAATGTCTAAATTTTTTCTGCGCTGGATCGATAGCTGGTCAGATTCAGAAAATGCGCAAGTGGGTGCTTCTAGCGAATATGTCATTGAAAAGAAAATTCAATGGTTAAGAATTATTCCTTTTATTTTATTACATATCGCTTGTTTAGCTGCATTTTGGGTGGGCGTATCTTGGTTTGCTGTGATCTTCATGCTGGGGTTTTATTTTCTTCGCATGTTTGCAATTACTGCTTTTTTCCACCGCTATCTTTCGCATAAAACTTTTCAGACATCACGTATTGTTCAATTCATTTTTGTACTGATCGGAACCATGAGTGCGCAGCGCGGACCTTTATGGTGGGCAGCCCATCACCGTTATCACCATCACTTTACCGACACCGATCAGGACCCGCATTCAGCAAAAGCAGGCTTTTGGTATTCGCATGTAGGCTGGTTTTTAAATGAGCAAAATTTTGCTACTCGAAAAAAAGTCATTAAAGACTGGTTGAAATATCCAGAGCTGATTTGGCTAGACCGATTTAGTTTGCCTATTGTGATTTTGACGGCCTTAGCAATTTATGGATTAGGTTCATGGCTTGCACAACATTTCCCTGAGTTGGGCACCAATGGTTTACAGCTTTTAGTGTGGGGATTTGTGATTTCCACTGTTCTATTAACACATGCAACCTTGTGTATTAATTCACTCGCTCATCGTTATGGTTCACGTGAGTTTAACACCCCAGATGATAGCCGTAATAACTTCCTACTTTCTTTAATTACCTTGGGTGAAGGATGGCATAACAATCATCACTTTTACGCAGGCAGTGTGCGTCAAGGTTTTTATTGGTGGCAGATAGATATCACTTTTTATGTGCTCAAGCTGATGTCTTTATTTGGTTTAGTGTGGGGCCTAAAGCCCGTACCAGACAAGGTTTATCAATATAAAAAGATTAAAAACCTATCGATAGAAAAAATTGAAAACGGTGAAGTGTTATGAAAATTGCCATTATTGGTTCAGGTATATCTGGACTTTACGCAGCTTGGAGATTGTCAGAACAACATCAAGTCACTGTGTATGAAAAAAATAACTATTTTGGCGGTCATACTGACACTCACGAGCTAGAGATAGAAGGCACTAAAGTCGCGGTAGATAGTGGTTTTATTGTGTTTAACGACTATAACTATCCGTTATTTACTGACATGCTTAAAAAATTAGGCGTAGAAACTCAAAGCAGCGATATGAGTTTTTCGGTGAATAATCTGGTCAGTGGACTACAATATAACCCTTCAAAAAAATGGTCGCTCTTTGCCCGTCCGCAGAACTTTTTAAACCGAAAATTTCTGCAAATGCTCTCAGATTTGCTGCGTTTTTATGATGACAATAAAGATATAGATGTGGCGGATATCGATCCTAATTTATCGATTGAAGAGTATTTGGACCTTCACAAATATAGTCATGAGTTTCGTTATGAACATCTTTATCCGATGTGCGGTGCCTTATGGTCGGCACCCGTTGAGCAGGTAGGCCAAATTCCATATCGATTTGTCGTGAGCTTTTTTCAGCATCACCGCATGTTGCAGTTAAAAGAGCGGCCGCAATGGCAAACGGTTAAACACGGTTCAGCAAGCTATATTCGTGCTATTCAAAAGAAATGCCCACCCATTGAGTGGAAATTTGCAGAAGTAAAAGCTGTGAGCCGTTCACCAGAAACAGTTTTAATCGAAACCGTTGAAGGGCAAGAGCAATATGACTGGGTGATTTTTGCAAGCCATGCTGACGATAGCCTAAGTTTAATTAAAGATGCGTCAGAGCTTGAACAAGAAATATTAAGCCAATTTGGTTATCAAGATAATCGAATGGTCGTTCATCGTGATCTTTCAATTATGCCTAAAAGCCGTTTGCAGTGGGCAAGCTGGCATGTACATGTAACACCAAAATCTCAAGTCCAAAACGATGAGGCCGACATACATTATGGTTTTACCTACTGGATGAACAATTTGCAGAATTTATCCTGCGCTACGCAAATTTTTTCTACTTTAAATCCGAATATGAAAATCAAAGCCGAAGACATCTTGGTTGAGCGGCAATACCGGCATCCCGTATTTGATGCAAAAGCGATTCAAGCTCAATCTCGTTGGCACGAAATTAATGGGCAAAATCGGACTTCATTTTGTGGAGCATATTGGGGCTGGGGCTTTCATGAAGACGGCGCCCGCAGTGCGGCACGTGTTGTTGAGCAACTCTTAGCGTTATAAGAATAAATAAGGAGCTATCAAATGTTATTAAATAAACTTGCTATCGCTCCTG
This sequence comes from Acinetobacter baumannii, assembly GCF_009759685.1. Taxonomy (NCBI): domain Bacteria; kingdom Pseudomonadati; phylum Pseudomonadota; class Gammaproteobacteria; order Moraxellales; family Moraxellaceae; genus Acinetobacter; species Acinetobacter baumannii. Next base: position 3,949,453 of record NZ_CP046654.1, on the reverse strand, counting down.
CGCTTATTCGTCATCGGCGTTATAGCCCTAAACCGCATGAGTTTACATCGACCTTAAATTATTTATGGTTCGATCCAGATCAATTAGTTGATATCACAAACGATTGTTCACTCTGGTCGACGGATCACTGGAATGTATTAAAACTATCTAAAAATGATTTTTTAAACATGTATCACGGTTCTATAAGGGATAGAGTAGAGAAAGCGATACTGCAAAATAATCACTTACACCTTCGGCCAGACTGGCAAATCAGAGTGTTGGCTTTGCCTCGTTGTTTGGGCTTTCGGTTTAATTCGGTCGTATTTTATTTTGTTTTAAATAAAGCCGGAAAACCGCTCTTTATTCTTAGTGAAATCACCAATACTCCGTGGAATGAACGAGAAGTCTATACACACGACTGTATAAAACAACAAGGTCAGGTAGGTGATTACCAAAGTTTCGATTTTAACTTTGAAAAATCATTTCATGTTTCGCCATTCATGCCCATGCAGTTGACTTACCGTTGGCGATTTAGTTTTTCAGATCAGCAGAATGTCATTCACATGCAACTTTTTGAAGAGCAGAAACAAGTCTTTGATGCCACTATGCGTTTTGAGCTTGTGCCCATCACATTTCCTTCACAGCAATATCGATATGCTCTTATAAACAGCCTAGCGCCTTTTAAAATGTTGTTTTCAATATATTTAGAGGCATTTAAGTTGTGGCGAAAAAAAGTTCCATTTTATCGTCATCCTAAAAAGATCAAGGTAGATAAGACATGATAAAAACATTTCTTTATGGTGAAGATGACTCACTGCCGTTATTGCTCAAGAGTCTTCTCAAACTACGTCATGGACAGATCACTTTTCAGGGCGCGTGGAATGGGACGGTCGGTGAAGTTTCAGACTTACATGCTGTGATTGAAGTTCACAATCCTTTATTGATGGATCTCATTTTAAAAAATGGTGTTTTGGGAGCAGCAGAAGGCTACATCCGTGGTGACTGGAGCAGCGAGCACCTTGTCGAGTTGATTCAGATCTTGGCACGTAATCGAGCTGTATTGGACCAAATCAACCAGAATGTTATTGCTCAAGCGAGCCAGTTTTTTCTTAAAGCGTGGTATCAAAATCGAAAGAACTCTATAAGTGGTAGCCGTAAAAATATTGCCGAGCACTACGACTTAAGCAACGACTTTTTTAAATTATTTTTAGATCCATCTTTAATGTATTCGAGCGCCGTTTTTGAAAATGAAAACATGACTCTCGAAGAAGCATCTGATTTAAAAAAAGAGATCATTTGTAAAAAGTTAGATTTAAAACCACTAGATCATTTAGTTGAAATTGGAAGTGGATGGGGTGGTTTTGCCATTTATGCAGCTCAACATTATGGCTGTAGAGTAACCACCATTACCATTTCACAAGCTCAATATGATGAAGCCGTTACTCGTGTAAATGAAGCTGGCTTGGCGCATCGAATTGATGTGCAACTTGAAGACTACCGTTTGCTCGAAGGCAAGTTCGATAAGCTGGTTTCAATTGAAATGGTTGAGGCAGTTGGTGCGCAATATTTATCGACATACTTTGATCAATGTAAAGCACTCTTAAAACCGAAAGGCTTGGCATTTATTCAAGCCATTATTATTGAAGATTTCCGATATAAAAAAGCATTAAATACAGTTGATTATATTAAGCGCTATATTTTCCCAGGTAGTTTTATCCCTAGCGTGAGTGTGTTGACTCAAACCGCCTCTGAGAGTGGTTTAAGGTTAAAGCATTTAAATGATATTGGTTTAAGTTATGCGCACACACTTCATCACTGGCGAGCGCGGTTTTTAGCAGCGCGGGAACAAGTATTGGCTCTAGGTTTTGATGAAAACTTCATTCGCATGTGGGATTTTTATTTATGTTATTGCGAAGGTGGTTTTAAAGAAGGCGTGATAAGCAATGTTCACTTGTTGTTTGAAAGTACCAGTTACTAAATCAAACAGCTCAAGTAAGGAGACTGCTCATGTTTTGGAATTTACTGATTCTAGATTTAATGATCATGTTGCTGAGCTGGCTACTTGCCACTCTAAATGGCAGAGCTGGAATTGTAGATGCTGCATGGAGTTTCTGTCTGGCAGTAAACATTATCGTGTCTTCTTTACTCATTTCAGTTGCCCCAGTTGAAGTGCGTCTTTTTATCGGTATTTTTAGCGGCTTATGGTTTTTAAGATTATTTTGGCACCTGTTAAGACGTTATCAATCTGAACAAAAAGAAGATGGCCGTTACGCGAGCATGCGTAAAGCGATGGGTAAGTTTCAGCATATTGGCTTTTTATTCTTTTTTATCTTTCAAACACTTTTAGTGCTTTTGTTCTTTTTACCGATGTGGACGCTACTCAATGTAGAGGCAACTGAATGGAGTAGTGGATATAAAGTCGCTTTAGTAATTGCTGCTGTCATCATGGCAATTGCTTTCATGGGAGAGCAGCTCGCTGATCAGCAGTTATACCGATTTAAATTAAATCCAGATCATCATGGCAAAACGATGGATCAGGGTTTATGGCGTTATTCACGTCACCCCAATTATTTTTTTGAATGGTTACACTGGTTTGCCTATCCAATTATTGGTTTAGCGGCAGGCCAATATGTATTGTGGATTTATCCGTTACTGATGTGGCTATTTTTATATTACGTCACGGGTATTCCATTTAGTGAAAAACAAGCAATTAAAAGTCGCGGTCAAAATTATCTTGATTATCAACAAAAAACATCAATGTTTATTCCGCGAAAACCAAAAAAATAGGTGCGTATATGGATTTTATTGTTCATCAGTCTTTGAAAATTGTTGAAAGTGGTGTGATTCCAGATCATGCAATTCGAGCTGCAATTCGAGCTTTAAGTAAAAAGCGCTTAATCCAAGAAGGCCGTTATGACCCTGAACAAGGGGCGCATCGCTACATGGATGTGCTTAATATGCTGAAGAAGAGCGAAATCGCGGTTGAAACGGATAAGGCAAATGAGCAGCACTATGAATTGCCGACCGAGTTTTTTCAGGCGGTGCTTGGAAAAAGACTCAAATATAGTGCGTGCTATTTCCCGACTAAAACGACAACTTTAGATCAGGCAGAAGAGTTGGCTCTTCAGATTTATTGTGAAAGAGCACAACTTAAAAACGGTCAACAGATTTTAGAGTTAGGCTGTGGCTGGGGTTCTTTAACTTTGTGGATGGCAGAAAACTATCCACGCTCACAGATTACTGCTGTTTCAAATTCTGCAACGCAGAAAAAGCATATTCTTCGGCAAGCAGAATTGAGAGGTTTAACCAATGTTGAAGTGCTTACCTGTGATGTGAATGTACTCGACTTGGACCAAGACAAGTTTGATCGTGTTGTATCGGTCGAAATGTTTGAACATGTTCGTAATTACCAACTTCTTTTTGAAAAAATTCAGGGCTGGTTAAAGGCAGACGGCTTACTTTGGTGTCATATTTTTTGCCATCGCTTTTTACATTATCCTTTTGAAGTGAAATCAGATTATGATTGGATGTCCAAGTATTTCTTTACTGGTGGTTTAATGCCTTCGACTTCGACTTTTTTGCATTTTCAAGAGCATTTAGAGTTGACCCAACAGTGGCAATGGTCGGGTGAGCACTATATGAGAACGGCAAATGCTTGGCTTGAGAATATGGATAACCAAGAAGTCGAACTGAAACCACTGTTTAAAAAAATCTATGGAAAAGATGCCAATATTTGGTGGCAACGCTGGCGTATTTTCTTCATGGCTTGTGCTGAGCTATTCGGTTTTGAGCAAGGACAAGAATGGGTCATTGGTCACTTTTTATTTAAAAAGCGATCATAGTAATTTCTATAGCCTATCCCGACGATAAAGATATGATAAGAACTCGACATGATGGCAAAACGAGTCATCCATTAGCCCAAATGTTCAATCGATATTACTGGTTGCAAATTGGTCTGATTGCATTATCGATCGTGGTCGGGTTGGCTTGTAGTGCTTGGGTGATTAAGGGTTCTTTACTTAAAACCGCTTTAGAACAGGAAATGGAGCATTACTGGTTACGTATAGAACGTAACCCAAATGCTGATTTACCAGATACTAAAAATTTATATGGATATCGGTGGAATACACAGGTCGCGCCTCAACCTTTTCGGGGCATGCATTTAGAAAGTGGCGTGCACCGAGTATTCGTTGATGGTAAAGAACGAATGACGGTCTATGGTGAGCGTAATGGTCAACATGTTCTATTGGTATTTGGCGAAAGCAATGTTAATAAGCTGATCTGGTTATTTGGTCTTGCTCCACTCATGTTCAGCTTATCTGTTCTATATAGTTTTTTGTGGTGGTCAAACCGAAGAGCAAGACGCTATTTTTCCCCAATTACGCGTTTAGCAAATGCTTTAGAAAATATTGATTGGGCACATCAAGACACTCAGGCATCTCCTTTTAGAGATATTAATACCAATGGCAATATGGAAGCCGAATATCTCAAACAAGCTTTAGAAAAATATCATCAGGTTTTAAGTGATTTTATTCGACGTGAAAGAGAATTTACTGGAGATGTGAGCCATGAGTTACGCACTCCACTCACCATTTTGAAAGGTAATGTACAACTGTGTCAGGCGAAATTCGGAGACGATAAATCTTTAGTCCGTCTTCATAACACAATTGAAGATATGCAGTTGCTCGTCGATACCTTACTGGCGATTGCTCGGAATACGGTAAAAAGCTTGCCATCTGAGAAAAATTTATTATCCAAAACGGTAAAAGATCTTGTTGAAAGTTTAGAAGCGGTGAGCGCGGGTAAAGGGATACAGATTAATATTCAACCTGATGTTTCTGAACAGCCGCGTTGGTTATATCCTTCTATGACTCAAATGGTTTTAGGTAATATTTTACGTAATGCGCTGAACTATTCTCAAGGCTCACAAATCGACATTATTCAACAAAAAAACAGCCTGATTATTGCTGATAATGGAATTGGAATTTCTTTACCTAACGATGTGAAAGTGCAAGAGCTCAGCGATTCGCAACTTTCCTTAAAGGCTAAAGGTCATGGCATTGGTTTGCAATTGGTACAAAAGCTTTGCAAACAACTAGGATGGAGAGTGGAGCTGTTTGATCGACAATATTATTTAACCACTCATCCTGAACTCGATTTGGAGCCAACCACAGGCTTAATTGTTGTGGTCTATTTAAGTTAAGTCGCGGAATCTTCCAAAGCAATTTTTAAACCGACACCTGCCACTGTATGTAATAGCTTTGGGTCAAAAGGTTTATCAACCATTTTTCTTAAGTTATAGATATGACTGCGTAACGCATCACTTTCAGGCTCTTCGTCGCCCCATAATTCCATCATCAGTTCTTGCTTGGTCACCACTTTTGGAGACTGGCGCATCAAAATTTTTAATAGTTTGAATTGAATAGGGGGTAACTCGATATTATTTCCAGCACGAACCACGGTTTGAGTTGCGCTATCAAGAATTAAGTCGTGAATTTGAATTTTATGGTGAGTGACTTCGCCAGCTGCTCTTTTTATTAATGCACGAATCCGCATCACTAGTTCATTAAAATCAAAAGGTTTTACCAAATAATCATCTGTTCCAGCGGTAAAACCTTTAAGTTTGTCATCTAAAGTATCTCTTGCTGTGAGCATAAGAACAGGAATATCAACGCCTTGTTCGGTGCGTAGCCAGTTGCATAGGTCATAACCCGAGCCATCGGGCAAATTTATATCTAGCAACAAAAGATGATAATGCTGAGATTTGAGAAAAGTCCGTGCAGCCTCTAAATTACGTGCATGATCGACAACATAACCATGCACTTCAAGAAATTCGCAGACCGTTGCTGCAAGTTCAAAATGGTCCTCAACCATGAGGATAAAGTGATTACCCATGAGATTTTATTAAGCCATTAATTTAATAATTGTTGTTTTAATTTAGCATTAAACGGTTCACTACCAAACCAGATTTTAAAATATTGATTTGCATTCGGATTGTTCAAAGAACCGAGTAGCTTCTGGTTTAATTTCAGTTCTAGTTTTTGATTTTCATGTTGATAATAGAGACTATAAAGATCTCCACTCTTAATTGGCCTATATAGTTCATTAATATGATTAAGCGGAGATTTAGCATCAAAGCCGCTAACATTTTTCTTCAAAAAGTGCGTGGCTGCGCGTTTAAATGCCCATTCGGGAATATCGCGGTTATAGCTAAAGTCCATTTTGATGCTTTGGCTTTGCCAATTTTTTTGGCAATCTTCAGCAAAGTAACTGACATTTCCCACCTTTTTACTCGTAACCATTAAAGGTGCTGAACTGCATTTTTTCAATTCAGCCGCATTGGCTTGAGATACGATTAAGATTCCTAGAAATATCAAGATTCGACTTTTTTGAACGGCAATATCCATTTATATACTCCTCCAAATATGGGTAAAGAACGGTAGAGGCCATTCGCTGGATCCCAATAATCTTGCTGGAAAATAATTTTTTGTTGGTCATTAATCTTAATTTGACTAATTCCATAAGAAGCCATCGTTTTTGAACGACCTAGCATTTTAAAGTCATAGGTCATGTACCAATGAATGTAGGCTGTATCTTGGTGATGAGTTGCACTAATGAGTTTTACCGTGACATTATTCACTCGGGCATTCATGCCTTCAAAATGCTTAATCAGATCTTTCTTTTGAGAGAACTGCGAGAGTGTATCGTTGATATAGAGCTGATCAGCGTAAAGATTGCTAGCATTATTAACAAAAGAAGGAGTACCGAGCGTATTAAATGCAGCGACAAAACGATTGCCCACATCTAGCGCCTGTTGGTCATCTAATTCTATACCAGTAATTTTTTGTTCAGCTTTGCCATAGTCACCTGAGTAGCTAGGCACACTTTTACACGCCGTTAAACCTGCCAAGGTAATCAGCCCTAGGGCTGTAGTTATAATTTTCATGTCTATATCCGAGCCAACTTTATAAGATTAAATTAAAGAGCTGGTCGTGAATTTTGCGTGAATTCTTATGTTTTATGATTTGGGTTTAATAGTGGTTTTCTTGAAACCAATAGATCTTCATTCACTTAAAGTTTTTTAAGGTAATACGTTATTTTTATCGAAGAAATGACAGGTCTTTTTTGAAAAAGATAACATCCATATTCATGTAACTAGATGAATTTGTTTTTTCAAAACCAAGTTTATTTAATAGGTTGTGGGCAGGTAAATTATCTTTTTCTGAAAAAGCGATCACATGCTTAAAGTTTCGACTTTGCATGTCTTCTAGTAACTTAAGTGAAGCTTCAACAATATAACCTTTATTTCGCTCAGTTTTAATAAGTCTAAAACCTAGTTTAGCTTCTGTCTTGCTATCAACCTCACAAGTTTCAAAACCACAATAACCAATAATTTTATGGGTATCTTTTAAAACGATAGCCATCTTGCCAAAATTATGATTTTTATAGTGCTCCAAAATTTCTAAAAAACGATCAGTTGCTGCCTCAGTTGATAAGGCACCATGAGGTGAAAAAGCCATAAAATCTTTGTCTTGAAACATCTCCAACATAATAGGTAAGTTTTCTTCAAGGAATGGCCGTAAAATTAAACGTTCTGTTTCTAACATAGAGTTCTTATTAAATAGTTTAAAAAATTATAGCTTATAAGATGAATAATAATTCAATAAAGAAAGCAATTTTATTCTAGCTGCGCTTTACCCATAAGAGATATAGATAAGTTTTGCATAAATAGAAGGATTCAATAATGAAAACAATCGGCTTATTAGGCGGCATGAGCTGGGAGTCTACAGCACTTTACTATCAACAAATTAATAGAATGGTTCAGAACAAGTTAGGGAAACTACATTCAGCCAAAATCATTCTAAATAGTGTCGATTTTGAAGAAATAGCAGCATTACAAGCGAAAGGTTTATGGCAAGAAGCTGGAGCCTACTTAGCTGAGCAAGCACAAAATTTAGAAAAAGCAGGGGCAGACTGTATTTTAGTCTGTACTAATACCATGCATAAGGTAGCACCTCAAATTGAAGATGCCATTACGGTTCCATTTATACATATTGCTGATGCCACAGCAAAAGAAATTTTAAGTCAAAATATCCGAAAAGTTGCACTGTTGGGAACCGCTTTCACCATGGAACAAGACTTTTATAAAGCCAGATTACAAGATCGTGGTATTGAGGTGATTATTCCAAATGATGCAAATCGGAAAATAGTACATAGCATTATCTATGACGAGCTTTGTTTAGGTGTGATCAACCCCGATTCGCAAAACAAGTATATGACCATTGTTGAAGAGTTGATTGGGCAGGGTGCCGAGGGCATTATTTTGGGGTGTACCGAAATTTGTATGTTGATTGGTGATATCAAATTTTCTGTGCCTCTATTTGATACCACCACCATTCATGCGAAAGAAGCTGTAAATTTTGCATTAGAGCAAAAAACGGCAGCCCGTTCTATTGCTGCTAGTTCGGTATAAATACTCATCAGCTTTTAATTTATTCTGAAATAGGAACGTATCACAGCCCAATTTGTTGAAAGCCAGCAGATCAGTGAACCCGCCGTGACCATGGCTGTACCTTGCCAAAAGCTGATTGATAATTCTGTCTGTAAAACCAGCATGGCAAGTAAAGATGAAATGATTGGGGTAAAGTAAGACGCAACCACCAGCATGGTAATGTTGCCATGAATAATGCCAATATTCCATGCTGCATAACCGAGGCCAATTGCAGCAGAAGCAACGATTAAAGATAAAATTGTATTTAAATCGAGTGAAGGCAAACTCACTTGACCGCTAAAAAGCAATTTTAGCCATAAGGTTATGGCAACACCAAGAAAGAAAATAGAAATAGGGTTTTGTCCTTTACCCATTTTCTTGGTCAACACACAGTAAAAAGCCCAAATAATGGCACCTATAAAGGCCAAAACATAACTTAAAGGATTACTATGAAAATTATCGACAACACGACCTAAACTAAAATCTCCGTTCCCGGTCTGAATAAAAATGATACCGGAAATTGAAATGAGTAATCCTAAAATAATAAACACATTAAATTTTAACTCTCTAAAAATAACAAAAGCTAAAACAGTCAGGCTTGGCCAAAGGTAGTTCACAATACTTACTTCAATCGCTTGTTGCGCCGTCTTTGAATAGGCAAGTGCAAACGAAAAGCAAAGCTCATAAGCAATAAATAAAATTGCCCCTAAAATTAAGTATCTTTTAGAAATTAATTTAAAATTTGGCACCCTAAAAATAATGAGCAGGAGTAAAGCACTTAAGGAATAGATCAGCGTAATGCCAACATCTGGACCGATTGCGGTCGTAATATGTTTTACAAAGCCTACCATAGAGGCCCACATTAGGATGGCACTTAAACCAATCAAGGTTGCTAAATTTTTTGACATAAGAAATAAATGAACTTAATTGAGCACCTGAGCTACAGTGAAAGTTAAAAATAATTAAAGTAAGTCAGGGTAAAGGAATTTTTAATTAAAAAATAGGCACGATAGACCAAATTACCTAATAAGTATTATCAGCCAACATAAATACTTTTGGTAATTAAACTAAATGTCAGGTATTAATTTATAGCTAAGCATTAGGGTAAGCTAAACCTCTAGAAAACACCCAGTTATGTATTAAAATTTTAAAAATATAGACTGTAATGCTCAGTACAGTTAAATAAATCAACTATAAGTCTCTCTTCTAAAGCATTACCCTGTGTTTATTGCGAAAAAATAATAAATGGAGATAAAAGATGCTTACACGTTTTTTACTGCCGATTTTGGGCACTACCGTTTTAGTTACAGGCTGTGCTTCTTCCTCTCAATATCCGATTAACGAGAGTTATGGTCCGGAACCAAAGTTGCCTGAACCGAAAACAAGCTTATTTCCGACCGTAAATATAGCACCGGCACAAGGTTGGCCAAGTGGTGTGATGCCGACTCCGGCGGAAGGTTTAAAAGTAAAAGCATTTGCTAAAGGACTTGAGCACCCACGTTGGCTTTATGTGTTACCAAATGGTGATGTGCTGGTGGCTGAAACGGATGCTCCGCCTAAACCTGAAGACAGCAAAGGGATTAAAGGCAAGATTATGACCTTCGTAATGAGACGGGCAGGGTCATCTCATCCAAGCGCAAACCGAATTAGTTTACTCCGTGATACGAATGGCGATGGTATAGCTGACCAAAAAACAGTATTCCTTAAAAACCTAAACTCACCGTTTGGTATGGTACTGGTAGGTAATCATTTATACGTTGCCAATACGGATTCACTCATGCGTTTTCCTTACCAAGAAGGGGAAACACATATTACTTCAACCGGTACTAAAGTATTGGACTTACCGGGTGGGCCTCTAAACCATCATTGGACCAAAAATGTTATTGCCAATCGTGAAGGTACAAAGCTCTACATTACCGTTGGCTCCAATAGTAATGTGGCCGAAAATGGTCTAGATCAAGAAAAAGGCCGTGCACAAATTATGGAGTTTGATATTGCAAGTGGTCAGTCACGTCCATTTGCAACAGGACTGCGTAATCCAAATGGTATGGCTTGGCAGCCTCAAAGTGGAAAACTTTGGACAGTTGTAAATGAGCGCGATGAAATTGGTAGTGATTTAGTGCCCGACTATATGACGTCGGTACAAGATGGCGCTTTTTATGGCTGGCCTTATAGTTACTATGGTCAACACGTAGATGTACGAGTCAAACCACAAAATCCTGACATGGTGGCTCGTGCAATTAAACCAGACTATGCTCTAGGTAACCACACTGCTTCGTTAGGTCTTGCATTTTATACAGCCGAACTCATGCTACAATTTAGAGGCGGAGCATTTATTGGACAGCACGGTTCTTGGAACCGTAAACCACATAGTGGATATAAAGTCATTTTTGTGCCATTTAGAAGTGGTCAGCCCTCTGGTCCACCGCAAGATATTTTGACAGGGTTTTTAAGTGAAAAAGGCAAAGCGTATGGGCGTCCTGTCGGGGTAGCAATTGATTTTTCGGGTGCAGTATTAGTCGCAGATGATGTTGGTAATACAATATGGCGTGTTTCACCAGTTGCTGAAACAACTTATGAGAGTCCAACCCAGCAATCCATTCGTAGTTCAGTAACTCAACCTTAAAAAGGTTGGGCAAAATAGGTTTATTTTATGCAAATATTACGGTTATCTGATTACCCTCAATACAAAGAAATGGCTGCACAGTGGTTTTCTGAAAAATGGCAAATCCCTGTGGAAGCCTATCTTGAGAGTATTCAGATTTCCATTGATCAAAAGCATGCTATTCCACAGTGGTACATTGTTTTAAATAAAGATAAGCATTTAATTGCTGGAGCAGGAGTTATTGATAATGACTTCCATGAGCGTAAAGATTTAACACCAAACTTATGTGCTTTATTTGTAGAAGAGAACTATCGAAACCAAAATATTGCAAAACAGATTTTAGATTTTGTACGTGAAGACTTGAGTAATCAGGGCATCCAAACACTTTATTTAATAACAGACCATACCGAGTTTTATGAAAAATGTGGTTGGCGGTTTTTAACGTTGGTAAAGGATGAGGAAGGCGAGATGGTACGTATGTATGTAGCAGATACTTTTTAATAGAACTTAAAGAGCATCTATTAAAAAATAGCCTCTAGTGAGGCTATTTTTTATGGCTTATTTATTTTTAAAATTTTTAATAATCATTAGAAGGGCGACCAGTGACAATAAGATAATAAAACTAATATAACTATTTGCCGTACTCATCAGCCCAATTTTACCTACAAAATAGCCAGCTAAAATTGCAGGAATACTAAAAGCCAAATAGCTTTCAACAAAAAAAGCAGCCATAAGACCCGCACGTTCTTCGGGAAGCGCCAATGGCATTACACTACGAATAGCCCCCATAAATGCTGTACCAAAACCAACACCAGTAATAATAGAACCTAAAAATAGAACTACAGCATTGGTTAGATTAATGGCGATGAATAAGACAATGGCACCAATAGCAATCGATAGCGTACCGGTTAATAAAATACGGAAATTTGTCGACTTCCTAAGCGTTAATATACCTACCGCACCGGAAAGGGCGAGCGCCATAAACATAATCCCGTTTAGCCATGCCGATGACGTGTGGAAAATTTTTGCCAGTAAAGAGGGCATAAGCGATAGGAAGAAACCACTGACCATCCAAAGTGCAATGTTAATCGGGCTAATACTCAATAAAGCGCTTTTTGTCTGTGGCGGAATGGCCATATTGGGTTTTAATGAAGCAAGTGCACCGGATCTTCTTTGTGCGGTCTCTGGAGTAAGAAAACTTAAAATGAGTTCACAAATAAGAAGAAAACATAAGAACTCAAAAACAAGCTGTAAGGGGTGGGCAGAGAATTGCAAAATAGAACAAGTCAGAAAAATCCCAACAGCCATACCTATCATTGGTGCAATACTATTAATCAGTGAGCCATGAAGCTTACTAAAATCTAAAATTGCTGCGCCTATAGCTGAAACAGCAAGCCCTGTTGCGATTCCTTGTAAGCCTCGGGCGATAAATAACATCGAAACATCTGAAGCAAATAAGAAAAAGCTCATTGAAATAATTTGCAGAGAAATAGCTGCAATAATGACTGGGCGGCGTCCAATATAGTCAGACAAAGAACCAATAATGAGTAATGAGCCAAGCAGCGTAAAAGCATAGGTGGCAAAAATCAAAGTCAATGTAACCGGTGAAAATTGCCAAAGCTGTTGGTATAGGCGGTAGAGTGGTGTCGGCGCACTAGATGCGGCCATGAATGTCATGAGCGTGATGGTATTAAGTGTCAAAGCACTTGCCGCATCTAATTGAAAAACAGCTCTTGACCGTTTTGAACTTGAATTGTTCATATAAGATGAATAACATAAAAGCAAATATTTAGCTTTTATACATTATTTTTCCACTAAAGCAAATCCTTAGCTTTAGTGTATTTTGTATATAGTTATAAATATTTATAAATTTTTTGATCCCTTTACAGAGTTTATAAATGGCAAAAGTTGTTACTGGATTACGCCCTGGTGGACGCAGCGAAAGAATACAAACTGCGGTACATCAAGCTGTAAAAGAACTACAAAAAGATTTTGAGCAAAGCCAAATTACTATTCCTATGATTGCAGCGCAGGCAGGAGTTACGCCTTCAACCATTTACCGTCGATGGGGTGACATCAATCAATTATTTTCAGATGTAGCTTTAAATGAACTCAAACCTGACATGGAACCCAAAGATTTAGGTTCGTTCCAACAAGATATTACAGCATGGGTTGAGCAATATTTTGAAGAATATGCTTCAGAGGTTGGGCAAGACTTATTGCGAGATGTACTCTATACATCAAACTCGGATTCTAATGCCCGTAAATGTGAGACTTTAATTATCCAGCAGCTCGATATTATTCAAAACAGGGCAAAATTACGTAATGAGCTTACTATACCTAATCAGGAAATCATCGAGGCAGTAATCGCACCTATGTTATTTCGAATTTTATTTACCAATCATGATCTTAGTCTTGAGTATGTATATGACCTTTTAAACCGTCTTTTTATAAAAAATAAGTAGATAAAATCTATAAAAAGACTAGTCCCTTGTTTTTATTAAATAAATATATATCAATCTTTCTTATTATTTAAAAAATAAATTCTCATAATTTAAGATTGATATGAGGATGAGTTAATCATTTATTTTTAAAATACCTGTTCTGCTCATTTAAAAATCAAAAATAAACATAGATAATGCATGATGTAATTAATTAAATTATTTTATAAACATGCATTTATGTAAATTTTTAAAGACTTTTAGTTTTATGAAACTTATTGAGATAAATATTTTCTATACAAAAATATGCATGGTTTTTAAATTTTACATTTTTTAAATTTATGACACAGGGTGTTTTTTATTCTTTACAATGGCTCCACTTCATTTAAAGCAGCTTGTGGTGCACGCTTTATATTTTATTTTTTTATCCCCATCGAAAAGGTATTTAGATAATGGATTTCAATACCCTTGACCAAGAAACGGTACAGAAAAAACAAAAGTTTCATCAAATTTTGTATGTACAGGTCATCTTTGCAATTATTTTGGGCATTTTAATTGGTCATTTTTACCCAGAACTTGGCGAGAGCTTAAAACCGCTTGGTGATGCATTCATCAAAATCGTCAAAATGATTATTGCTCCCGTAATCTTTTTGACAGTGGTTACCGGTATTGCCAGCATGACGAACATGAGTCGAGTTGGGCGAGTGACAGGTAAGGCAATGCTATATTTCCTTACTTTCTCTAGCCTTGCGCTTGTGGTTGGTATGATTGTGGCTAATATCATTCAACCTGGTAAAGGCTTAAATATTGACCCGGCAACCTTAGTCAACGATAAAGTAAATAGTTACGTTGAAAAGGCTCATGCTACAAATATCACTGACTTTTTCATGAATATTATTCCGCAAACATTAGTGAGTCCGCTTGCTGGTGGTGAAATTTTGCAGGTTCTATTTGTGGCAGTCCTATTTGGTATTTCCTTAGCTGCATTGGGTGACCGTGCACGTCCAATTACTGATTTTTTAAATAACCTCACGGCTCCGGTTTTCTATTTGGTTGGCATGTTAATGAAACTTGCACCAATTGGAGCTTTTGGTGCTATGGCATTTACTATCGGTGCGTATGGAATCGAATCAATCGGTAATTTATTACTATTGATTATGACTTTCTATATCACGGCAGTGCTGTTCGTATTAATCATTTTAGGGGCTGTAGCACGCTACAATGGCTTTTCAATTATTGATTTAATTCGTTACATCAAAGACGAACTCTGGTTAGTTTTAGGTACAAGCTCTTCTGAAGCTGCTTTACCATCTTTAATGGATAAAATGCAAAAAGCAGGTTGTGAAAAATCTGTAGTAGGTCTTGTCATTCCGACAGGTTACTCATTTAACCTTGATGGAACTAACATCTATATGACTATGGCGGCTTTATTTATTGCACAAGCATGTAATGTTGATTTATCAATTGGTGAGCAGGTTGCATTGCTTTTAGTGGCAATGGTGAGTTCTAAAGGTGCGGCAGGAGTAACGGGCGCAGGCTTTATTACACTCTCAGCTACTTTATCGGTAGTACCTGCTGTACCAGTGGCAGGTATGGCGCTTATTTTAGGTATTGATCGTTTTATGTCGGAGTGTCGTGCATTAACCAATTTAATTGGTAATGCATGTGCAACCATTGTGGTTGCCCGTTGGGACAAAGCTCTGGACAAGGACGTTCTAGATAAAGCTTTACGCAAATCGAAAACGAATTAATTTTTTAATTCGAAATAAAAAACCTGTAGCAACTGGCAAATCGGGAGAGGTGCTGTGCTACAGGTTTTATTATTTAATGATCAAAAAAATATAATTTAAAAACTATATACTCATTAATAGTTATTAAGGAAAGCCACTATAAAAATTTCGTAAATTCTCGTATAGAACTACTTTTTAAAAAGCAGAACTTCTGAGTTATCTACACTATAAAAATAGTATACAAACTCGCCTGGGTTTATGCTTTTAAGTGATCCTCAAACTCTTCACCTAATTGCATTGCTAAAGCATTACCTGCCAAATCACAGGTCACTAAGCCATATTCTTTTTTAAAACTGAAAGTAAAACCTTTTCCATCAGCAAGGTTTTTAACCGAATACCCTAATTTTTCTAACCAAATACGGAACGCAATTAAATTTTTCGCTTTAACAACCTTTTTCACGTGAGAACTCCTTCTATCCGTGTCTTACACCTTATTTATTAATAGGGATTTACTCGAATTTTTTAAAGGGGGAAAACTTTGTTTTATTTTGCATCTTGTAAAAAAAGTAAAATAGATAAAACAATATCCTTCATTTTATAAATTTATTAAGTTTTTATGTAATTAATCTGAATGCTTATAAATTTTAAGCTTTTGTTTTTTATATAGATTTTAAAATAATGATATTAGGTTGAAATTTAATCAATTTAAATTAATCTAAAATCAATAAATGTAAAAAATAATTTCATGCAACATGCTTTATTCAAAAAGATACAGTTCTTAAAATTAAACTGTATCTTGGTTGAAAGCTTATAATTTTAAAAATTATCTTTTAAGCTACGTAAGTGAGCGAACTCATCTACACTTTCAGCACGTAAAAAGGGATTTGTTGCTAGTTCAAGTTCAATACTACTTGGCAAGGTAATTTTACCTTCTTGACGAAGCATGCGGACTTGTTCAGCACGTTCTTGCAGTGCGTGGTTTTCAGGTTCTACACTTAAGGCAAATTCCGCATTAGAAAGTGTATATTCATGTGTGCAATACACTTTTGTTGCAGTGGGTAGTGCAGCAAGACGATTTAGTGAGTGGTACATCTGTTCTGCTGTACCTTCAAATAGTCGCCCGCATCCCATTGCAAATAAGGTATCTCCACAAAAGAGGGCATTAAGCTCTTCAATAAAATATACAATATGACCTAAAGTATGGCCTGGTGTTGCAATAATCTCTACTTTTAAATCATTAAATTTTAGATGATCATCGTGTTGTAAGGGATGAGTAATGCCAGGGATTTTACTTAGTTCATCTCTTGGGCCATATACCGCCATAGGCGTGTTAGCCGTTAAATCAGCAACACCGCCGATATGGTCTTTATGCCAATGGGTAAGCCAAATCTGTTTTAGAGTTAATTGATGTTCTTGGCAAAAGTGGATGACTAACTCAGCCTCTGTTGGATCAACTGCAACAGCTTCATGAGTCTCAGTATCTTCTAAAATCCAGATATAGTTTTGTAGGGCATTTTGCACATCAATATAATGAATTCTATAACGCATTTTTTTATCCTGAAACTAAATCCAAAAGCAGTATCTACGGGCTAATTTTGATAATAACAGAAATTACCTTGAGTAACCTGTCTAATAAAATGTCCTATAAATTAGACTCTCTAAAATAAAAAAGCCCTCATAAAAGAGGGCTTTTTTAGGAGTTCAATTAGCGCATTTTTGCGAGCCAATTTCCTAGCATTTGAACGATTTGTACCAAAAGTAATAATACAATAACCGTTAAAATAACGACGCTTGTATCAAAACGTTGATAGCCATAAGAAATTGCCAAGTCACCAATACCACCAGCACCAACTGCACCAGCCATAGCGGTTGCACCAATAAGGCTAATCGTAGCAGTCGTTAAGTTCAAAATAAGCGAACTACGAGCTTCAGGTAAGATAAAGCGCGAAATAATCTGCCAAGGTGTTGCACCCATAGCTTGAGCAGATTCGATAATTCCTTCATTTACTTCAAGCAGGGAAGTCTCAATAAGACGTCCCATATATGGCCCAACGTAAATTGTTAAAGGAACGATCGCTGCCCATGTACCAATTGAAGTTCCTACCAATAATTTGGTCAGTGGAATAACTGCAATAAGTAAAATAATAAATGGCAGAGAGCGTAAAGCATTTACAATTGGGTTGAGTAAATGATAAATGAATTTATTTGGCAAAATGCCTTCTGGGCGGGTTACAAGTAGAATAATCCCTTGGATAAAGCCCCAAATACCACCAAATAAAAGCGCAAAGAACACCATATGGAAGGTTTCTTGCAACGCAGTTACAAACTGGTCAATTGAAAGAGAACTGTGCCAGAAAGGTTGAGTAAGTTCAGTTAACCACTGTACGATTAAATCTCTCATACTTGATCTCCTGATTGAACTACACTCACTTCATTTTTCTCTAAAAACTCAATCGCCTGACGAATCAACTGTGGATCACCTAAAAGCTGTACAAACATCTGACCAATGACGGTGCCGTTAATTTCAGTCATATTGGCAAATAAGATATTTAAACTAATATCAAATTGTTTAATAAGCGACTGAATCACAGGCTCTTGTGCTGAACGCCCTAAGAACTGTAAGCAATAAATGCTGTGATGATGCTGGTTTTCCAGTTGATTTAAAATATTTACAGGCAACTGCTGATGTAAAACAGTTTGTATAAAGTTTTTAGTTGTCGGATGTTGTGGATTACTAAAGATATCAATGGTTGAGCCTTGCTCAATCACTTTACCAGCTTCCATGACAGCAACATGGTCACATACAGTCTCAATCACATCCATTTCATGAGTTACCATGACGATTGTGATTTTTTGCTCTTGGTTAATTTTCTTTAATAATTCTAAAACCGACTTTGTCGTTTGTGGGTCGAGGGCAGAGGTGGCCTCATCACACAAAAGAATTTTAGGGTGGTTGGCTAAAGCACGAGCGATACCAACACGTTGTTTCTGACCGCCAGATAATTCATCCGGATAAGCATCTTTTTTATGCTTAAGATCAATGAATTCAAGTAACTCATTTAAACGCTTTTCACGTTCTGCTTTGCTGTAATTTAGCAGACGCATTGGCATTTCAATATTTTCAGCAACTGTTTTGGTTTGAAGCAAATTGAAGTGCTGGAAAATCATACCAATATTTGCACGTTCCTGACGTAATGAACGCGCATCCAAAGCAGTGAAGTCCTTTTGATTAATGATAACCTGACCTTCATTTGGTCGTTCAAGTAAGTTAATCAGGCGGATTAAAGTACTTTTACCTGCACCACTATAGCCAATAATGCCGAAAATACTGCCTTCAGGAATTTCCAAATTAATTTGGTCCAGTGCACGTATAGTTTGGCCTTTAAGCTGATAGTGCTTTGAAATGTTTTTAAATTGAATCATGTCGTCAAAAACTATGCTAAAAAGAAAAAACAGGCAAAGAGTCTTTGCCTGTTTCGCGTTGCAGCTATTATATTACTATTTAGCTTGCGTGAGGTAGCTGATTGGCTGATTCACGTCAACTTTTGTACCACCAAAGTGTTGTTCAACGTATTTTTTAACAGCTTCAGTGTGGTAAAGCTGACCAACTTTCTGAAGAACAGGGTCATCTTTACGTGATTCAGCAGTTGCAAGAATATTTACATTCAGCTTTGTACTTTGGTCAACTGGCTCATAATAGATAGAATCTTTAAGCACATTTAAACCACCTTCCATTGCTAAAGTATTCCCTAAAACAATTGCATCAACTTCGTCTTTTACACGAACAGCAGTTGCCATTTGAATTGGTTTAATGTCAATTTTTTTGCTGTTGTCAGTAATATCGCTTGGAGTGCCTTTCGCTGGATCAAAGTCAGCTTTAAGCTTGATTAGACCTGCGCTTTGTAACAATAACAATGCACGAGCTTCGTTCGCTGCATCATTAGGAATAGCAATGCTTGCACCTTGAGGGAACTCATCAACTTTTTTGTATTTACTCGAGTAAATACCCATTGGTTCAAGATAAGTTGTAGCAACAGGAGCAATCTTATCTTTATTTGAAGCATTAAATGCAACAAGGTAGGCATAAGATTGGAATGCATTTAGGTCAACTTCTTTGTTTGCAGTAGCTGTATTCATTGCAACATAATCAGTGAAGTTTTT
Organism: Acinetobacter baumannii; assembly: GCF_009759685.1. NCBI lineage: Bacteria > Pseudomonadati > Pseudomonadota > Gammaproteobacteria > Moraxellales > Moraxellaceae > Acinetobacter > Acinetobacter baumannii. The sequence goes on along the minus strand of NZ_CP046654.1, from coordinate 3,930,046 downwards.
CACCTCAAGTTTAAGACCGGCAGCTTTAGTTTCCGGTAAAGTTGCAATATAGCGCCAAATATCAGCGTCAGAACCAGTTGAAGCAATGACTACAGTTTGTAACTGAGCAGAGTCTTTGCCATTTTGTGGTTCATTTTGCTGTTTGCCGCAAGCTGCAAGTAATACTACAGACACGCTTAAAAAAAGACTGATCAGCTTTTTCATGTAAAAAAAGTCCTGATTATGAGAGATCTCAACCATTCGGGTTGGCTCTCAGCTGGGAAAATTGGTGATGTTGAAAGTTCCAACGGTTTAACCAATCATAACAATAAAAACATATTCAATATAGTGGACATGTTTCGATCTTATTAATCAGAATTGAATAAAAATTAAGATTAATATGAATATTTGTGATAAGTGAATAAGCAAAATAAAAAAGCCCTCATAAGAGAGCTTTTTTACTATTTAAATTTTTATTCAGCTTTTTCACGAGCAATAGCACGGTAACCAATGTCACTGCGGTATTGCATACCTGTGAAGGTTACTTGCCCACATACTTCTAAAGCATTGATTTGTGCTTCAAGAACGCTATCACCTAGAGCAGTCACGCAAAGTACACGTCCGCCAGAAGTAACGATATGCCCATCTTCACGAGTAGCAGTGCCTGCATGGAAGATTTTAGTATCTTCTGGTGATTGACCGATACCTGAGATAACGTCACCTTTACGCACGCTGTCTGGGTAACCTTCTGCTGCAAGTACAATACCGATTGACTTACGCTCATCCCATTCTGCTTCGCTTGGTAAGTTACCTGCGATACCTGCTTCAACCAAATCAACAAGAGATGACTTCAAACGCATCATGATAGGTTGAGTTTCCGGATCACCGAAACGGCAGTTAAACTCAATTACGCGTGGTTGACCTTGTTCATCAATCATTAAACCAGCATATAAGAAGCCAGTATAAACATGTCCATCAGCAGCCATACCATCAACAGTTGGGCGCATAATTTCATTCATTACACGCTCAAAAACGTCTGGAGTCACAACTGGAGCAGGAGAGTAGGCACCCATACCACCTGTGTTAGGACCTTGGTCACCTTCAAAAATACGTTTGTGATCTTGTGAAGTTGCCATTGGTAAAATGTTTTTACCGTCAATCATACAAATGAAAGAAGCTTCTTCACCAGCAAGGAACTGTTCAATTACAACACGTGAGCCTGCATCACCAAATTTGTTGCCTGCAAGCATGTCATCAATGGCTGCAAAAGCTTCTTCATTGGTCATTGCAACGATAACACCTTTACCAGCCGCAAGACCGTCAGCTTTAATTACAATTGGTGCACCATTTTTTTCAACATAAGCTTTTGCTGCATCAACTTCCGTAAATACTTCATAAAAAGCTGTTGGAATGTTGTGGCGTTTTAAAAAGTGCTTAGCAAATGCTTTTGAACCTTCAAGCTGTGCTGCATATTGAGTAGGTCCCCAAATTTTTACGCCTGCTTCACGCGCAGCATCAACAACACCATTTACTAATGGCGCTTCTGGGCCAACAACAATCAGTTCAACATTATTTTCTTTAGCAAAAGCAATAATTGCCGGGTTGTCTAAAATATCGAGCTGAACGTTAACGCATTTTGGTTCTGTTGCAGTTCCTGCGTTACCAGGCGCAACGAAAACTTGAGTAACTTTGGCATCTTGCGCGATTTTCCATGCTAAAGCATGCTCACGACCACCACTACCTAAAACTAAAATATTCATTTTTAATTTGTTCCTTAACTTTAATCCTTTTTCATCCCCCTCTATTTCTCAAGGTGGAGAGATAGTTCCATTATTGTGGAAAACCCTCCTGAATAAAAGGAGGGTTAGGGAGGACTAAATTTAAATTAGTGGCGGAAATGGCGCATACCAGTGAAGACCATTGCAATGCCAGCTTCATCAGCAGCTGCAATAACTTCTTCATCACGCATAGAACCACCCGGTTGAATAATGCATTTAATGCCAGCTTTCGCTGCATTATCAATACCGTCACGGAACGGGAAGAATGCATCAGATGCCATAACTGCGCCTTCAACAACCAGACCAGCATGCTCAGCTTTAATTGCCGCGATACGTGCTGAGTTAACACGGCTCATTTGGCCTGCACCTACACCAATAGTTTGACGGTTTTTGGCATAAACAATAGCGTTTGATTTTACGTATTTCGCAACTTTCCATGCAAAAATAAGATCATCAATTTCTTGTTCAGTTGGTGCACGTTTAGTCACAACTTTAAGATCATCTTTAGTAATCATGCCCAAGTCTTGGTCTTGAACAAGTAAACCGCCGTTAACGCGTTTATAGTCAAGTTGTAGAGCACGTGCATCAATTGCAGGTAATTCACCACATACTAAAACACGAACATTTTTCTTCGCGCCAGTAACTTCAAGTACACCATCAGCAATACTTGGAGCAATAATTACTTCAACGAATTGGCGGTCTACAATTGCTTGGGCAGTAGCAACATCTAACTCACGGTTAAATGCAATAATACCGCCGAAAGCAGATTCTGGATCTGTTGCGTAAGCTAAATCATAAGCAGCTTTAATACCGTCTAAAGAAACGGCAACACCACAAGGGTTAGCATGTTTTACGATGACACAAGCTGGTTTTGCAAATGATTTCACGCACTCAAGGGCAGCATCAGTATCAGCAATGTTGTTATAAGACAATTCTTTGCCTTGTAATTGTTTTGCAGTAGAAACAGAAGCTTCTTTTGCATTTGCTTCAACATAGAAAGCAGCAGATTGGTGTGGATTTTCGCCGTAACGTAAATCTTGTGCTTTGTTTAATTGGGTATTGAACGTACGAGGGAATAAATCTGCTTCACCTTCGGCCTTACCAACGCGAGCGCCTAAGTAAGAAGCAATCATGCCGTCATATTGAGCTGTATGTTCAAATGCTTTAACCGCTAAATCGAAGCGTGTTTCGTAAGAAAGTGAACCAGAAGCTTTTAATTCGCTAATAACTGTATCGTAATCTGAAGCATTTACCACAATACCGACAGATGCATGGTTCTTAGCAGCAGCACGTACCATTGTTGGACCACCGATGTCGATATTTTCGATAGCATCAGCAAGAGAACAGTTAGGTTTAGCTACTGTAGCCGCAAATGGGTAAAGGTTAACTACAACTAAATCGATTGGATCGATGTTGTGTTCTTGCATAACAGCTTCGTCTAGACCACGACGAGCCAAAATACCGCCATGAATTTTTGGATGTAGTGTTTTAACACGGCCATCCATCATTTCCGGGAAACCGGTATGTTCAGATACTTCAACAACAGCAATATTATTATCTTTAAGCAACTTGTATGTGCCGCCTGTAGATAATAATTCTACCCCTAAAGCTGCAAGGTTTTGAGCAAATTCGACAATTCCTGTTTTGTCTGATACAGAAATCAAAGCACGTTTAATAGTCATGATGTTCAAGTCAACAATTTCAAGTCTACGGATTAAAACCAATTAGAAGCACAAAAAAAATGCCCACGAAGCCGTGAGCATTTTATCATTTATTCACTCATTAAACCGTGAGCTTTTAACTTTTTACGTAAAGTGCCACGGTTGAGTCCAAGAATTTCTGCGGCACGTGTTTGGTTACCACGAGTATATTCTAGAACTACAGATAAAAGAGGTTTCTCCATTTCTGCTAGCACCATGTCATATACCTGAGATGGTTGCTCACCTTGCAATTGTGCAAAATAATGGCGAACTGCGCGATCCACGTGGATGCGAAGAGCAACATCAGATTGTGCAGTAAAAATAGGAGATTTGCTATTCATGCGAGTTAATCCGAAAATCAAATACTAGCTTGGGTAAAGTAGTATATAAATGTGGTCTAAAAATACGGAGTCCTGTTTTAGATCCTAAAACAGTGACTCTAAAACATAAGAACAATTAGCTTGCCATATTTCTTCGTATTGAGTAAAAAATAAGCGTAACAATAATTAAATATTTGTTACAGCCCCCTCAAAAACAAAAAAAGTTAGGCTATGCGCTTAATGTAGAAAAGCACACATGCTTAACAGTATATTTTTTGAATTGAGAGCGAGGAGTATATGAGTCAAAGCTTTCGTGGCGCGTATCATACCATTGTCTAGGAAAAAGTGAGCAAATTAACTGCATTTTTTTTTAATTTTTTTTCACTTTTTTTACAAATTAGGGGTGGACAATTTCTAATCGATAATTTACTAGGCTTTTTTTGCTTTTATTTAGCTCAACTTGGAATCTAAAAGGTGTATTGGTCGGAATACGTTGAATACCACGTAAATTTTCGACCAAGTATTGTTGAGGGGTAAAAATGATTTCTTCTTGATCGGTTCCTTTGCCAAAGCTGAGTTTTAGGTTGGGCAACTCAATACTTTTATTATTCTGATTTATGAGAACACCTGAAAGTTGAGTATGCTCTGTACCAATTTTACGTAGCTTTACCTTTTCTATATAAAGAAGTTGATATTGTTCAGCTGACTTGTTGCAATGCAATATTTGACAAACATAATTAAATGCATGGCTAATCGCAGGGCTTTGTTGCATGAGTTTAGGGTTAAACCAAAGAATCTGAAAAGTAAAAACCAAAATCAGAATCAGATTTGCAGAACTCCAAAGCGTATAGTACAACCAGCTATGCTTTTTACCGTTATCTTGTTCAGGAGAGGTTGCTTGCTCAGCCAAATTAAGATTAGGAAGAGCATTAATAGGTTCATTATGGAAGTAATTTAAATTATTCAAATAAGTCAAAAGATCAATATTAGAGTTTTCAACTTTTTGATCAAAGATATCTAACACATGAGAATGGGTCATATATCGTGTTTGCATAGAGCCATGAGCTAAAGCAGATGAGTTTACCGTTTCCGGCTGCTCAACATTTACTAAATTAGTCAGAGCATTAAAATTTAAATTACATTTAGGGCAACAAACCATACCCTGAGCAACAGTTAACTGAGTAAGAGAAACTTTATAAACTGTTAGACACTTAGGGCAGCGGGTTTGTTTTTCATTCATGAGTTAAAACATCTCAATTTGTTGTTTTACGTTTTCCTGAAATGCGGCACCAGTTTTCTTCGCGCTTTTCGACATCTAATATATCAAAAAATTCAGAATAAACACCTGAAACATCAGCAACTTGCTCTTCGATTACACCAGCAAGTGCGAAATCACCATCAGATTTAAGTAATTTTGCGAACTCTGGCGCAAGTGCCATTAAAGGACCCGCTAAAATATTTGCGACTAAAACATCTGCTTGTTGAGGTTTGAATTCTTGATCAAACTCTTCAGGAAGACCTACATATAAACGGTCTAATACACCATTGAGTTCTGCATTTTGTTTAGTTGCTAAAACTGCTTGTGGGTCGATGTCTGTCGCATAGACTTTCTTAGCGCCTAATAATAAAGCTGCAACACCTAAAATGCCTGAGCCACAACCATAATCAATCACGATCTTATCTTTAACATCAGTTTTACCTAACCATTGTAAGCATAAGAAAGTACTTGCATGATTACCTGTACCAAAAGCAAGGCCTGGGTCAAGCTTAATATTTGTAGCATCTGCTTCTGGTGGCTCTAACCATTCAGGAACAATCCAGAATTTTTCCCCGATCTGAATTGGCTCATAATAATCCATCCATGCGCGTTCCCAAACTTGATCTTCAAGTTCTTCATGACGCATCGGCACATCTGGAAGTTGTGCTTTTAAGAAAGCTTCTAAAGTATCAACATCAATTGGGTCTTGTTCGTCTTGTTGGTAAATACCAGTAACAATGACTTTGTTCCAGAGTGGTGTTTCACCTGGTAATGGTTCCAGTAAAGCCTGATCTTCGGCATCATCCAAAGTTACGCTTACCGCACCTAGAGACATTAAAAGTGTTTCTGTGAATTCAACTTGTTCTTGATCAACGGTAATGTGTATTTGTAACCACTTCACGAAAAGGACCTAAAATTTTATTTAAAGGCATATTGTAGCTGACTAGAGTAGTTTAAAAAAGAAAACGGCCCATCTTTAATGGACCGCTTTTTAAAAATGATGATGTGATATAGAAGAATATAAAACGATTTCTCTATATCTTAAGTCAAAACTGTATTAAGGAGCAGGGGCCTTGAATTGTAATTTGCCATTTTCGTTCGGCTGGCAAGTACCATTAAAGGTTACACCGTTGTGATTGTAAGAAACCCATTCACCTTGCTGTTTTTTTGCACACACTCGAATTTGTTTTTGAGTTTCGGCTTTGCTCGTGTCAGCAGCGTGTGTAAAAGTGACGCCTGAAAAACAAATTAGAGATGCTGTTAAGATTTTCAACATGGTCGTTTTCATTTTGTGTTCCTTCTAGTTGCGTTAATTTTAAAGTCATAGAAGTGCTGTACGTTTTTTATTCTAAAATGAAAAAGTTTTAAAAACATTCACTTTGTATTGAATTCATGAAACAAAATGTCAAAACATGTGGCTTACCGTAAATCATGTCACGACAATTTTGTAATTATGTACATCTATAAGCAGATAATTTTGCTATAATGTTCCGTCTTTTTTTTCTGGTGTTTTTGTACTCATGCACTATCCTAAAGTTTATGATGTTATCGTTATCGGTGGCGGTCACGCAGGTACGGAAGCGGCGCTTGCTGCTGCGCGTATGGGACGACAGACTTTGCTTTTGACCCATAACATTGAGACTTTGGGTCAGATGAGCTGTAACCCAGCAATTGGTGGCATTGGTAAGTCGCACTTAGTTCGTGAAATTGATGCGCTTGGCGGTGCAATGGCTTTAGCTGCCGATAAAGGCGGTATTCAATTCCGTATTTTAAACTCGCGTAAAGGTGCAGCAGTACGTGCAACGCGTGCTCAGGCTGACCGTGTTCGCTATAAAGCTGCGATTCGTGAGACCTTAGAAAATCAAGCAAATCTTGATATTTTCCAACAAGCGGCTGATGACCTGATTGTTGAAGGCGATACAGTTAAGGGTGTTGTGACCCAAATGGGTATCCGCTTTGATGCAAAAACTGTTGTGTTAACTACTGGTACATTCTTGGGCGGTGTTATTCACGTTGGTTTAGAGAAATCAAGCGGCGGTCGTGCTGGTGATCCTCCTTCTATTGCTCTTGCTCAGCGTCTTCGTGAATTGAAATTACCGGTAGGCCGTTTAAAAACAGGTACACCTCCACGTATTGATGCACGTTCAGTTGATTTTTCAGTTATGACACCACAACCAGGCGACTTCCCGTCTCCGGTAATGTCGTTCATGGGTGATGTGTCTATGCACCCAGAACAAGTGAATTGCTATATCACGCATACTAACGAAAAAACTCATGACATTATTCGTGGTGGCTTAGACCGTTCACCAATGTATACCGGTGTTATTGAAGGGGTAGGTCCACGTTACTGTCCTTCAATTGAAGATAAGATTCATCGTTTCTCTGATAAAGACTCGCATCAGGTATTCTTAGAGCCAGAAGGCCTTGATACACATGAGCTTTATCCAAATGGTATTTCGACTTCATTACCATTTGATGTTCAGTTTGAACTTGTGCGCTCGATTCGCGGTATGGAAAATGCCCATATCTTACGTCCGGGTTATGCAATCGAATATGACTATTTCAACCCGCAAGCTTTGAAATTTACTCTAGAAACTAAAGCAATTAACGGCTTGTATTTTGCAGGGCAAATTAATGGTACTACTGGTTATGAAGAAGCGGGTGCCCAAGGTTTACTTGCAGGCTTGAATGCTGCACGCCGTGCATGGGAACAAGAAGAATGGACACCTAAACGTGACCAAGCTTATATGGGTGTATTGGTTGACGACTTGATTACTTTAGGTACGAAAGAGCCATACCGTATGTTCACTTCACGTGCGGAATATCGTTTGATGTTACGTGAAGATAATGCCGATCAACGTTTAACAACTATTGGTCGTGAGCTTGGTTTGGTTGATGATGTTCGTTGGGCGGCTTATTGCGAAAAAATGGAAGCAGTTGAGCGCGAAACATCTCGTTTACAACATTTATGGGCGGCACCTAACAACCCAATGGGTAAAAAGTTTGTTGAAATGACCGGTGCTGACTTAAGTAAAGAATGTAGTGCGATTGACTTGCTTAAACGTCCTAATATTAATTTTGGCCAAATTGCGGAACTTACAGGTTCTGAAGTATCACAGCAAGTCGGTGAGCAAATTGAAATTGCTGTTAAATATGAAGGTTATATCAACCGTCAGCATGAAGATGTGGCTCAATTAAAACGTCTTGAAGAAACTAAAATTCCTGCTGATTTTGATTATGACGTCGTTTCAGGTTTATCTCGCGAAATTACTCAGAAGTTGAAAACAGTTCGCCCGGAAACATTAGCTCAAGCGAGCCGTATTCCTGGTGTTACCCCAGCTGCTGTTCAGCTTGTAATGATCACGATTCGTAAAAATAATATGACGAAAAAAACGGCTTAATTATTTAAGCGTGTAAAAAAGCCCGGTTAAGACTGGGCTTTTTTATTTTCTGATCAAAAAATATCTGGAATTTTCCTAAGCATCAAAAAAGATTTTGCATCCTTTTTTTCTTATTTCACAAGTTTTAAAGCGAAAGTTATATTAAATTCACGTTCAAACAAGAGGGCTTTAAACATGACAATGAAATCAATTCGCTACAATGGATATGAAATGGCATGCCAATGCTCATGTTCAAAATAGCGCAAAAGAAAGAGCAGATCAGTTTTGGTGGGGGTAAACACATTGATCTGAAAACAAGTAAAAATATAAGAACAATATAAAATTAAGAAAATTACAATTCAAAATCTAAAGAGAACCATATGGTTCTCTTTTTTATATCTATTGATTATTTGCTATCAGGCTCAATTTCTCGCACAGCATTGTGTACTTGAACTGGCTCAATATGAAGCAGTTTTTTACCAAAACTCCGTAACCACCATACGAGTTGGGATGTAAATGGAACGGTCGCCGTAACTTCGACAATATTTTCTTCAATTGGGGTAATGGTCTGATCTTTACTTAACTGACTTTCATAAAAAGTTTTAGCAGTTTGCTCGGTCATGGTTAAAGTAAGCTGAATAGATTCAGTGGGTTGGTTGTAATCTACTCTGAAACCTAAAGCTCCTGAGTCAATATAATGGTCAATATCGAAATTGACAGGGTGTAAAGCCCGACTTTCTAAAACTTTAGCAGATTTGAATCGGTGCAAGGCAAATGTTTGTACTTCAGTTTTATCATGGCGAGTACAAATTAAGTAAATCACAGCACCTTTTTGGACCAAAGCAAGAGGATTTAAAATATAAGTTTTATCTTCGCCTTGATTTACACGGGCCCGATAGACGCACTCAATCTGTTTGTCTTGTAGTAGACCTTCATAAATTGCCTGCTGAGCAGCACGGTCCACTACAGGTGGAATAAGAGGTTGGCTTGCTGGCACAATACGGACACGATTAATCCACTGTCTCACATTATTTTGTGTAGACAGACTACGTTTTGCTAAATCAAACCAAGGCCCCATCTCATCAAGTAGACTGGGTGGAAGTAAATGTTTGAGATGTTCCTCAACCATCATAAAAGTTACAGCTTGAGAGCTTGTCATATGCGGTAAGCTTTGAATTGGTGCATCTGATTGCCAACGCCAGCCTTGAGGTACAGCTTTATTACTTTCAATTGGAAAACGCTGAGCAATTTGGTTTAAATCACGCTGAATTGTCCTTAAACTGATTTCAATACCTTCACGCTCAAGCATTTCTTGCAATTCTCGAGTTCCGATCCATTTACCGGTAGGAAGGCGAGATAGAATCTGCCATTGGCGATATAAACTATTTGAAGTTTCTTTTTCTGTTACAGACATAAGCGTAATACATCTATATCCAATTGCTTTGGTGTCAACACAATAAAAAAACTTTACAGATTTAGCAAGTTTGTCAGATTCGGTTTATAGCAGCTTTTACAATCAATGCTAAAATTTAGAAGAAAGTTATAACAATGATACTCAATAAGCATTATAGATATATAAGTGGCACTGAAATTGCTTATTTAAAAATGAAATATAGATAAATGATAAGACGAGGTTGCTATGTCAGAACAAGAGAAAGACCTACAAGCCGATATTGATTATTTTTTACAGGAACAGGCGACCAACGCATTACTTAACCAAACTTCGTTTATAGAAAATCTTTCCGTACAGTCGAACCTATTTGAACAACTAAAATCGCAGTTTTTTAATGAGATGTTAGATGATGCAACGTCTAACGGTGTGGCCTCTAAAAAAATTGAACAATGGCTGAGCATTCGTACTTTGGATGAGTTGAAACAATTAAATGCGGAAGCTAAGCAACATTTTCTCTATCACGGCATTACATTTAACGTATACGGCGATAAAGAAGGAGTGGAGAGAACGATACCTTTTGATCTCATCCCAAGGGTTATTGAAAAAAAACAGTGGGAAAAAATCGCAGCTGGCTGCGCACAGCGAGTTAAAGCGCTCAATTATTTTTTAGATGACATCTATCATGGGCAACATATTTTAAAAGAGCAATTAATTCCGGAAAGTCAGATTATTTGTCATGAGGCTTTTCAGCCCCATATGCTTAAACACACGCTCAAAGGCAAAATTTATTCTCAAATTAGCGGAATAGATATTATTCGTGACAGTGAAGGCGAGTTTTTTGTACTTGAAGATAATTTAAGAACACCATCTGGCGTATCTTATATGATTGAATGTAGGAATATTAGTCAGCAACTCATGCCTGAGCTCTGTGCTGCTAACAATCTGCAAGGTATTGAACACTACCCAAGCTTATTAAAAGAAATACTTCAAGAAAACTCCGAGGTTGATCAGCCTTTTATTGTGGTCTTAACGCCAGGACGTTTTAACAGTGCTTATTATGAACACGCTTTTTTAGCACGTGAAATGGATGTGCCACTGGTTACCAATCGAGATTTATTTGTAGAAAATGATCAAGTATTTGTAAAAACGATTCGCGGCCGTCAAAAGGTTGATGTGATTTATCGCCGTTTAGATGATGATTTTTTAGATCCACTTGCATTTAGACCTGATAGTGCTTTAGGTGTGGCAGGTTTAATGTCTGCTTATTTACAGAAAAACGTAGTGATTGCCAATGCACCTGGCACTGGAGTAGCTGACGATAAATCGATTTATCCATATGTTGATCAGATGATCCAATATTATTTAGGTGAAACACCCATTTTAAAGAATGTACCTACTTATCAGTGCCGTGAGAAAGAACATCTGGACTATGTACTGGCTCATTTAGATCAATTGGTCATTAAAGAAGCTCAAGGATCGGGTGGATATGGCATGTTAATTGGTCCTAAAGCAAGCTCATGTGAAATTGATGAATTTAGACAAAAACTGATTGCTACGCCGCATGAATATATTGCCCAGCCAACATTGGCTTTATCGGTTGCACCGACTTTAACTACAGCAGGAGTGGCTGAGCGCCACATCGACCTACGCCCGTTTGTACTCAGTTCTCCTTATCGGACCGAAATTGTGCCCGGAGGTTTAACACGAGTAGCCATGCAGGCAGGTTCTTTAGTCGTTAACTCCTCACAAGGAGGAGGTATTAAAGATACATGGGTTGTTGAAACGCTACATTCTTAATGGTTGGTTAAAGAGGAAATTTATGGTTTTACTCAATTCGAGTGCGCACCACATTTATTGGTTGGGTCGTTATTTAATGCGAATTCAATTTGCTGTATCACATTTGCCATTTACAGATGATGCTAAAGCAGCCCAATTTGCAGCAGCATTTGGGCTAGTCATTGATCAAGCAGAATTACTGAATTGCTATATGTTGGATACGAAACAAACATATTCGTTACTGAATCAGTTCGCTATTGCCAAAGATAATATTCAAGAGTTAAGAGGAATATTATCTTCAAATGCCTATGCAGAATTAAATCATGCGATTAAGGGAGTTCAAGCTCATCCTGACTCATTAAAGCAGGCTTTAGCGAAATGTAATCAAATACTTGATGCTGAACATGAAGATATAGCGTTATTTCTGCATTTAGGACAAAAGATAGAATTATTTGATATACAACTACGTTTTCAGCAAGACCTTACACAGCTCTTGCAGGAGTTAGAACAATTACTTCAACAGCTGAATGACTTAGGGTGGAATAAATTAACTCAACCATGGCAATTATTAAAAGATCATCCAAATTGGGAAGCTTATTATAATTTTACCCAGCAGTTGGAATATATGTTCGAGGCATAATTATGAAATTGATGGTTAATCATCAAACGCATTATAACTATACTGAAACTGCTAAAAACAGTATTCAGTATATCAAGATGATGCCTCAAACATCGCTGCATCAACATGTTATTAATTGGGCAATCAGTGTACCTGGTGACAAGACGCTCAAAAGAGATATTTTTAATAATATTTGGATAACGGCTAGCCAGCGTTATGAGTATCAGCACCTTACTTTTATGGCACAAGGCATTGTAGAGCTTCTAAATACAGAAATAGGAGGAGTAGATGTATCTATACCAATAAATCTATTTCTCCAAAGTACAGAGGCCACTAAATATGATGCTGAAATGTTGGATTTTGCCCAGAGAATTGTAACTGTCAAAGACCGACAACATATTGCTTTGCTCAGTGAAAATATTCTGCAAAAGATGCCATATCAACCGGATAGTACATCTGTTCATACAACGGCTACGCAAGCCTTTCAGGCAGGTCAGGGGGTGTGTCAAGATCATGCACATGTTTTAATCGCTATGTGCCGTGCGTTACAATTACCAGCACGTTATGTCTCTGGTTATCTATTTGATCAAAATTCTCCACACCTTGCCAGTCACGCTTGGGCGGAGGTATTTTTAGATAATCAGTGGTATTGTTTTGATGTGAGCAATCAATTGTTTACACCAAAGCATCATATTTATCTTGCTGTTGGTCGGGACTATCTCGATGTTGCGCCCATTAGGGGAGTGCGAGAAAAAGGTGGTACTGAAAATATGATGTCTGTGGTTCAAGTGCTGGCTTGTTGAATGTAAAGAGAACGAAATGACCTATTGTTGTGCGCTGAGATTGGAACAGGGGTTGGTGTTTATAAGTGATACTCGAACCAATGCCGGGGTCGATCATATTTCTGTGTTCCGTAAACTGCATACTTTTGGAGTAACGGGAGAGCGGTTTATTGCCTTGCAAACAGCAGGCAATTTAGCAACTACACAAGCGGTTATCGGGCATTTGCAAAATGCGCTTATTTTGCAACAAGAACCTAATTTATATAGCATTAATACTATGTTTGAAGTGGCTGACCTAGTCGGTAAAACCTTGAAAAGCGTTTTAGAAGATATCAGTTCAGATACCCAAGAACAAATGAATTATGCCTGTAGTATTTTAGTGGGGGGACAAATCAAAGGCGGAGATATGCAGCTTTATAATGTTTATCCGCAAGGCAATTTTATTTGTGCCACCACAGATACGCCTTACTTTCAAATTGGCGAAAGTAAATATGGCAAACCTATTTTAGATCGAGCTTTATATTATGCGATGCCATTAGATGATGCTCTTCGTTGTAGTCTAATTTCATTTGATTCTACATTGCGTTCTAATGTCTCTGTTGGTTTACCGTTAGATGCATTGGTTTATAGTAAAGATAGTTTTGTGATCCCTATGGGTAAGCGAATTACTGAAGACGATCCATATTTTTCACAAATTAGTCGTCAATGGTCAGATACGTTACGCCGTGGTTTACAGGAAATGCCAAAACCTACAGATGATTATTGGCGCTAAAATTTATTCAAAAAAAATCCAAGCAAGCTTGGATTTTTTATTTACTAAATTATTAAGTACTTTGGCGGACTGGACGAGTGCTTAAGCGGCAAAGTAATTCATAACCAATTGTGCCGTTAGCTTCAGCAACGTCATCAACTAAACGGTGATTTCCCAAAAGTTCAACTTGGGTGCCAAGTTTTACTTGAGTATTTGTGACATCAATCGCAATCATATCCATACTTACACGGCCCACAACTGGGCAAAGTTTGCCATCAATAGCGACAAAATTTTGCTTAACATAAGCTCTTGGATAACCATCACCATAGCCAATAGAAACAATGGCGATATCCATAGCCTGTTGAGCACAAAAAGTAGAGCCATAACCTACGTGTTCACCAGCTTCAATATGGTTTAACGCTATTATTTCTGCAGTAAAAGTCATGACAGGTTTCAAATCAAGATCATGCACTGTTTTATCTGCAAAAGGTGAAGCGCCGTAGAGCATAATACCAGGACGTACATAGTCAAAATTTAGTTCTGGCCATTTAAAGATGGCAGCTGAATTGCAGCACGATGCTAAAATTGGATCGCAAGTTTCTTTAATATGCAAAAATTGCTGTTTTTGTTGTTCATTTAAAGGGTGATCTACATCTGCATTTGCAAAATGCATAGCAAGTACACATGTAAAACCTTCAGACTTTAATGTCTTAATCACTTCAATAATTTCTGGGTTTTTAAAACCTAAACGGTTCATACCGCTATTTAATTTAACCCATACTTTTAAGCCTTGGGCAATATATGCTTGTTTGTGTTTAATTAACCATTCAAACTGTTGTTGATGGTGAATGACGCATTCAAATTTTTGTTCAATTGCGATGGGCATTTCATCTTCAGAAAATACCCCTTCAATTAAAGTAACTGGTTGCTCGAAACCAAGTTCGCGGATTTCTAATCCCTCTTGTAGGCAGGCGACACCAAAGGCATCTGAGGCATTTAAGGCTGCTAAACAGTCTTTGACTCCATGTCCGTAAGCATTGGCCTTTACCATGCTTACGATTTTTGAATTTGCTGCGAGTTGTTTGACACGGTTTAAATTATATTGAAGCGCTTGGCGATCAATATAAACTGTTGCTTGACGCACCCTCATTTACTCCTTTGGGCTAGAGATAGAGTTTATTCTTCATCATCATATTGGCTGTAATACTCAGGAGAGAGATTACTAAACCGAGTATATTGGCCTTCAAAGGCAAGGCGAACGGTACCAATTGGACCATTACGCTGTTTACCGATGATAATTTCTGCGGTGCCTGCTTCTTTCGATTCTTTGTTATAGACTTCATCACGGTAAATAAACATGATTAAGTCGGCATCCTGTTCAATCGCACCAGATTCACGTAAGTCAGACATTACTGGGCGTTTATTCGGTCGGTTTTCCAGACTTCGGTTAAGCTGAGATAGTGCAATCACAGGACAGTTCATTTCTTTAGCTAAAGCTTTTAAGCTACGTGAAATTTCCGAGATCTCACCAACACGGTTGTCACCCATGCCCGGAACTTTCATCAACTGTAAATAGTCGACCATGATACAGCCGATTTTACCATCATGCATTTTTGCGATACGTCTAGCTCGGGCACGAACTTCAGTAGGTGGTAGGGCAGAGGAATCATCAATATACAAATGCATTTGTTGAAGTTGCAGAATGGTACCCGTTACTTTAGTCCATTCATCAGCATCCAAATTACCTGAACGTAAATGCCCTTGATGCACTTTACCCATAGCTGAAATTAGACGCATCGCAATAGAGTCTGCTGGCATCTCCATAGAGAATACGAGAGCTGGGAGTTTATTGTATTGCAAAACACTTTCAACCAAGTTCATGGCGAAAGTAGTTTTACCCATAGATGGACGTGCTGCGACAATAATCAAATCACCCGGTTGCATACCAGAAGTTTTATTATCGAGCTCTAAGAAGCCAGTCGTTAAACCAGTAATATTTCCGTCTAATTTTGAAAGTTCATCAAGTTTACTAATTACATCGGCAGTTACAGAACTAATTGCTTTAGGTCCAGAATCTTTTTTATTGTTGTTATGTTGTTCTGCTAAAGAGAAAATACTCGTTTCGGCTAAATCTAAAATTTCACTTACACCTCGACCTTTTGTGTCGTAAGCATTTTGTAAAATTTCAGTACTTACCTTAATCATACTGCGTAGTGTAGAAAATTCTTTAATTTTAGTCGCATAAGTTTCAAGATTATAGAAACTCGAAGGTGAGTCAGCCATAAGCTGCATCAAATATTCTTCACCGCCAATCGCATCGAGTAAGTTTTGTTTTAAAAGCCAGTCGTTGACCAAAACCGCATCATACGGTGAGTTTTCCTGTGCTAATTTTTCAATTGCACGATAAATATATTTATGGCGAGTGGCATAAAAATCATTTTCTTTGAGTAAGTCACTGACTTGTTCAAAAGATTCAGCAACGGTCATCAGCGCAGCAAGTACAGCTTGCTCAATGGCTAAATTGTGTGGGGGAGTGCGAAACTCTTTAAGTTGGCCTGATTCACTCGTCTTATTTTCTGTTGGAGATGAAAGGGTTAAAGAAGTGGCATTCGCCTGAGACATAATTAGACCTGATGATAAAATGTGTACACAAAAAGGGTTTTAAGCCGAGAACTATCTTAAAACAAAACTAAATAAACTACCTAATTAAAAAACCAATTAAACTGAAGAACTGATCAGGAATTAATATATCTAATTTTATTGCTTAAATTTAAGAGATAAAAAAAGAGCATGCGTAAGCATGCTCTTTTTTTGATGAGAAATTACTCAGATACGATAGTAACGAGAACTTCTGCAACAACATCATGGTGCAATTGAATTGCGATGTTGAATTCACCAGTGTGACGAAGCGCACCGTTTGGTAAACGAACTTCTGCACGGTCAACTGTAAGACCAGCATTCGTTAACGCGTCAGCGATGTCACGAGTACCGATAGAACCGAAGAGTTTACCTTCGTCACCAGCTTTAGCAGTGATAACGATGTTAACTTCGTTCAATTGTTCAGCACGTGCTTGAGCAGCAGCTAATACTTCAGCTTCTTGCTTCTCAAGTTCAGCGCGACGAGCTTCGAAAGCAGCAGTGTTAGCTTCAGTAGCTGCAACTGCTTTACCTTGAGGGATAAGGAAGTTACGGCCGTAACCAGCTTTAACTGATACTTTATCGCCTAATTTACCAAGGTTCTTAATGCGTTGTAATAAGATAACGTCCACAGATCACCTCACTTATGGTTGTCAGTGTACGGAATCAAAGACAAGTAGCGAGCTTGTTTGATAGCAAGCGCTAATTGACGTTGATAACGAGCTTTAGTACCAGTGATACGGCTAGGAACAATCTTGCCGTTTTCAGTGATGTACTGTTTTAAAGTATCGATATCTTTGTAGTCGATGTACGCAACATTCTCAGCTGTAAAGCGGCAGAACTTGCGACGACGGTAAAAACGTGCCATTGATGTTCTCCTTATTCAGCTTCTTGAGCAACTTGCTGTGCTTCTTCACGTTGAGCTTTACGCGCACGCTTTTCTTCAGCACTCTTAGCAAGCAATGACTCTTCAGTGATTGCGTGTTCACGACGGATGATAAGGTTACGAATGATTGCGTCGTTATAACGGAATAATTCTTCTAACTCATCAAGCGTAGATTGACCACATTCAACATTCATAAGAATGTAGTGCGCTTTGTGAATTTTGTTAATTGGGTAAGCCAATTGACGACGGCCCCAATCTTCTAAACGGTGAATTTGACCATCAGCTTCTTTGATCTGAGAGATATAGCGTTCAACCATACCTACAACTTGATCGCTTTGGTCTGGGTGTACCAAAAGTACGATTTCGTAATGACGCATTGTCAGCTCCTTACGGTTTAAACAGCCCCTAATAAAATTAGAAGCAAGGAGTCATAGCTAAAAATATAAATAGCTACGTCGCAAAAAATGCGAAGGCTGAATTATAGGTAAAAATTAGACTAAAAACAAATCTTTTGATGAGAAATATAAAAGTTATTTGAGAGAGGAGGAAATCCTCCCTTAATTAAAAGAGAGGAAGATTTGGAGCAGGGGATTGATAGGTAAAGCTAAAACTTAAACTTAGCAAAGTAATTAAGATTACTGAGTAAAGGAAAAAGCGTTTAGCCCAAAGTTGGTCGTTTTCGGCTTTAAATCCAATAATTGATAAATAAAACCAGTATGCGGTCAAAGCATTAAAGGTAATCAAGAAAAATACATTGGTGTAGCCAAAACAATATAACCCATTCAAAACAGCTGCAAACAACAGGATATAGATTACACATTCAATTTTCGTGCGATAAATGGAACGTGCTACAGGCAAGATAGGAATTCCCGCATTTTTGTAATCATCAAAACGATAAATTGCAATTGCCCAAGAGTGAGGCATTTGCCATAAAGCGTATGCTAAAAACAAAAGCAAGGCTGCCACATCAAATTGATGAGTTACTGCTGTATAACCAATAACAGGAGGGCTCGCTCCGGAGATACTACCAATGACGGTTTGATGGATTGAGGTACGTTTAGTCCACAAACTGTAAAAACCGACATAGACAATAAAACCAATCATTGCAAACAAAAATGCGTAACCATTTACACCAAACCACAAAATGCTAAAACCTATTACTCCGAGTACGAAAGCATATACAAGCGCAACAGTAGGAGAGATGGTTTTTTTAACAAGTGCACGGTTTTGAGTGCGTTGCATCTTTGTATCAATATCTTGATCTATAACATTATTAACCACACAGCCTGAAGCAACAACTAATGTTGTTCCAATAAGAGTGAGCAATAATAATAAGATGTCTATAGAGCCTTGGGCGGCTAAGAAGAAGCCGCCCAAGGTGGTAATGAAATTACCGAAGAGAATTCCTGGTTTAGTCAGGAATAAATACTTTTTCAACATGACAATCAGTTTAGATCATCATATTGTAGTGAAGGTAATTCATAATCCACACAGAACCGATTAAAAGTACAGCGATACATAGGATTGTGTAGATAAATGCAATCATATTCCAACGTTGTTCAGATGATGTATTCATGTGTAAGAAATACACAAGTTGTACAAGAACCTGAGCAACGGCAGTGATTGCAATCACTGTAACCAAAAGACCGCGGCTGAAACCACCTGCCATCACCATCCCGAATGGGATGATGGTAAGGATGACAGAAAGAATAAAGCCAACAGTGTATTGCTTAAAGTTACCGTGTGACGCACCAGCAGCATTATGCTCATGACTACTCATTAGAGAACTCCCAGTAAGTAAACGACGCTGAATACACAGATCCAAACGATGTCAAGGAAGTGCCAGAACAAGCTTAAGCAAGCAAGACGACGTGTATTCGGTAAAGTCAAACCTTTAGTTTTGATTTGATACATCAGTACCAACATCCACACTAAACCAGAAGTTACGTGGATACCGTGCGTACCTACCAAAGTAAAGAACGATGATAAGAAAGCACTGTGAGTTGGACCATGACCTTCTTCTACAAGGTGATGGAATTCATAGAGTTCCATCCCGATGAAGGTTGCACCAAAAAGGAATGTAATAAATAACCAAGTGATAACTTGATTTACATTCTTTTTATAAGATGCAAGTACCGCAAAACCGAAAGTCACCGATGAAATCAATAAGGCAAATGTTTCAGTTAACACGTAGCCTAATGATTCATGGAACAGGTCATATGCACTTGGAGTTCCTGGTGGAACATGACTGCTTAATACAGCGAACGCAATGAAGAGTGATCCGAAAAGAATCAAGTCACTCATCAAGTATGTCCAGAAACCAAAGACCGTTAAGTCAGTATCATCATGTTCATGATGACCATCATGGCCATGGTTGTCGTGATGAAGTACTTCAGCCATTTCCTTAGTCCTTCTTCAAGTGTTTTTCAAGTAAAGCATAGCGTTCGTTTTCAATACGCTCAACTTCTGCAGCTGGAACATAGTAATCAACATTCTTAGTGAATGAGCTTACGATCAAGCTAACAACAGCTGCAACGAATGAAACAACAACGAGCCACCAAATATGCCAGATGAGTGCAAAGCCAAGAAGAGTAATGAACATTGCAATGACAAAACCAGCAGCACGATCAGTCGGCATGTGGATGTCTTCATATTTAGTATTACGTGCGTATGCTACACCGTTCTCTTTGTCAGTCCAGAAACGGTCAATACCGCTTGCATCTGGTTCATGAGCAAAGTTATAGAATGGAGCAGGGGAAGAAGTAGCCCATTCAAGTGTACGAGCATCCCATGGATCGCCTGTGTAGTCCATGTTTTGGTGACGTTGTAAGAAACCAACGATGATTTGCATTAAGAAACATGCAATACCAATCGCAACAAGAACAGCACCGAATAATGCAATCGCAAGGTATGGGTCCCATTCAGGGTTGTCATATGTATTCAAACGACGAGTCATACCCATGAAACCAAGGATATAAAGTGGCATGAATGCAAAATAGAAACCGAAGAACCAGAACCAGAATGCAGCTTTACCCCATGCTTCATTGAGCTTCCAACCAAACATTTTTGGCCAGTAGTAAATGATGCCGGCAAACATACCAAACACCACACCACCGATAATTACGTTATGGAAGTGAGCGATCAAGAATAATGAGTTGTGTACAAGGAAGTCCGCAGGTGGAACAGCCATAAGTACACCAGTTAAACCACCGATACCGAATGTTACAAGGAAGCCAAGCGTCCATAACATTGGAGTAGTAAAGGTGATGCGACCTTTATACATGGTGAATAACCAAGAGAAGATTTTCACACCAGTAGGAATCGCAATAACCATGGTCATGATACCGAAGAACGCGTTAACGTTCGCACCAGCACCCATGGTGAAGAAGTGGTGAAGCCATACAACAAATGCTAATACAGTAATTGCAATTGTTGCATATACCATAGACTTGTAACCGAACAACGCTTTACGAGAGAAGGTTGCAACGATTTCTGAGTATAAACCAAATGCTGGTAATACCAAGATATATACTTCAGGGTGACCCCATGTCCAGATCAAGTTCACATAAAGCATTGGGCTACCGCCAAGCTCATTTGTGAAGAAATGGAAACCGAAGTAACGGTCTAATGTAAGCATCGCAAGAGTACCTGTTAATACAGGGAAAGATGCAATGATTAATACAGCCGTACAAAGTGAAGTCCACGTGAAAATAGGCATATCCATCAATTTCATGCCAGGCGCACGCATTTTGATGATGGTAACGAAGAAGTTAACACCAGATAAAAGCGTACCTAGACCAGAAACCTGAAGTGCCCAGATATAGTAGTCAACACCTACACCAGGAGAATATTGAATACCAGACAGAGGAGGGTAAGCCATCCAACCAGTCGCAGCAAATTCACCTAATACAAGTGAAAGCATCATTAAACCAGCAGCACCAGCGAATAACCAGAAGCTTAAAGAGTTTAATAATGGGAAAGCAACGTCACGAGCACCGATCTGTAAAGGTACAGAGATGTTCATCATACCTACAACTAGACCCATTGCTACGAAGAAGATCATGATTACACCGTGTGCGGTGAAGATCTGGTCGTAATGGTCAGGATGTAAATAACCTTCACCACCGCCTTTAGCGAGGAAAAGTTGTAAACGCATCATGATCGCATCGGCGAAACCACGCAAAAGCATGACAACAGATACGATGATATACATGATACCAATCTTTTTATGGTCTACAGTTGTAAACCATTCTTTCCACAAATATCCCCATTTTTTGAAATAGGTGATACCGCCAAGCACAGCAATTGCACCAAGTGCCATAAAGACCATGGTGACAAGTACGATTGGCTCTGTCGGGATAGAGTCCCAACCCAATTTACCAAAAATCATATCCATGTCTTATTCCCCTTGAGCAGCGTGTTCAGCTGCAACATGAGTTTCTGCTGTTGTATGTGCAGCAGAGTGGTCAGCACCATGATAGTTACTCATATAATGGTTGATAATTGTTTCAAACAATTTTGGTTCAACTGAAGAGTAATAAGTCACAGGGTGTGGCTTAGTCGGGAACGGTTTCATCGCTTCTGCTTTAGCAAGCGCTTCTTGATCACCAGCAGCTTTAGCACGATTTACTAAATGCTCGATTTGGTGCTTAGAACGATCGCCATCACGTAAGGTTGCCAATTCAGCTTGGTCAAGCGTAGTTTTTTGAACTGCTTCTGGGTTAATAGTTGTACCATTACCTGCTTTAACAGCCGCTACCCATTCGTTGAATTGTTGCTCTGTAACGCTATGCGCTTTGAAACGCATTTGAGAGAAACCATAGCCTGAGTAGTTAGAAGAGAAACCACGATATACACCAGTTTCATTTGCTAACAAATGAAGGTGAGTTTGCATACCTGCCATTGCATAAATCTGACCGCCTAACTGTGGAATGAAGAATGAGTTCATCGTGAAGTTAGAAGTGATTTTGAAACTTAACGGAGTTTTCTCTGGGAAACGTACTTCGTTAACAGTCGCAATGTTTTGTTCAGGATAAATAAAAATCCACTTGAACTGTTCAGCAATAACCTGAATAGTTAAAGGTGCTTTATCTGATTCTAAAGGACGGTATGGGTCATACTTGTGGGAACCCCACCAAGTTAACCAAGCTAAAATACCAATAATAATGACAGGAATACCCCATACTACAACTTCAATTGCAGTTGAGTGTGCCCATGTAGGTTTATAGTCTGCATCTTTATTTGACGCACGATATTTCCAACCAAACCATAATGCCATGATGATTGAAGGAATCACCACAAGTAACATTAAATAGATCGCAGTCATCATAAGGTCACTTTGACCTTGACCAACTGGACCTTTAGAGTTTAGAAGTACCATATCACCACCACACCCAGTCAAAAGTGCGGCAAGCGTTGATAAAGACAATACAGCTAAAATCGTTTGTCTCATTTTACAACCTCGGTGAAGAGTCCCATTCCCTAATTAAATATGGGATAGCGATTAAAGTGTCGCATGATTGAGAACGCTAGTCTTAAAAATTAGACTTCTCAATGATGTGACACCGCTACGTTGTAGGGCATTATGCCTCATATCGACAAACTAAGCTACACATAAAGTCGTCTGAAATAATTGTTTTAAAACCCGATTTTTTTTGTAGGGTATCTAATTTCAACAGAGCTTTTATTTAAATATCAACTCTCTATGGAAAAAAAGGAGGCGAGGTGCCTCCTTTTTTTTAGACATTAAATGAATGAGTCATTTACTATCATTTGATCACTTTTGTTCTTGCAATTTTGTCATGTAGAGCTTGTCGCTTTTGTCCTAATGCAAAAGCATAGTCAATAATTGTACTAATAGGCATAAATAGTAAGTTTAATATAATGAAAACGACACTTCTTAGAAGGAAGATACGCGTTAAATTAACTTTACCATTGTTTTCGGCATCGACAATTCTAATTCCGACAATTTTTTTACCAATACTTTGCCCAAACTTGGTCAACAAAAATGCTTGAATAGCGAGCATTATGACGACATAAAGTAGCATTGTATGCCAAGCTTCTATAGGAATAAGGGTAAAAAGCTGCTGTTGGAGTTCAGCTGCTTTAGTTGATGCAACTTCTGCAGATTGCATCTGTTTTTGTAACTCAAAAAGTTGTTTATATTGAGCTTCATTAAAGAAAAAAGACGGAATAGCTGCAATAGGTAGCCAAAGTAATAAGTCAATAATTTTTGCAAGAGCACGAGACGAAATTGAAGCAAGCTCGTGTGTTTTAGTTTCTACACGAATGTGCTGAATGGTCTTATTATAAGGCGTATTTGTATTTGCTGAAAAAGCAGAATAACCAGTAGGTTGATATACAAGTTTACCTTGGGTTAATTCTCCTAAAGCTTTCCATTCTGTCATGCCTTCATGCCAAGCTAAATCAGTAAGCAAAACTTGTTGGCTTGCCAACATTTGATTTAGTTGTTCTAAGGTATAAGGCCCAGCTTGTTGATTATTACGTGCCAAGTAAATTTGCATAAGTAAAAATTCTCTATTCTAAAGATGAAAAAAGACCCACGGATGGGTCTTTTTTTATAACAAATTAGATTTGCTTGATTTTTTCTTCAGCAAGGAAGAACCATGTATCTAAAACCGAGTCAGGGTTAAGAGATACTGATTCAATGCCTTGCTCCATTAACCATTTTGCAAGGTCAGGGTGGTCTGATGGTCCTTGACCACAGATACCGACATATTTACCAGCTTTACGACAAGCATGAATTGCCATTGAAAGGAGAGCTTTTACAGCAGCATCACGTTCATCGAACAAGTGAGAAACAATACCAGAGTCACGGTCAAGACCAAGTGTTAACTGAGTTAAGTCGTTAGAACCGATAGAGAAGCCATCGAAGTGTTCAAGGAATTGTTCAGCTAACAATGCATTAGTTGGTAATTCACACATCATGATGACTTTTAAGCCATTCTCACCACGCTTCAAGCCATTTTGAGCTAATAACTCAATAACGCGTTTCGCTTCAGACACTGTACGTACGAATGGGATCATGATTTGGATGTTAGTTAAACCCATTTCATCACGAACTTTTTTAAGTGCGCGGCATTCAAGTTCGAAACAGTCACGGAAATTGTCCGAAACATAACGGCTTGCGCCACGGAAGCCAAGCATTGGGTTTTCTTCTTCTGGCTCGTATAACTTACCGCCAATAAGATTCGCATATTCATTTGACTTAAAGTCAGACATACGAACAATAACTGGTTTATCAGCAAATGCTGCTGCAAGTGTAGCAATACCTTCAACTAGTTTTTCAACATAGAATTCTACAGGTGATGCATAACCAGCTGTACGGGTCATTACCGCAGCACGAGTTTCGCGAGGCAAGCTTTCAATGTTCAGAAGAGCTTTAGGGTGAACACCGATCATACGGTTAATAATGAACTCTAGACGAGCAAGTCCAATACCTTCGTTTGGAATTTGAGCAAAGTCAAAGGCACGGTCAGGGTTACCTACGTTCATCATGATTTTGAATGAAAGTTTAGGCATAGATTCGATAGAGTTACGTTGAACTTCAAAATCTAACGCGCCTTCGTAGATGAAACCAGTGTCGCCTTCAGCACAAGAAACAGTAACTTCTTGACCATCAGTCAATACTTCAGTTGCGTTACCACAACCTACGATTGCTGGTACGCCAAGTTCACGGGCAATAATTGCAGCGTGACAAGTACGGCCACCACGGTTAGTAATGATGGCAGCAGCACGTTTCATTACTGGTTCCCAATCTGGGTCAGTCATGTCTGATACAAGTACGTCACCGTCTTGTACTTTGTCCATTTCTTTAATTGAGTTAACAATACGGACTTTACCAGAACCAATACGTTGGCCGATTGAACGGCCTTCACAAAGTACAGTACCTTTTTGCTTGAGTAGGTAGCGTTCCATTGTGCCGACATTTTGACGGCTTTTTACAGTTTCAGGACGAGCTTGAACAATATAGATTTGACCATCGTCACCATCTTTTGCCCACTCGATATCCATTGGAGCGCCATAGTGCTTTTCGATAATAAGCGCTTGTTTCGCTAACTCTTGTAACTCGTGATCATTTAACGCGAATTGTTGACGTTCTTGTTTTTCAACGTCTACAACTACAACAGATTTACCCGCTGAACCTTCTTCACCATAAATCATTTTCTGGTGCTTAGAACCAAGGTTACGGCGTAATACCGCGTGTTTACCTGCATTTAATAATGGTTTAGAAAGATAGAATTCATCCGGGTTAACGGCACCTTGTACAACCATTTCACCTAAACCGTAAGATGCAGTAATAAATACAACATCACGGAAGCCAGACTCAGTATCAAGGGTAAACATTACGCCTGCAGCGCCAGTTTCAGAGCGAACCATACGTTGAACACCAGCAGAAAGCGCAACTAGACTGTGTTCAAAACCTTGGTGAACGCGATATGCAATAGCACGGTCATTAAATAATGATGCAAATACTTCTTTTACAGCAATTAATACGTTATCAATACCGCGAATATTCAAGAAAGTTTCTTGCTGACCGGCGAAAGATGCATCCGGTAAGTCTTCTGCAGTAGCAGACGAACGAACAGCAACAGCAATATCTGGGTTACCATTTGAAAGTGCAGCAAATGCTTCACGAATTTCTTGTTCTAAGCCAGGTGTAAGTGGAGTCTCTACAATCCATTGACGAATTTTAGCACCAGTTTCTGCTAAGGCATTTACATCGTCAACGTTAAGCTCTGCAAGTTCTGCTTGAATTCGAGCGTTAAGACCGCTTTGGTCTAAGAACTCACGATAGGCATCAGCAGTTGTTGCAAAACCACCAGGTACCGATACACCAGCATTTGATAAATGGCTGATCATTTCACCCAAAGATGAGTTTTTCCCACCTACGAGTTCGACATCGTGTTTCCCTAATTTTTCTAGACCGATTACGCGCGCTTCCAAAGTTTTCACTCCACTTTTGCAGTATTAATGTCTATCTTGGCATGAAATTAAAAAATAAAGTGCTTAGTTGAGAATTTTACTAAGCGACAGTCATGTAAGATCAGTTTACTATAAAGATTATATAGCACTAAGACAAATGTTTAAGGAGAATTTTAATGTCAGAAAGTAAACAATTTAAGCGGAGTGTTTTTTTTATTTCTGATGGAACTGCGATTACTGCCGAGACCCTTGGACATTCGTTATTAGCTCAATTTCCTAACGTAGATTTTGATATTCACATCATGCCTTATATCACCACTGAAGAGGCCGCAATGGCAGTGGTGGTCGAGATTAACAAGTGTCAGACCAGAGATGGTTGCCTGCCATTAGTATTTGATACTTTGGTCGATCCGCATGTGCGAGAAATTATTAATACGGCTAAAGCGGTTAATCTGGATGTGTTTGAAGGGTTAATTAGTAAGCTGGAACAGGAGCTTGGAACCCCGCCTACAACTTTAGTCGGACAGACTCATGCTGTGACCGATTCGGAGTATTACAAGGCCCGGATTGATGCTGTTCATTTTGCGCTTGATAATGATGATGGAGCACGTACCCGCCATTATGACAAAGCCGATTTAATTTTAATTGGGGTGTCTCGTTCCGGTAAAACACCGACTTCTATTTATCTATCTTTGCAATTTGGTATCCGTGTTGCTAACTATCCTTTAACCGAAGAAGATTTAGACGATAATCGTTTACCGGCAGTTTTAAGAGAGCACCGCAGTAAATTATTTGGTTTGATGATTGATGCCGAGCGCTTGGTTGCCATTCGAAGTGAACGTAAAGCGAATAGCCGATATGCAAGTTTTAGCCAGTGTCAGATGGAGTTGCGGGCTATTGAAGGTATTTATATTTCTGAGGGAATTAAATACTTAAATGTTACCGAAATGTCGATTGAAGAAATTTCTACTCGTATTTTACAAATGACAGGTTTAAAACGTCGTATTGGTTAATTAAGTCAATTATTTATTTTAACCATTCAATTTAAACTTTATTAATATGATTAAATTGAATGGTTTTAAATATAAAACAAATTAAAAATAAAAGTTTTAAATATAAAACCATTTATATAAAAATGTTTTTGATTGGTTAATGTTAAGTGTGTTTTGTGCAAATTAAATATATTCAAAAAGAATAATTTTGAAAAGAAATGTATATAAAAGAATAATCTATATTTTTATAAATGTTTGTTTTTAGGTGGCTTTTAAAAAAACAAATACTTTTTTTCTCCATATTTATCATTTGTGATTAAAGTTGCTAGTTATTTGATTATTGTGATGTATGTCACATTTTTAACTATACTTTCCCATCTCGATATGGGACTATTCGATTCTCAAAATGCTAAAGAAATGTGTTTTTTCATTGGTCTATCTCTTGCCAATTCATTTATACGCTGCTCAGGTTGATGTATTGCGTGAGCAAGCTATTCAAAATTATAGAGCAGGACAAACTCAACAAGCTGTATCTCAACTAGATCAATTGCTAAATAAATACCCGCATGATCAAAAGCTGCTTGCTGATTATCTGTTTATTATGTCAAGTGAAAAAAGGGATCTTACGAATTTTTCACGGTTTTTGGTAAATATTAATTATGTAGACTTTCCAGAATATGCAAAGTTACCTTTAATTCAAAATTTCCGTGATTTTAAGCATTTTAAAACTGCAATTGACTGGTCAAATAAGTTCAATATTCAAAAGTCAGTTGATGGGCGTATTTTATTATCGGTTTTGTATGCTGAAGCTCAAGATGTAGCGAATGCTAAAGATCAGTTGTCGAAGATCGATATTAAAGGTTTAACTGCTGATCAGTTGGTACGGGTTGCATATGCTTATCGTTTAATAAATTTACCCGTAGATGCTTTAGCTACAGTTGAGCATGCTTATCAACAACAACCAAAATCTTCATCCGTTTTACAAGAATATGTTTACGATCTAATTGCTATTGGCTCATATAAAAAGGCGCAGCAATTGCTGCAAGCGAGCGAAAAAACTGAACAAACAGCGCAAATGTTGCAGACTTTACAAGTTAGTGAGTTTTCTCAACATATCAACAATGCAATTGCTCGATATAAATATTTAAATCGTGAAGGACTAGCCGATGCCGAAAGCTTTGCTGAATTAGATAAAGTGCTGGAGCAAGGACAAAAAATGCATCAGCAAATGAATCCTTCCGATCCTAATTACTTACGGTTTTATTACGATTATTTATATGGATTAGATTTTAGAGGGCGTTCAAAAGCGGTTATAGAGAATTTTACCCAGTTGAATATTCCACTCGAAAAATTACCGGCATATGTACGTCATGCAATTGCGGATAGTTATTTGGCGGAGCAAAAACCGAAAAAGGCCGAGTTTGCTTATAAAACGCTTTTAAGTGAAAAGAATTATCCGGATATGACCGTTTATACGGGACTGTATTATTCTTATATTGAACAAGAAAAATATAAGGAAGCTGAACAACTTCTCGCTGAAGTTGATCGGCTTATTCCGACTTATAAATATAGTCAGGCTAAGGGTGTAGATAAAACCAGCCATCCTGATCGTGATGATTATATTGCTTTACAAGGAATGCATTTAGCCTACGCTAATCATCTGGATCAAGCTGAAAAGCATTTTCAAAAAAAAGTAGAGCAGACGCCTGCGAATGAGAGCCTGATTAATAATCTTGCGCGTGTAGAACGTTGGAGAGAAAAACCGCTAGAGGCAAAAAAAACAATTTCCCGGTTAAATGGTATAGATCCGATTGCTAAAGACACCCGCATTAATGAAATGCAAAATGCTCAAGCTTTAGGTGATATTCCGACATGGCGAAAAACGACTCAAAACTTAGTGCAATATTACCCTGATGATAGTGGGGTTATTAAAAGTCGAAAAGAATTAGAAGATCGTAATAGAGCCACAATTTCACACTCAACCACTTGGGGCCAAAGTAAGGCTGACGGTCGCGATACTGTAAGTGGGCAGAATGGTTTAAAAGACCGTGAAATGGAAACGCGTCTTAATAGCCCTTGGATTAAGAATAATTATCGTTTATTCGCTTGGCATCAAGATCGTTATGGGGAGTACCGTTTTGGCGATGTGCATGACCAGCGTTATGGGATCGGAGCAGAATGGCAGGCGAACCGTAAGGCGTTGGCGGCAATTGTGTCGCAAAGTACGGATGGTGGGCAAGCAGGAGTCCGTCTTGATTGGTCCCAATGGCTAAATGACCATTGGCAGTATCAATTGCAATATAACAGTCAGGCTGACATTCCTTTACAAGCCCTTGATGCAGGGGAAGATGGTCAATCTTACCGAGCTGCTGTTACATGGCAAAAAGATGAATCTCGCCAGATTGGCGCGAGTTACGGTTTAACTGATATTAGTGATGGTAACAAACAACAAGAATTTTCAACATTTTGGCGTGAAAGGCTATTCGACGCACCTCATCATATTACGTATGGCACTGTTCGAGGTTTCTACGGTACTAACAGCCAAGATCAAACAGCTTATTTTAGTCCAAGTTCACATTACAGCGCTGAGTTGAACTTAAGTCATGACTGGGTGACTTGGCGTGAATATGAGCGTTCATTTAAGCAGCATTTTGAAGCGGGTGTAGGCCTTTATAAACAGGCCGATTACTCTGCTAAACCTACTTACTCTTTGCAATATCAACATCAATGGCAGCTATCACGGACATGGCAGCTCAATTATGGAATTGGTTGGCAATACCATCCTTACGATGGACATGATGAACAACATACCTACGGTATTTTTGGATTTGAAGGGCGTTTTTAATGAATAATTTATTGTCGAAAATGTTGGGCTGTACCTTGGTCTCAACATTGTTGCCTCTGCAATTTGCATATGCCCAGATAGAAAAAGATTTACCAAAAAATCATACGGTTTCTTTAACTTTTCATGATGTCAGGGATGATGTCTTAAAAGAAGGGGATCGGGATATTTATGCAATCCAAACGAAAAATTTAGCACAGTTCTTTGACTGGTTAAGTCAATCTGACTGGAAGCCCATTCGCTTAAAAGATATTGAAGAGGCGCGTAAACAAGGTAAGGAATTACCTCATAATTCTATTTTGTTAACTTTCGATGATGGCGCTTTAAGTAGTTATAGCCGTGTATTTCCATTACTTAAGCAATATCAGATTCCGGCAGTATTTGCACTTCCGACCAGTTGGCTAAATGGGAATACACAAGCTGGTTATGAAGCTTATGGGCAAGGAAATCTAGTCAAGTGGAAGCAAGTGCGAGAAATGCAAGCTTCGGGCTTAGCCGAGTTTGCAAGTCATAGTGATGATTTGCATCATGGAGTATTGGCTAATCCTCAAGGGAATGAACAGCCTGCTGCGACTTCTTACACGTATTTAAAATCCCAAAAGCGTTATGAAACGGATGTGGAATATCAACAACGTATTTTGCAGGACTTAAAAAAATCATACGCCGTTTTAAAGAAAGAAGTGGGTGTTGAACCTAAAGCAATTATTTGGCCTTATGGTGCTGTGAATGAGCAATTAGAAAAATTGTCTCAAGAAGCCGGCTTTATTTTTTCTTTCAGTTTAGGACGTGATGGAATGAATAGGGTGAGTGACTCGACTTTTAAACGTAGTTTAGTCACTAATAATCCTACAGCTGAGCAGTTAACAGAGGGTATGATCAATATTCTCAACTTTGAAGAATTAGATTTATTTAAGCAACCTCGCCACTTTGTGAGTATGGACTTAAAACAATTAACTGCTTCAACTAATACTCAGTCAGATGAGAAACTAGGATTATTGTTATCCAAGCTTTATAGCTTAAAAAATAACACATTGATATTGAAACCTTTAGATGATCAAGATGGCGATGGGCAGTATGACATTGCTTATTTCCCAACAACTCAACTAAGCGTCCAGCAAGATATTTTGAACCGAACTTTATGGCAGGCACAGACTCGTGCCGGACAGTCGGTTATTTTAGAGTTGCCTGTATATCCTCAAAAAAATGAACCGTTTTTGGTGGCAGACTTAGCGAAGGATATCGCACGTTTCAATAGTAATTTAAGTGGTATTCAACTTAATGCTGGAACCACTTTAAATTGTGCTATGAAAAGCACAACAATAAAAGAAAATGCCTGTGCTGACCAATTAAAACAGCTTACATATGTGAGCCAGCTTACTCAAAAGGCTGTGAAGCCTTATTTAAACATGAGTAATCAGGCTCAGTTTAGTTTATTGCTTACACCTGATTTTGAGCATATCGAAAATTTACCAACACTTTTAAAAACGCTGTTATCCCAACATGATTTAGTAAATCTTAATTTCAATATAGTGGGTAAGCAAAAACAGTTTAATCACGTATTAGCACTTTTAAATACGCTTGATGCGAAATATAAACAGCGCATTATGCTGACTTTATCATTACCCGAAAATAATCAGCAAAATGCCTGGCAAGAAGTAAAACAAGGTCTTTTCAATATTCAGCGTATAGGTATTCAGAAATTTGGTGTTGATGGCTATACCAATGAAAACTCAAAAAATGTTCATGAATATTTATATAACCCGATTAGTTTAAATTCGAGTTCGGTCATGTATCAGCCCTTTGCAGGTCTCGCGACTGAGGGGAAAAAGTAATGAAAGTATTACTCGATATTTTATTTGCTTTTGCCTTTTTATATCCGTTGTTGATGGCTTGGACATGGATGGTAGGAGGTCTCTGGTTTTTCTTTAAAAGGGAATATCATGAGCAGCAACTGCCTGAGCCATCAAGTGAAGGGTGCAGTATTATTATTCCTTGCTTTAATGAAGAAGCTCAGGTCCGACAAACGATTCGTTATGCATTACAAACAAAATATCCGAATTTTGAAGTCATTGCCGTAAATGACGGAAGTAGTGACAGCACTGCCGAAATTCTTGATGAACTGGCAGCTCAAGATGCCCGATTAAGAGTTGTGCACCTGGCAGAAAACCAAGGTAAGGCAGTGGCTTTAAGATCGGGAGTGTTAGTAAGTAAATACGAATATCTAGTTTGTATTGACGGAGATGCTTTATTACATCCTCATGCAGTACTTTGGCTTATGCAGCCTTTTTTAAATTTTCCAAGAATTGGTGCTGTAACTGGGAATCCTAGAATTTTAAATCGCTCAAGTATTCTAGGTAAATTACAAGTTGGCGAGTTCTCTTCAATTATTGGCTTGATTAAGCGCGCACAAAGAACATATGGCCGTATTTTTACAGTATCAGGCGTAATTGCAGCATTTAGAAAGACCGCTTTGGTTCGCGTGGGCTTTTGGTCTGATGACAAAATTACGGAAGATATTGATATCTCTTGGAAGCTCCAAATGGACCATTGGGATATTCAATATATTCCTCAAGCCCTTTGTTATATCTATATGCCAGAAACCTTTAAAGGCCTTTGGAAACAGCGTTTACGCTGGGCACAAGGTGGGGTAGAGGTATTATTAGAATATATTCCGAAAATGTTCAAACTGCGCTTGCGCCGTATGTGGCCGGTAATGCTCGAAGCTTTAGTTAGCATTATTTGGTCATATGTGATGATTATGATTTTTATTCTATTTTTTGTGGGATTGTTTGTGGATTTACCGCAACAATTTCAAATTAATTCACTCATGCCGCAGTGGTATGGCGTGATATTAGGTGGAACATGTCTTGTCCAATTTCTAGTAAGTTTATGGATAGACCATCGTTATGATCGTGGTCGGCTTTTTAGAAATTATTTTTGGGTAATTTGGTATCCATTATTTTTCTGGTTACTGACGTTATTTACCAGTGTTGTTGCAGTACCTAAGACTATTTTTAACACCAAAAAACGTGCTCGTTGGGTAAGCCCTGACCGAGGCTTCCGTGGAGATCATTCATGAAAAATGATGCAAATATCGACGTAGAAGTTTTAGATATACCTGAATATATTGATCAGCCTGAATATGTGAAAAATAAAACTGCAAACTATACGTTACAAACAATAGGTTGGTTTTGTTTAATGTGGCTGCTTTTTCCACTCATTTCATTATTTTTATGGATTTTTGAAGGCCACCTCATTTATGACTATGTGTGGGTAGATCATGTTTCAGAAGTGAAAACTTTATTGCATTTACTTCTGTTAATAGGTCTGAGCGCGCTCATTTTAATTTTATGGGCAAGTTATAACTGGCTTAGATTTCATGGAGATGATCGCCGCAGCAAAGCTCCGAATAGCTCTGTTGAGTTGCTGGCCTCACAATTTATGGTCAGTACCGAATCATTATCAGAATTACAAAAGTCTCAGCGCATCATCTTACATTATGATGAGCAGGGGTATTTAACTCGATATGATTTGAAATGAGTGAAAAAAAGCATGGTCTATCAACCATGCTTTTTTATTTTTAAGGTGTAGTTCTGATAATGATATCAACGGGTCGTTGAGTGCCATCCATACTATAAATGGCTGTATCGGTAACTTTTACAATCGGCCAAGTTTGTAGTTTGCAATTTGGTCTTTGCAGTGCCGTATAGTAGCTATCCGATTTAAAAAATGTTTTATTTGCCCGTGCGGTATTGGGCGTCAAAAGTCGTTTAAGCCATGTTTCATTTACTTGGGTTTCAAGAAAACGTAAAGCTAAGATGCTTTTAACACGATTGTTAAATAACCTCCGGTTCTTGGCAATAAGTGGATGGGTAATTAATCGATGTATACCAATTTGACTGTGAGGTAAAATAAAGTGAGGCGTAATTTGAAATACCGTTACAAATTTTGCCTGTTGGCAGATTTTTTCTAATTGCGTTACGGTCTCCTGATCCGTTCCAATAATGGCTACATTTAAATGAGAAAAATCAAATTCTTTAAGTTTATTTGATGGCAGAATTTGACCAGTGAAGGCTTCAAAATCCTCAACTGTATTTTGAAAAATAGCTGATTTAGCGACATTATTTTTAAGGTCAATACTCATTTTCCAAAAGTCCTTTTGGTTTTCATTTATGATGATTTTTATCGTTTTAATATAAATAACCAAGCAAGGAGTCTGGGTAAAGTATTTTCAGATAGGTGGTTATCTCATGCTTGATATAGATTCAAACATGAGATGTCGCGGATATGTTAATTGCCTGATTTTACTTGCATTAATTGAGTAAAACTATCTAAGCGTTTAGCTGTGTCGTATACATCACAAGTAAAAATAAACTCATCGACTTCATAAGTGTCCAGAAGTTTTTGCAGACCCGAACGTACTGTTTCAACTGAACCGATTTGTGCCATCGTATAGAAGTTTTCAACAGAAAGTTGTTCTGCCGTGTTCCATAATCCCTGCATAGATGTAACTGGTGGCTTAAGTTTGAGGCTTTCCCCACGAATTAATCCTAATACACGTTGATAAGCACTTGTTGCCAAGAACTGTGCTTCTTCATCTGTATTAGCAACGACAACTGGAACACCCATTGAAACGTAAGGTTTATCTAGATATTCAGAAGGCTCGAAATTCTCACGATAAAGTTCAATGGCTTGACCAAGCATACGTGGTGCAAAATGTGATGCAAATGAGTAGGGTAAACCAAGTTTTGCAGCCAACTGGGCACTAAATAAGCTTGAACCTAACAACCAGACAGGTACATGAGTATTTTGTCCAGGTGTCGCAATAATCTTTTGGCCCACTTGAGGTGTTTTGAAATATTGCAAGATTTCTACAACATCTCTCGGGAACTGATCTTCTGTTTCCTGATGTCCGCGGCGTAGGGCACGCATGGTGACCTGATCTGTACCTGGAGCGCGACCTAAACCTAACTCAATACGGTCTGGATATAAAGTAGCTAATGTACCGAATTGTTCTGCAACCACTAAGGGAGCATGGTTTGGCAGCATGATCCCGCCTGAACCTAAGCGAATGCGCTGGGTATGAGCCGCGATAAAACCAAGTAAAACAGCTGTTGCCGAACTCGCAATTCCATCCATATTATGATGTTCTGCAAGCCAAAAACGGTCATAACCTAACTTTTCTGCATGTTGGGCAAGCTCTAATGCATGACGTAATGAAAACTCAATAGTTTTATCATCACGTATAGGGGCAAGCTCCAAAATTGAAAATTTAGTATCTTGAAGTGATCGCATGCGATATTCTCGGAAAACGTTATATCGAAATAATACGATATAAAGAAGCCAATGTATATCGTTTTTTTTCGATATGGATTTCTTCCTAAAATAAAAAAGCACCACTCAGGTGCTTTTTTAGATTGATATATAAATTAACGATGTTTGTACCAACCACGGTGTAAACCGTTGTCATGACGGTAGTTACCACCTCTGTAATAGCGGCGATCACCATCATAATATCTACGGTCATCACGATCATAACGACGGTCATAACGGTCATCATAGTTACGATCTTGGGCAACTTTACGACCTAGAGCAGAACCACCAGCGGCACCAACTGCTGCACCGATATATCCGCCATTTGTACCGCCCATGTTTTTACCAACGGTGTAACCTGCGCCACCGCCTAAAGCACCACCAATAGCCGCTTCTGTACGGTTACGACGGTCACTTGCTGCTGCTGCACCACCAGCACCACCTAAAGCTGCACCAATTGTTGCGCCTGATGTACCACCGATACTTTTACCGATTGCTGTTCCTACTACACTACCTAGAGCAGAAGTTGCCGCTACACGGGTACCATTATCTGCATGAGCAACTGTAACCATAGATGTTGTTGCGATTAATGCACTTGCTAACCAAACATTCATTTTCATTGTGGAACTCCATGCTCTTTTCAATAACGAGCAATCTTTATGTCTTGAGCTAAATGTAATTAAAAATTTCGAGAAAATTATGAAGAAGGCACATGCTGATACGATAGTTTTGTGTCTGCTTTGTATTGTTTCTATTAATATGTGGATAAACTATGAGCAACTATCTTGGAAACCAAAATTTTTGGTTATAAAAAAACACCCGAAGGTGTTTTTAAGCCGATTTCATCACGGTAATTAGTGACGATGATGACGGTGTTTTTTCTTCCAATACTTAGAAGAATGGTCTGCATCACGGTCTTTAGAAATTTTATTACCTAAAGCAGAACCACCTGCTGCACCTAAAGCAGCACCGATGTAACCACCGTTCGTACCACCCATGCTTTTACCAACAGTATAACCTGCACCGCCACCTAAACCACCGCCAATTGCAGATTCTGTACGGTGACGACGGTCACTTGCAACTGCTGCACCACCAGCACCACCTAAAGCAGCACCAATTGTTGCGCCAGATGTACCACCCATGCTTTTACCAATTGCAGTACCAGCGATACTACCTAAAGCAGAAGCTGCTGCTACATGAGTTGTGTTGTCAGCATGTGCTACAGTTACCATAGAAGTAGCTAAAACAGCACTACATAATAAAGCATTTAATTTCATCATTTACTCCGTGTCCCAAGTTACAGGACCTTAATATCTTTCGTTACGGCAAATGTAACAAAACACTTCTCTTTAAATGTGGAGAACCTTCATTCGATTATTGGAGTTTAGTGTCTTCTTTGTATGCTTTCTATTAAAATAGAATATTTACTATTCACCTAGAAAAATTAAATACCATTTATATATATTCAGTTTAGCTAGTCATCATTTGAACATAAGAAATCAATTAAAGCTCGGGTAGCAGAGGACATGTGTTTATGCTGCGCATATAACAAAGAAAAAGGACGTGTATGGCCTGCATATGTATTAAGTATAGGTTGTAGTTTTCCTTGTTGAATTTTTTCATTAACAATAAAGTCATAACTTTGACATATACCTAGCCCGCTTTCAGCAAGAGTTACCACACCCACAATATCCTCTTTTACTAAAATTCGATTTGTTGGTATCCATTGAATTTCCTCATTATCATTTTTTAAAAACCATGGGGTTATTTTGCCGCTACTGGGCAATTCAAAGGCAATACATTGATGATGTTTTAATTCTTCCAAATTTTTTGGAATACCCATGCGTTTCAAATAAGCAGGTGAGGCAACAAGTTTTAAAGGTGCTTGCTCTAAAGGCCTAGCAATAAGGGTGCTGTTAGGAAGTTGTCCTTGACGGATGGCTAAATCAAAACCCTCAGCAATTAAGTCAACGTTTCGATTAGAAATACTAATTTCAATTTGAATGTCCGGATATTTCAAAAGAAATTTTTCTAATAAGGGGGGGAGACGATAGTGCCCATAAGACGTAGGTACACTTAATTTAATTTTTCCAGAAATTTGTAGTTGTTCACCTTGAACCACGCGTTCAGCATGGTCAATTAATTGAAAAGCATGTTGCATTTTTTCATAGTAAAGCTGGCCTGCTTCGGTCAGACTTAAATGGCGAGTAGTTCTTCTAAAAAACTGTATACCTAATTTTTTCTCGAGTCTTGTAATTGTTCTACTAATGACTGAAGGCGTTGTAGATAAATCAATTGCAGCTGCACTAATAGAAAGCTTTTTAGCCACAATTAAAAAGACTTCAACATCGGCAAGATGGTCAAATTGGCGAGACATTTTGTCCTCAAACGCAAAAAAGATTTGTGAAATGAGTTGTTTTTCTACCTCTGGGGTAAAAATAGAATATATCCATCCCAGTTATAAATCCAGCAAATGCTTGGAATGAAGGTCGAATAATGAAGAAGTTAAATCAAATAATGTTTGCAATGATTGCAGCTTCGGCAGCATTAAGTGCAAATGCCGCTCATGTATTGGTTGTATTGTCTGATGAAGGACAGTTACAGCTAAAGAATAAGCAGGTTTTTAAAACGGGCTTTTATCTTAATGAGTTGATGCAGCCTACAAAAATGCTTTTAGATGCAGGGCATACCGTAACGTTTGCCACTCCAAAGGGGAAAGCTCCAACGTTAGATGAGTCATCAAATAATGCAATGTATTTTAATCAAGATGAAAAAGCATTAAAGCAGTATGCTGGTTTATTACATGATCTAAAGTTAACTTCTGCTCAAGATTCTCCTGTTGTAAGTCTGGCGCGTATTGAGCAAATTGGTATAGATCAATTTGATGCTATTTATATTCCGGGTGGACATGCGCCTATGCAAGACCTATTAAAAGATAAACAACTTGGAAAAGTACTTACAGCTTTCCATAAAGCTGGAAAACCTACAGCTTTGGTTTGTCATGGGCCTATAGCTTTGATGTCAGCTTTACCTAATGCCTCGGAAGTAGTTGGACAACTAGAACAAGGTAAAACAGTCAAAACTGGCGAATGGATTTATAAAAATTATCGGATGACAGTAATTAGCAATCAAGAAGAAGAGCAAGCGAAGGGCTTATTAAAAGGCGGTGAGATGAAGTTCTATCCACAAACTGCATTAGAGTCACTTGGAGCAAAATATCAAAGCAATACGAAAGCTTGGTCGCCAAATGTAGTGCTGGATCGTGAACTTATTACTGGACAAAATCCAGCTTCGGCTGTTCTTGTCGGTAAATCTTTATTAGAAAAATTAAAATAACTATAGCGGTTAAAGAGGCTTTATAAATAAAGTCTCTTTTATTATATGGATTTGGAAAGTTAATGTTTTGAAGGATTACATATGTCATTTAATCGGCATAAACTGTAAACTATGCGCTATTTTTATGATTTGGCTTATCTTCTTATATTTATCTAGATAAGTTTTTTGGACTTTTGAGATATTTCCTCTTATGAAAGCGTCACTCCGTTTACGTCTTGATCAACTCTGTGATCGTCATGAAGAACTTACTGCATTGCTTGCAGATGCAGAAGTGATTTCCGATAACAAACGTTTCCGTAAACTGTCTCGTGAACATAGTGATTTAACTGAAATTACCGAAGTTTGGGGCAAATACCGTCAAGCAGAAGAAGATATTGAAACTGCTGAAATGATGAAGTCGGACCCTGACTTTAAAGATATGGCAGAAGAAGAAATTCAAGCAAATAAAGCATTGCTTGAAGAATTAGAAAGCCAGCTTAATATTTTGATGATTCCAAAAGATCCAAATGACTCTAATGCTGCATATTTAGAAATTCGTGCCGGGACGGGCGGTGATGAAGCTGCAATTTTCTCAGGCGATTTATTCCGTATGTATAGCAAATATGCCGAATCGCAAGGTTGGCGTATTGAAGTCCTTTCTGAAAATGAAGGCGAGCATGGTGGTTTTAAAGAAGTCATTTGCCGTGTAGATGGTGATGGTGTGTATGGCCGCTTAAAGTTTGAAAGTGGCGCGCATCGTGTACAACGTGTACCAGCAACTGAATCACAAGGTCGTGTGCATACGTCAGCTTGTACAGTAGCAATCTTGCCTGAAATTGACGTTGATACTAACGTTGAAATTAACCCGGCAGATTTGCGTATTGATACTTACCGTGCGTCAGGTGCGGGTGGTCAGCACATTAACAAAACCGATTCGGCAGTACGTATTACTCACATTCCAACGGGTACAGTGGTTGAGTGCCAAGAAGAACGTTCACAGCATAAAAACAAAGCTAAGGCGATGGCATTGTTAGTATCACGTCTAGAAAATGCTAAACGTGCAGCAGCCGATGCAGCAACTTCTGAAATGCGCCGTGATTTGGTCGGTTCTGGTGACCGTTCTGAACGTATCCGTACTTATAACTACCCGCAAGGACGTATGACGGATCACCGTATTAACCTAACTTTATATAAGTTAGATGCCATTATGGAAGGTGATCTAACGGAATTGCTCGATAGTTTACATCGTGAATATCAGGCAGATCAGCTTGCGATGCTTGCACAGGAAAATGGCGGCTAATGAATATTGCTCAAGCGCTTGCAATTCGTGGTGAGCCTGACAGTTATGAACGACAGGAAAATGCTTGGTTACTTGAGCATTTTCTAAAAATCAATTCACTCGAATTAAAGTTCAGACTTGAGCAAGAGTTAACAGCCCAACAAGAGCAAGATTACTTGGCTGGTCTTGAACGTATCCAAAATGGTGAACCTTTAGCCTATGTGACAGGTTCGCAGCCATTTTGGACGCTCGATTTAAAAGTAACGTCGGATACTTTAGTGCCACGACCAGATACTGAGGTTTTGGTCGAAACTGTTTTAAATCTAAATTTGCCAAAGAATGCAAATATCGTGGATTTGGGAACGGGAACAGGTGCAATTGCGCTTGCATTGGCAAGTGAACGTCCAGACTGGTTCGTCACAGCAACTGATATTTACGCACCTACTTTAGATGTTGCAAAAGAAAATGCACAAACACACGGCTTGCATCATGTGAAATTTGCTTGTGGCGCTTGGTTTGAAGCACTAGAACCCCAACAATTTGATTTAATTGTTTCTAATCCGCCTTACATTGACCCTGAAGATGAACACATGCAAGCTTTGGCAACAGAGCCGCGCCGTGCATTGGTTGCAGACCATCATGGGTTAGCCGATATTGAAATTATTATTGCTCAAGGCAAAAACTGGTTAAAACCGCAAGGCTGGATTGCACTAGAGCATGGTTACGATCAGGGACAAGCTGTGCGAAATGTATTTGCTGCGCATGGTTTTAGTGAGATAAAAACTATTCAAGACTATGGCCAAAATGATCGAGTCACTTTGGCATCATTATTAATAAAATAAGAAAAACTTAAGCTGTAGAGTTAAGGGTTGCTTCCCGATAAGCGCCGGGGCTAACACCTGTCCATTTTTTAAAAGCACGGTGAAATGCACTCGGGTCATGGAAATTTAAGTCTTCACTAATATCTTGTATTGAATCATTGCTTTTGCTTAAACGTTCAATTGCAATATCACAGCGAATTTCATTTTTAATTTGTTGATAACTCACTCCTTCATGTTTGAGTCGGCGTTGAACGGTAGCTTCTGAAATATTAAGCTGCTGTGCGACATCTTTGAGTTCGGGCCATTGGGCTGGGTGAAGCTTTAATAAATGACGCCGAATAACAACACTCAATGCATTTTCATTTTTAAAGCGAACTAATAGATTTTGTGGAGTTTGTTCTAAAAAATCATAAAGCGCTTTTTTATCTTTTTTAACTTTTATATCTAAATAGTGGGCATCAAATTCAATCTGATTTGTCTCGGCATTAAATTGTATATCTTCACAAAAGCGTACCAAATAATCTTGAATATCGTTCGGTTTTGGACAACGTACCGCAATACTGTTTAAACTAATTCGTTGATCTACTAACCAACACATAAGCCCATGTACCAACATTAAAAAGGTTGCGTAGGTAAACATACGTTTGGGTTGTTCTTGATCATGAATCACCAAATAAGCTTTTTCTTGTTCTCGAATGAGTTCTCCTCGTATATCGTCAAGCACAAAATTAAAAAACTTCAAAATATCGTAGAGCGCTTTTTCTAAAGTTTCAGCCGTACTGACGAGTTTTGTAAGTAATTTATAACTACCACGGCGCATAGGGTGACTATCCATGCCAAAAAACTCGTCATCCATGGCATTGGCAAGTTCTATCCATAATTGTGCATATGTTGCTACCGGAACACGCGCTTTAGGTGTCATAAGTAATTCAGCAGGAATGCCAGCTTTATTCAAAATAATTTGAGTATTTAGACCTTTAGCATAAGCCGCACTTAATGCTTCATGTACCAGTGCAATCGAAATTGTTCCTTTACTTAAAGAAGATTGGACAACCATGACAAAGACTCATTTTTTACGTATTTCAAGTGAAATATTTCATATTCAAAATTTGGATTGATCAAAAGCTGCAAGCATTTTGAGGTTTTTTGAAATTGTATCGGAAAAAAACAACTTTTACTCTCACTACTAAGCTTAAAGAACATTTCTATAGGACATTACATAATGAAAATTCAAGGAAAACATTTCGTGATTACAGGTGGTGGCTCTGGTTTAGGAGCTGCAACGGCTGAATATTTAGTAAAGCAGGGTGCCTCAGTCACATTAGTAGACATGAATATAGAAGCAGGTGAGCAGCAGGCGAAACAGTTAGGACCAAAAGCTGACTTTGTAAAACTTGATGTAACCGATGAAGCAGCTGCTGAGCAGTTCTTTAAAGATGTGTTGGTTAAACATGGTCATTTGCATGGTTTGGTTAATTGTGCCGGTATTGGCCCTTCTGCAAAAGT
The DNA here is from genome assembly GCF_009759685.1 of Acinetobacter baumannii. NCBI lineage: Bacteria > Pseudomonadati > Pseudomonadota > Gammaproteobacteria > Moraxellales > Moraxellaceae > Acinetobacter > Acinetobacter baumannii. Next base: position 3,887,773 of record NZ_CP046654.1, on the reverse strand, counting down.
AGTTGGCCGTGAGGGCGTTCATGACTTGGGGTTATTTGCAAAGACTTTAAATATTAATGTCACAGGTACATTTAACATGTTGCGTTTTGCAGCAGATGCAATGAGCAAAAACACGGTTGAAGAAGGTGAAGAGGACCGTGGCATCATTGTGAACACTGCTTCTGTTGCAGCATTTGACGGTCAAATTGGACAGGCAGCTTATTCTGCATCAAAAGGCGCTATTGTGGCGATGACTTTGCCGATTGCTCGTGAGCTAGCACGACATGCCATTCGTATTATGACCATTGCACCGGGAATTATGGAAACTCCAATGCTTAAGGGTATGCCACAAAATGTACAAGATGCTTTGGGGCAAATGGTGCCGTACCCATCTCGTTTAGGAAAACCAGAAGAGTTTGCTCGTTTGGTTGCCCATATTGCTGAAAACTCTTACTTAAATGGTGAAGTCATCCGTCTAGATGGTGCAATTCGCATGGCAGCAAAATAATAAAATAAGGATGTTGAAATGATTCTAAATGCTGAACAAAGTATGGTTCAGGAGATGATGCGTAACTATGCGCAAAATCAGTTAAAACCAACTGCTGCACATCGCGATAAGACCCATGAATTTCCGGCTCAGGAATTAAAAGACTTAGGCGCCCTAGGCGCTATGGGGATGACTGTGCCCGATGAATGGGGCGGTGCCGGAATGGATTATGTATCTTTGGTACTCGCAATTGAGGAAATTGCCGCAGGCGATGGTGCTATTTCGACAATCGTAAGCGTATAAAACTCTTTGATTTGCGGTATTACACTGGCATACGGTTCAGAGCAGCAAAAACAAGCCTATTTGCCAAAATTTGCTTCTGGTGAATGGCTAGGATGCTTTTGTTTAACTGAGCCACATGTCGGTTCCGATGCGAGCGCGATTTTATGCAAAGCTGAGCGAGATGGCGACCATTGGGTACTCAATGGCGTAAAGCAATTTATTACCAGTGGTAAAAATGCTCAAGTGGCTTTGGTATTTGCGGTTACAGATAAACAGGCTGGCAAAAAAGGCATTTCGTGCTTTCTTGTACCGACCAATACACCAGGTTACTTGGTGACTCGTATTGAAGACAAAATGGGTCAACATGCTTCGGACACCGCAACCATTACGCTTGAAGACTGCCGAATTCCTTTAGAAAATTTGGTGGGACAAGAAGGTGAAGGTTATAAAATTGCGCTATCTAATTTAGCAGCTGGACGTATTGGTATTGCGGCTCAATCTGTCGGTATGGCAAGAGCGGCTTTTGATGCAGCCGTGCAATACGCAAATGAACGTAAGGCCTTTGGTGTAGAGCTGGTTCAGCATCAGGCGGTTGGTTTTCGCTTAGCCGATATGGCAACTCAGATTGAAGCGGCGCATCAGCTAGCATTGCATGCTGCAACTTTAAAAGATGCGGGACTACCTTGTTTAAAAGAGGCCTCAATGGCGAAACTCTTTGCATCAACTATGGCTGAGCGAGTATGTTCGGATGCAATCCAGATTCATGGCGGTTATGGATACGTCAGTGATTTCCCTGTTGAGAGAATTTATCGGGATGTTCGTGTAAGCCAGATTTATGAAGGTGCTTCTGATATTCAGCGCTTGGTGATTGCTCGTGAAGTGGCTCAAGTTTAGATCATAAGGTATTGAGTTTTTAAACTTAAAACTGCAAGAAGCCGCACACTATGTGCGGCTTCTTGCAATTGAAATGATGCATTTTTGCTATTAGTTTTGCTTGAAATAGATGGAAAAGTTGAAGAAATATTCTTCGAGCTTTAGCTAAAACAATAACAGACAGGACAGATTTTGTGGCCTTACACAAAATCAATCATCAAACGGAATGAAGGTAAGCATCATGAAAACTTTGGCAGAAGCTTATCAGCAATTTGATCTTACAAGGCTCATCGAAGAGCAACTTGTTGGGCATCCCCAAGCAATAAATGCTTATGTTGAGTGCTGTGAGCGTTATGTAGGAAAAAATAAGACAGCGCTTATCTGGGAAGGAAAAAACGGGCAGGCAGAGTACTATACGTTCGAACAACTTGCTGAACTTTCTGGAAAACTTGCTAACTTCTTTAAAGCACAAGGAATTCAAGCTGGAGATTGTATTGCAGGACTTCTACCAAGAACGCCTGAGTTATTAATTACAATTTTGGCAGCATGGCGTATAGGTGCTATTTATCAGCCTTTATTTACTGCCTTTGAAGCAAAATCGATTGATCACCGTATTACGACTGCTCAAACTAAATTGATTGTGACCAATGATGAACAGCGTCCTAAACTGAATAGTTTGAATGTTCCGGTTATTGTCACTGTTCATCAAACAGGTCTTTTATCTGAGCATGACTTTGATTTTTGGCAATCTTTACAACGCTATTCTAAGCAATGTGAGCCAGTAAATCGTAGCGTTGATGATGACTTTTTAATGATGTTTACCTCTGGCACAACTGGGCTTGCGAAGTCTGTACCTGTTCCACTAAAAGCAATTTTGGCATTTAAAGGTTATATGACTCATGCTGTCGATTTGCGTGAAGAGGATATGTTCTGGAATCTGGCAGATCCGGGCTGGGCGTATGGATTGTATTATGGCATTACTGGCCCTTTAAGCTTGGGGCATAGCATTATTATGGATGAGCGTTCATTTAATGTAGATCAGGCAATTGAGTTAATTAAAAAATATAAAGTAAGTAATTTAACAGGATCGCCTACAGCATTTCGCATGTTCTTTGGTTTTAAGGAAAAATTTGACCCTTCAATTAAACAACATTTACGCGTAGTGAGCAGTGCAGGTGAGCCATTAACTCCTGAGGTTGTGAACTGGTTTAAGCAGGATTTAGAGGTCAATATTTTTGATCAATATGGCCAAACTGAGCTAGGGATGATGATTGCAAATCATCATGCTCTTGAGCATCCATTAAAAGTAGGTTCAGCTGGTTTTGCAATACCTGGACATCGTTTTGCGGTGTTAGACCAAAATTATCAAGAATTGCCAACTGGTGGTGTTGGTATTTTGGCAATGGACTCGGAGCAATCTCCATTGATGTGGTTTAAAGGTTATGGTGGCAATAATCGCAAAGCCTTTGTTGGCAAATACTATTTAACTGGTGACACGGTCACTTTAAACGAACATGGGGGCATTGATTTTGTGGGTCGTGCTGACGATGTCATTACAACTTCGGGCTATAGAGTTGGACCATTTGATGTTGAAAGTACTTTATTAGAGTGTGAGGCCGTATTAGAGTCAGCAGTAATTGGTAAGCCAGATCCGGAACGAACCGAAATAGTCAAAGCTTTTGTGGTACTTAAGCCTGCTTATCAAGCGTGTGAAACATTAAAAGATAAGTTACAGCAATATGTTCGTAACCGTTTATCTCGTCATGCTTATCCAAAAGAAATTGAGTTTGTGGACAGTCTACCGAAAACCACGAGCGGAAAAATTCAAAGAGGACTGTTGAAGCAGCAAGAAATTGCAAAAATGCAGCAAGCCTACGCAAGCTAATTTGAACAAAGGGAAATATTTAGAATTTCCCTTTATTCTTTATATTAAAGATCGGCTTTCACTTCCTCACCAATTAAATAAAATGTTCCACCAGCAATATAGTGCAGGCTACGAAGTTCTTTTGGTGCATCTTGAAAATGCCAGTGCCCATCTCTAAAAACGCGACTATCTGCCCATGCACCTACAACAGAACCAATAAATAGGTCATGAGCTGACTGATTATGTGGCTCAGGAATAACTTTACATACCAGCCATGCGATACAACCTGATACAAGCGGACTGGTCAGATCTTTTTGGTAAAACAGCTCAACCCCGCAGTGTTCAAGTTTTTGTGGGTCATCTAATTTGCTAATGGTACCAAGTTGCTTGGTCATATTGAGCTGTGCATAGCAAGGAACTTGTAGTGTGAAATAACCACTTTGCTCAACCAGCTGTCGGGTTTTAGTACTTTTATCTAAAACGACGGTCACTTTGGCAGGTTTAAACTCTAAGGCACATGCCCATGCGGCAGCCATCACGTTACGGTCATCACCATGCTGAGCAGAGACTAGTACAGTTGGACCATGATTTAACAAACGATAAGCTTTTTCTAACTCTACTGGTGCAATATATGATTGGGACATATTTAGCCTAAGTAATACAGAAAAGGGATAGCTCTATTGTTGCAGAAAGCATGTGAGAAGTAATGTAATAGGGGATTAACTGAATAAAAAAGTTGTTTCCATTTTATAGCTTTCCTAATGACGAACTTAGTCATAAAATCACTTGGCTTCTAAGTGAAAGGATTAACGTGTGACCGAGCTCCAAGATATCGATTTTGTAGAGTTAAGTGATGAAGAAATGCATCTCTATAGCCGTCAGATTTTACTTGATGGATGGGATATTGAAGCTCAGGAAAAACTCAAACTTGCTAATGTGCTAATTGTCGGTGCTGGCGGAATAGGCTGTAGTAGCGCGGAACTACTTGCACGAGCAGGAGTCGGGAAAATTACCCTCATTGATGCAGATACCATTGAGATAAGTAATTTACAACGACAAATCGCATTTGGTCATGAAGATATTGGACGTTATAAAGCTGAAGTTTTAGCTAAACGGTTACAGAAAATTAACCCTTATATCTGTGTTGAATACTTTAATGAACGTTTAGACGAACATAACATTGATAAACTAGTTGAACATCAAGACGTCGTTTTAGATGGCTGTGATAACTTTACAACGCGTTATTTAGTGAATGCAGCTTGTAAAAAGCATCAAGTCGCATTAATTAGCGCTTCTGCAATTGGTTTTCAGGCGCAAATGTTTATGGTTGAAGGTGATTCAGCTTGTTATGAATGTTTGTTCCCAAAAGAACAACATGCCAATGAAGGGCTGCGATGTGCCGAATCAGGTGTGCTTGCGACCACACCTGTAATGATCGCGTCATTACAAGCACATCACGCTTTATTGTATTTAGGACTAAACAGAACGCCGCTAAAACAAAAACTGTTACTTTGGGATGGGTTAAATATGACGCAACGTATTGTTAGTTTTGATAAAGACATAAATTGTCCACTTTGTCAGGCAAGCTAATCAGCAAATAAACCAAAATTTGCTACACTTGATTTGAATATTCTGGTTTTAAAGAAATATGAAAAAAAATATTTTATTTGATGGATTGCGCTCAGTTGCCCGCATCGGTGAAACCGCAGTAGTTGCGGCTAAAGCCGGTATTAAGTATGCAACTGATAAGCCAAGTAATGCCAAACTCATGCGTGAGACTTTTGAGTCGCTTGGCTCAACATATATTAAGCTTGGTCAGTTTATCGCGAGTACCCCATCGCTATTCCCACGTGAGTACGTAGAAGAATTCCAAGGCTGTTTAGACCAGACCCCAACTTTACCTTTTAGCTATATTCAAGGTGTACTTGCGTCTGAGTTTGAAGGGCGTGATTTAAGCCAGATTTTTAGTTATATCGATGAAACACCACTAGCTTCTGCCTCAATTGCTCAGGTTCATGCGGCTAAACTAACTACTGGTGAAGATGTCGTTATTAAAGTACAAAAACCGGGCGTTGAAACCATTTTGTACACTGACCTAAATGTGGTGCATTGGGCTGCTAAATTACTTGAACGTGCGGTACCTAAAATTAAATTTGCCGCTCTTTCTGACATTGTTGATGAAATTAAAACCCGTATGGTGCGTGAAGTCGATTTCATTGAAGAAGCACAAAATTTAGATGACTTTGTGGAATATTTAAATATTTCCCAAAATCAAGCTGCTACTGCACCTAAAGTTTATCATCAGTTTTCTACGCGCCGTGTTTTGACCATGCAGCGTTTATATGGGGTCCCTTTGACAGACTTTAGCGTGGTTAAACAATATGCTAAAGATCCATCGCAAGTACTCATTACTGCCATGAACACATGGTTTGGTAGCTTAATGTTATGTAAGAGCTTCCATGCGGACTTACATGCTGGAAATCTAATGCTGCTTGAAGATGGCCGTGTTGGTTTTATTGATTTCGGTATTGTCGGGCAGTTAAAGCCGGAAGTTTGGACAGCATGCATTGCATTTATGGATGCTTTACAAAAAACTGATTATCAGGCAATGGCTGAAAACATGCTCAAAATGGGTATGACCCATAATAAAATTGACGTTCAGGTTTTAGCACAAGATCTAGAGCGTTTATTTAATGGTGTGTTAATGGCTGATCCACAGCAGATTTTGGCTTCTAATCCAGCCGATTTAAATGACATCATGATGGATATGGTGGCTGTTGGTGAGCGTCATGGTATTAAATTCCCTCGAGATTTTGCCTTATTATTTAAGCAAATGCTTTATTTCGATCGTTTTATGCGCGTACTCGCACCTTATACTGATATTTATGCAGACCAACGTTTGAAAATGGTTCAAAATATGGAACCTGCTTCGTTGTTAAAGCACTAAGGTCAGTTTAAATTTATGGATGCCATTATTATTGAAGGCTTGAAGGTTGAGACAGTGATTGGCTGTTTCAACTGGGAAAGACAAATCATTCAACCTTTAATGTTGGATTTAACCATCCATAATGATTTGAGCCGAGCTGCAGCGTCTGACAAGCTTGAGGACACACTCAACTATGCCCAGATTTGTGAGTTATCGGCTCAAGCCATTCAACAAGCTAAACCTGAATTAATCGAGCATGCAGCACATTTGGTTTTACAATGTTTGTTTGAAACCTTTCCATCAATTGAAAAAATTACCATAACCATCCGTAAGCCAGCCATCATTGCAGAAGCAAATGCTGTAGGAATTCGTCTTGAACGCACCAGAAACAATTTTTGCGCTCGCCCTAGCGAGTAATTTAGACGCAGATCAGCACTTTACTTTTGCTTATACGCAATTGGCAACTTTGGGGAAAGTGCAGTTTTCATCTGTTTATCAAATTCCATGCCGAGATGGTATTGGAGATGATTACTGGAATTCGGCATGTCTATTAAAAAGCAATTTATCGTGTGAACAAATTGAATCTTTTCTAAAGAAACTTGAGTCAGATTCGGGGCGTGTTCGTCCGTCGCATCATATTTCTTTAGATGTAGATTTGATTGCATGGGGAAGTGATCTGGACCATATGCAATTTAATTCTAAAAAGCTACCTTTGGCACTCGATGTAAAAATTCCTTTATATGAACTTTGGCATTGTGAAACCTTAAAGGCTGATAGCATGATTTATCCAGTCGTTAATTTTAAAGTTTAATACCCTTCAAACTAAATTTTACGCAAACTTTACGCGGGCTTTGACTTCCTCAATAGAGAATTTACGGGCATTTTATCAATACTGAAATTCACTAAATTAGTGTTATTTCAGGACAATAAAGATGCTTATAAATTCTCAAATGCGCATCTTGCATCAGTCTGGCATTGTCTTATGCGGACTTAAAACAAATGATATTTCTCCATCTCTCCTTATTTCCAGTTTGGCAAATCAAGCCAACAAGGGGTATAGAGGAGAATAGCCATGTTAGAACTTATACTTGTTTTATTTATTGTTATTTTTCTAGCATGGTGCCTCAGTAAATATCTATCCAAAGTGATGGCAAATCAGCCGATGTGGGGTGATGGATTATTTCGCTGGATTGAAAATCCTGTATACCGCTTATTAGGTGTATCTCCACAACAACAAATGAACTGGAAACAATATTCTCTAGCATTTGTTGTGAGCTGTATTTTTCTTGCAGTGGCTATTCTTGCTATTTTTATGACGCAAGCATGGCTACCATTAAATCCAAATCATGCACCAAATATGAGTTGGGATTTAGCGCTACACACTGTTATTTCATTTTTAACAAATACGAACCAACAACATTATTCTGGTCAGGCTCAGTTATCTTATTTGTCGCAAATGACAGGTATTGTGGGTTTGCAAGTCATTACTCCAATGATGGGGCTGGCTTTGGTGGTCGCGACCTTAAGAGCTTTCTTTTATCAACGTCCTAACCATATTGCGGCCGATGTTGCCGAGCAGCCAGATCAAATTTTAATTGGTAACTATTGGGCAGATGTAATTCGTCCTACAGTTCGCTTTTTGCTTCCACTTTGTTTTGTCTGGTCATTATTGCTCAATAGCCAAGGCGTGCCAGCAACTTTTCAAGGTGGGCCAGAAGTACAGCTTATTGATAAAGCCAATAGCGTTGAAACTCAAAAAATTCCTTTAGGACCAGTTGCGCCAATGGTGGCGATTAAGCAATTAGGTAGTAACGGTGGTGGTTGGTACGGTCCAAATAGTTCTGTGCCTTTAGAAAATCCAACACCATTTTCTAATTTACTAGAAATGATTGCGATCTTACTTATTCCAATCACAGTCATTTTTATGGTGGGGCATTTTACTCAGCGTAAAAAGTTTGCTTACTTCGTCTTTGGTAGCATGCTTTTCATGTCGATTATTTCAGGTGCAGCTGCTGTCTGGTCTGAGAGTATGTCAGCGACAGCATCTCAATTTGCTGTAATGGAAGGTAAAGAACAACGATTTGGACCAGCCGCATCAGCAGTTTGGGCAGCGATCACTACTCAGGTGAATAACGGCTCGGTCAATATGATGCATGATTCTTCTGCACCGCTTACCGGGCTGGTTGAACTCATTAACATGCTGATTAATGCCATTTGGGGTGGTGTGGGCTGTGGTCTGCAACAGTTTATGATTTATCTGTTACTCGCAGTATTTATTGCAGGTTTAATGACAGGTCGTACCCCTGAATTGTTTGGGCGCAAGATTGAAGCGGCAGAAATTAAGTTGCTCGCGATTATTATCTTGATTCAACCTTTAGTCATTCTTGCGTTTACTGCATTAAGCCTCAGCATTCCAAGCATATCTGGAATTAGTAATCCAGGACCACACGGTATTAGCCAAGTGTTCTATGAATATGTTTCTGCGTTTGCTAATAACGGTTCAGGTTTTGAAGGTCTTGGAGACAACACTGTATGGTGGAATGTCACTTGTAGTATCGGTCTACTGTTAGGACGTTTCCCTACATTAATTTTGCCATTAATGATTGCCACACGTTTAGCAGCAAAAAGAAAAGCACCCGAAACATCAGGTAGTCTTCAGGTTGAAACACCAACCTTTGCCTTAACGCTGATTACGATAGTTGTGTTGCTTACCTTATTACAATTTATGCCAGTTCTTGTCCTTGGGCCTATTGCCGATCAACTTTTGTTGGTTAAAGGCTAAGGAGGCGAGTGAAAATGAATACACAAACTCATGTAAATAGCCATAAACAAACCATGGCAGTGCCAAATTTTGAAGTTTGGAAAAATGCATTTGTGAAACTGCTACCACAGCATGCAATTAAAAACCCTGTGATGGCAATTGTATGGCTTGGAACAGTGGTTACAGGCATTAGTACAATCTTAGGTTACACCACGCTGTTATTTGGTTTAGTGGTTACAGCAATTCTGTTTATTACCATTTTATTTGCTAACTATGCCGAAGCTGTTGCAGAGGCCAGAGGTCGTGGACAGGCATCTTCATTACGTGCAGCAAGAGAAAATTTAACGGCTCGAAGACTTAACTCTTTGACAGACCGTCAAGCGACTCAAGTTGCAGCGACCGAACTTCATTTAAATGATTTTATTGAAGTACATGCAGGTGAGCTTGTTCCAGCCGACGGTGAGATTGTAGAAGGCTTTGCAACTATTAACGAATCGGCTGTTACAGGTGAGTCAGCACCTGTGCTACGTGAAGCTGGAACAGACCGTTCAGGTGTTATTGGCGGAACCAAAGTACTTACAGATCGTATTGTTGTGCAAGTGACTGCTGAATCTGGTCAAAGTTTCTTAGACCGTATGATTGCTTTGGTCGAAGGCTCAAATCGCCAGAAAACTCCGAATGAGATTGCGCTTGGCTTCTTGTTAATGGTGATGACAATCACGTTTTTAATTGTCGTGATTAGCTTGCCATTTATTGCCAAGTATTTGCATATTGAACTTGATCCAGTCGTGCTCGTGGCGTTATTGGTCTGCTTGATTCCTACAACCATTGGTGGCTTGTTACCTGCGATTGGTATTGCGGGGATGAACCGTGCACTCAAAGCCAATGTTTTGGCAAAATCAGGTAAAGCTGTAGAAGTCGCGGGTGACATTGATGTGCTTTTACTCGATAAAACAGGAACCATTACTTATGGTGACCGTCAAGCGACCTCTTTTTATCCTTTAACTTCTGTGAGTGAATCTGAATTAAGAGCCGCTGCTTGGGTAAGTTCACTTGCCGACCCAACACCAGAAGGGAAATCAATTGTTAAGTTGGCAAAAGAGCAAGATTTAAAACAGCAAGAACCTGAGCAAGCCGAATTTATCTCTTTTAGTGCTTCGACTCGAATTTCTGGTGTGAATTTACCGAATGGTGACCAAATTCGTAAAGGTGCTTTAGATGCAATCTTGAAATTTGTAGATGAAGATTATTCTCAAGATTTAGAGTTAAAAGCACGTGTTGAACAAGTTGCCAAAAAAGGAGCAACACCTTTAGTCGTCGCAAATCAACATCATGTATTGGGCGTGATTGAACTTTCAGATGTGATTAAACATGGCATTAAAGAACGTTTTGCTCGTTTGAGAGAAATGGGTATCAAAACCGTCATGGTTACAGGTGATAACCCATTAACTGCGGCCGCGATTGCTGCTGAAGCGGGTGTAGATGACTATATTGCCGAAGCAAAACCAGAAGACAAATTGGCTTGTATTCGCACCGAACAACAACAAGGTCGTTTAGTTGCAATGGTCGGTGACGGAACCAACGATGCGCCAGCATTAGCACAAGCTGATATTGGTCTAGCCATGAACTCGGGTACACAAGCTGCAAAAGAAGCCGGCAACATGGTTGATTTAGACTCAGATCCAACCAAACTACTTGCTGTGGTCGAGATTGGGAAACAGCAGTTGATTACCCGTGGTGCTTTAACAACATTTTCATTGGCAAACGACGTCTCTAAATACTTTGCCATCTTGCCTGCATTGTTCGCTGCTGCGATTCCACAAATGCAAGTATTGAATGTAATGCATTTAGCAAGCCCAAACAGCGCGATTTTATCTGCATTAATTTTTAACGCGATTATTATCCCGCTATTAATTCCAATCGCACTACGAGGCGTCAAATTTAAACCTTCAACTGCAACTCAGTTATTACGTCGAAATATGTTGATTTATGGTGTGGGCGGTGTGGTTCTGCCATTCCTTGCCATTAAAGCGATTGATGTAGTGATTGTTCAATTATTTGGTTTGTAATCTGGAGTTTGAAATGAAAACTTATGTACAAAATTCAGAAGCAAATTTGGGTCAGACCTTAAGAGCATCTTTCGGACTTCTAATTTTTACCTTAGTTGGCTGTGGCGCTGCTTATAGTGCGATTGCTACAGGTGCGGGACAGGTGTTATTCAACAATCAAGCAAATGGTAGTTTGATTGAAATAGATCATAAAGTTTTAGGGTCAAAATTAGTTGCTCAGCCATTTGTTGGAGAGGCTTATTTTCATCCACGTCCTTCAGCAGTCGCTTATGACCCGATGGCGATGGCAGGTACAAACTTAGCGCGTACTAATCCTGAGCTACAGCAACAAATTGATGCTCAGATTCTTGCTGTGAAAAAACAAGATCACACGGGCAATACACCTATACCAAGTGATTTGGTGACTAAATCTGGTAGTGGTATTGATCCGCATATTAGTCCTGAATCTGCTCAGTTACAGGTTGCTCGAGTGGCTCAAGCGCGTCATTTAGACCCTAAGGTTGTGGAAGAGCTTTTGCAAAAGTATGTTGAACCGAAGCAGTTTGGTGTATTGGGGCAAGCTCGTGTTAATGTATTAGAACTCAATATTGCTTTAGATCAATTACAATCTACACATTAACTTAAAAATAAAGTTGTTAGTTTACCGGATGATATCAAGTGCAAAGCAATCGCGAAAATCAGGCTGAGGCCTTATTAAATCATGTTAATAGATATCAAGCCGGTCGACTAACGGTCTTTCTTGGTGCGGCACCAGGTGTAGGAAAAACCTATGCCATGCTCGCCCGCGCTAAAGAACTATTTCAACAGGGCACAGATGTTGTTGTTGGTATTGTTGAAACCCACGGAAGAATTGAAACTCTAAAAATTTTGGAAGGGTTGCCTCAAATTGCTAGAAAGGAAATGCAATATCAGGGGCATACTTTAGAAGAAATGGACTTGGATGCTATTTTACTTAGGCATCCGCAAATCGTTTTAGTTGATGAACTGGCTCATCGCAACGTCCCAAATAGTCGCCATGAACGACGTTGGCAAGACGTCAATGAATTGCTAGACGCAGGTATTGATGTATTCACCACTATAAATATTCAACATTTAGAAAGCTTAAATGATGTGGTGTACCAGATTACGGGAATCCGAGTAAATGAAACGGTACCAGATCGGGTATTTGACCGTATTCGGGACATTCGCTTAATTGATTTACCCGTCAGTGAACTCATTGAAAGGCTCCATCAAGGAAAAGTCTATGTACCAGAGCAAGCAAATCTGGCATTACAAGGCTTTTTTAGCATTTCAAATTTAACAGCATTACGTGAACTCGCAATGCAATGCGTTGCTGAGCATGTCGATTCAGACTTAAAAGAGAGTTATGCTTCAAAGGGATTGAAATCTATCTCGTTGCAAAATGAATTGATGATTGCGATAGATGGGCAAGGCTCTTCTGAATATTTAGTGCGAGCAGGCTGTCGTTTAGCAGAACGTAATGGTGCTACATGGACTGTAGTGAATGTTGCTAAAAGTTCGGACTTTGGACAGAGTTCAGCGAATTCTTATAAAAAAGAATATATCGAGATTGACCGTGCGTTTGAGTTGGCTCGGCAACTCGGTGGCCGAACCGAGGTTTTATATGGGCCGCGAGTTGCGTCAGTGTTAATGGATGCCGCCGTTGATCGAGGTATTTCCAATCTAGTCATTGGTAAAAGTATTTCACCGTGGTGGTTAAAGTTATTTAAGAAAAATTTAGCTCAGCAATTATTAAATCAAGAAAATTCGATTGCTTTAACCATTTTGCACCCAGAACAGGGTACTAAAAAGATTAATCAGCTCGAAAAACCTTCATTTTTATCATTAAAAGAAAGTGTTTTTGTTTTAGCTGTTACATGCGCAAGTATTTTTATAGCTCACTTCGCAGAAGTTCTATTTGGTATTGAAGACTTCTCTGTCATTTTTATTATTTCTGTTTTAATTGTTGCAACGAAAACCCGAATGTTAGCTGCAGTAGTGGCTGCTCTTATTTGTTTCTTAGCCTATAATTTTTTCTTTATTGCCCCGCGTTATACCTTTCAGATTTCAGCACACCAAGGGGTAGTCACCGTTGTTGCTTTTTTTGCAGCAGCTTTAATTGCTGGCCGTTTAGCTTCTCAGTTACGCCAGCAAGTTTTGTCTTTAAAAGCTGCGAATGCTTATACTACGGTAATGCAAGACTTGGCGCGTAAGCTTTCTAGTGCAGTAAACCTTGAAGAAGTCATGCAAACAGGACGTATGACTTTAGAAACACAACTTCAAACTAAAGTGTGGATTTCTATTCAAGATAAAGTTATTTCATCTGATATTGAGCTAAATGATAAAGAAAAAGTAGCCGCAGAATGGTGTTTGAAACACAAGCAGCCGTGCGGACGTTTTACCGATACTCTGAGTCAATCAAACTGGTGGTTTTTACCACTTTTAGAGCAGAAAAATAGCCTAGGTATTGTGGGAATTTACTTTAAGGATGACGTAGTTTCTCTAAATTTTGAGCAAAAGAAATTGACTGAAAGTGTAATTGAATATATTGCACAGGCAGTACTGCGAACCCAATTGGTGAATGAGCTTGAACAAGCAAAAGTCACCAGTGAAACAGAGCGCTTACGTTCTGCTTTATTATCTTCGGTATCGCATGATTTACGCTCGCCACTCGCTTCTATTATTGGGGCAGCAGACACACTTGCCAATTTTAAAGCTGAAATGACAGAACAAGACCAACAAGATCTGCTTGAAACAATTCATTTAGAAGGTGAGCGCTTAGACCGTTATATTCAAAACTTGCTTGATATGACCCGTTTGGGACACGAAGGTCTAACTTTAAAAAGAGACTGGATTGGCGTAGATGAATTAATTGGTTCGGCAACCCGCCGTTTAAAGCGTTATAAACCAGATACGCAAGTGGTCGTTCAGTTACCTGAGCAACCAATTAGTTTGTATGTTCACCCAGCACTGGTAGAGCAAACTATTTTTAATGTTTTAGAAAATGCCGCAAACTTTTCACCTCCAGATGAACCAGTCATGATTCGTGCTCAGCTTTCATCAGAAGATGAAGTAAAAATTGAAATTGAAGATAGAGGAGCGGGAATTCCTGAAGACGAAAGACACCGCATTTTCGATATGTTTTATACTATGGAGCGTGGGGACCGTGGAAAGTTTGGTACAGGTTTAGGGCTAACAATTGTAAAAGCGATCATAGGTGCTCATATGGGTACAATAGAAGCATTTTCAGGGCGCCAAAATAAAGGTACTTTAATTCAAATCAAATTACCCATTCATCCAGTAAAAGAATAAGTTGTAAATTCATGATAAGTCCAGAAACATCACCTGTAGAAACACGTATTGTGATTATTGATGATGAGCCTCAAATCCGTAAATTTTTAGATATTGCTTTAAGAACTCAAAAATACAAAACCACGCTCTGTGAAACGGGTTACAAAGGCCTAGAGGCATTGGCAACCCAAGGGGCTGATTTGGTGATTCTAGACTTAGGCTTACCCGATTTAGATGGGAAAGAAGTCCTTCAAGAATTACGTAGCTGGTCGACTGTTCCCGTTATTGTGTTATCTGTACGTGCTGATGAATATGAAAAAGTTGCCTTGCTAGACGCAGGGGCAAATGACTACATGACCAAGCCTTTTAGCGTGCAAGAGCTTTTGGCGCGCATTCGTGTCATCTTAAGAAATCAACCAATTCAGCAAGAAGCTCATGTGTATGACGATGGTTATCTTAAAGTCGATGTCACGCAACGTTTAGTTTGGATCGAGCAACAGCCAATTACTTTAACTCGAAAAGAGTTTCAACTTTTGACCTTATTAATGCGCTATCAAGGGCAGCTTTTAACACAGCCTCAGCTCTTAAAAGAGCTATGGGGACCCACCCATCAGGAAGATACGCACTATTTACGTATTTTGGTGGGTAAATTGCGCAGTAAACTGGGGGATAACGCAATTCAACCACGCTATATTGCTACTGAACCTGGTGTTGGATTGCGTTTTTTAGCTAAACAGAAAAATAATTAATGAAATATAAAAAAACCTTAGGGTATTTCTCCCTAAGGGTTTGCAAAGTGGTTTATAGTTTTTTTGCTTTTTTATTTATATATCCCAATGTTGTTCTGCTTCAGTCATTTGGGTGTAAATGCTTTGATATTCAGCCTGTTTAACTGTGTACCAATGCTCTACAAAGTCAGTTCCTAAATATCCTTTTAAAATAAGGCTTCCTTTAAATATTTTTAAGGCTTCTGGTTGGTTGTTGGCTAATAAAATGTGCTCGTCTGGAAATTTTAAAAGATGGGCAGGTTTTGGTAGCGGTAACTTATGAGATAAGCCATAAGACGCGCCCGCTAAAATAGTCGCTGTAACTAGATAGGGATTACAGTCCGCTCCAGCAACACGATATTCTAAGCGTTGATTTTGTACATCTGAGCATGGAATTCGGATTGCGACATTACGATTATTGGTATCCCAATTGGCTTCTAATGGCACGTGATGACCAATTTTAAAACGTCTATAAGAATTAATATTAGGAGCTAAAATCGCCATAGATGCAGGCATTAACTCAATGAGTCCACTAATCGCGCTCAATAATTTGGCTGAAAGCTCATCTTTTTTTACTTCTGAACTAAATATATTTTTATGGTATTGATTAAGTATGCTCATATGAAAATGCATGCCACTACCAGCCTTTGCCAAGTTTGGTTTCGCCATGAAACAAGCGGTTAAGTCATGCTTTCTTGCGACTTGTTTTACAATTCTTTTTAAAGCATTAATTTGATCGCAGAGTTTTAAAATATCATGGCTGTGTTGAAGATTTAATTCGTATTGTCCAGGCGATGACTCTGCAACAATAGCGGTAATTTCAATAGATTGAAGTAGGGCTGCTTTCTCAACTTCATCTAGGACTTGTTGATAGTTATTTGGCGCATCTATATCAAAACATTGGTTTTCTGAACATGTCTCGAATTGATGCTGAGGTGAGAAAAGATAAAACTCTAGCTCGGCAGCCATGACAGGGAAATAATTATTAGCATGTAACTGATTTAATAATTTTTTTAATATATTACGTGGTTCATAGCGACAGCCAGAACCATCTTCTTCTTGCATGGATAGGTAAAGCTGAGCATTTAATTCTGGGGATAAGGCACTGGGTTGCAAGCTGCCTAAAATGGGCAGGCAAAGTCTATCTGGTTCACCAATATATTTTCCCAGTCCTGTTTCTTCAATCACTTTTCCATCAAGGCTCATGGCATAAACAGAAAGAGGAAAATAACAACCATTCGATAGATTTTTCAAACTCTTAAAGTCAATACGTTTGCCACGAATATGCCCGTTTAAGTCATGTAGACAAATATCAATGTGCTGAGTGTGTGGATATAAACTTAAATATTCTTCAACTTCTTTTAAAAAAAGCTCTGAGTTGAACGTATGAATTTGCGTTTGTGGAATAAAATCATCTGATATTTTAAATGCTTTAAAGTGAGAATCTTTTAAGTTTAAACTTGGGTAAATAAGCGTACTCATTATAAAAAACCTTGGTGGTTATTTAGCTAAAATCCTACCTTAGCCTTTGAAGTTAATCTCGTAAAAAAAGAGTAAAAAGACAAAGGGTTTTTTTATAAATAATTTTGGATTTTTATTTTAATAATTAAAAAGTTAATTGGTGCTTTTATGATAAGTCTTTAAAGTAAAATTAACGTATAAGGGCCATCAAAGAGTTGTCTGATCGTTCATGATTTCGCTTTTAAAATTAAACATAATTAGGAATTGTGATCCTTAAATTTGGTGAGATGGTCAAACTGCTTTAAACTTAAAATCTTATCCAGTTAAACATTTATGTATAAATCTTGAATTGAGCAAGACTTATATAGTGTATGTACTGGAATTTTATTTTTTGCGTTTTTTTAATTTTTATTTTTGAGTTCTCTTAATATGAAAAATATCGGTTTAGCCATTTTAGCAATCAGCCTTTCAGGTTGTGCTGCAATGAGCGTAGAAGAATGTAAGACTGCGAATTGGTCATTAGTGGGTGAGAAAGATGGTTCGAAAGGTTCTTCGCCACGTTTAGATCAATATTACAAAGCATGTGGAAAAGCCAATATTGTTCCAGATCAAAAGTCATATGAACGTGGGTATAAAGAAGGCCTTGGTTATTATTGCCAGCCAGCAAATATTTTTTATAATGCTTTAGAAGGTAACGGTAATATTAATGTATGCCCAGTTGAGCAGCGTAATCGTTTAAGACCTTATTATCGAGCTGCCTCAGATTACTACAATGCAAAAGCTGAATATGATCGTTATGACGAGAAGTTTAAGCAATATTCTGATAGCGCTTATAACGAAAAATTAAAGCCAGAAGAGCGTGAACGTTATCGTAAACTTTTAAGAGAATTACAAATTGATCGTGACCGTATTAACAGAAACTATTGGAACTCAATTCGAGATATCGAACGTTTTAAATATGATCATGGATTAAAATAATATTTTAAAAAAGGATTGATCTGTTTGAGATCAATCCTTTGTTTTTTTAAAGATAATAACTCGTTTTTGTCATTAACTTTGAAATAGCAGTCATCGTGATTTTTACTGCATATGGTAATTCAACGCCGCCTGCTTCAAGTGCAGTATGACGGTGATGCAATTCATCTTCATTCATTTGCTCTAGAATTTTGCGCGAGCGTTCATCTTGAGCGGGTAACTGGTTTAAGTGATCTTGCAAATGTAGACTAACTTGACGTTCAGTTTCAGCAACAAAACCTAAGCTATATTTATCACCTGCAATACCGGCAAGAGCACCCATACCATATGAAAGGCCATACCAAATCGGGTTCAATAAGCTTGTATGACTATTTAGCTCTTTTAAACGGTCTTCACACCAAGCTAAATGGTCTTGTTCTTCAATCGCTGCCTGTTGCATTTCGCGGCGTACATTTGGCAATTTCGCTGTCAATGCTTGCCCATGATAAAGTGCTTGAGCACACACTTCACCACTGTGGTTAACACGCATTAAACCTGCAACATGGCGAGCATCTTCTACTCCAAGTTTTGCTTCTACTGTTTCAGCTGGATTTTGGCGCTGCGCTGCTGTTGCACCCGGAACAAGACTACGTAATGCTTGATCAAAAGAGTTAATAAGTTGATCAATTCCAGTATAGTGGCGCATAAATTAGTCCTCCAAAGAAAGATGTGCTGTGGCAAGCATTGGTTTTAGTCGGGCAAGAAGCCATATACTAAAGATTGCACTAAGTACAGCTGTAATAATAAATAGTATTTTAATATCAATTTTTAAAACACTTAAGATTAAGATTGAAAAAATTGCAGAAGAAACCATAAAAACGGCATTTAAGATATTATTTGCCGCAACAACACGTGCACGATGTGAACGTGGTGAATAAGCCTGCATCATGGCATATAGGGGAACAATATAAAAACCGCCACTAATACCCAATAAAGTCACAGCAATCATGACATGGTAGTAAACCCAGCCTTGGGTGAAAACATCTTTTAAAGTCAGTAATGCTCCGGTTCTTTCTGGTACAAAAGCCAGACTGGCAGCAAGGTAGAGCGCAAAAACAGTAAGGCCAATTGCACCAATCGGCACCATTTTAATATTAATTTCTGAACCACCAATTTTACGGCAAAGAAGAGAACCCACACCAATACCGACTGAAAAGAAAGTCAGTAACAGGCTAACCACATTTTCCGATGCATGAAGGTTTTGCTGAGTCAACTGCGGAATTTGAGTTAAATAAGTCGCTCCATAAAACCAGTACCATGAGTTACCTAGCAAAATTGTGAATACTAGCGGTAAGCTTTTGGCATATTTGATAGTTTGAAAGCTTGTACGAATAAAGTTCCAGTCAATATCTAAATCAGGTGCGGCAACTTTTTGTGGCAAGATGAAACGGCTGAATAAATAACCTATGCAAGCAATCGCTACTACAGTAATACTAATCCACAATAAGTTTCCATCTGATGATGCAATTACGGCACCACCCAAGATCATTCCGAATAAGATGGCCATGGATGTACCAGACTGAAACAAGGCATTGCCAGACATGAGTTCATGTGGTTTTAAGATTTCTGGCAAAATGGCATATTTAATGGGGCCAAAGAAAGTCGAATGTGTGCCCATCAAAAATAGGGCTAAAAGAAGCAACCATAAATGCCCCAATAAAAAACCGGCAGAACCGATGAGCATAATAATGATTTCTAAAATTTTTATGCCACGGACAAGTTGTGAGCGTTCATACTTATCAGCAATTTGTCCGGCAGTTGCTGAAAAAAAGAAATATGGCAAAATAAACAACAATGCTGCTAAATTATTGAGTGTGCTTACTGGGGCAGATTGTTGCTGAATCCAACCATAAGTAATGACTAACAATAAAGCTTGCTTATAAACATTGTCATTTAATGCGCCAAAAAACTGGGTAAAAAACATCGGTACAAACCGACGTGATGTCATCAGGGATTCATCTTGTTTCATCATGTGCAAGCTTCATTGAGTTTTATAAAAAAATGTGACGGAGTGTTAATTTGCATCTAAAACCATGTATGATATTTTTAACGCTTGATTAAATGAAAAATCAATGGTTTTGAGTGAGTTTTGTCCTCATATTGGTGCGTTTATTAAAAAATAAGTTTAGAGTTTTTCATGCCTTCTAAAATTAAGTTTAAACAGTCAACTCTTTCTCACTCTATGCATTTAATCTTAAAAATGCAGAGTATACCTAAACTTATTTGTAGCAGCTTATTATTAAGTTTATGTGTTACTCCTTGTTATGCTCAAAGTTCGGCTGAGACCGTTACACCAGAAGCAAATCAGTCGGTAACAGATTCATTGGTACAACAAACTAATACAAATAACCCAAGTGATGTTCCAATTACCGATGTCGCTACTCTTGTAACTCAAGCACAGCAACAACAAGATAGCTTGGCTATATTGCAACAACAAGAACAATTTCCGAATCAGATTGAAGAATTTAAGCCAATTACGCTTGATAATCTTGAAGACTTACCGGTTATGCCTGTTGATCAGAATATGGCAAATGAAATTTATCGGGTAGCAGAAGAGGCAAAAAACGAGGCTCAAAACTTCCAGAATGGTACGCAAAAACAACCAGAAATGGTGGTGAATGACGCATCACAAGCAGAATTACATGAAATTAATCAGGCCCCTGTAAATATTGACCAGCTCATGCATGAGATTCAATCTGATAGTAAGATTGTGGTTGAAGCCAATGAAACAGGAAAAACTTTACCTGAGCTTACTGCTGCCGTTGAAGAGCCACCCGAAGAAAAAGGTTTCTTTAGACGTATATTCAATAAAATCCGTCCACCTCGGGTAATTCCAATGGAGCAGATACCCCGTATTACTGCTGAGGTTACGGGTGCGCCAGATGATTTAGCTAAAAATATCAAAGGTAAATTATCTACATTTACCCAAGAATCATTTGAAGATTTTAATGCAGCGCTACCGCAACTTAGGAGCTTAAGTAATCAGGCTGCTCAAGCTGTAGGTTATTACAATGCTGAGTTTCGTTTTGAAAAGTTAAGTGCCAGTCGCGTACGCGTTAATGTAACGCCAAATGAACCAGTACGGATTAATGAACAAAACATTGAATTTACTGGTGCTGGTGCAAAACAGCCACAATTTCAGGTCATTCGTTTAGTTCCTGACCAAGATGTAGGTGATATTTTTAATCATGGCCTTTACGAAACCACAAAAAGCCGAATTGTCGATGCTGCATCGGATAATGGTTATTTTGATGCGTATTGGCGTTTACATGACGTAAAAGTGAGCCAACCTGAAAATAAAGCGGATATTAACCTCAAGTATGAGACTGGTGAGCGTTATAAGCTTGGTAAGGTTGAGTTTCGCATGAGCGATCCATCAAAACCATTACCTTTAAATATGAATATTCTTGAAAGCATGGCACCGTGGAAAGAGGGTGATGACTATGCTTTTTGGCGTGTAAATGTTTTAGCAAATAACCTGACTAACTCACGTTATTTTAACTATACCTTGGTCGATTCAATTAAACCCGACCCAATTGAAAAACCACTTGAGTTACCACCCGATTTACAAGCGTTGGTCGATCAGCAGAATGTTGATATTGACGAATCGAAGCTGCTTCCTTTAGAGCAACAACAACTTGCCAAAGCACGCCAGTTGGCTTCCTCAAGTAAAGAAGTAACACAAAATGTGGTAGATGAAAAACAATTTGCCGGAACTGAAAGTGTACAAGCCGCCCCTGCATCTTTAAAAGCTGCAACTGTACAACATGAAGAACAAGAGTCTGAACAAGACCGTTTACAGGCTCAAGCTCGGGAAGAAAAACGTATACCAGTGATTGTGACGTTAAATGCCGATAAACTAAATAGTCTGGAAACAGGTATTGGTTATGGTACCGACACTGGCGCCCGTTTACGTAGCCAATATAGACGTTCGATTGTGAATAAATACGGTCATTCATTTGACGCAAACTTGGAGCTTTCCCAAATTCGTCAATCTATAGATGGGCGCTATAGTATTCCTTATAAACATCCGTTAAATGATTACTTTAATATTGTGGGTGGTTACGAGCGTGAGACGAGGGATGATATTGGTCCGGATGTAAGTTTACTTACAGAATCGGCAGTTTTAGGGGGTGAGCGAGTTATTAAAAAACCGCTCGGAAACTGGCAACATACTATTGGGGTACGTTATCGTCTCGACCGCCTAACTCAAAAGGGGAATGTGGATATCTCTGAGCTACCAGATGCATTTAAAACTGCTGCATCAGAGCAAGAAGCATTATTATTTAGTTATGAGACCTCTAAAACTTCAAGTAATACACGCTTAAACCCGACCAAAGCTTTTAAACAAACTTATAAATTAGAATTAGGTAGTGAAAGTTTACTTTCAGATGCCAATATGGCGATTGCAACTGCGGGTTGGAGATTTATTTATTCTTTAGGTGAAAATGATGACCATCAGTTTGTTGGGCGGTCCGATTTTAGTTATATTTTTACCGATGAGTTTGATAAAGTTCCATACAATTTAAGATTCTTTACTGGTGGTGACCAGACAATTCGTGGTTTTGATTATAAAAGTCTTTCACCAGAAGATAATGGATATAAGATTGGTGGACAGGCTCTAGCAGTAGGCTCTTTAGAATATAACTATCAATTCAAAGAGGGTTGGCGAGCAGCTGTTTTTTCTGATTTTGGTAATGCTTACGATAAGAGTTTTAGTAATCCGACGGCCTATAGTGTGGGTGTTGGTATTCGTTGGAAGTCCCCAATTGGACCAATTCGTTTAGACGTGGCTTCTGGTATTTCTGATGATAACCATCCGATTCGTTTGCATTTCTTTATTGGTCCACAACTTTAAAAATAAAATTTTATTAGGTTTATTTTATGGCGGAAGTAGAACAGCAGCCCACTTCGGCACCTAGCTCTCCTAAGAAGCGACGTATTTTGCGTAGCTTCTTGCTGACAATCTTGATCATACTTTTATTACTTGTTGCTTCCATCATTATTATGATGTCGACTGACCGTGGAAGTCGTTTTTTATTAGATCGTGTTTTACAAGCTCAGCAAGTCATTAAATACGAGTATGAGGGGGGTAATTTACTCAGGGGAATTATTCTTAAAAATATTATTGTTCAGTTAAAAGAAGTTGACGTTACTTTAGATAGAGCTGATGTCCGTTTAGGGTGGCGTTCTTTAATATTAGAAAAAGAAGTGCATTTGAGCAATGCAGATGTCCGTAACTTAGTTATTATTAACAAAGCTCCGCCATCGGATAAGCCATTTGAGTTTAAACCCATTAAATTACCATTTGTGCTTCGTGTAGATGTTGGAGATGTTGATCATTTAGAAATTAAAAATTCAGGTTCTGTCGTAAATTTCCATGATGTTCATTTAAATGATGCTTTGTGGTCAGAGACAAAACTGAAATTTGAAAATTCAAGTATGGATATGGGGTATCTTTCTGTTCATAACGCAACAGGAAATATGGACTTTAGCGGCAAATACCCACTGAATGCGACTGCAGATTTAAGAATTCCTTCTTTAAAAAGTTTAAACATCCAAAATATTAAGGTGGCAGCGCGGGGTAGTTTAGATACCTTGCAAGCCGGTGTAGCAACGACAACACCAGATTTATTAACAGGTTGGGTTGTTTTACATCCTGTTCGTCATGAAGTGCCTATGCAAGGTGCATTGTTACTCAAAAATTATCACTTGCCTTTACTGGTTGAGCAAAAATTATTTGCTAAAAACGGTGTAATTAAATTTCAGGGTGATATTAAGCAACTCAACTTAGCACTTGAGACAGATTTAAAAGGGGAGAATTTACCTGAAGGCCAGTACAACGCCTTAATGAATACTGATCTGGTTCATCAGTTGAATATTACTGATTTTAACGGGCAGGTCATGAAGGGTGCAGTTAATCTTAAAGGATTAGTGAACTGGAAAGATCATGTCACTTGGGACATCAAAGGTCGCCTAGATCATGTTAATCCTAAAGACAAAGCTATTCCACAGGTCGTTCAGGATTTCTTGCCGCCAAGTCTAGATGCAGCCGTTTCTTCAACTGGCTCTTTGGAAAAAGGTACGGAAGTATTTGCCAATGTAGACTTTGACCGCTATGAATCTTGGAAACTTAAACTAAACCAAGCACCTGAAAAGAATAAGAAGCCACAACCTATGTTTATGAATGTGGCTTGGGCAAATATAGATCGTGCTATGCCATATATAGGTTGGTTAAGTAGTGATAGTGGTCAAGTTGATTTGACTTTGCGAGATGGTCAGCAAGATATTAAAGTTTCGACAAAAGTATATCAGCATGAACAGACCTTATTACCGGCTGGACAATATTTAGCAACTTTGAATGTTAAAGATAATATTCTTAATGTTCCTAGTTTTAGTTTTGCGGCTCAAAAGGGTAGCCTCACAGGTCAGGCCAAAGTCTTATTACCAAGTGAAAAACGTCAGCTGGCATGGAATGCATTATTAAATGCAAAAGACTTTAATCCACAAAGTATACATACAGCGGCGCCAGTTAACTTGCTCAACGGATCAATTAAAGCCAGCGGTTTTGCAAAGCCAAATCAACAAATTATTCAGCTTGAAAAAATTGATTTAAAAGGTCGCTTGGCTCAAGCAGGTCAAGAAATGGTTGCGCTAGCTGGAAAAAGTACAGCAGCTTTATTATTTAATGATGTTAAAGCTGGTGGCGGTTTTAAAGGCTTTGCGGTCAATTATGACGGATCTTTAAAAGCGCTTAATCAAGCTAATGGACTATTAAAGTTTTCTATTGCAGGTACCCCAGAATTTATCCGAATTAGTCAGTTACAACATGATGGTGTTGCTGGGAAAATCTATGCGACTGGGGCATTAAATTTAAAAGACCGTATTGCTTGGGATATTAATAGCTCGTTAGTACGCTTTAAACCTCAATATTTTGCCTCTAGTGTAAAAGGCGAAATTTCAGGAAATGTAAAAAC
This sequence comes from Acinetobacter baumannii, assembly GCF_009759685.1. Lineage (NCBI taxonomy): Bacteria > Pseudomonadati > Pseudomonadota > Gammaproteobacteria > Moraxellales > Moraxellaceae > Acinetobacter > Acinetobacter baumannii. Next base: position 3,863,022 of record NZ_CP046654.1, on the reverse strand, counting down.
ACAAGGCATCTGGTCTGACAAGTTAAAGCGTATTGATATTCAACAATTGAACCTTGCGGGTTATTTGAATAATAAGCCAGTCAGAGGTAAAGGTAACTTATCCATACTTATGGATTCGAACCAAAAAGGTTTTTTACCTCAGCAATTTGAGGCAAATAATCTATTTTTAGTTTATGCACAAAACCAGTTGCAGGCGACTGGTAATGCACAGAATTTAAAAATTAAGCTGAATGCACCTGCGCTTTATGAGTTGTATCCGGGTTTAAGTGGACGTGCATATGGAGACTTGAGTGTCCAATCTCAACCGCGTTTGAAAGCTACGGCTAATATTGCGGTTGATAATTTTGCATTTAATACATTAGTCAGTATTAAAAAACTTCGTATCCAGGGTGAATTGCCTACTTCCGAAACAACACCAACTCAGTTAACAGCAAAATTAGACAATTTACGTAGTGGTAGCCGTCAAATTCAGTCTGCTGAGGTGAATTTAACAGGAACAAGAAAAGCACATTTATTAAAAGTGCAAGGAAATAATAATGTTTCTAAATTCTATGTTCAGTTAGCAGGTGGATTTAATGCGAAGAATGATTGGTTAGGGCAAATTCAAAAAGGAAGTTTTGATTCACGCCGAATTCGTCTAGCACAAAATCAAAATGCACCAGTTGTTTTCTCATCGGCACGTTCTGAATTATATGTTGGGCAACATTGCTGGCAAAGTACAAATAGTCAGTTGTGTCTTGACCAGCCTGTGCGTGTGAGTAAAGCACAAGGTAATATTTCATTTGTTACTCAGAATCTAGATTTAGGTGATTTTGCTGCGTTCATGCCGGAAGGTTTGGCTATGACTGGCCAACTTAATGGTTATGCTAAAGCCTCTTGGGTAAATGGCGGGCATCCTAAGCTTGATGCACGCTTAGTGACCAGAAAAGGTGAACTGGGCTTAGCAGCGGAAGACCCGCAAGATCCACCGACTACTTTGGCTTATGATGAACTGAGTGTAATTGCGAAAAGTATTTCAGAAGGCTTATTGTTCCGTGTCGATGTAAAAACACCTGATATTGGTACAGGATATGCGAATGTTATTATTAATCCATACCAATCATCTATGCCGATGCATGGAGAGGTAGCTTTTAACGATGTACAGTTAAAAGTGTTAAAACCATTCATTCAAGATGTACGTTCAATGAGTGGTACCTTAGCCTTAGCTGGCAAAGTGAATGGTACTTTGACCCAGCCACAGTTTACGGGCGAAATGCGTTTGAAAAACGGGGCGATCAGTATGATTTCCCTGCCGGTTAATTTAACCAATGTACAGGTGTATTCATCTATTCGTCAGGACATGGCAACAATTGATGGTGCATTCAATAGTGGACAAGGTGTAGGGTTACTTAAAGGTAGTTTTGACTGGAAAAATGCACCGCGTCTACAGTTAAACTTAAAAGGTGATAACTTACTTGTACGTCAAGCTCCATTAATTACGGCCATTGCAAATCCGAATTTGACACTTGATATGTATCCTTTTGATAAGCGTTTAAGCTTGAAAGGATCAGTAGATGTTCCTCGTGCACGTATTTCAATGCCTGAAACAACTGCACCGGTGGTTAACACATCTTCAGATGTTCGTATTGTTCGCCAAGGTCAGGACCCACTTGCAATTTTACGTGCGGCAAAACCGTGGGATATCCGTGCAGATATCTCGGTAAATATTGGTAATCAAGTCATCTTCCAAGGCTTTAACAGTAATATTCCTTTAGTGGGACGTTTGAATTTAACTCAACGCGGTTATGAAACGGCAATGCGAGCAATGGGTGCTATTGGTGTAAGTCAAAAAGTGAAAATTGAGGCCTATGGTCAAAGCCTAGATTTAAACCGTGCAATTGCCCGTTTTAATGGTCCATTAGCAAACCCGACGTTAGATATTGATGCGAATAAAAATGTTCAGGGTAGTATGGTTGGGGTTCGTGTCACTGGTACTGCTTCATCACCAAACATTCAAGTTTATAATGATGCAGGCCTTTCTGAGCAAGAGGCATTAAATGCACTCGTGACAGGGCGTATTAATGAAGGTGCAAGTGGTTTAAGTAATGCAGAAGGCTTTAAATCTGATGTGAACAATACAATTGCTGCTGCCGGTATTAGTATGGGCTTGGGTGGTACTCGTGCTTTAACGAATCAAATTGGACGTACTTTTGGTTTGAGTGGTCTTGCATTAGATGCTCAAGGTACAGGGGATGATACTCAAGTAAGTTTAACTGGGTACATTACACCTGATTTATTTATTCGTTATGGTGTGGGAGTGTTTACTCCAGTCAATAAACTGACGTTGCGTTATCAAATGAACCGCCGTTTGTATTTGGAAGCAAGTCAATCTTTAGAACGAGCAATAGATTTATTCTATAACTGGCGATTCTAAACGCTTTAAGAACACTAAAAACCGAGATGAAAACATCTCGGTTTTTTATTGAAGTTGGGCAAAAATAAAGACATATAAGTAGAATTTTTGCAAAGTCTGTCAGATTCAGTATGATGTGGGCAGCATAGTCTGTGTAGAGTAATGATGAAAAAAGTTTTATTTGTTTTAATGGGCATGTTATTAGTCGGCTGTACAGAAAAAAAGCCTTTAACACCTGAAGAGCAATGGCATGGCTATTGTACAAGTGTGGGAAATGCAGCAAGAAGTATTCTGTTTGATCGTCAGCAAGCAATTGAGAAGCCTCAAGCCATTGAGCATGCTAATAAAATTGAGGACGAAATTACGAAAAAATTCATCTTTAATATTATTGAAAAAGTTTACGCCATTCCACAAGACGAATTAAAAACGAATCCAGAAGCCTTACAAGAAAAGATTAGAAAACAAATGACAGATGAGTGTTTGGTTACCCCACATGACAAAATGCCAAACTACAAAAAATTCTAAGTGTATAAGACATCGTCAAACACTCCACTAAGGTGGAGTGTTCTTTTAACTTAAAATACCGCATGATAAGTCAGTCATTAAGATCATTATTTATACACGGGTATTTAGTTACAAAATAATGGGCATCACGGAGAAACACCCCGCGCTCATTAACTTTTGGCTTGAACTCTAGTAAAATTTTGTAGTCCATATTACTTGTGAAGCTTTGTGAAAGCTGGAATTTACAAGTAATTTTTTAAAAAAAGAGGAATGAACACCGTGCTAGAAGCTTACCGCCAACACGTTGCTGAACGTGCCGCACTCGGAGTCCCACCGAAGCCACTTGATGATGCTCAAACTGCTCAACTTGTTGAGTTATTAAAAAACCCACCGGCAGGTGAAGAAGCATTCTTGGTTGATTTGCTTGAAAACCGTGTTCCTGCAGGTGTTGACCAAGCAGCTTACGTAAAAGCAGCTTTCTTGGCAGCGATTGCAAAAGGCGAAGCGACATCTCCGCTAGTTTCTAAAGAACGTGCAGTTTATTTACTAGGTACGATGCTTGGTGGCTATAACGTAGCGCCTTTAGTTGAGCTTCTGGATGATGCTGAATTAGGTAGCTTAGCTGCTGAAGCTTTGAAAAAAACATTACTTGTATTTGATGCGTTCCATGACGTAGCTGATAAAGCTAAAGCTGGCAATGCAAATGCAAAAGCTGTTTTACAATCTTGGGCTGATGCTGAATGGTTCACTAGTCGTAAAGATGTACCAGAAGAAATCAAAATCACTGTGTTCAAAGTAACAGGTGAAACGAACACTGATGACTTGTCTCCAGCTCAAGACGCATGGAGCCGTCCAGACATCCCATTGCATGCAAATGCAATGTTGAAAAATGAGCGTGATGGTATCAACCCTGAAAAACCAGGTGAAGTTGGTCCATTAAGCCAAATTAAAGAACTCATTGCTAAAGGCAATCAAGTTGCTTATGTTGGTGACGTTGTTGGTACAGGTTCATCTCGTAAATCTGCAACAAACTCTGTTCTTTGGTTCTTTGGTGATGAAATCGCTCACATTCCAAACAAAAAAGACGGTGGTGTGTGCTTAGGCGGTAAAATCGCTCCGATCTTCTTTAACACAATGGAAGATGCTGGTGCATTACCAGTAGAGATCGATGTTTCTAACATGAACATGGGTGACGAAGTTACTCTTAAAATCGATCATGCTGCAGCAAAAGTAACTGCGTTCAAAAATGGCGAACAAATCGCTGAGTCTGAACTTAAAACTCCAGTACTTTTAGATGAAGTACGTGCTGGTGGTCGTATTAACTTGATTATTGGTCGTGGCTTAACTGCTAAAGCACGTGAAGCTTTAGGTTTAGCTCCATCTACATTATTCCGTACTCCAGTACAACCAGCTGACACTGGCAAAGGTTTCACTTTAGCTCAGAAGATGGTTGGTCGCGCATGTGGTCTTCCAGAAGGTCAAGGTATCCGTCCAGGTACTTACTGTGAGCCTAAAATGACTACAGTTGGTTCTCAAGATACAACTGGTCCTATGACTCGTGATGAGTTAAAAGACTTAGCTTGCTTGGGCTTCTCTGCTGACTTGGTAATGCAGTCTTTCTGTCACACTGCTGCTTATCCAAAGCCAGTTGACGTACAAATGCAACATACACTTCCAGACTTCATCATGAACCGTGGTGGTGTATCTTTACGTCCAGGTGACGGTATTATCCACTCTTGGTTAAACCGTATGCTTCTTCCAGATACAGTAGGTACTGGTGGTGACTCGCATACTCGTTTCCCAATTGGTATTTCATTCCCAGCAGGTTCTGGTCTTGTAGCTTTCGCTGCTGCAACTGGTGTAATGCCACTTGATATGCCTGAATCAGTTCTTGTTAAGTTTAAAGGTAAAATGCAGCCTGGTATCACTTTACGTGACCTTGTACATGCGATTCCTTACTATGCAATCAAAGAAGGCGATCTTACTGTTGAGAAAAAAGGTAAGAAAAACATCTTCTCTGGTCGTATCTTAGAAATCGACTTAACAGAAATGGAAACTGACTTAACAGTTGAGCAAGCATTCGAACTTTCTGATGCTTCTGCTGAACGTTCAGCTGCTGGTTGTGCAATCACACTTTCAGAAGAGAAAGTTGCTGAGTACTTACGTTCTAACATCACAATGCTTAAGTGGATGATTTCACAAGGCTATGGTGATGCACGTACGATGGCTCGCCGTGTTGAAAACATGGAAAAATGGTTAGCAAACCCAAGCTTACTTAAAGCTGATGCTGATGCTGAATACACTAAAGTGTATGAAATTGACTTGTCAGAAATCAAAGAACCTATCCTTTGCTGCCCGAACGATCCAGATGATGCGAAACTTCTTTCTGACGTTCAAGGCGACAAAATTGATGAAGTATTCATCGGTTCTTGTATGACTAACATTGGTCACTTCCGTGCTGCTGGTCAGTTACTTGAGAAAGTACCAAGCGGTTCATTAACAACTCGTTTATGGTTGGCTCCACCAACACGTATGGACGAACATCAGTTAATGGAAGAAGGCTTCTATAACACTTATGGCCGTGCTGGTGCGCGTACTGAAATGCCTGGTTGTTCATTATGTATGGGTAACCAAGCACGTGTTGCGCCGAACACAACTGTTGTATCGACTTCTACACGTAACTTCCCTAACCGTTTAGGTCAAGGTTCTAACGTTTACTTAGCGTCTGCTGAGCTTGCATCTGTTGCTGCTGTACTTGGTAAATTGCCAACTCCAGAAGAATACCAACAATATGCAGCTCAAATTGACAGTATGTCTGCTGACATTTACAAATATTTGAATTTCGACCAAATGGGCGAATATACAAATGCTGCTGATAAAGTAGATACTAAGAAAATTGCTGCTGCTCAGTTGACTTAATAGGTCGATTTAGTACAAAAAAGGAGCTGATTATTCAGCTCCTTTTTATTTTAATGAGAATTGGTACATATTTTAATTATTAAAATAATAAATTAATCATGTTTTATTCTAATAAAATGTAAAAATAAATATAACGCTAGATATTAAAGAAGATTTTGTTTTAAAATATTTGTATGAACTTAAAAATAATTAAAAAGAACATGGGTATTTTATATATGGAATTTAAAAATGCTAAAGACAATTGTTGAATTTAAATTTGATGATTATCAGCTATATGATCAAAATTTATCAGCAGAAGACGGGAATACTTTAGTACAGAAAACTGAAGATATTGCACAATATATTTATAGTATATTAAAAAATAGATATCACTTAAATATTGAGTTAAATGCTGAGCGTTGGGGCTGGGAAATAGAAGTGCCATTACCTGAGATTACGATGTATATCGGTATTAGCGTTTATGAAGAATACAGTAATGGTTTTGCAATATTTATTTCACCAAATACACCAATTTTAAGAAGATTTCTTTTTAGAAAGTTAGATATTACTCACCATATTATGTTGCTACAAAATTATATTAATGTCATTTTGAAGTCCCATGCCGGTATATATGATGTGCAATGGTGGGAGGAAAATGAGTTTAGATATGTTGCAGCGCATTAAAATATAATTAGTAAATATGAAATATTATTTATGATTGTTTAGCTAATACAATTAATAAAATATTTTATTGGCCGCTATAGTGGTGAATTTACGTATGTGAGCTTAATATATGTTCAATATAACGTGGTTCAGATCCGTATGCGAATTTTAGCATGGAAGACAGTACGTCGGTTCTTCTATAACAACCTTCATAATCATGATTACGAAACGACAGTAAGTAGATGTATTAACTACTTTTTAGTTTTCTTAATTATTGGGAATGTAGTTGCTGTATTACTAGAAACAGTAAATGATCTGTATTACAGCTACCGTATATGGTTTGACTACTTTGAAAATGTCTCAATTGCAATTTTCAGTATTGAATATCTCTTACGGCTCTGGAGTGTAGTCGAGCGTGATCCGACCCAAGCTGCATGGAAGCAGCGTTTAGCATGGATGAAAAGTGGTGAAGCACTGATTGACCTCATGGCAATTTTGCCTGCGTATCTAAATTTCTTTGTACGAATAGATCTTCGTATGTTAAGAATTTTACGGTTACTTCGATTATTAAAATTAACTCGTTATTTCATTTCATTGCAAATATTGCTATGTGTGATTAAGCGAGAAAAAGGTTCTTTTCAGGCAGTGATTTTTATTTTAATCATTATGATTATTATGACTGCCTCTGGTATTTATGTCGTTGAGAATAAAGCGCAACCGGAAGCTTTTAGCTCTATTCCTAAAGCAATGTGGTGGGCGGTTGTGACTTTAACTACAGTTGGATACGGCGATGTCACACCAGTAACTAGTTTAGGAAAGTTATTGGGAGCCTTAATTACAATTCTAGGGGTAGGGATTGCTGCTTTACCGGCTGGTATTTTAGCTTCTGGTTTGGCCAATGAACTTAACCAGCGTAATCAGCGCCTTGAACAAGAGTTCCGTGAGTTACTTCAAGTGCGTGGTATTGATATCATGCATGATGAAGTTGAAATAGAACGTATTCGACAAAAAGTAGGGCTACCAAAAGAACAAGCGCATAATCTGATTATTCAAATTATGCGCGAAAAAGTATTAGAAGAGAAAGAAGCTGTTAGAGAGAAAAAATGTTATTGCCCGCACTGTGGTGAAAAGTTAACAGATTAGAGATTCAACGAAAGCCTGATCATACTCAGGCTTTTTGAGTTGCTTTTTCTACAGCAAATGCAATGAGTAAGATAATAAGGCCACCAAGGCTCAGTACAAAACCTACCCAGATTGGTGCAATCCAACCCATCTGATGGCTCAGTACCCAACCACCTAAAAAAGCGCCTAATGCATTAGCAAGATTAAAGGCGGAATGGTTAAGTGAAGCTGCTAGCGTTTGTGCATCACCTGCAACATCCATGAGGCGTGTCTGTAAAGCCCCACCTAAACCCATAACGGTTAGGCCAATTAAGAATAAAGAGCCAATTGCGCTATAGCTATTACTCATTAGAAAGCTTGCGACTACAAATGCGATCGCTGAGCTAATGAGTACGCCCACAATAGTTTTATTGAGGTTTTTATCTGCAAGCCAACCCGCAGCTAAACCACCAATCACCATCCCAATGCCCCACAGCGCTAATGCAATAGGAACAATCTGGATATTAACTTTAGTGTATTCAGTGAGAATTGGTGAGACATAGCTATATACCGAGAACATGCCCCCAAAGCCAATTGCGCCGACTGCAAGGGTTAACCACATATTTATATTTTTAAGCCCAGCTAATTCTGTTTTTATGCTGGCAGTAGCTTGAACTGGAATATTCGGTACAAAGCAAGCTACAGCAATTAAAGTAAAGAATGCGATTGTTGCTGAAAATTCAAAACCTGCTCTCCAGCCAAAATGTTGACCTAACCATGTTGCTAAGGGTACGCCAATAACGGTAGCAACGGTTAGTCCCATCATCATTTGCGCAACTGCTGAAGCTCTTCGTGAAGGGCCTGCTAGTTCAGCCGCGACTAAAGCGCCGACACCAAAATATGCGCCATGAGGTAAACCTGCAATAAAACGAGAGACTAAAACAGTTTCTGGGGTATGTGCTAAAGCTGTGCATGCATTGGCAATACCATAAAACAGCATGAGGCAAAGCAATAGGGTCTTTCTAGGTACTTTGGCACCCAAAATGGCAATAATAGGGGCACCAATAACAACACCTAATGCATAAGCACTAATAAAATGCCCTGCTTCAGGTACTGTAATCTTTAAATTGTGTGCAATTTCCTGAATAAGACCCATTGCGACAAATTCTGTAGTGCCAATACAGAAACCGCCTACTGCGAGAGAAAAAATTGCCAAGAAGAGTGAGTAATGTCGAGGGGAAGAAGAAGAGGATTGGGGTGACGCCATAATAAATTAATAAAAGGAAACTCAAAAAAGAAAGTATAAGGGAAAAGAGACCAAAATAATAAAAAACTAGAATCTCGAGAGGAAGTTTGCACATTTAAAACCGGAACATTTTATCTTTATATTGAATAATTTATCGAATTCTTTTATCAAATTGGATATGATGAGCGCGTAATACTTTAAGCATTACAATAAGTTGTATAAATACTTAAGAAATAGAGAAGTTAAATCGTGAGAAAATTATGTATTGCCTGCCTTATTGGTATGGCTATGTTATCTATGTCTGGTTGTGCCGTATTTATGGCTGGCAATCAACCAAGTAAAAAAAATTTAAATGTTTTAAATCCGGGTAGCTCTCGTAATTATGTTATTGCAGAGTTTGGGGCACCTGTATTGTCTGAGTACCGTGATGGGACAAGAGTTGAAATCTATACATTCCAGCAAGGTTATTCAAAGTGGGTGAAAGTAGGTCGTGCATTTGGGCATGGGGTTGCAGATGTTGCCTCAATAGGTTTATGGGAAGTATTTGGAACTCCAGCTGAAGCATACTTTAATGGTAAAGAAACAACTTATGAAGTGACTTATGGTGAAGATGATTTAGTAAAAAGTTATAAGCTTATTGACTTTAATCAAGCTTTTCCAAAAGTAAAAGAACAATGAGGTAATGAAAGAGGCCACTTGGCCTTTTTCTTTTTATATAAAAATCTTTAACTTAAATTTATTAATGATAATAAGAATTATTTTTATTTGTGTATAATACATTTGCTTATGATTTGTCTGTAAAAATTTAAATTTTCCTAATTAGGATCGAGAAAGAATGAATAGATTATTAGTAACATCACTTATTTTTGTATGTAGTTACAGCCTTGCTCATGAACCTTATGTTGCGCCATTAGCGTATAAAACTGAGCAGACACAAGTACCGGTAGTAGCTGGTTATGCTGAAGAAGCACTAAATAGTGAATACGCTTTAAAAGATGCCAAGCTTACCGTCATTACCCCTAAACAAGATCCTAAAGTTATTAATGCTGAAGCCCTACATAAATCTGTAACTGTTTTCGATGTTGCTTTACCGGAAGACGGTACATATATTCTGCAAACTCAGGCGACTTACCCTTTAAAATATGTATATGATCAAAAGGAGTGGCATTTATTTTTTGATTTACCAGCAGATAAAGCTCCGCCAAGAAAAGAGCGTGACTATCTAATTCCTGCTGATCTTAAAACTAAAAAAATTAAAACAGAGGAAGTAACAAGAGAATGGGTGTTACAAAGTTATCTTTCAAAAGGTAAAGTTTCAGATATTCAACTTCCAAATACACCAGTTAAAGTTAATTTTTCTGTTCATCCTAACCAGCTTAAAGTTACCCAAGCAGTTCAGCTAACCATAAGTGAAAAAGGCCAGAACCTACCTTATGCTGAAATTAATTTAAGAGAAAAAGGTGTAACTGATAAACAAGTACTACATTTTAAAGCTGATAATAAAGGACAAGTTGAACTTAAATTTCCAAAAGCTGGAGAATATTTAATGGAAGTCACAGCTCCAGTAGATTTAAAGTTAAAGCCTAAAAATCAAAATTATACGATTGTTAGCTTACAAGTTACCGAGTAAGAATATTTTCATTTTATAAAAAATAGATCTGAATGGGTCTATTTTTTATTTGTTAGTAAAGTCCATATGTAATTAACAAAAACTTATGTTGAGACAAATTAATTAATTTTGTGATAAGATGAATGGTATTCATTAGTGATGATTTATCTCCGTAACTCTGTTTAGTAATAAACAAGAGATAACTTAAAAATTTATAGATAAATTTATGTATTCAGGCTTGTGCCCATGTTAGAAATTCGACACCTTAAAACTTTAGTTGCTTTACGTGAACATGGTTCACTGGTCGCTGCAGCTAATGACCTATGCTTAACGCCCTCGGCTATTTCTCACCAATTAAAAGAATTAGATCATTGGTATGGGGTAGAGGTGGTTAATCGCCGCAGTCGACCTGTTAGTTTTTCTAATGTAGGACAACGCCTACTTAAGTTAGCTGATGATGTATTGCCGCAAATTCAGATTACTCAGAGTGACATTACACGTATTGTGCACGGACAAACGGGCAGAATTATTTTTTCATCTGAATGTCATAGCTGTTTTGACTGGCTAATGCCTTTACTCAATCAGTACCGTCAGCAATATCCAGACGTCGATTTAGACTTTGCTTCGGGATTTGAAGCGAATCCACATGAACTTTTACAAAATGCTGAGTTTGATTTACTTATTACAGCCGATCCGATTGCGCTAAAAGGAATCGAATACTTCCCGATTTTTGAATATGAGTCGCGTTTGGTTTTATCAAATACTCATCGATTGGTTCGTGCTGAAAATATTACTGTTCAGGATCTCGCAGAAGAGGTTCTTATTACTTACCCGGTTGATAAGCACCGTTTAGATATCATGTCGAAACTGTTTATACCTGCAAATATTCAACCAAAACAAATCCGAACAACAGACTTAACGCAAATGCTTATTCAACTTGTTGCGAGTGGCCGAGGTATTGCTGCTTTGCCAGATTGGGTAGTCAATGAATACGAACAAAAGGGTTGGGTGACTAGCCGCCGTCTAGATTGTGTTTCTCCAGCGGGTTTAAGACGTACATTGTATGCAGGTTATCGAACTGAAGAAAAAGAGAAGAGCTACTTTGAAGGTTTCTTAAAGCAGCTAGAAAAGTTTTCTTTAAAACGCACTTCTTACTATTCAGGTTAAAAGTACTTATTTAGCCTAAGCATTTATTAAAAGGTGCCTTCGGGTGCCTTTTATTTACCTATAAATAAAGATAATAGACCTGCTGCAATCAGTGGGCCAACAGGTACACCACGGAGTAAAGCTACACCTGCAACCGTACCAATAAGTAAGCCTGCCACAACATCAGGTTGGCTCGACATAAGTTTTACACCACGACCACCTAGCCACGCGACGAGCAGACCAATTGCAATAGCGACCAAAGATTTAAAACTAATAAAGGATTTTAAAATACTCTCTCCACTAAGCTTGCCACTTGCAATAGGGGTGAGTACGCCAATTGTTAGAATAAGTATGCCTAAGTTTAGGCCATGGGCCTGAATATAAGGAAAAAATTGATTTAAGGGCGTGATTTTTATGACGATTAGAATACCTGCTGCGATGGTTACAGCTGCATTTTGACTTAGTAAACCGCAGATAAGTAAAACTAATAAAACAACTAAATTAACATCAAATTGGGCAAGCATGAGAAGCGGCAAGAAAAGCAAATAATTTGAATTGTATAATAATTGAGAGCCAAAATGTCAGAGCTTTTAAGGTTAAAAAAGATCAAACAAAGGCTTTTTAGTGGAAATTTTCTTGTATATGACTCAATGATAAAGAGTTTTATCTGTGGTTACGCTTGGAAACAATGTTATATAAATTAACAACTTAAAAAGTATTCTTTTGAGATAGTGTGATATAAAAATAATCACTACTCATGAGTACAGGATTAATCTTATGGATATTATAGATATCAAGATCAAAGACCAATTTGATCAAATTCATGATGCGAAAGCTCAATTAAAGAAGAATTTAGTTGAACATGAAAATGAGCCTTTAAAGCTAAGTCAGCGTATCGAACATATTATTGTAGATAATGAGGTGATCTTACCCACTACAGAATTGCTATTTGAAAGTGAACAAAACGAAAAAATTTATCGTGTCATTGAAGAATAATTCAAAGTTAATGAAGTTAAATGCGAAGATGATAAAGCAGAAGGTAATAAAACACTAAAATTACGTTAAAATAATGGTTTCGTTTTAAAGAGAAAGCTTTATGCTGCTGGAAAAAATTTTACAATCACAAGGGTTTGGTTCACGTAAATATTGTCAGCAGTTAATAAAAAATGGTTCAGTAATTATTGATGGGGAGGTTGTGAGTGATCTCAAAAAGCAGTTCTCCCCAGAAAATTTTGAGTTTTCCGTTTTTGGCCAAAATTATCAATATAGAGAAAAAATTTATATTGCTCTAAGAAAACCTCAAGGTTTCGAGTGTTCTCATCATCCTCAGCATCATCAAAGTGTTTTTAGCCTACTGCCTGAAACCATGATTCATCGTGGTGTGCAGGCGGTTGGACGCTTGGATCAAGACACAACGGGTCTGCTTTTACTTACTGATGATGGTAAATATCTACAAGCTTTAACTCATCCTCGTAAACATGTACCAAAGGTTTATCACGTTACAACTTACGACCCCGTAACCCCTGAGCAAATTGAAATGCTTACTCAGGGTGTTAATTTACACCAAGAAAAGGGGGTATTTGCTGCCACAGATGTAGCACTACTAGGAACTCATCAATTAACGATGACTATTCATCAAGGTGTTTATCATCAAGTTAAAAGAATGATTGCAGCCGTAGGCAATAAAGTCGAGAAGTTACATCGACATCAAATTGGTCAATTGGTTTTACCTGAAATTGAGGAAGGGGGCTGGGTATATTTGTCGGAGCAGGAAAAACAACTCGCCCAAAATATTATTTAAGAAAACAATGAAATGTCTGAAACTCACTGTCTCTAATAAACCCCATTTTTTCATAGAGGCGGTGAGATTCATGATTATTCGATTGGGTTTCTAGGCTAATACGTAAAGCATTTTCTTGTTTTGCAAATAAAATCGCTGTATCAATGAGCTGTTTTGCCGAGCCTTGACGACGGAATAGGGGGGTAACATATACATCATCTAAGATGTAGTAAGTTGAACAAGCAACTGAAGAAAAACCTAAATAAAGCAATACGAACCCAGTAATTTTTTCGTCCTTAATATGGATAAAAAATACGCTCTCTTTATTCTCAAAACGTTGTTTTAAAAAATGATGGGATTCTTCGAGATTAGAAGATGCACCATAAAATTGTCGGTATTCATCAAATAGGACAGCGAGTTGGCTTAGATCTTCATAGGTCGCTCGTCTTACAATCATTAGGCGCTCCTTGTATTTATGTTTATATTTTTACAAAGAGAGCATAACTAAAAAAGAAGCGAATTGACGTTAAAAGTTGTTTAAAAATGCAACACCGTTAAGTTTTGTCACTTTCACCTAATAGTGCATTTAACTCTTCAAATAAATCTTCATGGTCATCATCTTCATTTAAAGTTGAAGCGTTCTGATTTAATGAAGATGCTTTTGCTTTTCTCAGTTTTAATAATTGTTCCATATTAATATTCTGGTTTTCGATCGCAAAAGGAATAGATTTGGTTAAGACGACTTGTTTAAAGAACAGTCGCACTGCTTGGGCAGGGGTAATCCCCAATTGTTTAAAAACAGCAAAAGCCTGTTTTTTCTCTTGGGAGTCAAGTCGAACCTGATAAACTTCTGTTTTTCGCATGAATAACAAAACCAAATGATTTTTAATTTTTAGGGATTTATTTTAAACCATCGGAATGTAATTTCAATGTCTTTCAGCATAAAAAATAATCTTTTTGTCATTACGATGCGATTACAGTGTCAATTCAAGCTGTGAATTGAAAACCATTTCCTGTTTTGTTAGCGGGTCTATAAAAGAAATTTGCTTAGCTAGAAGCTGTAAGGGCTGAGAAAAATCATCATCGGCTTTATGTTGAACTATTGGATAAAACGGATCATTTTTAATCGGAATTCCCAAATGATTTAAATGGACGCGGAGTTGATGCTGTTTTCCGGTGGTTGGCGTTAAACAATATTTAGCCCATGAGTGATTATGCTCAATCAACTCAATTTTAGTTTCGGTATTGGTTTTTGTATGTGTAATCACCTGCATTGTATAAAAGGGTGTACCTTTATCTAAATACAATTTTAAATTCTGAGGAAATTTTAATTCAGCTTTATATGCAGCGATTGCATGGTAAATCTTATTGACTTGACGATCTGCAAATAACTGTTGGTAAATTCCACGTGACTGTGGGCGTTTGCAAAATAAAACGACACCGGCAGTTTCACGGTCTAATCGATGGATCGGGGTTAAAAACTCATTACCAGTTTGCTTTTTTAATCGGACTAATAATGTTTCTTGTACATATTGCCCTGTTGGGCTAATCGTTAAAAAATGGGGTTTATCTACAACAAGCAAGTCATCATTTTCAAATAAAATCTGATGCTCAAAGGGAACATGTACTTCGTTAGCAAGGAATCGGTAATAAAAAATATGTGTGTTTGCTATATAAGAGCTGTTCAATGTTAATTTTTCGCCATTTGCCGCGTAAATAAGCCCATCTTGAAAACGCTGCTGCCACTCTGTTGCTTTTATATGTGGAAAATTTTCGCAAAGAAATTGATAGATGGTTTGTGCTGTCGTTTGTGGAGGAAGATAGACTTGGCTTGCGCTTACGCCATCAATCATAGGTGGGAAAAATTCAATCGGGCTAGACATAAAAGTGTGTCAATATTTAATAAATGTGATGTAAAAAAAGCCAACTTTAAGCACTTAAGTAGGCTTTAAAGCAGGGCAATGGTATCATATCGATTATTTTGAATCATGTTATGTGTGTTATGTCGTATTCATTGAAAATGGTCTTAAATCATGAAGAAGATACCCAGCGTTTAGCTCAGGCATTGGCGCAGCATGTTCAAGCTGGTGTGATTTATCTGATTGGAGATTTGGGCGCCGGTAAAACGACATTGACCCGTTATTTTTTGCAAGCTCTAGGGCATAAAGGCTCGGTTAAAAGTCCGACGTATACGTTGGTTGAACCATATAAAATCAATAATAAAGAAATTTTTCATTTTGACTTATATCGTCTCAATGATCCGTACGAACTTGAATTAATGGGAATCCGTGATTATCTAGATATTCAGGATGCACTATTTTTATTTGAGTGGCCATCGAAAGGTGGAGACGAAATCCCTGAAGCAGATATCATCATTGATATTCAAAAATCAGATGATGAACTCAATCGTTTCGTCACCTTAACTTTACCAACAGAGCATTTGTACCAGACTTTGCAGGAACAGCTTCATGACTGATGAAAAGCTAACACAACGTCGTATTCATACATTAGACGCCGCGTTAGCGAACCAGATTGCTGCCGGTGAGGTGATTGAACGTCCTTCATCGGTCGTAAAAGAATTATTAGAAAACTCAATTGATGCAGGTGCAACCGAATTAATTGTGCGGATTGCACAAGGCGGCTCAACATTAATCGAGATTATTGACAATGGACATGGGATTCATCCTGATGATTTACCATTGGCAGTGATGCGCCATGCAACCAGTAAAATTAAAACAGCAGAAGATTTACACGCGATTGTTAGCTTAGGTTTCCGTGGTGAAGCACTTGCTTCTATTGCAGCAGTTTCACGATTGACTTTAACCAGTAGCCAAGATGAAAGCGGAATTGGTCATCAGGTTGAGGTGAATGGTACCGCCTTTGATCATCAACAAGTCCAAGCTGTTGCTGCACAAAAGGGCACTCATATTCGAGTTCAGGACTTGTTTTTTAATGTACCTGCTCGCCGTAAATTTTTAAAAAAGCCAACCACTGAATTTGGGCATATTGAAGAAATTGTACGCCGTTTGGCTTTAACGCATTTTGATATACGTTTTGTACTTGAGCATAACGATAATATTCGAATTAATTTACCAATAGCAGATAGTGGTGAATTAAGATTTCAGCGTGTACAGCAATTATTGGGTCAACAGTTTGTTCAAAATGCTTACTGGATCGATGCCGAAAGTATTAACATGCGTTTGTCAGGTTGGCTAGGGCATCCTTCAGATGCACGTGCCCAAGCAGACTTACAATATGTGTATGTAAATGGCCGAATTGTGAAAGATAAAACCATTTCACATGCTTTAAGAATGGCATATGACGGTATTTTACATGGCCATCAGCATTCATCTTATTTACTTTTCTTAGAAGTTGATCCTGAAAATATTGATGTTAACGTTCACCCGACAAAACATGAGATTCGTTTTCTAAATCAACGTGAAGTACATGAGTTTGTAAGACATTATGCTAAAGAAACATTAGCACAATTTCAGACAGCTAGTGCTGATTTAGCACAAGCCATGAAAGTGGATGATATTCAAAATCTTTCGGTACAACCTCAGCCTAAATACCAAGAACAATTTACATTGCACCGTACAGCGCAAGCCGCTGATACAGCAGTAGACAAACCAAATGGTTATCAGCCTTCTACTGAGCTTTTAACTGATTTTAATAATAGTCGTCCCCAAGCTGTTCATTATGCGGAACAAACTCCAAAATATAATGGTTCTGCGCAGTTAAATAATGCATTAAAGACTTACTTGGCTCCATTACGTGATCAACCTGCTAATTTTTCAGTTGATGAAAATATTGAGCCTGTCGCTAAGGTAGATGAATTTCCATTAGGTATCGCAATTGCCCAGCTTCATGGAATTTATATTTTGGCGCAAAATACTGAAGGCCTGATTATTGTTGATATGCATGCAGCACATGAGCGTATTTTGCTGCAACAAATGAAAAATGCTTGGGATAAACCTGAGTTCTGGACATCTCAACAGTTGCTTATCCCTAAAGTGATCTCAATTAGTCGTATGCAAGCTGTTCGTGTTGAGGATTTAAAACCTCAGCTTGAACGCTTAGGGTTAGAGATTGATTTATATGGCGATGAGCAAGTCATTGTGCGTGGTGTGCCGGCTATTTTGCAAAAAGCGGATTTTGAAAATCTTATTCCCGAACTTCTCAATGACTTAGATCCAAATGATGAAGCACAAGGTTTATTGCAAAAGCGTGATGAACTGTTAGCAGGTATGGCGTGTCATGGTGCAGTACGTGCTCATCGACAACTTAGTCTCTCAGAAATGAATGCTTTACTTCGCCAAATGGAACAAACCGAATTTGCGAGCCAATGTAACCATGGTCGCCCAACTTGGCGTGCATTTCCATTATCTCAACTAGATAAATTATTTGCTCGAGGAGAGTAGTTTTACATGTCAAATCAATTGCCCGTCATCAATTTAATGGGACCGACTGCAAGCGGAAAAACCGCTTTGGCATGTGAACTCTATGAACGTGGAAATTTTGAATTAATTTCAGTTGATTCTGCACTTGTATATAAAGATATGGATATTGGTACGGCTAAGCCAACGCGTGAAGAGCAGGAGCTATATCCGCATCATTTAATTGATATTATTACTCCACTTGAGGTCTATTCGGCTGCTCAGTTTGTTGAAGATGCTTGCGCTTTAATTGATGAGATGCATTCACGTGGCAAAACTCCTATTTTGGTAGGAGGAACCATGCTGTATTTCAAAGCTCTCTTAGAAGGATTATCAAGTAACTTGCCAAGTGCAGATGCAAATGTTCGCGCAGCAATTGAAGAAAAAGCAGCAAATGAAGGGTGGCAAGCTGTTTATGATGAGCTGGTGGCAGTAGATCCGGCGGCTGGAGTGAAGTTTAAGGTTTCTGATAAACAAAGAATTATTCGGGCGTTGGAAGTTTACCGTATTACAGGTCAACCAATTACCAAATTGCAGGCAGAACAACCAAAAAATGTACCATATCGATACACATTTCATAACTACGCTTTACTTCCAGATCGGTTAGAATTACATCAACGCATTGAGCAAAGATTAAGCAAAATGTGGGATATCGGTTTTTTGAGTGAAGTCGAGTCTCTAATTGAAAAATACGATTTAGATGAAAATTTACCCTCTATGCGTTCTGTTGGTTATCGACAAGCTCTAGAATTTCTATTAAAAAGTGATATGAGTCTCAAAAAAAAGCAGGAAATGGAGGATAAAGCCTTATTTGCAACACGACAACTTGCCAAACGTCAATATACGTGGTTACGTTCTTTGCAAGAAATACACGATTTTAAAACTTACTTGACGATAAAGCAGGCGAAAGAAGACTTGCGAAACTCTTATGGATAAAGCAAAATTTGCACACTGTCTTTTTATAATTTTTAGTTGAAAAATAAAGATAGTTTTTTTGCGCTGATTTAAAAATTTTTTTTTGGAGTTAAAAATGTCTAAAGGTCAAACTTTACAAGATCCGTTCTTAAATTCTCTCCGTAAAGAACGCATCCCAGTTTCTATTTTCCTTGTTAACGGTATTAAATTACAAGGTCATATTGAATCTTTTGACCAATATGTTGTTTTATTAAAAAATACTGTAAGTCAAATGGTTTACAAACACGCAATTTCTACAGTTGTTCCAGCTCGTAACCCACGTCCAGCAGGTGCACAAGGTGCAGGTTTCCCAGCTCAGGGTGGTAGTCAAGGTGGCTTCGGTGGTCAAGGCGCTGGCTTTGGTGGTGCTCAAGGTGCTGGCTTTGGTGGTCAAGGCGGCTTCGGTGGTCAAGGCGGCTTCGGCGGTCAAGGCGGCTTCGGTGGTCAAGGCGGCTTCGGTGGTCAGGGTGGCTTCGGTGGTCAAGGCGGCTTCGGTGGTCAAGGCGGCTTCGGCGGACATCAAGGCGGTTTTGATAACGATTCTAAATTTGAAGATGGTCAAGATGACGAAAACAATCGTTAATTGATTAGCTTGAAAAAAACCAGTCAGTGATGACTGGTTTTTTTATGGCTTTAAAAATATAAAAAAGCATATTAAAGCTACCTGCGGTCCATCTCTGTTTCTTAAAATTTAAATTAATAGGTTCTTTGCAAATGGTATTAATATTTGCTGCAGCATTGTGCAGTGTTCTGGTTTCTGTACTACTTAAAAATTTAAAGAAAAAGGGATATCAACCCATGCAAATGATTGCATGGAATTACGCAAGTGCCAGCTTGCTATGTTATCTGTGGTTTAAGCCAGATATTCAGCATATTTCTATACAACATACACCTTGGTGGCTAATAGTGGCTTTAGGCGTCATTCTACCGAGTATTTTTTTGTGCCTTGCTAAATCTTTAGAGTACGCAGGTATTGTCAAAACCGAAATTGCTCAGCGGCTGTCCGTGGTACTTTCTTTATTAGCGGCTTATTTCTTTTTCCAAGAGCAGTTTAATTCTCTTAAATTATTAGGGATAGGTTTGGGAATTTTTGCTGTTCTCTTAATTTTATTGGGTCATTTCAACGAGTCTTCCAGATCTCAATCAAAAAAAGCAATTTTTGCTTTGATGAGTGTCTGGTTTGGATATGCCGCTGTAGATATCTTGTTAAAATATACGAGTAGCTTAGGCCTACAGTTTACTTTGACTTTAAATCTAATTTTTATAACGGCCTTTGTTTTATCGATTATTTATTTAATATTTCAAAAAAATTCAGCATGGCATTTTAAAAATACTTTTGCTGGGTTAATGCTAGGCGCACTAAATTTTTCAAATATTGCCCTATACGTTAAAGCGCATATTTTACTCAAAGATTCTCCGGCCATTGTCTTTGCGAGTATGAATATTTTGGTCGTGTTACTTGGAATAGTTTGTGGCGTACTTTTATATAAAGAAAAATTAAAATTACCAACCCTCGTAGGAATTATTTTAGGAATAAGCGGACTAGTGAGTTTAGCCTTAGCTATGAAATAGGAGTTCAAAAGACTGTTCTTTTGAACTCCGCTAAGTTCTTATAAATGTGTAAAAATAACTTCATCCGGCAGACGAGATTTTGGCAATTTCGCATTGAAGTCATTTTCGCTTCTATAACCCAGTGAAACAATTACAGAGCTACGCAAACCTTTTTCTTTTAAGCCAAATTCTTCATTTAAAACATCTTCGTCAAAGCCACCCATTGGGGTTGCATCTATACCTTCAAGACCAGCTGCAAACAGTAGTTGTCCTAAAGCGATAAAAGTTTGATTTTCCATCCAGCCGAATAAGTTCTTTTGCTCATTACGGTAAAACTCAACATAGCCATGACGAGTATCCTTTTGACCAAGTTTGGCTTTCTCATCTTTAAAACGACCACTTAAATCATCTTGTTCAAGTAACTGGTTTAAATATTCGGGTGAAATATCTGTTCTTGTACAAAATACAAGGGTATGTGATGACTCAAGAACCTTGGGTGCATTGTAGGCATATCGTCCTGTTAAGGCTTTGGCAATGCGTTCTTTAGCAGTAGGATTGTCTGCAACCAAGAAATGCCAAGGTTGAATATTCACTGAAGAAGGGGTAAAGCGTAAAATTTCTAATAACTTATTGAATTTTTCTTGAGGAATTTTTTTCTCGGGATCGTACGCTTTGGTAGTGTAGCGACTTTTAACCGTATTTAATAAATCCATACTTTACTCCATATCAATCTTATTACAATGGAAGGGTTCTAATCTTTGGCATCATACGCGATTTTAGAGAAAAACATCTGCATTTTAATGTGATAAAGAAATATAATACTTATATAAATTTTTTACTAATTTATTGAAAATGTTTGAATTAATCCCAATTAATCGAAAAAGTAAGCTGCGAGAAATTAGAATTATTAAAGCCTTTCTAATTTTTGCATTTGTATTGTGTCTTTTAATTTTATATATCGAATATCAAAAGTATGCACATATAAACTGGAAATTTGTATATATTACCTGTCTATGTATGATTTGGGATTTTGATTTAAATAAAAAAATTAAAGAATTGAAAGTTCAAATAAAAAGTGATTAATTTCTAGCTAATAATTCCAGACAATCAATTCGAGCTGTTGCGTATTTGAAGATGGATCAATTTCCAGAATATAAGCCTGATCTTCACGCCAATCGCCAAGAACAATCCGCTGTTTATGTTGTAATTGATGAATTGCTGGACGGTGAGTGTGTCCATGAATAAGTATATCTACATCTGTGAGGGCAGAGAGAACAGCTTGTTCATTTACATCCATAATTTCATAACTTTTTTGCTGTTTGTCTGAATGACTTCTTTTGCGAAAACCATTGACCAGTTTTGTACGGAAACTCAAGGGGGTACGGCGTAAAAAAGCAACTAGGAAGGGGTTTCGGATAATTTTTTTAAATCTTTGATAGGAAATATCATCAGTACATAACGCATCGCCATGTTCCAAACGGTATTGGTGACCTGCAATGTTGAGATAATAAATATCAGGAAGTAATACACCATTAAACTTATCAAGGAAAACCTGATTTAAAGCAAAGTCTCGGTTACCCACTTGGAAATAAACGCGATTCCCTTTTTGGTTAAATACTTTTAAAGCCTCGACAATTTCGTCGAGCCAAGGCGCTGAATAGTCATCACCAATCCAAGCATTAAACCAATCACCTAAAATATAAAGCTGTGTTTGTTTATTTTGATAATGTACCAACAAATCTAAAAACCCTCGAACGAGTCGAGGGTGTTCAGGTGACAAGTGTAAATCTGAAATAAACAGATAAGTCACAGCTTTATCCTAAAATTATTCAGAAATAATTTTAGCAGATTCAATAACAACGTTTTCTAAAGGAACGTCAGCGTGATAACCACGGTTACCTGTACGTACGCCTTTGATTGCTTCTACAACGTCCATACCTTCAACAACTTTACCGAATACAGCATAACCCCAACCTTGTGCAGTTTTTGAAGTATGGTTCAAGAAAGAGTTATTTTTTACGTTGATGAAGAATTGTGCAGAAGCAGAGTGTGGAGCTTGAGCACGTGCCATTGCAATGGTACCTACATCGTTGCTTAAACCGTTGTCAGCTTCGTTTTCAATCGCATCACGAGTTGCTTTTTCTTTGAAGTTTTCGTCAAAGCCACCACCTTGGATCATGAAACCGTCAATAACGCGGTGGAAAATCACGCCATCATAGAAACCGTCACGTACGTATTCTAGAAAATTAGCAGCCGTTTTCGGTGCTTTTTCAGTGTTAAGCTCAAGAACAATACGACCTTTGTTGGTGTTTAATTCGACTTGAGGAAAACTCATTACATTAATCTCCTAAACATGGGCAAATTGACCATGGGTTTTTGGTTGAGAGAAGCATAAGCAAACTGTAAACTACAAGGCAAGTAAAAAACGTTAAAATCTTTGTGAAAAATGAAGATAGCGTTTATTTTTTCGAAATTTTATCTACAAAGAAGTGATTGATACACTATGAAGCCTAATGATGTTGTCTCGAACCTGCCAAACAACCCGACACCGAATACTCATGCCTCTGTCGATTCTGCGCAGCAAGAACAACAGGCTGGATTAGATTTTGTTCGCCAAGTCATTACCGATGATTTAGCTGCCGGACGTGCCAAACAAATCGTAACGCGTTTCCCGCCAGAACCAAATGGTTATTTACATATTGGTCACGTAAAAGCAATTTGCCTCAACTTTGGCGTTGCTGAAGAGTTTAATGGTCTTTGTAATTTACGTTTTGACGATACCAACCCGGATGCGGAAGAACAAGAGTATGTTGATGGTATCGCCAATGATGTGAAGTGGCTTGGATTTAGCTGGAATGGCGAACCACGTTATGCTTCCGGTTATTTTGATCAGCTTTATGCTTGGGCAATTCAGTTGATTGAACAAGGCGATGCATATGTTGATTTGCAGTCTCCAGAAGAAATCAAATTAAATCGTGGTAGCTTTGTTGAGCCAGGTAAAAATTCGCCATATCGTGATGCTTCTGTTGAAGAAAACCTTGCTCGTTTTGAAAAAATGCGCAATGGTGAACTTAAAGAGGGTGAAGCTGTTTTACGCGCCAAAATTGATATGGCAAGCCCGAATGTACATATGCGTGACCCAATTTTGTATCGTGTTTTACATTCAGAGCATCACCAAACAGGTGATAAGTGGAAAATCTACCCAATGTATGACTATGCTCATCCATTGTCTGATGCGATCGAAGGAATCACACATTCACTTTGTACATTAGAGTTCCAAGACCACCGTCCGTTTTATGACTGGATTGTTGAAAAAGTTAAGTCTAAAGCTGTGCCGCACCAGTATGAATCTTCTCGCTTAAACGTAGATTACACCATTACGTCTAAACGTAAATTACGTAAATTGGTTGAAGGCGGTTATGTGAATGGATGGGATGATCCTCGTATGCCAACGGTTGTGGGTATGCGTCGCCGTGGTTTCACACCAGAAGGCCTACGTGATTTCTGTAAACGTGTAGGTGTGTCTAAAACTGACGGTATTGTGGATGTCGCAATGCTTGAGTTCTGTATTCGTCAATCTTTAGAGAATACGGCAGCGCGCGGTATGGCAGTGTTAAATCCATTAAAAGTAACACTTACGAACTTACCGGAAGATTTAGACCTTACCCATGCTCGTCATCCTAATGTCGATATGGGTGAGCGCGTTATTCCATTAACTAAAGAAATCTATATTGACCGTAAAGATTTCGAAGAAGTACCGCCAAAAGGCTTTAAACGTTTAATTCCTGATGGTGAAGTTCGTTTACGCCATGCATATGTGATTAAGTGTGATGAAGTCATTAAAGATACAAACGGTGAAGTCGTTGAGCTGAAGTGTTCGATCGATCCGGATACTTTAGGTAAAAATCCTGAAGGCCGCAAAGTAAAAGGCGTAATTCACTGGGTATCTGCAACTAAAGGTATTCCTGCTGAAGTACGTATTTATGATCGATTGTTTACAGAAGCTGACCCTGAAACTGGTGATGATTTCTTAGCAAACTTAAATCCAGATTCTTTGAAAGTGGTTCAAGCTGTGATCGAACCTGCTTTAGCTCAAGCGAAGCCAGAAGATCGCTTCCAGTTTGAACGCGAAGGTTATTTCGTTGCTGATCAATACGATCATACTCCTGAGAAGCCTGTGTTTAACCGTGTTCTTGACTTAAAAGACAGCTTCAAGCCTGAGAAAAAGTAAGAGATTGATTATCTCTTACTTTTTCGCAAGACGAACAACATGTTGTGAGTAGATAGTTGAGATTGATTATCTCTTACTTTTTCGCAAGACGAACAACATGTTGTGAGTAGATAGTTGAGATTGATTATCTCTTACTTTTTCGCAAGACGAATATCATGTGGTGAGTAAACAGAAGATATAAAAAAGCCCAACTGTAAAGTTGGGCTTTTTATTCAGGTGTCTTCTCATATTTTCTTTTTCTTTATGATTAACGTCCTTGGCAAAGTAGCTTAGGCCGGGTTAATCACATAAAAATAAAGAACTAAGATGATGAGGAGAACGCATGAAAGCAATAAATAAGTATTGACCGTATTAAAGCTTTTAATAAATTTCCAGATATCCATAGTAATTCAGCGTATATTTTATGTTACAAATTAATAATACACTGAAAATTTTAAGAAATGTTTCCAAAGATAGAATATAAACTTTCCTTTGCTTGAAAAATAAACAATTAATACCAAATGGTAAACTCTAACCTTTGTAGATATTAGAAAATTTCTAATTTAACCACTATATCCGATTCGTTTTAGAAACTTTTGAATAACTTCAAATGCAGCATGTTCAAGTGCTTGAGCATATTGTAAGTTTTCTTCTCGTAGTTTCGGAATTGAAATTTTGGCATTACGAAGTTCACATGTATGGCCAATGAGCCATTTCTCAAAATTTTCTTCTGTTGTTTCAATATGAAACTGCAAGGCAAGAATATTATTTCCAACTTCAAATGCCTGATTAGTATAAATCTCTGAACTCGCTAATAACACTGCGTTTTCAGGCAGGTCAAAAGTGTCGCCATGCCAGTGTAAAACATGCACATTATTAAGCAAAGGTGATAATACCTGATTAGGACGTAAACTTAAGCTTAAGGCTCCCCAGCCAATTTCTTTTTGATGGCCTGCATATACTTTGGCGCCAAGTGCATGCGCAATAAGCTGTGCGCCTAGGCAAATACCAAGTGTAGGTTTATCTGCTGCCAAGCGTTGTTTAAGTAAAGCGATTTCATCTTTTAAAAACGGATAATCTTCGGTTTCATAAACTCCGATTGGGCCGCCTAAAATAATAGTTAAACCGTCATGTGTAAAAGCAGGGGTTAAATCATCCACACCTGCTTCAAAATAGCGGACACGAAACCCAAGTTGATAAAAAACATCTTCTAATGAACCTAGGTCTTCGAAAGCAAGATGCTGAATGGCATAAATGGTTTTAGGGAAGGCGTTTGTTGTGTTCATACAAATGATTCAGAGAGGACCAATAGGTGGAGTATAGCGATAAATATAAAGAAGAAAATATCCATACAAATCGTCAATACCTGAAAATTGCTATTTTTCGTTAAGATAATCTTGTTACACATAAATATTTTGTAGGGAAGAAATATCTACGCGTAACTGCTATTTAAAATAAAAGCTTTACGTTTTCATTATGGTCGATATTTGAAAGTTGATGTTCATCTTTTAAATTCACTCCTGAAAAGCCAAGCTGTTTTGATTTTCTCATTAATGCCATTAAACGTTGTACAGCAACCGGAATACTTAAACCTGCTGAGCGAACATTTGAAATACAGTTGCGTTTGGAATCGAGACAGCCTGAATATGCATTCCATGTGTAGTAAATTCCCATACTGTCAGGAGAGCTTAAACCAGGGCGTTCTCCAATCAGCATGACTAACATGGATGCTTTAAAAATTTCTGCAACTTCATCGCCTAAAGCAACTCTGCTTCCTGTTGCAAGTACAATCGGGGCAAGGCTCCAATTTTCTTGCTGAATTTGTTCACTTAGCGCTGCAATAAATGCGATGGCATTTGCTTCAATCGCTCTTGCAGAGAGACCGTCACCGACCACAATACAAACATCATACTGTTGCGTGTTTTCTGCATACTTCTTAATTAAGGCTTCTTTTGATTGATCTGAAAGCTGACGTCCTAAATCTGGACGTTTAAGATAAATTTCTTTATTAGGTGCATTACTTTGTACACGCAGACTTTGCAGCTGCCGTTGTGTTAATTGCTCCGAGAGGTAGGAAACATCCATCTCTTGATAAACCGCATCTTTTGCTTGCGCATGCGACAACTGGAACTCAAGTAAGGCACGTGTTGGAATGCTACAACCCGCACGGCCCAGAGCAATACGGGCATCAGTAAACTGTTTAAGTTTTTCCCACTGATCTTGATGAGTAGAAGATGGATATTGAATATCACGGTTCAGTTTCATGGCGTTCTCCCTAGTTCATGAGCAGACGAGAGAATTGGTCGGGCATGTGGTCTGCCCAACAGATTTGAGAGTTTTGTTGTTTAAAAATACCTTGCTGTTCAAGCCAAGCTGAAAACTCAGGAGCGGGTTTTAAACCGAGGAGTTGTCTTAAATAGAGGGCATCATGGAATGATGTTGTTTGATAGTTGAGCATGACATCGTCTGAACCCGGAATCCCCATTATAAAGTTAATGCCTGCGGCGCCAAATAGAGTAAGAAGTACATCCATATCATTTTGGTCGGCATCGGCATGGTTGGTATAACAAATGTCGCAGCCCATTGGCACGCCAAGTAACTTACCGCAGAAGTGATCTTCCAGTCCTGCACGTATAATTTGTTTACCGTTAAAGAGATATTCGGGGCCAATAAAACCAACGACTGTATTCACTAAAAGCGGATTGTATTTACGGGCCACCGCATAGGCACGAGTTTCTAATGTTTGTTGGTCAACGCCGTGATGAGCATTGCTTGATAGGGCACTGCCTTGACCTGTTTCAAAGTACATGACGTTTTGTCCAATGGTTCCGCGCTTGAGTGAGAGGGTGGCTTCATATCCTTCTTGTAGTAAATCAAGTGAAATTCCAAAACCTTCATTAGCCAGTTGGGTGCCGGCAATTGATTGGAACATTAAATCAATCGGTACATTTTTTTCAGCCAGTTGAATGCCTGAGCTGATATGCGTAAGTACACAAGATTGCGTTGGAATTTGATATTCCTGAATGACATGATCAAGCAATTTCAGTAGCTCTGACAAATTATGCAGGTTATCCGTGGCAGGGTTAATGCCAATTACGGCATCACCATTGCCATACATCAACCCATCTAAAATACTGGCTGAAATACCGAGCACATCATCGGTAGGGTGGTTCGGTTGTAAACGGGTAGAAAGATGTCCTTTTAAACCAATTGTGTTGCGAAATTGGGTGACCACTTCACATTTGCTGGCGACATAAATCAAATCTTGATTGCGCATAATTTTGCTGACAGCAGCCACCATTTCTGGGGTTAAACCCGATGCTAATGCTTTTAAGCTTTCTGGAGTGGCATCTTCTCCAAGTAGCCAATTTCTAAAATCGCCTACTGTAAAATGTGAAATAGGGGCAAAGGCTGCCAGATCATGTTCATCAATAATCAGTCGTGTAATTTCATCAGTTTCATAATCGATTACAACTTCATTTAAAAAGGTTTTTAATGGCACATCAGCCAAAGTCATTTGTGCCGCAACATGTTCGGTTGCATCTCTGGCAGCTACACCTGCTAACTCATCGCCTGAACGTAACGGTGTAGCTTTGGCCATTAACGTTTTTAGGTCAGCAAAGTGATACTGTTGATTGGCGACAATATTGCGATAACTCATAGTTACATCCTTTTATTTATAGTTCTTGTTCTGCGGCTTTAATATTTGCAAACTCTTCTTCTGGTGTTCCTTTCACTAAATGATAGCGGCTGTAGAACAAAAAGTAAGCAATAAATACGACATAGATACCGGCAGCAATAAACCACACTTTCGGATTAACAACAAAACCTGCGATCACAGCAGCGACTGCTAAAACTAGTGCAATGCTTGAAGTGATGACTCCTCCTGGAGTTTTATAAGGACGAGGCATGTCGGGTTTAGATAAGCGCAGTTTGATGTGTGATAAAAGAATCAGCACATAAGAAATAGTTGCGCCAAAAACCGCGATTAAAATGAGTGAATCGCCTTCTTTGGTAAGTGAAAGTAAGAACCCGATAATGCCCGGAATAATAATTGCAAGATAAGGGGCTTTATTTTTATTGGTTAAAGAGAGTGAAGTAGGTAAGTAACCAGCTCGTGACAATGCAAAGATTTGACGCGAATAGGCATAGATAATTGAGAAGAAACTTGCGATTAAACCAGCTAAACCCACAAAGTTTACGAATGTCGCAAGCCAAGTGTTGGTGCCATAAACTTTAACCAAAGCATCTACCAGAGGAGCGCCTGAGTTTTGTAAAGTACTTGCACCTGCTGCACCTGCACCCAAGAACAAAATAAGCATGGCAAATGCTGTTAAGATGAGCATTGCACCGATTAAACCGCGTGGCAGAGATTTGGCTGGATCTTTTGCTTCTTCTGCTGCTAACGGAACACCTTCTACTGCAAGAAAAAACCAGATAGCAAAAGGAACCGCGGCCCAGATGCCCAAGTAGCCATGAGGTAAAAAAAGACTTGCGCCAACACCTGTACTAACTGGAATATCAAATAAATTTTGTGCATTAAAGTGTGGAATCATTGCCCCAATAAACACGACAAGGGCAACAGCGGCGACAAGTGTAATCGCAAACATGATTTTTAAAGCTTCGCCAGCACCTTTGAGATGTATACCCATAAAAATGGCGTAACAGGCGAGGTAAATCATCCAGCCATTAATACCAAATAGAGATTCGCAATAACCACCAATGAATACGGCAATAGCGGCAGGCGCAATTGCGTATTCAATTAAAATCGCTGTGCCTGTTAAATAACCACCAAAAGGTCCAAAGGCAGCACGGGCAAAACTATAACCGCCACCTGCTGTCGGCATCATGGTGGACATTTCTGACATAGAAAGACATAGGCACAGGTACATCAAAGCAGCAAGAGCAGTGGCAATAAACATACCACCCCAACCACCTTGAGCAATACCAAAGTTCCAGCCGGCAAAATCACCTGATATCACATACGCTACGCCTAAACCAATCAGGAGTAACCAACCCACGGTACCTTGTTTAAGTTGACGCTGAGCAAAATATTCTGCTGATGAGACTTCTGCACTTGAAGAAATAACGGAAGCTGTTTCTGGTTGATTCATACAATACTCCTGCGAGTTGGTTTGTATGAATGAATGCAAAAGCAATGCCTAAATGGTGCGCTTTAAATATTAGATGACGCTTTTTTATTCCGGATAGTAAAAATTTGAGAGCTGACTGTATTAAATAAAAAAGCCAGCAATCTAAATTACCGGCTTCTTATATAATTAATGAGCTTGCTTCCTTCTAGCGTTGATAGTTTGGTATCAACTTGGTGCGAAACTTAGAAGAAGCCCATTGGTTTGGTTGAATAACTCACCAACAAGTTTTTGGTTTGTTGATAGTGATCCAGCATCATCTTATGGTTTTCACGACCAATACCAGACTTCTTGTAACCACCAAATGCAGCATGCGCAGGATAGATGTTATAGCAGTTTGTCCAGACACGACCCGCCTCAATAGCACGACCAGCGCGGTAAGAAATATGGGCTGAACGTGACCATACACCTGCACCTAAACCATACATAGTGTCGTTGGCAATTTTGATTGCATCGTCAAAGTCTTTAAATGTTGTCACAGCCAGTACAGGACCAAAAATTTCTTCTTGGAAAACTTGCATGCTGTTGTGGCCTTTAAAAATAGTCGGATCAACATAGAAACCATCACCTACTTCTTTACGGCCACTACCACCCAGTAAAAGTTCTGCACCTTCTTCACGGCCCGTATTAATACAACGTAAGATTTTCTCTTGTTGTTGCAAAGATGCTTGAGCACCAATCATGGTTTCAGTATCAAGAGGATGACCAGTTTTAATACATTTTACACGTTCGACGGCCAACTCTAAGAATTGATCAGCAATACTTTCTTGTACTAAAGCACGAGAAGGGCAAGTACATACTTCACCTTGGTTTAAAGCAAACATGGCAAAACCTTCCAGCGTTTTTTCTAAGAAGTCATCTTGTTTATCCATGATGTCTTCAAAGAAAAGGTTCGGTGACTTGCCGCCAAGCTCTAGCGTGACTGGAATAATATTTTCGGTCGCATATTGCATCACCATTTGCCCAGTTTGAGTTGAACCTGTGAACGCAATTTTGGCAATACGTGGGCTTGTCGCTAACGGACGGCCAACTTCTGCACCGAAACCATTCACAATATTAAGTACGCCCGGCGGTAAGATATCTTGGATGAGTTCGGCAACCAACAAAATACCTACCGGAGTTTGCTCAGCTGGCTTAATCACCACACAGTTACCAGCCGCCAAAGCGGGAGCGAGCTTCCATGCAGCCATTAAAATCGGGAAGTTCCATGGAATGATTTGACCAACCACACCTAGTGGTTCATGGAAATGGTAGGCAATGGTATCTTCATCAATTTCAGAGATGCCGCCTTCTTGAGCACGAATACACCCTGCGAAATAACGGAAATGGTCGATTGCAAGTGGAAGGTCAGCTGCTAAAGTTTCACGAACTGCTTTACCGTTATCCCAAGTTTCTGCAACCGCAAGCATTTCAAGATTTGCTTCTAAACGATCAGCAATTTTTAAAAGTATATTAGAACGTGTAGTCGGTGAAGATTTATTCCATGAAGCTTTTGCTTTGTGTGCTGCATCTAAAGCAAGTTCAATATCTTCAGCACTAGAGCGTGGAATGCGTGTGAAAGCTTTTCCATCCACTGGTGACACATTATCAAAATATTCACCCTTTAGAGGTGCAACCCATTCACCGCCAATAAAATTTTCATATTGTGATTTAAATTGAACTTTTGAGCCTGGTTGATTTGGATCGATATAGCGCATATAAATATTCCTTTGCTTTTTTAGGACTAAAGACTAACAAGAACCCTGTCAGTAAGTACTTTCGTACTTTGTATAATTAGGATATAAAGAAGAAGGTTGGAGAAAGGTTGGAATAGAAATGTGAATATATAAGGAATTTACAAATGTTCACAAAAAAGGATTTATTGCAGCAACGGATGTTGATTGATCAACTGCGCACGCAAAATAGTCTCTCTCCTCAGAACGCTGCCAAACTCGGCCAAAGTATTGCAAGCTCGTGGGAACGATCAGCTTCTGCTGCGATTCCTAAAGAACGATTTGCAGCACCTCTACTTGAAAGAAAATCTGCTTCACAAAATGCTTTAGATCTGGCACTAAGCCAGTGTGCTGATGACTTACGTCATATTGCAGAGCAATCTTCTATGGTCATTGCTGTGGGTGACATTGGTAGTACCATTATCTGGACAGCTTCCAGTGCTCAAATGCAGAGTGCTGCTGAACGTGTACATTTTGTACAAGGTGGTCAATGGCGTGAAGAATTTGTAGGTACGAATGCATTGGCGTTATCTTTAAAAACTCAACAATCAAGCTGTGTTTTTTCCAATGAACATTATATGGAGTCGATTCACGATTGGGTTTGTTATGCGGCACCCATTATCGATCCATACTCAAAACAAACCTTGGGCGTGGTAGATTTATCAACCACATGGAAAAACCATAATACCTTGGGCATTTTGGCCGCTGAGCGTTGTGCCTCCATTATTCAATCTGCCTTGTTAGAACAACAGCGCCAGCACTTACACATCCGGGCATTTTCGACGCCACAAGTTAAATTTAACGGCAAAAGTTTATTATTGACGCCGCGTCAAATTGAAATTTTAACGATATTGGCACTATGTCCGCATGGTTTAACCTTAGAGCATCTCTATCAGGCACTTTATGGTGAGCGTAAAGTAAGCATGGGTACGCTTAAAGCTGAAATGTCTCAATTGCGAGATATATTGGGAGGTTTGCTTGGTTCACGTCCATATCGGTTACTTGTGCATGTTGAGGCCGATTTTTTACAAGCTGAACAAGCGCTTGATGCTGGGTATGTCGCCTCTGCGTTGCAGCTCTATACCGGAGTTTTTCTGGCAAAAACCGAAAGTCCGTTTCTGTGTGCATGGCGCGACTGCCTTGAGTCACGCTTGAGTGATGCGATTTTTAAAACACAAGAAACAGATTTATTACTTAAACATTTAGCTCATTTTCCCGAAGCAATCGATGCGGTAGAACGTCTTATGGAGTTATTACCGAGTGAACATCCTGCGCATCAATTGCTGGTGAAATATATTGACTCACCTAAGCTAAGTTAGGTGACTTTTTGATCCAGCCATTGGAATAGTTGCTGATAGACTTGTTCCCGTACTGGCTGGGCCGAAAGGACTAAATCGTGTAAACCATTGTGAATAGAGACAACCGAGACATCGCCTTTCATTTTTTTCCCAAATTTGGCAATGTCTTTAACGTCTAAAATGACATCGCTTTGAGTTGCATCGGGTCCCCATTTGCGTGGGTTTTTAGTTTGGTGCGAATGCATAATCAGGGCTGGAATATTCAATTTAACACCGCGGTGAATTTCTTTTTGCGCAGTATGAATTGCATGTACAAAGCTGAGTTGAACTGTCGGGGCAGAGGTTGGTTTCCAATCGAGGTTGAAAACCCATTCACCTTTAAGCTGCTTATGAAGACTGGTGGTGTACCATTTGTTCAGTTGGCTTGGAAATTTAACTTTTGGCAGATATTTTCCTACTCGACTGAGCATTGGAATACCAAACTTCTTTTCGACTAAGCTTAAATTAAAATCGTAAAACGGACTATTCGCCCAGAGTGCTTTAATGAGGGGATGATCAGGATGATGCGCAGCATAAAGCGTTGCCGTTAAGCCGCCTGTTGAGTGACCTGCAAGTAAAACTTGTGTATGTTTTTCTTGGCCAATAATCTCTAATGCTTGAGTAATTTCGGCATCATATTCATTTAAATCGAGCACATTATAGAAAATTTGATGAGGCAGTTTTGAGCGGCCATATTTTCTTAAATCGAGTGCATAGAAGTCATAACCATGGGCATTAAATTGCTCGGCCATTTCGGTTTGAAAGAAATAATCTAAAAAACCATGAATATAAAGTACCGCTTTTTGAGTTGGTTGAGTGGCTTTTTTACGAACTAAGGTGGCTACAACTTTACCTTCATAATCATCTGGAAAGTTGAGCGTTAGCTGCTCATAGCCGGCACCTAAAATATCTGGGGCATAATTGTGTTTAGCTGTAGATGTATTCATTTTTATCGAGCTATTGTCATTAAGTCATGTTAAGTATCCTTCAATGAAATGGGCAAATTGTCAATCAGGTTTAGAGAAGGTTGGAGTATAGGTTTTAAAAAAAGGGAATACCGCTGGAGCTAAGTATTCCCCAAAAAGTAAGTCAACGGTCGGAGGGATTTGACTTACTACAGGAACATAGCGTTACATCAGTATTAAAGTGCTGCTTTGAAAATCTCCACAACTTGTGCATGGTTTGCTTTACGTGGGTTGGTGAGCATACATGCGTCTTTTTGAGCGTTTTCGGCCATCACCGCGAGGTCCTCAGTTTTTACGCCAAGTTCTGTTAAGCCAGATGGGATACCAATTGAAGAAGACAGTTTACGAATGGCATCAATTGCAGCATACGCAGCTTCTGTTACGGTGAGACCGTGCGTATTTACACCCATTAATTCTGCGATTTTTGCATAACGATCTGGACAAGCAATTAAGTTAAATTCACATACATGTGGTAGCAAGATTGCGTTACATACACCATGAGGTAGGTTGTAGAACCCGCCCAACTGGTGCGCCATTGCATGAACATAACCTAAAGATGCATTGTTAAATGCCATACCAGCCAAGTACTGCGCATAGCTCATAGCATCACGAGCTTCGATGTTTTCACCATTTGCGACAGCGGGTTGTAACCATTGACTAATCATGGTGATTGCTTTTTCTGCACACGCATCAGTAATTGGGTTTGCTGCTGTAGAAACATATGCTTCAACTGCATGGGTTAGTGCATCCATACCTGTTGCAGCGGTTAAACCAGCCGGTTTTGCAATCATGAGTTTCGGGTCATCGATCGCAATGAGAGGGGTACAACGCCAGTCCACAATAGCCATTTTTACATGAGTATCTGTATTGGTAATAATACAGAAACGAGTCATTTCAGATGCCGTACCAGCCGTTGTATTGACTGCAATTAATGGCGTCATTGGGACTTTACTTTTATCGATGCCTTCGTAGTCACGAATATGACCACCACCCGCAGTCACTAAGCCAATCCCTTTTGCACAGTCATGAGATGAGCCACCGCCTAACGACACAATAAAGTCACAGCCATTTTCGTTATAGGCATTCACACCGTTATGAACATTAATATCGGTTGGGTTAGGTTCCGCGCCCGGGAAAATATGGCTCGCTACGCCTGCTTCGGTTAAATAGCTTGCGATAAGATCTGCAACGCCAAATTTAAATAGCCCTTCATCGGTCACAATTAATGCTTTTTTTGCGCCGAGGTTCTGCGCCTTTGTTCCAATTTCTTTGGCACATCCTGGTCCAAAGAGTGATACGCAAGGAATATAAAAACCGTTTGTTTGATCTGCAATATTTTTAAAAGCCATGGAGTGATTCCTTTTTCCATAAATCCATTGTTTGTTATTACAGGTGAGCCTCACCATGGCCTTAGTATTGTGATGTGTAGATTATTTTCCTACCTACCAAAAACCTACCAAATACCAACTTGATATTAGTTATTGATTTATATTGTTTTTATGGAAAATTTGGCTCATTCATTTAAATTTTTCGGGAAAATCGTTAAGCTATGGGCTGTTGAAGATGTACATATGAGATTATGAAACAGGAAACTGCACTTAAACTGCTAAAAGCAGGTGAAAATGTTTTTTTAACCGGTTCGGCTGGTGCAGGGAAAACCTATACACTCAATCAGTACATCCATTATTTAAAAGCGCGTAAAGTACCTGTAGCGATTACAGCGTCTACCGGTATTGCGGCAACGCATATGAATGGCATGACCATTCATACATGGGCTGGTATTGGCATCAAAGATCATCTAACTGACGATGACTTGAAACGGATGAAAGAGCGTAAATATCTCAAGGAACACCTTGAAAACGCGCAAGTTCTTGTGATTGATGAAATCTCAATGCTCCATGCGAAGCAGCTTAATCTGGTCAATCAGGTTTTAAAATATTTTAAAGAAAGTGATGAAGCATTCGGTGGCATTCAAGTGATTGTGGCTGGAGATTTCTTCCAGTTGCCGCCTGTAGGCCGTAATGGTGAAGCCAACCGTGACAAATTCTGTTTTATGTCTGATGCATGGGTCGAAGCCAAATTTCGGGTATGTTATTTAACAGAACAACACCGCCAAGATGATGAAATTCTGAATCAGATATTAAATGCGATTCGTGCGCAAAGTATTCAAACCGAGCATTTGCAAGCTTTGCATCAATCCCGTACTCATGACATTGGCGAAACCTTTACTCGTCTTTATACGCATAACATGGATGTCGACAATATCAATTATCAGCACTTAAACGAAATTGATAATGAAGGACATCAATTTAATGCCGTTTTAGACGGTAATGAAAAATTATTAGAAACTTTAAAGTCTTCAGTTCGTGCTCCGGAAGAACTCACACTTAAAAAACATGCCAAAGTGATGTTTGTAAAAAACAACTTTGATATGGGTTATATCAACGGAAGTTTAGGTGAGGTGATCGGTTTTGAAGAAGATGACGAAAATGGGTTATTGCCAAAGGTAAAATTAACCGATGGTACAACTTTGCTGGTAGCGCCTGAAACATGGTCAATTGAAAATGAAGCAGGAAAAGTCATTGCAAGTTTTCAGCAAATTCCACTTCGTTTGGCATGGGCGATTACCATTCATAAAAGCCAAGGTATGACTTTGGAAGCTGCTGAAATTAACCTGATGCATACCTTTGAAAAAGGGCAAGGTTATGTTGCGCTCTCACGTTTGAAGTCTTTAACAGGGTTAAAATTATTAGGTTTTAATGAACAAGCTTTGGAGTTAGATAGTCTGGCTGTAAAAGCTGATCGCCGTTTTCAAGAGCTTTCTAAAGAAGCCGAAGATAATTTTGCTAATGTCGATTTAACGGCTCAACATAAAGCCTTTATTCGTCATTGTGGTGGAACCTTAAATGAAACTGAGATTTCAAGAAATGAGAAAAAACTAGCGAGAGGCGAGAAGCAAAATTACGCCTCAGCGACTTTGGATGAAACTCGTGCATTGTTTGAAGAAGGCTACGAAATTGAAGATATTGCACATGAACGTGGTCTAACACCTGCAACCATTATTAATCACTTGGCTCGACTGCATAAAGAACAAAAGCTAGATATTTCGGTTGCCCATCCTGGTGAAGAAGTGGTCGAAGAAGTACGTAAAATTTATAAGAAGTTGAAAAAACGCCAAAATCCGGATCATTTTTCTGATGATGGTTCGATCAAACTAAGACCAATTGTTGAGGCAACCAGTCCTCGAATGGGATATGATCAGGTTCGATTAGCTTTATTATTTATTGAATAAAGTTTAATTGGCTTAAATGACTTATTATATAAATTGAGGTGGCTATGCCGCACGTTGTAGTTGATTATTCAGATAACTTAACTGGACTAAATGCAAAACAATTACTTGAAGAAATTAATACCACGCTCATTGAAACAGAGTTGTTTAGTCCAGAAGACATTAAAAGTCGTGCGCGTAGAGATGAGGTTTTTCTGATTGGCTTAGGGGTTGATCAAGCCTATATCCATGTAAAAGCCTATATTTTGTCGGGAAGAACTGCTGAACAAAAACAGCTTGTGGGTGAGCAATTATTAGCGGCGCTCAGCAACAAAAAATATCTACCACAAGAGTTTAATAAAGAAATTCAATTGTGTGTTGAGCTTATTGACATGCCAAGAGACGATTATTTCAAGCAAGTTGTATAACTCAAAAAAGCGCAATTTCGATCAAGAATAGCAATGAGCACTATGTAAAAGTAGTCTGATCTTATTACCGACATTTACTTACTTTTAAAGTGAGTCTAGGGTGATACAGACATAGCTTAGGTTATGCCTGTATGTTTAAAAGTTTGATATCTGCATATTGTTCAATCAGGTTGTCATCTAACATATGGATATAATCCATAAAGATGCTACTAAAGCTTCCCATAGTTTGCGCCTGATTTGCTGCAAGTTTACCTGCAATTGCAAAATGAACATGAGCTGAAAGAGCCGCAATAGTTGGTGTTGCCACAGCGCTATATGCTGCAATTAATGCACCCAAAGCACAGCCTGTTGCAGTAATTTTAGGTTGTAAAGGACTTCCGCCGTTTACTTGAATCACAGCATCTATTTCATTAGACAATATATAATCTGACTCACCTGAAATAGCGATACAGTCTGCATGTGTTAATAGTGCATAAGCCTGTTGATAGGCCTGATCACTACTTAAGGTACTATCCACACCTTTAGATTGAACTTGATTGCCTGCAAGCGTACTGATTTCTGAAGCATTACCACGAATAACACTTGGCTTGAATTGTAAAAGCTCGTCTGTCATTTGACTGCGCCAAGCTAAAATTGGGCCATAGCCTACCGGATCAAGTACCCAAGGAATATTGTTAAGCTGTGCTGTTTTGGCAGAGATTTGCATGGCTTGCATTTGCTCTGAAGTCGGTGTACCCAAATTAATGCTTAAAGCCGATGAAATTTTGGTAAAGCTTTCTGCTTCATAAGGATTATCAATCATGGCAGGTGAAGCACCGGAAGCAAGTAATACATTGGCTGTATAGTTGGCAGCAACGCTGTTGGTAATACATTGTACCAGCGGCGTTTTTGCCTGCATGTTTTGCCAAGCTTCAATCACCTGTTCAATGAGGTTGGATGTCGAAGTCATCTGATAATCCTTATTAAGCCAGAGATAAGAAAGTTAACGGGTAAAATAGTGATCTTGATGTTTGCAATTTTGGCAAATCAACGACACATAATCTGCTGCATCATAGTCAACACTTAGATCATTTGAACCACAGTACATACAACGTTTAACCGAGTAAAAGTTTAAACGAGGTGCGATTTTTCGCCATGCTTTCCATACAGGTTGTACAAATATCTGTTCGTCATAACCTAAAAAGCGGTTAAATAATATATGGCTCATTTTACTGTAAGGAATATTGTAAGGGCGGGGCAACATCGAAGTTTCCCACTTTTCAGTCAAAGCTCGTTCCCGATATTGCTCTAAAGTTTTCTTTAATAGATTGGTATTAATAAACTTTTCATTTCGTGGCTGTAGTGCCTTTTGTTTATAAAGATATTCAAGTGCAGTCTGAATAAGATAATAAATTTGACCAATCGCCAATGAGTCCATTAAACGGTAGCAAAAGGCTTGAAAATTAGAGCTTCCTGCAATTTGGATACCCCAAGTTCGGCAATAGAACTGAGTGAACTGAATAATTTCTTGATAGAGCACCTGAAACAGCACGTCTTTCACTTCATCGGCATTACGAAATGGAATACCAAGACTTAGGTTTTCATAGAACCAGTGGCGTAATTGCTGAGCTACACTAAATAAACTCGGGTCGCTATAACCATCTAAACGAATATTTAAATAAAAGCACTGTGGTTCATCGGTTTGATCTTGTGCATTTAAAATCCCATCTTTATGAAGCTGTTTAATGAGATGGTTCTGGAACATCCAGTTGGGGGTAATCGGCTGATATTTTATCTGGTCCCAATGAATGTATTCGTCATGTGCAACGTCATCACGAGCATAGTCATCAAGTAGGCTCAGTAAAAAAAGTTTATGTAAAAAACTCAGTTGTTCCAGACTACGTTGTGGTTGGTCTTTTGACTTAAACTGGCGTTGTTCTTGTAATCTGGTCTGCTGTAAAAGCTTTTTTCTTTGTTCAGTGCATTGGTCGCAATGACACGTCATTTTTGTGTCTTTAAATACACGGTGTTGGCAATGGCTACATTCATGAAATTGAACGTCTTGCTCAAATTGTTCGGCATCTACCCAGTACATCGACGCTTGGCAGAGAGGGCAATGGCTACTTTCATCTAGCTGTTTTTGTAGAATTTGTAAGGCCATTTTGCTCCGAGCGTTTAAATCAATCACGACTGACTGACCTATTATACACAGCTGCATTGCCGATAGATGAG
The DNA here is from genome assembly GCF_009759685.1 of Acinetobacter baumannii. Lineage (NCBI taxonomy): Bacteria > Pseudomonadati > Pseudomonadota > Gammaproteobacteria > Moraxellales > Moraxellaceae > Acinetobacter > Acinetobacter baumannii. The sequence continues at coordinate 3,823,461 of NZ_CP046654.1, read as the reverse complement.
ATTGTCTTTTTGTTTGATGCAAAAATAGAAAACCTAAAGTCTTTGTTTTGACTTTAGGTTTTTATAAGAGGTTAAAAGTTAAGATTAAACAGGGCACGGCAAGGTCTCATCATTTTGTCCAAGTTTTTTGGCATTGATCAGTGCCTGCACTTTTTTACTTGGTAATTTCACTTTACCTAAGGCGTCATAAGTATTAACGATAGTAGTTACCTCCTGAGCTGTCATTGAAATACCTTCGGCGGACAAGAACACGGCAATCACATGATGGTCGAGTCCTGCTGCATCTAGATCATGAATCACTTTAATGTTTTCTAGTCGATGTAAATAAGCTTTTAATTCCATAGTGAGTTCCTCTTGTTCTGATTGAAATACTTATACTGGTATATTGGATAAGGCAAGAACCATGCCCAAAATGTAAGCAGCTCCTCAAAAATGTTAAAAGCGAAAGGAGTTTTTATTTTTATTGTATAGATTGATTATATAAGCAGCGATTATCGTAATTTTGGTCTAATCTGTGCTAATAAAAGACGATTCTAATTTGAAATGTATAAATGAAGTCCCATTAATTTTATAAAGGTAAACAAACACAGTATGTATGAATGTGTATGATCAAGTTCATAAAATTCGTACTACGGTTTCCAAAAGTATATAAGGAATAAAGATGAATATTGCGGCCCAGCCTCCAGTTCAGGCAGATCAAACAGTTTATTTAAAAGATTATCAAAAACCTGCGTTCTTGGTTGAATCAATTAATCTTGATATTCAAGTCTATGACGATAAAACAATTGTTGATTCAACATTGGTCATGAAGCGTCAAACTGCTGGAGACTTAGTGCTACTGGGCCGTGATCTTGAGTTGCAATCTATTCAGCTAAATGGCCAAGATCTTACTCCTGCACAATATTCACTCGATAGTGAACAACTGGTGATCACTGATGCACCAGATGAAGTCATTTTACAAACTCAAGTGATTATTCACCCGGAAACCAACACTCAGCTTGAAGGTTTATATAAAGCTGGCGACTTATTTGTAACACAAAATGAGCCTGAAGGTTTCCGTAAAATTACGTTCTATCCAGACCGTCCAGACGTACTTTCAGTTTTTACTACACGTGTAGAAGCAGACAAAAAATATCCGGTTTTACTTGCGAATGGTAACTTGCTTGAAACAGGTGAAGTTGGTGAAAACCGTCACTTTGCGATCTGGCAAGACCCGACTAAAAAGCCAAGCTATTTGTTTGCTTGTGTGATTGGTGATTTAGCTGTATTGAAAGACCGCTATACGACTTCGGAAGGACGTGATGTCGCTTTAGAAATCTATGCCATTGAGAAAGACATTCCAAAATGCCATATCGCAATGGAAGCATTAAAGCATTCTATGCGCTGGGATGAAGAGCACTATGGCCGTGCCTATGATCTCGACAACTATATGATTGTTGCGGTGAGCCAGTTCAACATGGGTGCAATGGAAAATAAAGGTTTAAATATCTTTAATACCTCATGTGTACTTGCCGATGAAGAATATACAACTGACGCAGCGATTATGCGTGTACAGTCTGTGATTGCCCATGAATATTTCCATAACTGGACAGGGAACCGTATTACTTGCCGTGACTGGTTTCAGCTGTGCTTAAAAGAAGGCTTAACGGTATTCCGTGATCAGTCTTTTTCGGAAGATTTACAATCTGCTGCGGTTCAACGTATTGACGATGTCGCTGTTCTTAAATCACATCAATTCCCAGAAGATGCAGGTCCATTGTCGCACCCACCACGCCCAGACCACTTTGTAGAAATTAATAACTTCTATACAGCGACTGTTTATGAAAAAGGTGCGGAAATTAACCGCATGATGTCGACATTACTGGGTAAAGAAAAATTCCGTCAGGGAACGGATGAATATTTCCGCCGTCATGATGGACAAGCCGTAACTGTTGAAGACTGGGTTGCTGCACTCTCTGCAGGTTCAGGTGTTGATTTATCTGCATTCTTAACTTGGTATAATCAACCAGGTACACCAAAGCTTGAAGCGAAAGGTGAATATGATGCAGCAGCGCAAACTTATCGTTTAAGCTTTAAACAAAGCCTAAAAGCGCATCCGAAATATCCAAATTTAAAAGCTGTCCCAATTCCTGTAGCGTTGGCATTATTTAATGCGAAAACAGGTGAACAATATACGCTCCAAAGCGAAAGCCTATTTGTAAATGGTGTTAAAGATGGTGTGTATTTGTTTGACCAAGACGAGGCAGCTATTGAGTTTACAGGGGTAACTGAGCAACCTGTTGTTTCACTACTACGTAATTTCTCTGCACCTGTAAATCTGGTATTTGATTACAGTGATGAAGAATTAGCATTCTTAATTCAACATGAAACAAATGGTTTTAACCAATGGCAAGCAACACAAACCTTGCTTGAACGTATTTTGTTAGAAGATCACTCTGCGGATACCTATATTCAAGCTATTCAAAGCACATTGCCTGAATTAGTTGGTCGTGATCCACTTTTAGCATCGCGTTTGTTTGATGTACCAACTGAAGGTTATTTAGGTAGCCGTATTGATCAAAACTATGCACCAGCCGATATTCATGTAAAACGTGAAGCCTTACTCAATCGTTTGGCTCAAGAGCTGGGTTCGTTCTGGAAAGATACGTACCTTACACTGGACCCTGACTTGCAAAAAGAATTTTCTTTAGCGATGGGTGTACGTGCATTAAAGAACATTATGCTCATGATGATGGCGCGTCAGGGTGACCAAAGTGCATTTGAATTAGCTTACGATCAATATCAAAGCACAGGGAATATGTCTGAACGTTTAGGTGCGCTGCGTGTACTAGTGTGGCAAAGTGCGCCTCAAGCACAAGAAGCCCTAGCTGATTTCTATAACCGCTTTAAAGACGAAGCATTGTCTTTGGACCAATGGTTTATGATTCAGGCAGCAAACCCAAATGCCACAGTTGAGACAATTGAATATCTAACTCAGCATCCTGATTATGACTTAACCACACCAAACCGTATTCGCGCCGTGAGTGGTGGTTTGTCAAATAACCCTGAAAATACATGGGGCTTTGGTGTAGCTCACTTTATTAATCTTGCAGAATATCTGGACGAGAAAAACCCGATTTTAGGTTCACGCTTATTACAGGTGTTATCTCGCTGGTATACGCTTGCCGAACCTCAGCGCACTCAAGTGCAACAGGCTTTACAAGCATTGCAGCCTAAAGTGAAATCTAAAAACGTTTCTGAAACTTTAAATAGTATGCTGAGCGTTTAATAATATTTAAGCATATTGAATAGAGGCCTCTTGAGGGGCCTTTATTTTTATATAATTAACTAAATCAAAAAAATATAAAGAAATAGGAATTATATCTCAATTAATAATTAATGATTTATTTTAAATATATCTTTTAATTATTCTTAAAAATAGAGACTACTTATCGATTAATTAGAAAAATATTTTAAATTATTCTATAAATTTTATTTTTATACTTATAGTTTTTGCTAAAAATATTGAAATATTTATTTAAATTTTTTCTAAATTATTTTATTGGTATTTAATTAAATTAATAAAAATCAATTATTTGTTTTTTGTATTGTTAATGAATTGTTAATGAAGGGTTAGAATGGGTAATTGTATTTTATTAATTGAAAATTGAAATAAAAACATACTCATACAATTTAAATTTTTTTATGTATGATGCCAAAAATAGAGTAAAAAATATAAGCTTTAAAAGAGCAGTCGAATAAAAGTGATTGTAATGGTGAAGATTAATTTTTTTACATCTATTAATTCCAACAATTTAATGTAAAAAGGTTTTAACCATGAAAAAGACTTTTTTTTTATTTATCAGCATTTGCTGTAGGATTATCTTCTCTCAATGCAGCCAATGCCGCTACAGCAACAGGCACCTTGACGGTTAGAGCTACAGTAACAAATAGCTGTGTCCTGAATACCTCAGCTACTGGTACGACAGCTAATGCAGTTCTAGACTTTGGCACCTTAAGTTCTCTGGCTGGTAATGTAGACGCAGATACTACGACTACTGGTGGTACTCCAATTAGGGTGTTGTGTAACAACACAGTGCCATGGACTTTATCATTTGATGGTGGACAAAATGTTCTATCAACTCAACGTCGTATGATTGGTGGCGCGTCTACTACAGAATATATTCCTTATAACCTTTACTCTGACACAGGACGTGCTACGGCTATTGGAGTTGCAACAACTGCTTATAGTGGAACAGGCACGGGTAATGTCCAGACAGTTAACGTGTATGGCCGTATCCCTGCTGGTACAACTTTACCAAGTGCAGGTAGCTATGTTGACACTGTGACAGTCACAGTAACTTATTAAATTTTATAAATTATAAATATAGTTAGCCCTTTAAAAGGGCTAATACTTTAGAAAGATATACTTGGGTTAATTATGAAAAAAAACATTTTTATTATTACGGGATTATTCTTATCTTTATCGAGCACTATTTATGCCGCTACAATTCGTCTTTCGCCTGTAACGGTGGAAATTTTAAGTAATCAAAGTGCTTCTTCGATTAGTTTATATAACCAGTCAAATGAAAGTACCGATTTACAGGTGCGTGTATTTGAGTGGAGTCAAAACAATGGACAGGATCAATTAACCCCTACGGATGAAATTGCGGTTAGTCCACCTTTTTTAAAATTACAACCTAATGACTCTTATAATTTACGTGTAGTGAGGGTTAATCCAACGCCAGTTTCTGGCGAAAAAACTTATCGTATTATTATTGATGAGCTGCCAAAACCTATGGATAGCCGCAAAGTTAGTCAAGGTGTAAATGTCTTACTTCGCTCATCATTACCTGTATTTGTAGTGAATAAAGATGCGATTACTCAACTAAATTGGAAAATTGATAATAGTCAAAAAACCACTTCTTTAAATATCAGCAATATTGGAAACAGGCATGCACTTTTAAATGACTTAAAACTTGTAGATCTAACAGAAAATAAGATTTACTCCATTAAAGTAAATACAGTGAATGGTTATATTCTTGCAGAACAATCACGAAGCTATCCGATTAGTAATTTTTCATATCAGCCCGACCATAAATACAGTATTTCCTTAACAGTTAATGGTAAGAAAGTCACGCTATAAGAGGCTTATATGAAATATATTATAGGTGTCTTATGTGTTACATATCTTCCTGCATATGCTTTTGCTGAACAGTTACAGGACAATACGAATGTGCCGGTTCCAAGTATTCCGGATACGATTGACAGCAAAAGTAAAAACACGCAGATAAAGATGAATGAACAGGAGCAAGATAATAACGTTGCACAGCTTTTTTTAAATATTTCTATTAATTCCAACCCTTCTGAGGATTTAGTAGCCGTAAGACAAGATCAAGATAAAAAATTATATATCCGTGCCCGTGACTTAAAAACTTTAAGACTAAAAATGGATGATTCCATTTCTGATAGCCAGTGGATTTGTCTTAATGAGCTTAAAGATATCCGGTTTAAATACTTGGAGAATGAGCAGTCTTTAAACTTACAAGTACCTCCTCACATGATGACAGGCTATTCGGTTGACTTAAAAGGGCAGCAGATCACCAGTCCGCAGCTACTTAAAATAAAGCCTTTAAACGCTGCAATCCTGAACTATAGCCTGTATCACACCATAACTAATGATGAGAATGTTTTCTCCGGTTCGGCAGAGGGAATTTTCAACAGTGCGATCGGTAACTTTTCGTCTGGTGTGTTATATAACGGAAATGATGAAAATAGTTATAGCCACGAAAAATGGGTACGTCTGGAAAGTAAATGGCAATATGTAGACCCTGAAAAGATCAGGATATATACCCTAGGGGACTTTATCTCCAATAGTTCGGATTGGGGCAGCAGCGTCCGCCTTGCAGGCTTTCAATGGTCGAGTGCCTATACTCAACGTGGCGATATTGTCACTTCGGCACTGCCACAATTCTCCGGTTCAGCCGCACTGCCTTCAACACTGGATTTATACGTTAACCAGCAAAAGATTTATTCAGGACTTGTCCCGTCAGGCCCTTTTGATATTAAACAGCTCCCGTTTATTTCCGGAAATGAGGTCACACTTGTAACTACGGATGCTACTGGTCGGCAGAGCATTACCAAAAAGCCTTACTATTTTTCATCCAAGATTCTGGCAAAAGGTATTAATGAGTTTTCAGTGGATGTTGGGGTTCCGCGCTATAACTATGGCCTATACTCGAACGATTATGACGATGCTACCTTTGCATCAGGGGCAATTCGATATGGTTACAGCAACTCATTAACCTTAAGCGGTGGGGTAGAGGCTTCAACAGATGGTTTGTCTAACATTGGAACAGGCTTTGCCAAGAACCTGTTCGGTATTGGGGTGATTAATGCTGATATTGCAGCAAGCCAGTATAAAGATGAAAACGGTTATTCTGCCTTGTTGGGTTTAGAAGGGCGGATTAGTAAAAATATTTCTTTTAACACCAGTTACCGCAAAATATTCGATAACTATTTTGATTTGGCACGCGTATCTCAGGTTCGATATTTAAAAGATAATCAGAGCGATGCCGAGTCACAAAACTACCTCAACTACAGTGCGCTGGCAGATGAAATTTTTAGGGCAGGAATTAACTATAACTTTTATGCAGGTTATGGGGCCTATCTGGGGTATAACCAGATTAAATATAGTGATAACCAATATAAACTGCTATCGGCCAATTTAAGTGGAAGTCTGAACAAGAACTGGGGATTTTATACCTCTGCCTATAAAGATTATGAAAATCACAAGGACTACGGTATTTACTTTGCGCTGCGATATACGCCTTCGAATAAATTCAATGCCATTACTAGTGTTTCTAGCGACAGCGGTAGATTGAGTTATCGACAAGAAATTTTCGGTTTGTCGGACCCGCAAATTGGGTCATTTGGATGGGGAGGCTATGTTGAGCGAGATCAAGATAACCACGACAACAATGCATCGATCTACGCCTCTTACCGTGCCCGTGCTGCTTATTTGGCAGGTCGCTATAACCGAATTGGAGATAACGATCAGGTTGCTCTTTCGGCAACGGGATCTTTGGTAGCTGCAGCAGGACGGCTCTTTGCGGCCAATGAAATTGGAGATGGATATGCTGTTGTCACTAATGCAGGCCCGCAAAGCCAAATCTTAAATGGTGGAGTAAATTTAGGCTTTACGGATAAATCAGGGAGATTTTTGATTCCTAGTCTCATGCCATATCAAGAGAACCATATTTATTTAGATCCTTCATTCTTGCCTCTAAATTGGAGCGTTAACTCCACTGAACAAAAAACTGTTGTAGGTTATCGCCAAGGAACAATGATTGATTTTGGCGCACATCAGGTCATCTCAGGATTAGTGAAACTTGTTGATAAAAATAACTCACCGTTATTACCGGGATATAGCGTTCAAATTAATGGACAGCAAGACGGAGTGGTTGGCTATGACGGTGAAGTGTTTATTCCAAACTTATTAAAACAAAACAAACTTGTAGTCGATCTTCTTGATCATGGCTCATGCCAAGTTGACTTTACCTATAACAGTAATCAGTACTCAACTAAAAAATTGGGACCTTATGTATGTCATTAAATTTTATGAATAAGGCTCAAATAGAGAGCTATAAAAAACTTCCACGGTCTTTAAAATACTTCATAGGCATTTGCTTATTTTATCTCGTTTATGCATTTTTTAGTCCTGCACAAGCTGCTTGCACGGTAAACGGGACTACAAATAGTACTTTTAATTACACTGCAGCAAATATTAATAGTGATGCAACCGTAAACCTTTCAGGAACAATTACTTGTACGAATTTAGGACTTCCCCAGATTTCTAATTTTATGTGTATGAAAACCGTATTTACAGGAGCAACCACTGCGAATAATAGTGTGACTTTACCCTATACAGTTACTGCAACTGTAGGCGGGGCTGGCTCTTCTACTACCAACCAAACCTCCAATGTGTGGTATGGTCCAGTAGCAACAGTCGCATCAAATAATATTGTGAGTTACTCGGTAAATATAAAAGTACCAGCTCGAACGGGGTCTCTCATTGCATATCCTAAAGGAACCTATACGGCTTCGGTTCGGTTGTATTGGGATATGGATCTTTTGGGGTTGTCATGTGGCGATTTACTTGGTGGCTGGGATTCTGGTGATACATTACTAACAGCAAACTTTGTGGTCCCAAGTCTGTGCCAATTAAACTCAACTTCAACTGTAGATTTCGGCAATATTAATGATATTGGTACAACTAAGCGTGATTACACAGCTCAAGGAGCAGTGAATACTACTTGCAACTATGGAACACCTTATAGCATTTATTTAGGGGATGGAAACCACCGCATAGCTGGTGGTTTTAGGCGTATGATTCATGACAATAATGATTATATTCCCTATCAGCTATATAAAGATTCTAACTATAGTACGGTATGGGATGCCACAGGAGGTGTAACCAATGTTGGTGGTTCAGGTGGAGTCTCAAAAACTGGTACAGGTAGCGCCCAAAGTACACCCGTTTATGGAAAAATTCCGCAAGGTACTTCCATCTCAACTAAACCGGGAAACTATTCTGATAGTGTTGTTGTGACAGTGACTTATTAATTTTAAAACTATACGTGGATCTTTTATTTCAATAGATCCGCGTAATACCTTTGATATTGTCCACGATAGTTTGAGTATAAAAAGAGAAAGTTAAAATATTCTTAGTTTTTGAAACTTGGTCGTCATCAAAAACAGTTTGACTTAAAAAGACATTCTGTATATTTAATAATTAGTTCCAAAAAGGAACTGAGTAGCAAAACAGGCAATTAAAAATAAAGGTGAATAAATGTCGGATATTATTTTGCATCAATGGGAAATTTCTCCATTTTGCCAAAAAGTTGCAAGAGCTTTGAAATTTAAGGGAATCCCATACGAAACGATTAATTACAACGGCATTCTTGGAGCGAAAGTTCCTTTGCTCAGTAAAGTGGGCAAAGTACCTGTTATTGACCATAAAGGGCAGCGTATACAAGACAGTACCCGTATCGCTCGCTACCTAGACGAAACTTTTCCGGATACACCTCGACTTTATCCCGAAGACGCAAATCAAAAGGCACTTGCAGAACTTTGGGAAGACTGGGCAGATGAATCACTCTATTTTTATGAAGTATATTTAAGAGTAAATGATTCGGAAGCTTTAGAAGAAGCAATTCGTATTAGCAGTATTGGCCGCCCTGCATATGAAAAACCTATGGTGAAGGGTTTTATTTTAGCTGAACTCAAAACACAGCTTTTCTTTCAAGGCTTGGGCAGAATGAAAGCTGAAAATGTTGAAGAAGAATTTATACGACACCTCGACCGTGTTGAGCAGGTTTTATCACAAAGTGAATGGTTAGTAGGTGAGAATCAAACGATTGCAGACATAGCTGTAGTTGCTCAACTTGGTGAAGTCATTCGTACAAGTAAGAAGTTTGGTAAGGAAATCTTGGATCGTCCATTTATGGCAGAATGGTATAAAAAACAAACAGGTTGAGACGACTATGGCATCAGCAACACCAGATAAAATACGAGATTGTGCAGTTGTTATTGGCGTTGGGGCATCACAGGGCATCGGTGCTGCTGTCTGTCATCGCTTTGCAAAAGAGGGCTTAAAAGTTTACGTTGCTGGACGTACTTTCCAAAAAATTGAGGCAGTAGCTGCCGAAATTCATGCCAATGTAGGTGAAGCTGTGGCATTTCGTCTAGATGCAGAAGATATCAATCAAGTTCAAGCATTGTTTGACACCATCATAAGTCAGAATGAACGCATTACTGCAGTTATTCATAATGTTGGGGGAAATATTCCCTCAATTTTTTTACGCAGTCCGTTATCGTTTTTTACTCAAATGTGGCAATCTACTTTTTTATCAGCTTATTTAGTTGCTCAAAGCTGTTTAAAAATATTTAAAGAACAAAACCACGGTACGCTTATTTTTACCGGAGCCAGTGCTTCGTTGCGTGGAAAGCCTTTTTTTGCAGCTTTCACTATGGGGAAATCTGCCTTGCGGACTTATGCATTAAACTTAGCTCAAATTTATAAAACTCAAGGCATTCATATTGCTCATGTCATTATTGATGGAATGGTGGATGGCGACAGAATTAATAAAGCTTTATTTGGTCTAGGACGTTTCATTCGACTCACACGGGGAACGGGTGGACTCAATATTAATGCCATAGCCGACAACTATTGGATGCTTTACCAGCAAAGCCCTGAGCTTTGGACACACGAGCTAGATTTACGCCCATACCAAGAAAAATTTTGAGAGACTCATATGCTAAAAACAATATTTCAGAAGTTTCAAAAAAAGCAGGGCTGTGTAGTTATTGCAGGTCATGATATAGAACTACTTGAGCAGAACTTTGTAATTTTAGACAAAAATGAGCAATCTCCATTGCATGTCTATCAAGCTGTGCATGATTCTAGCGTTCAGAATATACAAGTAAACCGTGTAAATGATGGCATAACGAGTGTCCGTTTAAACTTGGTGAATACTGAGCATTTAAAAAGCTTACTAAAATATATTGCCAGCCATAGTCATAACATTGAGTTATGCGTGTTTCAGCCAAATTTTTCATCTGCGCCAAATATTGAAGCTTTATCTTTAGAAGAAATTGAGCACAGTTGGCAAACAACGGGTTTAAGCGCAGTGAGCGTGTCACAAGCAGTGATTAAACCAATGCTAAAGCAGCAGCGAGGCACTGTTATTTTTCTTGGAGCGCCATCTAATAACTCGGCTCACTACGATGTGTTAAGCCAAAGCATGTTTGCGAGTATTCGAGCGTTATCACAGTCATTGGCAAGAGAGTTTCAACCCAAAGGTATACATGTGACATATTGCATGGTGGAAAAATGGGATGGGCAAAACCAGCACTTTATTTCATCTGTTAAACAAGTCTGTCAGTACATCTATCAACAACCTAACACTGCATGGAGTCAAGAGCTTAGCGTGTCTTGAGATTTTACTTTCGAGTGTTCTTAAAATAGAGTACTTCTTTGGAATGACAACAGAACAATAATTTTGAAGGTACTTAAATGTTAAATATTAAGAATATTCAACAAACGGTTAAAGTAGCGACTACAGTGGCAGCTTTGATGTGCTTTTCTTCACTGGCACAAGCATATCAATATGAGCAAACCGCGCGTTTAATTAACGAACGCTTATCTTATATGAAAGATGTCGCAGGTTATAAGGCAGAGCAGCATTTACCGATTGAAGATTTAACACAAGAAAAGAAAGTACTCGATCAATCGCTTTCTGAAGCTGACGCTTTTGGGCTTAACAGCGAAACAGTAAAGCCATTTATAGTGGCGCAAATGGATGTGGCTAAAGCAATCCAGTACCGTTATCGCGCCGACTGGATGTCGAGCCCAGAAACCAACTGGAAGCCTCAAGACTTAAGCGAAGTACGCGTAAAAATTAGCGCTTTAAACACGGAGCTGCTAAAAAATATCGCCTATGAACTTAAGAAAAATAATAACAAAGCGCCTCATGGCTGTAGCTATATGTGGCCTGTTCAGCATCCTCAACTTAAAGAAGCTGACAAGAGAGCTTTATGTGTAACATTGAATAAAATCAAATTAAAACAATGAACCACCCAAAGCCGTCCCTATAAGTAAATTATTCAATCAACATTAAATCGGCAGTATTGGCAGATTTAAGCGGTCGTAAAGCAAAGGTTGAACGCGTGTGGCGAATTCCTTTAATCGAGTAGAGCTTTTTACGTAAAAAACGTTCGTAATGCTCGGCATCTTTTACGGCCACTTTCACCAAATAATCATAGTCGCCCGTAACTAAATGCGCTTCGACCACTTCCGGAATATCTGCCAAAGCCTCGCTAAAGTTTTCTAACATTTCATCATCGTGGCGTTCTAGGGTAATTTCAATAAAAAACAACTCATGAATGCCAATCGCTTTGGGGTTTACGTTTACGGTATAGCCTTCAATAATTTTTAGACTTTCTAAACGTTTGAGTCGAGTCCAGCAAGGCGAAGATGAAAGCCCGACTTCTTCGGCGAGCTGTGCAACCGTTAAACGGCCATTTCTACGTAGGGCAGATAATATTTTCCGATCTATACGATCTAGTGTGTATTCTGTGCTGTTCAAAATATAAACCAAAGAAGATTCTTCTGTTAATTTTAAATATACGTGATTTTTATGCTGATATCATTTAAAAAAACTGAAAATTCAGTAAACATTTTGAGCGACACAGCCATACACTATTTCTATGCATCGGACTCTACTGGATAGGAGTTGTGATGAAGCAAAGAGCACTGTTTCAGTAAGGGTGACTAAACAGTGCTCTTTGCGGATCTTACCCAAAAATCAAATATCAGGAATTTTTGATTCATACATTAGATTCATCAAATATTGGTTAAATAATAAATATATTCTTATTGGTCATAGCGCTCATCTTTCCAAAAATCTTATTAAATATCCTAAATGGCTAAATATTATTATTGAAATTCATAAAAGCACATACTTTAATCCCTAATCAAAGTACTAATTTAACAATTAAATAGGGAAGTAAAATAAATAATATATACTTGTTAAAACTTAATCACCTAATTTTAATAAGGTGATTAAATATTCGAAAGAGAAGAAGGTTATCCTGTTTTCTTTATTATTAATAGACACTTAGAGATAATTATTATTTAATACGCCCGCAATATTATGACTAATACTTTTAATAACTTCGTCGGGGAAATAATGCGTAATTTTTTAGTAACGATTTTCACTTTATTAGTAGGAACATCAATTTATGCGAGTCAAGAATCTAGAAATCTTCTAGAGCAAACACAATGCGAAAAAGCAGTAGAGCTCCATGGTTTTTTAAGCCGAGCTCAACTTGACTGTAACTATCACTATTATTCAGAAGAGTTAAAAGAGGCTGCCGCAAAATGTACTAAACATGATCTCGGCGAAAAATATGGTAGAGAGGTTATGAAATTTGGGATGAAGGAATTTGAAGAGCGTAAGAAAGAGGATACACAAGGCCACTTTTGTCATAAGGTTTTAAAAGAATTTCCAAAATATATTAAACAATAAAAAATAAGGTTTTAAAAACCTCTTCTAGCAAGCCGATAAGATGGATTTAATTATTCATTTTATCGGTCTATAAATTTACTAGTTAAATTAGAGAATAATTCTTAAAAAATTAGCTAATATAAAACTTCACCTTGTTTTAGATCTAACAATAATCATTTTTTAGTTTGAATCCCTTATTGTAACCATAAAAATAACATTTCCTTCCTTGGATTAGCCGTTCGTTATGTATTATGGAGGAAAAATAAGCATCAGTCGGCATTCAAAGTCTTAATTAATATAACGGAGTACATTTTAAGTTTACTTATATTTTTAAATTTCAAAAATAAAAGATTCTAGAATGGATGACTAAATCTTAAGTAAAGTTATTTTATAGAGTTTTTAAAGCTTTATTTCTAGCCAATATCACATTGACACCTAAAACCCCTCCGATTATCCTTTGCCTGCTGGCCTACATTGCCAGTTGGTTTTAGCAGACCATTAGCCAAAGAACACGAAAAAGTAATCACTTTTTTGTGGGAATCCCTGCGTGTCCCCTCTGCGGCGGAACGGGAGGGGGACACCTTCGGGTGTGCTGGATTCTTTGGCTCCAGTCTGCTAACCCTCTTTCGTTTCGCCACCATTATTTAGCAGTAATGTGGTGAAACTTCTTTATAGCCAAAGGAGTTCGCTATGCGTACTAATTCTTCTCATTTATTGGTTTTTGCCAAAGTCTTTTTGCTATACCACTTAAACAGTCTATAAAGCGATTGAATCGACTCTAGGTTTTTAAACCTAAACATCGTTACGACTCAAAAATCATAGCAACAATAAACCCGAGATAGGCGAGCACATCTTTATTGTGCGGCTTTTGCATGTCTGTTTTTAGCGCTCAATTTAAGAGTGACGGCATGTCTATCTCTTTTATATACAACAAAAAATTATTTTAAGCGGTATAACTATGCCAAATTTAGAAGCTTCATTTAGAGCACTTAGAATGCTTCACACAGCAAGAGATTTATTTAAACAATACGGATTTCACAAGGTTGGTGTCGACCGAATTATTGCTGAGTCCAAAATTACCAAAGCCACCTTTTACAACTATTTCCACTCTAAAGAAAGACTCATTGAAATGTGCTTAACCTTTCAAAAGGACGGGCTAAAAGAAGAAGTATTTTCTATTATTTATTCATACCGTGAACTTATGGTATTTGATAAGCTCAAGAAAATCTTTTTTCTGCATGCCAACCTCGAAGGGCTGTACCGTTTACCTTTACAGGCCATTTTTGAAATTGAAAAGTTTTATCCAACTGCCTATAAAGTGGTGGTTGATTATAGAAACTGGTTGGTGACCCAAATACATCAATTACTTTTAACCATTAAAGCCACAGCTACACTCGAAGACGCCTATATGTTTTTGTTTGTGATTGATGGGGCAATGGTCCAGCTTTTGAGTAAAGATAGAATAGATGAACGAGATAAATTATTAGATTATTTTTTAATAATGATGTCCTAGACTAAAATAAAAGCCCCGATAATGGGGCTTTTATAATGTTAGTTACTAACTAAAATCTCAATTACCACTTATGGCTATAAGTCACTTTTAACGTTACACCATTTGCAACTAAGTGACTGGTATTATCGCTTGTTCTTAATAATTGGCTATATAGAGGATAGTACTTGCGGTTAAACATATTCTCTAAACCAATCGTCATGGTGTCTTTTTTATTAAGTGCAAAGCTACTGATTAAATCTGCTGTTGTATAAGATTTTACATCGTAGCGACCAAAACTATTCTTGCCGTTTAGGCGGTAATCTTCTGAACCGAAGTAAGTAGCTTGTAGGCGGTTTGTCCAAGTTTCTGTTGGGCTATAAGAAATATAACCTGTGAGTTTTAATGGCGGAATACGGAAGCCTGTCATGTCTTGCTCAGCACCGTTTTGCGGTTTTTCACGGCCTTTCATCCATGTAACACTACCACCAGTTCCCCAAACATTGGCATCGTCCAGATAGTCAAAAGTTGCTTCAACACCAGTGACTTTTTCTTTAGTTCTAGCGAGGACTAAACCATTGTTGAATGATTGTACAGCACCAAGGTCAGAAGTAGAGTGGAAGACCGCTAAGCTTGAAGAGAAGTTATTAAAGTTTCCTTTCCAGCCCAACTCATAATTATCGACTTTTACAGGTTCTAAGAATGACGAACCAAGGTTAAAACCTTCACCAGCATTACGAATAATTAAACCTACATCAGGTAATTGAAAACCTTGGTTAAACGATGCATAAATTGAATGTTGGTCGTTTGGAGAGAAAGTCACATTAGCATTGTACAACCATGCATCAGCTTTCACTTTTCCGCCCTGAACGGTGTAAGGGTTAGTTTTGCCTAATTGTGATAATGGAACAAAGCTATCAATTTGGGCATAGCTGTCTTCATAACGCGTACCAGCTTCTGCCGACCATTGGTCATTAAAGCGGTGCTTTAACTGTAAAAAACCACCAATACTTTGTGTGGTGAGTTCCGGTAAATAAATAAGTTTGCCAATTTTTACAAACTCTAGGCCACCAGATTGGTCATAAATTTTTTGATCAAAAATATCTAAAGACATTTCGCTCTTTTCGCGACTAAAGTCACCACCCCAAACCAATGAGGTGTCACCTAAAAACTCAAGTGGTGTAGTCACAGTTAAGCGGCTACCGAGTACATTATTTTCTTGATAGATCTGATCGACTTGTCCACCACGATTTGCATTTTTTCGTGCATCAAATGGTGAAAAACGGGTAAAGAAGTCGCGGTAATAAATTTGGGCATCAACCTTATTGCCAAAAAAGTCTTTATGGTTATAGGTTAAATTGTAGATCTGATTTTCGTTTTTATTTTGGTCTTTGAGCTTTAAGCCTTTAATAGCTTTGGCTGGTACGGTTCCGGCAGGGGCATTCTTCACACTTGGGTCAGATGCATAATCTGAGTCTTGCTCGGCATTATAGTAGTTTGCAGCAAACTGGACATATTGGTTGTCATCAATATGATAACCAAGCTTACCGCCTACGCTGTAAGCATCGGCATCATATAAATCTCCTTGACTTGGTTCAGGGGCAACACGGTCGCCACTTGCATCGTATGGACTACCAATACGTTGGTAACCAAAGTCGAGTGCATAGTCAAAGGCGTTAAAGCTGCCTGTGAAATATTGATGAATGTCACCACTTAAAGCATTAGAACGGAAATTTGTTAAAGGTGTTTGAAGCCCAACGACTGTTTTGGCGGTAGGTTCACCGCCAGCAGCTTTCGTGGTAATTGAAATAATACCGCCAGAAGCGCCACCACCATAAATTGCGTTACTACCGCGAATGACTTCAATGTTAGCAATACTTTCAGGGTCGATAGCTGAAAGACCTCTTGATGTGTCGCGTGTCAGGTTCATTGGAACGCCATCGACCAAGATGAGGGCATTACGGCCCCGTAAAGTTTGACCATAATCGGTAATGGTTCGGCTTGAGTCAGACAGGCCCGGTACGGCTTTAGCTAAAACAGTTGCAATATTTCCAGATGAACCATTTCTTAAAAGTTCAATTTGTTTTTCATCTAGCTTGGTCACTTGTTTGGCAGATGTAGAAAGTTCATCTGCACGTGAAGCGGTGATTGTAATTGTAGGGAGTGCTTCAGGTTTTTTTTCAGCATCTGTTGTCTCAGAAGGCGAGGCTGCAAAGGCCGAGTTTGAGAGAAAGATGGCTCCACCAAGTGATAGAAGTGGAATGATATTTTTTGCTTCAGACTTCCTAGTAAAAAGTTTATTACTTTTTATCTTATTTCCCATTTTCTCGCCCTGAGAGTGATTGTAAATTCGTCGAATTATAAATGAGAATGATTTTAATTAATAATATTATTAATCTATATAATAGAAGTATTTGTGGCTCTTAAATAAACATAAATAACAAAAGATCTTCTAAGAGAGTTAAGAGTTTTGATTAATTTAATATATTTGAAAAGCCTTAAATTTTTTCATATGCAGCATTCTTAAGGAGTCAAAATCTTTTTTTATATAGGTACAAAGAGAAGCAGTGACTTGAGATCAATATCTTTCCACCTATTCCATACTTGTTAATCTATTTATTGTCTAGTCGAATAGTAGTGATCAGCTTTTATCTAAATTTACGATTGAATATTACTTCCTTGTTGTATTTATGACGACATATGTAAACAAGCCTTAATCTATAACACATGAACACTTTAAAATTATTGAAAATAAAGTTTTAAGGTGTAGGTTTTGGATTTTTTTAATTTTTATCGTGATCTTCAAGCTGAGTTAAGCAACTATCCTTGGCTAGAAATGCTAGTTTCGCTCACACTTTTGATCCTGTTTGCTGCATTAGCAAATTTCATTGCTAAACGAATTATTGTTCGGGGAATACGTCATTTAGTGACTAAAATTAAGTCACTCAACCAGTCAGTTTTTGCCCAGCATAGTGTCATTAAGCGATTTGCCAATATTGTGCCGGCCATTGTCATTATGAATGGTATTACTACCGTTCCGCATTTGTCGGAAAAAGCGGTTGCTTTGGTACAGATGGGCGCACAAGCATTCATTTTCCTCACGATTGCGCTCACCATTAGTGAATTATTAAATATATTTAATTTAATCTATCAGCGTAATCCAAAATCTAGAAACAAGCCGATTAAAGGTTACTTGCAACTCGTTAAACTCATTATTTTTGTTGTTTGCGGATTAATGATTTTGGGTACATTCCTGAAAAAGGATGTATTTACGTTGTTGGCTGGCTTCGGTGCAATGGCAGCCGTATTAATGTTAGTTTTCCAAAATACAATTTTGTCATTGGTCGCGAGTGTACAAATTGCCTCTTATGATATGGTTCGTATTGGGGACTGGATTGAAATGCCATCGCTTAATGCTGATGGTGATGTCATTGATATTTCATTGCACACGGTGACCGTTCAAAACTTTGATAAAACATACACCACGATTCCAACCAATAAACTAGTGACAGACACTTTTAAAAACTGGCGTGGTATGAGTAATGCGGGCTGTCGCCGTATGAAGCGTTCTCTTTATATCGATCAAACTAGCGTGCACTTCATGACCGAAGAAGAGCAACAAAAACTCAAAGATTTTTTATTGCTAGATCAATATCTCAATGCCAAGCAATCTGAGATTGACGAATTTAATAAGCATTTAGGTAGTCAATCCCGTTATAACAAAAGACGCTTAACCAATATCGGAACATTTAGAGCATATGTTGAATTCTATTTGCGCCAGCATAAAGGGATTGCTCAAAATCAAACGCTTATTGTTCGCCAACTACAACCAACGAGTGAAGGTCTACCATTAGAGATCTATGCATTTACCAATACCACTGCATGGGTTTCTTATGAAGCAATTCAGTCCGATATTTTTGATCATCTGATTGCGATTTTGCCTGAGTTTGGCTTAAGAGTGTATCAGGCACCTTCAGGCCATGATTTTCAGAAATTATCAGTAGAATAAACAACTATTAGCGTGCTATCTATTTTATTTTCAAATAGATAGCATCTTTTTAATAATTTAATACATTAATTTATAACTATTCTTAGAAAATTATTATTAAATAGCTGTATAAGTTGACTTTAAAAGCTACATGTACATTGTAGATTAAAAGATTTTAAGCAAACTCAATCTAAAACTTGCAGGAGTAAGGCTTAAGTAACAAATTTGACACTTTGAACAAAGAAAATACTAAATGCTTAAGAATGACAAACAATAAAGTTGCTTTACTAAGATTTGTTAGGTGAGTTGGAGTGTTTGAATGGCTACAGCAATTGAGAACAGAGCTAGACAACTTAAAAACGCTAAACGTGGAGGATATGCGCCAACCATTGCCAAAGACGTAAACAAACATAAAGTACAAAAAATAAGGAGAGCTCTAGACGAAGCCCGGCGATATGTGAGTGAACTAAATGACGAAACGGTTATCTTTGACGATCAGGACGCAAGGCAAAAGGCAGAAGGAGCCAAAGCAATTATTGAAATGTTTGAAGCAGCTTTAAGCGGTGCGTGAGCAGCATCAAACTAAAACATAATCATAAAAGACCTTGCTGAAGATACAGTTAACGTTCTAGCCCCTCGACTAGGCAACTTGGTTATTCAGCAAGGCAGTAAAATAAAAATAATTCAAATATTTCTATATTCTATTTTTTACTCAAAAAAAACCAAAAAATACCGGTCAAATAATATTATTGATGAGCTTAATTTTTTTAGAAAATTATTACTAACTATAAAAATTTTTCGGATTGAAAATGTGATGGATTTTACATTTTTATTCATTGCTGTGGTTCGTTATGGAAGTCAGTTTCAGAACACTCTTATAGATTACATTTGGTATTTCAACACTTACATATTGCAATAATATATTCATCATACTTCCCTAAAAGTCTGATCAATCGCGATGGTCAATATAAGAGGAAAGGAAATATGCCAAAATTTCTAATAATTGCCGAGAAGGTTTATAAAAAACTAGAAGAAGATAAATTGTTTTCAGATAACCTGATCGAACAACTAAATAACTTGGTCAGTATTATTCGTAAAGAGATAAAGGGAACTCCCTGTAAACTCAAATACAATTTTATCGATTTTGAAGAATGCCTAAGTAAACCCTTAAGTGAATGCACGATTAAACTCGACATGAGTTTAATGCCTAAATATAAGAATAAGGGTGAATATATTATGTGGCTAGCGAGCTTTATTGAAAGAATCACGGTTGGCGGGCAGCCAAAATTACCACCACTTTCAAGTATTGTGCCAGCCGACTTTAACGTAAAAAAAGAAGCTCAGACGGTAGTTGAAAATAAAAAAGCAGTATCGGAAGAAAATGCAAAGATGATTGTGAATTATTTTAATTCTGAAGAATATCAGAAAAATAATAAAAAAATAAATCTGGTTTAAAACCATATAAAAGTGTGTGTCCACCGCACTTTTATAATCGCTGGAAAATTTCAGCAACCGCCTTCTGGGGCGGTTTTCTTTTGCCATATACATACTTAAACAATTACATCATAAAAAATTCCATAACTTATCTGTATAGCATGTTAAGTTTTTCTACACATCTATAAAAATTACGGAAGGGTTTAAACATGAAATGTTCATATCAAGATCTAGATGGAAATATAGTCGAATTAACTTGTGAAAGTTATATACATATACCGTCAGGTGCCAGTGGAAACAAATTGGGAATAGATAATAGGGCGGAAGACTTAATACATATCACTGAAGATTTTAGTTTTTTTAAGAAAACAGAGGCAGATTCAATACCACTCTATCGATTCGCTGTAGATGCTAATTACAATGTTTTTAATAGTGATGAGCTACCAGCTTTGGCGCAAATTGGAACCGATTGGAAAGTGCTTAATGAATAACTTTGCGATTGTTAGGTAGCCTATAAGCTAATGCTTTAATATTTTGTAAAATTTATCGAATAGTAAATATTTAACTTATCTTAATACAGGTATTATAAATAGCGAACTGAAAATATAGTCTAAATATTTATAGGCAGTTTTAGACTAGATGTTGATTATATAGAGAGAAAGAACATGAAGCGCCTTATTATATTATTTCTATTAGCTTATGCTACAAGCTCCTTTGCTCAAGTGCCATTCGAAGTCAGTAAAAGTTGTTTTGTAGTGAATGGTAGAAATATTACTGAGCCTTGCTTACTTTCTTCTACAAATAACTCGACATCTAACTTTGAAAGATTAACTTTTGCTAATACAAAAGTTTTTATTAAAGAATCAAATATTTGTTCAAATAATGATTCATGTGTTTCTGTAGGAAGTAATTTGTCGAATTTAAAAGATGCGACTATTTATTATCGTGATTTAAAATCTAAAAAAATTATTGAAAAACCGGAAAAAGATTCATGGACCTGTTTTAAGCAACCAATTGATAAATTAGACTTTTGTATTTCTTATAATTAATAAAATCTATTTTTAATAAAGAAAATTCTAAATTAGTCTTGGGCATTAAATGCTTCATGGTAGCTTACATCACCTTTAGGAACATAATTTTGAAAACTTAAGGCTTGGAAGTATTCAGGGGGCACTCCAGCTAGTTTTAGGTCAGGGTATGCTTTAAAACCAAAGCGACTGTAATACTTTGGATCACCTAATAAAACACAACCTTTTGCGCCTAATTTTTTTAATTTTTCTAAAGAGCTATTCATAAGCAATGATCCAATGCCTTGTCCTTGCTTATTCGGCGCGACAGAAATAGGTCCTAAGCCATACCAATTCTTTTCACCTGATGAAATTTGCACTGGTGAAATTGCCACATGTCCAACAATAGTATTATCTTCAACCGCAACTAAAGAGACTGTAAGTTGTTTGTGCTTTCTTAAATTATTAACAATAAAGTGTTCAGTATGGCTCGTATGTTCAGCATTTAGAAATGCCGCTTTAGTCAATTCTTCAATTTCTTTAATATCTTCTTCTCGCTCATCGCGAATAAAAATATTCATCTTAAGTTTGATCCGTTTTTCTCAGCTACTCTTTTATTTTTAGCATCAATCGGCTTAGTTAGGCATAAATTTCAATCATAAAAACTTGTATAATTCATAAATAAAATAAATGAAAGTAATATTGATAATCAGTATCAAATGATAATTATTCTTTGTATTATTCATGTAATTTTTTAAAGCTACTTAAAGATTATGCAAAGGACTACGAAACACTTTCAAATTAATGCATTAGCACTTGCAATAGCAATGAGCACAATTTCAGCGCATGCAGAGACTGATCAGCAGACTTCGGAATATGGAACTCTTCCTACCATTAAAGTAAAAGCTGGAAGTGGCCAAGAAAATGAAAAAAGTTATATAGCAGGGAAAACAGATACAGCGGTTCCACTGGGTTTATCTGTTCGTGAGGTTCCACAATCTGTTTCTGTCATTACTCAACAGCGTTTACAAGACCAGCAATTGTCAACTTTGGTTGAGGTCGCCGAAAATGTTACAGGGGTAAGTGTCAACCGTTATGAAACCAACCGAGGTGGAATCTATTCACGTGGTTTTGTAGTAGATAACTATATTATTGATGGTATTCCCACCACATATAGCTTGCCTTGGTCTTCAGGTGAAATTTTCTCAAGTATGGCCTTATATGATCATATTGATGTAGTTCGAGGGGCAACAGGTCTTACATTTGGTGCTGGAAACCCATCTGCTGCGATTAATATGGTTCGTAAGCGTGCTACGAGTACAGAGCCAACAGCTAACGTAGAAGTGAGTGCAGGGAGTTGGGATAATTACCGTGTTATGGGTGATATTGCCAACTCCCTTAATCAATCAGGGACAGTACGTGGACGAGCAGTGGCCCAATATGAACAAGGCGACAGCTATACCGACTTGTTGTCTAAAGAAAAGCTATCTTTACTGTTAAGTGCTGAAGCGGATTTATCTGAAAATACCCTTTTATCGGGTGGGGTAACTTATCAGGAAGATGATCCGCGTGGACCAATGTGGGGAGGTTTACCTGTCTGGTTTAGTGATGGCACAAAAACGAACTGGTCTAAAAATACCACTACAAGTGCTGACTGGACACGCTGGAATGTTAAATATACCAACCTATTTGCAGATTTAACTCATAAATTTAATGACAACTGGTCAGCTAAACTATCTTATTTTCATGGTAAGCGTGATGCTAATTCTAAGCTTTTATATGTTTCAGGTAGTGTAGATAAAAATACTGGTCTAGGGCTATCTCCTTATGCATCAGCGTATGACCTTGAGGTAGAGCAAGATAATGCTTCTTTGCAGCTCAATGGTAGTTTTGATTTGTGGGGCTTAGAACAAAAGGTTGTTTTGGGTTATCAATATTCCAATCAGGACTTTACAGCATATGCTCGTTCAACTGATACAAAAATGGAAATTGGCAATTTCTTTGAATGGAACGGCAGCATGCCTGAGCCAGTGTGGAATGCACCTACACTCAATGAGAAATATAATATTGAACAAAATGCACTATTCGCTGCGACTTATTTAAATCCGATTGAGCCTCTAAAATTTATTTTAGGTGGACGTTTTACAAATTATGAAAAGAATATATATGGTCGTAGTTCATCCATAAAATATGACCACGAATTTGTTCCTTATGCAGGGGTTATCTATGATTTCAATGATGTTTATACTGCTTATGCAAGTTATACCAGTATTTTTCAGCCTCAAGATAATAAAGACTTTGATGGAAACTATTTAGACCCGGTTGAAGGAAACAGTACTGAAGTAGGCTTAAAATCTGCATGGTTTGATGGACGTTTGAATGGTACTTTAGCGCTTTATCATATTAAGCAAGACAATTTAGCTCAGGAAGCAGGACAAGTTACTCGTAACGGGGTAAAAGAAACCTATTATCGGGCAGCAAAAGGTGCGACGAGTGAAGGTTTCGAAGTTGAAGTAAGTGGACAAATCACACCAGACTGGAATATTACAGCAGGTTATAGCCAGTTCTCTGCCAAAGATGCAAATGATGCCGATGTTAATACCCAACTTCCTCGCAAGATGATTCAGTCATTTACCACCTATAAATTACCGGGCAAATTAGAAAACATAACCGTGGGTGGCGGGGTAAATTGGCAAAGCAGTACTTATGTTAATGCTAAGAATCCGAAGAAAGTTATTGAGAAAGTTGAGCAAGGAGGTTATGCACTTGTAAACCTTATGGCTCGTTATCAAATTACAAAAGATTTTTCGGCTCAGCTTAATATTAACAACGTATTTAATAAAAAATATTACGGTGTTTTCCCGGCGTATGGCCAAATTACTTTAGGTGCCCCTCGAAATGCGGCGCTAACACTACAATATAAGTTTTAATGAAGTTATTTTTTAAGAGCACCTACGGGTGCTTTTTTTATAATTCTAAAAAGAGCTAAGTATCAAAAGAGTACTGGTTTTTATCTCTATTTTTTACCATTTGATAAAATTATTTTTAACTAAAATTTTACCGTTCGTCTGCTAATTAAGATAACTAAGTCATGAATTTATATATGAAAATGTGATGAATTTAACTTAAATTTATTTGTTTAAAAATTATACTAATTGATAAAAAATATAACTTGGCTATATTCCAAGAACATATTGCAGAGTTAGCAATATGCATTTCTAGGATGGAATAAAAATGAAAATAAAATTATCGAAAATAGTAATAGCCAGCTCATTATTGATATTTGCAAATATGAGTTATGCAGAGGGAGTAAAACGGTTTTCTGTCTCGGCAGGTTGGTTACATGTAATGCCTCAAGGTAAAGCTAATCCATTTAATATCAATACAAGTGTTAAAAATGGAACAGTTGCTAAAGTTGGAAGCATTTCGCCGACCAGTTTCTTAAACTCCGTTGATCCTAATGCTACAGAGGTAGATGTAGGCGGTGAACCTTTTAATCAAAAAGAGTTTCTTGAACTCGCTTTAAATGATGACTTTTTAAAAGGGCTCTTACTTGATGAAGAAGGCAATATAAAACCTGAGGTAGCAGGTGAGGCAACGATTCAAGGGTTAGAGCAGTGGCATCAAAATGATGCCGGCCTTGAAGTAGATGACACAGACACATTAGGGCTTATGTTTAACTATTACCTCAATGACAATGTGTCTTTACAATTTATTGGAGGCATTCCCCCTAAAGTCGATATTAAAGGCCAAGGTGAAATCTTGGCACCATTAAGCGGTGTCGCGTTGTCACCAAATGAATTAGTTAAAATTCTTTTTCCGAACGGCATTACCTTAGGTCAAGCGGTCCCGATTACCAATTTAGGCAATAAACCTAAAGCAGCTAGTGTTCGTGCCTGGACACCTGCAATTGAAGCACAATATCAATTTGGGAAGAGTGGGGTGAACAAGTTTAGACCCTATTTAGGTGTGGGATTAATGTATGCTCATTTTAATGATATTAAGCTAAATGACGAAATTCGTTCTGACCTGATCTCTGCAGGCCATATGATTCAAAATGTGTTAGATGGTAAGGCTGGGGCTGCCTTGGATCGTAAAGAGTCGAGTGGAAATATGGTGGTTAAAGTAGATGCAGATGATGCGATTGCGCCTATATTTACTGCCGGTTTTACTTATGATTTTAATGATTCTTGGTATACGGTTGCCTCAATATCTTATGCAAAACTAAATAATCGAACACAAATTGATGTCATTAACCAAAATACGGGCGCTCGCTTAATTCATGGGTCAACTAAAGTTGATATTGACCCGATCATTACATATTTAGGGGTGGGCTACAGATTTTAATTTTTTAATCATTTGAAGCAGTATCCTGAAGATGAATTCAATAAATTAAAATCTTTGGGATACTTTCTCATTTTACATTTCTTTGTGAACACTACAAAAAAGTCTATAAATCTATGCTGATCGTAATATTGATAGCCAGTATTTATAAGCTAATCAATTAAAACTGTATGAGGTGAGATATGACTAAAATTATCGCTACCCTAGGTTTAGCAGCAATCGTTTCGCTTTCTGTGGCGGCTTGCCAAGGTGAGAATGATACTAAACAGCAAGATAAAACCACGACTCCACACTCAATGGATAAAGACTCCTAATTTTTATAAATTTTAAAGCCTATCGTTAGATGGGCTTTAAAATAACTTTGCTGTGTCTTGCTATTCCTAGCTATTGTTAGGGATCAAACTCATCTTGCGTTAATAAGACAGCCCTAAAGAAAAAATATGAATCTTCTTTTATATGTGCCACTTGGTTTCCATAACTTGCATTGAATTAAATACGGTTTTTATATGGCATGTACTTAAGCCACTTTTATAAAATGACTCATTATGGCCATTACCATAAATTTCGGCTGTAAAATTTAAAGGGCTGATAAGTTAAGTTTAATGATACTTACTTTTGAATAGCGATGAAATAACTTACAAATCCAAACGCTACTCATCAAATCTATACATAAAGTTAAATTTAATAAAAATTATCTTTCTTATAATAATTTAAAAATAATTTTGAGGGCTAAAAATGAAAAAAATCATTAAAATTTTATTATTATCTAGTTTGATTTTATCTATACCATTATCTGTAGTTGCTAAAAATGTTGAGACTAAAGTAAGCTTTTTAAAAGGTTCTTCTCAAACTACGTTAACCGGAAAGTTTCAAGGTTATGATGATGTAAGATATCGAGTTTTTGCAAAAAGTGGACAGATTTTAAAATTTAATATTAATAGTTATGGTAATTTAGCTTATATTAATATTTTCGCTCCAGGTCAAAAGCCTGGTAAAGATAAGCCATTATTCGTGGGTTCGACTGTAGGTTTTTCAGGTGAAGTAACGCTACCTGTTGATGGTGATTATATTGTTCAAGTTTATCAAATGAAAAAAAGCGCACAAAGAAATAGAGCAGTTTCTTTTAATCTAGATCTACAAATATTAGATAATAAAAAATAAAATGATAATTAAAAGATTTATATAAAAGCTCTAATAGTTAGAGCTTTTATATAGGCATAAAAATAGCGTAGTGTTAATTTAAATAAATTGAATCAACAATCCCGCATTTTTCAACAAAACTTAAATCATGTGAAACTAATAGCACAGCACCTTCATAACTAGAAATAGCATTTGCAAATAGATCTCTTGACTCGATATCTAAGTGGTTTTCTGGTTCATCAAGTAGTAAAAGTTCAGGCATAGGCTGAGCATGGCTCAAACCTAGTAAAGCAACTTTTAACTTCTCACCACCACTGAGTTGAGCTAAGGGATATGTGCTTTTATCACCACGAATCCGAAGCTGACCTAATAAATTTCTCCACTCTAACTCAGTAATATTTGGGTTAATATTTCTTAAGTTTTCAACAGCAGAGAGATGGTCTAATAAAAAGCTAAAGTTCTGATCGAGATAAAAGCAATTTACAAACAGTTTAATTTCATCTGTAGCAGTTACAGCTGATTGATCAATCTGTTTCAGCAAAGTTGATTTCCCAATACCATTTCGGCCAACCAAATGAATCTTTTGACAAGCTCTTAAGGCGAGATGAATTGGTTGTTGTGTCCCATAGTTGAGTTTTAAGTTCTCAATTCTAAGAATTTCTCCTGTTCTTTTGTTAAAAGAGGGGAATATAAATTGTTGGGGCTTAACAGTTTCTAGAAGTACTTTTTTACTCTTCAAGTCTTGCTGGTTTTGATCGATTTGACGCTGATGTTGAGAATGAATTGCTCCTAGGCTTTGCCCAGCCTGTTCTTTTTTAAAATCGAGCAAAATTTTAGCTTGCGAGTTTGAGTCACGAAGTTTGTTGCCAGCACGCTCACGTTTTTGGGCTTTCATTAAAACTTCATGCTGCTTTTGCTTCATGTGCTTAACTTCACGTTGATGCTGATGTACTGACTGTTCTAAAGCCTCGATTTGGGACTGATATTGCTCATAAAATTTTTCATAATTTCCTGTAGTATGCTGTAGGCCATGCTCATTTAAGTGATAAATATGGTCGACTTCATTTAGCAAAGTCAGATCATGACTAATAATCAGAGCGCCTACTGGATGTTTCTTTAACTGAGCAATTAACCACTGTCTAGCTTCTTGATCGAGATGGTTGCTTGGCTCATCAAGTAATAGGTAATGATCAGTTTTTAAAAATAATGCGGATAAGGCTAACTTGGTTTTTTGGCCTTCGCTCAACTGCTTAACAGGAAAGTCTAAATCGGTTGGTAGCTGAGCAGATCGTAGTAAAGCTTCCCAAATATTAGGAAGATCCCAATGTCCTTCTAACAAATCATAATCATCGTATTCAGCTTCGCCTTTTTCCACTCTTTGAAAAGCGTTGTAAAGATGGTTGACCTCTAAAGCTTCTGCAATTGTGTCTGATTGGAGACGAGTGAGCTGAGATAAATATGCATACTTGGTTTGCCAGTTTATTTGGCCACTGATATGCATTTCTGTAGTGGGTGAAATCTTGTGAAGCAATTGCATAAGTAAAGACTTACCTTGACCATTGCGGCCAATTAAGGCTGATACTTGATGATGCTCAAGTGAGAAATTCAATTCTTTAAACATCACTTTTGAAGGAAACTCCAAAGTGAGTTGTGATATTACACATACCTGCTGAGTCATAAGAACCTCATAAATACAGGATGTACAAAATAGGAATGTAAAGCTTTAAATAAAGACGCTAAGTCACTAAAGAATAGTCTATTTTGCACATCAAAAAAGAGAAAATTGATGAGAAAAAGACTTACTTCATTGGCGTGACTCACAAAATAGAGGGAAAGAGAACAATAGTGTATAACGGTTTTTAAGCTGTGTAAAACTTATGCATTTTTTACGATAAAAAGCCTAATCAATGGATTAGGCTTTTAGTCGACTCAGCAATTATTCTTTTACCACCAAAACTTGGATTTTAGTGCTGTTTAGAACATCTTGCGCAAAACTACCCAAAATAAGTTTTTGGAAACCTTTACGACCATGTGAACCAATAACAATCAGGTCTGAACCCAACTCTTCTACAGCTTTAAGAATGCCATCAGATGAGATTTCACCTTGAATAATTTGTGTTTCAATATCAACACCTTCTTCAGCGCATAGGGCTTTTACTTTCGCAAGTGTTTTTTCTGCATTAGCACGCGCTTCAACAAAATAATCTTTTACAACAGGAGAGATGTAATAGAAATCGACACCACTAAACGGGTCCACTGCAACCAGACTAATTGCTGTAAGTTTACTACCAAAAGCTTTAGCGATATGGGCCGCTTGTCGTGCTGCTGCCAAAGAAATCTCAGAACCATCTACAGGTACAATAATATGTCGGTAATTCATAATGTTATTCCTCTTATTTACAAGTTGTTATATGTATGAAGCTTTTCTTACTTAAAGATTAACACATTTGTTTAAAGGTAGAAATCAATTCAATTCACTTGTAGTTAAATTAAATGGTGTTTAATTATATATTTGATTTTTAATGATTTTATTGGAGGTTGATAAATAGGGAGTTGAGACTATGCCAAATTTAATTTTTTAGAAGAACTTTACAATAAATTACCTTTCATATTTTTGTCACACAGAAATCGTATAACCGAATCATATGTAAGGGGGGAAGTAGTAAGATATGGCCGATTTAACAGCAAAGAAAGTCAGTAAACTTATCGAGGAATTTCGCCAAACTGGTAAAGAGCCAGAAAAGCTAGTGATTGGATATAAAACTTATGCAAGACTCATGGCAGATGATAAGTTTGCAGAAAAAGTTGTTCCTTCGTTAGAAAACTCAAAAGATCGATTATATAAAAATCTAAAAATAAAACTTATTACTGAAAAACATTATTTTGAAGTTAATTAAAATATAAATGTGATATTTATCACATTTATATTTTTGTTGTTTACATTTAGTAGGAATTATTAACATATTGTTTTTAAGTTGATACAAATATGGGGTGTAATCAACATTTGAAAACAGCATTCCTTTACAGACTCGATAGAATAAATTGCTTTTATTTTTAAGTAGTGGAATAAATTGAATGCCAAGTATTAGTGTAATTTTATTTTATATTTTAGCTATTTTAGGCTTTTGCTCTGCTGTGGGAGGATTATTAAGTTTAAGTATGTTTTTAATCATCATCGGTATTGGGCTTATTTGTGCAGCTTTTTTGCTAAAAAAAGAATTTAAAATTGATGTTTTATTCTGGAAATAACCATTGGTTATAAATGATTAAATTAATAAATATAATTAGTTTTCACCTCATACAAATGAGGTGTAATCTAAATATTTTAATATGATATATATTATTTTAACTTAAATTGATATGGCTTTTATTTTCAAAAATCTTATTACAATTCTAAATAAAACCGGAAATTAAAAAATACATTAAGTATTTAAAAATAAAAAGATTTCAATTACGATGAAAGACGAATAAATTAGTTACTGTGGCATTAGGTAAAAAATAACAAAAGCGAGGTGAACACATGACCTATAAATATGAATATGCAGGGTTTTGGTTAAGATTTGGCGCAATGATCATTGATACTCTTATTCTTTTTTTAGCAATTATTCCAGCCGCATGGATCTTTTATCATGGAGATTACGATCTCATATTTGCTACAGGTATGAGTAGTAAACCGCAAAACTATTGGTTTGATATGATCGTAAATTATGCATTTCCATTTTTATATACTGTTTTGTGTTGGATCTACTTTGCAGGGACTCCAGGAAAACGTCTAATGCGTTTAAAAGTTCTCGATGAAAAGACAGGTAATAAGTTAACTTTCGTACAATCTCTCATTCGCTATATCGGATATATTCCATCTATTTTAGTGTTTTGTATCGGTCTTATTTGGGTCGCATTTGATGCTAAAAAACAAGGATGGCATGACAAGATGGCGAAAACAGTGGTGGTTAGAGAACTGTGATTTATAGTCACTGATGAATTAATAAAAAATTACAAAAAAAATCTTGTGCCTTGTAGAGTAAAACCTATACTTGCCGCGAGTTTATTTAACGGAGATCCTAAATGGGTAGTTGTTCGAGGTTCGAGTTTAATTATCAATTAAACCAAAGCCAATACTGAGCAAGGTAACCTTTAGGAGAGGCTATCTTGCAATGAGATAGCTTTGTTAAAAATTAGATTAAACCTATACAAATTACTTGATTTGTAATCATTCACTTCAGCATTTATCTGTTTAGTTTCTCGCTAGAAATGGGGAGAAGCCAATGTTTTTATACGCTTCCATACACGACCGTTATATCTACCAGATTTTAATCTTGGTAAACAATTCGTCTCATGCGATTCAAAGCATTCGGACCATGTTCAGTTATGTGACATTCCGTCAACGTTGGTCTGGCTTTGGGCTAATTTTCTCTTCTTCATCGTAAGTCTACGATCTCCTATTCCTTTCTAAATTAAAAAATTTAAAAGACTTTATTTTCAATAAGGTCGAGAGCTTTGTACGCCTAAAAAATGGAGGATTTCGTGATGAAATTCTGGCAACGACTCTTCACATCATTTTTACAAAGATTTCATTTGATGCGTTTTTTCGGTCGTAATCGATCTTTTAAAGAGCTACATCAATCTAGTTATGCTCAAGAAATTAGCAAAAATTTATCTAAGCGTTTGCTTAATGCATCAAGAGATCAAACGAATGATCTATTAAAACAATTCGATACTCATTTGACGGGGCTTACAGAAGAGCAAGCGCATAGCCAACAAATGACGGTGGGTCTTAATGAAGTTACTCATGAAAAGCCATTAACTTGGTGGCAACACCTTTGGTATTGCTACCGTAATCCGTTCAATATTTTACTTAGCCTGTTGGCATTGATTGCTTTTTTTACCGATGATCTAACAGGTTCAACCATTATTAGTGTGATGGTAATTCTTTCAACACTACTTCGTTACTGGCAAGAAGCAAAGTCAAATCAAGCTGCGGATGCCTTAAAGGCAATGGTGAGTAATAATGCTACTGTATTGCGCCATCAAGTCAGTGCAGAAGATTTAGAACTTATGCATGAGCGTTATAGCATTGATACTAAAAACCAAACCACTCACCAATTTGAGATACCAATTCAGTATTTAGTGCCGGGTGATGTAATTTTATTATCTGCGGGTGACATGATTCCTGCGGATTGTAGAATTTTGTCTGCTAAAGATTTGTTTGTCTCTCAAGCTGCAATGACTGGTGAATCAATGCCTGTCGAGAAATTTCCGTTGCAGAAAAATCTTGAAGAAACCAGCGCTTTAGAGCTAGATAATATTGTATTCATGGGGACCAATATTGTTTCTGGTTCAGCTCAGGCAGTGGTTTTAAGTACGGGTATTCAAACATATTTCGGTGCATTGGCTCATCGAGTTACGGCTACTGATCGGAGCACGACTGCATTTCAAATGGGTGTCAACAAAGTAAGTTGGTTGCTCATTCGCTTTATGTTGGTGATGGCACCTGTTGTACTTTTCATTAATGGCTTCACCAAAGGCGATTGGGCCGAAGCATTTTTATTCGCATTATCTGTAGCTGTCGGTCTTACTCCAGAAATGCTACCGATGATTGTGACTTCAACTTTGGCAAAGGGCGCGGTTTTCTTATCTAAAAAGAAAGTGATTGTTAAACGTCTAGATGCGATACAGAACTTTGGTGCCATGGATGTTCTATGTACCGATAAAACTGGAACTCTGACTCAAGACAAAATCTTTTTATCCCAACATATTGATGTTCAAGGTGAGAAATCAGACTTTGTACTCATGCAGGCATTTTTAAATAGTTATTATCAAACAGGCCTAAAAAATTTGCTTGATGTGGCTGTTTTAGAAGCTGTTGATGATCAGATCAAAATACAGAAGTTACGTTACAAGAAGTTAGATGAAGTTCCTTTTGATTTTGATCGCCGCCGTATGTCAGTCGTGGTACAAACGCCTCAACAAAAAGCCCGTATGATTACCAAAGGTGCAGTTGAGGAAATGTTAAAGGTTTGCCGTTATGTCGAGGTAAATGGCAAAGTAGAGCCTTTAACAAAGCAACGTGAAGTAGCAATTGAGGCATTAACTCAACGCTATAACCGAGATGGTTTAAGAGTGGTGGCAGTAGCGTATCGTGAGTTTAAAAATCATCAGGAAAATTATTCAGTTGTTGACGAAAGTGATCTGATTTTAATAGGTTATATTACTTTTCTTGATCCACCTAAAGAGTCTGCCAAAGAAGCTGTACAGAGTTTACATGCCCATGGTGTAACGGTAAAAGTGCTAACTGGGGATAATGAGTTTGTCACCCAAAAAGTGTGCCGAGAAATTGGCCTGAATTATGATCAAGTTTTATTGGGCGGTGTAATTGAAACCTTAACTGATCAACAACTCAAAAGAGCAGTAGAGCAATACCACATTTTTGCGAAATTAAGTCCGGTTCACAAAGAACGTATTGTTGAGCAGTTAAAAGCAAATGGTCACGTGGTTGGTTTCTTAGGAGACGGTATTAACGATGCCGCTGCTATACGTGCTGCCGATATTGGTATTTCAGTAGATACCGCAGTAGATATCGCTAAAGAGTCTGCAGATTTAATCTTGCTTGAAAAAAGCCTGATGGTTCTTGAAAAAGGTGTGATTGAAGGCCGTAGAACTTTTGCCAATATGCTGAAGTATATCAAAATGACGGCGAGTTCAAATTTTGGTAACGTTTTTTCGGTACTTATTGCGAGTGCTTTTATTCCATTTTTACCAATGCTGCCTATTCACTTACTCATTCAAAACTTACTTTATGATGTTTCACAAATTGTGATTCCTTTTGACAATGTGGATGAAGAGCTAATTGCAAAACCACAGCGTTGGCAACCTGAAGAAGTTGGCCGCTTTATGGTGGTGTTTGGACCGATTAGCTCCATTTTTGACATGATTACTTTTGGGTTAATGTGGTTTGTATTTTCAGCAAATACTCCTGAACATCAGACGCTATTCCAATCAGGCTGGTTTGTGGTGGGTTTACTTACCCAGACATTAATTGTCCATATGATCCGTACAGCTCAAATTCCATTTATTCAGAGTCGTGCCGCGACTCCATTATTAATAATGACAGCGGTGATTATGTGTATCGGGATTTTCTTACCAATGGGTCCTTTAGCAAGCTATTTAAAACTACAAGCTTTACCTTTAAGTTATTTCTTATATTTACCTTTAATTTTAGGTGCTTATATGTGTGTTACTCAATGGGTAAAGAAAATCTATATCCGCCGTTATGGCTGGCAATAAAACAATAGGTGCAAAATGAAATTGCAATTTCTACAACATACAGACTTATCAAATATTATTGATACTTTAATTAGTCTCTCGGCTGCTTTTATTTTAGGGGCGTTAATTGGGTTCGAACGTCAGTATAGGCAACGTACAGCTGGTCTTCGAACAAATGTTCTAGTTGCGGTAGGTGCAGCAATTTTTGTAGATATTGCAATTAATCTTACTGGAGCAGATGGAGCTGTTCGGGTAATTGCCTATGTTGTTTCGGGTATTGGTTTTTTGGGTGCGGGTGTCATTATGCGCCAAGAAGGCAACATCCACGGTTTAAATACCGCAGCGACTTTATGGTGTTCTGCGGCAGTAGGTGCTGCCGCGGGTGCTGATTTAATTATTGAAGCAATATTGGCGACAGCCTTTATTTTATCTGCCAATACACTATTAAGACCGATTGTCCATATCATTGACCGTCGTCCGTTAGACGATGACACAGAAGTTTTACATGTAATTTACATTATATGTGACCGAAGTCAGAGCAAGGTCGTTATGGATGAATTAAACCTAACCTTAAAGCATCATAATTATCCTGCTAAAGATATTGATGTCACACCTTTTGGAGAAAAAGAGGTTGAAATAGAAGTAACACTAATTGCAACTTCAATCGAAGCAGAAGAAGCACAACACATCATTAATCACTTAAATGCTATGCCACAAATACGGCAGGCTTTTTGGGATAAAAACACAATTAACTAATTTAACGAGAGTTTGCGCTTAATTTTTTATGAATTTCTCTAAATGATGAAGCGCAAACTCTTTCGTTTAAGCCTTATTTTTTAGCTTTAAATTTAAGGACTATAAATACAACAATACCGACAACCAGTCCCCAGAAAGCTGAACCAACACCGAAAAATTGGATACCTGACGCACTACATAAAAAGGTAAATAATGCCGCTTCGCGGTCTTCAACTGGACCAAACGCAAGCGCAATGTTGTGACTAATCGTACCAAGTAAGGCAATGCCTGCTAAAGCTACAATAAAAATATGAGGAAAAGACATCAGTAAGCTTGTGAGGGTTGCAGCAAATAGCCCCATCAACACATAAAAAAAGCCACAGCTTATACCCGCAATATAACGTTTGCTTGGGTCAGGATGAACTTGGTCGTCTAAGCTTACGGCAGCACTTATCGCAGCAATATTAACGCTGTAACATCCAAAAGGTGCAAGCACAACTTGGGTTAGACCTGTCCAGCCAATCAGTTGATTAACATGCGGTTTATAGCCATAACTCTTGATCATGGCTATACCGGGTAGATATTGCGATGCCATGCTAATCACAAAAAGTGGTAATGCTAAGCCTAAAAGTGCTGACCAGCTAAATTCAGGACTAATCCAAACGGGTTTAGCCAAGGACCACTCAAGAGTAGGCATATGAAAGTCTAAAAAGACAGGGCAGAGGGCAATACCAGCCAGTGCGGTAAATACAATGCTGTAACGCGGCCATAATCTTTTTGTAATGACATAAATAGCGAGTAAAGATAAAACAAATGTCCAATCATTTTGCAAGCTCGCGAAAAGCGAAATCCCAAACTTAAGCAAAACTCCGGCAAGCATGGCACTGGTTAAGCTTTGTGGTATATAGGAAAGCGCTTTTTGGAATATACCTGAAAAGCCTAAAATCGCAGTAAGTAAACCACCTACTAAAAAAGCGCCAATTGCTTCATTTAAACTATAGCCACTACCTGTTGCCATAATTAAAGCGAGGCCCGCAGTTGACCAAGCTGTTGCTACGGGATATTTAAATTTCCAAGAAAGGATGAGTCCTGATAAACCAATACCTAAGCCTAAAGCCCAAAACCATGAGGTGATTTGTTCAGATGACGCACCTAAAGCTTGAGCAGCCTGAATCACTAAAATAGCCGAAACACTAATACCAATAAGAAAGGTAATAAAACCAGCAAATACGGCTGGTATTGAGAAATCTTGAAGAATCTTTTGCATAGCTAAATGTTCTAAGTCCCTGAAAAATTAATATGTTTCTGCCTATGTTTTCAGCTAGGTAAATTTAACAATTTTTTTTAAGAAGGTGCTTTCTATTTTTGGCTTTAAAATGAAAGAATATTTTTTAAATAGCCAATAATGATATTATTTATTTCATAACAAACGGGGAATTTGGGATATTGTTTTATGGATGAACAGGCTGAAAATCTATCACCTCTTGAATTGAAAATTATGCGCTGTTTACAAGAGAATGGACGTTTAAGTAATGCTGAACTGGCAAAACTTGTTGGCATTAGTACTTCGTCATGTTGGAACCATACTCAGCGTCTTTTTAAGATTGGGGCCATCTTGGATGTGCGTGCTCGAATCAATCCGGGTATGGTGCAACGTGAGACCATTGTTTTGGTCGGAGTAGTGCTGGATCGCTCGACACCTGATAGCTTTCAGGCATTTGAACAAGCAGCAGGTGATTTGGAGAATGTTCTAGAATGTTACTTGGTTGCTGGAGAAGTCGATTACTTTCTAAAAATTCGTGTTAAAGATTTGGCTGCTTTTAACCGTTTTCATAGTGAAAAAATTATTGCCTTACCTGGGGTAAGACAGGTGAGGACATTTTTTGTGCTCAATGAAGTTAAAACAGATGGCATGCTGGCATTTTAACAACCTAATAGATTCAGACTTTCTTGACTCGGCAGCTTACATTGTTGAAGTTGCCAGCTTTAAGCCAAATCCGAAAAATAAAATGCCAACTAAGAAAATTCCGCTTGCTGCAATTTTATGGTTTTGTTTGAAAAAAGTTGAAAGTTTAATTCCAGAGAAAATAAGCGCAGTTAAATAACTGAAGCTAATAATTTGTAAAATCACCGCTAAAATTAAAAAGCTTAAAGCTGGATAGGCATAATCCGGTTCAACAAACTGCACAAAGAAAGACAGGAAAAATAAAATCGCTTTAGGGTTGAGTAAACTAATACTTAAGGCTGTTTTATAAGGGTGAACTTTATCTAAAGCAGGTAAATCAGCCATTTCTGCTTGGGGTTGATTACGTAATTTCCAACGCTGAATGCTGCCTTGTAAAAGCTTAAAACCTAAATAAGACAAGTAAAGTGCGCCGACGAGTTTAAGTACAATAAAAACCCAAGGGAATGCTTTTAGTAAAGAAGCTGCACCAAGTACGGTACAGAGCATTAAAATTAAGTCACCTGTAAAAATACCAAGTGCCCCCATATATCCGGTTTTAATACCATAGCGTGAAGCAATCGACATCACATAAAGAGAATTGGGCCCTGGCAATAACACAATTAGGAATGTACCAATAATATATGTTGTTAAGTCTGTTATGCCGAACACGAGAAACCCAATAAAAAACCGATTTTTGTCATGATAACAAAAATCGGTAATTTTGTATGAAAAGTGCAGTTTTTAAGATTTAATTTCTGCATCAATTCCAAAAGATTGACGTAATAAAAGACTTAATTGATCTCGCGCTTTAATAAAGCCATCAACACCACCTTGTAAAAGTTGGAATGCCATTAAGTCATGGTTAAGTTCATCTTTAAAACTTTGCTCATCTTGAGCTGGTCTAACAATCGCTTCTGCCTGTTTTGCTTTGTTTGCATCAAGTGCTGCATCGACTGTACGCGTATCTTGTTCAAGCTGTGTTAGCAAGCTTGGAGAGATCGTAAGCAAATCACATCCTGCAAGGCCTAGCACTTGGTCGATGCTACGGAAGCTCGCACCCATGACTTGAGTTGGAATATTTTGCTGCTTGTAGTAAGTGTAGATTTTCTTAACTGAAACCACACCTGGATCTTTCTCGATTGGGTAAGAATCTACACCTTCAGCTTTTTTGTACCAGTCTAAAATACGGCCTACAAAAGGTGAGATTAAAGTAACTTTGGCATCTGCACACGCTTGGGCTTGATGTAAACCGAAAAGGAGAGTGAGGTTGCAGGCAATACCTTCAGCTTCAAGCACTTTAGCCGCTTGAATACCTTCCCAAGTCGATGCAATTTTAATAAGAATACGTGACTGATCGATCCCATACCCTTTATAAAGCTCACATAATTCATGCGCTTTTTGAATGGTCGCTTCGGTGTCATATGAAAGTGCAGCATCGACTTCTGTAGAAACACGGCCTTCAATGAGTTTTAAAATTTCTACACCAAATTTTACGGTTAAAATATCAATGGTTCTTTCAATCAGTTCATCATTTTTATAGCCTTCTTCTTTAGCTTGATAATAAGCATCTTCAATGAGCTCTTTACTTTCTGGTTGTTCTGCCGCAGCGGTAATTAACGAAGGATTCGTTGTAGCATCTAAGGGACGAAATTTACGAATTGCTTCAAGGTCGCTACTGTCAGCAACAACGGTCGTTAATGTTTTTAATTGGTCAAGTGCTGTATGAGTCATTGATATTCAACATCTTCAATAAAAAATCTTATGTTTTCTTTATAGCACAAACTCTATCCATACTGTCGATATATCAATTGTTATGTTTCAAAGAAAAACGTTTAGGTTCTGCATCTAAATTGAAATGATTTTAAGGAGCCAGTTGCATTCGCTTATTACGAATATAGTCAATCAAAAACCGTGCAGCAGCACCGAGTTCACTTTCGCGGCTCCAGACCAAATCAACGTAATATTCAAATCGAGGCGTAAAATCAAATACATCTAATGCTTTAAGCTTGTTGTTTAACTCGGGATTTTCTTTAAACATCTCTTGTGGCAGTACACCCCAACCTAAATTACGTAAAATCATTAAGCAAGCAGAGTGGTGGTTATCTGTACGCCAGTAATGTTTTGAAAATAATAATTCGGGTTTTAATGTTTCATCTCGACTTGCCACCACAATTTGTCTTGTACCCAAAATCTGCTCATATGAGACATGCTCTTGGCTTGCGAGCGGATGGGTTTTTGAAATAACAGGAATTAAGGCTTCACGTTTGAGTTCAACAAACTGTTCTCTATTATCTAAATGCTCACGTTCAAACATAAGGGCCAGTTGGGCAGATCCATCTAACAACATTTGAAGCGCATCTTCTTGAGGGGCCGACACAATATTAATTTGTAGATCGGGAAAGCGACTTTCTAGCAGGCAAACATAGTCGGTCCAATTGGTATGTAGCAGCTCAGACACCACAACAATAGTAAGATTAGGTTCCAGCCCAGTACTTAATGCATGCGCGTGCTGTTTCCATTGATTCATTTCAATCAATAGTTGCGCCGTTTTTTCATATAGCACTCGTGCTTCGGCTGTAGGAGTAGGTTCGCGGCCTTTACGTTCAAATAAAGTCAGGTTCAAATCGATTTCTAAATTAGCAATCGACATACTCACAGCAGAGGGGACTTTACCGAGTTTCCTTGCTGCTGCTGAAAATGAACCTGTTTCCATAACGGCTTGGAACATGAGTAGTTGTTCTTGATTAACATTCATCTGTCAAAAAAATTGAAAGAACCTAATTGGATTAATCAAAATTATAAAAATAAAATGCACATTATCCAAGTTATTATTGAGTATTTAAAAATGTTGATTTCCAAGAGAAGACTCATTCATGCAATCAGTTATGAAGGAATTTTGTTGGTCATCATTGCGATTGCATTAAGTTTTATTTTTGACATGCCGATGGAAGTGACCGGAACACTTGGTGTGTTTATGGCAGTGGTTTCAGTTTTCTGGAATATGATTTTTAACCACTATTTCGAAAAAGTAGAGCATAAATTTAATTGGGAAAGAACGATCCCTGTGCGGATTTTACATGCGATTGGTTTTGAGGGTGGTTTGCTGATTGCGACTGTTCCAATGATTGCATATATGATGCAGATGACAGTGATTGATGCATTTATTTTAGATATAGGTTTGACCTTATGTATTTTGGTTTATACCTTTATTTTCCAGTGGTGTTATGACCATATTGAAGATAAGTTTTTCCCAAATGCTAAAGCAGCATCACTTCACTAATTCACATAGATTGAAATGAAATAAGCACCCAGATGGGTGCTTATTTTTTTGGTCGATAAATAGAAATTATTTTTCTACAATCGCAACCACACCTTCACCGCCTGCTGTACAGATCGAGATTAATGCGCGGCCTGAACCTTTTTCATTAATTAATTTAGCTGCAGTAGCCAAGATACGGCCACCAGTTGCAGCAAATGGGTGACCTGCACCTAAAGATGAACCATTTACGTTCAGTTTAGAGCGGTCAATTGAACCCAATGGTGCATCTAAGCCAAGACGTTCTTTACAGAATTTTTCATCTTCCCAAGCTTTTAAGGTAGAGAGTACTTGAGATGCAAATGCTTCATGGATTTCGTAGAAATCGAAGTCTTGAAGCTTAAGGTTAGCACGCTTAAGCATACGAGGTACTGCATAAGCAGGAGCCATCAATAAGCCTTCTTTAGGACCGTTCTTGCCAATGAAGTCAACAGCTGCTGTTTCAGAGAAAGAAAGATAAGCTAAAACTTCATGTCCGTTTTCTTTTGCCCATTCTTCAGAAGCAAGCAATACCACAGAAGCACCATCAGTCAACGGAGTTGAGTTACCCGCTGTCATTGTTGCAGTTTCGCCTTTACCGAAAACTGGTTTTAACTTAGCAAGTTTTTCAACTGTACTGTCAGGACGTAAGTTGTTGTCACGGTTAAGACCTAAGAATGGAGTCATTAAGTCATCAAAGAAACCACGCTCATAAGCAGCAGCAAGTTTTTGATGGCTGCTTGCAGCTAATTCGTCTTGTGCTTCGCGAGTGATACCCCATTCTAAAGCAGTGATTGCTTGGTGCTCACCCATTGAAAGGCCAGTACGCGGTTCACCATTGCTTGGTGCATCAAGAAGCTTTTTAAAATCAATTTTTGTGAGTGCTTTAAGGCGGTCTTTACCCGTTTTAGCAACATTAAGCTCAAGTAAAACCTTACGTAAACCATCACCTACAGCAATCGGTGCGTCAGAAGTTGTATCTACGCCACCTGCAATACCTACGTCGATTTGACCAAGCGCAATTTTGTTAGCAACAACAAAAGCTGCTTGTAAACCTGTACCACAAGCAATTTGAATGTCATAAGCAGGGGTTTCAGGAGCAAGATCTGTGCTCAATACAACTTCACGAGTCATATTAAAGTCACGGCTGTGTTTTAAAACAGCACCAGCAACGACTTCACCAATACGCTTACCTTGTAAGTTAAAGCGTTCAACCAAACCATTCAATGCTGCTGTCAGCATGTCAGAATTAGACGCTTTGAAATAAGCAGTATTTGAACGTGCAAATGGAATACGGTTGCCACCAATAATTGCAACGCGGCGAACAGTGTTTTGACTCATGGTTTTATCCTGTTGAACAGAAGTTTTGGTTTTTGTTGCTTTTGGTGCTGCAGCTACATTTGAAGATGTAGACGGGGTTGCTGAAGCAGCGCTCTTACTACGAGGGCTACGTGCAGGTGCAGTCGTTGAACGAGTACGTGTCGTTTTTGGTGTATTAGTTGCTGCTTTAGGAGTAGTGCTGTTACGCTTAGCCGTGTTAGAAGCCGACTTTGATGTATTTGACACTTTTTCCTGAGCAGAATTCTCGACTGCTGGATTTTCTTGAGTTGTTTTGCTCATAAGGCTTTTCCAAGCATAATAACGATATTCTTGTTAGCTACCTTAACACAATTCAAATAGACCTGTATTGACTAGAATGACATTGTAGATAGCATTCAGGTCAAGACATCCAAAGATGAACTCAAGTATGATTTGGAGTAACTCTAATGAACGACTGCTTTCATATTGTTTCTATCCATCTCATAACATAATGAAGCCTGTCGTAGAAAATTCATTTCTTTGAGAGATAATAATCATGACTGATCAATACCAAGCATTTACGCAATCTCCTATTGGTAAATTCGTTGTTAAAAATCTGGGTTTACCTTCGCCTGTTGTATTAGAGCGTTTTGAAAGTGCTCAGCCAGTAGTGAAAGGTGCAGTATTGGTTGGCGCGGCGCCGTCAAGCGTTTTGTCTGGTGTGATTGCACAAGTACTTAGCAATATTCATGCAGATAGCTATGTAGGCAATAATGTTGCATTACAACAAGAAGCTGCAAAAGTTGGTTTAAATTTACGTCCATTCAATGCAGGCGATAAAGAATCAAAATTTAAGGCTGTTGTATTTGATGCATCTGGTATTCAAAACTCAGAACAGTTAAACGAACTTTATAAATTCTTTAACCCGATTGCACGTCAAGTTGCGACTTCTGGTCGAGTGATTGTTATTGGTACAACGCCTGAAACTGCGAAAACTGTAAAACAAGCGATTGCTCAGCGTGCACTTGAAGGTTTTATCAAATCTGTAGGTAAAGAATTTAAAAAGGGTATTACTGCTCAAGTTGTGTATGTAGACGAAGGTGCTGCTGCAAACCTTGAATCAACA
Source organism: Acinetobacter baumannii (assembly GCF_009759685.1). Classification (NCBI taxonomy): domain Bacteria; kingdom Pseudomonadati; phylum Pseudomonadota; class Gammaproteobacteria; order Moraxellales; family Moraxellaceae; genus Acinetobacter; species Acinetobacter baumannii. The sequence goes on along the minus strand of NZ_CP046654.1, from coordinate 3,781,347 downwards.
TTACGTTTCTTGCTTTCACCACGTTCAGCTTATGTATCTGGTCAAGTGATTCGTGTTTCTAAAGCAGATGTGGTTGATGTTGATTGGGCAAAACCGCTTGCTGGAAAAACTGCGTTAGTAACTGGTGCAAGCCGTGGTATCGGTGAGGCAATTGCACATGTGTTGGCACGTGACGGTGCGCATGTTATTTGTTTAGACGTACCACAACAACAAGCTGATCTTGACCGTGTAGCTGCTGATATTGGCGGTTCTACATTGGCAATTGACATTACAGCTGCTGATGCGGGCGAAAAAATTAAAGCTGCTGCGACAAAACAAGGCGGTTTAGATATTATCGTTCATAACGCAGGTATTACACGTGACAAAACTTTGGCAAACATGAAGCCAGAGCTTTGGGACTTGGTCATTAACATTAATTTGTCTGCTGCTGAACGCGTAAACGACTACTTGTTAGAAAACGATGGTCTAAATGCAAATGGCCGTATTGTTTGTGTATCATCTATTAGTGGTATTGCTGGTAACCTTGGTCAAACCAACTATGCTGCATCTAAAGCTGGTGTGATTGGTCTAGTTAAATTTACTGCGCCTATTCTAAAAAATGGTATTACCATTAACGCAGTAGCACCTGGCTTTATCGAGACTCAAATGACTGCTGCGATTCCATTTGCAATTCGTGAAGCTGGTCGCCGTATGAACTCAATGCAACAAGGCGGTTTACCTGTTGATGTGGCAGAAACAATTGCATGGTTTGCATCAACTGCTTCTACAGGCGTAAATGGCAACGTTGTACGCGTGTGCGGTCAAAGCTTGTTGGGCGCTTAAGCACTTTTAGCTAAAGAGGGGGTGCTTGTGCATCCCTTTTTTATTCAAGAATCTATAAATTATAAAAGGTTAGGTATGAATACTCGTCATTTTAGCCAGCTACCAAAAGCGGCATTGGCTTATCCAAAAGTAGTACAAGGTTTAATTTTTAAAAAACCGAAAGGTCCAAAAATATTACCGCAAGTTGAATATGTGGTAGATACTTTAGAAATTGATCAGAACCATCTCAAAGCTTATAACGAAGTATGTGGCTTTCAAAATAATGGCTTTGTACCTGCAATTTATTTAGCGGTACTTTCTCAAAGCTTGCAAATGCACATGATGACAGCAGAAGCCTTCCCATTTCCAATTTTAGGTTTAGTGCATATTCGTAACCAGATTAAACAGACCAGACCGATTGGCGTAACTGAAAAACTCACTCTGTCATGTAAATTTGGGGAACTAAAACCACATGATAAAGGCGTTCAGTTTGACTTTATTACCACGGCAAAAGTTGGCAATGAAGTGGTGATGGAAGGCTTAACGACTTATTTATCTCGCCAAAAAGTCGAGAAAAGAGTGGGTGAGAAAGCCAAAGAAGAACAAGTACCAACTTATGTGCCAGAGGCAGAGTGGAATATTTTAGAAAACACTGGTCGCCGTTACGCGAAAGTGTCTGGTGATTTTAACTTAATTCATATTCATGCTATTACAGCAAAAGCTTTTGGCTTTAAACAAGCAATTGCGCATGGCATGTGGAGTAAAGCGAAAGCACTAGCGAACCTTGAATTACCAAATGCTTATGAAGCAGATGTGTGGTTTAAGCTGCCAATGTTCTTACCGTCAAAAGTTGAGTTTTTAACGGCAAATGCAGATAAAAAGACAGATTTCTTGATTCGTAATGCCAAATCACAAAAACCGCATGTTGCAGGAACTATAAAAGCATTATAAAAATAGCAGCAGCCTGAACAGAGGTTTGGGCTGCTTTTGAGCAAAATAACAAAAAATGCAAGGAACTTCATGTGATTAAAGAGATTTTACTGGCCGATACCCATAACTATCACGGTATTTTAGATGAACGTTTTATTGATTTAGCTCACCAGTTTAGCCGTCTTCAAGATGCTAGAACAGGACAAGGTGGAGCTGCTTTAGCGGTTTATTTTAGAGGCCAAAAAGTTGTAGATATCTACACCGGTCTAAAATCACAAAATGAAACTTGGCAACCTGATACCTTGGCTGTTTGCTACTCTACGGGTAAAGGTGTACTTGCAACTTTAGCGCATATTTTAGTAAGTGAAGGTTTTTTAGAATACGACAAACCGATTGCGACCTATTGGTCTGAGTTTGCTCAAAATGGAAAAGAGCAAATGACTTTGCGTCATGTGTTAAGCCATCAAAGCGGCATGTTTGATGTTCGAAATATCATCGAAAGTGCGAGAGAAATGCTCGACTGGTCACATATGTTAGATGTGGTCGCGGCGACTAAGCCAAGATTCCTTGCAGGAGAGGGTAATGCTTATCAAGCTTTAACATTTGGTTGGCTTGTCGGTGGCGTACTTGAAAAAGCAACTGGTCAATCTCTAGATCAGCTCATGCAAAAATATCTTGTTGAGCCATTACAGTTAGATGGTGCTTATTTTGGAACGCCTGCAAATGAGTTGGATCGTGTAGCACGTTTAATTATTCAACCAAAACCAGAAAAACCAGCATCTACTCAAGTTGAAAAACCTAAAAAGCCAAAGACGCGTAAGAGTTCACTCTCTGAAAAAGTGATTACATGGACGGGTCAAGACCCGCAAGACTTTCAGGATGCGATGATTCCAAAAGGAATGAAAAATTTTAGTTTTTTTAGTGATGAGGGACTGCAAGCAGTCATTCCGGCAGCGAACGGGACATTTACTGCAAATAGCCTTGCTAAAATTTATGCGATGCTAGCAAATCAAGGTGAATGGGATGGACAGCAATTGATTCGCCCAGAAGTATTTAAAGAACTTAGTACTATTCAAAGTTATGCACGTGATCGTGTCATGCCAATACCGATGAATTGGCGCTTAGGATATCACCGTATTATTACTATGGGTAAACGTGCAAAAAATGGCTTTGGACATATTGGTTACAATGGTTCAGGAGCGTGGTGTGATCCTGAGCGTGACCTCAGCTTTGCTTATACTCATAACTTCCAGATTGGTTCAATCACAGGCGATTATCGTTTGTGGGGGCTGACCCAAGAAGCTTTACGTTGCACAGACCAAATTTTAAAAGGCCGTAAAGGTTGGTTCTAATTTTAGTATTTTAAAGCTGGTATTTTTAAGCAATGCCAGCTCAACATTTATAATAATTCTAGGCGAATAATTGCTTCGGTATGACGCTTAAAATCTTCTTCAACTAAACCTTGTAAACCAAGTTTATAAATCCCTTCTAATCCACACACAAAGGCAATGAGTCGCCACGCAATATCTGTGGAATTAGACCTATTTTTAAATTCACCTTCTTTTTGACCGCATTCGATCGATTGCACAATAGCTTGATGCCAACTTTGCATGGCGAGGTTATACGCTTTTTGTATTTCAATATCTTGTTCAATCAAGAGTTCAGCTTCATTCCATAAACGTAAGTAGGGGTGAAGTCTGTCGATATTTTCTGCGCCTAATAAGATGAAAAGTCTTTGAAATTGGCTAGTTGTTTGGAGAGTTTGTTCAATTTCATCAAGCTGTTCCATCAGCTTTAAAAAAGCTTCAGCTTTTAAATGAGATGCCGAAGAAAAATGATGATGGACTTGTCCGGTAGAGGTTTGTGCTTCTGTTGCGATTCTACGTACCGTCATGGCTGTAAAACCTTCAGCCAAAGCAATTTGCATGGCAGCTTGCAGAATCATTTCTCTGCGTTGATCGCGATTAAGATAGGCCATGTTTTTTTACCTGACTGAATTCGACACAAATTACATTAAAACTAAAAGTTGGACAAGTGTCCAGTTGTGTATATAATAACCATGATTTGAACACATGTCCAAGTTTTGGATATTGAAGAGCGTTATGCAAAAAAAATGGTTAATCCTGACAATTATCGTCCTCATTTATTTACCAGTTACGATTGATGCAACGGTAATGCATGTTGCAACACCATCTTTAAGTGCAGCATTGAATTTAACTGCCAATCAGCTTTTATGGATTATTGATATTTATTCACTGATTATGGCGGGTTTGATTTTGCCGATGGGTGCACTTGGTGATCGTATTGGCTTTAAAAAATTATTATTTATTGGAACCGCAGTTTTTGGTGTGGGTTCGTTAGCTGCGGCTTTTTCTCCAACTGCCTATGCCTTAATTGCTTCTCGTGCTGTCTTAGGTCTAGGGGCAGCTATGCTTATTCCTGCCACTTTATCCGGTATCCGTAATGCCTTTACCGAAGAAAAGCAGAGAAATTTTGCACTTGGTCTTTGGTCTACAGTAGGGGGAGGCGGAGCAGCTTTTGGTCCATTAGTCGGTGGTTTTGTATTAGAGCATTTCCACTGGGGAGCTGTATTCCTCATTAATATCCCGATTATTTTAGCCGTTCTAGTTATGATCGTGATGATCATTCCTAAACAACAAGAGAAAACTGATCAGCCAATTAACTTAGGGCAAGCTTTAGTTTTGGTTGTAGCAATTTTAAGCCTCATCTATTCAATTAAATCGGCTATGTATAACTTCTCGGTGCTCACGGTTGTGATGTTTGTGGTGGGTATAAGCACATTAATTCACTTCATTCGAAGCCAAAAAAGAGCTACGACACCAATGATTGATCTGGAATTATTTAAACATCCAGTGATTTCTACCAGTATTGTTATGGCAGTTGTGTCCATGATTGCTTTGGTTGGCTTTGAATTACTTTTGTCTCAAGAGTTGCAGTTTGTACACGGGTTTTCTCCATTACAGGCGGCGATGTTTATTATTCCATTTATGATTGCAATTAGTTTAGGTGGTCCATTAGCAGGTATTTGTTTAAATAAATGGGGTTTACGTAGAGTATCGAGCCTAGGTATTTTAGTGAGCGCGCTCAGTTTATGGGGGCTTGCTCAGCTTAATTTTTCAACCGACCACTTTTTAGCATGGACATGTATGGTCTTTTTGGGCTTTAGCATTGAGATTGCCTTACTGGCCTCAACTGCTGCCATTATGTCATCTGTGCCCCCTCAAAAGGCGAGTGCAGCAGGTGCCATTGAGGGAATGGCCTATGAACTTGGCGCTGGCTTAGGTGTCGCTATTTTTGGTTTAATGTTGTCTTGGTTTTATAGCCGCTCAATTATTTTGCCAGCCGAGCTTCCGTCAGACTTAATTGAAAAAGCGAGTATCTCGATTGGAGAAACCATGCAATTAGCCTCTAATCTTGAAAATCCTTTAGGAGGGCAATTAGTTGTAGTGGCGCAGCAAGCTTTTAGCTATGCACATAGTTGGGTGCTTACCCTCTCAGCGATCTGTTTCTTCCTTTTAACTGTATTTGTCTGGTTTAGTTTTCCGAAGAAAGTAGATTAATATTTTTCACAGTATTTAAAGTTTCGGTAGAGAACCTTTTCTTCGAAACTTTAAAATTCACTGATAGTCCAGACAAATGATGTAGTTCGCAGTTTATCTGTACGGATATGAGCTTTATACGTTCACACTCTTTTAAAAACAAAGTATGCTTATGCCTGTAACAAGGAGCATACATGTATCAAGTACTTGCTAGAAAATACCGTCCACGTAATTTCAATGAGTTAGTGGGACAAAACCATGTTTCTCGTGCATTAAGTAGTGCATTGGAACGCGGTCGTCTTCACCATGCTTATTTATTTACAGGAACGCGTGGTGTAGGTAAAACTACAATTGCACGTATTTTAGCCAAGTGTTTGAACTGTGAAACAGGTGTGACTTCTACGCCATGTGAAGTTTGTGCCACTTGTAAGGCGGTAAATGAAGGCCGCTTTATTGACCTAATCGAAATCGATGCTGCTTCAAGAACAAAAGTAGAAGATACGCGTGAACTTTTAGACAACGTTCCTTATGCACCAACTCAAGGCCGTTTTAAAGTTTACCTGATTGACGAAGTACATATGCTCTCTACGCATTCTTTTAATGCGTTATTAAAAACACTAGAAGAACCACCAGAACACGTTAAGTTTTTGTTTGCTACGACAGACCCACAAAAGTTACCGATTACGGTCATTTCACGTTGTTTGCAATTTACTCTACGACCTTTAGCTGTCGATGAAATTACCAAGCACCTCGGTGCTATTCTTGAAAAAGAACAGATTGCTGCTGACCAAGATGCAATCTGGCAAATTGCTGAATCTGCACAAGGTTCATTACGTGATGCATTATCTTTAACTGACCAAGCGATTGCTTATGGGCAGGGTGCTGTACATCATCAAGATGTTAAAGAAATGCTTGGCTTGATTGACCGTACGATCATATATGATTTGATTTTAGCGGTTCATCAAAACCAACGTGAAAAAGTGAGCCAATTACTACTCCAATTTAGATATCAGGCCTTAGATGTCTCGTTAGTACTGGATCAGCTCATTTCAACATTGCATGAGTTGGCTTTATTACAATATTTACCAGAGCTCGGCTTAAAGTACAGTGAAGAAATTAATGCCAAAATTCTTCAGCTTTCTAAACTGATTTCGGCTCAAGATTTGCAGCTTTACTACCAAATCGCATGTAAAGGCCGTTCAGACTTGCAGCTTGCCGTAACGCAAGAGCAAGGTTTTGAAATGTGCGTTTTACGATTATTGGCATTCCGTCCTTTAGCACCAAATGAAATTTTAGTTTCAGAGCCTGTTCAACAAAATGGGCAAGCAGAAGTAGGCCTAAATTCACAAGCTCAAACAGCCCAAGTGATTGCTCCTGTAAGTGCTGTTCAGCCTATTGAAGTTATTAGCCAACCCGCTATGGTTGAACCTGAACCTGAACCTGAACCTGAACCTGAACCTGAACCTGAACCTGAACCTGAACCTGAACCTGAACCTGAACCTGAACCTGAACCTGAACCTCAGCCTAATCAGGACTTAATGGTATTTGACCCAAATCATCATGAGTTGATTGGACTTGAGTCAGCAGTTGTTCAAGAGACTGTTAGTGTTCTTGAGGAAGATTTCATTCCGGTACCAGAACAAAAGTTAGTACAAGTTCAGGCTGAAACCCAAGTCAAACAAATCGAACCTGAACCAGCTTCTACTGCTGAGCCTATAGGTTTATTTGAAGCATCGAGTGCTGAATTTTCACTTGCTCAAGATACGTCAGCTTATGACTTGGTTTCTGAACCTGTTATTGAACAACAGTCATTGGTGCAAGTTGAAATTGTTGAAACAGTTGCGGTGGTAAAAGAGCCTAACGCAACAGATAACAGCCAGCTGATGCCACAAGATATTTTAAAGTTGCCATCACAAACTTTGGAAGGTGAGTGGACACTTGAAAAGTGGGAGTTTTGGTTTAGAAATAGCCAGCTTTCTCCAGCCGTTCAAGAACTTGCTCAACATGGTGTGATGACTGGGGAAATTGGTGGCAACACGGTTTTCCATATTCCTCAAGAATATGAAAATATGTTGACTCAGCTACAACAAGCCCTAATTGAAGCTTTAAAGCAGCAGTGGCCAAATACACAATTTACGGTCGAGTATGGTGCAGTCAATACTGCTACACCGTATGTTATGCAAAGCGTTCGTAAAGAAAAAGCTTTCCATCGGGCTACAGAACTATTACAGCAACAACCCGTTATTAAAAGCCTCATAGAGACTTTTGATGGTGAGCTGCAAAATATTCAATTAAAGCCTTAAGTTCAATTGAGTTTTGATCTGGTGAGAAACTTGAAAAAATAGAATTTTCATAGTTTTCACTGGATTGAAATATTCAGGTCACGCCACTGTCATTGTACTTTTCTATGTTAGCCATTTTAGATTTTAAATGGACTATATATCGTCATGAAAAGGCAATACACAGGAACAATTTCCTTTAAATATTCTTATTTTTTATTAATCGGTGCCATTCTGCTGAGTGGTTGTAACGACTCGGCAAATGATAATTCGAATACACCCGACACAGGTAAAAAGCCTGTCATGCGCTGTGCTCCATAAACTTAAATAATAAAAAGAATTTGATCATGATTACACGTCGTAAATTTTTAAATTACTCTTTAAATATGGGCTTTGGCGCTGCAGCGTTGGCGGCTTTCCCATCGAGTATTCAAAAAGCTCTAGCAATTCCTGCAAATAATAAAACGGGTACTATTCAGGATGTTGAACATGTCATCATCTTAATGCAGGAAAACCGATCTTTTGACCATTATTTTGGTACGTTAAAGGGCGTTCGAGGCTTTGCTGACCGTTTTACGATCCCTCTGCCAAATGGTCGCCGTGTCTGGGAACAGCTGAGAAGTAATGGTCAGGTTTTAACGCCTTTTCATTTGGATGGGACGGCCAATAATGCACAGCGTGCAGATGGTACGCCTCATACGTGGGATGACAGTCAGTTGGCGTGGGACAATGGACGTATGGCAAACTGGCCAACTCATAAAACCGATATATCTATGGGCTATTTTAAAGAAAAAGAAATCCCATATCAGTTTGCACTTGCCAATGCCTTTACGATTTGTGATGCCTACCATTGTTCCATGCACACCGGAACAGATGCGAACCGCTCTTTTCATTTAACTGGTACCAATGGTGCAACACCGACCAAGCGTTCATTTGTAAATAATGAATGGGACTGGATTGATGGTAACCCAGCGACGGCAGACCGTGGTTACACTTGGAAAACCTATGCCGAAAGATTAGAAGAAGCAGGGATAAGCTGGATTTGTTATCAGAATATGCCAGATGAATGGGGCGATAATATGTTGGGTGCATTCCGTTCTTTTAGAAAGGCCAACATTGCATCCGGTTATCCCGTTTCAAGCGGTGGGGAGCCGAATAAACCATATGCCGATACGGGTCAAAAACTACCGTATAAAGCCTATGATGCGGCTACTGATAATGCCAAAAATCCACTCTATAAAGGCATTGCAAATACGCTACCGGGCAATAAACCAGAAGAGTATCTCGACGCTTTTAAAAGAGACATTCGTGAAGGTAAATTACCTCAAGTGTCTTGGATTAATGCACCATCAATTTATTGTGAACATCCGGACCCTTCAAGCCCAGTTCAAGGAGCTTGGTTTATCCAAGAAATTATTGATGCATTAACTGCTGTACCAGAGGTGTGGAGTAAAACGGCTCTGCTCATCAATTTTGATGAAAATGATGGTTACTTTGACCATATGCCATCGCCATCAGCACCATCTCGACTCAAAAACGGCCAGTACGCAGGTAAATCGACACTAAGCAATGCTGATATGCAAGATGAATATTTTGATCATGCTGCACCTGAGGGGAGCCATTCACAGCCTACACCTGATGGACGAGTTTATGGTCCGGGTCCTCGTGTTCCTTTATATGTGATTTCTCCATGGAGTCGTGGCGGTTGGGTCAACTCACAAGTTTTTGATCATACTTCCGTGCTCATGTTTTTAGAAAAACGTTTTGGTGTAAAAGAGCTGAATATCAGTCCATACCGCCGTGCAGTGTGTGGTGATTTAACCAGTGCATTTAACTTTAAAACACCAAATGCAGATGTTTTACCGCAGCTGAGTGGTAAACAAACACGTGTGCAGGCAGATGCGCTAAGGGAAAACCAAGAAGCTTTGCCAGCTGTTCCTGTACCCACGGATATTAAGTTACCCATTCAGCAAAGTGGGATCCGTCTATCACGGGCGCTACCTTATGAGTTGCATACTAGTGCGCGTTGTAAAGCAGATGGTAAGGTGCAATTGATTTTTTCTAATACGGGTAAGCAAGCAGCGGTTTTCCACGTATATGATAAGCTCAATTTAGACCGTATTCCAAAGCGTTATATTGTCGAGCCGAATAAAACTTTAGATGATGAGTGGGATACTTTAAACGATAACTTAGGCCGTTATGACCTATGGGTACTTGGTCCAAATGGCTACCATCGTCATTTTAAAGGGGATACTCAACGTATTATCGATAGTGGTGTTAAACCTGAAATTCGAGTGTGCTATGACATTGCTAATGGTGATGTTTATGTCGAACTCATGAATGAGGGAACCAAGGATACAATATTGACAGTAAAACCTTGTGCATATCGACAAGATGCGCCATTGCAACTGACCGTAAAAGCGGGACAAGTTGTTAAGCAACATTGGTCGTTGGCTGATGTTGGGCATTGGTATGATTTTGAAGTTGCGAGCCAGAGTGATCAGTATTATTACCGACGTTTTGCTGGCCGAGTCGAAACAGGTGAGGACTCCTTTAGTGATCCCGCAATGATCTAAGTTAGGATGAGGCAAAAAGAGGAACTTATTTTCTTTTTGCCTCATTTTTTATAATAAAAAATTCTCTAAAACTTCACGGACTGACTCGGATATTGGAACAGTCTTGCGTGTTTCACGATCAACAAACACATGCACAAAATGTCCTTGAGCTGATGCTTGGTCTTGACCTTGTTTAAAGATTGCCAATTCATAGCGTAAAGATGTCGTACCAATTTTACCAATCGCAACGCCTACCTGAATAACTTCTGGAAATGATAACTCTTGAAAAAAGCTACAAGCTGAGTCGACGACTAAACCAATTGATTTTGCTTCATGAATATCAAAACCTGTTTTCTGGATGAGCAAAGCATTGGCTGCCGTATCAAAATAGCTATAGTAGGTCACATTATTCACATGACCGTAAATATCGTTATCTGCCCAGCGCGTTTGAATATCTAAAAAGAATTTAAATTGATCACGAGTTTTTAAAACGGGTTTAGTCATTAATAAATCGCCTGATAAATTGCTAAAGCAGCTGCTTCTGTCATGTCACGTGGATTATTTTGTAGTAATCGAGTTTGCAACATGGCATCTTGAGCAAGTCTTGGTAAGCTAGACTCTTCAATACCTAAATCACTAAGTTTTAAAGTCAAACCACTACGGTCTAAGTGATTTTGCATATGGTCAATAAACAGATCACACAACCCATCGGTGCTGCCATTACTATATGGATCAAGCCATTGCATAAGTTCTGCATAGTATTGTTTGGCATAAGGCGCATTAAATTTCAGTACTTCAACGAGCACCAAAGCATTGGTATGTCCATGCGACAAGTGAAAATGCCCACCCAATGGATAGGCTAAAGCATGCACGGCAGCAACAGGTGAGTTTGCAAATGCCTGACCTGCAAGCATTGAGCCGAACAGCATGTTCTGACGTGCCTCTAAATCATTACCGTTTTTAAGAACTTTCGGTAAGTTATGGTTCAGCAGCTTCAAAGCGTGTTTCGCTAAAATATCGGTATAAATATTTTTCTTATGTTTAGAGGTATATGCCTCAATGGCATGGACCATCGCATCAATACCTGTGGCAGCCGTAATATGGGCAGGGAGATTTTGAGTAAAAGTTGCATCAAGAATTGCTGTATCGGCATAGAGTACCGGAGAGACAATTCCCATTTTTGTCGTTTCACCTGTAGTCACTATTGATATGGGCGTCACTTCCGAGCCAGTACCGGCTGTAGTGGGAATTAAAATAAGTGGAAGTCGGGCTGTTTTGACCTGATTTACCCCATACATTTCTTGTAGGTTTTGAGTTTGGTTAGGATGTGCGAGTAAGGCAATCACTTTGGCTACATCTAAAGAACTTCCGCCTCCAAAGCCGACAATAACATCTACATTTTGCTGTTTAGCATAATTCGCTGCATCTAATACCACTTGCTCTGGTGGGTCGGCCTGAACATCAGCATAAATGACATGTTCAATTTTAAGAGTATCTAAAATTTGAAGAATAGGCCGGTGTAACTGATTTTTAATCATACCTGCATCTGTTACCAGTAATAACTTGCGGTAAGTTTTTGATGCCAACACATTCTGTAATTCTTGTATAGAACCGAGTCCTGAAATAATGTTGGGAACGGTCTGAAACTGAAAATGGCTCATATACATTATTTCCTTATTTTTGAAAATTATTATAGATGCATTCTATAGGATTCATTCTGCAAATTCTCTTAAAAGTAGCTGTGCTTTTAAGCTGCATTTAGTTAAAGAAAATTCACTTGAAAATTGGCATTTTATAAACTAATTTTCAAAATCATTAAATGAAATTAGATTGTGAATACCTTATTGGTAAATGCAAATAAGGTAAATTTTTTTAAGGATATGCATGTGAAAATAGATACTGATGTCAAAACTGGATATGGCAAGGATACCGACAAAAATGGATATGCAAATATTAAGTATCGTGAGCTAATTCAAAAATTAACAGCAACATTATCATTGACGCTTTTGTCATTTGGATGGGGCTCTACAGTAAACGCAGCACAACAACAAATCGCTTTAGTAGGAACCTGGACATCTATCCCAGATGCACCGCTTGTGCAAAAACCAGAAAAAGCCAGTGAAGGTTTGTACCAGCTACAAGTTAATGCTGACGGGACCTTAACTCCTGTTAAGGTATTGCAAATGAAAAGTCCATCTTGGGTTGTAAAATCGAAAGATGGCCGTTTTGCATATACCACTAATGAAGAAAATGAAGGGGCGGTAACGGCATTATCGATTCAAAACGGAAAGGTAGAGGTATTGAACACGGTAAATAGTCATGGCGGGCATCCAACACATGCATCCATCAGTTTAGATGGTAAATTCCTATTTGTGTCGAATTATTCTGCATTTGATAAAGGACGTGGCGGTGTCGCTGTTTTGCCAATTTTACCAAATGGACATTTGGGTGAAATGGTACAAAATATTGTTTTTTCGGAGGGTTCTGGTCATGTTAAAGGACGTCAGGATAGTGGCCATGCCCATTCGACAACTTTTAGCCCAGATGGTAAGTATTTATATGCAAGTGATCTTGGAAATGACAAAGTCTATGCTTTTCGTTACAACCCAAGTAAGCCTCAACCACTTGAAGCGGACAAGAGCCGAGATGTGAGTTTTAAGCATGGTTCTGGTCCACGTCATATGGTCTTTTCACCAAATGGTAAACAGGCATACATTACCGCGGAAATGCGAAGTGAAATTGTGACGTTTAACGTACAAGATGGCCATTTGAAAAAAGTCGCTGAGCTAAAACTAGTTCACGAAGATAAAACACCTGAATTCAAGAGCGCAAGTGGAATTATTCTTAGTCCAAATGGTAAGTATGTGATCGCTGCAAATCGTGGTGCGGATAACAAACTTTTGGTATTTAAAATCCAACAGAATGGGCTGTTAGGTCAACCGCAAGTTTATAAGGCCAATGGTATTGAACCACGTGCTTTTTCATTTGATGAGTCAGGTAAATATCTGTATGTGACGAATGTTTATAGTAATAACATTAGCTTATTCCGTTTTGATACCAAAAATGGCTCATTAAAACCTTTAGGCGATGCAGCTAAAATATCGACTCCAACTGATATCAAATTCTTTTAATAATTTTTCCTCACACTGATCCTGCAATATTTATAAGCTATTAGATTTTTCAGTGTTCATTGCTACAGATACTCAATCTTGAAAGACAATCAAGATTGAGTTGAGGATTGAGCACATAGAAAATTCCTTTAAAATCTCTTATTTTACTTTTCAAGCCGCGTGAGTTTTGAGAAAATGAGAGCTTGTCACAATGGTCAATTCAAACCTGATAATAATGGATAATTTTGTCGGGTTTTTGCAGATTTTTGCGTGTAAAATACTTATTTATTTTTTAGTTTAAGTGGTTGGAATAAATTTCTAATGGAAGCACAGTATAAGGTGTTATGTGTCTGTTTAGGAAATATTTGCCGTTCTCCCACGGCTGAAGTGGTTTTTAGACATTATTGTGATCAGCATCAACTCAATATCATTGTCGATTCAGCTGGAACAAGTAACTATCATCCAAATAAAGCACCTGATCAGCGTAGCCAATTGCATGCAAAAAAAAGAGGTTATGACTTATCTTCTTTGCGGGCAAGACAACTTTCAACTCAAGACTTTTTAGATTTTGATTTGATTTTGGCAATGGATCATCAAAACTTTGATGATATTCACGACTTGCTACAAAGAGCTATCTTCCAATTTGGCAGTCATCAAATTCGGGCAAAAGTGGCATTAATGAGTGAACATGATCCTCAATATCCACAACAAGCTCTGCCTGACCCTTACTATGGTGGAGATGAGGGCTTTGAACGTGTACTCGACCAATGTGAATCAAGTGCGTTGGCGTGGATTAATATCCTAAAAAAACAATTGAATGTTTAAAAACAGGTTTTTCAATACAATGCAAATTCAAAATCAAGTACAGCTTAAGCCATTCAATACTTTAAGTTTAGATGTTACAGCTTCTCATTACACTAAGGTCAAATCTATTGAAGATATTGAAGAAGCTTTAGCTTTTGCTAAAGAGCATGAGCTAAATGTACTTGTATTATCTGGCGGTAGTAACATGCTATTACCGCAACAAATTAATGCTTTAGTTATTCATCTTGATATTCAGGGTATAGACGTTTTATCTGAAGATCAGGATTTTATTCGAGTTAAAGTCGGTGCAGGGCAGGTTTGGCACGATTTCGTTTTATATAGTACAAAGCAGAATTGGTTTGGCTTGCAGAACTTGGCACTTATTCCGGGCTTGGTTGGTGCTTCACCAGTGCAAAATATTGGTGCTTATGGTGTTGAGGTTGGTGAGTTTATTGAGTCGGTACAAGTCTATGACCGTCTATTAAAACAAACCAGATCAATTTCGGCAGCAGATTGTCATTTTTCTTACCGTCATAGCATTTTTAAAGATGACCCAGCTCGTTACATCATTACTCATGTCACCTTTAAGCTGCTTAAACAAGCCAATCTAAAGCTAAATTACGGCGATTTAAAACAGGCAGTAGGAGATAACCTGACTGCTGAAAATTTACAAAATCAGGTCATTCATATTCGTCAAAGTAAATTACCTGATCCAAAAGAATATCCGAATGTAGGAAGTTTCTTTAAAAATCCGATTGTAAATACTCAAGAATTTGAGCGATTAATCGCACAATTCTCAACAATTCCACATTATCCTCAGGCTAATGGTAACGTTAAAATTGCTGCTGGTTGGTTAATTGATCAGGCTGGATGGAAAGGTAAACAGCTCGGTGTAGTGGGAATGTTCCATAAGCAAGCCTTGGTTTTGGTGAATTATGCCAATGCATCTCTTGCGGATGTAAAGAAAACTTATCAAGCTGTACAACATGATGTTGAACAGCGTTTCCAAATTATGTTAGAACCAGAGCCTGTGCTTTATAACAATTTAGGTTTAATTGAAAATCATACGGAATAGTTTTATGCCAAAAGTACACTTGATGGTACGTTTTGTACAAGTAGTTACTGTACTATTTGTACTATTAGGCTGTTTCGTGATTTTTTTATATTCGCCGTTTTATTCAAAACTTATTGTAGCTGGACTTAACTATTTTGTTCCGGTAGATGTTAATGAGGTGGCTGCGGAAAGCCAGCGAAAAGCAGCATTAAGTGAACATGATAACTTAGAGCCAGGGTCAAATTTATGGATTGCTCGTCAGGCTTATTTGAAGTTAACAGAAGATGCTTTACGTGAAAATAAGACAGCAGATTTGGGTTACATACAAGAAAACTATAAGGCTTTGCAGCAAATTATTCTTTTAGAAGAAAAAGAACAAGAACTACAGGAAGAGAAAGAAACGACGGCTGTGAGTGTTCCTTTGGTTGCGAAAAACTCAGAAATTGATGCGGCCGATGAAGCAAGTAGTCCTATCGATGCAGCACTTTCTATTAATAGTTCTGAAAATAAAGCCCTTACAGAGCAATATACGGAGTTTTTAGCAAGAAAACCTGTAGTGCCAGAGCATCAAAAAGCGGCGAGTGAGCCTGAGCAGAAAGTTGAATATGTTCGTAAAAACCCTCTGCCTGCTCAACCTAAAAAGTTATCAGAACCTTATGCGATTGTAGTATTGGGCGGTGGTTTAACTTTAGATAAAAATGGCAAAGATATTGTAGTTAACAGCTATACGCGGTTAAGACTAGAAAAAACCTTAGAAGTTGAAAAGAAAAACCATCTACCTATCGTACTAAGTGGTGTTGAAGCTCCTTATATGCAAGCATGGTTGAAAGCGCGTGGGGTAGATGCAAAATTATTAGAAAAGCGCAGTATGAATACCTGTGAGAATACTCGCTTTAGTTCATTGTTACTTCAAAAGAAAGGTGGTGCGCCTACAGTTATGCTGGTCACAGATGAATATCATATGCCACGTACGCGCCGTTTATTTGCTTTAAATGGGATAGAAACTATTCCTGTTACTGCTCCAATGCCAACCCCGCTTACACGTTGGCAACCGAGTATACAAAACTACGATCATAGTCGTCGTGCAAATTATGAATTACTTGCGACAATTCGTGACATGTTATTTGGTTCAAGTGATTGTCGAGAGGTGCCTTAATGTCTGAGATTCCATTTCTCAATCCTGCCGTATTAAAACAATTAGATTTACCGGTTCCGAACCGTGAACTCACTCCGCAAGTTTTAAGCCCACTCAATTTAAATACCTTAGAAGAGCCTTCTCGCGAGCTTTTAGCATATCGTAAATTATACGGTTTACATTTACTGGACTGTGAGCATTGGCAAGGCTATGTCCAAATGCCTTTATTTCGTCTGCATGTTCAAGTTTTTAAACCTAAATTAGACAAAATCCAAGGAACCGTATGTTTATTGCATGGTTATCTGGAGCATAGCGGAATTTATCAACCCATTATTCGCGAAATACTCGAACAAGGTTTTAGTGTTATTACCTACGACTTACCTGGTCATGGTTTGAGTAATGGTTCACCTGCAAGTATTCAAAATTTTGACCATTATCAACAAGTTTTGATGGCGGTTTATCAATATGTCAAACATGCTGATCAATTACCGAAACCATGGGTAGGTATTGGTCAAAGTACGGGTGGGGCAATCTGGATGCATCACTTGCTTGAGTATGCAGAAAAAAGACAAGATCCAATCGTCGATAGGGTTTTATTGCTTTCACCATTAATTCGACCTGCTAAAACGGCATGGTGGCATAATCCGGTAGGTCTAGGCATTATTCGTCGTATTAAGCGTCAAGTGCCTCGACACTTTAGACGGAATAACCATAATCCTGAATTTTTAAGATTTATTCGTTTAAAAGATCCATTGCAGCCACGCATGATGGGCATGGACTGGATTTTGGCAATGTCAAAATGGATGCAGGAAATGGAAGAGCGACCTGCTTGTCGTATTCCTGTCTGGCTTGCACAAGGGGCATTAGATCAAACAGTAGACTGGCGTTACAACATCGAGTTTATTCGCCGTAAGTTTAGGCTTCAAACCTTATTGATGCTAGAAGAGGGTTCTCATCAATTAATTAACGAACGTGCAGATATTCGTGCGGCTTTAACAGGTTTAATTCCAGCCTTTTTGCATGCAAAGCCGAAACATTTTTATTATTAAAGTTTGAAGCTGCCTCTATAGGCAGCTCCAGTTTTAACTATTTAAAAATGATTGGCGTCAGCCATATTCCACATACGATAATAGAAATTATCATCATCATTTTTCAGTTCAGATTGTAAAAGCTCACCTTCTTTTAAGAAGAAGTGTAATTGAGCATAGTTTTTAATTTCACGGTCATTAATCCGTTGAGCTAAATGATGAGCTTTAATATCCGATGGATGACGTAAACCTGCCGCAGCAATCATTTCTGATAATGCATGTAATGTATTTTTATGGAAATTAAATACACGTTCTGCTTTGGTCGGTACATGAAGTGCTTTCTGGCGATCTTTATCTTGGGTTGCAACGCCTACAGGACATTGGTTTGTATGGCAACTTTGCGCTTGAATACATCCAACTGCAAACATAAAACCACGTGCTGAGTTCACCCAATCTGCACCGAGAGCAAATGTGCTGGCAATATCAAATGCACTAATAATTTTACCGCTTGCACCAATTTTAACTTGATCTCTTAGGCCAGCACCTACAAGTGTATTATGAACAAAACGTAGGCCTTCACGTAATGGTGTTCCGATATAGTCACTAAACTCAATAGGGGCTGCGCCAGTACCACCTTCAGAACCATCAACTACAATAAAATCAGGCACAATTTTTGTTTCAAGCATTGCTTTTACAATACTCATAAACTGCCAAGGTTGACCAATACACAGTTTGAAACCTACCGGTTTGCCACCAGATAAAGTCCGTAACTTCTGTAAGAAATGCATCATTTCAATTGGTGTCGAAAAGCTTGAATGCTTGGCAGGAGAGATACAATCATGGTCACGGGAAACACCACGGATTTCGGCAATTTCAGCAGTAATCTTATGTTTAGGTAAAATACCGCCATGGCCCGGTTTAGCCCCTTGCGAAAGCTTAAGCTCAATCATTTTGATTTGTGGCAATTGAGACTGCTTAGCAAACTTCTGTTCATCAAATTTTCCGTCTAAAGTTCGGCAGCCAAAATATCCACTGGCAATTTGCCAAACAATATCACCACCATTTTCTAAATGATAAGGGCTGAGACTACCTTCACCGGTATCGTGATAAAAACCGCCTAATTGTGCTCCTTTGTTTAATGCACGTATTGCATTCGCACTTAAACTACCAAAGCTCATGGCAGAGATATTCATAATGGATGCACTATAAGGTTGAAGGCATTGGGCATTACCAATTTGAATACGGAAACTCTTAGGATCCGCTGGTGGACATGGACTAATGGAATGAACAATAAAGCGATAATCTTCTTGGTAGACATCAATAATTGATCCAAAAGGTTTATCTGCATTCTCATTTTTAGCACGTTGATAAACCAAACTTCTTTGCATACGTGAGAAAGGAAGGGCATCTTGATCCGCTTCAATAAAGTATTGGCGAATTTCAGGGCGTATATCTTCAAATAAAAAACGGAAATGGCCCATAATCGGGTAATTTCTTAAGATTGAATGTCTATTTTGTAAGACATCATATAGACCTAATAAGCTTAATGCGCCACTGACGACCCATAAACCGTTGAGTAAAGTATCCGAAATAAAATAATAAATACTATGAGGTGTATATACGGTTCTAAACCACGTGATTGTGAGTGCAGTAAAAATACACAAGAACCAAATAGAGTGGCGTGAAAAGAATGTATTGAGAAATTTATGTCGAATGATTTGTGCCGGACTCGCCATATGTGAACAAATTCCTAATGTTTTACTGGCACATACCTTGCCAAGAAGCAGCCAAAACTACAAGTAGGGAATTGTTTAACCGGTATTTTATTCATTTAATCTTTTACCAACTGATCATCTCCCTAATACGAGAAGCTGATGAGTTGGCAAAGACCAGAGCTTTATTAAGCTTTAAGAGGGAGCTGTTTTTTTATGAGCAAAATAAATAAGGTGATGACTAAGCTAAATCCAAAAATAGGTAAACTCAGCCCTAGAGCAGCAAGCATTAATATCGTAATTATTCTTTGTTGTGTAGTTGCATGTTTCCATACGAACAAAGTTTGGTTAATAAAATGATGGGTCGTAAGTTTTACATTGGAGGTTTTAAACCAAGCTTTATACGCATAAACAATCATTACACATAGCCCGAGCGCATACAGAACCAGAATCAATTGATTGACCCAACCGAATAGTACCCCAATATGTGCATCAACTCCCCAGCGTGTAAGTTTTGCAACTAATGAATAATCTTTAAAAGCGAGTTTATCGATTACCTTGTGTTCATGCATATCAATCGCAATACTATCTGCTTGTGTGGGCCATTTACGCTGTATTTCCGCAACAGTCCAAGCTTGGTTCTCAGCAACTGGCGGTTTGATTTGTATTTCTGTTGAATTAATCCCATTTGCTCGAGCAATTGCTAATACAGCATCGAATTCAGCTGGCATGATGTCTAAATTTGGCGTTTCCATGATCATTTCGTGATGTTCATGATGAGCCATTTCTGGCAATGAAATCTGATTTAGTGAGGTGGTCAATGTTGGTGTTTGCCAGTTTAACCATTGACGGGCAATACGAATATTATCACCAGCCCATTGAGACCATGTAAGACCAGTAATCGCAATGAACAATAAAAGTGGTAGTAAAGCTAACCCAATAGAACTATGCCATTTTAATAAGTGATTTTTATTTGTTTGTCTGTTTTTGAAGTTTGAGCGACGCTTCCACCAACTGTATAGCCCACTTAAAGTTAAAAAACCAAGCCAACTTGCAGCAAGTTCACTATAAAAACGTCCCCATTTTCCTAATAATAAATTGCTGTGTAATTGATCTAAGAATGTACGTAACGGTAATACGCCACTGGTTCCATACACAGCAAGTTGTCCTTTTACAGAAAGCGTATAAGGATCAATAAAAATGGCTTCATTATTTAGATGGTGTGTATGATCGGAAAAAATAACCCGCGTAGTTTGCACAGGGCTTGGTGATGGTCTGACTTCTGTAATTTTTGCAGTTGCAGGCATGACCTCTCTTGCGCTTTCAATCTGCTGGCTTAGGGGGTGTATCTCCTTATTTAAAGGCTGAACGTATAATACATCTTTATAGATGAATTGCTCTAGCTGAGGCGTAATTGCATATAGTAAGCCAGTAAATGCGGCAACAAATATAAATGGGGCAATAAAAATACCAGCATAAATATGTATGAGACGGAAGAGACTACGCCAAAAGCTAGAAGTAGGGGACATTTTAAAGTGATATCGAGCAAACTTTGTCGTGAAGTATATCTACTTTAAATTGTATTTTGAAATTGCACTTTTCATTGGTTAGCTTGATTGTAGATTTTCTAAAGTATCATTGTGCTGAATTACTAGCAATGCTGTTGCTTGGTGTTATGAAATATCTCGTAAATTTTGCTCTCTAAATACACAGCTCATATGATCAATACAATATTTAGTATAGATATTTATGAAAAAGCACTTTATAGAAAAATTTTTATTGTTAAGTTTGTTTTAAATATTATTCTTTTAATTTATCTAGAGAAACTAAATTATCTATGATTTATTTGTTAGTATTATAATTCCGTAATTTATTCTAGTACCAATAGATTTATGATGTTGGTTTGAATGAGTGCAGCTAATGAGTAAGAACTCTTTTAGAGATATTAAGAGTGTATGTATAAGCTTTTTAATAAAATTTTATATTGTTACTAATTCTATTGGTTAATATTTTAAGAAAAATTATCTTATTAATTTTTATAATATTTAGTGCTTAATAAAATTTTTAAATGAAACTTCTAGACTAAAAAACAAAAGTATACTCACTTGCTTTTTAGTCTAGTATTTCAATATTATTAAATTAAATAGCGACTAATTCCTCAATTTTCTCAAGATCGATTATTTTTTTAATATAAGACCAAGTTTTTTCAGCATTAATTAAATTTTTATCAATTGTTCCATCATTAATAACCCCATCGAGGATATTAAGAAATAGATTGGTTAATGCAGCGGCGTCCTCTACCTGAATTTTAATTAAGATAGAAAAAACAAGCTCATAGAGCCATTCTCTATATTCATTAATAGGATTTTTAACGGATGGGTAAAGTTGTACTACTTCCATAGTTGCCTTTTTAAATAAGCATCCATTAAATTCTTCTGTGTAAATCCAGTCAATATACCAATTAAATAAGCTTCTGAGTTGAACTAAAGGTAGGTCATTGGTATTGATTCTTTCTAATATAGCAGACTGTATATCAGAGTTCCTTTTGTAAAGACATGATTCTATTAACTTTTCCTTTGAAGGAAAATACTTGTAGAATGTCATCTTTGCAACATTAGATTCAGCAATAATTCTGTCCACTCCAATAGAGTTATAGCTTTTTTCATTAAAAAGGGCAGTTGCTGTTTTTATAATAGTGTCTCTTTTTGACATCGATTTCCCCGTAGTAAATCTTTTGAAATCCGTTTCTTTTTTAAGGCTAGTGCTCTGGCAAAAGTCAGTTTAATCATATTGAAAACGCTAATGTAATACAACATGTGAGAGCCTAAAAAAATAGTATTTTTCGATATTAATTGTTATTTGATTCATTAAAAAAATTCATTAAATTATCCATTGATTTGTAGTAATAATAAACCTAATATCAAATTGTTTAGGGATGAGTATACAATTTTATTTAGTAGCAAATGAATGCACGATTAAAATAATGGGGAACTCATAACCTAACTATAAGAATTAATTTGTTATTGAGAATGATTATGTCAAAAAAATTTGAAGATTTCGATAATCCAAGACAAAAGGCATTACTGGGGATGAAGAATAGTATTCCTACAGAACAGTGGGAAGAAAATCTAAAATTTCTCAAACAATTAAGAGCGAGAATTGCTGAATTACCAGTATGTAAACATCCGGCGATCGAAGTTTTAAATAATGGATTGCTTGATAAATTCACTTTAACAAGAATTCATTTAGAATATCGTCATGCGATTGTTCAGATCTTTACTGATGCCTTATTAATGGCCCAGTTCCAGACAAAACAATTGGAGCCTAAACTCCATTCTGGAGCTAAAATGTTTCCACGCGTTTTATTAAGTTTAAATGTACTTGATGAATTTGGTTTTAGACCAGGAACAGACCCGGACAATTATTATCTAGGTAATCCGGAGTATGCACATTATCCTTTATATGAAGATTTATTGAATGATTATGGTTTGAGTGAGAAGGACCGTAGAGAGTATCAACCTTCAAAAATTGCAGATCAGGTAAGAAATTTTCTAGAATCATCTTATGATAGTTATATTAAAGTAGTTGCTTTACTTGCAGTGGCCGAAGAAGAAGTGATTCTTTTTAGCCCACCACTTCGTGAAGCGACTAAGGCTATTGGTGTAGATGTTGAAGGTGGCGGCTATTACCATGTTCATGGGGTATCTACTGACGAAACCTCAGAAGCAGCAGATGATGATCATGAAGATGATCTCTGGTTTGCGTTAGCGCAAGCAATAACTAAAGAAGACTATGAGAGCTTAACAACGCTTTGTATGGATTATTGTGCTTTATGGAATGAGTTTTGGGATGCACAAATTGCTGATATTCACTACTTAGAAGCAAAGAAGTTAGCATAACTTGTATTCATAGTAAGACGAATAATTGATAAAAACTAAAAAGCCTATTTACATATGAATAGGCTTTTTTAATACTTTAAATCCAGCCCATCTATAAACTAATAACCTGAAGTATTTCATTTAATACATTATTTGCATCTGTGGGAAATGATAGAATTACGAAAGTCAGTAAGTTGATATGTATGTGGTTTAAAAACATGCATCCTATAAGTGTGAGCAAATGAATACATTCATATACAGCTACCTGAAATTTTTAACCTATTGAAAGTACAAAGGTTTAAGTCTTGTTCCAACCATTTACAATCCAAACCAGATTAGGTGGATTCTACTTTTTCTATTATTCCATTGTTGGCACATTTATGCCGTATTGGAATTTATATCTCCAAGATCAGGGGTTTAATTATCAAGAGATAGGTATTTTATCTTCTATTGCTATTGTGACGCGCTTCTTTGCCCCTTTGGTTTGGGGCTGGATCGCCGATAAATCCGGTAAAAGAATGCTATTAGTGCGTATTGCCACATGGATGGAGGCATGTATATGGTTGGCTATTTTTATAATTCCTAATACTTTTCAGTCAGTTGCTTTACTGATGCTTATTTTTAGTTTTTTCCAAAATGCTATTTTAGCTCAATTTGAAGGAGTAACTTTATTTTGGTTAGGAGACCAAAGGGCGAAACTTTATGGCAAGATTCGAAAATGGGGATCAGTTGGGTTTATTGTAGGTGTATTTACAATAGGGGCAATTTTAGAAATCATTCCGATTTCAATGTTGCCTATATTATTGCTTATCATTGCCTCCTTAGCATTTATTTGGGCATTTACGATACGTGAACCAGAAGGGGCCCCAACTTCACAAAAGCATTTAGAACCTTTATTGCCTGTGCTGAAACGTCCTGAAGTTGCTGCTTTTTTCACAATTGAGTTTATTCTTCTTTTTTCACATGCACCTTTTTATAGCTTCTATAGCAATTTTCTGAAATCGTTAAATTTTAGTACAACGGAAATTGGTTTTTTATGGGCTATGGGCGTGGTTTCTGAAATTGTGATGTTTGCATATGCAACTACGTTTTTTAAATATTTTTCTTGGCGTAGCCTTGTAGCAGTATGTTTGATTTTGACAAGTATACGCTGGTTATTAGTTGCTATTTTCTCTCACTATTTCATAGGTCAGTTATTTGCACAGTGCCTACACGCTTTTAGTTTTGGCTTATTTCATCTCATCGCAATGCGGCTTATCTTTCAAAACTTTTCAATAGGGCAACAAGGTCGAGGTCAGGCTTTTTATAGCACCATGTGGGGGCTTGGAGTGGCGTTTGGGAGCATTTTGGCTGGTCATTACTGGAAAATTCTTACGGGTGAGTATATTTTTATGATCGCTGCTTTAGTGGTTCTATTTGGTTTGTGCTTTGTCTATTGGTTACCTAAACAAATCGAAAAGTCAGTTTCTTAGATTAAATAGTGATAAAAATTGTTAGGAATACCGAGTTAAAGATAGAAATTGTTTGATGAGAAGTATTGGTTCGTTACGGTTGAAAAATATTGTTTTTATATGGTTATGAAACAATGTTTTTCTAAAAAAATGTGCTAACTTAAACCCATGCGTTTAATGATTAATAAATCTATGAAAAATATTTATATTATGGGATTATTATTGGCTTGTTCTGGTTTTGCTATGGCTGAGACAGCGACTCAACAGCCAACAGCACAACCTGTTCGCACTGCAAGTAATCCTAATGCTATACGTATTGTTACGCGTCCTGAAATTATGGGATTATGGGGAATGGAGATTCCAAATAATAAAAAATGTGTAGAGTATTATAATTTCCGCAGTAGTAACGATGTGGTGATTAAAAGTGGTGAAGAGTGGTCATACGGTATTTATGAATATCAGCCATCTGATGACCCTAAAGAGCAGCTATCGGCTTTAGTAATGCAAATTAAGTTTGATAATAATAAAGTAGATTGTTCTGGTCAGAAGCAAGATCAGACAGGTGATATTTCTCAATATTTCGTGCAATGGAAAAATGACCATACTATTAATTTCTGCTCAACGGCTAAGGGTGAGCAATGTTTCGCAACTTTACGCCGAATGTTGCCATAAACAAGTAGATATAAAAAAGCCTCTTATTTAAGAGGCTTTTTTATATGAAGCATATTATGCAGTTTCAGCTTTCTTTTCTTCTTCCACTTGCTTTAACAAGTGTTTTTCAAGGTAATGGATGTCCATTGCTTGAGAACAGAAGTTTTTATCCTGCAAAATAAGATCTTTATGTAAAGGAATATTGGTTTTAATTCCTGTAAGAATCATTTCATCTAACGCTTGACGCATGCGGGCAAGTGAAGTTTCACGATCTTTACCATGAGCAATCAATTTTGCAATCATTGAATCGTAATATGGCGGAATGCTATATCCAGGATAGATATGAGAATCTAAACGAATACCCGCACCACCTGGTGCATAGAAACTTTCAATTTTACCTGGTGAAGGTAAGAATGTTGTTGGATCTTCGGCATTGATACGACATTCAATGGCATGACCACGAACTTCAATATCTTCTTGTTGAAGCTCTAAGCCTAAACCAGCTGCAATACGTAATTGCTGCTCAATAATGTCAACACCAGTCACCATTTCAGTTACAGGGTGCTCAACCTGAACACGAGTATTCATTTCAATGAAGAAGAATTCACCATCTTCAAATAAGAATTCAAACGTACCAGCACCACGATATTGCATTAACTGACATGCGTGTACACAGGCTTGTAAAATATCAGCACGTGCTTGTTCCGGTAGATTTGGCGCAGGAGCTTCTTCTAACACTTTTTGGTGACGACGTTGTAATGAACAGTCACGGTCATATAAATGAATCGCGTGACCATTACCATCACCCAAAACTTGAACTTCGACATGGCGAGGTTTTTGTAAGAAGCGTTCCATGTATACGGTATCATCGCCGAACCACATTTCTGCATCACGTTGAGCCGCTTGAACTGACTCAAGTAGTGTGTCTACACGTTCAACAATACGCATACCACGACCACCGCCACCAGCTGCCGCTTTAACAATAAGCGGGAAACCGATTTCTTTCGCTTCAGCTAATGCGTTATGGATAGTTACAGCATGGTCACAGCCAGGTACCGTAGGTACGCCAGCTTTTTTCATTGCAACAATTGCAGAAACCTTGTTACCCATTAAACGGATATGTTCTGGGCGAGGGCCAATAAATGTGAAACCTGAGCTTTCTACAATTTCAGCAAACTCGGCATTTTCCGAAAGGAAGCCATAACCTGGATGAATTGCATCGGCACCAGTAATTTCTGCAGCAGTAATAATTGCCGGGATGTTTAAATAGCTGTCACTACTTGCACCCGGACCAATACATACTGCTTCATCAACGAAACGTAAATGCATCAAATCTTTATCGGCATCTGAATAGATACCAACAGTTTTGATTCCTAATGTTTTGCAAGCCCGGGTAATTCGTAAAGCGATTTCACCACGGTTTGCAATTAAAACTTTTTGCAACATAGATGTCCCCGGGGTATTACGCGCGATAACGGAATAAAGGTTGACCGAATTGGATCACTTCACCATTTTTCACTAAAATTTCTTCAATCACACCGCTTTGAGTTGCTTCAATCGGGTTCATGATTTTCATTGCTTCAATAATACCCAAAGTCTCACCAGCAGATACTGTTTGACCTACTTTAACAAATGGTGCTTCGCCTGGGCTTGGAGCAGCATAGAACACACCAACCATAGGAGAAGTTTCAACTGCTCCACGTGGTGTTTTTGCAACAGGTGCTTCAGCAACAGGAGCTGCCGGATGTGCTACACCAGCCGCAGCAACGACAGGATTGCGACGAGTTAAAGCGATCGATTGATCACCTTCTTTAACTTCAATCGCTTGCAAGTCAGACTCAATCATTAAATCGATGAGTTTCTTAATTTTGCGGATATCCATGGGCGACTATTCCTGAACTAGTTTGGGTTAGATGGTTGAATTTTTTCAATAGCGTAATCGAGCGCAAAGCTATAACCTTTTGCGCCTAGACCACAAATCACGCCAATTGCTTTGTCTGATAAATAAGAATGATGTCTGAAAGCTTCACGTGCGTGAACATTTGATAAATGTACTTCAATAAAGGGAATGGCAACGCCAAGTAAGGCATCGCGTAAAGCAACTGAAGTGTGGGTGAGGGCAGCAGGGTTAATAATAATCAGTTTTACGCCTTCTGTTTGTGCCTGATGAATACGGTCAACAATGGCACCTTCCCAGTTGCTTTGAAAAGTATCTAGTGTAATTGAGGCTTGTTCAGCTTGAGCAATAAGTTGTTGGTTGATATTGTCTAGGGTAAGATGACCATATACTTCTGGTTCGCGTTTTCCCAGCAAATTCAAATTCGGTCCATGAATTACCAAAATGGTCGAACTCATTCAGATTGCTCCAGCTCTAAAGTTGCAAATAATCTTTGCAAGATGTCTGCAAAGTTTGCTTATTATGGCATATGTTTCTACAAGTTTTTTATAATTTCTTTTAATTGTCGCAGAAAGGGTACACCAAATTCGGCTTATATATTGTAAATTTTGCGACGAATTAGCAATGTTAAAAAATGACAAAATTTCAAGTAATTTAACGGAGCTTATTTTAAACCGAATTGACAAAAACAGTTCATGTATTTTGTGTAACGGGGGTATAAGCATCTTCAATCGTTAACATTTCATTCCAGCGAGTTAGGTAATTTTTTGAGCGATGACATTGTTTCATTTGCCAAGATGGATTACGTGAGTGATATCCAACTTGTAAATAGTGGCTACCAAAGCGCTTACGGACTGTACCTAAAGTTTCCATCAATTGTTGTCTTTGATGAATAAGTTCCAGAGGCTGCCATAAATCATCAATATGTTGCTGACGTGCGTGTAGAGCACAAAATAATACTCCAATTTTTATGTAACTTTTATTTTCTTTATATAAAACATCAATTTGCTGCATAGCTGCTTTAGTAAGTATGCATAAATCATCTGTTGCATAATGAAGACCAATTGCTTGAGATGTGGCTTTTTTATAGGGCGGTTTGTCGGTTTTTTCATAAAGCATAACTTGAACACAGGCACAAAGTTGTTCTTGTTTCATTAAACGGCGATGTGCCCGGTTAAGGTGAAAGATAAGTGCTTGTTTAATAATCTCAATACTGGATAAAGCTTGAGCAAAACTTCGTGATGCTAAAATCCGTTTCGTTGGAATAGCTGGATCATCAAGTTGAATACAGGATTGGCCTTTTAGCTCACGAATGGTGCGTGCCATGACCACAGAAAATGCCTTTGCCATATGGTGTTCATTGGCAAAAGTTAAGTCTAGGCATGTGTACACCTCATAACTTTGTAGCTGTTTGACTAATTGATAGCCGATTCCCCATACCTCTTTGACTGATGTCTGTTGCATGAGGTCTTCCATAATTAATGGATCTAAGGTGATGAAATTACATACTCCTTTAAAACTTTTAATTTTCTTAGCATAGTGATTGGCAAGTTTTGCTTGTGTCTTTGAATATCCAATTCCAATGCAACAAGGTAAGCCTAACCATTTTAGGAGAGTGTTTCTCACTTTGTTGCAGTAGTCAGAGATATCGATAGATTGGAGGTAAGGGGTGAGATGAATAAAGCATTCATCTATAGAGTAGGCTTCTAAATCATCTGGAGAAAAAAACTCACCGAGGACAGCAAAAAAACGACGGGACATCTCGGCATATAAAGTATAGTTGCTTGAATAGACGTGAACACCTGCTTGTAAAGCATCTTTTTCAATTTGGAACCACGGTACGCCCATTTTAATCCCTAAAACTTTTGCCTCTTCACTACGTGAGACCACACAGCCATCGTTATTAGATAAAACAACTACAGGTTTATCATTGAGTTTAGGGTTGAAAAGACGCTCACAGCTAACATAGCAATTATTAATATCAACCAGTGCATAAACTTCACGGTGTGAGATATCTTTCATGATTTCATCCCTTTACTCATTAACTGAAATCTGCATTTTGAATTTGTAACATAATCAAGTTAACAAAATTACGGGCTGATATCTAGGGGAGTTTCAGTTGTTCGTCGAAATTATAGGTAGGAGATAAAGTCTATGAAATGTCAGTTATTGATATGGAAATGTCTGAAAATGATAAGTTTTTATTGGTTATGATCGGAAACATAAGAGCTATATTTAATGGATGAGTTGAGTCTTTTAAATGTAGTAATGCGTATAACGCATTTGTCTTATGGGTCTTTCAAGCTGTCTTTGTTAATAAAGACAGCTTTTTTTTATAATGTGCTTAAGTATTTTTTAGAGTTTGGCTTGATTGTAGCAATCGAGATTAATGCATTGTGCACTCAGTTCTATGATTTGATCAGGGGCTAATTGAAGTTTTTCCCATTTTTGCATTTGCTGAAATAACCAATGGAAATCTTCAGGTTGGGGAGCCGCATTTTCTTTAACCAAGTGTTTTACAATATTTTGAATCATATAATATTTATCGACATGCACTTCTTCAGAACAGTGAAATCGGACAATCCCAAACTCGACCAATAACTTTAAGACAGGTGCAAAATCTTTTAAATTACTCAATTCTTTTTGAGCTTTCATAATTGCCGTTGTAAGGGCAACTAAGGTTTGAGGATGTTGTTCAGCCCATTCTTGAGTTACTGCGAGAACTTTATCTGCCACATTGGGAATAATGTCTTGACTTGAGCAGACGATTTTACTTAAACCTAAAAGTTCACCTTGAGTATTCCAAGGCTCTCCCACACAAAAACCATCAATCACATGGTTATCTAAAGCTTCGACCATATACGGTGGGGGAAGTGCTTTGAGTTTGAGCGTTTGAGCTATTCTAGAGTCTGCCAAAGCAAGCCATTCTCTTAAACAATAATGATGGATTGAATGTTTAAATACATGGGCTAGAGAAAGAGTATGATCTTGCTCAATGTATTGAATAACTTTTTGGGCGGTAGTTTGTGCATTATCGGTTTCTTTAATAGCTAGTTGATGAATTAATTTTTGGCTTAAGCTGATAAAAGCACGGTTTTTACTTAAAACGAGCGGGGTTTGCAGTGCAATACCAATTTGGTCTGCACCCATTGCTGCTGCAGGGAGCATCGCAGATAAACAATGTGCAGCATCTAATAAACCAAAAGCTAAACGGTCGCGTAGACTTGCCCATGATGCTTCTTTGACTAAGGTAACATCTAAATCGACTTCTTCGAAGAAACCTTGCTGCTTTGCCCAAAGTAAAGCGATGCAATCAAGTAAAGGAATATAGCCGAGTTGCAATTGAGTCTTTTCTAATTTGCTCATTTATTCATCCTTTAGTTGATCATTTAGTAATTTTTGAGCGTCAAGTAAACGCCGTGCCATTTCTCCAATCGTTATACGGTGACTCATGGCATTTTTTCTGAGTAATTGAAAAGCTGTGTCTTCAGGTAAGCCATGCAGTTGCATGAGTAGCACTTTGGCCTTTTCAACATCTTTACGATCGGCCAGTTTGGTTTGAGCTTCTTTTAAGTCACCTTCAAGCTTTTTATGTTTTTTATATTGCTCAATTGAAATCTCTAAAATGGTATGTAAGCGGGCGGGGTCTATGCCATCTACAATATAAGCCGTTACGCCTGCATCTATAGCTTGTTTGATGGTGTCTTTATCTGAATTTTTAGTGAATAGAACAGTTGGTAGGTCATAGCTACTCACACAACTTTCAATAATGTCACGATGGGGATGATCCATATCGAGCAAGATGACATCGGCTTGTAAATCTTCAAGACGAAAAATATTTAAGTGGTCCAAAGTAAGGCAGGCAACCACTTCAAAGTCATTTTCAAGCAGACTATTTTTTATATAGTCGGCCCGCGCATGATCATCATCGATAAGAGCTATTTTGAGTTTTGGCATAAGTTCAGAAAATCAGGCTAAGAAAATGCGCCAATTCGACGCGTTTTTTGTTATCAATTTTTAAGCAAGATTAGTGCCATCCAAATTTAAACAAAAAATCAGGCATGAGTGGTCCTTTACTATGCTAATGCATTGTTTTGATCAATATTGGTGCAAAAAAGCGATTCATTTTGTGGCAAGACTTATTTTTGTTTAAACCATATAAACGAGCAGCAATAGTGCAGGGAAAATTAAATATTCTTTTGGGATGAAAATGGGTTTTATTTTAAGTATTTGAAAATAATAATAAAAAATTATTAATATTAATTTTAAAAAGAATTGGCATGCAAAATGCTTGGTTAATTACAGGTCGAAGACGACCATAAGTTTTAAAGACGGCCAACGATGTCCGTTCTGATCGAATTTGTGAGTGCAACTGTACACACAGAAAATTTACGTTCAGTCGGAGTGAAGGTTATGTCTTTATTTTTATTGCATAAAAAAGTTACATCTAAATTAACTAATTTTTCAGTTTCAGCGATGCGAGCCTTCCGTATGAGGGGGCTCGCTTTTTTTATTTGTTTTTATAACTTTGCTATGCATTGGGTGTCGTCAACGAGTGGAAAAAATGGGTTCCAAGCAGCTATACGCTTTGTGATGTTGATACGTTTCTCGGTAGAGCACAAGGCAAAACAACAATGTCTATTTGAGAACGCAAGAACGCAGCTTAAAAGCAACGTGATTTGAGGAGAAACACTATGAAATTGGTAATGATTGGTCATGGTATGGTGGGCCACAAATTCATCGAAGCCATTTTAGAAAAAGCAGATGATGAACTGGAAATCACGATTCTTGCAGAAGAACCTCGTATCGCATATGACCGCGTACATTTGACTGAATACTTCTCAGGGAAATCGGCAAAAGATTTATCTTTAGCACGCTTTGATTTTGCTGATGCGTATGGCATTGACCTGCGTTTAAATACTAAAGCAGTGGCGATTGATACAGCTGCACAAACCGTAACAACCAATCATGGTGATGTGATTAGCTATGACAAGTTGGTGCTGGCGACTGGTTCATATGCATTTGTTCCGCCAATTCCGGGTAATGACCGCGAGAACTGTTTTGTTTACCGTACCATTGAAGATCTAGATGCCATTCGTGCAGCAAGTTTAAAGGCTAAAACAGGCGTAGTAATTGGCGGTGGTTTACTTGGACTTGAGGCAGCCAAAGCATTACGTGATTTAGATTTAGAAACACACGTTGTTGAGTTTGCACCACGTTTGATGGCAGTTCAAATTGATGACTTAGGGGGCAAGGTTTTACGCCGTAAAATTGAAGATTTAGGTGTAAAAGTCCATACACAAAAAGCGACTCAGTCTATTGAGTCTGGGGTAAATACCACTCATGTGATGAAGTTTGCCGACGGTAGTGAACTCGAAACTGATGTGATTTTATTCTCTGCGGGGATTCGCCCACGTGATGAGCTTGCGCGCAACAGTGGGCTTGCGATTGGTGAGCGTGGCGGTATTGTAATTAATGATTATTGCCAAACATCAGATCAAAACATTTATGCCATTGGTGAATGTGCGCTTTGGCAAAATAAAATTTATGGCTTGGTTGCACCGGGCTATGACATGGCGCGTATTGCAGCAAAACACATTTTAGATGAAGAGTGTCATTGCTTCGCTGGCGCAGACATGAGCACCAAGTTGAAGTTGATGGGCGTTGATGTTGCTTCTGTTGGTGATGCACATGCCATGACCCCAGGTGCATTAAGCTATTTCTATGCAGATGAACATGCACTGGTTTATAAAAAGATTGTTGTAAATGCCGACAAAACCAAATTGCTTGGCGCGGTTTTAGTGGGTGATGCCAAAGAATACAACGACCTTTTACAAATGATGTTGAATGGTCTGGCTTTACCGGAAGTGCCTGAAAGTTTAATCATGCCGGGTTTTGAGCAATCAGCAGCAAAATCTGGTGGTAGCGGAGTCGATTTGCTGCCAGACAGCGCGACTATTTGTTCATGTAACAATGTATCAAAAGCAGACATCTGCCAAGCAATTAGCGATGGTTCGACTTCTTTAGGTGCATTAAAGAAATGCACCAAAGCAGCAACAGCATGTGGTGGTTGTGCACCATTAGTGACTCAAGTATTGAAGTCAGAGTTACAACGTCAAGGTGTGACTGTTAACAATCACATTTGCGAACACTTCCCGTACTCGCGTCAAGAGTTGTATCACTTGGTTCGTGTCAATGAAATCAAGACATTTGATGATTTAATTCATCAACATGGTCATGGTTTAGGTTGTGATATTTGTAAACCGGCAGCAGCAAATATTTTGGCATCTTGCTGGAATGATTTCGTACTTAAGCCAAGTCATGCAGGCCTACAAGACAGTAACGATTACTACTTGGGTAACATTCAAAAAGATGGCTCTTACTCCATTGTACCGCGTATGGCAGGTGGGGAAGTCACTCCGGATGGCTTAATTGCGATTGGCCAAATTGCGAAGAAATATAACTTATACACCAAAATTACTGGTGGTCAACGTGTTGATATGTTTGGTGCGCAAGTTCATGAACTTCCATTTATTTGGGAAGAGTTAAATGCTGCGGGCTTCGAGTCTGGTCATGCCTATGGTAAGTCGTTACGTACAGTGAAATCTTGTGTGGGTAGCACTTGGTGTCGTTACGGAGTAGATAACTCGGTTGGTTTAGCGATTGAACTTGAAAACCGCTACAAAGGTTTGCGTTCACCGCATAAATTGAAAATGGCAGTGTCTGGCTGTACACGTGAGTGTGCGGAAGCGCAAGGTAAAGATGTAGGCGTGATTGCCACTGAAAAGGGTTGGAACCTTTATGTATGTGGTAACGGTGGTATGAAACCGCGTCATGCAGAATTACTTGCATCTGACCTCGATAAAGAAACACTTATTCGTTATATCGACCGTTTCTTTATGTTCTACATTCAAACGGCAGACCGTTTACAACGTACCAGTGTATGGCGTGACAACATGGAAGGCGGTCTAGACTACCTTAAATCTGTGATCGTTGATGACTCTCTTGGTTTAGCTGCCGAGCTTGAGCGCCGTATGGAACACATTATTGGTACATATCAAGACGAGTGGCGTACAGCTGTCGAAAACCCTGAGGTGCGTAAACGCTTCCAGACCTATATCAATGCAGGAGCGAATGAACAAGCTGATCCGCACATTCAATTTACAACTGAACGTGGTCAAATCCGTCCATTAACCGAAGCTGAACGTTCAGAAGACCGTATTCCAATGGTTGAAGCATAAAGGAGAACTTATATGAATATTGTACAAGACAAAAATATGCTTCCTGATGATCAGTGGATTGACGTTTGTGCCCTCGATGATTTAACCCCAAACACGGGTGCAGGAGCGCTAGTGGGCGGTCAAGCGGTTGCAATCTTCCGTGTGGGGCATGAAAAACGTGTTTATGTACTGAGCAATAAAGATCCGTTTAGCCAAGCGAATGTGATGAGCCGCGGGATTATTGGTGATTTACAAGGCGAACGCGTCGTTGCATCACCAATTTATAAACAACATTTCAGTTTAGCTACGGGCCGTTGTTTAGAAGATAAAGACCAAAAATTGGCGGTTTACCCGAGCAAAATTGTTGATGGCCGTGTTTGGGTCAATGCGGTGCCGCAAAAAACTTATATTACCAATACAGGTGTATCACAAGACAAACTTAAACTGGTGCTGATCGGAAATGGTTTGGCAGGGATGCGTTGTCTAGAAGATTTACTTGATATGGCGCCAGATCGTTATGAAGTTACGGTGATTGGTGAAGAACCATGGGGGAACTATAACCGTATTATGTTGTCTCCGGTTTTATCGGGTGAAAAAACCATTGAAGACATTATGTTGCATCCACCAAAGTGGTATGACGATAAAGGCATTAAATTTATTGCCGGTGATAAAGCCGTAAAAATTGATCGCCCACGTAAAGTGGTTTACACCGAAAAAGGTCAGACAGTTGATTATGATCGTTTGATTCTGGCAACAGGTTCGGCGCCATTTATTCCACCAGTTCAAGGTGTTGACTTAAAGGGTGTGTTAACTTTCCGCGATATTTATGACGTCAACACCATGATTGAATACTGCGATTCAAAAACCAATGCAGTGGTGATTGGTGGCGGTTTACTCGGTTTAGAGGCGGCGTACGGCCTAAAACAACGCGGTATGAATGTCACAGTATTGCATTTGATGGACCGTATTATGGAACGTCAACTTGATGGGCGTGCAAGTCAGTTACTTCGTCATAGTATTGAGCAAAAAGGCATTCATATTATTACCGAAGCCAATACAGAGGCGTTAATTGGTGATGAAAATGGTCATGTCAAACAAATCCGTTTGAAAGATGGCACAGTGTTAGATGCTGACCTTGTGGTGTTTGCTGTAGGTATCCGTCCGAATATTGCTTTGGCGCAAAGTGCAGGATTACGTTGTAACCGTGGTGTATTGGTGAATGACACCATGCAAACATTTGACCCAAGTATTTATGCCGTGGGTGAGTGTATCGAACACCGTGGTCAAACTTTCGGTTTGGTTGAACCACTGTGGGGCCAAGCTTTTATTTGCGCGACCCATTTAGCAGAGCACGGCAGCTTAACTTTTAAAGCGCCAACCGTACCGACTCAGTTAAAGGTGAGTGGAGTCGATGTATTCTCTGCGGGCAATTTTGAACCGAAAGATGATTATGAAGACATTATTCTGAACGATGAAAAACGCCAGATTTATAAACGCATTATCATTCAAAACGATCGGGTAATCGGTGCAGTACTGTTCGGTGATACTGAAGATGGCATGTGGTATGCAGAGTTAATTGCAGATCAAACTCCTGTTTCTTCATTTAGAAATAAGCTGCTATTTGGTCGAGATTTTGCATTAAAAAATGCAGGCTAAATAGGGAAAGGAGCAGTTATGAATAGTATTCCAAGCGTTGAAATCGATAGCTCCGACCATGTTGCAAAAACAACTAAAACAACATGTCCATATTGCGGTGTAGGTTGTGGTGTTAGTGTAAACGTTCAACAAAAACCTCAAGGACCTGTGGTGCAAGTTGAGGGGGATGCTGAGCACCCTTCCAACTTTGGGCGCTTATGTATTAAAGGTAGCCGACTTGCGGATACTTTGGGGTTAGAAACACGCGTACTTCAACCTATGTTTGGTCGTAAGCTACATCGGACTGTAACCACATGGGATGCAGCAATCAATAAAATTGCCGATAAATTCCAGTCTTGTATCGACAAATATGGTCGTGACAGCATTGCATTTTATGTTTCAGGTCAGCTTTTGACTGAAGACTATTATGTGGTGAACAAGTTTGTAAAAGGCTATTTGGGCACTGCAAATATCGATACCAACTCACGCCTTTGCATGTCATCTGCAGTGGCAGGTCACAAACGTAGTTTCGGTGAAGACCTTGTGCCAGCAAGTTATGAAGATTTTGAACATACAGATATGGTGGTTTTGGTCGGTTCCAATACCGCATGGTGCCATCCTGTGCTGTATCAGCGGATTATGCAGGCTAAAAGCCACAATCCAGATATGTTTGTTGTGGTGATTGACCCACGTTTTACCAGTACTTGTGAGCAAGCGGATTTACATTTACCGATTTTACCGGGCCAAGATGTCGCATTGTTTAACGGACTATTCCAATATCTATATCAAAATGGTCATGCCGATCAGGCCTTTGTGGATGCCTATACTGAAGGTTTGCAAGAGGTTTTGGTAAGTAGTCAGCAAGAAACGGATATTGCCTATGTTGCCAAACGCAGTGGTATTTCTTTAGACAAATTACAGCAATTCTTTGAGAAGTTTGCGCAGACTGAAAAGGTAATCACGCTATTTTCAATGGGTGTGAATCAATCAAGTCAGGGTGTGAATAAGGCCAACAGCATTATTAACTGTCATTTATTAACAGGCAAAATTGGAAAGCTCGGCGCTGCACCATTTTCAATGACAGGCCAGCCCAATGCTATGGGTGGTCGAGAGGTGGGTGGCTTAGCTAATATGCTGGCTGCCCATATGGATTTAGATAATCCCTTGCACCAAAAAGTAGTGCAAACCTTTTGGGACAGCCCATTTATTGCAACTCAAGCTGGCTTAAAAGCTGTTGATTTGTTCCGTGCTGTTGAAGCTGGAAAAATTAAAGCCATCTGGATTATGGCAACCAATCCGGTGGTAAGTTTACCAGATGCCGATCAGGTGAAACGTGCTTTAGAGAAATGTGAGTTGGTTGTGGTGTCAGATATCTGTGCCGATACCGATACTACAGCTTACGCCGATATTTTGCTTCCAGCTTTAGGTTGGGGTGAAAAAGATGGAACTGTTACTAACTCTGAGCGTCGTATTTCACGTCAACGTGCTTTTTTACCTGCGCCGGGTGAAGCAAAGGCGGATTGGTGGTCAGTGAGTCAAGTTGCGAAAAAATTAGGCTTTAAAGGTTTTGACTTTAATAGTGCTGTTGATATTTTCAATGAACATGCGGCTTTGTCAGCACAAGATAATGCGGACATCAATACACGTGAGCAAACTGATACGTTTCGTTATTTCAATTTAAAAGGTTTAATGAGCCTAAGTAATGCTGAGTACGACGCTCTGCAACCAGTACAATGGCCAGTCTGGAGTAAAAACCAAGACGCTAAAGCCGTTCAACAACTGTTTGGCAAGGGCCAGTTTAGTCACAAAAATGCTAAGGCAAAATTGATTCCTACTGTTGCAATTAATCCGGTACATGCAATTTCAGAAGATTATCCGCTCATTTTGAACACGGGGCGTATTCGTGATCAATGGCATACCATGACCCGTACTGGTTTGTCGCCAAATTTAACCAGTCATCGTGCTGAACCATTCTGTGAGATTCATCCGAGTGATGCATTGAAGTTTGGTGTGCGTGATCAAGGCTTGGTCGAAGTTCGTTCGAAATGGGGCAGTTGTGTACTGCGCGTGACATTCTCATCAGGTGTCCGTCGTGGGCAAATTTTTGCACCGATTCACTGGACTGAACAGGTCGCATCCGACGCCCGTATTGGTAAAGTCGTGAATCCGGAAGTTGATGCAATTTCAGGTGAGCCCGAGTTCAAACATACGCCTGTAGCTATTCAGCCGTTCTATACCACTTGGCAAGGTGTGCTCTATATTCGTGAAGGATACGATTCGCATATTCAAGAATCGCTACATCACTGTGCATGGTGGACTAAAGTCAAAATGGTGAAAACCAATCGCTATGAACTTGCAGACCGCCAAACTTTTCATGATACTCAAAAGAATCTGAAAAGCTTTTTGCCATTTGCCGATGAAACCTTTGAATGGTTAAGCATAGAAGATATTTCTTCACAACTGAGCCATAGTATTATTTTGAAAGATGGCATTGTAATTGCAAGTCTATATATTGCACCGCCAGATTTATTGCCAGACCGTGACTGGGTAGCAAGTCTGTTTAAAAGAGAACGTTTGAGCGCCTTGCACCGTAAAGCTTTACTAGCAGGTATGCCAATGTCGGCTACCAATAATGATGGGCCTTTGGTGTGTAGTTGTTTTAAAGTAGGTAAGAATAAAATTATCGAAGCAATAAAAACACAAAACATTACCCATGAAAAACAGGTCACTGCTTGTTTAAAAGCTGGTGGCAATTGTGGATCATGTTTACCTGAAATCCGTGGCTTAATTAAAGCTTGCCAGCAAGAGGTAGAAGTGTGAATAAGGGATATCCCATAACTGATCTGGTCATTCTGGCGGGTGGACAAGCCCGCCGTATGAATGGTTTAAATAAGCTGTTGCAGCAATTCGATGGCGATACGCAACTTCTTAAGATTCACCAAAAGCTAAAATCTTCAGTATCTGAAATTTGGGTGAATAGTCATCGAGACTATTCAATCTATCAAAGTATTGTGCCCGATATTAAATGTTTTCAAGATGATGCTTCAGGTTTTTTCGGCCCGCTTATGGGGATGAAAAGTGCATGGTCTCATGTACGAGCAGATTATGTTTTGTTTATTCCTTGTGATGTGACCTACATACCTACGCAAGTCGTTGCGAAATTACACAGTGCACTTCGCAAAAATAAACAGGCTCAGGCAGCTTACGTTTCAATTAACGGAGATGCTTTATACCCATTTTGTTTGTTAAAACGTGAAAGTCTAGAGGTTTTAGAGCAGCAAATTGATAAGCAACAATTGAGTTTAAAAAATTGCTTTAAACTTTTACATGCACAAGTAGCCATTTTTCAAAAGCAGAACTTATTTTTCCATAGCATTAATTCTTTAGATGAACTTCAACAATACAAACAAATTAAAGCATTTAAAGAGATTTTTTCGACAAATTAGAACTTCAATTATATCGATTTAAAATTTACATTGATAATCTGAAATCATTTTTTAAATTTTGAGTTATTGACTGTTTAGAATTTAAGTTCTATTTTGGAACTTGTTATTTTCATTCTAGCCAGATGTATAAAAATAAACGGAGCCAGAAAAATGATGGACGCAGCTCAGCAAAGTAAAACAGATGTGACCGCATGTATTTTATGTTCAAGAAACTGCGGTTTGAGCGTAGAAATTAAAGATAACCAATTTGTCAAAATTAAAGGTAATCCTGAGCATCCATTTTCTCAAGGTTACATTTGCCAAAAAGCCGCAAGATTACAGCATTACCAGAAACATGCAGACCGTTTGACCGCACCTTTAAAACGCCAACCAGATGGTTCATTTAAAGAAATTAGTTGGGATGTAGCGATACAAGAAATTGCCGATCAATTGGTTCAGATTAGAGATAAATTTGGTGGTACTGCTTTTGCTTCAGTTGGGGGCGGTGGTCAGGGTAACCACCTCGGCGCAGCTTATGGCCGACAACTTTTATTGGCTATGAAAAGTTATTATGCATATAACTCACTTGCCCAAGAAAAAACAGGCGATTTCTGGCTCAATGGACGTTTATTCGGTAGTCAGGCCTGCCATACTACAGAAGATGTTGAATACGCAGATTACGTACTTTTTATTGGAACGAACCCGTTTCAGGCACATGGTATTCCCAACGCACGAGACACGCTAAAACATATTAAGAAAGATCCGAACCGAACCATGGTGGTGTTCGACCCGCGTGTTACCGAAACGGCAAAACAAGCAGACATTCACTTGCAGCTAAAACCGGGAACAGATGCTTTTTTAATGTCGGCCATGATTGCAATCATTATTAAAGAAAAGCTTTATGATGCAGCGTTTATTGAGCAGCATACACATGGGTTTGAAGAAGTAAAAGCTGCATTTAATCATGTCCCGATTGAAGACTATATTGCTAAAGCTGATGTACCTGTCGATTTGATTTATCAGGTTGTTCGAGATTTTTCAAAGGCAAAAAGAGGCTGTGTACGTATCGATTTAGGTATTCAACATACTTTGAATACAACATTAAATGGTTATTTAGAAAAGCTTTTATACTTACTGACAGGGAACTTTGGAAAACAGGGTACCAATAATTTGCATACCATGTTTATTCCAATTTTGACCGATACGGATGAAAGAAAACCAAAATATCGACGTAGCGTTTATCATAAAATGTTCCCGATTTCCGGGTTTTTCCCACCTAATATTTTACCCGATGAAATCCTTAAAGCAGGGGAAAAGCGAATTCGTGCTGTGTTTGTAGATAGTTGTAATCCACTATTAACTTACCCTGACACACCTGCCTTTGAGGAAGCCTTTAAAGCCTTAGATTTGCTGGTGGTAGTTGATGTTGCGATGACAGAAACCGCGAGACTCGCCGACTATATTTTGCCTGCTCATACTCAGTTTGAAAAATGGGAATTTACTGGTTTTAACTTGGAATTTCCTAAGAATGGTTTTCACCTGCGTCATCCCGTATTGGCTGCTCAAGCAAACACTTTACCGGAAGCCGAAATTTATACTCGATTACTGGAAGCTATGAATGCTATTCCGAAGAATTTTCCAATTCTAGAAAAATAGCTGCGGTCGACTCGAAAAAAACAGCCTATTTACCGTACTTGTCGGCGCTAGGACTTACCTTGGCACGCCATAAAAAATATATCCCTTTTGCTGCCTCTATTATTTATCGAACTCTTGGCAAACGACTTGGCAATTCAGCAGATTCAGTTGCTTTTTTATTGCCGCTATCTATTCAATATGCTGTATTACATACCAAAGCAGTACGCCGTGCAGGTTATAAAGGTAATCCGTTAACACAAGGTGTCAAACTATTTGAGCAGATATTAAAGCAACGTTCAGGTATGGTTTTATCGCAACATGAATATGACGAAGTCTGGAAACTGGTAGCTTATAAAGATAAGAAAATACGTCTTGCAATTCCCGAGATGTTAAGTGAACTCGCAAGATTGAAAAGCCATAACGTTAATGTTGAAGAGTTTCCTTTCATCCTTTTGTCAGGTGAACGCCGTAGTTACAATGCCAACCAAATTTACCGTGACCCTGCTTGGCGAAAAGTAGATGCAGAAGGTGCACTGCGTATTCATCCTGAAGATGCAAGACACTTAAATGTAGATGCAGGAGGGCAGCTTAAATGTATCTCAGCGCATGGAGAAATTCAGGTAGCTATTGAGTTGGATGATGGGATGAGAAGAGGTGTCGTATCACTTCCACATGGCTATGGTATGCGATTTCAAAATGGTGAACCAATTGGACCACAATTAAACTTACTTATTTCTGCTGAACATTGTGATCCATTGTCGAAAACGCCGTACCATAAATATGTACCCATCCGTTTAGAAAAGTGTTAGAAATAGAATCAAGTAAAACATAGATTTTACCGCGCTAACTCGAGATTTATTTTTAAATTGTTCTCGAGAAGGCGCGGTGAAAAACCGATAAAAAGTTAAATATTATGGAAGATAAGTAGAGCTGGAACAAATTTTGCATAAAAAGCAAAGCACTATTTAGGCGCAATTTTTTGTATTTGATTGTTCATAATCGGTGCTCGCAATATTTGAACTGTTCTCGATATGAGTGCAAATGATGAAACAATATCACTCTGAAACTGCGCCAAGCCTTCTGCAAGATCAATATGGGCGTATCAAGCGTAAGTTACGAATTTCTGTAACTGATCGCTGTAATTTTAAGTGTGTATATTGCATGCCTGAGCATCCAGAATGGTTAAATAAACAAGATTTGCTTAGTTTTGAAGCGCTCTTTCAATTTTGTCATTTTATGGTGCAGCAAGGTATCGAAAGTATTCGCATTACGGGTGGTGAACCATTAATGCGTCAAGGTATTGTTCATTTCATTCGAGATCTACAGTCTTTAAAAAGTTTAGGTTTAAAACGTATATCGATGACTACCAATGGTCATTACCTTGCTAAACATGCCAAGCAGCTAAAAGACGCTGGATTAGATGATTTAAACATTAGTTTAGATAGTTTAGATCCTGTTCAGTTTAAAGAGTTGACCAAGAAAAAATTGGAGCCTGTTTTAGAGGGGATACAAGCTGCAAAAGAAGTAGGATTACCTTTTAAAATTAACTGCGTGTTAATGAAAGATAGAAATGATGATCAAATCTTACCTATGGTGAAATGGTCAATTGCTCATCATATTCCTTTGCGTTTTATCGAGTTTATGCCGCTTGATGGTGATGCACTTTGGTCAAATAAAGATGTGGTAAGTGAGGCTGAAATTTTACAGGTATTGCAACAGTATTATTCGGTACAAGTCATCGAGCAGCAACATGAGCCAGCGCGTCAATATCTAATTAACGGTAGCTACCATTTAGGAATTATTTCCACAATTACACATTCATTTTGCCACCAATGTGACCGTATACGGCTTACCGCAAAAGGCGAACTATATAACTGTTTATTTGCGCCACAAGGCTTAAATATTAAGCCTCAGCTTCAAACGCTAGTAAGCAAACAACATACTCCAGAATACGGTATGTATATCCAAAAATTAAAGAATCTGGTTCATCCTTATATCTGGCATAAAGCCAAAGGTTTCCATGCCTTACAACATCAACAAACCCGTAAAATCAGCATGCATATGCTTGGGGGATAAATGCAACAATCTATCCAAATTAAAGTCGAAGCATTTGGTGCAATTGAAAAATTGCTTCCTGAAAATCTTTTGTTAGTTTGTCCTAGCCATAGTCTAGTTAAAGATGTATTAGATGAAATTGTTTTATTACATCCGGAATCTACAAAAGCCATGGAAAAATGTGCATGTGCGATTGGTGATAATGTCATAACCAGACAAACTGTCTTAAGTGAGCCATGCACTTTGGTTTTATTATCACCCGTTGCCGGAGGATGAGTCATGAAAGAGTTCGCAAGAATACAAGAGCAGGCTTTAAGCTTGGATACTTTTGATCCGATTCAGTCTTTTCCTGAATGTGGCGGTATCGATATTTTTATGGGTACGGTTCGTAATCACCACGAAGGTAAAGCGGTAAAGGCGCTGAAATATACATCGTATAAACCGCTTGCAGAAAAAATGATACGTGAAATTGAACTAGAAATTGAGAAAAAGTATCAGGTATCTTATGTGCGAGTGGTTCATCGAATTGGATATCTGGATGTCGGTGAAACAGCCATTATTGCGATTGCGTATGCAGCCCATCGCCGTGAAGCTTTTCAGGCATGTGAGGAAGCGGTCGAACGGGTAAAGCATGAAGTACCTGTCTTTAAAGAAGAGTTTTTTACAGATGGCACAAGTCATTATGTAGAGGGCTGTTGTATTCGTAAGGATGCACCGCACGACCACAAACATCACCATCATCATGCCGGCCATGAGCACTCACACTGAAATATGTAATACTAGGATAAATAATGAAAAACGTAGGAATGAAGCCGGAAAGTTATCGTGTTGCTGAAGCACAAGCGATTTTATATGCACCACCGCACTGTATTGAACTATTAAGACAAGGAAACACGGAAAAAGGTGATGCATTAAAAACAGCACGTGTTGCAGGAATTTTGGCAGCAAAACGAACTGATGAGCTGATTCCACTATGTCATCCGCTACCGATTTATCGGGCAGATGTAGAATATGAATTGGAACATGACTTTGTAAAAATTATTGCTGTCGTTGAGACCATTGGACCAACTGGTGTAGAAATGGAAGCTTTAACGGCGGCAAGCCTTGCAGGTTTAACTATTTACGATATGTTAAAGCCTCATTGTGAACCAGAAGAACTCTGGATGGATCAATGTAAACTACTTAAGAAAAAAGGCGGAAAATCCCATTTTAAACGGGTATTGCGTCAACCTGTTTCGGCTGCTGTTATTGTCTTGTCAGACACCGTAGCAGCGGGTAGAAAGCCGGATACTGCCGGAAAATCTGTGGTTGAAACTTTAACTGAAGCTGGATTTGATCCGATCCATTATCAAATTTTGCCTGATGAAGCAGATGATCTCAAAGAATTGGTCCTAGAACTCACCAAATCGTATGCTTGTATTATGACCGTGGGTGGGACAGGAATTGGTAAGCGTGATATTACGGTTGATACGCTAGAGCCTCTTTTAGAACGTAAATTAGATGGCTTAATGGAAGCTGCTCGCTCATTTGGACAAAAACGCACGCCATACGCTGCTATGTCACGCGGAGTAGCAGGGTTTATTGACCGTTCGTTAGTAGTGACGTTACCGGGAAGCCGTGGTGGAGCAAGCGAATCAATGGCCGCTATTTTACCCGCATTAGTCCATATTTTTGATGTTTGCCGTGATTTACCACATCCGGGAGGCTATGAATAATGTCAGGTTGTGGTGCTGAGCGTGGATTAATCAGTATAGATGAAGCGCTAGATTTAGTTATTAATAAGCCTAAAAACTTAAGCTCTATTCAAAAGACTCTAATAAATAGCCTAAGTAGCTATGTTGCGAAAGAGATTTACTCTGAAATTAATTTACCAAGTTTTTCTCAAAGTGCGGTAGACGGTTATGCACTTTGTAGCCATGCAGAAGACTTAAATAATCAAAAGTTCCAAGTCACAGGTGAGATTCGTGCCGGAAGCGAGAGTCATGACATACTTGGTGAAGGTCAGGCGATTCGTATATTTACGGGCGGCAAAATTCCTGAAGGGACAACGCATGTAGCACGGC
The DNA here is from genome assembly GCF_009759685.1 of Acinetobacter baumannii. Taxonomy (NCBI): domain Bacteria; kingdom Pseudomonadati; phylum Pseudomonadota; class Gammaproteobacteria; order Moraxellales; family Moraxellaceae; genus Acinetobacter; species Acinetobacter baumannii. The sequence goes on along the minus strand of NZ_CP046654.1, from coordinate 3,736,469 downwards.
AAGAAATCGTATCGGTTATTTCGGCCCAAGAAATTTGTTTAACGGAACATATACGCCCTCAAGCCGATATCCGCTTTACCGGAGAAGAAATCCAGCAAGGGCAGTTACTTGCTCAAGTAGGTCAGTTTCTAAATATTGGAAGCTTGGCTGCTTTAAGTATGGCAGGTGTGCAAACCCTTGAAGTCTATCGTGCACCGAAAGTCGCTGTTTTGATCACGGGTGATGAAGTTGCCGAAACAGCAGAAGATTTAATCGATGGAAAAGTCTTTGATGCAAATGGCCCATTACTAAAAGCTTGGTTTGAAGATTATGGTTTAGATGTTGAACTCATTCATGTGGCAGATGAAGCAGAGCAGGTCACCCATTACTTTAACCAGCTAAAAGACAGCCATGATGTTGTTATAACGACTGGCGGAGTTTCGGTAGGAGACTACGACTTTGTTCGGCCCTGTGCTTTCGAAGTTGGATTTGAACAAATCTTTTGGAAAGTTAAACAAAAACCGGGTAAACCTTTATTCTTTGCCGAATACCATAATTCACAAGCTATCCATTCTTGCTATTTGCTAGGTTTGCCGGGCAATCCGGCTGCGGTATATGTCGCAATGCAAGTTTACGGTAAATCTTTGCTTGATGCATTGCAGGGCAATAGACAGGGACCAGAATGGTTTACCGCAATTTTAGAGCATGATTTAAAAGAAGATGCACGTGAGCGTTTTTTACGAATGTATGCTTATTTTGATGCAGGGCAACTTAAAGTAAAAAGTTTGGCCAAGCAGCAGTCCCATATGCTGAGTAACCTTATGCAAGCCAATAGTTTAGTCCGTATTCCTGCGAATACAAAACTAGCATCAGGAACGGTGCTAAAGGGACTCTTTATTTCAAATTAACTTATAAATAAGCTGTATATAATTAATCCATACTGATGGATTAATTATATTTTATAACTATTTTTAGTGACTGTTATTTTAAAAAATAACCTTTATAAATATACTAAAAACTTATTTCTAAGCTGAATATTGCATATAACATATTAAGTGGTTTAGGGTATAAATAATAAGGCAAGTAGGCCAGTTTTATATTGAGGAAAGCATAAAGATGAAATGGGATGACATCGGTGATCAGCCTTGTTCTGTTGCCCGTATGCTATCAGTGATTGGTGATCGATGGACGATGCTAATATTACGTAATGCTTTTATGGGAATTCGTCGTTTTGATGATTTTCAAAAATCATTAGGTGTCACTCGTCATGTCCTTTCTGATCGCTTAAAACGGTTGGTTGAATACGAAATTTTAGTGAAAGCGCCTTATTTTGACCGTCAGGAACGCTTTGAATATCGTCTCACGCATAAAGGCCTTGAGCTTTATCCAATTATCTTATCTATGGCGAACTGGGCAGATAAATGGATGGACCAAGGTTTAGGTAAACCTTTGGAATATCGACACAAAGCATGTGGACATAAGTTTGAACCTGTTATGGTGTGTTCAGTATGTCGTGAACCATTACATGCAAAACAAGTTCAGGTTTCGGCTGGGCCGGGCTATTTTGCTTATATGGAACAAAAGCAAAAACAGGCTTAAACTTGTTTCTCTAACGACCCTTGTAGAAGCGCTTCTGCAAGGGTCTTATAAATATAATCATGATTTGATTGTGTAATATTAAAACGGATAAATTGACCTGCCGATTGTGCTTGGCTAAAGGCATTACCCGGGGCGAGAATCACTTGCCGATTCAGGCAAAACTGAGCAATCTTCGCTGCATCTACACCTTCCGGTAGATGACACCACACAAAAATTCCAGCCTTGGGCTCAATCCACGGTTCTATCCCAATCGATTTAAGCTTCGCGATAGTTTCTTGCATGGCTTGAGCTAAACGAACTTTTAATAAATCTAGATGCTTACGATATGAACCATCGGTTAAAGCTGTGTGTAAAATCTTGGCTGAGAGTCCATTGTGAGAAAAACTGGTGGCTATTTTTAAATCGGTAATTTGATCAATCCATTCTGGTTTCGCAACAATATAGCCGCACCGAATAGAAGCAGAGAGCGTTTTAGAAAAACTTCCAATAAAAATCACGCGTGAAAGGTTGTCTAGGGCTGCAAGTCGTGGAGCGGGAGTATATTCAAAATCTGAGAAGATATCGTCTTCAATCACAATTAAATTAGACTGATCAATCAACTTTAATAATTGATGAGCTGTCGAGAGTGAGAGTGTTGCACCAGTTGGGTTGTGTATTCCGGAATTTGTAATATAAAGCCGAGGGTTATAGCTCTCGATAGCTTCTTTAAATGCCTCTAAGTCCGGGCCATTTGGAGTGTAGGGAATACCAACAACTTTAACTTGATGAACTTTAAGTAGAGCATGAAAGTTAAAGTAGCAAGGGTCATCAATTAGAACTACATCATCTGGTTTAAGTAAAAAACGACAAACCAGATCAATAGCTTGAGTGCCTGAATCGGTTAGAAGAACTTGATTAAGGTTTGCCTCTATACCTTTACTTTGTGCCCGTCTAGCCAGTAGATCTCTTAATGCGGGCAGCCCCAACGGTGAAGAATAACCCAATAAACTATCGTCTTCGCTACGTGTGGCTGACCTTAATGCTTTGCGGATACTTTCAAGTGGCATCCAATCATTTGGTAACCAACCACAACCGGGTTTAAACGCATTAGGTTCTGCTTCTAAAGACTGACGTGAAATCCATAACGGATCTATAGAGCGATCTAATTTGGGTCCTAATTCACTTAAGGCTAAAGGTGCAAGGGGTGCTACTACATAAAAGCCGGAACCACTACGTGATTCAATTTTACCTAGGGCAATTAATCGCTCATAAGCTTCGACAATAGTAGAAACAGAAAAACCTAAATCTTTGGCTAATTTACGTACAGAGGGAAGTCGGGTTCCTGGAGTTAAAGAACGATTCTTAATTTGTTGTTCAATCTGTGAAATAACAAACTCGATTTTTGTTTTGGTCTGGTTCACACTAATTATCTCTAACTGTACTGTTTGTTTATACATAACAGTTTTTTAAAATTGTACTGCTTTGTATCTGGTTTTGACACCATATCACAGCTTAAATTCTTCGTATAGTTGCGGAGAATAATATGCAAAAGTTTATGAACGGTTGGGTGAATGGTTTTATTGGGGTTGCAATTTTTGCCGGTTCATTACCGGCTACCCGTGTTGCGGTAACAGGTTTTGAGCCTGGTTTTCTAACAGCAGCAAGAGCTGTCATTGCAGGAGTTTTGGGTTTAATTCTTATCTTTTTGCTTAAGGAAAAAAAGCCTGCTAAACAAGATTGGTGGCCACTCGCTATTGTGGCTTTAGGCGTTGTAGTTGGGTTTCCCTTATTTACTGCGCTTGCTCTACAGTATATGAACGCAGCCCACTCGATTGTCTTTGTTAGCCTTCTACCGCTCGCTACTGCCATATTTGCAGTAGTGAGAGGTGGAGAAAAGCCAAATTTATTTTTTTGGATATTTGCAATTTTAGGCAGTTTGGTTGTTTTTACCTATATGTTTTTCTTATCGGGTGAAGCTTCTTTTGGCATCGGCGATTTATACATGCTTATTGCAATTATTCTATGTGGATTTGGTTATGCAGAAGGCGGAGTACTTTCGAAAAAAATAGGTGGATGGCAGGTGATCTGTTGGGCGCTTATTTTAGCTTTGCCGATTATGCTGCTTGCTACTCTTTTTTATATGCCCGTTTCCTTTCAAGATGTATCTACATCAGCGGTAGCAGGGCTGGTTTACGTATCTTTATTTAGTATGCTCATCGGGTTCTTTTTTTGGTACAAAGGGCTTGCACAAGGTGGTATTGCTGCAATTAGCCAGCTACAGCTTTTACAGCCCTTAATGGGACTTGCGATTGCCGCACTTTTATTACATGAACACGTAAGTTGGTCGATGTTAATGGTAACGGCAGTAACAATTTTATGTGTCGCTGCCGCTAAAAAATTCGCATAAAAACTTATAAACAATTTGCCGGTTTAGGAATACCTGCCAAGCGACTGAGATGGCGAGCAACTAAACCGGTATTAAATTTTTGCTGTAAAACAGCATTATTAATATCTGGACTGACGGTTTTCATTAAAAACTTAATCAAAGGACGTGTTGCAGGAGAATGCCCAAATTGCTGATAAAATTGGCGAACCGCAGCTAAAACTTCAAAATGCCAATCTGTTAATTCAAGATCGAGAGATTTGGCGAGTTCCTGTGCTACTTCGGGATTCCAAATCGTATAGTCGACTAAATGACCATCTTGATCTAATTCTAAATTCATAAAAATGAGCCTAACTATATTATTTCAAAGAAATGCAACGATTAAATTGTAAAACCAGATCCGCAAACTGGTCATAGTTCAATACCTTAACGTGAGCCAAGGTTTCTGCATCAATTAAATCTTTTTCATGAGACAAACAAGAAACTGAGCGAAACTGCTGACAAATATTTACCGAAAGTTGAGCAGTTGAGTCACCCATAAAAACAATTTGATCATCTTTATGAAATAGCTTTGCAAGTTCTTCAATAATGCGAGGAGTATGGTGATAAGAAGCTTGCACAAGATAAAGAGTTGATTGCGTCATTAAAATTACACCTTTATCTACCAATATAAGACATGATCGAAAGACTGGATGAGTTCAGTATCTAACTGAACAAATTCTAGTTCCTGCTCGCTGTTTTGAACAAATGGATGCTGTTTGTTTTTTGCTTCAATAAGGATTGGACTTAAGTCATAAAACTCAAAGCTATCCACCATGTTTGAAGCAATTTTAAAAGCATGCTGCAATTGGTCGAAGTTACCTTCATTTTGTAAAAGACTAAGAGCTGCATCTTTTAATAATACTTTGACTGGTGAGCCAAAGGTTGCTAAAACCATAGTAGCGGCGAGGCTTTCATTGACTTGTAGGCTGATTAAATTGGCTTGGGTCAAAATAACGAGTACAGTTTTCACACAATATACCTTTTAAAAGCAACAATCTAAGTTAACAAAGTAACTTAAAATTGAAGAAGACGAGAGGCTGACTGTACTGCATCAGCAAGTTCACCTAGACCAACCAACTCAAAGTTGTTCGCTAGGTTGTGATGACTAAGTTGATGGCGACTCGCATTTTCTGCATCGGTAATGCCGCGTGCAAGAGCAGCGCTAACGCAAACAGGAAGTCTGATCGCGAGCTTTTGCCATTCATGCGTTAAATTACGCTGGTCGTCAGGAACCCACTGAAAATCATTCGCAACTTGAACGCCATCTTGGTAAAAGAATACACGAAAGTCTTCATTTTTACTTTTGAGTGCCTGAGCTAGGCCCAGCGCATGCCAAGCATGGATCGAAGTAGGAGCAGAGGTTATTAGTAGTAATGTACTCATTGAGAATTCACTATGGTCATACGTCTAAATGGGCGTAGATACATTAAGAGAAAGGTAAGTATACAATGATTTTAGTGACAGGTGGTTTAGGCTTTATCGGTTCACATATTGCATTGAGTCTCATGGCTCAAGGCCAAGAAGTGGTTCTTGTCGATAATTTGGCTAACTCGACCTTGCAAACGCTTGAGCGGTTAGAATACATCTCTGGTATGTACGTTCCGTTTGTTAAACTTGATGTACGTAACACGCCTGCATTGAACAAAGTATTTGAACAGTACTCAATTGATGCAGTCATTCATACGGCTGGTTTTAAATCTATTGAAGAGTCTAATTTAAAACCGCTTGAATATTATAATGATAATGTCAGTTGTATCATGAGCCTATTGCGTGCAATGCAACGTACAGGCGTCCGTCATTTTATTCATTTATCTAGTTTGGCAGTCTATGGAAAATCTGGTTCACAGTTAAGCGAAACAGATGATTTCAACTATGCTTATCCTAACCCTTATATTAAGTCGCAACAGATGATTGAAGAAATCATCCGTGATACTTACAAAATTGATCATGAATGGAAAATTGCAATTTTACGTCTATCAAATATTGTAGGTGCTTTTGAGCATGGCGTATTAGGCGAGTATGTAGCACAGCTCCCTAAAAATATTGTACCGCTTGCCATGCAAGTTGCAGCGATGCAACGTGATTTAATTGAGTTACAAGATCAGTCTTCTACCGAGGACCATACCGTGGAACGTAGCTTTTTACATGTATTAGATGTATGTGAGGCAGTAAGCTCAACTTTACATTGGTTACGTGATCAAAGCCATTGCTGTGAAGCTTTTAATATTGCTCATGAGCAAGTGCATTCGATTCGTCAATTATTAGATGAAATTTCACAGGTTACCCAAGCCGAAATTCCGACACAATCTGCGATTTATAAGCATGAAGAGTTAGCACAGATTGGTGCAAATATAGGAAAAGCAAAAACTTTATTACAATGGGCACCTAAGCGAACTTTAAAACAAATGATTGAAGATGAATGGAGATTTTATCAAAATACATTAAATGGAAGATAAGATAATGATTCTTATTTACAATAATGGAATGCTTGAGTACGATACTAAAATTAACTAGCCAAAGCATAAATTGCTTCAGCCCGTGAGTTCTTTAACCAGATAACCGAGGTTTCTATGCAAACACGAATTGAACATGACACAATGGGTGAGATTGAAGTTCCGAATGAAGCGCTGTGGGGTGCACAAACCCAACGTAGCTTACAGAACTTTAAAATCGGGCAGGAGCGTTTACCCCGTGCCATGATTCGAGCGATGGGCTTGGTAAAAAAAGCAGCGGCAATAACCAATGCAGAGTTAGGCCAGTTACCACAAGATTTGAGCCAATATATTGTGGGGGCAGCCGAGGAAGTGATTGCAGGGAAATGGGACTCTCAGTTTCCACTTGTGGTTTGGCAAACAGGTTCTGGTACGCAAAGTAATATGAACTGTAATGAGGTGATTGCAAATATTGCAAATCAAAAGCTAGGCCAAACGCTTGGAGCACAAAAGCCGGTACATCCGAACGATCATGTTAACCGCGCACAATCTACTAATGACTCATTCCCAACGGCTATTCATGTTGCGGCAAGTTTGCAAATTAATGAATTACTGATTCCAGCCGTAGAACAGCTTAAAGCGACTTTGCAAAAAAAGTCGGACGAATTCCAAGATATTGTTAAAATTGGCCGTACCCATTTACAAGACGCGACGCCACTGACACTTGGCCAAGAGTTTAGCGGTTATGTTTCTCAGCTCGAGCATGGTTTAGTACGTTTACAGCAAGCTTTAAGTGGTCTGTATGAGTTACCATTAGGTGGCACAGCGGTAGGAACTGGGTTAAATGCTCATCCTGACTATGCTGTTAAGGCGGCAGCTCAGCTTGCAGCTTTAACGGGTTTGCCATTTGTTACCGCTCCTAATAAATTTGAAGCACTTGCAGGACGTGATGCTGCTGTTTTTGCATCAGGCGCATTAAAAACTCTAGCGGTAAGCTTGAACAAGATTGCCAATGATATTCGTTGGTTAGCAAGTGGCCCACGTTGTGGCTTCGGCGAAATCCGTATTCCTGAAAATGAACCTGGTTCAAGTATTATGCCAGGTAAAGTGAACCCGACTCAAAGTGAAGCAATGACCATGGTTGTTGCTCAAGTGCTTGGCAACGATACCACTATTAATGTCGCTGGTGCTTCGGGTAATTTCGAGCTCAATGTATTTATGCCAGTGATTGCTTATAACTTACTGCAATCTATTCAGTTGCTTGGTGATGCATGTAATAGTTTTAATGATCACTGTGCAGTAGGGATTGAGCCGAATCGTGAGAAAATTGATCATTTCTTGCATAATTCTCTTATGTTAGTTACGGCATTAAATCCGGTTATTGGTTATGAAAACTCTGCAAAAGTGGCGAAAACTGCTTATAAAGAGAATAAAACTTTAAAACAAGTTGCTGTAGAGCTAGGACTTGTTACAGCAGAGCAATTTGATGAAGTAGTTAAACCTGAAAAAATGGTTTCGCCAAATAGTAAATAAACGATTTAACAATAGCCATCAGCAGTATATTTTATATCGAGTTTACAAACTCTTAACTACTGATGGCTATTATGCTTAAGATGTTAAAGTTAGGGCCATTCATTTACCCTAAGTTATTTATTAAAAATAAGAGCTATACCAATAGATCTTCTATATATTCCCAGCCATTAGCTTTCATCTCTTCAAACTTTCTTTTTAATTCTTCTTTTGTATATTCATGTGAGTCTTTAGCTAAAAGAATATGATAAGAATTAGATGCTGGATCTATAGTGACCTCATTAATTTCTACTGGCTGAATCACACCATTTTCGGTCAAACCAAGATCAGTAAAGCACATTCCTTTTACCGGAATAACACTGCATTCATACTCTTTAGAAATAAAATAATTATTTGAATAAGTTGAATAGGTACGTGAAGCGCGAATCTTCATTGCTATCTCCTTTATTCGTAGAGAAGATTTGAGTAGTGTGGCGCGTTTTAAAAGCTAAAACTGTTTACTTTTTATTGTTTGTTTACTATGAATCTTTGTTATTTAAAATATTTTTAACAATCTATATCAAAATTAACTGTAGAAGCCTCCTTTTTAAAAGAAGGCTTCAATATAGATAAGCTTATCTTGAGATTTTGTAAACTTTATTTTTATATTCATCACGAGAAATGACACCTTTATCATATTGTTGTTTTAATGATCTATATTGTTGATAACGAACATCTCTTTGAAGGCCCATATTGTCATGATTTCTAATGTAATAGAGACTTCGTTCATGATCACTCATATTTACAGTATGGTCAGGAGAGTGAGAATAAGTGTTTTGTGGTTGCTCTTCTTGGTAGTGTTTTGCAATCTCAAAAAAATCTACGTTTTGTTTGTTTGAGTCAGAGCGGAAAGGATTGTGTTGTGATTCGTTAATTTTATGATCTGAACTATTATTTACCTCAAGCATACTCTTATGGCGTTTTGACTCTTGTCCATAAAATTCATATTTGGTTGGGGAGATAGTTGTTTCAGAAAATACAAAAGGAGAAAAAGTAGCAGTACTTAAAACTAATAAAATTAATTGTAATCTATTCATTTCTTTGGAAGCCCAGATGAAAGTGAGTAAATCACTGTATTATAACACTAAATTTAATAGTAAGCTAAAAAATAATATATCTAAAATATACATATTTTTAATTTTCAAAGTTGTATAAGGTTTATTTGCAAGTTTCTAGGTTGTAATTATTCCTTATTAAGCTTTATCAAACCAACTTGGTGTTGAATAAGCTGCCATAATTGTTAAAATGCCCACCTTATCCTGTTTTTATATTATTTTTTAATTGCTTTTGTTCTTGCAATTTTTAAATTAATTATGAAAAACAGTAGTTTAGCTAAGGATTTTTTGAATGCTCTCTATTTATTTAACAGATACTCAACAACATGTGCAATTTAATGATTACCCAAGTGATCAGCCTGTTAAATTTCTGTTAAATCTTAAAAAGATTTTTCCAAGTACTGGTGATTTATTATTGCCTGTTTTACCTGAAGATAATGATCTGGAAAATGTAACTTGGGAATCAACCTCAAAAGACTTTGAAATCTTCAAAAAGTTATTGGCAGGTTGGGGGGTGATTGAGCTTCGTTTAAATGCCATTACCGCTTATAAAGATAAAAATTTTGCAAACGAGTTGATCAAACAAGCTCAAGCGAAACGTAAAAAAGTAACACAAAAAAATCATCAACTTTCACTAGTTGCATTGGATTATATTTTTATGCACGAAATTCATGCACTCATTGATGCTGAACTGTTCACAATAGGCGAGAAATTTTATTTGCCAACCTTGCGGGAGCAATGGAAAGGTACCGTTTCGGACCAAGTGCTTAATGGAAAGCTCTAATGAATACCAAAAGGTGAATTCTTATAATTCACCTTTTTTATAATTAAATCAAAAATTTGCGTGTTTTTTTGGTGGGTTGTACAAAAGTTTACAAGAAAAGAATGCGTTTTTTTAAAAGTGGCAGATACATTGCTTATATAAATACAAAATTATTGCGGGAGAGAGGTTCTTAAGAACCCGCCGAAGGAGCAACAGGCCCGGAAACTCTCAGGCAAAAGGACTGTAATAATTAAAAAATCTGGAGAGCAGCTTAAGATTTATAAGCATGGAAAATAAAAACTTATAAGTCATAAACTCACCGAAGGGGAAGATCGAAATACTAAAAGGTAGTATTTAGGTCGAAACTCTCAGGTACAAATGACAGATGGGCTGTACTGATGAAATGTTTTTGCATTTCAGAGAAGTCTGTTATGCCACATGTTATTGTGATTGGTGCAGGAATCACAGGGGTTACTTCAGCCTATGAATTATCTCAATTAGGTTACCAAGTCACAGTGATTGATCGCCATCTTTATCCAGCCATGGAAACATCATTTGCAAATGGAGGGCAATTATCTGCTTGTAATGCAGAAGTCTGGAACCAGAAAGCGACCGTTATAAAAGGTTTTAAATGGATGAGGCAAAAAGATGCTCCTTTATTATTGAATCCTTCCTTTAGCCTACATAAATATAGTTGGTTGGTTGAGTTTTTGTCTCATATTAAAAATTATGAAGCCAATACAATAGAAACCGTTCGCTTGGCATTGCTTGCCCGTAAGCGCTTGTTTGACGTAGCTGAAAAAGAGCAGCTTCAATTTGATTTGGAGAAACGCGGTATTCTTCATATGTATCATACTAAGGATGATTATGACATCGCTAAGCGAGTTAATGATGTTTTAAATAAAGGGACTTTAGAACGTTACTCGGTTTCACCTGAGGAAATGAAATCAATTGAACCTTCTTTAACGGGTGAGTACTTTGGTGGCTATTACACACCAAGCGATGCAACCGGTGATATCCATAAATATTCAACCTCTTTAGCTGAAAAGACTAAACAATATGGGGTTCAGTATAAATTTGGACTGGAAGTCACTGATATTAAGTGTCATGCAGATAAAGTGGTACTGAATTGTCAGCCAAGTGCTGAGCATCCGCATCTTTCCCAAACAGACAGCTTTCAATTAGAAGGTGATGTTTTGGTGGTGTGTGGTGGTGTAGGAAGTTATCAGTTAGCTGATATGATTGGTGAACGTGTAAATGTTTATCCGGTCAAAGGTTATTCAATTACCGTCCAATTAAAAGATGAAAAAAGTATAAAAAATGCACCGTGGGTGAGTTTGTTGGATGAGAGCGCTAAAATTGTAACGTCTCGTTTAGGACCAGATCGTTTACGTGTAGCAGGTACGGCCGAGTTTAATGGTTATAATCGAGATATTCGAGCCGACCGTATTCAACCTTTGGTAAATTGGGTAAACCGCAATTTTGACATTTCAACTGAGCATGTTGTGCCTTGGGCGGGTTTAAGACCAATGATGCCTAATATGTTGCCAGTTGTGAAACAGTCTAAACAGTCTCGAGTTTTCTATAATACGGGGCATGGTCATCTAGGCTGGACTTTGTCAGCAGCTACAGCTGTTTTGGTGAGTCAGGATATTCAACAAAAGTATCCAGCATAAAAAGAAAAGCCAGTGTCTATGCACTGGCTTTTTTATTTTATATTCACTAGTCGTACAGGCGATAAATTCCTGTGAAGCGCTCACAACCTTTTTGCTGGGTTTTTACGATGAGCAGTGCTTTCTGAAAGTCAAATTTATATTTACAGTTATGTTCATTATCTAAAATTTCACTTTTCTGTTCAGGAGAGCTGTAAGCCATAAGTGAAACCGTTTGGGTTTCTTTTCGGTTATTCGGATTACGGTAAGCTAAACCTTCAATTTTGATTTTATCTTTAGCAAGTTGATGTATTTGTAAATGAACGGGCTGAGATGCAATATGTCCATTTTCAAATTTAAGATAATGCTGAGTTAGGGTTTGTTTAAGTGAAGCATAAAAATTTAAATCATCACCACGTACATCAAACTGTTGTTGAATACATGAATTGGTTTTGCATTGTTGTGTTTGTCTAAGCCACAATGTTTGAGTATCTTGTAGAAGCTGCAGGGGGGCATCTGTGACCAAGTATGCAGAAAGATATTTATTGTTGAGCTGCTTTCGTGCTTCGCTAAAGGTTTTTGAACAGATTTTTAGCTCTGCTTTTGAGTTGGAGCAGTCGATAGACTCTGCAAAAACAAGCGATGAGCATAAACAACTCAATGTCACGACAAAACTTAATCTTTTCAATTGATTCATATCAGTATTCGACGGCATGATCGCTTATACTTTCAGTCTACTTTGCTAAGTGTACTATAGCGAAACACGACGGTTGAATACAAGATTTCTTAAGCTTTTATAATAGAAGGGAAGAGTTTATATGGTTGCTCAAATTCGTATTGGACAAGGAATGGATGTGCATGCCTTTGAAGAGGGTAACTTCGTAACCTTAGCTGGCGTTCAAATTCCGCATACGCATGGTTTGAAGGCACATTCTGATGGCGATGTCGTGCTACATGCATTATGCGATGCCTTACTAGGTGCTCTAGCACTTGGTGATATTGGTCAGCATTTTCCGGATACAGATCCAGAATTTAAAGGAGCGGATAGCCGTGTTCTACTTAAACATGTTTATCAATTAATATTAGACCGAGGTTATCATTTAAATAATGCTGATATTACGGTAGCTTGTGAGCGTCCTAAATTAGCCAAATACAATTTGGAAATGCGTCAAAGCATTGCAGATGTTTTAAATGTAGATTTAAATCAAATTAGTATCAAAGCGACCACAACCGAAAAACTTGGATTTACTGGTCGCCAAGAAGGAATTTTAGCAACAGCGACGGTGTTAATATCTCATTAAACTAAATCATTGGTTTGTTGCAAAGACTGTTGAAGTTCTAAGGTAGCCTTACGGCCTTGAAGCTGTAAGGTAATACTATGAATGAGTCCTGTCCATGTTTCATTTGGCTCCCAAATCTCATGAAGCAAATCCTGACAGGTTGGCATATCCATATTCATATAAAATTGTCTGTAGACATACATAAGACAACTTACGCGTTTATTTTTGGCACAATGTAACCAAACAATTTCATTCTGCACTAAATGATCAATCAAATCTAAAACTAATAAGCATTGGTCAGAAGAGGGTGTTTCCCAGTCAATTGGAATATGAATATAATTTAAACCATATTCAAGACAGACCCGATCTTCATTTTTAATACTATCTGGTGAATTCGATAAAGCTAAATTTATAACAGTGCTACAACCATACTCTTTAATGAGCTTAAGTTGTTCGATAGAAGGTTGCGCTGAACTAAATAAATGTTCATGAATGATCGAAAATGCAGGGATTTCAGATAATGATTGTTCAAGGATTGTCATAATCGCACTCTACACGAGTAGGCTTGGCTTATTGTGTAGAATGTTATACACGATTATGTGTGACAGTTGAAATATAGACTGTTTATATATTGGGCAACATCATAAAAATTTTTAAAATAATAAATGAGGGGAATAGGGAACTTATAAAAATAAAAAAACAGCACCTTAACGATGCTGTTTTTTGAATTAGAAATTAAGCTTTTTTCAAATTTTCGTTGAGTAAAAATTCCATTAAAGCTTTTTGTGCATGCAGACGGTTTTCTGCTTCGTCCCATACTACGGCATTTTTATGGTCGAGCATGGTTTCAGAAATTTCTTCACCACGATGAGCAGGTAAGCAGTGCATGAATAAACAGTCCGGATGTGCAAGTCCCATTAATTTCTCGTTAACCTGAAAATCAGCAAAGGCTTTTTCACGAAGTTTCTGTTCTTCTTCTTGTCCCATGCTTGCCCATACATCTGTAACGATAAGATCAGCATTTACAGCCGCATCTTCCGCATTATCAAAAAGTTCAACACAATGCCCAAACTCTGCTAAAAACTCAGGTTTAGGTTCATAACCTTTTGGTGATGCAATCTTGAGTTTGAAACCCATCATGTGTGCAGCTTCAATGTATGAATTACACATATTATTGCCATCACCAATCCAAGCTACGGTTTTGCCTTCAATACTGCCGCGATGTTCAATATAAGTTTGTAAATCTGCAAGTAACTGACAAGGATGGTGATCATCAGTTAAGCCATTGATAACGGGAACTTTTGAATAAGATGCAAAACGTTCAACAATATCGTGACCAAAAGTACGAATCATTACGATATCAAGCATGCTTGAAATAACACGTGCTGAATCTTCAATCGGTTCACCACGGCCTAATTGAGTATCACGAGGTGATAAGAAGATGGCACTACCACCAAATTGATTAATACCGGCTTCAAAAGAAATACGAGTGCGTGTGCTCGATTTTTCAAAAATCATTCCCAATACTTTACCAACAAAAGGTTGATATACCTTATTGCTTTGCTGCATTTTCTTAAGTTCGCTTGCGCGTTCTAAAATGCGATTAAGTTCTAGAGTGGATAGATCACGTAAAGTCAGGAAATGTCTTAGAGCCATGTAGCTACTCCATAATAATTGTTTTGAATTACAACAATTATCTGTTGTTGGCTGGGTGGAAGTGGGAAAAAAGAAGTCTACTATACTATAAGCATTTCAAAATGCAAAAGAATTAGACTTTATGATGCCCCTTTAAGAAAATATCAACACAATAGTTAATATAATCAATAACTTCCATTTCATTGGGTGGAAGAGGCATTCCCATAATCATTCGCCATTCAATATCACGTAAAATTCCAAAATACATAAGAGAGGAATGATCAGGAGATGTACAGGTAATTTCACCTGATTGATGAGATATGAGTAAGGCTTGAGCAATTGTATTTTGGACATCCAGAGCACATTTTTCATATAAGTATTGGCTCAAAGTTGCATTACATTGAGTTTGTTCAATAACCAAACGTAAAAAGGCAATGTGTTCAGGTTGAATAATGTGCTTATAAAAACGGATGAGAGTTTGGATTAAATAATCTTTTAAAGAAGTTTGCTCTGGTTGAAATGCAATGCAGATATCTTTAAAAAACATTTCACGGCGATAATCGCAGATTGCAGTAAATAAGCCATCTTTATTACCAAAGTATTTATAAATAGAGGTTTTTGAACCACCAGCATGATTAACGATGTCGTCAAGAGAGACAGCATCATATCCTTTTTCCAAAAACAGCTCGGTTGCGCTTAGCAATAGAGCTAAACGACGTTCTATACCGCGGCGTGTTTGGGGTTTCTCACATACGAGATGATGTGACTCAAGGACTGGATCATGCATAAAATTTAATAACGACGGCTAACACTGCTTATCTAGTATAGCAAATCTATCTTTAACGATGGTCATTGGTATGTTTTTAGGTCATCTGGTAAACAATAAGTAGAGCATAGTTTCAGGTAAAATATATAAAATATAATGATTTATGTGGAAATTTAGAATTTTTTGATCATGTAACTGTATGTTCACATTTTAGTTTGGCAGTTAATTCCGATTTAAATAGTCATAAAGAAAAGCGGCTAAATTAAATTAGCCGCTTTTTGATTTTTGCTTCGGTTTTAAGCTTCTGACAAAGTTGCTTTATGTTCGTCTTCATCATCGTCATCAGCAGAATCCATGCCTAGCTCTTTTAACTTTCTGGTTAGGGTGTTACGACCCCAACCTAACAGTTCGGCTGCATGACGTTTGCGCCCACGAGTTTGCTGTAGTGCTGCATTAATTAAGGTGCGCTCAAACATTGGAGTAGCAATGTCTAAAATCTTCATTTCACCATTTTTAAGTTTTTGAATTGCCCATTGGCTTAGTAGCTCATCCCAATGGTGCAAAGAAATACGTTCAAAAGATGGTGCTGGTTGACTAGTCTCACTACTTTTTTGGAGTGGAACCTGTTTAAGCTCAGAAGGTAAATCTTCCGGATAAACCTCACGACCAGTAATCATGACGGTTAACCAACGGCAGGTATTTTCAAGCTGACGAACATTACCAGGCCATGGTAATTGTTGCATATAGTCCGTTGTTTCAGTGCGTAAAATTTTTGGACTTACGCCTAGCTCTTTACCCGCGCGAGCCAAGAAATGTTGAGCCAGCATCGGGATGTCTTCACTGCGATGTGCAAGCTTAGGAATATGAATGCGAATTACATTTAAGCGATGATATAAGTCTTCACGAAAACGACCTTCATTCACCAGTTTTTCTAAGTCTTGATGGGTTGCCGCGACAATTCTGACATCAACTTTAACTGGAATGTGTCCACCTACACGATAGAACTCACCATCAGCGAGTACGCGCAGTAGTCGAGTTTGCGTTTCAAAGGGCATGTCACCAATTTCATCAAGGAATAGTGTTCCGCCATTTGCTTGTTCAAAGCGGCCTTGATGTTGGGTGTTTGCACCCGTGAAAGCACCTTTTTCATGACCAAATAATTCCGTTTCGATTAAATCTTTAGGAATTGCTGCCATGTTTAAAGCAATAAAAGGCTTAGCGCGTCGTGGAGAATGTTTATGTAAAGCATGCGCAACCAGTTCTTTACCTGTGCCTGATTCACCATTAATTAAAACGGTAATATGCGACTGAGATAAACGACCAATCGCTCGGAAAACCTCTTGCATAGCAGGAGATTCGCCAATAATTTCTGTTGATTGTAGTGGTGAAGCTGTTTTTGTCGCTTCTTGCTGCTGCAACTTATTGATATGCAAAATTGCTCGATTGACTAAAGCTAAAGCTTCATCAATATCGAATGGTTTTGGTAAATACTCAAATGCACCAGTCTGGTAGCTTGATACAGCAGACTCTAAGTCCGAATGCGCTGTCATAATGATAACAGGCAAGTCGGGGTGAGAGTTTTTCACTTTAGATAAGAAAGTTAACCCATCAATACCTGGCATACGAATGTCAGTTAAGATGACATCGGGCGCATCATGATGTAAACGTTCAAGTGCTGTTTGAGCTTCTTCAAAATTGGTGACGTCAAATCCTTCTTCTTTAAAGGTCTTTTCAAGTACCCATCGCATGGCGCGATCGTCATCAATAACCCATATTTTATTTCGCGACACGGTCTGACTCCCAAGGTAAATATAAGCTAAACATTGTTTTTCCAGGAACTGATTGGCATTCAATCATTCCGTTATGTTGATGCATGATGTTCTGTGCAATACTCAGGCCAAGCCCTGTGCCTTTTGCTCGTCCTGTAACCAAAGGATAGAACACAGACTCTAAAATGCTTTCGGGAATACCCGGTCCATTGTCTTCAATATCGACTCGTACAGCAGAGCGGTTGAGTACTCCATTAATAGTGACTAGACGTTGAATACGGGTACGTAAAATTAATTCAGGCTCTTGATCTGTAAAAAATGATTTATTTTCTGTAATAGCTTGAATCGCATTAACGCTAATATTAAGCATGACCTGAATGAGCTGATCTCGATCGGCTTTTACATCGGGTAGAGACAAATCATAATCACGAGTAATTTTGATTTTTTTCTTGGTCTGATTTGCGATTAAAGAGCGTACCCGTTCTAGAGGTTCATGCACATTTACATTTTCATAACTTGGCAGTTGTCTTGAGCCCAACATGGTGTCGGCCAAATTGGTGAGACGATCTACCTCGTTAATAATGATATCCGTAAATTCAGCATAGCTCTCGTCATTTAAACTACGAGCAAGTAACTGAGTTGCCCCCCGAATACCAGCCAGAGGGTTTTTAATTTCGTGAGCAACGCCTCGAACCAGTTGTCTAGCCACTTGATGTTGTTGAATTAAGTTTTCTTCCTTAGAAATTTTCAACATACGATCAATAGGATTTAACTCAATAAGTAAGAGCGGGTGGTAGCTTTTACCTGCATTTAATTGCGAGACCGTATAATCCACATGTAAATCTTTAAAATTGACATTAATGATGGCTTCACGACGTGTATAAGGTTGTCCCGTTTTTAACGTGTTCAATAGGGCTTCATGCGTATTAAAGGTATCATCAGGTGCATGAAGTAAATTTAAAACCGGTTGTCCAGAAGCGCGAAGCAAACTAATGTCAAAAAGTGCTTCACAAGCGGAATTCAAATAAAAAATATTAAAGTTACTATCGATTAATAAAATCGCAGTAGTTAAATTGTCTACCAATAGGCGATAGTCGATAGGTGTGTGTTGATCCATTAGCGAATCGTTCCTGTCTTAAAATGGCGCAATGGCATCTTCATTGGTTATCGGTTTTCACCGTTATAGAACATGATTGATGCAAAATGTACGCCAACTTTGTTTATGGTTTATTTTAAGGTTTTAAGCGTAGTTAAAGCGCTCTAAAATCGTTCTTAATATCTTTTGGTCAAAAATATAGATGTATGCACCAATAATATCATGATCCAACTTGGTGCAATATTGAGTTTTGGTGCAAATATTGGTTGTATTTTGGTGCATTACACAAAGAGTAGGGTTTCCACCTATGCTTGAGACGAGAAAAGACATACAATACGCGCATTCAAGTGGAGCGCAGATTCATGAAGACCCCCAAAGTCGGTTTTGTTTCTTTAGGTTGTCCTAAGGCATTGGTAGATTCTGAACGAATTTTAACTCAGTTAAAGACTGAAGGTTATCAAGTTGCATCAGATTATGATGGTGCTGATTTAGTTGTTGTTAATACCTGTGGTTTTATTGAATCTGCAGTACAAGAATCTTTAGATGCAATTGGCGAAGCCATGAGTGAAAATGGCCGAGTTATTGTGACGGGCTGTTTAGGTAAAGACGAAGATAAAATTCGTCAAATGCACCCTAATGTTCTAAAAGTTACTGGTGCAGCAGCTTATCAAGACGTTATGGAAGCTGTACATGAATATGTGCCAGCACCGCCTAAACATAATCCGTTTATTGACCTTGTTCCTGAGCAAGGTATCCGTTTAACACCGAAACATTATGCTTATTTAAAAATATCTGAAGGCTGTAACCACCGTTGTACCTTCTGTATTATCCCGAGCATGCGCGGTGATTTAGTATCACGTCCGGTTGGAAGCGTATTAGAAGAAGCTGCTGCGTTAAAACGGGCAGGTGTAAAAGAAATCTTGGTCATTTCCCAAGATACCTCAGCTTATGGCGTAGATACCAAATATAAGCTCGATTTCTGGAACGGACAGCCCGTAAAAACCAAATTCTTTGACATGTGTGAAGCACTTGGTCAGCTTGGAATTTGGGTTCGCTTACATTATGTATATCCATATCCACATGTTGATGCAGTAATCGATTTGATGTCTCAAGGTAAAATCTTGCCATACCTCGATATTCCATTCCAACATGCAAGCCCACGCGTTCTTAAATTAATGAAACGTCCGGCGCATAGTGAAAATACACTAGAAAAAATTAAATTATGGCGCGAAAAATGCCCGGATCTTGTGATCCGTTCTACTTTTGTGGTTGGCTTTCCAGGCGAAACTGAAGAAGACTTCCAGATTTTGCTCGATTGGTTGGTTGAAGCTCAACTTGATCGTGTAGGCTGCTTTACCTATTCACCAGTAGAAGGCGCTACGGCAAATGATTTACCAGATCATGTGCCAGAAGAAATTAAGCAAGAGCGTTACGAGCGCTTTATGCAAGTGCAGCAACAAATCTCTGCTGCCAAATTACAAAAACGTATTGGTCAAACGATGACTGTATTGGTCGATAGTTTGGAAGATGAATATCCTGTTGCTGTTGCACGTTCTTATGCCGATGCTCCGGAAATTGACGGTAATGTCTTTGTAGAAGATATCGATAAGAGCACTATTCAACCAGGCGATATGTTGGAAGTCGAAATTACCGATGCGGATGAATACGACTTATTTGCAAAGTTAATTAAAATTAAATCGGTCTAATCGAATCACGATTCAAAAAGCATTCAGTTTAAGAGGTCTTGGAGCAAAATCATGGCGGAAACAATCAGCCCCCGTTATTCACGAATTTTATTAAAATTATCTGGTGAAGCTTTATCAGGTAATAAAGATATGGGTATTGATGCTCAAGTTTTAGATCAGATGTCACTTTCTATTGCACATTTGGTTGGCTTGGGTGTGCAAGTAGGTATCGTTGTGGGTGGCGGTAACTTATATCGTGGTAGCCAGTTACAAAAAGACGGTTTGGTTGGCCGTGTAACAGGTGATCAGATGGGGATGCTTGCAACTGTTATGAATGGTTTGGCAATGCGTGACGCATTGGTGCGCCGTAACATCAGAACTCGTCTTATGTCAGCGCTACCAATCGGTACTGTTGTAGAGTCTTACTCAAGTCGTGATGCGATTCGTCATTTAAGCCAAGGCGAAGTGTGTGTTTTCGTAGCAGGAACAGGAAATCCATTCTTTACAACTGATACAGCAGCTTGTTTACGTGGTATTGAAATTGAAGCGAATTTAATTTTGAAAGCGACCAAAGTAGACGGTGTTTATAATAAAGATCCGAGTAAATACGAAGATGCAGTGAAATATGACCATTTAACATTTGACCAAGTGTTAGATGAAAAACTGGGTGTTATGGATTTAACGGCAATTTGCTTATGTCGTGACCATAATGTTCCATTACAAGTATTTGATATGAATAAATCTGGTGCGCTATTGTCAGTGGTAATGGGTGAAAAAGAGGGTACACGCGTTACTAAATAATGTACGTGTGCCTTAAAGCTCTTTATACTAGCGCTAAATTAAATTTGTTATATACATCCTTGAATAAATAAGTAAGGAAGATCATATGATTAACGATCTGAAAAAAGACAGCGAACAGCGTATGTTAAAAACTCTTGAGTCTTTGGAACAAGGGTTTGCTAAAGTTCGTACCGGCCGTGCACACCCATCAATTTTAAATGGGGTAATGGTTCCTTACTATGGTTCTGATGTGCCTTTAAACCAAGTAGCGAACGTTGGTGTTGAAGATTCTCGTACGCTTATCGTTCAACCATTTGAACGTACGATGGTTGCTGCAATTGATAAAGCAATTCGTGAAAGTGATTTAGGTTTAAATCCTATTACTGCTGATTCAATCCGTGTACCATTACCAGCTTTAACTGAAGAAACACGTCGTGATATGCAGAAAATCGCTCGCAGTGAAGCTGAAAATGCGAAAGTTGCTATCCGTAATATTCGTCGTGATGTATTAGGTGATATCAAGGCATTGTTAAAAGAGAAAGAAATTTCTGAAGATGATGAGCGTCGTGCAGGCGATGATATCCAAAAAATCACTGATAAATATGTTGCAGAAGTAGACAAACGTCTAGCAGCGAAAGAAGCAGAATTGATGAAGGTCTAATTTTTATGACCGATTCAGAAGAGTATCATCTTCCTCAGCATGTTGCCATCATCATGGATGGCAACAATCGCTTTGCAAAGAAAAATCAAATGCAAAAAGGCGATGGGCACAGAGAGGGTAAAAATGTTCTTGACCCTATTGTTGAACATTGTGTTAAAACTGGCGTTCGTGCTTTAACTGTTTTTGCATTTTCGAGTGAAAATTGGAATCGACCACAATATGAAGTCGATCTGCTTATGAAGCTTCTTGAAGAAACGATTCATGAGCAAATACCTCGCATGAAGAAATTCAATATTGCTTTGCGCTTTATAGGGGATCGTTCCCGATTACCTTCACATTTAGTTGCCTTAATGGAAGATGCAGAGCAACAAACAGCACATCATGACGCCATGACATTAACTATTGCAGTAAGCTATGGTGGTATGTGGGATATTGCAAATGCAGCTAAGCAGGTTGCTCAAGCAGTTTCCCGTGGCGAAATTGACGCTGATCAAATAAATGTTGATTTGTTCGAAAAATATGTCAGTCTAAACGATCTGCCAGCTGTGGACTTGTTGATCCGTACAGGTGGAGATTTCCGTATATCTAACTTCTTGTTATGGCAAGCGGCTTATGCGGAGCTATATTTTACGGATACTTTGTGGCCGGAATTTACAGTGGAAGAATTCGACCATGCATTGAATGTCTTTTCAGGGCGTGAACGTCGTTTCGGTAAAACATCTGAACAAATTCAGCAAGAGAAAATCGAGAAATTATAATGTTAGAGCGGATTGTTACCGCATTGGTACTTGTTGCAGTTGTTTTGGGCTGTATGTTTGCTACGCAATCACATTATCCAATGTTGGTACTTATGATTGTAGCAGCAGGAGTTGCGGGGTATGAATGGTATAAGTTAATGCCTCGGGAAGTTGGTGCAGTAGTAAAACCTAAAGCTTGGGGTTATGGTCTACTTGTTGCTTTTGTTTCTGGCGTTGCCTTATTCTTTCATGACATTGCTTTACTGTTATGGTCTGCTTCAATTTTAACTTGGCTCGTTAGTGTTTATTGGGTCAAGTCTTTTCCTGAATTCGATGGGTGGTATAACGCGACCCTGTATGTCATTGGTTTGATTCTTATCTGTGCAGCAGTGACTGCAATCTTTGTAGTATGGCAAAGCTCACCATGGTGGTTGATGTATTTGTTCTTGCTTGTGTGGGGTGCAGATAGTGGAGCTTACTTTGTAGGCCGTAAATTCGGTAAAAGAAAATTGGCGCCTACAGTAAGTCCTAATAAATCAGTAGAAGGTTTATATGGCGGTATTCTCACTACAATTATTGTAATGCTTGTGGTGCAATATCAATATTTAAACCTAACTTGGGTTCAACAACTTCTATTCTTGATTTTGTCTTTAATTACAGTGTTCGGTTCAGTATTAGGTGATTTATTTGAATCAATGATCAAACGCCGTGCTGGTATTAAAGACTCTGGCCGTGTTTTGCCAGGTCATGGTGGTGTATTGGACCGTATTGATTCTTTACTCGCAGCAGCCCCGATTTTTGCAACGGGAATGTATATATTAAAGCTTATTGGTGTAGATTTATAGATGACACAATCTGTTTGCATATTGGGTGTAACCGGTTCTATTGGACGAAGTACCTTAAAAATTTTAGGTCAACATCCAGATAAGTATTCAGTCTTTGCAGTTTCGGCGCATAGTCGAATTTCTGAACTTGTTGAAATCTGCAAACAGTTTCGACCTAAAGTTGTTGTTGTTCCTGAACAGAAAATAGCTGAACTAAAAACACTATTTGCTCAGCAAAATATATCGGATATTGATGTTTTAGCTGGGCAAGAGGGTTTAGTCGATATCGCATCTCATACAGATGTGGATATTGTTATGGCTGCAATTGTAGGGGCAGCTGGGCTGTTGCCAACTTTAGCGGCTGTTAAGGCAGGTAAACGAGTACTACTTGCCAATAAAGAAGCATTAGTTATGTCTGGTGAAATCATGATGCAAGCTGCTCGTGATCATCAGGCATTGTTATTGCCAGTTGATTCTGAACATAATGCAATTTTCCAATCATTACCTCATAATTATTTACAAGCAGATAGAACAGGGCAACCACAGCTAGGTGTATCTAAAATATTGCTTACAGCATCTGGTGGTCCCTTTTTAAATCACTCCTTAGAACAATTGACTCATGTAACGCCGCAACAAGCATGTAAACATCCAAACTGGTCAATGGGACAAAAAATTTCGGTTGACTCAGCTACTCTTATGAATAAAGGGTTAGAGTTAATAGAGGCTTGTCATTTATTTTCAATATCTGAACATTTTGTTACAGTTGTTGTTCATCCACAAAGTATCATTCACTCTATGGTGCAGTATGTTGATGGTTCAACATTAGCACAAATGGGTAACCCGGATATGTGTACTCCGATTGCACATGCATTGGCATGGCCTGAGCGTTTACAAACTAATGTTCCTGCTTTAGATTTATTTGAGTATTCTCAACTTAATTTTCAGGCACCGGATACCCAAAAATTTCTTGCATTAAATTTGGCTAGACAAGCAATGCGTGCGGGAGGTTTGGCACCAACCATTTTGAATGCAGCTAATGAAATTGCAGTTGAAGCATTCTTAATGGAAAGGATTGGATTTACAAGTATTCCGCAAGTGGTAGAGCATACTTTGGAAAAATTAGAGAATGCAGCGGCTGAAAGCATCGAGTGCATTTTAGATAAAGATAAAGTGGCCCGATCTGTAGCTCAGCAATATATATCAAGTATTGGAGGCTGAAATGAATGCACTGTTTATGATTGCAGCGGCAGCTCTTTTACTTGGGCCTCTAATTGCAATCCATGAGTTTGGCCATTACTGGGTTGCGCGAAAACTTGGTGTTAAAGTTTTAGTTTACTCAATTGGGTTTGGACCAATTTTACTGAAATGGACGTCTAAGAAGTCTGGTATTAAATATCAGCTTTCTGCCTTACCTTTAGGCGGCTATGTCAAAATGTTGGACGAGCGAGAAGGTAATGTGGCAGAACAAGATCTACCATATGCTTTTAACCGGCAAAAACCGTGGAAACGTATAGCGATTGTTGCTGCTGGACCATTAATTAACTTGATTTTTGCCGTACTCCTCTTTTGGATTTTGTTTTTACCAGCCCAAGAACAATTAAATACTAAAATTGGCAAAATTATTCCAAACTCTCCAGCTGCAGCAGCCCAGTTACATGTAGGTGACAAAATTATTGCTGTTGATGGGAAAGAGACAACAACATGGGAAAAGCTAAACTTTGCTTTGATTGATCGAGTTGGGGAAACAGGTACTGTAAATATTGATGTGGACCGTGCTGGTTCCGAAAAAAATTTTGTATTACCAATTAAAGATTTTTTAAAAAATCAAAATGAATCTGCACTGGACGTATTAGGTTTCTTACCTTATCGACCTGTGATTCCTGCTGTTGTAACAGAGTTAACGGAAGATGGTGCGGCGATTCGTCAAGGGATGAAAGTGGGCGATCGTATTGTTGCGATTGATGGCCAGCCTATGAAAGATTGGTTCGACGTGGTAGAAGTTGTCCAGCGTTCCCCAGAAAAGTTACTTAAGATTGATGTCTTACGTCATGAACAACTAGTACATTTACAAGTTATGCCACAAGGTAAGCGTGATAGCATGGGGCAGGTAAATGGAGTACTTGGTGTAAAAAGTGATGCTGGAAAAATTACAATTCCTGACGAATATAAGCAAACAATTCAATATACTCCAATACAAGCTTTTGAAATGGCACTTGATAAAACTGGCCAAATCTCTAGCATGATTTTGAATTCAATAGTAAAAATGGTTAAGGGACTAATTGGATTAGAAAATCTTTCTGGGCCAATTACCATTGCAAAAGTAGCTGGCCAAAGTGCAGAAATGGGTTGGGAAACCTTTATCTCTTTTATGGCTTTAATGAGTGTAAGTCTTGGAATTTTAAACTTATTACCAATTCCAATGTTAGATGGTGGTCATCTAGTGTATTACATTATTGAAGCTATTCGTGGGAAGCCTGTTTCTGAACAAATACAAATGTTTGGTCTAAAAATTGGTATGGTACTGCTCGGTAGTATGATGCTTTTAGCTTTATTTAATGACTTTATGCGTTTGTAAACGTATATGGATTTATAACTTACTGGAAAAAACTGGCATGCGGCACACACATTTTTTAATGCCTTTGGCACTTGTTAGCGCTATGGCAGCGGTACAACAAGCATATGCAGCTGATGATTTCGTTGTTAGAGATATTCGTGTAAACGGGTTGGTCCGTCTTACCCCTGCAAATGTTTATACCATGTTGCCAATCAACAGTGGCGATCGCGTTAATGAACCGATGATCGCCGAAGCAATTCGAACATTGTATGCCACTGGACTTTTTGATGATATTAAAGCATCAAAAGAAAATGATACTTTGGTTTTTAATGTTATTGAGCGCCCAATTATTTCAAAGCTTGAATTTAAGGGTAATAAACTTATTCCCAAAGAGGCTTTAGAACAAGGCCTTAAAAAAATGGGTATTGCTGAGGGTGAGGTTTTTAAGAAATCTGCTTTGCAAACCATTGAGACAGAATTAGAGCAACAATATACTCAACAAGGCCGTTACGATGCTGATGTTACAGTTGATACAGTTGCTCGTCCAAATAACCGCGTTGAATTAAAAATTAATTTTAATGAAGGAACGCCGGCAAAAGTCTTTGATATTAATGTAATTGGTAATACTGTTTTTAAAGACAGTGAAATTAAACAAGCATTTGCAGTTAAAGAAAGTGGTTGGGCTTCTGTAGTCACACGTAATGACCGTTATGCACGTGAAAAAATGGCTGCAAGCCTTGAAGCTTTACGTGCCATGTACCTTAACAAAGGCTATATTAATTTTAATATTAATAATTCCCAACTCAATATTAGTGAAGATAAAAAGCATATCTTTATTGAGGTTGCTGTTGATGAAGGTAGCCAATTTAAATTTGGTCAAACTAAATTCTTAGGTGATGCACTTTATAAGCCTGAAGAATTACAAGCATTAAAAATTTATAAAGATGGTGATACCTATTCACAAGAAAAAGTAAATGCAGTTAAGCAATTACTTTTACGTAAGTATGGTAATGCAGGTTATTACTTTGCAGATGTAAATATTGTGCCGCAGATTAATAATGAAACTGGCGTTGTTGACTTAAATTATTATGTGAATCCAGGTCAACAAGTTACCGTACGTCGTATTAATTTTACTGGTAATAGCAAAACTTCTGATGAAGTATTACGTCGTGAAATGCGTCAGATGGAAGGTGCATTAGCGAGCAATGAAAAAATTGACTTATCTAAAGTTCGTTTAGAGCGTACAGGTTTCTTTAAAACCGTTGATATTAAACCTGCTCGTATTCCAAACTCTCCAGACCAAGTTGACTTAAACGTAAATGTTGAAGAACAACATTCAGGTACTACTACATTAGCGGTCGGTTATTCGCAAAGTGGTGGTATTACGTTCCAAGCAGGACTTAGTCAAACTAACTTTATGGGTACAGGTAACCGAGTTGCAATTGACTTATCTCGTTCTGAAACTCAAGACTATTATAACTTAAGTGTTACTGACCCTTACTTTACCATTGATGGAGTAAGCCGCGGTTATAACGTCTATTATCGTAAAACGAAGCTAAATGATGACTATAACGTTAACAACTATGTAACGGATAGTTTCGGTGGTAGTTTAAGTTTTGGTTACCCAATTGACGAAAATCAAAGTTTAAGTGCTTCGGTGGGCGTTGATAACACTAAAGTAACCACAGGTCCTTATGTTTCTACATATGTACGTGATTACTTATTGGCAAATGGTGGTAAGGCAACTAGTAAAGGTACATATTGCCCAACAGATGCAAATGGTGATTCTCAATATGATACCGAGAAGGGGGAATGTAAGGTCCCCGAAGAAACATATGATAATGCTTTTGAAGGGGAATTCTTTACTTATAACTTGAACTTGGGTTGGTCTTATAACACTTTAAACAGACCAATTTTCCCAACGTCAGGTATGTCTCATCGTGTAGGTCTTGAAATTGGTTTACCAGGTAGCGATGTTGATTATCAAAAAGTAACTTATGATACTCAAGCATTTTTCCCTATCGGCAGTACCGGCTTTGTACTTCGTGGTTATGGTAAGTTAGGTTATGGTAATGATTTGCCATTCTATAAAAACTTCTATGCAGGCGGTTACGGTTCTGTTCGAGGCTATGACAACAGTACCCTAGGACCTAAATATCCAAGTGTAAATCTACAAGAAACTAAGCAAAATGATAGTTCTCCTGAAGAAGTAGGTGGCAATGCTCTGGTC
This sequence comes from Acinetobacter baumannii, assembly GCF_009759685.1. Lineage (NCBI taxonomy): Bacteria > Pseudomonadati > Pseudomonadota > Gammaproteobacteria > Moraxellales > Moraxellaceae > Acinetobacter > Acinetobacter baumannii. The sequence goes on along the minus strand of NZ_CP046654.1, from coordinate 3,708,999 downwards.
CAATTTGGTACAGAGTTGGTTTTACCAATGCCATTTAAAGGTGACTGGACTCGACAAGTACGTCCTGTTCTTTTTGCCGAAGGCGGTCAGGTTTTTGATACTAAATGTAATATTGATAACTCTGTTTATGGCAACAAAGGTATGAAGATTAATGGCCAGACCATTACGGATGTTAGAAAATATTGTGAAGATAATTATGGATTTGATTTAGGTAACTTACGTTATAGTGTGGGTGTTGGTGTAACCTGGATTACCATGATTGGTCCATTGTCACTTAGCTATGCATTCCCGTTAAATGATAAACCGGGTGATGAAACTAAAGAAATTCAGTTTGAAATTGGTCGTACTTTCTAAGTACGATCTTTTTGCATAACGAAATAAGGAAAGAGATTTACATGAATAAATTAAATAAATTAATGTTAGGGTTAGGCCTGACAGTAGCTTCAGTAGCAGCTAATGCAGCTGGTTATGGGGTAATTGATCTTGCTAAAGTTGTTGAAAGTAGTACTTATTTGAAACAGCAAAATGCAAGCTTAAACCAGTCTGTGAAACCAACTACAACTAAGCTTGAGCAATTAGGTAAAGAGTTAGAAGGACTTCAACGTCAAGCGCAGACTCAAGGCCAAAAAATGAAAGAAGATGAGATTAAAAAATTACAATCTCAGTATCAATCGAAATTAAATGAGTTTAATTCAACACAGCAAGGCTTACAGTCAAGAGTTCAAACGAGTTTACAAAGTATGAATACAACTTTTGAGACTAGAGTTAAGCAAGCTGCTGAGCAATTACGAAAAGAAAATAATCTTGACTTTATTTTGAATAAAAATTCGACTGTTGCCTATGACGCTAAGTATGATTTAACTGATAAAATGATACAAAAGGTTAATTCAATGAAATAAATTAATGAAAGTGCAACAATATCGTTTAGATGAATTAGCTCACCTTGTTAAAGGTGAGCTAATTGGTGAAGGTAGTCTTCAATTTTCAAACTTGGCGAGTTTGGAAAATGCAGAGGTTAACCATCTTACTTTTGTGAATGGTGAGAAACATCTTGATCAAGCTAAAGTAAGTCGTGCGGGCGCTTACATTGTTACCGCAGCTTTAAAAGAACATCTTCCTGAAAAAGATAATTTTATTATTGTTGATAATCCCTATCTTGCGTTTGCAATCCTTACCCATGTATTTGATAAAAAGATTAGCTCAACAGGCATAGAAAGCACTGCCCAAATTCATCCATCTGCTGTTATTTCCGAAACTGCTTATATTGGTCACTATGTGGTTATTGGTGAGAATTGTGTAGTTGGCGATAATACCGTCATTCAGTCACATACCAAACTTGATGATAATGTAGAAGTTGGAAAAGACTGTTTTATTGATTCTCATGTCACTATTACAGGTGGTTCTAAATTACGAGATCGCGTCCGTATTCATTCAAGTACTGTCATTGGTGGAGAAGGTTTTGGTTTTGCTCCATATCAAGGAAAGTGGCATCGTATTGCTCAATTAGGTTCAGTTTTAATTGGAAATGATGTCCGAATTGGATCAAATTGTAGTATTGATAGAGGCGCACTTGATAATACAATTTTGGAAGATGGGGTTATTATTGATAACCTTGTGCAAATTGCACATAACGTCCATATTGGTTCAAATACTGCTATTGCAGCGAAGTGCGGTATTGCCGGAAGTACAAAAATTGGCAAAAACTGTATTCTAGCTGGGGCGTGTGGAGTGGCAGGACACCTTTCAATTGCTGATAATGTGACTTTGACTGGAATGTCAATGGTCACAAAAAATATTTCTGAAGCTGGAACTTACTCTTCGGGAACCGGATTATTTGAAAATAATCATTGGAAAAAGACGATTGTACGCTTGCGACAATTAGCAGATGTGCCATTGACCCAAATCACTAAACGACTTGATCATATACAAGCTCAAATAGAGTCTCTTGAATCAACTTTTAATTTGCGTAAATAGAATATTATGACCGAGTCTACTACACCTAAATTTGCCATCCCTGAATTACCAATGCAGATTCAAACGATTCGTCAATATTTGCCGCATCGTTACCCATTCTTATTGGTTGATCGTGTGACTGAAGTTACTGACAATAGTATTGTTGGTTATAAAAATGTTTCTATCAATGAAGAGTTCCTACAAGGGCATTTCCCAGAATATCCAATTATGCCTGGTGTTCTCATTGTTGAAGCATTAGCTCAAGTTTCAGGCGTTCTTGGTTTTATTATGAACAATGAAACGCCAAAACCAGGTTCATTATTCCTGTTTGCTGGTGCAGAAAGAGTTAGATTTAAAAAACAAGTAGTTGCAGGTGATCAACTTGTATTAAAATCTGAGTTGGTAATGCAGAAGCGCGGTATCTACAAATACAATTGTACAGCTAGCGTTGACGGCATTGTAGCAGCAACCGCTGAGATTATGATTTCACACCAAAAAACAGAGCAGGCATGAGCAATCACGATTTAATCCATTCTACCGCCATTATTGATCCATCTGCAGTGATTGCTTCAGATGTTCAAATAGGACCTTATTGTATTATTGGTCCCCAAGTGACTATTGGTGCTGGTACTAAATTACATTCTCATGTGGTTGTAGGTGGTTTTACCAGAATTGGCCAAAATAACGAAATCTTTCAATTTGCAAGTGTTGGCGAAGTTTGCCAAGACCTCAAATATAAAGGTGAAGAAACGTGGCTTGAAATTGGTAACAATAATCTAATTCGCGAACATTGCAGCTTACATAGAGGTACGGTGCAAGATAATGCATTAACCAAGATAGGTAGTCATAACCTATTAATGGTAAATACACATATTGCACATGATTGTATCGTAGGTGACCATAATATCTTTGCTAATAATGTAGGTGTCGCTGGACATGTACATATTGGTGATCACGTTATTGTAGGTGGTAATTCTGGAATTCATCAATTCTGTAAGATCGATTCTTATAGCATGATTGGTGGGGCTTCTTTGATCCTTAAAGATGTTCCAGCCTATGTGATGGCGTCTGGTAACCCTGCACATGCGTTTGGTATAAATATTGAAGGTATGCGAAGAAAAGGTTGGTCTAAAAATACAATTCAAGGCTTAAGAGAAGCTTATAAATTGATATTTAAATCTGGATTAACTTCTGTTCAAGCTATTGACCAAATTAAAAGTGAAATTTTACCTTCAGTTCCAGAAGCTCAACTCTTGATTGATTCTCTTGAACAATCAGAGCGTGGAATTGTGCGCTAATCAAGAAGACATAAAAAAAGACACTGTTTTAACAGTGTCTTTTTTTTATGTCTAAATTATTTGTTAAAGAATTTTGCTTCTTCAGACTTTGAATATTGGCTAAGTAACTTATTCTTGTATTGATTTGCTGACACAGTATTCTTATCAACATCTTTAGCGATACTATAAAGTTGGTACAATGCTCGAGGTGCTTTACTTGAATTTGGGTATTGGTTCGCTACGACATTATAGTTTTTCTTTGCTTCATTATAATTTACTGGATCTGTGGCTAAATGAAACTCGGCTAACCAAAAATAAGCATTACCTGTATAGATACTATTAGGATGGTTTTTTATAAAGTTTTGCATTGGAGCAATTGCTTTTTTAGCACCACCTTGTTTATATGCATCTAAAGCTACAGTATAAGCAGCTTTTTCTAATTCGAGGGAATTTGACTGGTTTTGCGCAGCAGCTGGTGCTGGTTGAGTAGTGGTTGTTAGTGCGCTAGGCTGCTGCTCAGAAGTTTGTGTGGCTGGTACTGCAGCTACTTTATTACTCTCTGTGGTTTGAGGGGCTGGTGCACTAGCAGGAGTAGTGTTATCGGACGTTGTATTTGAACTATCGTCTTGTGTAGCACTGTCAGGGTCAACTTTTTGGTGTAATAATTCTAAACGTTGATCTAAATCGGTATATCGGTTTGCTAGATCTTTCTTTAATTGCTCAATATCATTAGCTTGTTCTTCAAGCTGACCTCTTAATGTACGAATATCATTTTCTAATTGTTGGTTTTTTTGCATGAGTTCCCAGTTTAAATTTGTAGGAACTGAAATATTGCTTGAAGAAGTATTAGATGCACTACCATCATTTTGACTTAAACCACGAGACTCGATAGGGATATTTGCGTATAGAGAAGTGGTGCTCATTAAGGCAATAAATAATAAAGAATGCTTCTTCATTTGCATGTGTATAAATCCATAATTTTATATAAAAGCCACCTTGACACAGGAATATAAAAAACAATTCTCTAAATATCTAAGGTTTTTCATTGATCAATGCAATTAAAGCAGTTAACAGTTTAAATGCAAGGATAGTTTACAATCTTCAAGCATATTTTATGCAAAATAAGAAAAGAGCATAAGCTCAAGAAATTACATTTTTGGGGTTTAAAGCTATTTTTGCTGAGGAATTAATCAATCGAAACAGAAACTTGCCGAAAAAGGCAGAGAAGGGTTGCAACTCTTTTAAAAATCTCTATACTTTGTTTTGCAATGGTAGCCCCGCTGGTGGCTTCGCAATTGTACTCTGTGAACCCCGCCAGGACCGGAAGGTAGCAACGGTAGCAGATCTATGATGTGCCGAAGTTTTGCTAGTGGGGTTGCCACCATTCTTTTAATCCAATTTTCTTTGGATTGCTTTTAAAATTACATCTAAATCAAATCCTCTATATTGTAAGAATCTGATCTGTTTTGCTTTAAGTTTTGGATCTTTCTCTACAGCTTCTCCAAATTTTTTAACTTTAAGTTGATAAGCCTGTTCTACCCAATCAATTTCTTGAATTTCATCTGCAATTAAATCATTTTCAATTTGTTTAGTTTTTAAAGCTTGTTGAATTCGTTTCGGCCCTTTACCTTTACGAATTTGGCTTGCTAGCATTTGCTCAGCAACACGTTGATCACTCTGGTAATTTTGTTCAGATAACTCCTCAACCAGTTGTTTTACTTCTTCTATATTTTGTGCATAACGAGCTAATTTCTCGATAAGCTCTGCTTTAGAGTAATCTCGGCGAGTGAGTAAAGCAAAAGCATATGAGCGTAAACGTTGGCCAGTAAGAGGAGGGCGCTGCTGAGATTGCTCATCGTTTCTTTTGAACATATAAAATTCCTTGTAAAAAACGCCCCGAAGGGCGTTTTATGACTCATGTATAATTACGATTCTAATAAAAGATCTGGCTCTTCTTCATCTTCAATTTGAACTGCACCATTTGTGCCTGTAGTCAGCAATTGTTCACGGATATTACGTTCAATTTCTTCAGCTATTTGAGTATTTTCTTCAAAATAGCGAATTACATTGTTTTTACCTTGGCCAATTTTATTGCCTTGATATGAATACCATGCACCAGCTTTTTGTACGATATCCTGTTGTACAGCTAAATCTACAAGTTCACCTAGTTGGTTAGTACCTTTACCGTATAGAATTTGGAAAATAGCTTCTTTAAACGGAGGAGCCATTTTGTTCTTAACGACTTTAACTTTAGTTTCTGAACCAACAATTTCATCGCCTTCTTTTACTTGACCGATACGACGAATATCTAAACGAACTGAAGCGTAGAATTTAAGAGCGTTACCACCAGTGGTAGTTTCTGGGCTACCAAACATAACACCAATTTTCATACGAATCTGGTTAATGAAGATAACCATACAGTTTGAACGTTTAGCATTACCCGTAATTTTACGAAGTGCCTGGCTCATAAGACGCGCTTGTAGACCCATATGAGAGTCACCCATCTCACCTTCGATTTCTGCTTTAGGTGTAAGTGCAGCCACCGAGTCCACAACGATTAAATCAATTGCGCCTGAACGGACAAGCATGTCAGCAATTTCAAGTGCTTGCTCACCATTGTCGGGTTGTGAAACAAGTAGGTTATCAATATCTACACCAAGTTTGCGTGCATATTGAGGGTCTAGGGCGTGCTCAGCATCAATGAAGGCACATGTACCACCAGATTTTTGACATTGAGCAATTGCTTGCAATGTCATTGTGGTTTTACCAGAAGATTCAGGACCATAAATCTCGATAATACGGCCTTTTGGTAAACCACCAATCCCCAATGCGATGTCTAAAGTTAAAGAACCTGTAGATACGGCTTCAACTGCTTGAACAGTGTTATCACCAAGACGCATAACCGTATTTTTACCAAATTGCTTCTCAATTTGGCTCAAAGCGGCTTGTAATGCTTTGCTTTTATTCTCATCCATCTCAAAAACCTCAATACTCTATGTTCATCACGTTTAACCCAAGTGGATGCATTGAATCTCAACTTGTTTCACAGGGCTAATAGTGACAGATTTTTTCTCTAGCTTCTATATATTGTATATGTGAGTGCGACACAACTCGACGTTTTTATTCATCATTATAAGACCAGTGATCTTCATAATGTTGATCATTATCCTGTTTAAACCGATTGATTTGTCGCCGATCTTTCTTGCTTGGTCTATGGTCAGGTCGTGCTAGATTATGCAATTTTCGTTGGGAAGCAATCAACTCCCGTCTTGCAATACTTACTTCTGTTTCTTCATAAAGTTGTTGTGCAACAGGGGCCGGTCCTCGGGTATTGGAGAGCGCTTTAACAACAACTGTTTTTTTATCGAAACCTTGTTGAACAACGAGCTCCATACCGACACGAATTTCTTTAGAAACTTTTACACGTTCATTATTGTGATGTACTTTACCCCCTTCAATTGCAGCTTTAGCAATAGAACGGGTTTTAAAAAAACGTGCTGCCCACAACCATTTGTCGACACGCATGGTTTCTACAGCATCGTCTTCACGCAATTTTGACATCATTATCCTTTCTATCAATTTGATTCAAAATAGACAGTAGCTCTGTAAGCTGACCTAGAGCTTTATACTCTAAATCTTGTGGCTGTCTTATACTCTTAAGACTTGAGGGCTGTAAGATAGTAAACAAGTGTCTTATACCAAATTTTTCTGCAGTTTTTAAAACAGGAAGAGTGTCATCTAAAAAAATAGTGCTTTCTGGCGCAAAATGATGCAAGCGTTGCAACTCTTTCCAGAATTGGATGTCTTCTTTTGCGTAACCAATTTGTTCGCTAGATACGATGACTTCAAAAAAATCTTGGATAGGAACGTTATCAAGCTTTAATTTTAGGCTTGCACAGTCAGCATTGGTGACTAGCCAACATTGATAATCTTGTGCTTTTAAAGCGCTGAGCAGCTCCATGCATCCTGGTCTCGCTTTAATTTTATGCTCAAATTCTTGCTGGAGCTTTAAAACATCCACGCCAGTTGTTTGTGTCCAGAAGTTTGATGAGTACCAAGCAAGCGTATGTTTATGGCTGCGATAAAACTGGTTTAATATTTCTTGACTCTCAGTTAAAGATAGATGATGTGTTTCAGAATGTCTTTTAGGTAAGCATTCGTTCCAGATAAAGTCATCAAAAGCTAAATCTAGTAAAGTTCCATCCATGTCAAACAGCACTACCTTATTCATGTTGCGAACGCTCCAGCTTTAAATATACATGGAAGAAATTAGCTTAAGATTATAAACATTAAAGCCTCAAAAACAGATTGATTTGTTGTTATCTCATCATTTTAAAGTTCTAAAGATATTTTACTTTTGATATATTATTTCCATAATTAATGATAATGAGTGAATTAAAAAATGAAAAATTCTAATTTCTTTGTTGTTTTTATCGGTTCTATTTGTTTTGCGTTTAGTGCAAATACATTGGCACAAAATACAGCTGCAGTTTTTTCACCTAAAAGAGGTGTAGTCTGTGATAAATATATTTGTGCAGATAAAAAGGGCGTTTCCAAATCCTTAACTAATCAATATTTAGGTGCAAAAAAAGCAAAACAAGCTTTTTCACAAGGTGACTTTGATACATCTGCTTTTACTTTTTCTAATGGTGTATTTTGTGATACCACTACTAAATTGTGCCATGTGAATAAATTTTTTGAAAATGGGCATAGAAGTAGAGTAGATAAAAAAATGACTGATAAAATTTTTAAAAATAGGTAGTTGTATGAGTTGTAAATTAGTTTTTTGATACTTTTTTGCGTTTCTATACTTTATATGAAATTATCATTATTTAAATATTATTAAAAGTTGGAATAAAAGTGGGATTATATACAATTAGATATGGTTATCGTAACAACAGTTTTTTTATTGCTTCAAACACGGCTGGGCAGTTTATTGTGATTGATGCATTAGGAGCAGATTTCCAAATTGGTCATCAAATTTCTTATGAAGGGAGCAAAATAATAAACGAAACATTAAATGATGAAACGGATGCAAAAGTTCATCTTGAGAGCAACGAAAAAGAAGCTTATGAGTATTTACGGACAATGAAATAATCATCTCGTTATTTTGATTTACATAGGATACGTATTGGCAAACATTTTATAAATTGAACTCTACTTATTTAAAGTTATATTAAAAATCATTTGAATAACAATTTAGAGTAGGCGATGAAAATTGGATTTATTGGAGGAGCCAATGATGGCATTGTTATCAATGCTGCCAATGGCATTGATACTTATAAACTTGAATGGCATTACAAGGCTGAGAAGCATTGTGAAGAACAGCCATCATTAGGGCTAAATGGCCCTGAATATGACTATTACAATTTATTAATTTTGAGAAAAAATAAAGAGGCAAAACTTTTCTACGTTTTAACTACCATGGACAAAGAAGATATAGCGAATAAGATTAATGAGTATTGGGAGCACTCCACCTCTGTAGGTTATGATTTTGATGAGTAGTAACCATTTTAACTCATTGAAATATTTTATTTATATCAGTATTTAACTGAATTATAACTCAAGCTTAGGATGATATATTTCATAAAGAACATGCTTTTGTAAGGCATGTTCATCTGGAAGCTTGGGATGATTAAAGTATTTAACTTTGCGCATTCCTAGTCTTTCCATCACGGCTTGAGATGGCTTATTCACTGTTGCTGTGAAAGAAACCACTTTATCTTTATTGAGAATATTAAAGGCATAGTCCAATGCTGCTTTTGCTCCTTCAGTGGCATAACCTTTTTTCCAGTGTTCTGTAGCAATTCTCCATCCAATTTCAATGCAGGGAGAAAAATCAAATTGTTCTGGTTGATTTTGTAAGCCAATAAAGCCTATAAATTCTTGAGTTTCTTTTAATTCTACCGCCCAAAATCCCCAGCCATTTTCATCAATAAGAGCTGATATTCTTTGAATTAAACTTATACTTTCAGTAGCAGATAAAAGCTTTGGGAAAAAACGCATAACATCTTCGTCTAAACCCATTTTGATAAATGGCTCTGAATCAGACTCTTTCCATTTTCTTAAGATTAAACGTTCAGTTTCGATCATAGTAAAAATTCTTTAACGAGAGTTTTTTAATTTTAGCTAAATATTCTACAGCGGCTTTTGTATAATTTTCTGTAAGATAATTTTTGAGTTAATGCTTACCACACCTTTAATTTTATTGAGTGTATTAATAACAAAATGAGAAAAAGAGTTTAGATCTTTAGTGGCAACGTGCAGTACATAATTAGATTCACCTGTAATGATATAGGCATTGATGACTTCATCAAAATTCTTGATTTGGCTTAAAAAAAAGTTGTGGTCATTTTCGGTGAGTTGAGCAAGTTTTATTTCAACTATCGCCTCAATTTTTATACCTAATTTTTCATAATTAACTTTTGCTTGATATTTTTCAATGATTCCATTGGTTTCTAAAATTTTGACGCGTCTGTGACAAGCAGATGCTGAAAGATTAACAAGATCAGCAAGTTCTTGGTTGCTTAAACGGGCATTGTCTTGTAAATACTTCAAAATTTTTAGATCGATTGCATCTACATTCATTTTCGAATTTCATCCATATTTTTTAATTTTAATTAGAATTTTATACGAAAATAGCTATTTTTGATCAAATATTATCGAATAAATCGTACAAATTGACGTGATAAAATTCAAATACAAAGGAAATGTAGAAATAGGAGCAATACCAAATGATTACTCGTGAACAGTGTTTGTATTGGGATCAGGAAGATGAACTCAAAAAATTTAAAGATGAATTTGCATTGCCAGAAGGCGTCATTTATTTAGATGGTAACTCTTTAGGTGCTAGACCAAAGAAATCTTTGGCTGTCGCTCAGCATATTATTTCCCAAGAATGGGGAGAAGATCTGATCAATAGCTGGAATAAGGCAGACTGGTGGGGGTTACCAACACGGCTGGGTGACAAAGTCGCTAAACTGATTGGTGCGGAACAAGGTGAAGTTGTTATTTCAGATTCAACTACACTGAACTTATTTAAAGTTTTATCTGCAGCGGTAAAAATTCAGGCTGATAAATTCCCTGAACACAAAATTATTGTGGCAGAAAAAGATGCTTTTCCAACAGATATTTACATTATTGAAGGTTTCATTGACTTAATTCAAAAGGGCTATCAGGTTGAATTAATTGATGGCGTAGAAGACTTATCTCGTGCTTTAGAGAAAGATGTTGCTGTAGTGGTACTTTCCCATGTGAATTACCGCACTGGTTATTTTTATGATATGGCATCTATTAATGAACAAATTCACTCTAAAGATGCTTTGGTGATTTGGGATTTATGTCACTCAGTTGGTGCGGTTCCTATGCACCTTAATCAAACTGATAGTGATTTTGCGATTGGTTGTACCTATAAATATTTAAATGGTGGTCCTGGTTCTCCTGCATTGCTCTGGGTCAATGAAAAGCACCGTGATCAGTTCTGGCAGCCTTTATCTGGTTGGTGGAGTCATAAAAAACCATTTGATATGGCACAGCATTATGAGCCAGCGAATAGTATCCGCCGATATTTATGTGGAACTCAGCCGGTTATTTCTATGAGTCTGATTGAATGCGGAGTGGATATTTTCCTGCATGCCGATATGCAAAAAATCCGTGAGAAATCGTTGAAATTAACTGATTTATTCATTCAATTGGTACAGCAAGAATGTTCTGAATTCGGATTTGAGTTAATTACGCCTTTAGGTCATAAGTATCGTGGTAGTCATGTTAGTTATCGTCATGAATTCGGTTATGAAATTATTCAGGCGCTTATCGCACGTGGTGTGATTGGTGATTATCGGGAACCTGCAGTCTTGAGATTTGGTATTACACCTTTGTATCTGGGCTTTGAAGATATTTGGAATGCAGTACAGCACTTAAAAGAAACCATGCTGAATAGTGAATGGAAAAACAAACAGTATTTAGTTCGCGGTGAAGTGACCTGATTTTAAGGAATCAAAATAAAACAAATGGCTAGGAGGGCCTATGAGTAGTTTTGATGAAATACAAAATAGAGAAGCTGGGCTGCATAAAAAGTTATCTGCAAAACAGATGGGGATGATTGCGATTGGTGGAGCAATTGGAACCGGATTGTTTATGGGAAGTAAATTTGCAATTAGTTTTGCAGGTCCCGCAGTCATAGTCAGCTATGCGATTGGTGGTTTAATTGCTTTTGCACTTATGGCTTGTTTGGCTGAAATGACAGTTCAGCATCCTACTTCAGGTTCATTTGGTGCATATGCAGAACATTATATAAGTCCACTTGCCGGCTTCTTAGTTCGCTACTGTTATTGGGCTTGTATTGTACTGGCGGTAGGTACAGAGATTACCGCCGTTGCTGATTATATGAAGCTCTGGTTCCCGAATGTAGGCTCTTGGGTCTGGATTGGATTTTTTTCACTGACCTTACTTGTTGTAAATGCCTATAGTGTTAAAGCTTTTGGACTAGTGGAATACTGGTTTTCCACAATTAAAGTTTTTGCCATTATCGTGTTTATTCTTTTGTCTATTGGTATCTTGACGCAAAGCAATCAGGGAATGACGCAAGTTGTAACTCATTTATCAGGACATGGGGGCTTTTTTCCAAATGGTTTTAGTGGGGTATGGATTGGTGTCATTATTTCAATATTTAGTTATTTAAGTATAGAAATGATTGCTGTCGCGGCTGGCGAAGCTAAAGACCCAGAAAAGGCAGTTAAAAAAGCATTCAAAAGCACAGCACTTCGACTCATTTTGTTTTATTTATTGTCCTTATTCCTAATCGTTACTTTGGTGCCGTGGACTGTTTTGATTGGAGCAGATGCAACAAGCCCTTTTGTTATGGTCATGAAGATTGTCGGTATCCAGTATGCGGATAGCATTTTAAACTTTATTGTAATTGTAGCTGCCTTATCAGCCATGAATAGCATGCTTTATATTTCAACTCGTATGCTGTTTAGCTTGTCACGTGCAGGTGATGCTCCAAAAGTCTTTGGTCGAATTAGTAGTAATGGTGTACCGGTAAATGCGCTGTTGTTATCTGCGGTAGGGATTGGTATTGCTAGTATTGTTTATACGATTAATCCAGCTTCCGCATTTCCAATTATGATTGCGCTATCCATGTTTGGTGCGTTGTTCACGTGGGGAAGTATATTTGTGACTCATATGTTTTTTAGAAGACATATGGTTCAGCAAAATATACAACTAAAATTTAAAATTCCTGCTAGTCGATTTATCTCTTTGTTTGGGTTTATTGCGATTTTAAGCATTACAGTGACTACCTGGTTTACCAGTGAATTTAAGTCTACTTTACAATTTGGCGTACCTTTAGTTCTGGTTCTTATATTTTTCTATTATTTGAAACGTTCTACCGTAAAGTTAAATCTCAACTCTAGTGAAGAAACATTGAAGTGATGGGTATATGAGAAGGTATGACAATGCTACAACGGTAGAGAATGAAGGTGAAATACTAGCAGGCTTCCAATACAGAAGCTTGCTGAGTTATCGGGCCTATCATCATATAAAAGATATAAAGTATGGTTCGAAGAACCGATCAACGCTGGATTTTTTTCCTTTAGAACATGCCAATAAAACCGTAATTTTTATACATGGGGGATATTGGCAGTGGTGTGATAAATCGGACTTTGCCTTTATAGCGCCGTACATATTAGCAAAAGGAGCACAGTGTGTACTTTTAGAATATGACTTGGCTCCTCAAAGTCATATTTCACAAATCGTTGCTCAAACTCAACAAGCGCTTGATTTTATCGCTGAACAAAATTGGAAAACAGACGAAGTAGTAGTGGTCGGCCATTCAGCAGGTGCTCATCTTGGTGCTTTATGTTTAAACCATCCGTTATTATCCAAGGCAACTTTATTAAGTGGGATTTATGATTTATTACCTATACAAGAGACTCATTTAAATCACGCTTTAAACTTATCGCAAGAGGATATTTTGAAATATGGTCCTATTCATCAGCAGGAACAGATCAATATTCCTTGTACGATTTTGTGTGGTGGGTTAGAACTTAGTGAATTAAAATGGCAAAGTCAAAATTATTTTGAGTATCGACTTAGTCAAGGTGACGATATGATTTCTTTTGAAATTATTCCTGAGATTAACCATTACTCTATTTTAGAGCACTATTTTAAATTTATATTTAAGTGAGAAATTAAGTTTGAGTTAGCCTTGGTAAACATAGGGTAAGTTGATTTAAATATTATAGAAACAATAGGTGGTGGGAAAATCATGAAAAGCTATCTTATTTATAATATTAAGTTCAGCTAATAAAATATTTCAGTACAAGAGCAATTAGTATGATAAATAACCAAGTTAAACAATATATAAATTGATATATTTTTTTATTAAAATTAAATAAATATATTGATTTTTGCTTAATCAATAAGAAAATGTAGAGCGCGTCACACTTCTTTGAGTTTTTTGCTGCTGTATACTATTTTAAGTTGACCTAAACTAATATCTCGATTAGATTAAAAAGATAGTGTTTTCTCTCTAATCGACAAACTGTTTAGCTGTTGCTTAGATGAGTTTATAGTCCGTAGCTTCCCAAGATGCGGACTTTTTTATTTTTGTACAATTCGTTAACGATACAAAGATCCGCGCATTAAAAAGACAGTTAATAGTAAATTCGGTTCAATTCAAGTGAAAAACTTAAAGAAGTATTGTAAATATATCTTTAAAGGTATATATTTATATATGCATATACTGCGTCTGTAAAGTTGTTTGTTTTTTAATACCCACATATTTTTAAGATATGTGGGTATTTTTTATTAAAAATGTTTATTTAAAAAATATTTTTAAACTGGCTAAGTTTTATATAAGGGATTTATTTTAGTTAGATAAAAAAATTCAAATAATTTGTTTTGCATAATTTATTTCTAATAAGCTTAATTAATAAAAAATAGGAAATATATATTTATACATTTATTGTACATATTAATCACAGTTAAAGAAATTGTTAATTTTTTATAGTTGTATGAACTTTTATATTTTGAAATAATTGTCTATAACCTGTTAATTATCATATTGTTATGGATATTTTGAAGTTTCTGAGAAGTTTTAATACTGTTGGTACTTACTTAGCAATGGCTACTATAGTTCTTATCATAATGGTTATTTTCTTTTATATTATTGAACCCAAATAGAGTGATATTTTAATTATAAAAAAATAAAATATTTAAATTATAAGTAGATGGATGTCACATTTTTCTATAAAAAAGTGGATTGATATTGTTTAACCTAAAAAATTATGAAAATATGGTTGGGGTTTAAAAGCAGATAAAACTCCTCAAAGTTCTCATCTAAAATTTTAATCCTGAAGTAAAAAAGTTATTAATTATCATAAAAATACCTGAAATATAATATATGGAGATAGTCATGAATATTCGCCAAGTGTCTGCTATTTGTCTTTCAATAGCAGCTACTCATTTTGTGTATGCCGCTTCAAATGTTGCAAATCCTGTAAATGATTCTTCCCAAGCAAAAGGAATTATTAAAAATCAATATATTGTTATATTAAATAAGGATGCAGGTCCTTCTAAAGATTTCGCACAAAATATTGCTAAACAACATGCTGGTAAAGTTTTACAAAGCTACGATACTGTTCTTAAAGGCTTTGCAATTTATTTACCTGATACAGCAGGGGTAGCCTTTATTGAAGCGATGAAAAAGAACCCTCATGTTCTTTCAGTAGAAAGCGATACAATAGTAAATATTGATGCAACTACTCAAAGTAATCCAGATTGGGGACTAGATCGTATAGACCAGAAAGCTTTACCATTAAATTCGACTTATTCTTATTTACAGACCGGTTCAGGTACTACGGCTTATATCGTGGATACTGGTATATTATCTAGCCACCAAGAGTTTTCAGGACGTGTGTTAAGCGGTTATACCGCAATATCTGATGGCAATGGTACAACCGACTGTAATGGACATGGGACCCATGTTGCTGGAACAGTAGGTGGTACGACCTATGGTGTTGCCAAAAATGTCAATTTAGTTCCAATCCGGATTTTGGGATGTGATGGGTCAGGGGCCTCAAGTAATGTTATTGCTGGTTTAGACTGGATATTGAAAAATGGTAAAAAACCTGCAGTTGTAAATATGTCTTTAGGTGGGGCAACAAGTTCTTCTTTAGATAGTGCAGTGGAAAATTTATATAATAATGGTTATGTCATGGTCGTAGCCGCTGGCAATTCAAATACAGATGCATGTACATCTTCTCCAGCAAGAGTAAGTAAGGCCATTACAGTGGCTGCGACAGATAATACCGATACTCGGGCAAGCTATTCTAATTATGGAAGCTGTGTTGATATTTTTGCACCGGGTAGCCAAATTAATTCTTCTTGGATTGGAAGTAATACAGCTACCAAGATATTAAATGGTACTTCAATGGCAACCCCGCATGTTGCTGGTGTAGTTGCTGAAATGCTTCAAAGTACACCTACGGCTTCACCTCAAACGATCTCTACCAATCTTTTAAATCAAGCGAGCAGTAACGTAGTAAAAAACCCTTCAGGTAGCCCAAACCGCTTGTTATATAAATCTCCTTAATAAAAATATAATTCTCTATGATTGAAAAGGTCCCGAAGGACCTTTTTTTAAATTTTTGCATGTGTACTATACTTGTCAATCATGATTGAACTGGCTTCATTTAAACCACGTACAGTAACGTGTATGCCATTCTTTTGGAACTTTTCTACTGCTGAATCAAGCATTGCAACCGAAGTGACATCCCATATATGTGAATGAGTCAGATCAATAATGACTTCTTTTACGTCTTCTTTAAAGTTAAAGCCTTGCATGAATCTATCTGAAGAACTAAAAAAGATTTGTCCTCTTAAATCATATAAACGAGCGTTGCCTTCTAATGAACTTATTACCTGTATATCATTTTCAAGTTTATTGGCTAAGAAAAGCGCGGAGAGTAGTACACCTGTCAATACGCCTAATGCTAGATTGTGAGTAGCTACAACTACAACAACCGTTGCAATCATAACGGTATTGCTACTTTTAGGATTAGTTTTAAATTGGGTAAGTGAACGCCACTCAAAAGTACTTATTGATACCATAATCATGACAGCAACAAGCGCAGCCATAGGAATAACTTTCAACCAATCACTTAAAAATACTACTAAAATCAGCAAGAATATGCCTGCGCATAAAGTAGATAAGCGTGTGCGACCACCTGATTTAACATTAATCATTGATTGCCCAATCATGGCACATCCAGCCATCCCACCCATAAAACCCGAGGCAATATTGGCAATACCTTGACCTTTACATTCCTTAAATTTATTACTCGGGCTATCCGTCATTTCATCAACAATTGTGGCTGTCATCATCGACTCAAGTAAGCCAACTGCAGCTAACGCCAATGAATAAGGAAGAATGATAAGAAGTGTATCTAAATTAAGAGGAATAGCTGGAATTAAAAAAATAGGTAGAGTATTTGGTAATGCTCCCATATCGCCAACTGTTCGCACATCAAGGCCTAAAAAGAAAGCAAGTAATGTGACTATAACAATACATATAAGGGGAGATGGAAAAATTTTTCCAAGCTTTGGTACATAAGGGAATAGATAAATAATTGCTAAACCAATAGCGACTAATAGATAGACGTACCAACTTACATTGACTAGTTCTGGAAGCTGGGCCATAAAAATGAGTATGGCGAGAGCATTTACAAAACCAATCACAACCGATTTAGAGACAAAGCGCATGAGCTTAGCAAGCTTAAGATATCCTACTATAATTTGTATGACACCCGTCAAAATAGTAGCTGCGAATAAATACTGAAGACCATGTTCTTTCACTAGGGTCGTCATGACTAAGGCCATAGCACCGGTTGCTGCCGAAATCATGGCAGGACGGCCACCTACAAAAGAAATAATAACCGCAATACAAAAAGACGCATATAAACCGATTTGGGGATCTACACCTGCAATAATTGAAAAGGCAATCGCTTCTGGAATTAAAGCCAGACCAACAACAAGCCCAGAAAGAATATCTGCACGGACATTAGAGAACCATTGTTCTCGAAGATTCGTTAACATGGAAATAGCCTAGAATTTTAAATTTTAGAAAGGCTAGTGATGTGATATACCAACACACAAGCGACTACACCACATCACTAGACAGTGATGAGTTATTTACAAAGGAGAAGGGTAAATAAACTTAAGGTGGCGTAAGTGTCATGGATAATGAAAATTTGAAGTTTTAAAGAGGTGCGAAGGATAACATAAGTTTTTAGGGGGAGCTATTTAAGCTTGCTACTTTCACTTATTAGGCATCTAACTATTTTATGATTTGTTCATTTCTGCTTTAGGCAGAGACGTAAATTCATTTAATGGCATATCTAAGAAAAAGTCAGGAGCGTCAGTGTGTTTGCAATTTAACCAATCGTTTCTAAGATGGTCAGGTATTACAATAATTGAACGTTTTTCATCGTCAGGTTTATGAAACTGTTTCATAAAAGAATGTCGATCTGCATTGATTGTTAATAGTGACATTGTTCTAACTTTCTGCTCATCAATTATGGTTTCTTCATAAATTGCTGCAAGCGTAAATGGCTTCCCATCTTGACGAAAGATGCCATACCAATGTGCTTTACCATTGATATATTTCGGTTCATAAATAGCTTCAACAGGAACTAGGCCAAATTGATCATTTGACCAGGCATGTTTAAATGAACGTTTGTGATCAACCGTTTCAGTTCTTGCATTATAAGTTGCATATTTAAATGAAATTTCTTTCGCATATGGTGGCAACATTCCAAATTTAACTTTTCGCCATTCCCATTCATTTTGATGAGATAAGATTATTGGGCAATCATCACTTGGATAGACATCTGATTTGTAATCAAAGGTGGGTTCAAGTAAGTCTAATTGATAAGAATGCTCTTTCTTAAGGGGTTTAAAATTTGCACACATAACGAAATTCGATTTGTAAGGATCCTTAACCTTTAGCTTGGATCTTTTAACTATGTGGTATGTATATTTTTATAGATTGAATTGTCTATTTGAGTATTAAATTTTACTTTTCAATTACTTTGTTAAAGCTTTCTTTCAATTTATTTATCTTAAAAATGAGATCAATGATTTATAAGGCAACTTATAAGATATTCACTTGTTTTGAATAGCTACTTTTATGCAACAGAGCCTTGCAGAAATTTGGATTTTAATAAATGAGCTAATCATCATAATACAAAAGATATAGAGAACGTATACAAACCAATGTTTTCAGCGGTTTAAGTAACTCTTTAGAAAACTT
This sequence comes from Acinetobacter baumannii, assembly GCF_009759685.1. Taxonomy (NCBI): domain Bacteria; kingdom Pseudomonadati; phylum Pseudomonadota; class Gammaproteobacteria; order Moraxellales; family Moraxellaceae; genus Acinetobacter; species Acinetobacter baumannii. The sequence goes on along the minus strand of NZ_CP046654.1, from coordinate 3,690,456 downwards.
TATAAGGTGGAACTATGAATAAACATTTATTAGCAAAAATCACTCTTTTAGGTGCTGCACAACTATTTACGTTTCATACGGCATTTGCAGATATACCTCTGACACCTGCTCAGTTCGCAAAAGCGAAAACAGAAAATTTTGATAAAAAAGTGATTCTGTCCAATTTAAATAAACCACATGCTTTGTTATGGGGGCCAGATAATCAAATTTGGTTAACCGAACGTGCAACTGGCAAAATTTTAAGAGTAAATCCTGTATCTGGTAGCGCGAAAACAGTATTTCAGGTTCCTGAAATTGTGAGTGATGCTGATGGGCAAAATGGTTTGTTAGGTTTTGCTTTTCATCCTGACTTTAAACATAACCCTTATATCTATATTTCAGGCACTTTTAAAAATCCAAAATCTACAGATAAAGAGTTACCTAATCAGACAATTATTCGTAGATATACCTATAATAAAACTACAGATACATTTGAAAAGCCTATTGATTTGATTGCAGGTTTACCGTCATCAAAAGATCATCAGTCTGGTCGTCTCGTTATTGGTCCAGACCAAAAAATCTACTATACGATTGGTGACCAAGGTCGTAATCAGTTAGCTTATCTATTCTTATCGAATCAGGCACAGCATACTCCGACTCAGCAAGAGCTCAATAGTAAAGACTACCATACATATATGGGTAAAGTATTACGCTTAAATCTGGACGGCAGTATACCTAAAGACAACCCAAGCTTTAACGGCGTAGTGAGTCATATCTACACTTTAGGGCACCGTAATCCACAAGGTTTAGCATTTGCCCCAAATGGAAAGCTTTTACAATCTGAGCAAGGACCAAATTCTGATGATGAAATTAACCTTGTATTAAAAGGTGGTAACTATGGCTGGCCAAATGTAGCTGGTTATAAAGATGACAGTGGTTATGCCTATGCAAACTATTCGGCAGCAACCAATAAATCACAAATTAAAGATTTAGCTCAAAACGGGATAAAAGTAGCAACAGGTGTTCCTGTGACTAAAGAGTCTGAATGGACTGGTAAAAACTTTGTGCCACCTTTGAAAACTTTATATACGGTACAAGATACCTATAACTATAATGACCCTACTTGTGGTGAGATGGCATATATTTGCTGGCCAACGGTTGCACCGTCATCGGCATATGTATATACGGGAGGCAAAAAAGCGATTCCAGGGTGGGAAAATACATTATTGGTCCCATCTTTAAAACGTGGGGTGATTTTCCGTATTAAATTGGACCCGACATATAGCACGACTTTGGATGATGCTATCCCAATGTTTAAAAGCAATAACCGTTATCGTGATGTCATCGCTAGTCCAGAAGGTAATACCTTATATGTGCTGACTGATACAGCGGGAAATGTACAAAAAGATGATGGTTCAGTCACTCATACTTTAGAGAATCCCGGTTCTCTCATTAAATTTACATATAACGGTAAGTAACTTATTTCAAAAAACCCAGCTATATAGCTGGGTTTTTTATATAAAGGTTTAGATTTATTCAGTTACGACCAATACTGGCACATGAATTTCTCCTAAGAGTGCTTGAGTTACACTTCCTAAGAAGAACTTTTTAAAACCTTTTCGCCCATGAGAACCAATCACTAATAAATCAGCTTTTAGCTCAGTTGCTGCTTTGATGATTTCTGTATGAATTGTTTGACCTTCAACAATTTTGGTTTCAACAGAAATTCCATGTTGGCTAAATTGTTCTTTAGCTTGATCTAAAATGCTCTGAATCGAAGCTCTCGCTTTATTAAAATAATCTTGCGCAATTTCTGTACTATCAATAATTTCAACTGAAATAAATGGATCAATAGTGAGCGCATATACCAAAGTAACTTTACTACTAAAGGCTTTAGCAAGACTTGCAGCATGATTAACAGCAATAAGTGAAGTAGGAGAACCATCGACCGGAACTAAAATATGGTGATAACTCATATATTGCTCCTTATTGTCTTGTGACAATATTTATTGTTGAAGAACCTAAACTTGTTATCGTTATGGTTATATTATCGCCAATTTTATAATTTTTATTGTTTGTTTTTAGTGTGTAAGGTAAATGATTAATTCATAGAATAGTGACTTTCTAGATAAGCCTGACCCTGTTTAAGAATAGAGATCACCTGATTAGCATCAATAGCTGATTCAAATAAAAAACCTTGCCCTATGTTGTATCCAAATTGAAGAAGTAATTCTTCTTGTTCTGGTGTTTCAATACCTTCTGCAATTAATCCGAGTGAGAGATTTGGAGCAAGTAAGCCAATTGCCTGAACAATTGCATAAATGGATGGATCATGTTGCATCTTTTGTATAAAGCTACAATCAACTTTTAAGCAATCAATAGGATAGTCTCTTATATGTGTTAAAGAAGAGAAACCTGTTCCGAAGTCATCTAAAGCAATGCGTACCCCATGCTGTTTTAGTTTATTGAGCGCGCGAATAACATATTCAGAACCACGGTCACCCAGCATATGTTCAGTAACTTCTATTTCAATTAAATGGGTAGGAATTTCAAGTTGATTAATCTTTTTTAATAAACGTTCAGCATAGTTATCTCTTAAGAACTCAACTGGTGCGGCATTTAGAGAAACAGGAAGCGGCTCAAAACCTAATTTTATCCATTTAGCAATATCATGCAAAACTTGTTGTTGCATGATTTCACCAATTTTACTGGCTAAATCGTAGTCTTTAAAAGCTTCAGCAATCTGAGAAGGCAAACCTCTTTGGGCCGAAGTCGTATGCCAGCGGAGTAATGCTTCAAAGCCCACTACAGCATGAGTTTTTAGATCGACTTTGGGTTGATAGTAGGGCTGAATGGTATGATGACGAATAAGCTGGCGAGCAATGTTGAGTTGAGAGGCGATTGCCTCGGTTAACTGCATCATACTTGGGTTATACATACGTATGCCGCCACGACCACGGGCTTTTAAGTCATGTAATGCCATATCGGCACAACTTAATAAGCTCGATTGATCAACTGCATCTTGAGGATAAATGGCGCAGCCAATGCTCATGCCGCCGTTAAGCACATTCCCAGCATATGTAATGGGTTGATTGAGTTGTTGAAGCAATACTTCAGCAAGTTCACGAACATTATTCTCATTTTCTAAATGGCTAACAATAACTGCGAACTCATCGCCACCCAACCGAGCGACAGAACATCGTTCATGGTCTACGCACTGATTAAAACGTTTAGACAGGATTTTTAATAAGTGATCACCAGCACTATGACCTATAGTGTCATTAATATGCTTGAAATGATCTAGATCAATTAAAAGTAGCCCTACACTGGTTTGGGTTTCTCTTGAGTAGGCTAGGGTGCGTTTTAGTTGTAGCTTAAATGAACGTCTATTAAATAATCCTGTGAGTTCATCTCTCTCGCTAATATCCCTTAGACGGTTTTCGGTAAGATACTGTTGAGTGACATTACGCGAAACACACAATATCTGAATAATTTCGCCGTTTGTATGTTGAATTGGGGTGAGCATATTATCCCAATACTCAGGCTCTTGATTTGGTAAACAACTCATGCCGGCGAATCGGGCTACTTTACCTTGCAGGGCTTTTTTTAAAGCAACTCTTCCACGTTTACGAATATGAGGAGGTAAAAGATCTAACCATCTCATGCCAAATTTTTTTTCATCTACAGGTATGCCTAATGCAAGGCATCCTGATTTATTCATATGAGATACAGTGCCATCTGTATTTAAAACCTTAATACAATCGACACTGATATCGAGCATTTGATTTTGTATATCGATATCTTTTCGTAAGCTTTGCTGCTCTTGTATATCTTGGTCAATATCTAGAAAACTAATAAACCATTCATTTTCTTGAGAAGATTCATGGTATTTCGACAATTGAATAGAAATTTTGCACCATCGATAATAATGGGTTTTATGCAAAAGACGGCATTTAAATTCAATTCTTGATCGGAGTCGTATCGCATCTAACCATTTGTTTTTAACTTCTTCTAAATCGGCAGGGTACACGAAATCTAGCCATTGTTGAAACAATGGAGGAGAAGTATCGCGCCAGTACTTTGTACACTCCGTATTGCAGTATAAAATTAAGCCTTTTTCATCACTGACCCAAGTCGGTAAAGGAAACTGCTCAACAATAAAATGCTTTTGGGTAGTGTTCGACATTGAAGTCATAACATGCCTAAAACTGCTGAAGAGTTAAACTATTTATAAACTGTATTGTAATAGTTGTGTCGTCACCACAAAAGCTATAAAAAATTAATATTTGATGTTTTTTTCGTCTCGAATAAAGGTTTTTTTAAAATAAAAATTTTATTAATCATCTATGCATATGTTATTTATTAACTTTTAATCTCCTAAAGATTATGAAATGTAGAATTTTAACTTGAAAAAATTATGCGTATTTTTGTAAAAAACTTGTTAAAACAGTTGTTTATAAAATTCAAATAGCGTTTTTTATAAAAAACTCAAACATCAAAAACATTTTAACTCGTGAAGAGTTAATTAATTTAAATATTTATGAGAAAAAATTTATAAAGAAAAAGCATTTAAGTTATTAGAGGTTAATACAATAAATACTATTAACTTTACAAAAGTAATATAAAATAAGGTCTTATATTATCGTAGAATTCTTTTCATCAAAAAGGATATATAATTCCTTTTTGTGCATTTTATAGCCTACATTTTCCCCAAGATGTAGGTTTTTTTTATGTCAAAATTTTATTATTTTAATTTTATTTAACTTATTAAATTATAAATAAAAAAAGCCATGGAGGCTTTTTATACGGTTTCCGGTTTTTTCAACTGTTGTTGAATGTAGAGGTTCATATAATACTGCTCTATATAATCGTCAGCATAATTGTTAGCTAATGTCTTAGTAGCTACCTGTTCATGCTTGCTGTAACAGTTAGTTTCTAAATCTTTTTCAAGTACCCACCATTGACGGTTAATACGACGTACTTGAAACTTATCACTCTTATATTTTCTTTTAGCCATTTTTTCCTAAAATTACGTTAGAGATATTAAGAGAGAGTTTCTACTGGAGTTGAAGGAACAAGTCAACAAGCATAGTGTTTAATTGATTACTTTATGAAGTCTATATTCCTGTAAACATAAGAGAAAATAATAAAAAAGCTCTCATGAGAGAGCTTGAGAATTAATCGTTTTAAAATGTTGAAAACAACAATTATCGAGAAAGATTTTTTAAAAGCAATTTTAAGCTTTCCATCATTTTTTCTAGTTGAAGAGGGGTGATACCTTCGAATGATTGTTCAAGTACTACACTCGTTAGATCATTAATTTTATTAATCATTTCTGTACCACGTTCGGTAAGATATACACGTGTAATACGACCATCTGATTGACAAGAATAGGTTTCAACTAAGCCTTCATCTTTTAAGCGATAAACAATTTTAGTGGTAGTCGACATTTTTGAAATAATCATATCAGATAGCTCTGATACGCTAGCGTGAGGTTTACTACTTAGCGCAAGCATAATACGACGACGTGAATTATCTAGGCCATATTTTTTGAGGGCATTATCAATATTTTGTACATATTGAGCATGGACCTGAGTAATCCAATAATATGGAAAATCTTCAAGAGTGAAAGATTCTGTTGTAGGTAAAAAACGCGCATACTTCTTTGTCATTGACTTTTCCCCATACCTTGGTGGATCGCATTTTATGAAACTTATTTTAATAGTGGAAAAATATAGTTTCACTAAGCAAGTTATATCAGGACTTTAAGTCATGAGCAAAATTTATATTGTTTGATTAACAAGGACAAACTATAAATTTTCCTCTTCTAATAAAACTTATTCCTTACCGTTTATTTGAACTTGGCTACTCGCTTGGTCGTAAAATGAACGATATTTGTTAGCATGAGAATCGTAGAAAAAAAAACTCGTTTTGAACGTGACATTTCTATCAAAATTTTTTGTCTACAAAGTCATAACTTAAAAAAATAAATCCATTCAATAGGTAAATATTTAAATTAATCATATGTTTAATTGATTTTTTGAAGATGAAAATTTACCATATATTTAACATGATTGATCAAATATTAAAGAAAATTAACTAATAAATGGATTTATGTTATTGAATTTACTAAATTTTTAAATATTAATTTTACTGTTCAAAAGAATCATGATTTACGAATGTATTTTAATTAAGGAATTGTTTAATTGTTAATCTTTTGAATTGTATGTTAATTGTTATTTTTTGTTTATTTTAATATAGTGCATTTTCAAATAACGATAGATAAATTCTTCTGGATTAATGATGAAAAAATTACTAATTACTTCTATGGTAGCTTTAACGATAGGGTTAAATGGCTGTGCAAGCATCATTACAGGTTCTTCACAAACACTTACTTTTACAAGTGTGCCTGAGTCAGCAACTATTGAGATTAAAAATCGTAATGGGGTAAAAGTCCATACGGGGCAAACACCTGCTACCGTTAGCTTAAAAAAAGGTGCCGGTTATTTTAAACCAGAAAGTTATCAAGTATCTTTCAGTAAACCTGGTTATCAAACTAAAACGGTAGAAGTTACAGGTACTCTTAGTGGCTGGTATTTAGGTAATATTATTTTTGGTGGTTTAATTGGGCTTTTAATTGTGGATCCAGCTACTGGAGCAATGTATAAGTTGGCACCAAAAGATATAAATACAGTATTAGAAGCTCAAAATTTAGTAGGAGAAGCTAAGCAAAAGCCCACGCTAACAGTGATGCTGGCTCAAGATATTCCTGAGCAAATGATGGCCCGTGCAGTACAAATTAATAAATAAAAAATAGTAATAAAAAAGGGAGAATTTATATTCTCCCTTTTTAAATTATGAGTTTGTTAATAATTTTTCTTCTTGATTCTTTTTAATGATGGCATAACTTACTCCCGTTACGATACTTCCAGCCGCAATTGCTGCAAGATACAACCACGCATGATTGATTGCATTTGGAATCAGTAGTACAAATACACCGCCGTGTGGAGTCACAAGCTCACAGTGAAATAAAGCAACTAATGCACCAGTTACTGCGCCACCTAGAATACAGGTTGGAATAACGCGCATTGGATCTTTTGCTGCAAATGGAATTGCACCTTCTGAAATAAAGCATAAACCAAGCACAAACGCAGCTTTACCTGCATCTTTTTCACCAGTACTAAATTTATTTCTAGCGAGGAAGGTTGCAATTGCCATCCCAATTGCAGGAACCATACCGCCTGCCATCGTGGCTGCCATTGGCATATAGGTATTGGTGGTAAGTAGTCCAACTGTAAAAGCATAAGCAGCTTTATTAATTGGTCCGCCCAAATCAATACACATCATACTTGCCAGAATAATTCCCATTAATACAGCATTTGTTGTGCCCATGTTGTTGAGGAAATCTTTCATTAACTCAAAAATATGCGCTACAGGTTGACCTACCACATAGAACATAATCAGCCCAACAGATAATGTTCCTAGTAATGGAATAATCAAAATGGGCTTAAGGGACTCTAAGCTAGTTGGGAGCTTAACTTTTTTAGCAATAAATAATGCGATATAACCTGCAAGGAAGCCAGAAACAATACCGCCTAAAAATCCTGCTTGTAACTGTGCTGCCAATAAACCCCCGATTAAACCGGGTGCAAGACCAGGGCGATCTGCAATGGAATATGCAATATAACCCGACAGCATGGGTACCATGAGGGTAAATGCTGCTGCGCCAATCTGTTTTAATATGGCTGGCAGACTACCAGCTTGTTCTGCTGCATTTAGGCCAAAACATAAAGAAAGTGCAATTAGCAAGCCACCCGCAACAACCATAGGCAGCATATAAGAAACACCAGTTAATAAGTGTTTATATACACCAACTTTTTCAGTTTTATCCTTATTTTCCGTTGTTGCTTGCTGTTTACCTTGTTCTAAAACCTGAGCATTAGCAATTGCCTCAGCAAAAGCCTTGTCGGTTTGTTTTAAAGCAAAACCAGTGCTACATCTATAGACACGTTTACCTACAAAGCGGTCAGTGTTGACTTCAATGTCAGTAGCAAGAATAACAATATCGGCATCAGCAATCGCTTGAGGTGATAAAATATTCTTCGCACCTACAGAACCTTGAGTTTCTACATCGATTTGATACCCAAGTCTTTCTGCACCTTGTTGTAACGCTTCAGCTGCCATAAATGTATGGGCAACTCCAGTTGGGCAAGCAGTAATGGCAACAAAATGAGTTGCGGTATTTGAAGCTTGCTTAGGTTTTTGTTCCCACTTATTTGCTGGTTTTGAGTGTTCAAGTGCCGTTAAAAGTGCTTTGTCTGCATCATCTTTAATATCTTCAATAGAAACTAAAGATAAAGCGTTTTGACCAAAAATATTTAGATTTTTAGGTTGCTGTCCAATAATAATGACATGATCAAAATGATCGCTTGATTCAAACTCATCGAGTGAAATGACACTATGTTTATAGCCGTGTTGGGTTGCGACTAAAGCAAGTTTACGAGCCAAGATTAAAGCATTGACTTGCTGTTGCGGACCATTAGTGACAAATAATAAATGTTTAGCAGTTTGCATCAGATTCACTCAATGAATTGATAATAGTTTGTGCTTTTAATTGGTTTAGAACCTCAGAAGTAGGGATTCGAAAACCAATTTGTGTTACAGCATGGCTTGCAATGGCTGTCGCAGTTTTTAAAGTCTCTTCAGGAGGTAGTTGGTTAACAAGTCCATGGATCATGCCGGCTAAGAGTGAATCACCAGCGCCTACTGTACTTTTTACAATAACCTTTGGTGCTTGAGCGTGTAAGGGGTGAGTGGCGTGTAACCAATTTACGCCATCTTCACCCATTGAGATAACCACATGCTCAATATTGGTTAAGCTATCAAAAAGTTTTCTTTGTTCAGCATAGCTTGTTGCAGGACGTTGATAACTTTCAACCAACTCATCGGTATTCGGTTTGATCATCCAAGGTTGACACTCAATTGCAGCAACCAATGCTTTACCACTGGTATCTAGGGCAACTTTCTTATTATTTTTTTTGATCAGTTGAATAAGTTGTTGTAACTCATCAATACTAAAACCTTGCGGGAGGCTACCAGCTATTGCAACGACCTCGACTTGTGGTAACAGAGCTTCAATCTTATTAAATAGGCTTTGTTTGTCTGTTTCAGAAACAAAGAAACCTTTGCCGTTTAAATCGGTCATCCGCCCAGAATGCTCAGCAATTTTTATATTTTGACGGGTTTCACCATCAATATAAATAAACTCGGGTTGAAATTGAGCTTGTGCAAAATGTGTATCGAAAATTTGTCGATTATGCTCACCTAAAAAGCCGGTTACGATTACATCGTGACCTAAGTCTTTTAATACTTGAGCAACATTAAGGCCTTTGCCAGCCGCATGAATTTCTACCGACTCTTGTCGGTTCACTTCTCCTACTAATAACTCATTCAGTTGAATGGTTACATCAATTGCAGGGTTTAAAGTAATTGTTAAAATTTTAGCCATTACTATTCCCAATCTTATAAGTCTTGTTCAGATAGCTGGCGCACAGCAGGGGCGCTATCGCATAGTAAAGCTTGTTGCGCAAGCTTTTGAGCATGGCTATAGCTTAGTGTGCGGATTTGAGCTTTTACTAAAGGAATGCTATTTGGGGACATACTCAGTTCGTCTACGCCTAATCCCATGAGAATAGGGACAGCTTTCGGGTCTGCTGCAAGCTCACCACAGATTCCTACCCATTTGCCATGTTTGTGAGCAGCTTTCACTGTTTGATCAATCAAATTAAGAATACTTGGATGTAATCCGTCTGCTTCCGCTGAGAGTATTGGGTGGCCTCGGTCAATCGCTAAAGTATATTGGGTCAGGTCATTTGTACCGATACTGAAAAAGTCGACTTCTTGTGCAAGAACCGGTGCAAGTAAAGCAGCAGACGGAACCTCAATCATAATGCCAACTTGTAAATTGTCACATGGATGTTGGGCTCTTACTTCGTCAAGAATTGCTTTGGCTGCACGCCATTCTTCAACGCGTCCAATCATAGGGAACATAATTCGTAACGGACGATTATCAGATGCTTTTAGTAGAGCGGTTAATTGCTGTTTTAAAAGCTCAGGGCGTCTTAAAGTTAAACGGATTCCTCTTAAACCTAAGAATGGGTTTTCTTCTTCAGCAATTGGTAAGTAAGGTAAAGGTTTATCACCACCTACATCTAATGTACGTACCACAAGCGGGCGACCTGCAAGTGCATCTAATACAACTCGGTAATCAGCTTCTTGAACAGCCTCGTTAGGTGCACTGCTATGAGACATAAAAACAAGTTCGGTTCTAAGTAGGCCAATTGCTTCAGCACCACATTCTACTGCTTGTGCTGTCGCTTGAACTTTACCCAAATTGGCTGCAATTTCGATTTGATGTTGATCTAAGGTAATTGCTGGCTCGTGGCTATGACGTTCAGCTTCTTCACGAATTTGACGCTGTTGCTCACGCTCTTGCTTGGCTTGTTCGATTTGTGCCGCATCTGGATCTAAAACAAAAGTTCCCGTATCACCATTAATAAGTAAAGTGCTTTTCGGATCAATTTCTAGGACTTGTTCACCAGCACCAACAATAGCTGGAATGCCTAAAGCACGTGCGACAATTGCACTATGCGCACTTGCACCGCCTATAGCAGTTAAAATACCTGCGACACGGTCTTTGTTGAGACGAGCGACATCACTTGGCCCCACGTCATGCATGATTAGAATATAAGGCTCTTTAGGCTCTTCAATAACCACTTCACCACATAATTGGGTTAAAACTCTGTCACCAATGTCACGTAGATCTGTTGCGCGTTCAGCGAGTAAACGATCTGGTAGTGCTTCCTGTGCTTTAGCTGCAGCTTCAATATGTTCATGCCACGCAGCTGGTGCTGATAAATTTTGATAAATTTTTTGATATACACCATTAATTAAATCAGGATCATCAAGCATTTCTAGGTGAGCTCGAAAGATTTGTTTAATTTCAGAGGCATCAGCTTTGGCTATGACTTGGTGAATATTGTTTTTTACAGCATGTAGGGCAATATCTAAATTTTCTTTCTCGACTTTTACGCCTGAACCCATACGTTCATATTGATAAACCTTTGGTTTAATCACATGGACGGGTCCAAAAGCTAAGCCACTTGATGCTGCAATGCCCGTATTGTTACCTAATGTCGTAGCATTTGATATTGCAGTTTGAGCAGGGAGCTGGTCAGGAGTTTCACTGGTTACAGGTAGCGCTTCAACTTCTTCACCTAAGCCTTGCTGCACTGCCAAAATAACTTGATCTAAAGCCTCTACGGCATCGGTTTCTGGCTCAGCGATAAAACGTAGAGTTTGGCCACGCTTACAACCTAATGCTAAAAGACGAGTTAAACTTTTGGCAGAAACAAAGCTACCATCGTCTACTGCAACTTGGATGTCGCCTTGAAAGGTTTTTGTAAGATTGACAAGGTGTGTAGCTGGTCGGGCATGTAAGCCGTGTGCATTTGCCAGCACTACTGAACGTTGAGGCCAGTCAGGAACAACGTCAGCTCCAATAATTTTTGCAATTTCGTTTGGAGTTTGAGTTTTATCTAGCTCGGCAACTTGCTCAGGGTTAAATAAAATATCAATTAAACGATTAAATCTTTCATTATCGAGTTGGTCATTGGCTGCTATACAAACGAGGGTGTTCAGCTTTTTACCATTTAGCTCTAAAGCCTGTGATGGTTTAGTAATGCTAATAGCTGGTTGCTGAACAAAGTGATTGCTAGAAATGGACCAGATTTGATCTTGCAGTTGAATAGCTTGTTCTGGATCAAGTGAGCTTAGAAAACCACATTTTACAAAATTATGTTTTTTGAGTGTTTGAGAAGCTGCCCAAAATAAATCTTCGATATCTTGTGCATCGATTTCGGTTTGAATAAGATTTTCATGAAGTGCTAAAGATAATGGCTGAGCTTGTAGTAATTCGATAATCTGCTCAGGTTTGGAAGCATTCTTTACTTGTTCGCTGACGTCATGCATTAATGCACGAGTAAGAATTTGCAAAACTTGCAAATGTTCATCAGATTTTGCTGCAATCACTACAGCTAAATAAATTTTATTTTCTCCATCCCAGATCACACCTTCGGGGAAATGGGCTAAGCGGATACCTGTTTTTAAAATATATTCACGTGATTGAGGAGTACCGTGAGGAATGGCAATGCCTTGGCCTAAATAAGTCGCGCTTTGTTGTTCACGATTGATGAGTCCCGTTATATATTCAGGCGTAACTAACCCATCTTTTTCTAATATATCTACTAGACACTTTAATGCATGTGTTTTATCAACAGCATGTTGATTCATATGAATATGTTGAGGCTCTAGTGCTAGCATAATTATCCTTGAACAATTTCTTTGGCTTTAGCTAAAACAGAGAAAAAGAAGCTGTTTGCATTAAACAAGTAAATATACCTGTTTTTTGACAACAGCTTCAGATGAATTACCTTAGCAGAACTTTAACGGTATATCGACGCATTTAAGTAAAAAGCTGCTCGTTTTTAATACAAAAAAACCTCTAAGCCGGATTACTGACTTAGAGGCGAAAATAAAAGCAGTGATTAATGTTTAATTTCTTGTTCTAAAATAGACCAAAGTTTTTGATGTGATTTTTTAAATAACAGCATATGGCCAATTGATTTATAGCCTAAATCTTTTGGGCTAAGTTCAATCATTTTTTTATTCGCATTTGGATATAAACTTAATAATTCTTGTACGTTACGTTTGGTTGCAATCTCATCATCATCAGCCCAAATAGCAGTAATTGGACATTGAATATCTAAATGAAAATCATGAAAAATTGTCTTGCCTATGGCGTTTTTTACATATCCGGGACGGCTACAAAACTCTCGCCATTGTTGAGCAACTTTTTTAGGTAGGTTTTCTCCCATACCAATGAATTGAGTTGCTCCATAACCTTTAACAAGACTAGAAATAGGGAAGATAAGATTAAACATAACTGGCGCTAAAACCTTGGTTTTTCCTTTAAGGCCTTTAATATGTCCAGTTGAACCTGCAACCGTTATCACTTTTGCGACTTTATTATAGTTAGGTACGACTCCTAGTAGTTGTCCGCCAGCACTATGTCCAATAAGAATAACTTGATTTGCTTTCGTTTTTATTAATAAGGCATCAATTGCAGCAGGAATATCTAGTGTTCCCCAGTCGGTAATACTTGCGGTACTTTGTTTTAAAGCTCCATGTAGGGATTCGCCAATACCACGGAAGTCAAAACTCAATACATCATAGCCTTGTTGGCTTAACCACGTTGCGAAAGAGTGATAAAAGTTTTTAGTTATACCTGTTGCTGGACAAATCAGGATAGGGTATTCAGCTTTCTTTTCTTGAGCAGGATAAAATTGAGCTGCAAGCTGATAACCATCTTTACAGGTAATCCAAAAAGATTCAAAAGTCTTATCCATAGATTTAAAGTTAATTGGCTAATCATTTATCTTAATGTACATGAGTTCTGAAAAGGTACTTGATTAAAATGTGACTATAAAGTCAAGATTTATGTTATATAGCTCATCAAATTTTAATAAAACGAATAACGGAAATTATGGATTTATCAAAAGCTGTACAGCTGGCTATTGTTTTTAGTGGCGTCTTTTTATGGATAGGAATGTTAACTGGAGTATGGAAATATTGGCAAATTCGCCGTTCCGAATTAAGCCGCGCACATTATTATGTAGATATTGCACATAGAAGCAGTTTGCTTTATGCAGCAGCCACACTTATTCTGGCTGTATTGAGCTATTTCACGATTTTAAATGAAGATATTGCTTTATGGTGTGTATTGGCAAATATACTGTTTTTTAGTTTCTCAATTTTAGTTTATATCATCCACGGATTTTTGCAGGATACGACGAATCAGTTTAAACAACCTCATAGGTTAGGGCATTTTAGTTTACCTACATGGTTGATGACGTTTATGATGTTCGCTTTAATTATTACTGAGCTGTTAGCAACTGCTATTTTAGTGATGGGGACAATTTTATTGTTTTTAAGCAAATAAAAATGGATGATCGCTCATCCATTTTTAGAATTCTTATTTCTGTTGACTAAGTCGTCTTTTAGCTAATTTTCGCATTTTGTGGTCGACAAAGGCCCATACACAAAATACAAAAGAAACAACCATGGCATACATAAAGTATTCTGGTTTCAGATTCCCTTTAATCATACCTTGAAACAGTAAAGTCAGCATAAGAGCAAGCGTCGTTACTCCATAAACAACTGAATCTTTGCTGTTCAGAGTGTTAATGAAGACTTGTTTGTTGAAATGTAATGATAACATCTCCATCCCTCCTTGTGGTTGCGCTAAAACCGAATGTTTTAGTCAAGAATAAGTTTAATGTTGTACTTGTATTTTTAGCTTAATTCAATAGTCAATAGAAAATTTTTTGAACAGTTTTATAAAAACTTCTATGTTTATAAATGGTTAAGGTATTAAAAAAGTAAATATTAAACATTTTTGTATAAAATAATTACTTTTTTAGAAAAGAGAAATTATTTAAATGAAAAGTATAATAATTTCTCTTCTTTAAATTTGCTTTAGCTACTTTGTTTTTGTAAAAAAACATCAATAGCGTGTTGAGCAATTTCAGCATCTTCAAAAGATTGAACACCTGAAACACCAATCGCGCCTAAAATCTGGCCTTCATAAATAATCGCTTTTCCGCCTTCTAGCATACCTTTAGCACTTGGCATACTCAAGAAACCAAGACGACCATTTTGAAGAAGCTCTTCGTAAAATTTAGAAGGACGACCGCTCATTGATGAGCATTTAGCTTTTTCTAAGCAAAGATGTGTGGTGAGAGGAGAAGCGCCATCTAGACGTTTCATAAGTAATAAAGAGCTTGTTTCATCAACAATGGCTATACTGACTTTAAAGTTGTGTTCAATTGCATATTTCTGAGCTTCTTCCATTAAAAACTCAGCATCTGCTAATGTTAAATAATATTTACTTTTCATTTATGCTCTTCTTTCCTGAGTAAGCTAAAAATTATTTTAGTGTAATATTACAGTAAAAATTAATTATATCTATAGTTGAATTGTCACTAAATGCTGATGTTAGAAATAAAATGCTGGTTGGGTAAACGCAGCATTTTATTCAATATATAAAATCATGTTTGGGTAAAACTCGATTTCAAAAAAACATCAGATTAAATGCTTTTATGTTTAACTTTGTCGATAAGAGTGGTCACTACAAGAACAACTAAAGATGGGATCAACCATGCCAAGTTTTGTTCATTTAACGGTAAGTGTTGAAGGAAATTAGGAAGGTAATCACCAAAGCCTGCAACCTTAAGCCCGTCAATAATTCCGAAAATTAAAGCAATGCTTGTTACTGAGCCGACAATAAAAGAGGGTTTATGCCAAAATTTCCAGAAGAAACTGAGCATAATAACTACAATTGCAGGTGGATAAATTGCACTCAAGACAGGTACTGATACGGCAATTAGCTTAGTCAATCCAAGGTTGGAAATAATGAAAGAGAAACCAACTAAGATGAAAACTAAAAGCTTATATGGCAATTTGGTGAGTTGAGCGAAATATTCAGCACATGCACAAGTTAAGCCAATTGCAGTAACCATACATGCTAAGAAAATGAGGCCTGTTAAGAAGAGTGAACCCATATTCCCAAAAGCATGTTGAACATATGCATGTAGGATTACAGCACCATTTGCTGCATTAGGAGCGACCTCATGACTACCCAAACCTAATTTAAATAAGCTTAAGTAAACTAAAGTAAGCCCTACTCCAGAAATAAGGCTGGCAATAATTGCATACTTGGTCACTAGTTTGTTGTCAGTAACACCACGCGAGTAGATCGCTTGAATAATGACGATACCAAATACTAAGGCACCTAAAGTATCCATGGTGAGATAACCATTTACGAAACCTTCTGAAACAGGAGAGTTAACGTAATGATTAATTGGAGCAGGAACATAACCCGCAGGAATCATAACCGCTGCAATACCTAAAATTGCTAAAGCGATAATTTTCAGAGGAGCTAGAACATGTCCAACTGTGTCTAAAAGCTTGTTTGGATATAAAGAAACGACAGTTACAAATGCGAAGTAAATTGCACTGTAAATTAAAAGGCTACTGCTAGACGTTCCAAAATAAGATGAGAAACCAATTTCATAAGAAACTGTTGCGGTGCGTGGTGTAGCAAATAAAGGGCCAACTGATAGATAACAAACTACAGTTAAGATCAGACTTGCGATACGACCTAGCGGTGAACTAATAATTTCAATGGAACCCTGCATACGAGAGAGGGCCATAATGGTAATTACAGGTAAGCCAACGGCAGTAATCAAAAAACCTATGGCAGCTAGCCATACATGATCACCAGCTTGTTGAGCGACAATGGGAGGAAAGATAATATTACCAGCCCCAATAAAGAGGGCAAAGGTCATAAAACCTAAGGCAATAATATCTCCGGTACGAAGCTGTTGCATAAATTAAATTTAACAAAAAAGAAAGAATTTTAGAGCAAAAGAGATCATGATCAAGCGCTATTTTATGTGAAAAAGCTTTTTTTTAGGCCGTATCAATCATCCAGAGATATTAAAAATATCAACTGGTTAAGTTATCTACTTGAAAACTCATTGAAAGAAATAAAGAAAACATTTTTTAGGTCTGACTTTTTAAAGAAATTGTGTAAAAATGAAAATATAAATTTCTATTATGAATGTTGAATATTTGGACATTTAAAGCTTTCCGCCTATCCTATATCCATTCTAAAATATTCTAAATTAACTAACATTTTTGTAGGCGTGGTAAAAGCAGTGCCTACGAGGATAAAATTGAATGAGAGCTTCTACTGTTACAATTAAAACTGAACAAGATCTAGAAAAATTAAGAGTTTCTGGGCGTTTGGCTGCACAAGTTTTAGAAATGATAGGGGAGTATGTCAAGCCAGGTGTAACAACTGAATATTTAGACAATATTTGTAATGATTACATCGTAAATACTTTAAAAGTTATACCGGCTAATGTGGGTTATCATGGATTCACAAAAACAATATGTACTTCAGTCAATGAAGTGGTATGTCACGGTATCCCTTCTCAAAATAAAATTTTAAAAGATGGCGATATTATTAATATTGATGTAGCAATTATTAAAGATGGCTATTTTGGTGATACGAGCCGTATGTACTATGTCGGTAACGTAAATCCACATGCTAAAAAATTAGTTGAAACTACTTATGAAGCAATGGTCGCTGGTATACATGCAGTTAAACCAGGGGCGACTTTAGGGGATATTGGTTACGCTATTCAATCGGTCGCTCATCGCGAAGGATATAGCATTGTTCGTGAATATTGCGGGCATGGCATTGGTAAAGTTTATCATGAACAGCCTAATATTCTACATTATGGACAACGCGGCCAAGGTCTTGTTTTGAAAAAAGGGATGGTCTTTACAATTGAACCTATGGTTAATGCAGGCAAACCTCAGGTAAAAGAGCTAAATGACGGCTGGACCGTAATTGCCCAAGATCATTCGTTATCTGCTCAATGGGAACATATGGTTGCTGTTACAGATACAGGATTTGAATTATTAACGCCGTGGCCCGAAGGTGTGGGAAATTATCCAGAAATTTAATATGCATAAAAAAAGTTCGATAATCTATCGAACTTTTTTTATGCGGCTTTGATTTATGGATGTTCTGAAAGATGTTCTACCAAATAATCAATAAATACACGTACAGCTGGCAGTAAACCTCTTCGTGACGGATAAACAGCATGGAATATACCGTGGGCTGCTTTCCAGTCTGGCAAGATTTGTACAAGTTGACCTGATTTTACAAAATCCTCAGCTGCTGTGTCAGGTAGCAAGGCAATACCACAATTTTGACTTGCAAGTTGGGCAAGCATATAAATATTTGTTCCCATGATAGTTGGGCTAACTTTCACTTTCTTCAGTTGGTTGTCTGGGCCATGTAATATAAATTGTTGATCTAAATGTTCTTCAGACAAGCTTAAAATACGATGATCACTTAACTCATCAGGTGACTTAATATTACCAAACTCATTTAAATAAGCTTGGCTTGCAAAGAGACTTTGTTCTATGAGTGCAAACTGTCTTAGTACCAGACTAGGGTCATCATCTAGTTTAGATCTGACCCGTAGAGCAATATCAATCCCTTCATTAATTACATCAACGCGTCGATTACTTACAATAAGTTGTAAACGAATTTCAGGATATTTTTTTAAAAATGCCGGTAAAATTTTGGGTAGCTGATTTTGTGCTATGTCTACAGGAACGCTTACTTTGACTACCCCCCTAGGTTGAATACTTAAGTGATCAACCAAATCATGAGCTGCTTGTGCGGCATTCATCATGACTTGGGCGTGTCTATAAATATCCATACCAATATCGGTAACTGCAAAATGACGAGAACTGCGCTGAATTAAGCGAACCCCTAAATTTTCCTCTAAGTTATAAACACGACGACTTAATTTTGATTTTGGAATATCCGTAACACGTTCGGCGGCACTAAATCCACCATGCTCAACAACAAGGGCAAAACAATAAAAATCATCAAGATCTGTGAGCATTAAAATATCCTATTTATGCAACACTAAAGATTTTACATTATTACTTTTGCAACGATAAAGTTTGATTTTAATTTTTTGTAAAAAGCTTATAAATAAACCATAAAAGAGAGAACTAAATAATTTGAAATCTCATTGTAATTACATTGAAATTATTTTGTAATTTATTTTCTTAAATTAATAAGCAAATATGGCGCTTATAGGCTAATTCTCCTAAAATATATTTTTCTCAATTTTTTAAATAATATGTCTTACCAGTTAGTTGAATTAGAGAACGCAACCGCTAATATTATTTGCCCGATTTGTAAGCTTGCCGTTATTGATTGGACACAAGAGCAATATGTTCAACCTTGTGAACATACAGTATTTATTGCAATGGACTTAGGATTTGAGTTTGTTGCTGACCGTTTTGAAGAAGTTATGAATCAAAACGTAGATGAGTTACATGAAGATCCGAATATGAATATTTTTGATGCGATAACGACTACACCATATAAAAATTTAACTATTTTAAAAGCAGATCTTGGTGTAGATGGACTATTTCGTTATGTCGGTATAAGTGATTGTTAAATTTATAAGTATAAAAAAGCCAATCTTTCGATTGGCTTTTTTATTATTAAGCTTCTGGAGCTGCGCTGTATTGTTCGATTAATGGTTTTAATTCGCCATTTTGGAACATTTCAAGCATGATATCGCTACCACCAATAAGCTCGCCGTTTACCCATAATTGTGGGAAAGTAGGCCAGTTTGCAATTTTTGGTAAAGTTGCACGAATATCAGGGTTTTCTAAGATGTTCACATATGCAAATGGACGACCAATTTGACTGAGCGCCTCTACTGCACGTGCAGAGAAACCACATTGTGGAAACTGTGGAGTGCCTTTCATGTAAAGTAAAACGGGATGCTTCGCAATTTGATCGCGAATTAACGCTTCAGTATCACGTGCTTGTTCAGTCATAAATAGATCCTCAACTAATCTTGCAGCATTATAGGGGGTGTTCACATCGCTTTGCAAACCGCCTTGTTGCTTAAAGTTGCACAGAATATTCAATATTTTATTGTATAAACCGAAGCGATAGCAAAAAGCAGACGAAATTTTAGATAAATGAATGATGAGACTTTTCATCAGTGCAAGTTTTTGTTTATATAAACCCTTCTTAAAACCTCATACAGACAGAGTTCGTGATGACTGATATTACCCTAGCTCCAGTACAACCTGATCAACCAACACATTTAATGGCTACTTATGGTCGCCAAGCGATCAGTTTTGTTCGAGGCCGAGGGGCGTATCTTTATACACAAGATGGTACAGAATATTTAGATGCACTCACTGGTATTGCTGTATGTGGTTTAGGGCACGCTCATCCAGCTATTGCAGAAGCCATTGCAGAGCAAGCAGCTACACTCGTGCATACGAGTAATTTGTTTGAAATTCCTTGGCAAACTGCGGCTGCTCAAAAGCTTGCTCAAGTTTCAGGTATGGAAGAAATTTTCTTTTCAAACAGTGGCGCCGAGTCAAATGAAGGAGCAATTAAAATTGCTCGTAAATTTGGTACTCAACAAGGTATAAGCTTGCCAAAGATTATTGTTGCTGAGCAGTCATTTCATGGTCGTACTTTGGCGACACTGTCAGCAACTGGTAACAAGAAAGTACAAGACGGTTTTGCACCTTTAGTGGAAGGTTTTATTCGAGTGCCATTTGGTGATATTGAAGCGATTCAAGAGGCTGCCTTACAGCATCCAGATATCGTTGCTATTTTAATTGAACCAATTCAAGGTGAAGGTGGTATTAATACTGCACCACAAGGATTTAGCTATTTAGAAGAAGTTCGCCAAATTTGTAACCAACATAACTGGTTAATGATGCTAGATGAAATTCAAACTGGTAATGGCCGTACTGGTAAATACTTTGCGTATCAACATACGAATATTATTCCGGATGTTTTGACCACAGCAAAAGGTTTGGGTAACGGTTTTCCGGTGGGTGCTGTAATGACTCAAGGTAAAGCAGTAGGCTTGTTAGGGCCTGGCAGTCATGGTTCTACTTATGGTGGTACAGTATTGGGTTCTCGTGTGGTTTACACGGTAATTGATACGATCCAGAAGGAGAATGCAGTAGAGAATGCAGCAGTAGTGGGTAATTATATTGTTGACCAATTACGTGCTCAATTGTCGGATAAGAATGTGCAAGTACGTGGTTTCGGTATGATGATTGGTATCCAATTACCTAAAGATTGTGCTGAGCTCGTTGCGATTGCTCGTGATGAATACAAACTTATTATTAACGTTACGGCAGGTTCGGTGGTGCGTTTATTACCGCCAATTAACATAACACAAGCTCAAGCTGATATTTTGCTAGAGCGTTTAGTCGCATTAATTACGAATTATCTTTAAGTTTAAGGACAATAAAAATGGGCGTTAATCGCCCATTTTTATTTTTGTATTTAGCCTGAAATATATTGTTTTAATTGTTCAATCAAAACCTTCTGGTCTTCCATAGCGGCTTTAACCAAGTCACCAATTGAAATGAAACCAACCAATTTTCCATTATCTAATACAGGTAAGTGACGTAAATGACGATCGGTCATAAGCTGTAAACATTCTTCAACCGTATTATTTAAACCTACCGTAATCACTTTTGCTGTCATAATTTCAGCTACTGTAGTGCTATAAGATGAGCGCTCCATAAGCGTTACTTTTCGTGTGTAATCGCGTTCAGATAATATTCCAACAACTTGTTCACCTTCTGCTACGACTAAAGCACCAATACCTTTTTCGGCCATAATCGTAATTGCTTCGAGGACAGTTGCTTCGGGTGAAATTGTAAAAATGGCTTGTTCAGATTTGTTCTTAATTACTTGTGCAACGATAGTCATTTCTTCTGTCCTGTTGTTTTATCATTTTGATTTAAATTAGCTCGATTTTTGAAAAATGCAAAGACTTGCCAGTCATTCAAATATAAGTTTTATGTTCAAGCGTTCAAAAAGCACGCTATATTGGGTAGCTCAAAGAAACTTTAAGCTACCTGCCATTTTGGATGATTAAAAAAGAAATGATGCATTTGCTGTGTAGATAACTTCAACTTGCGATGAGATGAGTTAAATAAAGCAGGAGTGACTTTTAACCGTGTTAAAGTAGGTAATAAAGATTCATGAAAGTCTTTTGGGGTAATCTTTCTTGGCTTGTAATTGGGCCAGTGAGTTTTGGCGTATCGATGTGCTTGTACTCCATTTAGCCAGAACGGAAAAATAAAATCTTCCTGATCTGATTTAATGGCCCAGCCTTCATCAAATAGTCCCCACAGAACCCCGCAGTACATCATGGTTCTTAAAATATAAATCTTGATCATCAAGTCTTTAGAAACCGGTTGTAGATTACTTAAACTGTTCATTTTAAATTTAAAGGTTTTCAACTTGTCCTGCTTATTATAAGAGAACCACATGACATTTCAGTTTAAACAGGTGTCAAATCGTAAACAAATATTGATGAGTAGAAATATCTATACAAATAAATGCTGGATAAGGGGTACTTTCTAAGTCACGACTGAAGTGGCGAAGTAAAGCTTTAGGCAAATAGGTAATTTTGGTTTTGTATAGGTATAAAAAAACGCCACCTAAGTGACGTTTCTTTATGCTTGCATCGTGGCTAGCTTCTGCCAGTATTGTGCTTTCATGGAATCACGTTCAACACGGAAACCTTGGTAGTATAGTTCTGCTAAGAACAAAGCAGCTTTACCGTGACCAGCACGAGCAACTTCTTCTAACTGTGCAACTGCATCTTGGAAATTCATTTGAGACTGAATTGTGTTAACCGCAGTTGCGTATACATGTTCTAAATCATGATGAGAGATACGTTGAATCATATAAAACTCCTTATTGTAATTATGATTACTTTTTCTAAAGGCCACTGCCTTTGAACTAATTTAACTTAGAATTGTTAAACTAATATTACAAATTAATGGATTTGTCAACTATTAAGAAGCACCAATTAGTTCACTATTAGGATACATGATTAAACATTATTCACAAATAATTTTGAGTAAAATCAATATGAGAATAAAAGACAAGGAGAATAACTATGACAAATACTATTGATGGCTTTGTTTTTGATAATCCTCCTAAAGAGGAGCAAATCATAGAACTTGCCCATTACCATCGTAAATTATTAGACGAAGCAATTTTCCATCAAGAAATACATTTAGGGGATTATTGTCTAGCACAAAGGAAACGGGTTTTCGACTATGCTCGTCAATTAGACCCTAATCAAAAAGCTTGGTTCTATCAAGTTTATGATGGTGAACTTAGAAAAATTGCAGATGAAGATGAATTGCACCCAGCAGATGCAGAAGAAGGTTTAAGTATTTTTGCTATGCTATTAGTATTAGTTATTATTGCTGCAATTTTATACTTCTCTGTAATTCGTTCCTTAATGGGCTAGCAATTGTCATCCAGTAAGGTTAAAGAATAATAGCCTTACTGGATTTTGACCTTGTGCTGAAGTGCATTGAACCCTACACTACATTCATTAGAGGTAGGTCATGCTCACATTCAAAGAAAATTTTCTTAAATTAAAGTCTGAGTTAAAGGCAGATCAATGTTTTAATCTGGTTGTGATTATTATCATTGGCTGTATTTTTATGCTGTCTTATTTGGCATTACTACGTCCTGTGAATTCAGAACAGTATCAACGAATTGTGCAACTTTCTCGACAGGCTACTTATCCAAGAACTCAAGATATGGCCGAGTTGATTATGGCTCAATCAGAAATTCATAGAGCAGAGTATTTAAAGTTAATGCATGCTTATCAGTTTGAACATGATCACATCAAGCAATATCCTGCATTAGCGCAAGAAGATACTCAATAAGTATTGTCTTTATTTCAAAAAGGTTTTGCACGCTATTGAAGCAGGCAAAAATTTGAATTTATGCTAAACTTTCCGTTTTTTAACACGCTGCTTTTCAAGGAATCGGCATGCAACAACAATCGAATATGCAAAATAAATTCTTGATAGATGCTGAGATCGGGGATGACGATGTCACATTGCCTAATTTACCTGCTATCGATGTTCCTATCGTTGAGTCACCTGTTAAGCAAGAAGTAAAAGCTGAAGAAGTTGTCGAGGCTGCACCTTCTACAGAACCTGAGCAACCAAAATCTGGTTTCTTTGGACGAATGAAAGAAGGCTTGAGCAAAACTCGCCGTAATTTCACCGATGGGATGGTTAATATCTTAATTGGTGGGAAAGAAATTGATGATGAGTTGCTTGAAGAAGTCGAAGAGCAATTATTAGTTGCAGATATTGGTGTTGATGCAACAAAAACGATTATTACCAACTTAACTGAACGTACTGCTCGTGGTGATTTGATCTATTCACATTCACTTTATAAAGCTTTGCAAGAAGAGTTGGTTGCTTTGCTTGCTCCACGTGTGAAGCCTTTGCATATTGACCCTAATAAATCACCTTATGTGATTTTAATGGTTGGGGTAAATGGTGTTGGAAAAACAACAACAATTGGTAAATTAGCGAAGCGTTTACAAGGTGAAGGCAAAAAAGTGATGTTGGCGGCAGGTGATACATTCCGTGCTGCTGCTACTGAACAATTGCAAATCTGGGGTGAGCGTAACGATATTGCTGTAGTTGCTCAAGGTCATGGTGCCGATAGTGCATCAGTTATTTTTGATGCTTTTGAAAGTGCGCGAGCTAAAGGTATTGATGTACTGATTGCAGATACTGCGGGCCGTTTGCATAACAAAAGTAATTTGATGGAAGAGCTTAAGAAAGTTAAGCGTGTTATGCAAAAAATTGATGCAACAGCGCCTCATGAAATTATGTTGGTTGTAGATGCGGGTACTGGACAAAATGCAATCAACCAAGTACAAGAATTTGACCAGGCTGTTGGTTTAACAGGTATTACCATTACTAAGTTGGATGGTACAGCAAAAGGCGGAGTATTATTTAATATTGCTAGTCGTACTCATGTGCCAATTCGTTTCATTGGTGTGGGTGAAAAAATTGATGATTTAAGACCATTCTCGGCGAAATCGTTTGTTGCAGCACTATTTGAAACTGAAAAATAATTTTTAGCCAAGACTTAAAAAAACCTCACAAAATAGTGAGGTTTTTTTATATCCATATCTTTTTTTATTGTTGCGAAAATAAAACGAACTGTCATATTTTTAATGCTGATTATAAGAAATGAGTTCCATAGACTATATTCATTCCCAAACAACGGCCCATGGTCAATTAAATAGGTAGGAAATAAAAAATGTCTACTTTCTTAGATAAAATTAAAAACCGTCGTACTATTTATGCAATTGGTAAAAATGTTGCATTAGATCGCACAAAAATTGAAGAAACTATTCGTGAAGCGGTTAAACATAGCCCATCAGCGTTCAACTCTCAATCTTCACGTGTTGTTACTCTTTATGGTGAATCACATGCTAAATTCTGGAATTTAGTTCGTGAAGCATTACGTAAAATTGTTCCTGCAGATGCCTTTGCCGGTACAAATGCAAAGATTGATAGCTTCGTTGCTGGTGTTGGTACAGTACTATTTTATGAAGATCAAGCTGTTGTTAAAAGCTTACAAGAACAATTTGAGTTATATGCAGACAACTTCCCAGTTTGGTCTGAACATTCAAGTGCAATTGCTCAGTTTGCGACTTGGACTGCGCTTTCAGAACTTGGTTTAGGCGCATCGTTACAGCATTATAACCCGATTGTTGATGCTGATGCTGCTGAAGCATTTGATGTTCCAGCAACTTGGAAATTACGTGCTCAACTTGTATTTGGTTCTGTTGAAGCACCAGCTGGTGAAAAAGCATTTATTAGCGATGAAGATCGTTTTAAAACATTCAACTAAATTGAGTGGATGAAAAGAGTACCTAGAGGGTACTCTTTTTTATGCTTTTAAAGTTAGTTAGAAATTAATGATCAATAAAGTAGATGTTTATTAGAACTCAAAAAATATTTTAAAAGCTTGAGAGGCAGCTTCGTAAACAGGAGGTTGTCATAAAATCGTCATAATCATATTGCATATT
This sequence comes from Acinetobacter baumannii, assembly GCF_009759685.1. NCBI lineage: Bacteria > Pseudomonadati > Pseudomonadota > Gammaproteobacteria > Moraxellales > Moraxellaceae > Acinetobacter > Acinetobacter baumannii. Next base: position 3,664,828 of record NZ_CP046654.1, on the reverse strand, counting down.
GCTCATGTTTTTACAAACTATTAAATATTACAGAGACGTGAACAGATGACTTTAAGATTAAGTGTCGCTGCGATGGGTTTATTACTCAGCGGTTCAGTATTTTCAGCAGTTACAATTACAGCGCCAGAGGAAATCGTAATCCTTGCGGTGAATGGTCAGGAAGTCAACTCTGGATTATTCCGTTCTTCTAAAAATAATTATAAAGTCGATGCTGGTGAGACAAGCCTAAGTGTACGTTATCAAGAATATTTTGAGCATTTAAGTGGCGAACACGATATTGTTAAGTCAGGAGTGGTTACCATTCAAACTCCAGCGCTCAAAGATGGTCAAACTTATAAGCTTGCAATGGTAGATGCTCCAAAACAATTTGAACAAGCCAAAAAATATGCTGAGCAACCTACAGTGGCTTTATATAATTCAAATAATGAGTTAATTGTTCAACAAACTGGTGCTAATAATGAGGCAAGACCATGGTTTGCATCGGGATTGCTAGGGAAGGTTACTGATTTCACGACTAAATCATCTAAACAACAACCTGACGCTGTGTATGCTGCGGCAAAACCTACCACGACTCAAGCTAATGCGCCTGTTGCAACAACCATGCCTGCTACTGGTGTAGCACAAACTAATGATCAGCGTTTGGCAGAAATTTGGAAAAAATCTTCTAAAGCAGAACGTCAAAAGTTTATGGCTTGGTTAGCTGAGCAGTCGAATTAATTATTATCTATTAAACTAATTGAAATGAAAAAGGACCTCAAATGAGGTCCTTTTTGTTTAGGTTAGAAACCAGATGTAATAGCCTAAAAGCATGAGAGGCCAAGCTATCCATGGACTAAACAACCATTTCCATAACCAGAAGTGCGGCACAAAACCCACCCCATAAATGAAGCCCCCGGAAATACCCACCATCACCAGCATAAGCTGGCTATGATTGTAGTGTCCGTTTGCATCTAACATGAGGGAAGGATGCACCAGTAAAATTACAGCAAGCGGCAATGCCAACAGAAATGAAATGGCCATTGCGAATGCTTGAGCTTTTCGTTGACTTGATGCTGTCATTGCGGTTGCCATGATTTATTCCTCATCTAAATTTTGATGATGTTCGATATAAAGAGCGCTCAATACACCCGCGAAACATGCCATCAAAATTCCAAGAATCCATGCGAAATACCACATTTGCTTCTCCTTATTAGTACAGGCTATGCGAGTTTGACTCGATATGTTTATTAGTAATAACGCCCCACATTTTGTAATACGACCAACTGGTGTAGATCAAAATGATTGGAACGAATATGCATGCTGCAACAGTCATAACCCCTAAAGTACGATGACTTGATACAGCATCCCACATTGTTAAGCTAGAGTTTGGATTAACACTCGATGGCAATAAAAATGGGAAGAGTGCAAAACCGGCAGTTAAAATCGCACCTACAATCATTAAGCTTGTGCCAGCAAAACTTAAACCTGCTTTGGCTTTTGATGCTGTAAAGAAGGCAATAATTGCCCCTAAAATTGCCAGTACAGGAGCTACTTTTGTAATCGGATAGCTGCTGTAGTTATTCATCCAGCCTGGGTTGTTGTTTGTGACTACTTCTTTGGCTAAAGGGTTAAGTGCTGCGTTTGGATCAACTGCAGTAGCATAGCTATAACCTGGGACTTGGCCGAAGTACAACCATGCCCCAATTACAAGGAAACAAACTAAAAATATGGCTGCCATAATTTGAGTTGCTTTAGCAGAGCGTTGTTTCAAGGCACCGTCTGTGCGTAGCATAAGCCAAGCGCCGCCATGAGCACACAACATAGAAAGGCTGACAATACCGCAAACTAAAGCAAATGGGTTAAGAAGAGCAAAGAAGCTACCTGAATATTCCGAGCGTAATGTACTGTCTAAACTAAAAGGAATACCTAAGAATAAATTACCAAAGGCAACACCAAAAACAAGCGCTGGTACGGCACCACCAATACAAAGTCCCCAGTCCCAAGAGTTGCGCCATTGGGTATTTTCAAGTTTAGAACGATAGTCAAAACCTACAGGACGTAAGAACAGGGCAAATAGCACAAGTAATAAGGCCCAATACATTCCGGAAAATGCGACCGAGTATACCATTGGCCAAGCTGCAAATAGCGCGCCACCAGCAGTGATAAACCAGACCTGATTACCATCCCAATGGGGTGCGATCGTATTAATAGCAGCACGGCGTTCGTTATCAGTTTTACCAACAAAAGGCATGAGTGCCATTGAGCCCATATCGAAACCATCGGTTAGGGCAAATCCAATGAGTAGGACTCCAACTAACACCCACCATATGATTTTTAGGAGTTCATATTCAATCATGATAAAGCCTCCCCATTAACAGCTGTTTTTGGCTCTTGTTTTTCAAAATGGTATTTACCAGTGTGAAGTGAGCTTGGGCCTAAGCGAGCAAACTTAATCATTAAGTACATTTCAATAATCAAAAGTACGGTATAGAACGCTGCTAGAGCGAGAATTGAGCCCCACACATCGCCCGTACTTAAACTTGAAGCTGATAAGTGCGTAGGTAAAATTTCACCAATAGACCACGGCTGACGGCCGCCCTCTGCTACATACCAACCAGTTTGTGCAGCAATCCACGGAAGTGGTAAGGCAAATAATGCATATTTAAGTAGCCAAGGTTTATTCTCAGCATTTCTTTTCGCTACTGCCCAAGTTGCTAAAATGAAAAGAAGCAGCATTAAGAAGCCAGAAGCAACCATTGCACGGAAAGAGAAAAACAGAGCTGTAACATTCGGAATAGTATCTTTTACCGCCGCTTGAATGTGCTGCTCGCTTGCATCGACTACATTCGGAGCATATTTCTTAAGAAGTAGACCATAGCCTAAGTCTTTTTGATTTTTCTCAAATGAAGCTAATAACTCTGGTGAGCGATCACCAGCACGTAATTTTTCAAGCTCAGCATAAGCAAGCATACCGTTACGAATACGAACTTCGTGCTGTTGCATTAAGTCTTTCAAACCAGTGACTTCTTTCGTAGTTGAACGAGTGGCGATGAGGCCTAATGCGTATGGAATTTTAACTGCATAATCTGTTCGCATTTCTTCATGGTTTGGTACACCAAACAAAGTAAACGGAGCAGGAGCAGGATGAGTATCCCATTCGGCTTCAATTGCAGCGAGTTTAGTTTTTTGAACATCACCTAACTCATAACCCGACTCGTCACCTAGTAAAATTACAGAAAGTGTAGAAGCAAGGCCAAAAATGGCAGCAATTGCAAATGAACGACGTGCGAAAGGAAGGTCACGTTTTTTGAGTAGATAGTAACTTGAAATGGCGAGTACGAAAATCGCACCTGTTACATATCCGGCGGAAACAGTATGTACAAATTTAACCTGTGCAACCGGGTTGAAAATAAGTGCACCGAAATCAACAAGCTCCATACGCATGGTTTCGAAGTTAAATGCTGCACCTACAGGGTTTTGCATCCAGCCATTCGCAACTAAAATCCAGAGCGCTGACATGTTAGAACCTAGGGCAACTAACCAAGTTACTCCTAGATGTTGAACTTTACTTAAGCGGTCCCATCCAAAAAAGAATAGACCGATAAATGTAGACTCAAGGAAGAATGCCATTAAACCTTCAATTGCTAATGGCGCACCGAATATATCACCTACATAATGAGAGTAATATGCCCAGTTTGTTCCGAATTGGAACTCCATGGTTAAGCCTGTAGTTACGCCTAAGGCAAAGTTAATACCAAATAGTTTTCCCCAAAACTTAGTCATATCCTTGTAAATCTCTTTACCAGATATAACGTAAGTGGTTTCCATAATAGCCAGAATAAACGCAAGGCCTAGGGTCAAAGGTACGAAAAGAAAGTGATACATTGCGGTCATGGCAAATTGGAACCGCGAAAGATCAACCACGCTTTCAGAAATCATCAACGTGTCTCCTTAATGTGGGAAGAGTTATCGCCTGCAATATGCTCGGCGACCTGATTGTCAAAATTTTTGGGGATAGTGGGAGCGTCAAACCAAATATGTTTGATTGTTAAGAGAAGCGCGACTTTAATTATTAGAATAATTGCGATTTCTCTAATTAATCGGGAGTTAATATCTAGATTTTTAAGGCTCATAAAATAAACCTCGATACATATTAATTTTATTATTAATCAAAATATATTAAAAATAAACAATAAATATATTTTAAATTAAAACTTAATTATTTTTTCAATAAAAATCATGTGGTTAATAATTTAAAAATTATTGATAAAATATCTGACTAAAATAGTTTGAATTAATTATTAAATCCAACTAAAACACTTGTAAATAAATATATTAAGCTGATTAAAATATTTTGATTTATATTTAATTCTGATTAAAAAGGTTGGATATAATAAAGTGTTTTTTTATTTCTAACTAAAATGGTTGGTTTAATATTCAATTAAAATAACAGTAAAATAAAGGCAATAATAAAACTTTTTAAAAGCAATAAAAGACGAGAAGAATTATTAATAATTAATCAGGCGCGAAAAGGTCATTCGAAACAGAAATTTTCTTGGCAACATAATGGCTTTTATGCACTTTGATAAGAATGACTTGTGAATATAGTTCTAACTCACCATACTCAGGTTCAACTTGGACATAGTGCAGTTGTCCGAACTCATCACGTACACGAGCTTGCGCTGAAAAACCAGGTCTTGCACTACCACTGGAAATAGTTGCTAGACGCCCTAAAAGGTTATAGTTGGTATGTGTAAGCTTGGGTTTAATGACTTGATCAAGGCAGTGAATCATAAATACGGTAAAGAAAATTGCGATGACCAGTGCAGGGATGATTAAGTAAAACGGAGTGATAAAGTAATGCTGTATAGCAAAGAAAGAAAGCTGTAAAAAATAACCGGCAAAACTGAAATTGATGAGTAAAAAAACAAAAATTAGAGCTTTAGAAAATTTAACATTGAGCAAAGGGGAATTGGTAAGCCAAATTGGCGCAATTTTTTTTAATAGCTGGCTTGGTCGTAAACCAACATACATACCAATAGTTTCTACCACGCTGAGCAATATCAAAGCCACAACACTTAAATGAAATGGCATAAGATAATAATTAAAAAAGAAATCAGCCATGGTAGAAACTCTAATGTTGATGATCTCAGTCTACGATATAAATACCGCCATCTGAATGTACCTTAATCTCAACTTTATTTAGAAACTCACCTAAACAAGGACCTGAAATACATTCACCAGTCTCCACGTTAAATAAAGCACCGTGGGTTGAGCATTGGATATATTCTTGGTCTTGATCTAGAAATTGGTTTTCTAGATATTCAAGTTCGGTTTGCAAATGTGGGCATAAATTCTGATAGGCGTAGAAAGAGCCATCACGCTGTGTAATGAAAATAGTAGTTCCTTGTAAAGTGTCAAAAGCTCTAGCTTCACGCTCAGGAACTTCTTCCGTCATACAGATCCTTTCCATTTCAAGCACATTCCTTCTGAAAATTTTCGAGAAGTTTAGCATAGTCATTAATGGCTAAACGAGGACCAAATTGAGACACGACTTCACTTGAAATTAAGATGGCTAACTGTGCAGCAGCAGTTAAATCTTCATGATGGTTTAATGCGTAGAGGAAGGCACCTGCAAAAGCATCACCCGCACCATTTGTATCTACAGCTTCAACATGACGGCCTGCAACGTGAAAATGGTGAGTTGGATTTGCAACTAGAGCACCTTTTGCACTTTGTGTAATTACAACAGTATGGTTTTTAAAACGTAATTGAGTAAGTGCATCTTCAACAGTAGTGGTATTGGTATACATTAAGGCTTCTTGTTCATTACAGAACAATAAATCCACACCATCATCCATAAGCTCTTCTAGGCCTTCACGAGCGTATTGAACCATTGCAGGATCTGATAAAGATAGGGCAATTTTAACGCCGTGAGCTTTTGCAATTTCTCTAGCTTGTTTTACCGCTTTACGTGCTGTTTCACTTGTAGAAAGATAGCCTTCAATATAAAGCCATTTTGCTGTTTTTAATGGTTCAAAATCGATTTGGTCTTGAGAGAGCTCAGCGGTAATACCTAAATAGGTATGCATAGTACGCTCAGAATCTGGGCTAATCAGGACCATACAGGTACCGGTCACCCCTTCACTGATGGACTTTGGTGTAGTCTGGATGCCTGCATCATTTAACCCTTGCAGGTAAATTCCACCTAATTCATCATGACCAACGCGGCAACCATAAAATGCGCTACCACCTAATGCACTAAACGCTACAGTTGTATTTGCAGCAGAGCCGCCACTTGCTTGACCTTTGTAATCTTGAGTTTGTTTTAATTTTTCATAAAGGGCAGATTGTGTTTCACCATCAGACAACTGCATGGTGCCTTTTTGTAAGCCTTGCTGACTAAGAAAATCATCAGAAACTTTAAATTCTTGGTCGATTAATGCATTACCAATTGCAAAAAGATCTACAGTTGCCATATGTGTTGTCACAGAATAAAAAATCAGATCGATAAGTTTACACCATTGCTCACATTTGCTGTAGTTTGTTGAATAAAATTCAGGTTATTCAGCGGCTAGCAGAGTTTTATTGTTTGCCTAAGCAATTGAAATAATCTTTTTAATAAATATTATCAATTAATAATGATTCTTGCTAATATTTACAAATCTATACTGTTTCATTGAAACTTCGCCTGAAATTTTTCGTAGCGAACTTATATGAAGCGTTCAGTTTTATTTATTTCATCAGTTGGGGTTATGACAAGCCATGTATATGCTCTAGAAGCAGATCAACAGGCGGTAACCAACCTTCCAACAATTTCAGTTAAAGCTGATAAGGAAATCAGTTTAAAACAAGAAGTGGGGCAAGCATCAAGTGCAACTAAAGGACTTATGCAATTAAAAGATGTCCCTCAAATTGTAAACGTTGTACCCAAACAAGTTTTAAGAGAACAGACAGTTACCTCTATGCAAGGTGCCTTGCAAAATGTTGCAGGTTTAAGCTTTAGTGTAGGAGATGGACAACGTGATCAGGTCATGATTCGTGGTTTCTCTGCAATCACCGATAACTATGTAGATGGTATTCGCGATGACGCATTGTATTTTCGCGATATGTCGAATGTAGAGCGGATCGAAGTTTTAAAAGGACCTGCTTCGGTATTATATGGGCGTGGTTCGGCAGGTGGTTTAGTTAACAAGATTAATAAAAAACCAATCGATCAATCTTTGCGTGAAGTGAGCCTGATTGGTAGTACAACAGGACAACGCCGCGCAGAAGTCGATGTAAATGAAAAAGTCGCAGAGAATGTTAAGGTTCGTTTAACTGGTGCAGTTGAAGACTCAGATGGTTACCGTGATCAGGCTTTTTTAAAACGTCAAGCGGTTGCTCCATCTGTACAGTGGGATATTACTGATAAGACCAAACTTTTACTTCAGGCTGACTATTTGCATGATAACCGTTTGGCAGATCAAGGTTTCCCGACAGACCCGATTACAGGTAAACCTGTTAAAACAAATCCTAAAACTTTTTATGGCGCTTTAAATGGTAAAGAGGTTGGGGATGTTGATACTGAAATCTCAAGCCAAACTATCAGCTTAGACCATGAGTTTAATGATAATTTTAAGTATCATGGTGCAGTTCGCCACTATAACTACTCACTTGATCGTCAATATAGTGTAGATTCACATCCAGCTGCTGATAAGTCAAAAATTACTTTAACCCAGAATAAACGCTTACGTAATGAAGATGGTGTGTATGTTCAACAAGAGTTGAGCGCTTTATTTAATACAGGTTTTTTAAAGCACAATACCTTAATTGGTGCTGAATATAGCAAGCAGCATAAAGATGAGATACTTTGGCAAGGTGCTAAAACAACTACTGATTTATATAATCCTAAATTAGAGTATTGGGCGCCTATTAATACAGGAACTACAACTGCACGTAATAACAATAGCAATACTTTTGAAAACTACGGCGTGTATCTGCAAGATCTAATGACAGTGACAGATCAGCTTAAAGTTTTAGTGGGTTTACGTTATGACAATCTATCGCAAGATCGTGATGATAAAACGAGTACGAATTTAGATTTAAACCGTACTGACAATACTTATTCTCCACGAATTGGAGTGGTCTACCAGCCAGTAAATAATATCTCACTTTACACTTCTTATAACCGCTCTTTCCAACCTTTGGCTGATTCATTTGTTTTTTATCAAAACAGTGATGACTTAAGGCCCACAAAAACTGAAAACTATGAAATTGGTGCAAAGTGGGATGTAAATGATCAGTTGAATGTAACCTTGGCTTTGTTTGAGATGAGCCAAACTAATATTCAAAACCAAGATCCAGCAAACCCAAATCAAGCATTGTTGGCAGGTGAGCAAAAAACCAAAGGTGTTGAACTTTCATTAACAGGTCAGTTGACCGATCAATTGTCAGTATTGGCTGGTTATTCGTATATGGATGGTAAGATTGAAAAATCGACTATTGGTTTTACAGGCAATCATTCTGCGCTCACGCCAAACAATACTGCTAACTTATGGTTAAAATATCAAATTAATGATTATTGGTATGCAGCTGTGGGTGGTCGTGGTGAATCATCACGTTTTAGTGCGCCAGACAACAAAAACGTTTTACCGGGATATGCAGTTGTAAATGCGGCGTTAGGTTATCAAAGTGAACGTTATGATGTGAATTTAAACCTAAATAACTTGTTTGATCGCGATTATTTTGTGTCAGGTCATAGTGGAGCAAATGATTCGAACATGATGGGCGATCCTTTAAATGCTCAAGTTGCACTTCGCTATCGTTTTTAATTAAAAAAAACTCTAAAAAGCTCATCATTTCGATGAGCTTTTTTATTTGTCGTGTAGGATATAGATGGTATTAAAAGGTTTTGTTCTGATAGGATACAACGACGCGGGCTATGTGCTTGATATTAAAGCTATGGCTATGAAAACTAATACTTAACAAAAACATAGTGTTTTGCTTGGCTTTTATTCGCCATTCTCAAGCCGACTCAGGCTATAATGAGACTTATTCACTTATCCGATATGTTAGGAGATCACATGACTGTAGATGTCACTGAAACCATTTCTCAAACTGTTCACCCTGCGTTTCAGTTGCTACGTCAGCACCATGTTGAAGCATTAGATATTTTAGTGTCTGAATATAAGCATAAAGTCACAGGTGCGGTGCATTATCACTTGGCAACTGATTATGATGAAAATGTATTTCTTGTTGCGTTCAGAACACAACCTATGGACTCTAAAGGAACTGCACATATTTTAGAGCATACTGCTTTATGTGGTTCTGAAAAGTTTCCTGTTCGTGATCCATTCTTCTTAATGATACGCCGTTCATTAAATACTTTTATGAACGCGTTTACAGCAGCAGATTGGACTGCATATCCATTTGCAACTCAAAATAAGAAAGATTTCCAAAACTTATTATCTGTTTATCTTGATGCTGCTTTCTCGGCAAATTTGAATCCTCTGGATTTTGCTCAGGAAGGTATCCGTATTGAACTTGAAAATGGTCAGCCTGTATACAAAGGCGTAGTCTTCAATGAAATGAAAGGTGCAATGAGTGCGCCTTCTGATCAGCTTTATCATCAGTTGGCTCATCATCTATTCCCTGAAACCACTTATCACTACAACTCAGGCGGTGATCCAAAAGATATTCCTGACTTAACGTATGAACAATTGGTTGAATTTTATAAAACCCATTATCATCCGAGTAATGCGGTATTTATGACTTTTGGTAACCAAACCGCCTATGAATTACAAGAGCAATTTGAAAAATTGGCTCTACATAAGTTCACTGCTGGTACAACTTTATATTCGAAACCAGAAAAACGCTTAACGGCACCTGTTGAAGTTACTGAAACTTATGCTGTTGATGGCGATGAGTTAAAAGACAAAACTTACCATGTATTGTCGTGGTTATTACCTCAGGCGAGTGACATTAAACTTCGTCTGGGTATGCGATTAGTAGAAGGCGTTTTACTCGAAAACTCAGCTTCACCACTTCGTCATTATTTAGAAACTTGTGGCTATGCTCAGTCGACTGGTCCTTTAATGGGGGTAGACGATAGTAACTTTGAAATGACGTTCTATTGTGGTGTTCAAGGTTCAAATCCAGAGCATGCAGAGAGCTTTAGAGATGGTGTTTTAAACGTTTTACGTGAAGTAGCTGCAAAACCAATTGACTCATCGTTAGTTGATGCAATTTTGCATCAAATCGAGTTACACCAACGTGAAATTAATGGTGATGGTACACCATATGGCTTAAGCCTAATTTTAAATGGTTTAAGTGGTGCGATTCACCATAACGATCCGATTCAAATTTGGGATGTTGATAGTGCCATTGCTCAGGTTAAAGAAGAACTCCAAGACCCAATGTGGTTATCTAACCTGATTCAAACGCATTTATTAGATAATCCGCACCGCGTGCAAATGACTTTAGTACCGGATGCAACCAAGTCAGCGAAAGAGCAAGAAGCTGAAAAAGCACGTTTAGCTGCAATTGGTGAAAAGCTAACTGAAGAAGATAAAGCAGAGATCATCGCTAAAACCAAGGCATTGCAAGAGCGTCAAGATACACCAGATAATCTTGAACTGTTGCCAAAAGTAGGTCTAGAAGACGTACCGGCTGACTTGCATATTGTACAAGGTCAATTGCGTGAAATTATCTGTAATCGAATGGATACGCCGTTGAATTTGTATCATGCCGGAACCAATGGTATTTACTATCAACAAGTACTTATTCAAATTCCAGATGATGTGGTTAAATCACCATACTTCAATTTGCTCTCTATTTTAATGGGTGAAGTTGGTGCAGGTGAGTATGACTACCTTGAACTCCAGAACTTACAAACAGCTGTAAGTGGTGGTTTGGGAATGGGTGCTTCGTTACGCAGTAAGGTTGATGATAAAGACAAAATTAGTGCTTGGTTAACTTTAACAACTAAATCTTTAACTCAGAAGTTCGATGCGATTCATTTATTAAAATTAGCATTTGAACAACTTCGTTTTGATGAAAAAGAGCGAATCATTGAGTTATTGCAGCAACGTAAGACACGCTGGCAGTCTCGTTTATCTGGTGCTGGTCATAGTTATGCAATGCAGATTGCTTCTCGTAATATGAGTGCATTAGCTCAACGCGACTATCAAAACACTGGCTTAGGTGCGTTGAACTGGTTAGGCGAGCTTGTTAATAAAATTACCCAAGATGATGCTGCTTATGATGCGCTTATTGCTGAATTGAAGCATATTCATACAAAATTATTGCAAGCACCTAAACAGTTCCTGCTCGTATGTGAAGAGCATCAGTCAGAGCGTTTAGTTGAAGAAATACAAAATGTTTGGGATAAATTAAACGTTGATACAGCAGCGACTGAGTTAACCCAAGTTGAGCAAGAAAATGATAATGAACATGAAGCTTGGTTAATTCAAACCAATGTTCAGTTCTGTGCCTCTGCATATCAAGCTGTGGAAGTATCTCATCCAGATGCGGCACCTCTAATGGTATTGGCAGCTTACTTGCGTAATGGTTTCTTGCACAGTGCTATCCGTGAAAAAGGTGGTGCTTATGGTGGTGGTGCTAGTTATGACGGAAATGCATGTTCATTCCGTTTCTTTAGTTACCGTGACCCACGCTTAGCTGAGACTTTTAAAGATTTTGAAGCGAGCGTGCAATGGTTGTTAAACACAGAGCAACAACCTCATCAGCTTGAAGAAGCAATTCTTGGTCTGGTGGCAAGTATGGACAAACCTGGTTCACCAGCAGGTGAAGCAATAACAGCGTGTTATGCATTGTTGCATGCAAGAACTCCGACTTTCCGTCGTACATTACGTGAAAGATTATTGCATGTAACTTTAGAAGATTTAAAACGTGTTGCACGTCAATATTTAATTGAACAAACACCTGTAAAAGCTGTCGTTGCACCTTTTGCAAAACGTGATGAATTGCAACAACTGGGCTTTACGATCAAACAAGTTAATTAAAATAAAAATTGGAGATGAACATGGCGTTCAGACAATTTGAACGCACATCTTTACAGCTAAGTATGGGAACCCTGCTTAGCTGTTTATGTGCGTCGGTGGCATATGCCGACACCTTAGCCCCTGTAAAACCTGCGAGTGTAGATGCATGTGTTGCCCTTGCTTCGAATGCTGATCGCCTAGCTTGTTATGATGCTGTGTTTAAACCATCGGCCTTACCAGTAGTTCAAGCCGCAGTAGTACCAGAGCCTGTTAAAAAAATTGATAAACCTGTTGTTCAACCTGAAACATTTAAAGAAAAGGTTGTAGATAAGGTAAGTAATATCAAAGTAATTGGTAAGGCACCTACACTTGAACCTACTACATCTTTACTAGATCAACGTTGGGAGTTGTCTGAAAAAAGTAAACTGGGTGTTTGGAATATTCGTGCTTATCAACCTGTTTATTTGCTACCAGTTTTCTGGACGAGCGATAAAAATGAGCTACCTACTAGTCCAAACCCTAATAATGTAGAACATACAGCCCAGAATCTTAAATCAACTGAAAGTAAATTTCAGATTTCTTTGAAAACGAAAGCTTGGGAAAATATTTTTGGTAACAATGGTGACTTGTGGGTAGGTTATACTCAATCTTCACGTTGGCAGACCTTTAATGCTGAAGAGTCTCGACCATTCCGTGAAACGAACTATGAGCCAGAAGCAAGTTTAATGTTTAGAACAAACTATGAGTTGCTTGGCTTAGATGGTCGTTTGCTTGGGGTAACTTTAAATCACCAATCAAATGGACGTTCAGATCCTTTATCTCGTAGCTGGAACCGTGTCATCTTTAATGTGGGTTTAGAACGCGGTAACTTTGCTTTAATGCTTCGTCCATGGATACGCATTGAAGAAGACAGCAAAGATGATAACAATCCAGATATTGAAGATTATGTGGGGCGTGGTGATTTAACTGCTTTTTATAAGTGGAAGCAAAATGACTTCTCATTAATGCTACGTCACTCTTTAAAAGGTGGTGATGATTCTCATGGTGCTGTTCAGTTTGACTGGGCTTTCCCGATTAGTGGCAAGCTGCGCGGACACTTCCAATTATTTAATGGTTATGGTGAAAGCTTAATTGACTATAACCATCGTGCAACTTATGCCGGCTTGGGTGTTTCACTCATGAACTGGTACTAAGTTTGACCTATAAAAATGCCGCTTTTACAGCGGCTTTTTTATTAACCAATTTGAATATTGGCTTGAGGGTGTTTGAGACGGCTTTTTTTAGGAGTAGCAATTAAATAGGCGAGTGTTAAGGGGCCTAAACGGCCTGCAAACATAAGTAGGCTTAAAATAAATAAACTACCATTGTGTAAATCTGGCGTGATACCGCGAGAAAGGCCTACCGTACAGGCTGCTGAAACCACTTCAAATAATAAGTTCATAAAGTCTGCTTTAGGTTCTAAAAGTAAAAGTATAAAGAACCCGATAAATATGAGAATACTGGTAATTGCGGTGACAGCTAAGGCTTTATAAGTAGTTTCGTGAGAAACGGAGTGATTGAAAACCCTGATTTCATCGGTACGTCTTAAAAAGGAAAGTACACTTAAAACTAATATGACAAAGGTGCCGACTTTTATACCTCCAGCAGTACTGAGTGAACCTCCACCGATGAACATGAGTAGCATCATAAGTAAAGAACTACTGTTGGTCATTGCTCCAGTATCAATAGTATTGAACCCTGAAGAACGTGGAACAGTCGCTTGAAACCATGCATTTAAAGCTTGATCACCTACATTGAGCAGACCTAAGGTATGAGGATTTTGTGCTTCCAAAACCCAAATTAATACAAACGCAACCAAATTAATAATCGCAATAGTTGTTAGGATGAGTTTGCTATTTGGGCTGAGTTTTTTCCATTTTTTATTTTGTTTGATATCCATGAGGACTAAAAAACCCAGTCCACCTAATGTATAGAGCAAACTAATCGTAATACATATAAGGTAGTTGCTTTGGAAGTTAACTAAACTGTTGCTAAATAGTGAAAAACCCGCATTGTTAAATGATGAGATACTATAGAAAACTGCATAATACAGTCCCCGAGCAAAGCCATAAATGGGTGTAAATGCGGTAGTTAAGATCACTGTTCCAATCAGTTCAAAAAGAAGTGTGTAAGTAACAACACCTTTTGCCACAAAAGTAACCTTTGAAAGACTAGTCTGCCCAAGGCTATCTTGAGCCATCATTTGCTGTTTAAGGCCAACTTTAGGAGATAAACTTAATGCTGCCAAAATGGCAAAAGTCATAAAGCCTAAACCACCTGACTGAATCAATAATAAAATAATGACCTGTCCGAAAAGTGTAAAAGATTCATGAATATTTAAAACGGATAGACCTGTAATAGTGACTGCCGAGGTCGCCGTAAATAGAGCATCCATCCAACTAACATGTCCGTTATTGGCAATAGGAAGTTTAAGCAATAATGTGCCAAAGACAATAAAGCCCAGAAAGCCCAGTGCTAACAGAGAAGGTGGGCTTAAATTTAGTGTTTTATGCGGTTTAGGCTTAAGAGACATATTTTCTGGTTCGTTTTCTTATATGAAACAATTTGAGAGTTTTTTTAGCTGCTGTAAATGACCTTCTAAAATAAGAATATCATGCGTTTGTAAAGTAAAAGTCTCTTCGGTTTCAAATAAAATCTGCTGTTGTCTTTTTACAAGAAGCGTTTTTACTTGAGGGGCTTGCTGCATAATTCCGTACAAATTAATGCCGTTTAACTTCTCTGGAATATCAATTTTTACAATATAGTGCTCATCATCTAAAGACATATAACGGCTCACCATTGGGTAGTTTAGTGCTTGAGCAACACGTACCCCCATGTCTTCTTCAGGATGAATGATTTTATTGATATTTAGATGAGATAAGATTGTATGATGTGCTTTGGTTTTTGCTTTTACCCAAATTTTATCAATGCCCAGATTTTTTAAATTCAACACACATAAAATACTGGCTTCAATATCTTCACCAATTGCTACAACCACTGCATCACAATTTTGAATGTTTAATTCATCCAATACATGTTCATCTGTAGCATCAGCAATGACAGCATGAGTTAAAACATCGGCAAGGTTCTCAACATTCTTTTTGACTGTATCAATACCAATAACATCATGGTTTAATCTCGTAAGTTCCTGAGCAACAGTTGCCCCAAAACTTCCCAAGCCGATGACCGCGAACTGTGCCATAGTTGTCCTTTTATACTTAGTTAGGGCTTTATTTTTAATGATATTTTCTTTGAGATAAAGAGAAGCAATGTAAATATAAAAAATAATAAGCTTAAATGATAAAAAAGCCGACATATTTGCCGGCTTTTTTATCAAAATGAAAGGTTACTTCAAGAAACGTTTATAGCCCACATTGTCTGTAATTTCTGCATATGGATAGCTAATTTGCTCCAGAGTTTCAATTAAACCATCTGGGTTTTGTTTAGCATCTGTTGCTTGTAAGCCAACTAGTACACGACCTTCGGCAGCGCCGTGGTTACGATAATGGAATAGCGTAATATTGTGGGTTGGACCTAAACGAGTTAAGAAGGTGAGTAAGGCACCCGGACGTTCCGGAAACTCAACACGGAACAATCTTTCGTCATCCAGATTGGCATGACCACCAATCAAGTAACGAATATGCAATTTGGCAACTTCATCATCAGATAAATCATCTACAACATAATTTTGCTGTTTAAGTTGTTCTAAAATTTCATGACGTTCAGTGTCACCACCTTTTAAGCTAATACCCACAAATACTTGTGCTTCTTCTGTGTTATTTGCACGGTAGTTAAACTCGGTAATGTTACGGCCCTGTAGAGCACGGCAGAAGCCTAAGAATGCGCCTTTTTCTTCAGAAAGAGTAACTGCATAAATTGCTTCACGTTGTTCACCCAATTCGGTGCGCTCTGCAATGTAACGTAAGCGGTCAAAGTTCATGTTGGCGCCGCAAACAATCGATACCATGTTTTTGCCGCTAATTTTATGCTCGGCAACATATTTTTTGATACCAGCTAGGGCCATTGCACCTGACGGTTCAACGATGCTGCGGTTTTCATCAAAAGTATCTTTAATTGCAGCACAGATCTCATCTGTATTTACAGTAACAATGTCTGGTTCAACAATTGGTCCAGAGTTATCTGACTTGCGTAGACGAACGATATCAAAAGGTAAAGCACCAATTTGAGCGACTGCTGTACCATCAGCAAATAAGCCTACATGGGGTAGGACTACACGTTCATTTGCTTCTAGCGCTGCTTTTAAACAAGCTGACTCTTCATATTCAACACCGATGACTTTGACATGCGGTGCAACATCACCCAAGTAAGCTGCTACACCAGCAATTAAGCCACCACCACCAACAGCAACGAAAACATATTCTACATCACGCCATTGGCGTAAAATTTCATTCGCAATTGTGCCTTGGCCCGCAATAACCAACTCGTCGTCATAAGGTGGAATAAAAACTAATCCTTCAGCTTCGGCACGTTGCTGAGCGTATTTGTTTGCAATATCAAAACTATCGCCATGTAATACAACTTGGCCACCCAAACGCTTCACTGCCTGAACTTTAATGTCAGGGGTAGTACTTGGCATAACAATAATTGCAGGAATACCTAAACGTTGACCAGACAACGCTACACCTTGCGCATGGTTGCCGGCAGATGCGCAAATGACGCCACGTTCAAGTTGTTCTTTCGGTAATTGGCTAATACGGTTATAGGCACCGCGTAATTTAAAAGAAAAAACCGGTTGTAAATCTTCACGCTTAAAACGAATTGTGTTGTTTAATTTTTGACTAATTCGTGGAGCTGCTTCGAGAGGTGTTTCAATTGCAACATCATAAACCGTTGCTTGTAAAATTTGTCGTACCACACGAGACAGCATGTTCATCTTCCCTATAACAGTTTAAAATAGGAAATTATTGTAGCAAACCCTTGTGCATTTGCGCCGTTTATTGGCGCATAAATGTCAAAAAATAGTTGAGTGATGTAATGAGCCTATATGCAACCCAAGATGAAAAGAAACAAGCTGCTGCGAAAGCTGCTTTAAAACACTTACCCAAAGGTGGCATTTTGGGGGTAGGAACTGGAAGTACTGTAAATTTCCTGATTGATTTATTGCCTGAACTACAATTAGAAGCAGCAGTAGCAAGTTCTCAAGCAACAGCAGATCGTCTTAAAAAATTAGGCATAGAAGTGGTTGATATGAACCATGTGGGTAACCTTGATGCTTATGTTGATGGTGCAGATGAGATTGATCGTCATATGCATATGATTAAAGGCGGCGGCGCAGCATTAACTCGTGAAAAAATTGTAGCCTCAATTGCTAAAAAGTTTGTATGTATCGTTGATGATTCGAAATGGGTTGATCAACTTGGTCGTGATTTCCCATTACCAGTAGAAGTTATTCCAATGGCGCGTTCTGCTGTAGCTCGTAAATTGGTAAGCTTAGGGGGTGATCCGGTTTATCGTGAAGGTGTGGTAACAGATAACGGAAACGTTATTTTAGATGTATTTAATTTGAACATCTTAAATGCAATTGATTTGGAAAAGACAATTAATAATATTCCGGGCGTTGTGACTAACGGTATTTTTGCGTTAAATCCAGCAACGATTGCAATTGTTGCAACAAATGATGGTATTGAAGAGCGTACTGCACAGTAATGGCTGTGGAAATGCCAGAAATTAAAATTGTTCGTCACGTAAGGGCAAGAAAATTGCGCTTACGTGTTGAGCCTGCGTCTATACGACTTACTGTGCCGTTATTTTGTAGTAAGAAACAAATTCAGCAGTTTTTAGCTCAGTCTGAACAATGGTTAATCGAGACGTGGAATAAACAGCACCACGTTCGATCCACTTCGTTTGAAATTCCTTCAGAAATTTCTTTTTTTAATAGAGAACAGCCTTTTCAAATTGTTGTGCAGAAGCAACATCGCATTTTTCAATTTGATTGGGAAAATAGTTATTTATTTATTAAAGATCAACAACCCTATCAAGCTTTACAAAACGCTGTTATTGCTTATGCAAAACAAGAGTTACCAGTACTTTTGTCAGAGCTTAGCCAAAAAACTCGGCTGAGTTATGCAGAGTGTGCAATCCGGCGTCCTAAAACTCGTTGGGGAAGTTGCAGTAGTCAACATAATATTATGCTGCATGCAGGTCTGGTTCTTATGCCTGCTCAAATTACCCGTTATGTTTGCATTCATGAATTAGCACACACCAAACACTTCGACCATAGTCCTGCATTTTGGGCCGAAGTTGCAAAGTTCGACCCTAACTATATGCAGCATCGCAGACAATTAAAAGGTAATCCATTGCCTGCATGGTGGTATGTTACAGCTTAGCTAAAGCTACACTCTAATTGTGTTGTTTGTAAGACATCTGGTGCTTTGCGGCTATCAAGGCCTGCTTGAGCACTAACAATCTTGTTCGCTTTAATATGTAGCTGTATAAAATTATATTGCTGTGTTGAATTGTTAGGTTCGGATGAACTTGAGTTAAGTAAATAACTATAACTTGCAGCGTCGGTTTGCAATAAGTTATCTGTACTATCTGCGCTTAAGGCAGAGCGATAGCTTTGAGAGCCTTTAATTAATTCAATTTGACCATTAGCACGGAAGTTAAGTTGGCAGCCTGTTGTACTATCTTCATAATGGCCGACTAAATAGTCTGTAGCTGGTAGTTTTGGGTCAGAAATATTGATACTAGTTAAACCTTGTTTACACGGATAAGCCGAACCATTGCAGGTCGCTGTAATACCACTAAAGCCAACAGCACGTCGGTAATCTCCCGCACCATCTATACGGAAAAATTCAGACGTATTACCAGAAGGTATAATCCCCGAATATTGTTTCTTGTTCAGTAGATCATAACCTATTGGGTCTAGATGGGATTGATCTTGCAAATCTGCTAGTTTAAAGGTGGCTGCTCTTAGATTGGTGGCAAAATAATCACGTGTTACCTTTTGATTAGCTGCGATATCTAAAAGTGTATTTTTTGCTGGATCAATATTATCAGGGGCTGAGGTGAAGATAGGGGTAAAAGATGTTTTGTCCCCAATAAGTTTTTTGCCGTCTAAATATCCATCTTTTAAATCTGTAGCGAGACTTTGGGTAAGATCTTGATAAGGTGAATTCGTATTATGGATGCTTGACCAATATTGAAGATAACCAAAGCTTAGATAACTATCCACATAAGTACTTGGCTTTGTGGTTGAGTATTTCAATAAATTTAAAATTGTAAGCGTACTTGCCGGACTTAAACTTGGAATATTGGTATCTTTAAACGCATTAAGAAGAGATCTGTAGACATCTTGAGAGGCTAAGTCAACATGTAATTGTTCAATACTGGTTGGGATAATTGTCTCATTAGGCAACTGACCTGAACGAATCACAGCACGTTGATAAATTGCTTCTGAACTTGGGCTGATCAATTGTGTTTTATTGCTTATCGAGCTTGGGGTAATAAAAGCGTGATAAACACCAGAAATATTTTGATATTCAGATTTGGTTGGATCAAATACTTGAGATGAGCCTTGGGTCGTGACTTCAACACGATAAAGACGATTTAGTTTTGTGCTTGGAAGTTTAATATCGTAACTCGTTAAACTGGCAACTTGGGTATCAATCAAAATACTATTGTCGGTATTATCATATACCTTGAGTTGAACATTGCGCATTTCGACAGGGGTTTTAAGCGTAATATCCGTCATGACTTCAGGAGAGGGTTCAGATGGTTTAGGCGTGTTAGATGAACCTCCGCTACTGCTACCACCACCACACCCAACAAGGGCTACACTTAAAATTAAAGTGGTGAGGCCGAGATAAGTGCACACTTTTATTTCTTTTGATTGATCAAGCATCCTAGCTCTCCAAAAATAAATTTGGTATTTATTTACTGATATTTGTTTGGTACTGACAGGCCGGCAAGTGCTATGTAATTATCGTTTAAAATAAAAAAATTAAAATTACCAAGCATGAAATGGTTTTGTAAGCCTAGACATCCTGTCATACTACCGCAAGTATAGATTCAAAATTTGAGGTAATGCACGTGATTTCTGTCGGAATTGTTGGTGGAACTGGTTATACAGGCGTTGAACTATTACGTATTTTATTACGACATCCAAAAGCGCAGGTTCGAGTTCTGACTTCACGTACAGAAGCGGGCAAACCAGTTGCTGATATGTTCCCAAACTTACGTGGGCATACAGATCTTCAATTTTCAGATTTAAACATTGATGCATTAAAAGAGTGTGACGTCGTATTTTTTGCAACTCCTCATGGTGTTGCGATGCAACATGCGAAAGATTTGATTGCAGCAGGCACCAAAGTTATTGATTTAGCTGCTGACTTTCGTTTACAGAATCTTGAGCAATTTGAAAAGTGGTATGGTATGGAGCATGCTTGCCCAGATGTACTAAAAGATTCTGTTTATGGTTTAACCGAGTTAAATCGTGAAAAAATTAAGCAAGCTCAAGTCATTGGTAATCCGGGTTGTTACCCAACGACTGTTCAACTGGGCTTGGCTCCACTTTTAAAATCGGCACAAGCATTGATTGAAACAAAGAATATTATTATTGATGCAAAATCCGGTGTTTCTGGTGCTGGTCGTAAAGCAAGTTTGGGCATGATTTACAGTGAAAATGCGGATAACTTTAAAGCTTATGGTGTTGCAGGCCATCGCCACCATCCAGAGATTGTAGAGGCTTTGGAAAATATTGCAGGTAAGAAAGATGTTTTTGAAGGTCTTTTATTTGTTCCGCACCTAGTACCGATGATTCGCGGTATGTTAAGTACAATTTATGTAGACTTGACAGAAGCGGGTAAACAAACAGACTTACAAGCTTTGTATGAAAACTTCTATGCAAATGAAAAATTTGTAGATGTCATGCCTGCAAATAGTTCACCTGAAACTCGCAGCGTGCGTGGAGCAAATGAATTACGTATTGCTTTGTATAAACCACAACCAAATAAACTCATTATTTTGGCGGCTCAAGATAACCTTGTAAAAGGTGCATCTGGTCAGGCTGTACAAAATATGAACCTTATGTTTGGCTTTAGTGAAGATGAAGGCTTACAAGGGATTGGTTTATTACCATAAAAAACTCTTTTTTGCTTCACACACATTTAAATTTCGATTTAAATGTGTGTCTTGACTCTGATCTTAAACACTGAGATGACGATGCAAAACTCGGAACAGACGACTTCTGTAGAAAGTTCGTTGCAAAAGAAAAAATTTTTAAACACCAATAAACCATTATTTATTGGTGCCGCTATTTTAATGAGTGGTTGTTTTGCGCTCGGCTATACAATTGGGCACCGTCAAGGTTTAACTGTTGTTGGTTACGATGCAGATGCAGAGCAATTGGTTGAGGTAGTGCAAAAACAAAAAACAGCATTAGATGCAGTTAACAAAAGTTTGAATGCGGCTGTACAAGAGCGTGATGTTGCTGTTACAAATGCCAATGATTTGTTTGAAGCACTTAATCAAGCCAATGCTGATAAAACGCAGCAAGAAGGTATGAGTAACATCTACCGTGAAATTTTAAGACAACGTGGTGGTTTAAGCTTAACAATTCAGAATTTGGCGATAAAACCGTTACCGGAAAATGCTTATGAATATCAGCTTGATCTGGTACAAGTTAGCCCGAGTAAACGCCGTGCTGCAGGTTCAGTTGAAATAAGACTGATTAAAGATACAGAAGTTTTAGTGGTACCACTTGAAGATAAGAACTTTAACTTCACTGATTTTGAGCGTTTGACTGGCCGATGGACGATGCCTAAGGGGTTCACACCTCAATTTATTGAAGTGCGTCTAACAGGCGGTTCTGATACACCGGTTATTAAGCGTTTTAGTTGGCAGCGTGGTAAACCTGTCGAAACACCTTCTGCTTTTGTTGCAGAAATTCCTCAAGCTGAAGCAAATTCACAATAGTAACATCATATGCGAACAAATAAGCGTCAAACAAATTTAAAAGATATTAAGGCTTCTTTTCAGCAGTCTGGCTATGTCGATTGGCACTTCAATCCACGCTTAAGTGATTCGCAAAACGAAGATCATGACGGAGAGGTTGTTGTGCAAACAGCACCTCCCGAACTCAAGCGTCCTCCCTTGTATGCAGTGGTATTATTGAATGACGATTACACGCCAATGGACTTTGTAATTGAAATTTTACAACAATACTTTGCAATGAATCTTGACCAAGCAACTCAAGTAATGCTAACAGTACACTATGAAGGTAAAGGTACTGCCGGGGTATATCCAAGAGACATCGCGGAAACCAAGGCAAACCTTGTTAATAATTACGCTCGATCGCAAGGTCATCCATTACTTTGCCAGATTGAGCCTAAAGCATAAGGGGGTCACATGCTCAGTCGTCAATTAGAAGTATCATTACGTTTGGCTGTTAGCATGGCTCGTCAAAAGAGACATGAGTTTCTTACAGTTGAACATTTACTATTAGCCTTACTCGATAACGATTCGGCTGTGAATGCATTAAAAGCATGCGGAGCTGATATTGTTTCTTTACGTAAAGAATTAGAAGAATATGTAGAACAACATACTCCTAAGCTTGGCGAAAATAGCGAGCAAGCTCCACATCCAACAGAAAGTTTCGACCGCATTTTGCAACGTGCAATTTTCCACGTTCAATCGAGTGGTGGTGACCGTACTGTTGAAGGTGCGGATGTTTTGGTCGCAATGTATTCAGAGCGTGATTCTTTTGCTGTTTATCTGCTTAAACGTCATCAAATTAATCGATTGACTTTAACTCAATACTTGTCTCATGGGACACGTAAAGACGAAGTTCAGGTTGAAGAAGAAGTTGAAGACATTGAGGGTGAAAGCAATTCAGGCAATGCCGGACCATTAGAACTTTATACGCTCAATTTAAATGTTGAAGCGCAAAAAGGTAAAACTGATCCACTCATTGGTCGTGAGAAAGAAATTGAGCGTACAGCACAAATTCTTTGCCGTCGTCGTAAAAACAATCCATTGTTGGTAGGCGACCCGGGTGTAGGTAAAACTTCAATTGCAGAAGGCCTTGCATGGCTCATTGTAAATGGTAAAGCACCAAAACCGCTAAGCCATGCAGAAATTTACAGCCTTGATATTGGTGCATTGGTTGCGGGTACAAAATATCGTGGTGACTTTGAAAAACGTTTAAAACAATTGTTAAACGCTTTGAAGAAAAATCCGAATGCGATTTTATTCATTGATGAAATTCATATGATCATTGGTGCAGGCTCTAGTATGGGCAGTACGATGGATGCTTCGAATCTCATCAAACCAGCTTTAGCAAATGGTACTTTACGCTGCATTGGATCAACAACGTTCCAAGAATATCGTCAGGTATTTGAAAAGGATCATGCGTTATCTCGTCGTTTCCAAAAAATTGATGTAAATGAACCGAGCATTTCTGAAACTATTGATATTTTACGTGGCTTGAAAACGAAGTTTGAAGATTTCCACCATGTACAGTATGACGACAAAGCTTTGGTTTCTGCGGTTGAGCTTTCTGCGAAATTTATTAATGATCGTTTCTTGCCAGATAAAGCGATTGATGTCATTGATGAAGCAGGTGCACAGCGCCGTCTAAAAGCAGAAAGTGAAGACAGCTTAATTACTGTAGAGAACATCGAAGATATCGTTTCTAAGATTGCGCGTATTCCGCCTAAAACTGTATCTAAAGATGATAAATCTGTACTTGAAAATCTTGAGCGTGACCTAAAACGTGTTGTATTTGGTCAAGATGAAGCAATTACTGCACTAGCTTCTGCAATCAAGTTGTCACGTGCTGGTTTGAAATCGCCGGATAAACCAGTTGGTAGCTTTGTGTTTGCTGGTCCTACCGGTGTAGGTAAAACTGAGGTTACGAAGCAATTAGCAAAACTTTTAGGTGTAGAGCTTGTTCGTTTCGATATGTCTGAGTATATGGAGCGTCACGCTGTTTCTCGCTTAATTGGTGCTCCTCCAGGCTATGTAGGTTATGACCAAGGTGGCTTACTCACAGATGCGATTCATAAAAATCCACACTGTGTATTGTTACTGGATGAAATTGAGAAAGCACATCCTGATGTGTTTAACCTGTTGTTGCAAATCATGGATCATGGTGCATTAACAGACAATAATGGTCGTAAGTCAGACTTTAGAAATGTCATTATTGTGTTGACGACGAACATTGGTGCAGAAAGTATTTCTCGTGCAAGCATTGGATTTACAGAGCAAGACCATAGTTCGGACAACCAAGAAGCCATGAAACGTGCATTCTCACCTGAATTCCGTAACCGTCTAGATGGTGTTATTCAATTCAAAGCTTTACCAACCACAGTGATTGAATCTGTAGTTGATAAGTTCTTGACAGAATTGCAAGCGCAGCTAGATGAAAAACGCGTAGTTTTAGATGTCGATCAAAGTGCACGCGACTGGTTAGCGACAAATGGTTATGATCGTTTAATGGGCGCTCGACCAATGCAACGACTCATTCAAGAACACTTGAAGAAACCATTAGCTGAAATGATTTTGTTTGGTGAACTTGCAGATCATGGCGGTAATGTGGCGGTATCAGTGAAGAAAGAAGATGGTAAAGCAGTGGGTCTAAAACTTGAAGTGTTTGAAGATCACCATACGGCAGAACCAGCTTAATTTATGTTAATTGATAGTCTTTCTATAACCCGAATATTTAGTGTGTTCGGGTTATTTATTATTACTGCAATTGCTGAGATTTTGGGTTGTTACTTTCCTTATCTTATTTTAAAAGAAGGGAAGTCTGCGTGGCTATGGTTACCTGCAGCTCTGAGTTTGGCCGTGTTTGTCTGGTTACTGACATTGCATCCTGCAGCTTCTGGACGGATTTATGCAGCCTATGGCGGTATTTATATTTTTACTGCGCTTATGTGGCTTCGTTTTGTAGATCAAGTCGTTTTAACCAGATGGGATATCTTAGGTGGTTTAATCGTGCTTTGCGGAGCAGGTTTAATTATTTTACAGCCCCAAGGATTAATCCGTTAATTCTGAAAGTGTTCAATTAAATTTTAAGTGAAAAAATAAGCAATTTTTTTTGCAAAAAATACTTGTCAAAGTCATCAACAATGCGTATTTTAGATTTAAGGAACATTTTTTAATATTTGAGATAAAGATGTTAAATCAATCTGTGAATTCTAACGCTTACTTTTATTTCTGGCAATTTAGATAGTTGCCTGAGCGTATTCGGGCACGAGAGTTGCCCATCACAGTTAATACCTGATCGGCAACCCCGATCAGGTTTTTTTATGCTTTATCTTTTTCAAATCGAGGACTTCAAAATGAACAACATGACTTATTCATACTTTAGCAACTTTTATTGGTTTTACTTTTGCCTACCTTTGCCAACGAATAGATCCAAAACGCTCAAATAAATGATCGGACTGATTAGGTTTCAGTCCAAAGGAAAAGACCAATGAATGCCTTAAATACTTTACTAACTCAAAGCAATACAAAAGAAACACCAGTTAGTTTACCTGTTCAGTTAAAAGCTAAATACCCGCTTGTGCAGACCTTCGCACGACAAATTGCAGAACATCGTCAAATTATTCAAAATATTCTTGCTGGCAAAGATCAGCGCTTAATGGTTATTACAGGACCATGTTCAATTCATGACCCAGTTGCTGTACTTGAATACGCAGATAGATTGCAAAAATTACAAGAAAAAGTAAAAAATCAAATCTTCATTGTGATGCGTGCTTATATTGAAAAGCCGCGTACAACAGTAGGTTGGAAAGGGTTTATGTATGACCCAAATCTTGATGGTTCATCTAATCTACAATTAGGTTTAGAAAAATCGCGTGAGCTATATTTACAAATTATTGAAAAAGGCTTGCCGATTGCGAGCGAAATTTTAAGCCCAATGGCAACAGGCTATTTTGATGATTTATTGGCTTGGGGTGCAATTGGAGCTCGTACTAGTGAGTCCCAGATTCACCGTGAAATCTCAAGTCATATGCCATACAGTATTGGCTTCAAGAATGGTACGGATGGCTCAATTCAAATTGCTTTAGATGCTATTCAGTCTGCACAAAATGAGCATCAATTTTTAGGTATGAATCAGCAAGGTTTGCCTTCAGTGATTCAGAGTTCTGGAAATCCATTGCCACACTTGATTTTACGTGGAGCCAATCACGGTCCTAATTATGATTTGGCTTCAATTCAGGCAATTAGAGAAAAGCACAAACAAAACCTACCTGCCTTAGTTATTGACTGTAGTCATGGCAACAGTGGTAAAGATCCTTTACGTCAGCCAGAAGTTTTACAGCAAATCGTTGCTGAACGTCTAAAAACTCAGGTAAAGGGTGTCATGATTGAAAGCCATTTAGTTGATGGTAACCAGAAGATTTCATGTGAAATGACTTATGGACAGTCGGTAACGGACGGTTGTTTAGGGTGGGATAAAACTGAACAGCTTTTGTTAAATGTTGCTAAACAATTAAAAGCAAGTGAATTAGCTCATTCGGCTTAATGATGTAAACATTTAAAAAGGGATCTGTTTTAGCAGATCCCTTTTTTTTAAGAAGCATGTTTAAGTTCGGATAAAAAAGTAGTGATTTCATGCCCGAATTTTTTTGGCTCGGTTAATAATGGCGTGTGGCCTGAGCGTTCAAAATAAATTGTTTTTGCATGTTCGACACTATGTGCAATCAGGGTTTGGCCCGTTTCTGGATAGAGTGTCGAATTGCGTCCAATAAAGAAAGTTGTTGGGCACTGTAATTGCTGAAGTGCTTCACGATAATCCTCGTTGTGGAAAAGATAATTTTCGACATACCAAAATAAGTAGTCTAAACGTTGAATCGGAAGAAGATATTTTTGTAAAAAGGGCTGTTTTAATGCCGTTTTAAAAACAAAAGGGCTAAATGGATTGCTGCTTTGCAATTCAATAAAATCTACCCACAACCGCACCAACTTTTGACGGTCCGGAAGTGATAATTCATAAAGATATTTAGCATTTTTATGGATTGATAATAACTGATAAATATCATTGAGTAATTGTTTAAATTGGGCATGTAATGGCCCAAATAACCCATATTGCCATGTAGCATCTACTGAAATTTTAGGGGTTTGATCGATATGTAAATAGGCCTTTAACTGCTGAGCGAGATGAGCATGCTTCATGCCATGCATTGCAGTGGTGGCTCCCATTGAGTAGCCCATTAAAATAAATTTATCTAACTTTAATTGCTCAATTAAGTGAGCAACATCTTGCCAGTGGCTTGATATGGCATCTTGCTCGGGAATTGCACAGTTTTTTGAACCGCCAAAGCCCCGCCAGTCGGGAATAATAAACTCGTATTTTTTACGATTTGCATAGATAAAAGGTAGCCATTGCCAACTTTGCATACCTAAACCGGATAAAACTAATACCGGTTCACCACGACCAACACGGCGTACAAATAAACTTTCCTGATCGGGCATGGTGTAATAAGGCATGATTATTCTCCAGATACATTATCTTGAGCAAAGAGTTTTAATTGCGGGATGACTTGTTCCAACCATTTGATCCACTCAGTTTCCATAGTAATGCCGAGTTCTAAGATCATTTTATGAATATATAACACTCGATTATTCAAATCATCGCTATCTTTAAAATCTTTATCGTAAATAGTTTGGTAAAGCTTAAGCTTTTCTTGGTGTAGACCAAGATGTCGTAACAGTTCGGGTAATATTTGATTATTGCCCAATTGCGCCTCAGCGCGCAATCTTACCATTAGGTCATCTCTAAGCTGTGCCGGTTCGCTTTGCTGCGTCATCCATGAAGCGAGTTCAATACGGCCAAGCTGTTCGACTTGATAAGTTTTTTTTCGGCCACTATCCATCTCATTTTCTAAAGTGGAAACCCAGCCTTTTTTAAGCATGTTATTGAGTTCACGATAAATTTGCTGATGTGTGGCATTCCAGAAAAAGCCCATAGATCGGTCAAAACGGCGGGCGAGTTCAAAGCCCGTGCTTGGCCGTTCTAGTAAACTGGTCAATAAAACATGAGGAAGTGACATGGCAATCCGTTTGTAAGCAAAAGTAAAGTGTGACTCATTAGATTATGCAACATGTTGCATAAAAGTCAAAATTTGATTATAAATTTGTGCAACAAGTTGCATTAAGCAAGCAGATTAGCAAGCCAAGGAGTTGTTATGTCGTTATATCCACATTTATTAAAACCATTAGATTTAGGTTTTACGACATTAAAAAATCGCGTATTGATGGGGTCTATGCATGTTGGTCTAGAAGAAGCGCCTGGTGGTTATGAGCGTATGGCAGCTTTTTATGCAGAACGTGCTAAAGGTGATGTTGGGCTCATTGTTACTGGCGGTATTGCACCTAATCAGGCAGGTTTAACCTTTGCTCATGCTTCTAAGTTAGATAGCACAGAAGAAGCCGAAAAACATAAAGTCATTACCGAAGCTGTACATTCTGCTGGTGGGAAGATTGCATTACAAATATTACATACGGGCCGATATTCTTATCAGCCAGAGATTGTTGCGCCTTCGGCAATTCAGGCACCTATTAATCCGATTAAGCCTAAAGCAATGACTTCTGCTGAGGTTCAACAAACGATTGATGATTTTGCAAACTGTGCGAAGCTTGCTCAATACGCTGGATATGACGGCGTTGAGATTATGGGTTCAGAAGGTTATTTAATTAACGAGTTTATTGCAGCCAGAACAAACCATCGTGATGATGAATGGGGTGGTAGCTATGAAAACCGTATTCGTTTTCCTGTTGAGATCGTAAAACGCACACGTGAGATAGTGGGTGAAAACTTTATTATTATTTACCGTTTATCGATGCTTGATCTGGTTGAAGGTGGTTCTACTTTAGAAGAAGTTATTCAACTTGCTAAAGCGATTGAAAAAGCTGGGGCTACGATCATTAATACGGGTATTGGCTGGCATGAAGCTCGTATTCCAACAATTGCCACCAAAGTTCCAAGAGCTGCATTTACTTGGGTCACTGAAAAATTAAAAGGTGAAGTTTCAGTTCCATTAATTACATCGAACCGTATTAATACACCAGAAATGGCTGAACATGTATTAGCGTCGGGTCATGCGGATATGGTTTCAATGGCACGTCCAATGCTTGCAGATCCTGAGTTTGTTTTAAAAGCAAGTGAAGGCCGTAGCGATGAAATTAATACGTGTATTGGCTGTAACCAAGCTTGTCTCGACCACATTTTCTCTATGAAAATTGCAACATGTTTGGTTAATCCTCGAGCATGTTATGAAACAGAACTAATCTTTAAAGAAGCACATAATCAGAAAAATATTGCCGTCATTGGGGCCGGGCCAGCAGGTTTAAGTTTTGCTGTATATGCGGCAGATCGTGGACACCAAGTTAAAATCTTTGAAGCAAGTCATCAAATTGGTGGTCAGTTTAATATCGCTAAAACTGTGCCAGGCAAAGAAGAGTTCTACGAAACATTGCGTTATTTCAATCGTCAAATTGAATTACGCCCGAACATTGAACTTGTATTAAACCATCCAGCCACTTATGAAGAGTTAAGCCAATCAGACTTTGATGAAATCGTAGTTGCAACTGGTGTAACGCCTCGTCAATTGCAATTTGAAGGTATTGATCATCCAAAAGTGTTGAGCTACTTACAGGTGCTTAAAGAGCGTGTAGCAGTAGGTCAGCGTGTTGCCATTATTGGTGCGGGTGGTATTGGTTTTGATACGGCTGAGTACCTAACCCATGAAGGTGAAAGTGGCAGTTTAAATCCAGAAAAATTTTATGAAGAGTGGGGTATTGATACTCACTATGAACATGTCGGAGGTTTAAAGCAGCCAAAAGTTGAAGCTTCTGAACGAGAAATCTATTTGTTGCAGCGTAAAGCTTCCTCAGTAGGCGCAGGGCTGGGTAAAACGACTGGTTGGATTCACCGTACCGGGCTTAAGAACAGAAACGTGAAAATGTTAGCAGGTGTGCAATACGACAAAGTAGATGATCAAGGGCTTCATATTACTGTTGATGGCAAACCAACGGTACTTGAGGTTGATAATGTTGTGATTTGCGCGGGCCAAGAATCATTTACTGCGATGTATGACCAATTAAAAGCAGATGGTAAGAATGTTCATTTGATTGGTGGTGCTAAAGAAGCAGGTGAGTTGGACGCTAAACGTGCTATTCGTCAAGGTGCTGAACTAGCAGCGATTCTTTAATGACTTAAATGAGCATTGTCTTGGGTAAGAAAATGCTCATTACTAAAACCTATTTGAAGGAAAAATAAAAATGACACTCGAAATAACTAAACAGTCATTAGAAAAATGGCATTACATGATTCAGTCAAATGACTTATCGAACTTAAATGATTTGCTGGCAGATGAAGTCGTTTTCCGTTCACCGGTTGCTTATAAACCTTATGAGGGAAGACAAGTTGTTTTCTTTATTCTCACCAATGTAATTCAGGTATTTCAGAATTTTACCTATCATCGAGAATTTTACACGGAAGATGGTGAAAATGTAGTGCTAGAGTTTAGTGCGGATGTAGGAGATAAATCATTAAAAGGTATTGATATGATTCGTTTTAATGAGCAGGGTAAAATTGTTGATTTTGAAGTAATGATTCGTCCAATGAGCGGTTTAGCTGCATTAGCTGAGCAAATGGGCATACGAATAGCTCAATTTAAACCTCAATAATTTTGTTAAATAGCCTAAGAATATTGAGGTATATAAAAATGTGGTTAAAACTTTCAACATTGTTTTTATTACCAGTATTATTCATACAAGGCCATAAAGTTCGAAAGAACACACCACGTTTAGCAGAAGCTAAAGGTGAACGAGAAGGTAGAGCTGGTCAAGGTAAATCTTTATCTCTGCTTATTTTGGGGGATTCTGCCGCAGCAGGTGTTGGTGTAGAAAATCAGAAAGATGCCTTGTCTGGTGCTATTATTCAAGAACTGCAAAATGAATTTTCCCTACAGTGGAAACTTCATGCTAAAACTGGTGATACAACTCGACAAGTTTTTAATGCTTTGCAGCATTTAGAAGAGCAGAAGTATGATGTGATTGTGACATCTATTGGTGTAAATGATGTCACAAAGTTGACCTCTGCTAAATCATGGATTAAACAACAGAAGCAATTATTTGAGCATATACAGAAACGTTTTCAGCCAAAGTTGATTATCGTTTCTGGTGTGCCTCCAATGCAACATTTCCCGGCTTTACCGAATCCACTAGCTTGGTTGTTTGGGCAATATGCAGTGCAAATGAATCAAAAATTACAACAATGGTTAGCACCACAAAGCCATTTTAAGTTTCTTGAATATGATATTGAAACTTTTCAAGCCATGAACTTGCCTATGGCAAGCGACGGTTTTCATCCAAGTAAAGAAGTTTACGCAGTTTGGGGACGGCAGGTTGCAGCCTTAGTGCGGCAATCATTTAACTCATAGTCATAGGTAGTTATTGGATATGGGCATATCTGTTTTTAATAAAATTAAAGATTTCGGTTCGGAGCTGTTCGATTTAGTGTTGGGCGCTGAGCACCCAAAAGTCTATTATCATCCTCAAGGAAAAATAAAAGATATTTTGGATAAGTTGCCACAACTTAAACAGAAATATCGTCCTACGCCTTGGCTCACAAATAGTCATGTTCACTTACTTTATTTTGATCTTATTAGAAAACAGACCATAAAGTTGGCATATGATCGAATTGATCAACTCACTATGAGTGATGGTGGTATTACCGCAATTGCTTGGTATGGCTATAACTTACCGCCAGATACACCAACAGTTGTAATTATGCATACCATTACAGGTACACCTGAGAGTATGCGTGAATTGGTACGCGATTTAAATCAATACACAGGCTGGCGAATTGCATTATGCCTGCGCCGTGGTCACGCAGGTTTGCCAATGCCTGTGCCGCAAATTTCTCTTTTTGGTTCTACGAGTGATTTAAAGGAACAACTTAACCATATTCAAAGTTTATTTCCGGCATCGGATTTATATGCGGTAGGTTCTTCGGCCGGTACGGGGCTGCTAGTTCGTTATTTGGGTGAACAAGGCGAAGATACACCTTTTAAAGCTGCTTTTGCGATGTGTCCGGGCTATAACACAGAAATTGGTTTTAAAAATGTCCATCCTTTTTACAGTAAAATGATGACTAAGAAGCTCTTCAAGTATTTTATTTATCCGTACCAAAATACATGGAGTCAGATTGCATCTTTAGAGAAAGTTTTATCAGCAACCAATTTAGAAGAATTTGAAAAAGAATATTTCGAGATGGCGGGTTTTGAAGATTATGAAACTTACTGTAAATCTATTAACCCGATTTATGTGTTCGAAAATATTAAAATTCCTTTAATGATTTTGAATGCTGAAGATGACCCTGTATGTTCTATTAAAAATTTAGAGCCATATAAAGAGCCAATTCAGCAGATGAGCAATGTTGCTGTGGTGACAACGAAAAAAGGAAGTCATTGTGCATTTTATGAGGGATGGCGCAGTACATCGTGGGCAGCACGTCTCATGGCTGATTATTTTTTAATTGAACATAATAAATAGATAATCTTTGAATATAAATAAAGCCCAGATCTTGGGCTTTATTTTTTATACCTTAAGATAAGAGGAGTGATCTATCATTTATTCCAAGTTTTACTTTTGTAGCGGCAACTAAAGCTTTTTCATCTGTTTGATTAGGGTGAAAATCAAAACGGTAGTATTCAAGAAATTTAGGAATCAACACTTTATATTGTTTGCTCGCAAACTTAAAAAAGTTGCGCCAAGTTTTGAAATTGGTCAGTTGCTTATCTCGTTTCATTAAAACAATATGGTAAATAGTTGAAAAGGCTGTAATCAAAACTAAACTGAATGTAAAAATTCCAACACGTGGAATATATGCATCTAATCCGTTGCCATATAGATGTTGATATAAATCGAATGCAACAGCTTTATGCTCGGTTTCTTCTACACTGTGCCATAACCATAGGTTGCGAATAGTGTTGTCGGTCATAAGCTCATTTACGGATTGCATCATGCTGACTACCAGAACAGCTGTATAGTGTTCTAATCCAACAGTTACCAATAAATTCCATTTTTTACTAAAAACTTTCTCAATAGCTTTAAGAACAATACCTGTAGCTTTCTCTAGTGATTCTGGGTTTAAACCATATTGTTGTGCACTGACATGGAAAGCATGATGTTCTTTAGAATGCATTGCTTCTTGACCAATAAATGCGCCTATTTCTCTGTCTAGAATTTCATTCTCTTTAGCTTTAGCTCGTAAAGCACGGACAGATCTAACAAAGTATGATTCACCTTCAGGAAATAAAGTCGAAAGCCCCGTGAAATAGTGGGTGAGAGAAGGCTCATGATTGCACCAATAGCGCGGAGTATCTTCAAAATTGTAGTCCATGCGGCGGACAGGAAAAGAGGCTGGTGTACGGTTTAAAGCTGTTTTCATTTTCTTGCTCCAATCTTCTTTTAGATTAGGTTCCAAAAAGGAACTTGTTAATAAAAATTATAAGCAGACTAGATTGGAGTCAATAAATTTCGAATGATTGAAAATAGATTGTCCTAAAATGATAGACAGGAGAGCTTTAAAGACAAAAAGTAATAAAATTAAATTTATTTGTATTATGACTATTTATATAAATGCCCAAATTAAAAAAATAATTTGGGCATTCTTGAACAGAAGCTTAGTTCTTAAGTGCTGGTGTTGCAGCAGCAATAGCAGCAGCAACGGCATCATCTTCTGTGTTCGCAGGTTCAGTTGCCTTAGCAGCTGGTTTTGACTGAGCTTTTTCCGGTTTAGGTTCAGCTTTAGGCTCAGGTTTTTTTTCTGGTTTAGGTTCTACTTTTGGTGTCTCAGATTTAGGTTGTTCAGCAACTTGTGTCTGTGAAGATTCATCAGAACGCGCAGGACGAGTTTCACGGCGAATTTCAGTTGTCGTGTTAGCAGTTTCTTCACGATGAACTTCAACTTGTGGTTGCTCTTGAACTTGAGCTTCTTGAGTATCTACACTCTCTAAAGATTCAAATTTTGCAGGCTTCTGTGGTTGAGGTTCTGAAACAGCAGTTTCAACCTTGTCTTGCTCTTCTTCTTTCGGTGTCTCTTTTTTAACGCATGCGGTTAACAATAGTCCAGCCGCAATTGCAGCACAGATTAAAAGTTTTTTATTTGCCATTGCCCTAAACAACATTTAATTGAGGAATTGGCATTATAACAGTAAATAGCTATGAAAAAATCATGTCAGATTGAGCTAATTTTTTATTAAAAATGCTGATAGAATAACCAGTTGTTTATTGTTCTTTGAATTGATGCGGTTTGACTTTGCTTTATAGGGGCAGAGTACAGTAAAATTGCCAAACATTGTAGGCCGATTTCGGCTTGATTGTACGAGAAACTTAATGACCCATTTTATTTTTGTCACTGGTGGTGTGGTTTCATCGCTAGGTAAAGGTATTTCTGCTGCTTCTGTTGCTGCACTTTTGGAAGCTCGTGGCTTAAAAGTCACAATGGTTAAAATGGATCCTTATATTAATGTCGATCCAGGGACAATGAGCCCATTCCAGCATGGTGAAGTTTTTGTTACCGAAGATGGTGCAGAAACAGATCTGGATCTGGGTTATTACGAACGTTTCTTACGTCGCGCGAAAATGACCAAACTAAACAACTTTACGAGTGGTCGTGTATATCAAGACGTTTTAAATAAAGAGCGTCGTGGTGATTACTTAGGTGGTACAGTTCAGGTTATTCCTCATATTACCGACAATATTAAAGAACGTGTACTCCGCGCGGGCGAAGGTTATGATGTTGCTATTGTAGAGATCGGTGGTACCGTAGGTGATATCGAATCTTTACCGTTTATGGAGTCGGTTCGTCAGTTAATGGTTGAGCTGGGTCATAAACGTACCATGCTTATGCATTTAACTTTGTTGCCATATATTAAGTCAGCAGCGGAGTTAAAAACAAAACCAACTCAGCACTCTGTAAAAGAGTTACTTTCAATCGGTATTCAGCCAGATATTCTTATCTGTCGTACTGAGTATGATGTTGATGCTGACACTAAACGTAAGATCGCGTTATTCACGAACGTAGAAGCTCGTGCGGTTGTCGTGTGTAAAGATGCGAAAACGATCTATCAAATTCCACGTGGCTTCTATGAGCAAAATGTAGATGACCTGATTTGTGAACGTTTTGGTTTTACTGATTTGCCGGAAGCTGACTTAACTGATTGGGATAATGTTGTAGAAGCATTACTTAACCCAGAATATACAGTACGTGTAGCAATGGTCGGTAAGTATGTTGAATTACCGGATGCTTATAAGTCCGTAAACGAAGCATTGTTACATGCTGGTATTAAAAATCGCGTAAAAGTACAAATTGATTATGTCAATGCTGAAGAGCTTGAAAGTCAAGATGTTTCTATTTTGAAAACAGCTGATGCGATTTTAGTTCCTGGTGGTTTTGGTGAGCGTGGTACTGAAGGCAAAATGAAAGCTATTCAATACGCACGTGAAAATAGTATTCCTTTCTTGGGAATCTGTTTGGGTATGCAGTTGGCTGTTATTGAATATGCTCGCCATGTTGCAGGTATGCCAGAAGCTTCTTCTACAGAATTTAACCGTTCTACAAAATATCCATTGATTGGTTTAATTACCGAATGGTTAGATGAGCGCGGTGAATTACAACAGCGTAGCCTTGAGTCTGACTTAGGCGGAACAATGCGTTTAGGTGCACAAAAATCAGAATTGGTTGAAGGCACAAAAACTCGTGAAGTTTACGGAAAAGCTGAGATTACCGAACGTCATCGTCACCGTTATGAAATGAATAATCGTTTCATTGAAGCGATTGAACAAGCGGGCATGAAGATTTCTGGTTATTCTTCAGCGCAACATTTAGTTGAAACTGTAGAAATTCCTGAACATCCTTGGTTTATTGCTGTACAATTCCACCCGGAATTTACAAGTTCACCACGTGATGGACATCCATTATTTGCTAGTTTTATTGACGCTGCAAAAACACAGCATCAAAAAAGTAAGTAATGCGATTTTAAAATAAACTGGGAAAGTTTAAATGTCACAATTAAAACCACAAGAAGTTGTACGTTTAGGCGATATACAAATGGCAAATCATTTGCCATTTGTATTATTTGGCGGAATGAACGTACTCGAGTCAAAAGATTTAGCTTTTGAAATTGCTGAAACTTATATTGATATTTGTAAACGCCTGGATATTCCTTATGTATTTAAGGCGAGTTTTGATAAAGCAAACCGTTCTAGTTTGCATTCATTCCGTGGTCCTGGACTTGAAAAAGGTATTGAATGGTTAGGCGACATTAAAAAACATTTTAATGTACCAATTATTACCGACGTTCACGAACCATATCAGGCAGCGCCAGTTGCCGAAGTCGCTGATATTATCCAGCTTCCTGCTTTCTTAAGCCGTCAAACTGATCTTGTTGAAGCAATGGCGAAAACCCAAGCTATTATCAACATTAAAAAAGCACAGTTCTTGGCTCCTCATGAAATGCGCCATATTTTGCATAAATGTTTAGAAGCGGGAAATGACAAACTTATTCTTTGTGAGCGTGGCTCAGCATTTGGCTATAACAATTTAGTTGTAGACATGCTTGGCTTTGACATCATGAAAGAAATGAATGTACCTGTATTCTTTGACGTGACTCATGCTTTACAAACTCCAGGTGGTCGTTCAGATTCAGCTGGTGGCCGCCGTGCTCAAATTACAACTTTAGCGCGCGCAGGTATGGCAACAGGTTTAGCGGGATTATTCCTAGAGTCTCATCCAGATCCAGATAAAGCGAAATGTGATGG
Source organism: Acinetobacter baumannii (assembly GCF_009759685.1). NCBI lineage: Bacteria > Pseudomonadati > Pseudomonadota > Gammaproteobacteria > Moraxellales > Moraxellaceae > Acinetobacter > Acinetobacter baumannii. The sequence continues at coordinate 3,628,025 of NZ_CP046654.1, read as the reverse complement.
ACCATCTGCATTGCGCTTGTCACAGCTTGAGCCATTCTTGGCACAACTAAAAGAATTGGATACTTTAGTTAAAGGATTCAAAAAGTTAGATACTCATTGATGCAGGAATTTGCATCGCGTTATTCATTCAACTGAGGAATTGTTCATGAGCCAAATCGTTGACATTCGTGCACGTGAAATTTTGGACTCTCGTGGTAACCCAACCATCGAAGCAGACGTCATCTTAGAATCTGGGGTGGTTGGTCGTGCATGTGCACCATCTGGTGCTTCAACTGGTTCTCGTGAAGCTTTAGAACTTCGTGACGGCGACAAATCTCGTTACTTAGGTAAAGGCGTTCGTACTGCTGTTCAGAATGTAAATAGCTCAATTCATGAATTGCTTGTTGGTCAAAGTGTTTTTGAACAAAAAGCGCTTGATGAAAAAATGATTGCTTTTGATGGCACTGAAAACAAATCTAAATTAGGTGCTAATGCAACTTTGGCGGTATCTTTAGCAGCAGCTCACGCAGCAGCAGCTGAACAAAAACTTCCATTGTTCCAATACATTGCTAACTTACGTGGTCAAACTACTTTGACTATGCCTGTACCAATGATGAACATTTTGAACGGTGGTGCTCACGCAGATAACACTGTTGATATTCAAGAGTTCATGATTGAGCCAGTTGGGTTCACTTCATTCGCTGAAGCATTACGTGCTGGTGCAGAAGTATTCCATTCTTTGAAATCAGTTCTTAAGAAACAAGGTTTGAACACAGCTGTAGGTGATGAAGGTGGTTTTGCGCCTAACCTTCGTTCAAATGAAGAAGCGATTACAGTAATTCTTCAAGCAATTGAGCAAACTGGTTATAAAGCTGGTTCAGATATTATGCTTGCACTTGACTGTGCATCTTCAGAATTCTACAAGAATGGTCAATATATTCTTGAAGGTGAAGGCAACAAGTCTTTTACAAGCAATCAATTTGCTGATTACTTAGCTGGTCTTGTTAAGCAGTATCCAATTATCTCTATTGAAGATGGTTTGGATGAGTCTGACTGGGAAGGCTGGAGTTACTTAACTTCAATTCTTGGTGATAAAATCCAATTGGTTGGTGACGATTTATTCGTAACTAATCCTAAGATTTTACAACGTGGTATTGATGAAAAAGTTGGTAACTCAATTTTGATCAAATATAACCAGATTGGTACATTGACTGAAACTTTAGATGCAATCTACCTTGCTAAAGCAAATGGTTACACTACTGTTATTTCTCACCGTTCTGGTGAAACAGAAGATTCAACTATTGCTGATTTAGCAGTAGGTACAGCAGCAGGTCAAATTAAGACTGGTTCACTTTGCCGTTCTGACCGTGTTTCTAAATATAACCAATTGCTTCGTATTGAAGAGTTAACTAAAGCGGTTTACCGCGGTAAAGCTGAATTCAAAGGTTTAAACTAATCTTTTGAATAAAGTTTTATTTATTTAAATATTGATGAAAAATTAATATTTAAATATAAGTGCTATTTCTAAGTGTTAGAAATAGCACTTTTTTATTTACCCTAAGCGCCGGGTTTTTAAAGATTCAGCCCAACTGTGGTGATGACAACGAGAGCATTCTTGATCTAGCTTATTTAAAATTTTAGTTTCGCCACATTTCATACAGGAATAAAAAGTATTAATTTTAAGAACTTCTGCTTTACGATAAGCATCAGGGAATAAGGGAAGTCCCCATTTGACATCTTCATCTTCATAATAAAGCAAGCTCAGAATACCATCCGATTCAAGTAGGGCTGTTCTGACTTGGCCTAAATGTTCAACGTTTTGTTGGCGCATTTCCGAAAAAAACTCATCATGAGAATAGGTCTGTTTTTGGAAATCTTTGTAGACTAAAAGGCCTTCTTTAACGACACAGAGCGCTTTTCCTTCTAATAAGTCTTCAATTTTTTTATGTTTTACCATACCCCAAGTGACAAGACGATATAGAGAAAGAATAGCGATAAAAGCTATCAATGCATGGGCAATCGGTAAATCTTTAGTAAACATAGGATCGCCAGCAGCAGAACCTAAACATAAAATAATGGCAAGTTCAAATAAGGAGAGTTGCCGAATACCACGTTTACCAGATAGCCTTAGAAAACTAATGATAATGATAAACATGATGGTACAACGGACCAAAATTTCTAAAACAAAGGACCACGTTGTGTCACCTATAAGAATATTAGAAAGATCCATCTTTTTCTCACTTGTTTAAATATGTATAAAAAATACATTTAAAATTCATATCAGAATAAAATTAAAAAAAATATACTTTTTAAGTGGTTATTGGTTAAAAAATTGATATATGTGTATTGTTATATGAAATTAAAAGATATAAATCTCATATATAGAATAGAAGGGCCGAGCTTGAAAAAATGATGATACAGCTATTAAATTTTAAAAAAATTCTGTTTTATTAATTTATCATCTTGAATAAAACTACGGCCGGAATCAAGCATTGTAAGTAATACAATATTTAAACTTTGCTCATTGGTAGTAAGAAGATAGTCTTTATATTCAGAGAATCTATTTCTCTATATCTTTCAGGAGAGCTTTTTTATATTTATTGAGACACTTTTTTTGTTAATTAGAAGTATTTTTATATGCATAGATTGATTTATAAGCAGTTGTGTTCATAAACATTATTTTCCTTTCCAATTGAGTTGAATTTTGACAAAATGAAACATGTCACAATGGTCAATTTAAAGTAATATGACCATTCATCGTTTTGCAGGAACTTTGCAGGAATTTTGCATGCTGCTTGTAAATTGTCATACAATACAAAAACTTAATCAAAGTTTTTAATTAAAGCTCTTAATGCTATGTTAGAAGTATTTCGTTCCACTTCAAGCAAACTTATATTGCTACTGGTTATTGTTTTAGTGGCTATATTGCAATATCAGTTTTGGTTAGGTGAGGGTGGTTATTTTCCTCATCAAGCGCTTATGCAGCAGATTCAACAACAAGCCGAAGTAAATGACGAGCTTAAAGAGCGAAACCGTATTTTGGCAGCTGAAGTTTTCGACCTAAAGAATGGTACGGAGGCGATAGAAGAGCATGCTCGCCTAGATCTAGGTTTGGTTAAGCCACATGAGACATTTGTTCAAATGAGTACAATTAGTACCCATTACAAACCTATTTATATTGACCCGAACGCTAAAGTAGATTTGGAAACTAATGAGACACCTCCATCACCAGACATCCCAGACTAAATTATGGGCAGTTATCCCTGCCGCTGGTTCAGGAAGTCGGTTTTCCAAAACTGAATTAAAGCAATACCAATATATTCAAGATGCTACTGTTATAGAACATACGGTTAAGCGTTTAAGTCAGCTTCCGCTGACGGGTTATGTCTTGGCAATTGGAAAACAGGATACTTTTGCCTCAACTTTATCTTTTCAAGATAAGCATAAAGCGCATTTTTGTAATGGTGGCGTTGAACGTGTGCATTCGGTATTAAATGCGCTGAATTATCTATCACAGATTGCGGATGAGGATGATTGGGTATTAGTACATGATGCAGCAAGGCCTTGCGTGACTTTCGAATGCTTGAATACTCTTGTTAAAAATGCAATTGAGACTAACCAGAGTGCTATTTTGGCAATTCCGGTACGCGATACGCTAAAACAAGTGAATCAGGAACAGCAAATTGACAAAACAGTGAGTCGAGAGCTGTTGTGGCAAGCTCAAACTCCTCAAATTGCTAAAATTGGAATTCTTAAAAAAGCGATAGAAACAGCGCTAAAAAATAATTTGACTATTACTGATGAGGCGAGTGCACTTGAATCTATAGGAGAGAGTGTACAGGTGGTCATGGGGCGTTCTGATAATATAAAAATTACTTACCCCGATGATTTAGAACTTGCTCGCTTGATTTTACAATCACAAAATTAAGATTTTATATACAGGATAGGTGGTAATTTTTACCTATAAAATAGCCTAAGTGAATATGGTATTTCTACATATCTATTCAAAATAATTAGTATTTTTTTACAACTTGTATTTGTAAGATTGAATAAGTAATTTACTTAGATAATGTTCGATAGTCGCACAAAAAAATCCTAAATCGAACAAAACTATATATAGCTGACTAGATCAAAATCTGAAAATTATCAAAAATGTTTAAAAGGGAAATCTAAGGGAAACACTCGGGATTGAGTGAAATATTTATCTATTCTTCTCACCTCAGTGTGCCTAAATCTCTTACCTCTCTCTTCTTCAATGAGCACAATGGAGTTGTCTAATGATTGACAAAAGTAAGTCCTCACTAAGCGAGGTTTTATCGCAGATTAAAGATGGTGCAACCATTCTGATTGGTGGTTTTGGTACCGCAGGACAACCCGCTGAACTCATTGACGGCCTGATTGAACTTGGCGTTAAGGACCTGACCATTGTGAGCAACAATGCCGGTAATGGGGATTATGGTCTGGCTAAACTGCTCAAAGCCGGTTCTATTAAAAAAGTGATTTGCTCTTTCCCACGTCAGTCGGACTCTTATGTGTTTGATGAACTGTACCGTGCCGGAAAGGTTGAACTTGAACTGGTACCGCAAGGCAATCTGGCGTGCCGTATTCAGGCAGCAGGTATGGGTCTCGGGGCGGTGTTTACCCCAACTGGCTTTGGAACACTTTTAGCCGAAGGCAAAGAAACCCGTCATATTGATGGTAAAGATTATGTGCTTGAGTATCCGATCAAGGCTGACTTTGCCCTGATTAAAGCCTACAAGGGCGACCGCTGGGGCAATCTGGTTTACCGTAAATCTGCACGTAACTTTGGCCCGATCATGGCCATGGCTGCTGATGTCACCATTGCCCAGGTTTCTGAAGTGGTTGAACTGGGTGGATTAGACCCGGAACACATCATTACCCCAGGTATCTTTGTACAGCACGTTGTACAAGTACAGCCCGCACAGTAAGCAATAAGGAGAAATAACATGAGCTACCAGAAACTCAGCCGTGACCAGATTGCAAAGCGTGTGGCACAAGATATTCCCGATGGCGCCTATGTGAACTTGGGTATTGGCTTACCGACCAAGATTGCCAGCTACTTACCTGCTGACAAAGATGTCTTCCTACATTCTGAAAATGGCCTGTTGGCTTTTGGCCCACCACCAGCTGCAGGTGAAGAAGACCCTGAACTGATTAATGCGGGTAAAGAGTTTGTGACCATGCTTGAAGGCGGCAGCTTTTTCCACCATGGCGATTCATTTGCGATGATGCGTGGTGGTCATCTTGATATTGCAGTGCTTGGGGCATTTCAGGTTGCTGCGAATGGTGACTTGGCCAACTGGCACACGGGTGCACCAGATGCAATTCCTGCTGTTGGTGGTGCGATGGATTTGGCGGTTGGTGCCAAGAAAGTATTTATCACTACAGACCACGTCACCAAGCAAGGTGAACCGAAGATTGTGGCTGAGCTAACTTATCCGGTAACGGGTAAGCACTGTGTGGATCGTATTTACACTGACCTGTGTGTGATTGATGTGACCAAAGATGGTTTAAAGGTGATTGAGAAAGTTGAAGGTCTTAGCTTTGATGAGTTACAGGCTTTAACGGGTGCAACTTTGATTGATGCGACTCAAGGGTAAGGAAGTAGGGAAATGACATTAAAAAACGCTTATATCATCGATGCCATCCGTACTCCATTTGGCCGTTACGCCGGTGGCCTTGCACCCGTCCGTGCCGATGACCTTGGCGCTGTGCCGATTAAAGCACTCATGCAGCGTAACCCAAATGTAGACTGGGAACAGGTCGATGATGTGATTTATGGCTGTGCGAATCAAGCCGGTGAAGATAACCGTAACGTCGGCCGTATGTCAGCATTACTTGCTGGTTTACCTTATCAAGTGCCAGCAACCACCATTAACCGTTTATGCGGTTCATCACTCGATGCCATTGCCATTGCTGCCCGTGCTATTAAAGCAGGTGAAGCGAATCTGGTGATTGCTGGTGGTGTGGAAAGCATGAGCCGTGCACCTTATGTAATGGGTAAGTCTGACTGTGCCTTTGGCCGTAGCCAGAAGATTGAAGACACCACCATGGGCTGGCGTTTCATTAACCCTAAACTTAAAGAATTGTATGGTGTAGACACCATGCCCCAGACTGCCGAAAACGTCGCTGAACAGTTCAACGTGAATCGTGCAGATCAGGACCAGTTTGCCTTGGTGAGCCAACAACGCACCGCAAGCGCGCAAGCCAAAGGCTTTTTTTCTAAAGAAATCGTGGCAGTTGAAATCCCTCAGCGTAAGGGTGATGCGGTGGTGATTGATACCGATGAGCATCCTCGTGCATCAACCACACTTGAAGGTTTAAGCAAACTTAAACCTGTGGTTAAAGCAGATGGCACAGTTACTGCGGGGAATGCTTCAGGCATTAACGATGGTGCAGCGGCTCTGCTGATAGCTTCTGATGATGCAGTTCAGGCTTACAACCTAAAACCACGTGCCAAGATCATTGCTTCGACAGCTGTAGGTGTAGAACCACGCATTATGGGTTTTGCTCCAGCACCAGCCATTAAAAAATTACTTAAACAAGCCAACCTGACTTTAGATCAGATGGATGTAATTGAGCTCAATGAAGCCTTTGCTGCACAGGCTTTGGCAGTGACCCGTGATTTAGGCTTACCAGACAACTCTGACAAGGTAAACCCAAATGGTGGTGCCATTGCTTTAGGTCATCCACTTGGTGCATCAGGTGCACGTCTTGTGACGACAGCTTTAAACCAGCTTGAACAAACAGGTGGCCGTTATGCCTTGTGTTCAATGTGTATTGGGGTAGGTCAAGGTATCGCATTGATTATTGAGAGAGTCTAATCATGAGCCAGTTATATGCCAGCTTGTTTTACCAAAAAGACGTCACTGAAATCTTTAGTGATTCATCTTTAATCACCTACATGATTCAGGTTGAAGTTGCGTTAGCCCAAGCGCAGGCACAAGTTGGCGTGATTCCTCAAAATGCAGCAAATACCATTGCCCAAGTAGCTGAACAGGCGTTAGAAAAGTTTGACTTTTCGGCTTTGGCGGTAGCAACTGGCTTAGCTGGGAATATCGCAATTCCATTTGTAAAACAGCTTACGGCAATTGTTAAAGATACTGATGAAGATGCTTCGCGTTATGTGCATTGGGGAGCAACCAGTCAGGATATTTTAGACACAGCTTGTATTTTGCAATGCCGTGATGCGTTGAATATTGTGGAAGGTCAACTTCAACAGTGCTACACCACAGCATTACAACAAGCTAAACAATATCGCCATCAAGTCATGATTGGGCGTACATGGTTACAGCAAGCTTTACCTATTACTTTAGGGCATAAGCTTGCTCGTTGGGCTTCTGCATTTAAACGTGATTTAGATCGTATACAAGCTATGAAGTCACGTGTGCTCACTGCTCAGTTAGGCGGTGCTGTGGGTTCGTTGGCTTCATTGCAAGACCAAGGTTCGCTTGTGGTCAGCGCATTTGCGAAGCAACTGAATCTGACTGTACCAACAAGTACATGGCATGGTGAGCGTGATCGTATTGTAGAAATTGCAAGTGTGCTTGGCATGATTGTCGGGAATACGGGCAAGATGGCACGGGATTGGTCACTCATGATGCAAACTGAAATTGCAGAGTTGTTTGAGCCAACCGCAAAGGGTCGTGGTGGTTCATCGACCATGCCTCATAAGCGTAATCCAGTTGCGGCAGCATCCGTATTGGCCGCGGCGAATCGTGTACCAGCACTGATGTCTAGCATTTATCAAAGTATGGTGCAGGAACATGAGCGTAGCTTAGGCGCATGGCATGCAGAATGGTTAGCAATCCCTGAAATTTTTCAGCTTTGTGCTGGATCATTAAGCCGTACTGGCGAAGTTCTACAAGGTTTCGAAGTGAATGCTGAACATATGCAACAGAATCTTGAGTGTACGAATGGATTGATTATGGCAGAAGCTGTGATGATGGCACTTGCTCCTAAAATTGGTCGTTTAAATGCTCATCATTTAGTTGAAGCTGCATGTAAAACAGCAGTAGCACAAAACCTGCATTTGTTTGATGTTGTTAGCCAATTAGACGAAGTGAAAGGGCAGTTTAGCCAACCAGAAATACAAGATATTTTTAAACCAAAAAACTATTTAGGCAATATTCAGCAACAGATTGATGCAGTTTTGCAAGAAGCACAAGGAGAGTCAAAGTGAAACAGACTATTAGCAATCGCCAAGGAAAACAGCTAGCTGTTTATACCGAAGGCTTAAAAGATGCTCCTGTGCTTATGTTTTCTAATTCATTAGGAACAGACCATGGTATGTGGCAACCTCAGCTGAATGAATTAAAAAGTCATTTTAATGTCATTACATACGACACACGTGGTCATGGCGAAAGTGATGTAATTAGTGACACCACATTGCAAAACTTAGCTGAAGATGTTGTTGATATTTTAGATGCCTTGAATATTGAAAAAGCTCATTTTTGCGGCATTTCAATGGGCGGAATTACAGGGCTGTGGTTGGGTATTCATCATCCAAATCGTTTTAATAGCATTACAGTTGCAAACTCAGCAGCCAAAATTGGTCAAACCGAGGCTTGGTTGAGTCGTGCTGAATCGGTAGAAAAAAATGGTTTAGCCGAGCTAGTTAAAACTACCCATACCCGCTGGTTCAGTGAAAAATTTGATTATCAGCATAATGTGGTTGCACAGACAACGATTCAAAGTCTCGCAAACACGCCAGCACAAGGTTATGCCAATGCATGTCGCGCTTTAGCGTATGCCGATTTGAGAGATGAAATTGCACAAATCCAAATTCCAGCGCTACTGATTGCAGGAACAGAAGATCCGGTAACCACAGTAGCAGATGCCGAATTTATGCAGAAGGCGATTAATAACAGTCAGCTTGCAAAACTCGAAGCATCTCATCTTTCTAATATTGAGCAACCACAAAGATTTACTCAGGAATTGACTAGATTTATTCAGCAAATCTAATCGCTTAGTAATTTAAAAGGAATTGGCCTTAAGGAGGCAAATATGGCGTCTCAGGATTACGCTACACCAAGCAAAAGCATCGATGCTCAAGCACTGATTAATGATGCTCCACTTAGTAAATATCAATGGATGATCGCAATCATCTGTTTCTTAATTATTTTTACTGATGGTATCGATACAGCTGCAATGGGTTTTATCGCTCCAGCATTGGCTCAGGACTGGGGCGTTGACCGTTCTCAGTTAGGACCAGTGATGAGTGCTGCACTTGGTGGGATGATTATTGGAGCTTTAGTTTCTGGCCCGACAGCTGACCGTTTTGGTCGCAAAATCGTTTTAGCTTTTTCGATGCTTGTATTTGGTGGGTTCACCTTGGCATCTGCTTATGCAACCAACTTAGATAGCCTTGTCGTTTTACGGTTTTTGACAGGTATTGGTTTGGGTGCAGCGATGCCAAATGCGACCACTTTATTTTCTGAATACTGTCCAACACGCATTCGTTCATTACTCGTGACATGTATGTTCTGTGGCTACAACTTGGGTATGGCGACAGGCGGTTTTATTAGTAGCTGGCTCATCCCGACCTACGGTTGGCACAGCCTATTTTTACTTGGTGGCTGGTCACCTTTGATCTTAATGGTTTTAGTGATTTTGGTATTACCTGAGTCTTACCGCTTTTTAATTGTGAAAGGTAAGAATCCTGAAAAAGTACGCAAAATCTTAAATCATATCGCGCCAGCTCAGATCGAAAATGCGACTGCATTTCACGTACCTGAAGAGAAAACTGAAACAGCTCAAAAGAAAAATGTCTTTGGAATTATGTTTTCTAAACCATATGCCAAAGGAACACTTTTACTTTGGTTGACCTATTTCATGGGACTCGTGGTTGTTTACTTGCTTACAAGCTGGTTACCAACGCTTATGCGTGAAACAGGGGCTTCCATGGAGCGTGCCGCATTTATTGGTGGATTGTTCCAGTTCGGTGGTGTAGTGAGTGCGCTGTTCATTGGTTGGGCGATGGACAAATTTAACCCGAACCGAGTCATCGCCATTTTCTACTTTGCCGCAGGTCTATTTGCAATTGCTGTCGGTCAAAGCTTAGGCAACTCAACCTTACTTGCAGTATTGGTGCTTTGTGCGGGTATCGCCATTAATGGTGCGCAATCTTCGATGCCGGCGTTAAGTGCACGCTTCTATCCAACTCAGTGCCGTGCAACAGGCGTGTCTTGGATGACGGGTATTGGGCGTTTTGGTGCTGTATTTGGTGCGTGGATTGGAGCTGTGTTACTCGGTAATGATTGGTCGTTTACCGCCATTCTTAGTTTATTACTCATTCCAGCGACCGCTGCTGCTGTTGCGGTATTTATTAAATCAATTGTTGCGCATACCGATGCAACTTAATAGAGGTCTATCACAATGAATGATGAACAACGCTATAAACAAGGCATTGAGGTGCGGACTGAAGTTTTGGGTGAAAAACATGTTGGTCGGTCTTTGCAGAACCTAAATGACTTTAACCAGGATTTCCAAAATTTTATTAGCCGTTATGCATGGGGCGAAGTGTGGTCTCGCCCAGGCTTACCACGTCATACCCGTAGTTTAGTGACTATCGCAATTTTATTGGCACTGGGCCGCGAAGATGAACTACGCATGCATTTACGTGCTTGTTTCAACAACAGTGTAACTAAAGAAGATTTAAAAGAGCTGATCTTACACAGTTCACTCTATGCGGGTTTACCTGCTGCAAACGCTGCAATGCATATGGCTGAAGAAGTCTTTAAAGAGTTGGGGATAGAAGTAAACCCAATTGCAGCGAAAGAACAGGATTAAGGAGATAAAGATGTCACAACATAGCTGGGGTGCTTACGCCCAACGTAATACAGATGATCATCCACCAGCGTATACGCCAGGTTATAAAACAAGTGTATTACGTTCGCCAAAAAATGCATTGATCTCAATTAATGAGACTTTAACTGAAGTCACTGCGCCGCATTTTTCTTCAAATTTGTTTGGCCCAAAAGATAACGATTTGATTTTGAACTATGCCAAAGATGGTTTGCCAATTGGTGAGCGTGTCATTGTTCATGGCTATGTTCGTGATCAATTTGGTCGTCCTGTAAAAAATGCACTTCTAGAAGTATGGCAAGCCAATGCTTCTGGTCGTTACCGCCATCCAAACGATAAGTTTATTGGTGCAATAGACCCTAACTTTGGTGGTTGTGGTCGTACCTTAACTGATGAAAACGGTTTTTATATTTTCCGTACCATTAAACCGGGTCCGTACCCATGGCGTAACCGTATTAATGAATGGCGTCCTGCTCATATTCATTTCTCTTTAATTGCTGATGGTTGGGCTCAGCGTCTGATTTCGCAGTTTTATTTTGAGGGCGATACGCTCATTGATACTTGCCCGATCTTAAAAACGATCCCTTCTGAAGATCAACGTCGTGCCTTGATTGCACTAGAAGATAAAAACAACTTTATCGAAGCAGATAGCCGTTGTTACCGTTTTGACATCACTTTACGTGGACGTCGAGCGACTTACTTCGAAAATGATTTGACTTAATCGGGAGCACGAGCATGAACAACTGGAATTTTCAGGAATTAAAAGAAACTCCATCTCAAACAGGTGGTCCTTACGTTCACATTGGCTTATTGCCACAACAGGCCGGTATTGAAGTTTTTGAAAACAACTTTAATAACCAGTTAGTTCAAGACCAGACAAAAGGTGAGCGTATTCGTCTTGAAGGTCAAGTGTTTGACGGATTAGGTTTACCGCTACGTGATGTACTCATTGAGATTTGGCAGGCTGATGCGAACGGTATTTATCCAAGTCAGGCAGATACGCGTGAGCAAAAAGCTGACCCGGCATTTCAGGGTTGGGGCCGTACAGGTGCCGATTTTGAAACAGGCGTTTGGAGTTTCAATACGATTAAACCGGGCGCGACAGCAGGTCGTAAGGGTTCAACTCAAGCTCCACATATTGCGTTAGTTATTTTCGCTCGCGGTATTAACTTGGGTCTTCATACACGTGTTTATTTTGAAGATGAAGCAGAGGCAAATGCTAACGATCCAATTCTAAATAGCATTGAATGGGCCCCACGTCGCCAAACTCTTATTGCAAAACGTTTTGAAGAAAATGGTGAAGTTGTTTACCGCTTTGATATTCGTATTCAAGGCGATGACGAAACTGTATTTTTTGATATTTAAGAAACACCTAAGGCTACACCTGATTATTCAAGGATGCGTGTAGCCTTTTTAAGGATGAACATATGAACATGAAAACATTATTAAGCCTAAGTTTGCTTGCACTCCCATTTTTTACTGCACAGGTAAATGCTGAACCTGTTGCTTTAGCTGCTCAGACACAACCTGCCGCTACAGCCGTTCAAACGATTGTTCCGATTACTGCAAAAACCAAAGAACAAGCTTTGGCACAAGCTCAAGTCATTGCAAATACAGCAGATGCTGATTTGGCAGAGTTTCGTATCGATTTACTTAGTTTTGCGAGTGATACAAAACAAGTGATTGCCTTGGGCCATGAGTTGAAAAAGATTTTGGGCAATAAGCCAATGATTGCCACCATTCGTACAAAAAACGAAGGCGGCCAGCTTGAAATTAGTGATGTGGATTATGGTAAAACTTATCAGGCTTACTTAAAGAATCCGTTCATGGACTGGTTAGATGTTGAAATGTTCCGTGATCAAAAAGTAGTTTCAGAAATTGTTCAAAAAGCACATCAAAAGAAAGTGCTAATTGTCATGTCTAACCATGACTTCCAAAAAACACCAAGCCAAGATGAAATTGAAAAACGCTTGTTAAAACAAGATCAAATGGGCGCAGATATTCTCAAAATTGCTGTAATGCCTAAATCTAAACAAGATGTTTTCACTTTAATGAACGCAACTTTAAAAGTAAGTCAGCAAACCACTAAGCCTTTATTAACGATGTCGATGGGGCAATTAGGTACGATTTCTCGTGTTGCGACTGCCAATATGGGCGGAAGTTATAGCTTTGGCATGATTGGTCAGGCTTCTGCACCGGGTCAAATTGATGTGACCAAGCTCAAACAGATTTTACAAACAGTTCAACCAACAAACCCATAAATCATAAGGATATGATGAAATGAATACATTACGTTTAACTACTCTTGCATTAGGTTTGATGGTTTCAGGCATAGCTGCGGCTCAAACTTATGTGGTTGACCGTTATCAAGACGATAGCAATAAAGGCTCTTTACGCTGGGCAATTGAACAAGCCAATGCAAACCCAAGCGAAGCTAGCGACATTTTGATTCAAGCAGTAGGTAAAGCGCCTTATGCGATTAAATTAAATAGTGCACTTCCTGAAATTAAAGCACCTGTCAAAATCATTGGTACAGAGTGGGATAAAACTGGCGAATACATCGCAATTGATGGTTCAAATTATATTAAAGGCGAAGGTGCAAAAGCTTGTCCTGGTGCAAACCCTGAACAGTACGGCACCAATGTACGTACGATGACTTTACCGGGATTGGTACTGCGTGACGTCAACAATGTCACTTTAAAAGGTTTAGACATTCATCGCTTCTGTATTGGGGTATTGATTAACCGTTCAAGCAATAACCTTATTCAACACAACCGTATTAGTAATAACTACGGTGGTGCTGGTGTTATGTTGACGGGTGATGATGGTCAAGGTAACCCAACTGCAACCACCACCAATAACAACAAAGTTTTAGACAACATTTTCCAAGACAATGGTGATGGTCTAGAGCTGACACGTGGTGCTGCGTTTAACTTAATTGCTAATAATCATTTTGTTTCAACCAAAGCAAATCCTGAACCATCACAAGGTATTGAAATCTTGTGGGGTAATGATAATGCCGTAGTTGGTAATAAATTCGAAAACTACTCCGATGGCTTACAGATTAACTGGGGTAAGCGTAACTATATCGCTTACAACGAAATGACCAATAACTCGATTGGTTTCAACATGACAGGCGATGGCAACATTCTTGATAGCAATAAAGTACATGGTAACCGTATTGGTGTAGCCATCCGTTCTGAAAAAGATGCAAATGCAAGAATTACATTGACTAAAAACCTGATTTGGGACAATGGTAAAGATATTAAACGCTGTGAAGCGGGTGGTTCATGTGTACCAGATCAGCGTTTGGGTGCAATTGTATTTGCTGTGCCTGCACTTGAGCATGCCGGATTTGTCGGTTCTCGTGGTGGTGGTGTGATTGTCGACCCATCTAAGCAACAAAAAACATGTACTCAGCCAAATGAACAAGGCTGTAATGCTCAACCTAATCAGGGCATTAAAGCGCCTAAATTAACTGCAAATAAAGGTTTAGTTGCGGTAGAAGTCAATGGCTTACCAAATCAACGCTATCAAGTTGAGTTTTTTGGCAACCAAAATGCGGCATCAAAAGAAGCTGAGCAATATTTAGGAGCAATAACTGTTGCTACAGATGCACAAGGGATCGCAAAAGCAAATTGGAAGCCGTCTGTAAAAGTTGCCTCAATTACAGCGAATATTACTGATCGTTTTGGAGCTACGTCTGAACTTAGTTCGGCCGTACAAACTAAATAATAACAATAAGGAAAGCGCCTCAAACCGAGGCACAGCATAGAAATATAGAAATGATAAAAGGGACTTGAAATGCCAAATTTAATGAAATTGAGTGCTTTAACGCTCGCTGTACTAGGTAGCCAATTTACGCTTGCGAATGAGCCGTGGTCACAAGACCGTCAATGGTTGCTAGGCGACTGGAATGGAAAACGCCAGCAATTAGAGCAGCAGGGCTATAAATTTACAGCTTCCATTATGAGCCAAAGTGCCACAAATTTAGACGGCGGTTATAACGACAGCAATACTTTTGAAAATGCTGCACAACTTTCTTTAGGTGCCAACTTCGATTTAGAAAAAATTGCTGGATGGAAAGATACAACAGCGAGCCTAGTCGTGACTAAACGTGACGGCAATGCACTAACTCTCGAGCGTATTAAAGACCCACGTTCTAGCCAATTGGGCAATGCTCAAGAAATTTACGGACGCGGTAAAATCTGGCGTCTGTCTCAAGCGTGGGTGAAGAAGGGCTTTGTTGATAATACTGTACAGGTCAAATTTGGTCGTATGGGAATGTCAGAGGACTTTAATAGTTCTCAATGTGAGTTTCAGAACTTATTGCTTTGCGGTGGGCAGTTAGGAAAATCAATTGGTTCAATTTGGTATAACTCACCAGTCGGTGTTTGGGCTACAAACGTTAAATATCAGTTTGCACCTGAGTGGACTTTAGGTGTTGGTGTGTATGAGGTCAATCCAGACAATATTAAAACCGAATCAAATAGTGATGGTTTTAATCTGGATATGAATAACGTCAAGGGTGCTACCATACCAGTTGAACTTGCATGGAAACCAAAACTTGCTGCTTTTAATGGTTTACCGGGTGAATATAAAGTAGGTGCGCTGTACTCAACCGCAGAAGCAAATGATATTAAAACTGCGGGTAAAGTGCATGACGGAAAACAAAGCTTCTGGATTAATGCACAGCAACAACTTAGCCATGCCGGCCAAGATCCGAAACGCGGTTTATATGTCAGTTTTAATGGCGTTGTAAATGATAAAGCAACGACTTTTGTTCAAAGTACGCAACAGCTTGCTCTTTGGTATAAGGGACCGTTTGATAGCCGTCCAAACGATTCGATTGGCTTTGGTATTGCCAATTATGTAGTCAATGATCGTGCTAAAGATAAACAGATCGCGACAAACGAAAGCCGCGGATACTATAGCTATGATCCGATTGCATCTGACTATATTCCAATTCAAGACGACGAGTTAAATGTCGAGTTGAACTATACCTATCAATGGTCTCCGGCCGTCATGTTACGTCCAAACATTCAATATATCCATCAACCTGCTGGTGTGAAAGAAGTCGATGATGCTTGGGTGGCAGGTCTGAGTGTAAAAGTTAATTTTTAATAATATTGATGGCTGGTTAGACATAGTTTAACTGGCCCAAATGCTTGAACTATTCGGGTTCAGTATATGTGGAGTAGGATCTATGTCTGAGTCAGATTCTAAGTTTCATATCTTATTCAAAATATGGTGTTTTATTTTAGGTTTAGCTTTATTGGCTACTGGTATTTTTTATATCGTGGGCGGTGGAAAGCTAGTATCTCTCGGTGGTTCTTGGTATTTCCTTATCTCAGGACTGTTTATAACCATTTCAGCAATTAGTATTTTCCGAAAAAAAGCGCTGGGCGTCTGGATTTTTGCGGCTGTTTTTGTTGGTACCGTAATTTGGTCACTCATTGATGCTGGATGGGAGTTTTGGCCGTTATTCTCGCGCTTAATGTTTCCTGCTGGTCTTTTTGCTGCGTTGTTATTTACCTTACCTTCAATTCGACGCTACCAATTTCAAACTAGTTTGGCATCTTCAGCCTATGCAGTAGGTGGCTTAGTCGTTGTGGGTATGTTGATTGCGCTCTATCAAATGTTCCAACCGCATCCAACAGTAGCAAGCTCAGGTGAAAAACTACCTTTAGTACCAGTTGACCCATCTAAAAAACAGGTGAATTGGGAAAATTATGGAAATGATGCGGGTGGTAGTCGCTTTGTTGCTCTCGATCAAATTAACCGAGATAACGTTCATAAACTAAAAGAAGCTTGGCGCTTTAGAACAGGTGATTTTACAACGGGTAGCGGTAATGGTGCCGAAGACCAAATGACGCCGCTACAAGTTGGAAATAAAGTCTTTTTATGTACGCCACATAACAACATTTTTGCAATAGATGCCGACTCGGGCAAACAACTCTGGAAAGCTGAGGTGAACTCTACAGCCGATGCTTGGGAACGCTGCCGTGGTGTTGCATACTTCGATTCAACTAAACCACTAGTGCAACCAACTTTAGCTGGTGCAACTCCGGTCACTACTGTTGCTAGCAACACAGCCTGTCCACGCCGTGTATATACCAATACGCCAGATGGCCGTTTAATTGCAGTTAATGCAGATAATGGTCAGCGCTGTGCAGACTTTGGTGTAAATGGAACAGTTGATCTACTCGAAGGCTTAGGCGGTGGGACTAAGGCTCCACGTTTTGAAGTGACTTCTGCACCAACTATTGCCGGAACAACTATTGTGGTGGGTAGCCGTATTGCAGACAACGTGGCAGCAGATATGCCGGGTGGTGTAATACGTGGTTATGACGTGATCACGGGTAAACTTCGCTGGGCATTTGACCCGCGTAATCCAGATCCTAACTATGTTCTTAAACCGGGTGAAACCTATAAACGTAGTTCGGCAAACTCTTGGGCTGCAATGTCATATGATCCACAAATGAATACGGTGTTTTTACCGATGGGTAGTTCATCTGTCGACATTTGGGGTGGTAACCGTAATCCGTTAGATCACAAATACAATACTTCTGTTTTGGCACTTGATGCGACAACGGGTAAAGAAAAGTGGGTATATCAAACTGTTCATAACGATTTATGGGACTTTGACTTACCAATGCAACCAAGTCTAGTCGACTTTCCATTAAAAGATGGTACGACTAAGCCAGCTGTTGTGATTGGAACCAAATCAGGTCAATTCTTTGTCCTTGACCGCATAACTGGTAAACCGCTAACTAAAGTAATTGAACAGCCAGTGAAAGCGGCAAATATTCCGGGTGAGCAATACAGTTTAACTCAACCACGTTCTGTTGAAATGCCTCAAATTGGTAATCAGACTTTAACTGAGTCAGATATGTGGGGTGCAACGCCGTTTGATCAGCTCATGTGTCGTATTAACTTTAAGTCAATGCGTTACGAAGGTTTATTTACTGCACCGGGTACTGATGTTTCATTAAGCTTCCCTGGTTCTTTAGGTGGCATGAACTGGGGTAGTATTGCTTTTGACCCGACACATCGTTACATGTTCGTAAACGATATGCGTCTTGGTTTATGGGTTCAACTCATTAAACAAACACCTGAAGATATTAAGATTCAGGCGAGTGGTGGCGAAAAAGTAAATACAGGTATGGGTGCTGTACCAATGAAAGGTACACCATATAAAGTGAATAAAAACCGCTTTATGTCCGCTTTAAGTATTCCTTGTCAAAAACCACCGTTTGGTACCATGACAGCAATTGACATGAAAACTCGTCAGATTGCATGGCAAGTACCACTTGGTACAGTTGAGGACACTGGACCACTTGGTATTAAGATGGGCTTGAAAGCACCGATTGGTATGCCAACTATTGGTGGGCCAATGGCAACTCAAGGTGGTTTAGTTTTCTTTGCTGCAACTCAAGATTATTACTTGCGTGCTTTTGATTCATCTACAGGTAAAGAGCTGTGGAAGTCACGTATGCCAGTAGGTAGTCAAGGTACACCAATCAGCTATGTTTCACCTAAAACAGGTAAACAATATGTAGTGGTTACCGCGGGTGGTGCACGACAGTCCCCAGACCATGGTGATTATGTGATCGCATATAGTTTAGAGAAATAATGAAAGAGGGCAAAAGGTTAAATTTTCTTTTGCCCTTATTTTTTTAATATCTTTTTTCTATTAGAGTGTTTGCGTAAATTCTGTAATTTTAGTGAGATAGCTTTACCAAATAGTAAAAAAGTGCTTGAAGTTATTGCTAAACTTAAAATATTCCTATAATTGATTCATCCTGAACACTAGATATAGCCGAACTATTAAGCATTTTTTTATAATGTTTTACCTATAAATAAAATTTCAAAATTTATTAAGTTTTGTTTAACTTAAAGTTGTGAATTTTAATTAAAAATAAACATTATTGAGTTTTTAACTCTAAAAAACAGGTTTTTTTTGTTGGAAAAACGAGCGTAAATATATACTTATATTATATTTAAATAATGTATTGCATTAAGATAGAATGGTCGGCGCAGGTTATTACTACCCAGTAATAATTTGTATTTCAGGAATTTAAGCTTTAATTGGCTTAAGGCTCATCTAACGATGGGCCTTTTTTTATGTGCTTTATATTTTAATTTTCTTAATAACTAAAAATAGCCTAAGTAATAGCAAATAATACTATGAAAAATGAGTCTTTAATGACAATTTGCATATGATTTGTTAGATTAATGCCACTTGATAATAATAGGTGATGTAATGAGATTTTTAGTTCTTGCAACTTTATCCGGTTTGGCTTTAATGGGTTGTGCTTCTGTTCAACAAGCACCTAATACACAAGAAACCATTCGTTATGCTTCTAGTCCATGTTTCGGCGCATGCCCAATTTACTCAGTAGAAGTAACACCTACAGGTTTAATTCGTTTTGAAGGTAAGCAATATACAAAAGCAATTGGTGTTAAAGAAATTCAAGGTAGCGTAAAAGATTATCAAAAACTTGCTGATGAATTAAAAACTTATCGTCCGCAAACAGGAACCCAATCTAAAACTGCAGGTTGTCAGCAAACTGCGACCGATATGTCTAGCTATTACATCACCTGGATTCAACCAAATGGTACAGAAACAAAATTAAGCCATTACACAGGTTGTATCTCTCCAGCAAATAATAGATTAAATAAAGTTATGGAAAAATTACCTGAACAATTAGGCATTAAAGATCTAATTTAATGATAAAAGCCCCAAAATCTTGGGGCTTTTTCTTGTTAAGAAGAATTATAAACTTAAAAGTTTTATATTAAGTATTTCTAAAAGAATCAGCGTATAATACAGATTATAAAAACATATATTGTTAAGAGTGCTTATATGTCAAGTATTGTCTATGCCTTTGTGGGTGGTTTATTACTCGGTATCGCAACAGTTGGGTATTTATATATAAATGGTCGTATAGCTGGAATTAGTGGTTTACTTGCTCAATTCATTAGCCCATCTAGAGATATATTTAAAAGTTCTGCATTCTGGTTCATTGCAGGACTCGTGATTACACCTTTCATATATGGTTATTTCTATCAGCCTGAAATCGAAATTAAAGCCAATTCATTTGTACTTATTCTAGCAGGGTTACTTGTTGGTTTTGGTACTCGACTTGGATCAGGCTGTACAAGTGGGCATGGTATTTGTGGTATGAGCAGGCTATCAAAACGCTCAATAATAGCGACCGCAATTTTTATGTTTGCTGGCATGCTGACTGTTTATATTATTCGCCATGTGTTGGGGTAATCTTATGAAAAATATCTTTGCTTTTATATTTGGTGGTTTGTTTTCATTGGGGTTAATGATTTCTGGTATGTCTAACCCTGCAAAGGTTTTAGGGTTTCTAGATATTTTTGGGCAATGGGATATTAGCTTAATGTTTGTGATGCTAGGTGCTATTGCTGTGGCATTTATTCCGTTTCAAAGGGCCATTAAAAAACCAAAAACGATTTTTAATGAACAAATTCAATTACCAACAAATACACAGATTGACCAAAGGTTAATTGTAGGCGCTTTTATTTTCGGTATAGGCTGGGGAATAGCAGGTATATGTCCAGCGCCCGCTTTAACTCTTATTGGATTAGGGTATTTTGAAGCACTTTATTTTATTGTCGCGATGTTAGTAGGAATGTTTATTTACCGAATTTTAAATAAAGGAAATTAAAGCTATGCAACAACCTCTAGTAAAAGATTTTTTTGATGAAAATACCAATACTTTTAGCTATGTTGTTGCGGATTTAGCGACTCGTCAATGCGCAATTATTGATAGTGTGCTTGACTATGATGCTGCTTCGGCCACTACAAAAACAACTAATGCTGATCTGATCGTCGATTATGTCTTGGCGCAAAACTTCAAAGTACAATGGATTTTAGAAACCCATGTACATGCGGACCATATGACTGCGGCTCAATATTTAAAATCTAAATTAGGCGGTACAATTGCGATTAGTCAAAAAATCTCGGTAGTACAAGAAACATTTTCGGCTATTTATAATTTTGATTTTAAGAAATTCAATGAAAATCAGTCTTTTGATTATTTATTTGGAGATTATGAACATTTCAAAATAGGGGAGGTAGAAGCCTATAACATTCCTACACCAGGGCATACACCTGCTTGCTTAAGCTATGTGATTGGTAATGCTGTTTTTGTAGGTGATACTTTATTTATGCCTGATTATGGTTCGGCCAGATGCGACTTTCCTAAAGGAAGTGCTGCTGAGCTTTATGATTCGGTACAAAAACTTTATACACTTCCTGACGACATGCGTATGTTCTTATGCCATGACTATAAGCCCGAAGGTCGTGATGAATATATCTGTCAAACAGATATAAAAACTCAAAAGCAAAGCAATATCCATTTAAATCGACGAGTTTCCAAAGAATCATTCATAAAAATGCGTCAAGAAAGAGATGCTACTTTGGCAATGCCAAAATTAATTCTGCCTTCAATTCAAATTAATATGAACGGTGGAAATTTTCCGGAACCTGAAGCGAATGGCATCCGCTATTTAAAAATCCCATTTAATTACTTTTAGAAATAGCCTAAGCGTATATTCCAACTATTTTATTTATTCAAATAGCCTAAGCAAAAATAAAATTAATCTTATGGAAATAGCCTAAGCAAGATTTAAAGAACTTGTCTTAAATCCCGCGCAGTCTCTTGCAATAGCGGCAAAATATGTTGAATTAAATATTCTTCAGTTGTTCTCATGGTTGGAGAAACAATGTTTAAAGCAGCAACCACTTTAAAGTCTTGTCCATAAATCGGTACGGCGAGCGCATGGACACCTAATTCGTGCTCTTCACGTGAATAACACCAATCTTGTTCTCGGATTTCTTTTAGTAACTCTAAAAATTTATCATTTTCGACATGCGTATATTTAGTTAAACGCTGAAGCGGATATTTTTGGAGCCAGTCCAATTGTTCTTCTTGGCTTAAATGTGCCAGTAAAATTTTACCCGCTGAAGTTGCATGAGCAGGTAAGCGATTACCCAAATGCAAACCATATGGATTTACACGGTCAGTTTGTTGGTGGGCAGCACTACGGGCAATCGTAATGGCTTCATAACCATCAAGTACCATCACCGAATAAATGAGAGAGGTTTGGTTAGTTAGAAGATTTAATAAAGGTTGAGATACTTTTGGAAGCTGAGCTGCACCTAAATAAGCTCCTGAAAATTTGAGTACTTTAGGGGTTAAATAGTAATAGTGGCCATCTGACTCAAGATACCCTAAATATTCTAAAGTTAATAAATGGCGTCTTGCTGCTGCTCGGGTGAGCCCGGTTTTTTCAGCCGCCATAGAAATGTTTAAACGATGTTGATTACTACTAAAGCTATCTAAAATCGCCATGCCTTTACCAATGCCAGCAATGTAATCTTCATGACGAATCGTTTTTTTGTTGTCCTGATTCTGGATTATCCGTTCATCTTTACTCATTACTGGTCCTTGTACGATAGAAGCTTAATAGATCAATTCGCTTTACTGAAAAAGTTTAATAATTTCATGTCGCAAAAATTGATGCCTTAAATTATCCCTTAAATCTTCGTGCCAAAACATACCCATTTTAATATTGGTCATTTCAAAGGGTAGAGAATGTAACCGAATCTTAGGGCTATAAGATAAATGCTGCAAAATCATACGGGGCATGGTGAGTATTGCGTCGGCTTGGGCTCCCAAAACTTGTAATGCCGTTGAGTAGTTTTGACAGCGCATAAATACATTTCTAGAGATTTTTTGGTGTTGGTTTAAATAAATATCTTCAAGTAAAGCGCCCGTACGGCGTGACGAAACACCAATGTGACGACCACTAATATAACTAGCTAAATCGACTTCTTTAAGTTGGCTGCAAATTACAAATTCATCTGTCACCAAATGATCAAAGGTAATTTTTGGAGATAAGTATTGTTCTAGGTCAATCACGAAATCGAGCTGCTGTGTCGCCAAGTCAGTCATAATATGTTTTCGATCGAGTTTCATACTCACAAACTGCAAATCTAAATTAAGATTTTGAAAGTGTTGAGCCAATCTTGGAAGAATAATTGGCTCAATTTCGTCATGCACGGCGATTTTTAAGCTTTTTAAACTTGTTGGGTCGAACACATGCTTCTGTTGGCTAATGGTTTGAATGGTTAAAAGTGCTTGCTTAACAGTTGGATAAATCTGCTCGGCAAAAGGAGTAGCAGACATTTTATTACCTACACGTATAAATACATCATCTTCAAGTTGCTGCCGTAAACGCTGCAAAGCATGACTTGCTGCTGACTGCGTAATATTGAGACTACTTGCCGCATTTGAAATACTTTTTTGCTCATAAATCGCGATAAAAAGCGGATATAAATTGATATCAATTCGGTGAAAAAAACTTAAGTCTAGGCCATGTAGGTTATGAATATTATTCATGATGCATTATTTAATAAAATCATTTCATTCATATTAAGTTTCAAGTTATGTTGATGTAAAGACCAGATAATGATGTAAAGGAAAAAGAATGTTTGAACTCTCCAAGAAAGCTCAAGATTTTGCTGAGCGAACTAAAAAATTTATTTTAGAAGAAATAGAACCTGTCGAAGCAAAATTTTGGGAAGAAGTTCATGAGTTAAATCCAGATGGAAACTGGAAAAAATGGCAGTGGCCCGAACTTTTAGAAACTCTAAAATCTAAAGCCAAACAGGCAGGTCTTTGGAATATGTTTTTACCCGATGAAAAACTCGGTGCAGGGTTAACTGTTCAAGAATATGCGCATATTGCTGAATTAACCGGTCGTAGTTTATTGGCGCCCACGGTTTTTAACTGTAATGCACCAGATACGGGAAATATGGAAGTGTTATGGCGCTATGGCAGTGAGCAGCAGAAACAGCAATGGTTAGAGCCTTTATTGGACGGAAAAATTCGTTCGGTTTTTTGCATGACTGAACCTGATGTTGCGTCAAGCGATGCAACCAACATGCAAGCAACTGCACTCATTGACGGTAATGAAATTGTTTTAAATGGCAAAAAATGGTGGTCGTCTGGTTTAGGTGATCCAAATGCTAAAGTCATTATTTTTATGGCCCATACTCCAGATGAAACTAAAGACCGCCACCATCAACACTCTATGGTTTTAGTACCGATTGATACGGCGGGTGTAGAAATTCAACGGATGTTACCTGTGTTTGGTGACTATGATGCGCCGCATGGACATGGTGAGGTTCATTTTAATAATGTTCGAGTACCTCTTGAAAACTTTATTGGTGGAGCGGGGCAAGGTTTTGAAATTGCACAAGGTCGTTTAGGGCCGGGGCGTATTCATCATTGTATGCGCTGTATCGGAGCTGCTGAAAAAGTACTAGAGCTTATGATTGATAGAGGTATGTCTAGAACGGCGTTTGGCAAAGAAATTCTAAAACTCGGTGGAAACCTAGAGCGTGTAGCCGATGCTCGAGTAGCCATAGATCAAGCTAGACTTTTAACCTTGTATGCTGCTTATAAAATGGATACTTTAGGAAACATGGCCGCTTTAACAGAAATATCTGCAATTAAAGTAGTCGCTCCAAGCGTATTAGAAAAAGTAGTCGACATGGCAATTCAGCTACATGGCGGTGCGGGCGTTTCAAGAGATACGCCATTAACGGGTTTCTTTGCCCAAGCACGCAGTTTACGTTTAGCTGATGGCCCAGATGAAGTACATAAAGGCATGATTGCCAAATTAGAGTTGGCCAAACGTGGTTATGGTCGTCATAAGAAAGTATAAGTTTAAAGGAAGTGAATATGTCGGTAATTGATGTAGGCGGTGAAGTACGTGAAGGTGAAGAGCTTGATATTGGGGCAGTTGAAAACTGGTTAAAAAGCCAAGGTGTTGAGTTGGTTGGCCCAGCGGTCGTTACTCAATATACGGGCGGAGCGTCGAATTGGACTTATCGTTTAAAATATGAAAATACCGATTTAATTTTACGGCGTCCCCCAAAAGGAACAAAAGCGAAGTCAGCCCACGATATGGCCCGTGAATATATGGTGCAGAAAAATCTTGCGCCTTATTATCCAGTACTCCCTAAAATGGTGGCACTTTGTCAGGATGAGTCGGTCATTGGCTGTGATTTTTATGTCATGGAACGCATTGAAGGTATTATTCCTCGTGCAAAACTACCGCCTGAGCTTGGCTTTACTGAAGAAGATGTCCATCAACTTTGTGTAAATGTTATTGATAAGCTGATTGAGTTACATCAAGTTCCTTATGAGAACACGCCTTTAGCTGAACTAGGTAAAGGTACAGGATATTGCCGTAGACAAGTTGAAGGTTGGGATAAACGCTATGAAAAAGTCCGCACAATCAATGTTCCTTCATTTAAATATGTTCGAAAATGGCTAAACGATAATATCCCTCAAGATTCTACAACTTGTATCATTCACAATGATTGGCGTTTTGATAACGTGATTTTAGATCCAAAACATCCAACTGAAGTGATTGGGGTGTTGGATTGGGAAATGGCGACCTTGGGTGATCCATTAATGGATTTGGGCAGTGCTTTGGCCTATTGGGTTGAGCCTACGGATAATATGATTTTTAGATCGACACGTCGTCAGCCTACTCACTTAAAGGGAATGTTCTCTCGCAAAGAAGTTGTTGACTATTATTTGCAAAAAACTGGTCTGGAGCCTCAAAACTGGACTTTTTATGAAGTGTTTGGTGTATTCCGTTTAGCAGTGATTGCCCAGCAAATCTATTATCGTTATTACCATAAACAAACCCGAAACCCTGCTTTTAAAGATTTCTGGATTGTCATTCATGCACTACATATCAGAGCTTTAAAACTTATCGCCCAGCAAAAATTGCAAGAATCGGAATTTGCTCAGCAATCTCTACAGAAAATACAGGGTATTTTAAGAAGATGACCACAATTTATCTGGTAAGGCATGGACAGGCATCGTTTGGTAAAAGTAACTATGATGAGTTGTCTGAAAATGGTGAAGCTCAAGCGACTTTATTAGGCCAATATTTTAAGAAAATATTGAAAGAACAACCTTATGTAGTTGCAGGAACTATGCAGCGCCATGAACAAACTGCACAGCTTGCACTAAAAGAATGTTTTCCAGATGCGGTAATTCATCATAATAATTTATGGAATGAGTTTAACCATCAACAGGTTTTTGCCCGTTATGAGCCACGTTTTGAACAGCCTGAACTGTTAAAAGCCGATGTCGCAAAAGAGCATAACCCTCGCGCGTATCTTGCCAAAATCTTTGAAGGTGCGATTGAACGATGGACCGATGGCGATTTTCATCATGAATATGATGAGTCTTGGCCGCATTTTAAAAATAGAGTCGAAACGGCGCTACAGCAACTTTGTGATGAGTTGGCAAAAACCAAACCTCGTTATGCAGTCGTTTTTACCTCGGGTGGTGTGATTTCGGTAGCAATTGGCAAGCTGCTTGAACTGAGCCCTAATCGAACTTTTGCTTTGAATTGGGCAATTACCAATACAAGCCTCACGACTTTACGTTTAGTTGGAAATGAAGCTCAGGTTTTAAGTTTAAATGAACACCATTTTATAAAAGCTGAGCGTCCAGATTTACTGACATGGATTTAAAATAAGGATAAAAGCATGGCGAAGACAATTTTAATTACAGGCGCAAGTTCTGGTTTAGGCGCAGGTATGGCGCATGAATTTGCAGCAAAAGGTTATAACTTGGCGATTTGTGCACGCCGTTTAGACCGATTAGAGACTTTAAAAACCGAACTAGAACATCAGTACGGTATTAAAGTCATTGCGAAAAGTCTGGACGTTACCAATTACGATCAGGTTTTTGAAGTTTTTCGTGCCTTTAAACAAGAATTTGGCTATTTAGACCGAATTATTGTAAATGCCGGAGTCGGAAATGGTCGCCGTATTGGTAAAGGTAATTTTGAAATTAACAGAGCCACGGCCGAAACAAACTTTATCTCTGCTTTAGCACAGTGTGAGGCAGCGATTGAAATTTTTAGAGCGCAAAATGCAGGTCATTTGGTGGTCATGTCGTCTATGAGTGCGATGCGCGGATTACCAAAACATTTATCGACCTATGCGGCAAGTAAAGCTGCAGTTGCTCACTTGGCCGAGGGTATTCGTGCTGAATTACTTGATACCCCAATTAAAGTCTCAACCATTTTCCCAGGTTACATCCGAACTGAAATGAATGAAGGTGCTAAACATTTACCTTTTGAAGTCGACGCCAAAACAGGGTGTAAAGCTTTAGTCAAAGCGATCGAAAAACAACCTGTAAAAGCTTATGTACCGCAGTGGCCGTGGTTACCAATGAGTATTGCCATGAAGGTTTTACCTTTGAGATTGGTTAATAAATTAGGATAAAAATTACCCCCTAAATTTTAGGGGGTAATTTTTATTTAGAATTTTTTGGTGTAATTGACGAATAAACGGTCTTCGCCAAAGTCATTGCCGTGTTTAACGTTGTAGTCAATACGAATATATTGCAGGGCAAAGCCTTTTAAGAAAGGCTGTTGAAACGTATAGTTTAAAATCACATTTGACTCAGTTTCGTGGTTTTTCTCACCATTAGCTGCTTTAAAGTCATGACCGTAAACATATTTCACCATTGCGTTTAAGCCTGGAACGTAATCTTTAAAGTCATAGCCATACATGACATGGTAAGACTTTTCATTTTCTTTGAAAAAGCCTGTGGCATTCCAGTTAATGAAATAAGTTTCTGGTAAGAAGCCATCTGGTAATGGGTAAGCCGACTCTCCAATAATTTGTTGGTAACCCAAACCAAAGGTATGGTTTTTTACTTTGACGGTTTCAAGTAAACCAATGTTCTGGGCATCAATATCAAAGGTATTACCGTCATCTTTCGCATTGAAGTATTTAAATTTGGAAGTTAGAGCAAAAGTTGGTTGTTTCCACGTATGCTCAAGCCCTACATAGTGTTTATTGTAGAGATCTTCTAAATTACCAAAATAATATTCGCCCTTCAAAGACGGCGTAAACTGATAGCGCAGGTCAATATAATTTAAGCCATCAGATTCTTTGGTAATTCCATTTGCTGTGAACGAAAACTTTTTAAAATCTTCTTCATTTCGTGGCGAGACTTTTTCAACTCGACCAATTTCGACATAAAGTTGATCTGAAAGTTGTGACTTAAGATTGGTCCCCCAATACGAAGTGAGTAACTGGCGGCTAGCATCAACAGCCGTTACAGGTAACTCTAGCCAGAGTTCACCGACACTTAAAAGTGTTTTGTCATAACCTAGTTTTAAAGTCGCGCCGTATTTTAGATAATCAGATGCTTGAGATTGCGTTTCTTTATTAAAAGGCAAAACAGTATCTGCGACATGTTTGTCTGAACTCAAACGTACGGCGTATTGAACGGAAGCGTCAGCTCCAATGGTGATAGGTTTATCTGCTATGACTAGTGGAGTGTCATGCATTTTCGATTTATAAAATAAAGATGCTGCCTGAGACCAACTACCGGTATCTTTAAGGGCGTCATTATCAAAATCACGATTGATATAGGCATTTTTTAAAGTGAATTTCCACTCATCTTCAGTTTGCTGATTTGGATTTGCAGCCCAAGAACTGCTGCACATAATAAATAAAGTGGCAAAAGCTAAAGTGTGTGGTTTAAAACGGTGAAATAATTCCATAATCCATTTCCAAGATATATGCCAGTCCTCGGCATTACGTATTGTGAAATATTGGTGTGGTGTTCCCTAAATTGTTTAAAGGGAACTCCTGTTTTTATAAGTGGCTGTTGCTTCAATTAACGTAATTTTTCAAGCTTCATGCTTTCACTAAAGGATTTACAGCCTTTGAAAAGTAGAGCCAAAGCCAGTACACAGGACAAACCACCCACAATAGATAAAGAAGACCCCACCATTAATGGATTGCCAAAAACCTTATCTGTAATAATTGCCACTAATGTTGTACCAACACCTAGTCCAATTAAGTTACTTGCCAAAAGGAATAGGGCAGAAAGGCGTGCTCTAAATTGGTTGGGTGCTAACATTTGCAATGCTGTTGCCGAAATCACAAGTGGGAAGGAGGCAAAGAACATTGCAGGAATGAGCAAAGTTACTGAAAGCCAGAGTTGATCTGTCTGGGTAAAAAATGCAATTGGAATAATCAGGCCAACAATACCAATCACACCCGTGAACATCGGTGCATCTTGGCGTCCTTTTTTAATAAACCAGTCGTTTAGCCATCCTGCGCAAAACACGCCTAAAGTATTTGCAACTAGCAATATAGTGCCGAGCATATAGCCTGTTTCAGTCGGAGCAAGTTGAAACTTTCGAATATAAAATGCAGGTGTCCAGCTAGTTAGGCTATAGAGTGCCATTGCATAAAAGGTAAAACCTAAATAATGACAAGCAAAAGTTTTTGCATGTTTCTTGATAAACTGAAGGCACTGCGTGAATTTAACTTGGTCAACTTGTCCGCTTTGGTTGAGCTGCTGTCCTTTACGTGCAGGATCTTTAACTGTCAAAATAAATAGCAAACCTATAATAATGCCGGGTAACCCCACCACTAAAAAGGCAATTTGCCATGCCTTGAGTGCACCTAATAAAGGAACTTCAATGAGTGTCACGCCTTTAAGCAGGTTAATCACGTAACCGCCAACTAAAAAGGCGATACCTCCACCTAAGAAAGCACCAATTGAATAGATCCCGACCGCGCGGCCTAGTTTGTCTTTACTGAACATGTCACTAAACATTGAATAGGCAGCTGGAGATAAAGCTGCTTCACCAACGCCCACAGCCATACGGCTTAGGAATAGTTGAATAAAGTTTTTACTTAAACCGCAAGTTGCTGTTGCTAAGCTCCAGACAATAATCCCGATTGAAATCAGTTTTGGTCGGGAAAAACGGTCGGCAATATAGGCTAATGGTAAGCCCATCACAGCGTAGAATAGTGAAAAGGCAAGGCCATGTAACAAGCTAAATTGAGTATCTGAAAGTTGAAGGTCTGCTTTGATGGGTTCAATCATCAAGGCCAGAATTTGACGGTCAATAAATGAAAAAATATAGGCCAACATACAAAGTATGACCACATACCATGCATATGCATTGGTTTTCTTTTGTGTCCTTTCAACAGCGATATTACTTTGGTTCATACACTTAATCCTTATGTATAAAACGCTTTAAAGAAATTGATCTCTAGCTTCTATTCATCCTCAAAATTTTTGATACGTCCCCATTTGAAATGAATTATGAAACGGCTAGAAATGATTGAATTTGGTTTGGTAAGGGGCCTTGAAGAAGGTGACTTAACACAAACAGAAATAGTAATGCTGACTAGATTATTGAATTATTATTTTCTTTTTATATGTAAAATTCCATTACTTGTTGAGTATGTTTAGATACCTAAAAAGTATGTTAAGTGAGCTATTAGGAGGGTTTAATTATTATAAATATTTGAATTTAATAAATTTTACTATTTGTGGCAGATTTTTTATAGTGAGCAGCTAAAGAAAGACTAGCTTTAACTGCTCTAGAGCCCAGTTAATTTAATGTCGATGGAAATAATTAACTTGATGGCATGAGATCAAATAACTTTTTTAACTGATGATTTAGATTATGCAGTTCATCTTCTGAAAAAGCATTGAGGATCCCCGCTAAGGTAACCACACTAATTTGGTTAATCTGCTCAACAAGCTCAACACCTTTGGCCGTTAATTTCACCATCGAAATCCGTTCATCAGTGGTGGAAGAGTAGACTTCCACAATGCCATCTTCTACCAATCGATATACAGCCTTTGTTGCTGTTGTGAGTTTTAAAGTAGAAAGATTGGCAATGTCAGTGATACTGGCTTCCCCAAGCGCATTGGTACTTAAAATAATTTTGCGGCGAGTATTATCAATGCCAAGTTTCTTTATAGATTTTTCAATAAGTTGTGAATATTTACCATTAACTTGGGAAATCCAGAAAAAGGGGAAGTTTTGAATACTCGACGGTTCTTTATTGGGAAGAAATTGTTCTAAATGATCAAGCATAGCTAAGCAATAACTTAGTAAAAAAAGGGTAATTCTATTATAAACAAAATTTTGCATATTTCCTTGAACGCACATTAGAAAAATTACTTGACAATTCCATTAAATTTTCTGATATTTTAATTAATGGATAAAAATACATGGAAAAGTGAATGAATATTATTAGCCAAAGTGTGCAAAAAGGAAGCGGCAAAATTAAGGTGATGGTGAAGGACACTATAGATATTCAAGGTCTAAAAACCATTGCTGGCAGTAGAGCTTTATTAGAAGTTGAACCCGCACATGATGATGCAGAGGTGGTTAAAAACATCTTAAAAGCTGATTGCGAAATTATTGGCAAGACAAATTTGCACGAATTGGCTTTTGGAATTACGGGCATTAACCATGCTTTTGGTACACCTATTAACCCTAAATATCCTGAACTTATTCCGGGTGGCTCTTCAAGTGGTTCAGCCGCAGCAGTTGCAGCTAAACAAGCTGACTTTACTCTAGGCACTGACACGGGTGGCTCTATCCGTATGCCCGCTGCGTGCTGCGGAGTTTTTGGTTTAAAACCGACTTTTGGTCGGGTAAGTCGCGAAGGCGTATACCCGCCGTCAAGTTCTTTAGATTGCGTTGGTCCTTTTGCAAATTCAGTCGAGATGATTGAAAAAGCTATGCAAATTATTGATCCAACTTTTAAGCCGGCTGAATGCACTCGTACACCAAAACTTGCGCTGCTCAATGTCAAAGCAGATGAGGTTGTTTGGAACTGTATTTATCAAGCACTTCAAAAAGCGAATTTAGAGACCGTTTTAGAAAAAGTTGAACATTTTGAAGCAGCTTATGATGCAGGCATGCAGATTATTAACTATGAAAACTGGCAAGCTTTTGGTGAGTTAACTCAAACAGGCTTAATTGGTTCTGATGTAAATAATCGTTTATTAAAAGCAGCCCACACCACTTTAGAGCAAGTAAAGCAAGCAGAAGTTGTGAAAGCGCAGTTGACCCAAGAACTCGATGCTTTATTAGAAAAATATGATGCATTGGTTCTACCGACACTTCCACAAATTCCACCAAAAGTTTCTGAAGCTGAAAACACAGTCGCTTTTTTGAACCTAACCGGTTTAGTTCGACCATTTAATTTATCAGGACATCCAGCTATTTCAGTGCCACTTGAAACCAGTGAAGGCTTGCCTGTGGGCTTACAGTTCGTATCAAAGCATCAAAAAGATGAGCAATTATGTGCAATAGCTAAATTTTGTGTTGATGCAATGCAATAAATTACAAGGAGTTAGATGATGAATAAGTTGTCTAAAATGGAGTTTGCTGCTCAAGACAAAGCAGTTGACTTAGATGCTTTGTGCCAAGAAATTCGTGAGCGTGCCTGTGCAGGTGAGTTTGATAATCAGGCCTATGTAAGCCAAGACATTATCGAAAAACTTAAAAAAATTGGTGTTTACCGTGCTTTGGTGCCTAAACGTTTTGGTGGTGAAGAATGGTCACCACGGCAATTTTGTGAGTTGATCGAGACTTTATCTAAAGCTGATGGTTCAGTGGGTTGGGTAGCAAGTTTCGGTATGAGTCCTGCGTATTTAGGAAGTTTGCCGGAAGAAACGCTGAAAGAGTTATACCAAAACGGGCCAGATGTCGTATTTGCCGGAGGTATTTTCCCACCTCAGCCTGCCGAAATTACCGATGAAGGTGTGGTGGTGCGCGGACGTTGGAAATTTTCAAGCGGCTGTATGGGCGCTGACATTGTTGGTGTGGGAATTTCACCCCTTAAAAATAATGAAATGCAAGGTTTACCACGTATGGCCGTGATGCCTGCCAACAAAGCCAAAATTGAAATGACATGGGACACTGTTGGCCTAAAAGGTACCGGAAGTCATGATTTGGTGGTTGAAGATGTATTGGTCGAAAAGAAATGGACCTTTGTACGTGGCGAACCTTCAAAACTTAGCGAGCCATTTTTTAAATATCCATCACTGTCTTTAGCGACTCAAGTATTAACCGTGGTGGGTATTGGGGTTGCAGCTGCCGCATTAGAAGAATTTGAAAAATTAGCACCAGGTAAAGCATCTATTACAGGTGGGTCAGAAATTGCAAACCGACCAGTGACTCAATATGAGTTTGCTCAAGCTGATGCAGAGTTTCAGGCGGCAAAGTCTTGGTTTTATCAAACCATGGATATTGTCTGGAATGAAATTATTGCTGGTCGTGAAGCAACTGCTGAACAGATTAGTGATATGCGTCTGGCATGTACACATGCAGCTCGCGTTTGCGCCAAAGTGACCCGAAAAATGCAAATGCTTGCGGGTATGACAGCGATTTATACCAACAATCCATTTAGCCGTTTTGTAAATGATACCAACGTGGTGACCCAGCATGCCTTTATGGGTGATGCAACTTTACAAAATGCAGGTTTAGTCAGTTTCGGGTTAAAGCCAGCCCCAGGTTATCTATAAGTTTAAATTTTAAAAAAGGAATATTGAGATGGAAGCTAAAAAACCATTACGCGTGTTGTTTTGCATGGGTATTAACCAGAACTTTTTTGATGCAGAACCTGCTGAAGCAAAAGCGGTTTGGGCAGCATTTGGTGAAATGTGGAATGGCATTCATGACCTACCTGGTGTGCATGTTTTTGGGAATCTTGATGATGACCAAAGCATGGTGGGTGCAAGTACGGGCTGGCCTTGGACCACTTATTTGCTTGCAGATGTTCCGGATATTGAGACAGTACATGCAGCTTGTAACTTATTTAGAACGACCGTGGTGGGTGAAGGGCCATACAAACTTTGGAAATATTGCAAAGTTGAAGCTCGTGTTGGGCGTGAATTGATTATTCAACGTTAAGGCGACCGCAATGACTGACAAAGTGAATATTGCAGAAATTATAGAACGGCTAGAACAGTTGGAAGCACACAATGCCATTCGTAACTGCATAAACCGTTATATGGAAATCTGCGACGAGCTCAATGCAAATACAGATCTTTATGAGTTGATGAATCTTTTTGATCAAGACTGTATTTGGGAAGGTATTGGTGAGAAATATGCCAAATCTTTTGGCCGTTATGATTCTTGGCAGTCGATTTACGACATGTTCAAACGCTATACACAAAAAGAATCTCACTTTGTCATGAATGCACACTTTGTAAATTCAGAACAAATTTATGTAAATCAAAATGATGCAAATGCTTCATGGCTGATGTTGCAAACTTCAACTTTTCAAGATGGCCGTAGTCATCTAAATGCAGCAAAGCTCAAGGTGAAGTTTCAGAAGCAAGCAGATGGAACATGGAAAATTAAACATTTCCAAACACAGAATATTTTCAGTCGTCCGGTATCGCATTGGCACAGTGAAGCCGAGTTGCCGGTACCTTCCCAGGAATGACCCAGGACATATTTAAAAGGACTATTGATATGAACAGTATTATCCCAACGCATAACATTGGCATTGATTATGATGCTTTAGTTAAAAGTGACCGTGCCCATACCTCTCTTTATAAAGATGAACGCATTTTTGATGAAGAGATGGAAAAAATCTTTTATAGCACTTGGGTGTGGGTTGCGCATGCCAGCGAAATTCCAGAAGGCGGAAGCTATAAAACCATTAATATCGGTAAACAGCCTGTTGTAGTGGTGCGTGACCGTAAAAAGAAAGTCCATGTACTTTTAAACCGTTGCCGTCACCGTGCAGCAACCGTATGTGAACATAAAAAAGGAAAAACTAACAGTTTTGTATGCCCATATCACGGTTGGAGTTATGCACTTGATGGCAGTTTACGTGGCGTGCCATCTCCGGAAAGTTACGGCGATTGTTTAGATAAGTCAGAATTACCGCTGGTGAGTCTACGGGTAGAAGAATATAACGGCATGATCTTCGCTTCATTTAAAGAAGACATTCAACCGCTTGAAGAGTTCCTTGGGCCAGCAAAAAAATGGATTGATCTGTTTATGAAACAAGGCGCGGGTTATCCAATTAAAGTGTTGGGTGAACACCGTTTCCGTTTCCCGGGTAACTGGAAAATCCAGCTTGAAAATACCACCGATGCATATCACTTCCCGTTGGTACACAAGTCATTCTTAAGTTCTGTCGATGAAAAAACCGAAGAACTCTTTAACTTCGAAAACCAGCCGGGCTTTGTTGAAGACTTAGGAAACGGTCACAGTGTCATGGTGATGATTCCTGAACTGGTCGATTTAGAAGAAGACTTAATGGAGCGACCAATTCAAGAGCGTTTCGAAGACTTGGCTCAAGCTTTGCGTGACGAAGGGCATGAAGAGTTAGAAGTACGCCGTATTGTTCGAGCAGTTGGTGGTTCTGGCTTTAACTTAAATTTATTTCCGAATATTGCATGCTCAATGGCGTTCTTCCGTGTGTTACAGCCAATTTCAGTTGCTGAAACAGAAATTCATCACTCGGTGATTACGATGGACGGCGGTCCACAAATTGCCAATCAATATCGCTTACGTTTACATGAACATTTCCAAGGCCCATTTGGTTTTGGTACGCCAGATGACTCCGAGGCTTGGGAACGCGTACAACATGGTGCCAATGCCGGTAATGACTTATGGATCATGCTCAACCGCGGTTTACCGGGTGAAGTTAAAACTGAAGATGGCTTAAAAAGTGATGTCAGTGCTGAAACAGGTATGCGTGCAGCATATCAGCAGTGGAAAAAGATGATGACAGCTTAAGGAGAGAGCAATGAATATGAATCTGCAATTATTAAATGAAGTCACTGCTTTCATCTGGGCTGAAGCAGATATGTTAGACCACAGTGAATACCGTGAATGGCTCAATTTATGGAATGAAAAGGGCATTTATATCATTCCGATTGACCCGAATCTCACAGACTACGAAAACAACTTAAATTATGCCTATGACGATAATCATATGCGTAAGTTACGGGTAGAGCGTCTTGAAAATGGTGAGGCAATTTCTACAGCACCAAAGGCGAATACGGTACGCAGTATTTCGCGAGTACGAGTGATTCAAGATCAAGATGATGAAATCGTTTTACGTTGTGCTCAAAATTTACGTGAATTCCGTAAAGAAAACCTCAAGCATTACACGGCCGATATTACATACCATCTAACTCGTGATGCTGATACTGGTTTTAAGATTAACCGTAAAATCATTAACTTGGTTAACTCAACCGATACCTTGGCTGGTATTAGCTACATTCTTTAGGAGCGGTAACATGAAACAGGTTGTTTTAGTGACAGGTGCTGCTTCTGGACTCGGTAATGTCATTGCTGAATATTTTGCGAGCCAAGGCCATCAAGTGATTTTGTCGGCAAGTACGCTTGAAAAAGCCGAAAATGCTAAGGCACAAAGTCAGTATGCCCAAAATATGTTTCCTTTAAAGCTGGATATTTCGGTTGAGGCAGATTTTCATGCAGCGGTGCAATGGATTGAAGAGAAATTTTCTAAACTTGATGTGTTGATTAACAATGCCACCGTCACCAAAGCAACACCTGTATTAGAAATTACCGCAGCCGATTTTGATTGGGTAACCCAAGTTAACCAACGCGGCACCTTTCAAGCTTGTCAAATTATTGGCCAATATATGGCGAATAAAGGTTATGGACGCATCATTAATATGGCGTCTTTAGCGGGACAAAACGGCGGTACTGCAACGGGTGCACACTACGCGGCAACCAAAGGGGCCATTGTGACGTTAACCAAAATTTTTGCCAAAGAGTTTGCGGCAAAAGGTGTTACGGTCAATGCGATTGCACCGGGACCGATGGAGTCACCGATCGTTCATAGTGTGGTGCCAGACGAAAAAATGGAACAGTTCATCCAGAATATTCCGGTTAAAGCCTTAGGAAGTATGCATTTTATTGCTGAAACTTGTGGGTTGCTTGCGAGTCCAAATGCGAGTTTTGTGACTGGTGCAACATGGGATATTAACGGTGGTTTATTCATGCGCTAAGCCACAAGCTTAGGCATGAAAAGGGAGTTAAATCATGACTACACTTTATGATGTTGTCGTTAAAAATCGCCATGTGGAAGGTGGAAATATTGCAGTTATGGAGTTTGAATCTGCAACTTCTGCTGCATTACCAAAGGTTGAACCCGGTGCACATATTGATGTGCACTTACCGAATGGTATGGTGCGCCAATATTCGCTTTGCCAAAATCCAAATGACGAAGGAAAGTTTCGCCTTGGAATCTTACGTGACCCTGAATCACGTGGTGGCTCGATTTCTGCATTTGATGAAATTAAAGATGGGATGCAAATTCAGGTCAGTGAGCCAAAAAATTTATTTCCACTTTTAAAAGCCAAGCACAGTGTATTGATTGGCGGTGGAATCGGGATTACGCCGTTAATTACGATGGCATATCAACTTGCACATGAAGGTGCATCATTTGAGCTTCACTACTGTGGTGCTAGCCCTGAAAAATGTGCTTTTGTTGATGAAATTAAAAATGGTGTGTTAGCACAATACACAACTTTCCATTTTAAATCCGAAGGCGCAAGCCACAGAGCATTTTTTGAATCTGCCATTAAAGATATTGATTCTGAAAGTCATATTTATACCTGTGGTCCAGTCGGTTTCATGGATTGGGTGATTAACCTCGCCACGACTCACGATTTTCCTGAGCAGCAAATCCACAAAGAGTATTTCCAAGTCGAAACCGACACATCGGGAGATTCATTTGAAGTGGTGGCTGAGCGTAGCGGAAAAATCATTATGGTCGAAGCTGGCGAAACCATTTTGCAGGCTTTGGCTAAAGAAGGCATCGAGATTGAAATGTCTTGCGAGCAAGGCGTATGTGGAACCTGCATGTGCGATGTGATTGAAGGTGAACCTGATCATCGAGATGTTTATTTTACTGATGAAGAAAAAGCCAGCAATGAACAAATATTGGTGTGCTGTTCGCGCTCTAAAACACCGAGACTAGTTTTAGATATCTAATGCTCTCGCGATTTATATGGATGTAAGTGAAGGTTTAGGAGAAAGATGATGAATGTATTACAACAAATAGATGAGTTTACGGTCGATCCACTACAGTTCCGACGAGCATTAGGAAATTTTGCAACAGGCGTTACCATTGTTACTGCACAAAATGCACAAGGTGAGAAAGTCGGTGTAACCGCAAATAGTTTTAACTCGGTGTCACTCGATCCACCACTTATTTTGTGGAGCATTGATAAAAAATCGTCAAGTTTTTCAGTATTTGAAGAAGCAACACATTTTGCAGTCAATATTTTATCGGGCACGCAAATTGAGCTGTCTAATAAGTTTTCGAGACGCAATATTGATAAATTTGCCGACACAAATTTTCAACTTGGCGCAGGACGCGCACCCATTTTAGAAAATTGTTCTGCGGTGTTTGAGTGCGAACGTTATCAGGTTATTGAAGGTGGGGACCACTGGATTATTATTGGTAAAGTGGTTCGTTTCCATGATCAAGGCCGAAGCCCACTGGTTTACCATCAAGGTGCATATTCTTGTGTCATGCCGCATCCAAGCCTTCAAGTTAAGCAAACTGAACAGAGCGGCGTAGACCAAACACATTATGGGCACTTATATAATAATGTCTGCTACTTAATGAGCCGTGCTTTCAAAGCTTATCAAACCGACTATATTCCAAAGCAAATGGCTTCGGGTTTTCGTACCAGTGAATCACGGCTCTTACTTGTTTTGGCGAGTGGTACTGCTTCTAGTAAAGAAGATTTACCGCGAGATATTGCTATGCCAATGCAAGAAGTGGAAAGATCGGCTGAAATCTTAAAATTTGAAGGGTTATTGGTCGATCACGATAATTTGTACGCCCTGACCGAGAAAGGTAAACAAACAGCGCAGTATTTGTTTGATATTGCCGATAGCCACCAAAATGAGGTGTTTAAAAAATATTCTGATGAGCAAAAGGATATTTTTATAACCATGCTGCGAGATTTTGCAGGAGTAGCATAAGCCCCATTAAGCTGATAAATTGAATTGATTTATCAGCTTTTTTACATCTAGCTGACTATCATCAAAACAATTCCACGGATAAGGAATTTTTGGCACACAATTTGTTTATCAATAAAACATGATTGCAAATATGCCAAGACAGTGCACCACAAACACAAAATTTTGAGCGGTGGCACATGTATAGAGAGGTAAGGGATGAACCAATATGTAAGTGATGCATTACTCACATGGACGCACCATATTAAAAATGTGTGCGGCAATTTTGAAACCGATTTTGATGGAACCCGTAATTTATTCATTGGTGAAGTTCAGTGCTTTTTATTGGGTGATACCGAAATTGCTTTTATTAAAAATAATGCCAATAAAATTGTCCGAAAAGCCGATGAAATTGATCGAGTAAATAATCGTTTTTGTTTTTTGATTTTACAGTATTCGGGAAAAATGCTGCTCGAGTATAAGAATGAAACCTTAAGCCTAAATGAAGGCGATATTGTGTTGGTGGACCCGGTCGAAACAATTTCAATGTATCCGCAAGGTTTGGTAAGTCAGATTTCCGTACACCTGTCGCGTGAAAAGTTACTTAAAGAAAATATTAGTACCGAATATTTTGGAAAACTGATTACGCAAAATATGAGTGGTTTTTTACTCAAGAATATTTTGAAAAATATGTCTGCTGAAAACATCAAACTTTGGTATGCAACGGAAGATGGTAATGCTTTTGAAGATGCGCTGATTGCTTTAATCAAACCCACAATCAATTATAAAAATGTTCATAGCTCCAATAACCTGATGGAAAAAGCCGAGCGTTTTATTATAGAGAACTTAGCAAAACCAGATTTAACACCTAAATTAATTGCAGAGCATATTGGGGTATCACTACGACATCTCTACCGTTTGTTCCTTCAAGAAAATTTATCTATTAACAAATATATACAGCTTAAGCGTCTAGAAAAAGTCAAAGCGGATTTACTTGATAAAAAGAACAAACAGAGTTCAATTACCCAAATTGCCTTGAAGTGGGGTTTCTGGGACGGTGCTCATTTTTCAAAGATCTTTAAAAAGACCTATGGTATCTCTCCTAAAGAGTTTAGAGAGGGTATGTCGGTTTAAATATTTCTTCTTTTAATGTCATTTTTAGACAAATCCGACGTCATTCTTGAACAAGCTAGCCCTATGTAACTGTGTTGAAATTAAATTCATTAGAGCAGGTTAGATAAGCTTAATAACCATAGAACTATTAAGTTAGTCTAATGAATTTCACTCACAGGAAAGTGCATTTTAACTGTCTGATTCAGATAGTTCAGGGATAGATGAAAAGGATGAAACCCATGCGTAAACAACGATTATTGAATGACATACAAAAAATACTGGCACTTAACCTATCAATCGCTGCAAGCTTTTGGGGACTCAATACTCAAGCGTTTGCTCATGGTGGAAAGGCCGACATGGTCTCACTTTATCAGAACATGAGTGAGCAAGGTGCTAAAGTTGTTAAAGATGACTTTACCAATACCTATACAATTACCAAAGGCTCTATAGTGGTGAGAGCCAAGCCAAACTCAAATCAGGTTTTAGTGAATGGCAAACCTTTAAAACTCAGTGTCCCGTTATTAATCAAAGAGGGTAAGCCTGTTATTGGAAAAGATTTTTTTAACGAAGTCTTCCAGTCGGGGTTAGATCAAACTTTCAAAATTGAAAATACCTTTCACCCGCTCAATAGCTTAAATTCTGACGAAATCAAAAAGACATTTGATGTGATTAACCGCTCGAAATACGCTTATAAAAATATGCGTTTTGCCGAGTTAAAGCTTAAAGAACCTGAAAAAGCCAAAGTATGGGATTACTTTATTAATCATAAAGATTTTAAAGAAGATCGTATTGCCTCATTTATTTTATTAAAGGGCAATCAAGCGATTGAAGGTGAAGTTAATCTTAATACTCAACAAGTCACAAAATGGAATGTACTTAAAGATACTCACGGTATGGTTTTGCTTGATAATTTTGAAGCCGTACAGCGCGTAATTGAGACGAGTAAAGAATATCAAGATGCGTTACGCAAACGCGGTATTACCGATGTGAAGAAAGTGATCGCTACTCCGCTAACTGTTGGATATTTTGGCGGTAAAGATGGTCTGGATAAACAACTCAATATATTAAAAGTCGTTGCTTACCTCGATGTTGGGGATGGTAACTACTGGGCGCATCCAATTGAAAATTTAGTTGCTGTAGTCGATTTAGATAAAGAAAAAATTATCAAGATTGAAGAAGGTGCGATCATTCCTGTGCCGATGGCAAATCGACCTTATATGTCGAATAAGCCCGTAGCAAGTAAGTTAAAACCACTCAATATTACTGAACCTGAGGGTAAGAACTTTAGCATTACCGGTCAAACCATACATTGGGGCAACTGGTGTTTGCATGTGGCGTTAGATTCTCGTGTTGGCTTACAGCTTTCAACAGTGACCTATAAAGATAAAGGTGTGAAGCGTAAAGTCATGTATGAAGGTAACTTAGGTGGAATGGTAGTTCCATATGGTGACCCTGATATCGGTTGGTACTTCAAATCTTATTTGGACTCTGGCGAATATGGTATGGGAACACTTACCTCATCTATTCTTTCGGGAACAGATGCACCCGACAATGCAGTTTTACTTGATGCCGTGATTGCAGACTACAAAGGCCAGCCACAAGTAATTCCAAATGCCATTGCTGTATTTGAACGTTATGCAGGACCTGAATATAAACATCACGAAATTTTTGGCAATCAGGATGCCAGTGAAGCCCGCCGTGAACTTGTCATCCGCTGGATTAGTACGGTTGGAAACTACGATTATATGTTTGACTGGGTATTTGCCCAAAATGGTGTAATTGGAATTAATGCGGGTGCAACGGGTATTGAGGCGGTTAAAGGTGTTAAATCACGCACTATGCATGACAGTACCGCTAAAGAAGACACCAAATATGGAACTTTAATTGACCATAATATTGTGGGTACAACGCATCAGCACATCTATAACTTCCGCTTAGATATGGATGTAGATGGGGAAAACAACAGCTTTATGCATATGGACCCTGTGGTGAAAGCCAATGACAAAGGTGGT
This sequence comes from Acinetobacter baumannii, assembly GCF_009759685.1. NCBI lineage: Bacteria > Pseudomonadati > Pseudomonadota > Gammaproteobacteria > Moraxellales > Moraxellaceae > Acinetobacter > Acinetobacter baumannii. The sequence goes on along the minus strand of NZ_CP046654.1, from coordinate 3,586,206 downwards.
GTTCGTACAAGCTCAATGCAAATCGATAGTAAAGTCATTACGAATGAGCAAAATGCAGCTGAAAAATTTGATCCATCCACTATTCGTTTACTCACGAATTTCAACAAGGAAAATAAATTAGGTAATCCGGTTTCTTATCAACTCATTCCTTTTGCAGGTGGAACACACCCTGTGGCGAAAGGAGCCAATTTTTCTAAAGATGAATGGTTATTTAAACGTTTGAACTTTATGGATAAACAAATTTGGGTGACTCAGTACAATCCAGACGAACGCTACCCTGAAGGGAAATATTCAAACCGTTCAACTCATGATACAGGGTTAGGACAATTCATTGGCAACAATGAAAATATTGAAAATAAAGACCTTGTGGTGTGGATGACAACAGGCACAACCCATGTGGCACGTGCTGAAGAGTGGCCAATCATGCCGACAGAGTGGGTGAATACACTCATCAAACCTTGGAACTTCTTTGACAACACCCCGACTTTAAACTTGGGTGAAGAAGAGCAAAACACGCAGCACGACCATCACTAAACGGGTGCATGATCTAGGGTGGGTAACGAATAGGTTACCCATATCTGAGCACGGTTAGGCCGTTCGCAAAAAGGAATTTCTCAATGAAAAATTTATTTTCTCAGGTTATGAGAGGGACTTTCTTTGTCTCATTTTTTTCAACTGTGCATGCTAGTGAGCTAGAAATTAAGCCAACATTTGAAGCAACTTTTGGAGCTTTTAGTAGTGGTAAAAGCTATAACGGCGAAAACCTACATGATGAAAGAATCAATTGGCAAGAAGGCCATCTTAAATATGGAGCGAAAGGACAATACACCTTTAAAAACAATCATCTCTATGCAAGCTTGAGCGGTATTAGTTCGGCAACATTTGGTGATGGTGATGCAGGCCAAAATAGTAATGGTAAAGAACGCAAAACAGATATAAATGAATGGGTCATTGGTTTTAAAGACGGTACAAACAAAGATGAGTTAACGACCTATGATTTAAGTATCGGTCGACAAAATATCATGATTGGTGATGGGTTCTTTATTGCGGGTGATGCGTTAAACCTCGGTAAAGCGCCTGCGGATGGCACACTAGATCGGGGTGGCGCATATTATCTGGCAGCTCGTCGAAGCTTTGATTTTACAAGTTTGCTTCAATATAAACCGCAAGAGAATACAACACTAAAGCTGGCTTATTTAAAATCAAATAACAAAGCACAATTTTACCCAGAACTCTTTGTGACTGATCTGATGTATCAGCTTAAAGATAAGGGCGTTGGGTTTACCTATTTAAATGTATTAGACCTTGAAGATGCTGAACACGTTTCAGGGCGCGAAGATCTTAAAAATTATGCTTTACGTTTGAATTATCAACCTTTACCAGAACTGCAAGTTAAAACTGAGTTTGTAGTTCAAGATAAAAAAGATGGCCAAGAAAATGCTGGCTACTTAGCGCTGAACTATAACTTTTTATCTTCAAAATATACGCCTTCATTAGGCTACCGTTTTAGTCATTTTTCAGACCAATACGACCCTATGTTTTATGGAAATACGGTCGGCTTTGGTACATGGTTTCAGGGTGAAGTTGCGGGAAACTATGCTGGACCATTCAATAAAAATGCAAATATTCATCAAGTTTCTTACATGATGAACTTGAAAGAAAATTTTATGTTGGGTGCTTTAGCCTATAAGTTCAAAACAGTAAATAAGTCTTTAACTAATGTAGATGGACATGAGCTGGATGTGTTTTCGGTCTGGTCAGTTAATAAAAAATTCAACGTGATTCCTTTGGTGGGGCTTTATAAACCAAAACACGATATCCATAGTGGCGGTACTCAAAACTACGATGACAAAACCAATGTCTATGCGCAGTTAATTTTGCAATACATCTATTAATAAATCCTTTTAAATGAATTGAGAGAAATAAAAAATGAGTGAAGTTAAGATTTTACAAAGCGTACAGCAATTTATGGCACGTCAACATGGACATTTTATTGATGGAAAGTTAGTTGTTGCCGAGCTTTTAGATAAAGTGGATATAGTGAATCCATCTACTGAACAAGTGGTTGCTCAAATTAGTATTGGTAGTCAACACGATGTCGAAAGCGCCGTCAAAAGTGCTGAACATGCTTTTCAAAATGCTTGGGCTGAAACTACACCGTATGAACGTGGCGTTAAACTAAATAAGTTGGCAGATTTAATTGAACAACATGGTGAAGAACTTGCACAGCTCGAGACGTTGTCTACCGGAAAACTCATTAATATTTCCCGCCATCTTGAAGTTGCACAATCCGTTATTTTCTTAAGATATTTTGCAGGGTGGGCAACCAAAATTAATGGTCAAACCATGCAACCCTCTATTCCTTCTATGCAAGGTGAAAAATATACGGCTTTTACTTTAAGGCAACCAGTAGGTGTAGTCGCAGGGATTGTGCCTTGGAATTTTTCACTCATGATTGGCGTTTGGAAAATTGGCTCAGCTTTAACAACTGGCTGTACCATTGTGCTTAAACCAAGTGAGTTTGCCAGCTTATCTTTATTACGTTTAGCTGAACTTGCAATTGAGGCAGGTATTCCAGCGGGTGTAATTAATGTGGTTACGGGTAAGGGGGAGACAGGGCAATATTTAATTGAGTCACCACTGGTTAAGAAAGTCTCGTTTACGGGTTCAGTACCAACAGGTATTGCCATCGGTAAACTTGCGATGAGCAGTGATTTAACTCGGGTAAGTCTGGAGCTGGGTGGTAAAAATGCCATAGCTGTTTTGGCAGATGCAAATATTGATGAGATTTTACCGACTTTATTGCAAGCAACTTTTGTGCATCAAGGTCAAGTTTGTGCATCCCCAGAGCGTTTTTTTGTACACCATACAAAACATGATGAACTAGTCGAGAAGCTCTCGAAAGCACTTTTGCAGTTTAAAATTGGATCAGCTATGGATGAAGGAAGTATGTTTGGTCCACTTTCTAACCAGCCACACTTTCATAAAGTGAAACATTATTTAGATATGGCTAAAGCCAACAACCAGATTATTGCTGGAGGTGAGGCTTTAGATCAGACCGGATATTTTGTACAACCGACTTTAATTTCCTTTAAAAATACGGATGATCCTTTATTTTCAGAAGAAACTTTTGGTCCAGTGGTTGGTGTAATGCCATTCGAAACTGATGAAGAGCTCATTCAACTGATGAATCAGTCACGCTTTGGTTTAACCGCAAGTATTTGGACAAATGATTTGTCTAAAGCTTTGCGTTTAATTCCTAAAATTGAAGCAGGTACCTTGTGGGTCAATATGCATACGTTCTTAGACCCATCAGTGCCATTTGGTGGGGTGAAAGCTTCAGGAATTGGCAGAGAGTTTTCAGATGCATTTATCGAAGATTACACCGAATTAAAATCGGTGATGATTCAGTATTAAACTAATAAAGAGGTTTGTCATTTTATAAATAACAAACCTCAGTCTTTTAACATAAAAATTGGGCTAAAAAGTTAGTAGTTTAAAGTGATGCTTTGTTGAGTTGATTGGTCGATTTCTTTTTGACTCACCGCATCATCTTTACATTTATAACTTTCAAATAAAGAGAGCTGATCTGCAAAGTGGGCATCAGGTTTTCCATTTTGATTGATAAAACCACTTTGTCCTGGGGCCAAAATCGAACACATGGTGACTTGATTTGGATTTAAGACCACTCTAAAAGTAGCACTTCCTGTATTTCCATAAGTACTAAGGTGTTGTTCATGTGATGGATCAGCCCAAGGAATGCCTACCGAATTTTTGCTGGAAAAACCCATGGTTGCCACCGGAATTTTCCAGTCGTTCGGGTCGGTAGAGTGATATTGATTTGAAAGTTCAGTCAGCGCATTTTCTAAAGCTTTTAATACGACTTCATCTGCTGTTTGTCCTTTTAAGAAATCAACATTCTGAGGAACGCTTGCCTGTTTTCCTTGCAGGGCATTCCAGATTAATTTCGATGCACTCGCTGGCTGTGCACTACGCGGATCATTATTTACCGGATAAAGCGTATCGGTATAACGCTTATAAATATTTTCTGAAAGGTTTGGTTTGAGTACCAGTTCAATCATTTGATTAAGCCATGTACGCGTAATTGCTGGTGCTGCACCTTGATAATATTTCGCCTCGCTATCAGGGCGTAATCTAAGATCCCAACTGGCAAGTAAGGGAGCGACTTTTTTAGCTAACGGTGTTGCCTTAGGACTTTGTGCAGCTTTGACCATATAAGGAACAAAATAACGCGCATTTAAATCAGACCATGCAGCCGTTTTATTAATTTCCCAAATTTCTTGCTGACTCAGTTTTGCTTGACTTTCTAAAGGTTCAATTAGTTCATTCACCCGATCTACATAAGAAAAGTTTGACGAATCTGAGCGTAAACCTGCATAGGCTTTGTTATTCCAGCTTGTGACATAACCTTTTTGCGGATTGTATTCTTTAGGGTTGTGTGAGAAGTCATAAAAACCTTGCCACTCCATTGAACCATCACCTTTAGCTGGAAGCTGAATATGCTGGTTTTCAGGGCGAATAGGTAAACGGCCTAAAGCAGCCACACCAATATTATCTTTAGTATCGGCATAGAACCAAGTGATAGAGGCCGCGACACGTTTGGCTTGAGCAAGAAACTCATCCCAATTTGAGGCTTTGGCTGCATTTGCCCATCCTAATAAGGTTTCAATTTCTACACCTTCCCAGCTACGTTTTTGTGCATATGCCGTATGGTTATTTTCATCCCATGTACTTACAAAGCCTTGTTTACTCTTATAAACATCTAAAAACATGGTCGGCCTGATTCTTAACTTTTATTTTTACTTGCTTGTGTTCAAATGGAATATAAATCCCTTTATATAAATATTCTTTTGAATTACTTGGATTTAGGGTGAGTTGATAAACATCGTTAGTATCGAGTGAACCTACCGTCGAACCCCATGCGATTTTGCCATTAGTTCCAAATAAAATTGCAGGCAAGCCAACTGGAGTTATACCTGTCAAATTATAGCCAGCCCCATGTAAACCAATACTGTAAGTAATTGCAGGTGTATACCATCCTTGCTGTGGGCCATTATATAAAACTGCTTGGCCTTCAATGGTCTTATCACCTTTTAAGACCCATGCATTACTGGCGGTAGGTACACCGTCTATCACACTTTTGCCTAAAGCAATGCGAGCTTGAGCTAAATAGGTTTTGGCTGCTTTGTTTGAAATAGGGCTAATGTCTTTAAGTATTTGCTGTTGATGCGCTATAAGCTGTGGTTTTTGTGCAGATTGAATAATAGTTGGGGCACTTGGGTCATCTAGCCAACGTAATTGTTGATAGACTTTAAGGCCTTCTTCTTGACCTTTTTCTTTTTGCAATTGCGTGAGTAAATCTAAATTTGATACTTCCGAACTTGCTGAAAAGAAGCGATTTAAAATTAAACCCACCCAAACCATAGCAATATCTTCTGGTTGCCATGTTGATGGTTTAAAACCATGATCTGTGAACTCTTTAGGCATAAGAGCTGGATCTGCTAAAACCTCTTTAACGCGCTTATTAAAACCTGCGGCATAACCTTCAAAAATTGCTCGGTCTTCTGGTGAGAGCGCGGCGAGTTGTTGCTTAATATTTTCTGGGTCAAAACGGCTATGTGTTGCAATATCATATTGAAGATAGTCGGGACCGAGCACATCGGCCACTGTACCTTGTCCTGTACGTTTCGACATTTCCATCTGGAATAATCGATCGGTCGCTACCGAATAGCCATAACCGTAGAAAAGTCCATAGGTATTATTTGCATATACATGTGGTGTACCGAATTTATCGCGCTTAATTGTGATCTGCTTTTGCGTCGGTGTGGGGTCTAAACTTGATGAGGAATTACAACCCGCTAAAAGCGCACCTAAAAGTAATGTTCCATATTTAATTAAAGGGCGTGTAGGGTGAGGCCGAGAGTTCAGCATAAATATATTCAATTTAGATATCCTTACTTTCATTATGAATAGAAGTGAACGATTTAAGAATCTTCTTAGATTCACGTCACGAATGAACAAGCCCTGTTCATTAATTTAAAATACTGTTATTTATCCATGTAATTTTCCATTACATTTGAGGTATATATTTATACCTTCTCGAACAAGTTATTTTCGATTTTTATTGTGAGTTAACAAAAAAGGCCGTTATAGGCCTTTTTTTGAAATGAATAATTTTATAGAAGACGAATTTAGCCCAATAAAAAATCTTTTAAGATTTTATTAAAAGCTTCGGGTTGCTCGACATTAGAAATATGAGAGGCATCTATTTCTTCAAGATGTGATTGTGGAATGCGCTGCTGCATAAATTGACTATCTGCAACGGTTGTTACAGGGTCTTGGGTTCCAGCAATCACTAATACTGGAATTTTGATGTCTTTTAACTGCTCACGGACATCCGCTTTAGCCAAAGCCTCACAACAATTGGCATAACCCATTGCGCTGCCAGCACTTAAGTCGTTACACAGGTTGTTGACAATAGAAGGATGACTTTGGATAAAGGGATCTGTAAACCATCGCGAAGCTGCTGTGGCTGCGATTGGCTTTAAACCTTGCTCACGTACTAATTTTGCACGGTCAAGCCATGCTTGTTCTTGTCCAATTTTAGCAGCAGTATTTGCCACAATGACATGACTAAAACGGTTAGGGTAGTGAATCGCAAGCCATTGACCTGTTAAACCACCCATTGAAATACCACAAAAAGCAGCTTTACTAATATTCAGATGATCCAGTAAACGGACTACATCTTCACCTAATTGCTCTACAGTGTATGGGCCGTTAGGCGTAGATGATGAACCGTGACCACGAGTGTCATAGCAGATCACAAAAAATTGATCTTTTAGCTCATTAAACTGTTTTTGCCACATACCATAATTGGTGCCCAAAGAGTTGGAAAACACCAGAGCAGGGGAAGATGGCTCACCAAAGGTTTGATAGTTAATTTGTGCATCGGCAGATTGAAAAGATGGCATTTCTTTCTCCTTAAAGTGCTTGAACACGTTCAATAATCAATGCGATGCCTTGACCCACACCAATACACATTGAACATAAGGCATAACGACCACCTGTTTCTTCAAGCTGGTTTAAAGCTGTCGTCACAAGGCGTGCACCTGATGCACCAAGCGGATGGCCTAAAGCAATGGCACCACCATTTGGATTTACCTTGTCAGAGTTGTCTGGTAAGCCTAAGTCACGGGTCACTGCCAAAGCTTGTGCAGCAAAGGCTTCATTGAGCTCAATCACATCCATCTGATCTAAAGTCAGGTTGGCTTGTTTAAGTAATTTTTTAATGGCTGGCGCTGGAGCAAAGCCCATAATGCGTGGTTCTACACCTACAGCTGTTGAAGCAATGATCTTGGCACGCGGTTTTAGGTTGTAAGCCTGAACTGCATCATCAGAAGCAATCAGTAGAGCCGCTGCACCATCATTAATGCCTGAAGCATTCCCCGCAGTGACTGTGCCATCTGCTTTCACAACAGGTTTAAGTTTGCTTAAGCCTTCAAGCGTAGTCGATGCACGTGGATGCTCATCGGTATCAATCACAACAGCATCACCCTTACGCTGAGGGATTTCAACTGCCACGATTTCTTTAGAAAAAAAGCCTTTAGCTTGCGCGCTTGCGGTGCGTTGTTGGCTCACCAAGGCAAACTGGTCCTGATCTGCACGATTCACGTTGAACTGTTCAGCGACGTTTTCGGCAGTCTGGGGCATGGTGTCTACACCATACAATTCTTTAAGTTTAGGGTTAATGAAACGCCAGCCCATGGTGGTGTCTTCAATCTTCTGGCTACGGCCAAAAGCACTGTCAGACTTACCCATCACATAGGGCGCACGGCTCATACTTTCCACACCACCAGCAATCACCAAGTTCGCTTCGCCGGCTTTAATGGCACGGGCAGCAATGGCAATGGCATCAAGTGAAGAACCACACAAACGGTTAATGGTGGTTGCCGGTACCTGATACGGCAAACCAGCAAGTAGTGCTGACATACGGCCGACGTTACGGTTATCTTCACCGGCTTGGTTGGCACAGCCGTAGATCACATCATCGACCTGTTCCCAATCTACATTTGGGTTACGCTGCATGAGTGCTTTAATCGGCACAGCGCCAAGGTCATCGGCACGGACAGGTGCAAGGCCACCGGCATAACGGCCGAATGGAGTACGGATGGCATCGATGATATAAGCGTTTTTCATTCTAACTTTTGTCCTTTACTTCAGGCCTTTTTAGCCATTCTCCGTAAGTATTTCGCAGTGGCGACATGGATGTCGCCTTGTTGCTCAGCACAACAGGGAGGTTGTGTCTGAGTAACAAAGGTTTTTGGTTACTTTTTTAAAAAAGTGACACGAATTAGCTGGTGGTACCTGTCTTAAACAGATAAGACTCCGTTGTGATGCTTTATAAATTTTCATATCAACGAATAACATCACAGCTGTAATTTATTGTGATATCCATAGGTCTGTTGTATAAGCGATACCTTACTTTTGAAAGGTCAAAAGTAACAAAAACCTTTGTTGAACAGAGGAGGCTTCCATGCCTCCCTGTCCAACGGGCGACATCCATGTCGCCTGTCACGATAGTGAATGCTGTGTAATAGGTGTTTGTTGTGTAAATCTTACCCTTGAGTCGCATCAATCAAAGTTGCACCGGTTAAAGCCTGTAACTCATCAAAGCTAAGACCTTCAACTTTCTCAATCACCTTTAAACCATCTTTGGTCACATCAATTACACACAGGTCAGTGTAAATACGGTCAACACAGTGTTTACCCGTTACCGGATAGGTCAGCTCAGCCACAATCTTCGGCTCACCTTGTTTGGTCACATGGTCTGTAGTGATAAATACTTTCTTGGCACCAACCGCCAAATCCATCGCACCACCTACGGCAGGAATCGCATTCGGTGCACCCGTGTGCCAGTTGGCCAAGTCACCATTGGCTGCAACCTGAAATGCACCAAGCACCGCAATATCAAGATGACCACCACGCATCATGGCAAATGAATCGCCATGGTGGAAAAAGCTGCCGCCTTCAAGCATGGTCACAAACTCTTTACCCGCATTAATCAGTTCAGGGTCTTCTTCACCTGCCGCTGGCGGAGGGCCAAAAGCCAACAGGCCATTTTCAGAATGTAGGAAGACATCTTTGTCAGCAGGTAAGTAGCTGGCAATCTTGGTCGGTAAGCCAATACCCAAGTTCACATAGGCGCCATCGGGAATATCTTGTGCCACACGCTTTGCAATCTGGTCACGGCTGAGTTTCTGGTAGCTCATGTTATTTCTCCTTATTGCTTACTGTGCGGGCTGTACTTGTACAACATGCTGTACAAAGATACCTGGGGTAATGATGTGTTCCGGGTCTAATCCACCCAGTTCAACCACTTCAGAGACCTGAGCAATGGTGACATCAGCAGCCATGGCCATGATCGGGCCAAAGTTACGTGCAGATTTACGGTAAACCAGATTGCCCCAGCGGTCGCCCTTATAGGCTTTAATCAGGGCAAAGTCAGCCTTGATCGGATACTCAAGCACGTAATCTTTACCATCAATATGACGGGTTTCTTTGCCTTCGGCCAAAAGTGTTCCAAAGCCCGTTGGGGTAAACACCGCCCCAAGGCCCATACCTGCTGCCTGAATACGGCACGCCAGATTGCCTTGCGGTACCAGTTCAAGTTCAACCTTTCCGGCACGGTACAGTTCATCAAACACATAAGAGTCCGACTGACGTGGGAAAGAGCAAATCACTTTTTTAATAGAACCGGCTTTGAGCAGTTTAGCCAGACCATAATCCCCATTACCGGCATTGTTGCTCACAATGGTCAGGTCCTTAACGCCAAGATCAATCAGACCGTCAATGAGTTCAGCGGGTTGTCCTGCGGTACCAAAACCACCAATCAGAATGGTTGCACCATCTTTAATTTGCGATAAAACCTCGCTTAGTGAGGACTTACTTTTGTCAATCATGTGAGAAACCTTAGAGCATGAGGTAACGTGATGTATTACTACCGCTAAAAATTTATTGAAATTCTTAATGGTAGTAATAAATGGAGTAAATTTTGTGAGTCAAAAGCGAACTTTTAACTCACATACATTTTCAATTAAGCACTAGCGCGACGGCGTTCAACTTCAGTTGAAGGAGCAGCAGCGGCTTCTTTAACCAGTTCAATGTTAAATGTGATGTGTTTGAAAGCGTGATCTAAACCACGGCGTTGAATTTCAGCAGGGTCTGTTACATCTACTGCTGTTGCCACTAAACCGTCACGAGTAGCGAAGGCAAAGTCATCCCATAAGTACTCATCACCCTCAATGTTGAATTGAGTAGTCAGCTTGCGGTAACCCGGTGCAGAAACGAAGTAGTGAACGTGAGATGGACGGTTACCATGACGGCCTAACTTGTTAAGAAGAGCCTGTGTTGTACCTTCAGGAGGGCATCCATAACCAACTGGCATAGTGGTTAACGCTACATATTTACCATCTGCATCAGTGAAAATGGTACGGCGTAAGTTAAAGTCAGATTGTGACTTATCAAAGAATGAATAGTTACCTAAACTGTTGGCATGCCATACTTCAACTTTGGCATTTTCAATAATATTGCCATCAGTGTCGGTTACCGTACCTTCAATAATTAAGGTATCGATTTTGCCAGTCTCAGTTCCGTCATCCATACGTGCAAAGCCAACTGATTCAGGTGCGCCAGCAACATAAAGTGGACCTTCGATGGTACGAGGTGTACCGCCTGTAATACCAGCTTTGGCATCTGCTTCATCTGCACGTAAGTCAAGGTAATGTTCAAGACCTAAGCCTGCTGCCAAAAGACCAAGTTCATTTGCTTGACCTGCATCGGTAAAATATTCCAAACCTTTCCAAACTTCAGAAGGTTGGATGTCTAAATCTTCGATGGCTTGAAATAAATCCCCAAGAAGGCGCACTACAATTTGTTGAACACGTGCATCAACTTCGCCTTTTGCAGTGTCGACATTCATTTGTTTTACAAGCGCATCAATTTGTTGACGGTTCATACTAAAACTCCTTAAGTATGCAATACGGTTTTGGGTGGCAGCGCTGCGGGCATTTTGTTTTGCTAGCGAATAATTGCCGCCACGTTCCTTGTTACCTTCTGAATAATCTGCTTGGTTTTTAAATGGACTTCAGAGATCGCATTTAAAAAATTCTTTCTATTTACGAATCATCATCACGGACAGAAGATGGATGACGGTTAAGTGCCATCACTTCAATGTTCATATATGGATAGAGAGGTAAACCTTGTAAAATGTTGTGCAATTCTTCATTGCTCTCTACATCAAAAATACTGATGTTCGAGTACTGACCTGTAATTCGCCAGATATGACGCCATTTACCTTGGCGTTGTAAGTCTTGCGAATAAGCCTTTTCAACGGCCTTAATTTCATTTGCTTTGTCGGCTGGCATATCAAGTGGAATATGCACATCCATACGTACATGAAATAACATGGGAAACTCCTTATCCTGTTGCCTTAACGACGTAATTTCTCAATCTTATCTTCATCAATTTCAATGCCTAGGCCCGGAGCTGTCGGCAAATGCAATTCAAAGTTTTCGTAACGTAGCGGCTCTTTTAAAATTTCTTCGGTAAGTAATAACGGACCAAATAATTCTGTGCCGAATGCTAACGTTTCAAAAGTTGCAAATACATGGGCCGATGCAATACTTCCTACAGGACCTTCAAGCATAGTGCCGCCATATAGGTCGATACCAGCCAAACCAGCAATTTTGCCAACTTCACATGCTTCGATCAGGCCACCAGATTGTTCAATTTTTACGGCAAATACATCTGCACCGTGATTTTTTGCAATACGGTATGCGCTGTCAGGTCCAGTTAAAGCCTCATCAGCCATAATGGCTACATCAAAACGTTGGGTGAGGCGAGCAAGTGCTTCGGTATTTTGAATGGCACATGGCTGTTCGATTAAATCGATTCCACCATCTTGGAGCTGTTGAATACCATGAATACACTCAAGTTCTGACCATGCACGGTTTACATCTACACGTACACTAACATCAGCACCTAATGCTTTTTTAATTGCAATCACATGATCAACATCGTGTTGCAAAGGGCGTGAGCCGATTTTGAGTTTGAACGTGTTATGACGTTTCAACTCAATCATTTTTCGAGCTTCAGCAATATCTTTTTCTGTGTCACCAGACGCGAGCGTCCAAAGTACAGGTAAACTATCACGCAAACGGCCACCTAAAACTTCACTTAATGGCACGCTTAAACGTTTTGCCTGAATATCAAGTAGAGCGGTCTGAATGGCACATTTCGCAAAACGGTTACCATTAATATTCTTACGAATCAGTTTTAGTGTTTGAGCCACATTTAAATCTTTAACTGATGCGAGTAATGGTGCAAAGTAAGTATCAATATTGGCTTTGACACTTTCAGGACTTTCTTCACCATAGTTCAGTCCACCAATGGTGGTCGCTTCACCCCAACCGACAATACCATCCGTGGTCGTAATTTTAACGAGCACCAAAGTCTGAGTACGCATGGTAGTCACAGACAACTGGTGAGGACGGATAGTTGGAATATCCACAAGTATGGTTTCTATGGTTCTATACATGAAGTTTCAACTATTTCAAACTTGTTTACATACCATAGAAGAATGTAATAGCCTAAAATAGATATAGAACGGTATTTTAAGATACTAAAAAGGTATATTAATGGAATTAAGACATCTACGTTATTTTGTTACCGTTGTTGAAGAACAGAGTCTGACGAAAGCTGCAGAAAAGCTTTTTATTGCTCAGCCACCTTTAACACGCCAAATCAAAAAACTAGAAGAAGAATTAGGGATCGATTTATTCGAAAAAGGCTCTCGTCCATTAAAAGTAACGGAAGCAGGGCTATTTTTTTACCAGCATGCGGTACAAATTTTGACGCATACCGCTCAAGCTGCTTCGATGGCTAAAAAAATGAAGCTGGTCGAGAATGTTGTTAAAGTTGGTTATGTGAGTTCGCTTCTTTATGGGCGATTACCGCAGGTCATTTATCTATTTAGGCAAAAAAATCCTGACATTCATGTCGAGCTTATTGAATGTGGTACACGAGATCAGGTGGAAGCATTAAAACTCGGTAAAATTGATTTAGGTTTTGGTCGATTACCAATTAGTGATCCAGCCATTAAGCGACTTTTACTCAGAAAAGAAAAATTAAAACTCGCAATCCATAAAAAACACCCATTAAGTGATTTCCAAGAGTCAGGAATTTATTTATCTCAAATTATCAATGAGACAATTTTCTCTTACCCAACTACACCTAAACCAAATTTTTCGACCACTATTCAAGCTTTATTTACCAAATTAGGTCTTGTTCCAGCCAAGCTGACTGAAGTACGAGAAATTCATATGGCACTTGGCTTAGTGGCATCCGGAGAGGGTATTTGTATTATTCCGGAAAGCGCCTGCGACATTGGAATGAAGAATCTAACTTATTTAAATATCTTAGACTTAGAAGCCTATAGTCCCATCTCTCTATCCATGCGCAACATGGACCAAAGTTCCTATATTCCTAAAATCTTAGATTGTATTGAAGAGATCTATAGCGAAGAAGAAGTATCCAGAAATTTGAATTTATAAATTTTTAATACGCTTTAAATTGAATTATCATGTTATTTTAAAACTTTAAACCTATAGGTAATATGTAAAAGGAATTATTAAATGAGAAAAATTTTAGGTGTAGCTTCTCTCATTATGTCTACAGGTGTTGTACATGCTGAACAATTAAATGAACAAGAACAAATTTCTCCGTATAGTGCGAATGTGACTTTTGCAAGTCAATATATTTCGCGTGGTTTTCAACAAACTTGGGGTAAGCCTGCACTACAAATTGGTTTCGACTATGCAAATCCGAATGGGCTATTTGTGGGTACTTGGGCATCCAATGTAAGTTCTAACTATCTCCGTGATGCTTCAGTTGAATGGGACTTTTATGCAGGTTATTTAAAAACCATCGATAAATTCTCAATTGGAATGTCTGTTTTTTATTATTATTACCCAGGTGCAAAAAGTACGGCTGAAACGGGGAGTACAAGCTATAACTATGGCGAAATTGTGCCTCAAATTGGCTATGGTCCTTTAAGTCTCAAATATTTTATTACTTATACCCCAGATTACGCAGGTTATAACTCAAATACGATGGGTGGACCGGAAGGTAAACGTTCACGAGGAACAACCTATTTAGACCTCAACTTTACACAGCCGATCAATGAAAGTTGGACTTTTGGTGCCCACTATGGCTATGAAAGAATTAAAAACTTCTCAGAAGCTAATTTTCAGGATATGAAAGTCGAACTTATTAAAGATTTAGGTGATGGCTGGACTACAGGGTTAGCTTATACCAAAGCATGGGACAAAGACGGATACTATAGAAATTATAGTAATGGTGAATCAGATGCACCAATTTCAAATCCGATTGATTCGACCTTTACAGTAGCTGTAAAAAAGGTGTTCTAATTTATACATAAAAAGCCTGATCACTTTAATTTGGAGTCAGCAGGCTTTTTCTAATACATAGAGAAAATTATTTTTTAATTAAATCATAAGCCATTTTAGTATCGTCTAGCTGAACCAGTGAAGCATGGCGAGCAGAGAGCGGATCTTTATTTTCAATTGCTGTTAAAATCGCTTTATGTCTTGGTAATGAATGACCTTGTAAATTTGGGCGTAGACTGGTGACTTGAATCGATTGCTGCAAAGGTAAAACCAGCATTTTTGACATATAAGCCAGCAAGTCATTATGCGTTGCTTTGGCAATTGCTAAGTGAAACTGAATATCGGGTTCTATAAACTCTTCAACTGTTGTTGCCTTTTCCATGCCTTCATAGGCTTGCTTAATACGCTCAATATCCTCTTCATTTGCTGTACTTGCCGCAATATAAGCTAACTCCGGTTCTAAAACTCGTCGTACAGTAGAAAGTGTTTTAAAAAACTCATGTTCAGGCGTCGTTTGAATTAGCCAAAACAGTACATCTGGGTCGAGTAAATGCCATTCGTCTTTAGGTCTAACCACCGTTCCGATTTTGGGTCTTGAGTAAGTTAAGCCTTTAGCGTTTAAAACACGGATTGCTTCGCGAAAGACCGGGCGGCTGACTTTATATTCCTCACATAAATCTACTTCACTTGGGAGCTTTTCATTTTCTGAAATTTCTCCAGAAACAATTTTTAATCCCAATTGTTGAACAATTAACGCATGTTGGCTTTTGCTTGGAATAGGATTTTTATAGTCAGCTTTACTCATATTTCACTATTACGACATGTTGAATATCCTATGGTATAGATGACCTTGTGTTTTAACAAGATCATCTTTTTCAAGAATAAATATTAATGAGAATGACGTGGGACTTCTGAGCCGCGGCAACCGACCAAGAAATCAAAATCACAACCCTCATCGGCTTGTAAAACATGTTCTACATAGAGCTTACGGTAACCGCCAATAAAACTTGGTGGAGCTGGTGGTGCTAAATTTTCAAGACGTTGCTTAAGTTCTTCATCACTCACTTCTAGGTGAAGTTTTCCAGCATAGGCATCAAGTTCGATAAAGTCACCATTTTGAACTACGGCCAAAGGCCCACCTGCCATAGCTTCAGGGGCAACATGTAAAACGACAGTGCCATACGCTGTTCCACTCATACGTGCGTCGGAAATACGAACCATGTCGGTAATGCCTTTGGCTAAAATTTTTGGTGGTAGGCCCATATTTCCAACCTCGGCCATGCCCGGATAGCCTTTAGGGCCAGCATTTTTCATCACAAGAATACAAGTTTCATCGACATCTAGATCTGGGTCATTAATGCGGGCTTTATAATCATCGAAGTTTTCAAATACGACTGCACGACCACGGTGTTTCATCAACTCCGGTGTGGCAGCAGATGGTTTAAGCACCGCACCTTTAGGCGCTAAATTTCCGCGCAAAATACACATACCGCCATCTTGTCGAATTGGGTTATCTATTTTTCGAATCACTTCATCGTTATAAATAGGTGATTGTTGGCAGTTTTCCCAAATGGTTTGACCGTTTACGGTTAAAGCTTGAGGATGTGGTAAGAGATTGGCTTCACCCATGCGACGAATCACGGCTGGCAAGCCGCCGCTATAATAGAACTCTTCCATTAAAAAACGACCCGAAGGCTGTAAGTCGACAATGGTTGGCATGCCGCGGCCAACACGGTTCCAGTCATCAAGTTGTAAATCAACCCCAATACGTCCGGCAATTGCTTTTAGGTGAATCACGGCATTGGTTGAACCACCAATAGCTGCATTGACTTTAATGGCATTTTCGAAAGCTTCTTTGGTTAAAATTTTAGAAAGGCGTAAATCTTCATGAACCATATCAACAATACGCATACCAGAAAGATGAGCCAACACATAACGTCGAGAATCTACCGCTGGAATGGCCGCATTGTGGGGTAAGGAAGTGCCTAGGGCTTCAGCCATACAGGCCATTGTAGAAGCAGTGCCCATGGTGTTACATGTACCAGCCGAGCGTGACATACCAGACTCGGCAGATAGAAATTCATTTAAATCAATTTTGCCTGCTTTTAACTCTTCATGCATTTGCCAAACGATGGTACCTGCACCAATGTCTTTACCTTTGTGTTTACCATTCAGCATTGGTCCACCAGTCACTACAATGGCTGGAATATCACAGCTTGCAGCTCCCATTAATAATGCAGGGGTGGTTTTATCACAACCTGTCAGTAACACCACACCGTCAATAGGGTTACCACGAATCGCTTCTTCGACATCCATACTGGCTAAGTTACGGGTAAACATGGCGGTAGGACGTAAATTCGACTCACCATTTGAAAATACAGGAAACTCAACAGGGTAGCCGCCCGCTTCTAAAATCCCTTTTTTTACGTGTTCGGCAATTTTTCGAAAATGCGCATTACATGGGGTGAGTTCAGACCACGTATTACAAATCCCAATGATAGGCTTGCCTTGAAACTCATGATCTGGAATTCCTTGGTTCTTCATCCAGCTACGATACATAAAGCCATTTTTATCCGTTGTACCAAACCAGGCAGCCGAACGAAGAACTTGTTCATTATTCATACAAATTTCCCTATATAGTATTACTATTAGAATTAATTAATTTAAAAATACACCATAAATTTTATTTTTAAAAGGTTTGAAATTTAAATAGTATTACTATATTTTAAATTGAAAGGATAATTTACGAGCAAGATGCTCTATAAGTAAATAATAGGAAATGGAGTCGAAGATGGATTTCGAAAAGGATGTAATACGGACGGTCACGTTTAAGCTGATACCTGCATTAGTCATACTATATCTGGTGGCATACATTGATCGGGCCGCTGTCGGGTTCGCTCATTTGCATATGGGGGCCGATGTAGGAATTGGTGATGCTGCCTATGGTCTAGGAGCTGGCTTATTTTTTATTGGATATTTTCTTTTTGAAGTTCCAAGTAATTTGCTTTTAGACAAATTTGGTGCTCGTAAATGGTTTACCCGCATTTTATTAACATGGGGCCTCATCACCATGGCCATGGCGCTTATTCAAGGCCCTAAAAGTTTTTATCTCTTACGGTTTTTACTCGGTGTAGCAGAGGCGGGTTTTTTCCCTGGTGTTTTATACCTAATTACGCAGTGGTATCCGGTGCGGCATCGCGGAAAAATCATGGGAATGTTTGTGCTTTCACAACCGATTGCCATGATGATTGCAGGGCCTTTAGCTGGTCTATTACTTGGAATGGATGGCATTGCAAATTTACACGGCTGGCAATGGTTGTTTGTTGCAGTTGGCTTGCCCGCAGTTTTATTGGCTTTACCTACATTTTTGTGGCTGCCCGATAACATTGAAAAAGTGAAATGGTTAAGCATTGAACAAAAACAATGGCTTAAAAATGAACTCGTTAAAGATGAAGCCGAATATGACCAAACCCGACATGCCAATCCACTACATGCTTTAAAAGACAAACGCGTACTTTTATTAGCACTTTACTACTTACCGGTAACTTTAAGTATTTATGGTTTAAATCTCTGGCTTCCTACCATTATTAAGCAATTTGGCGGAGGTAGTGATATTCAAATTGGGTTCTTATCTAGCATTCCCTATATTTTTGGAATTATTGGATTATTAATCATTCCACGTAGTACTGACCGTTTAAATGACCGCTATGGACATTTAAGTTTTCTCTACGCCCTAGGCGCTTGCGCAATGTTTTTGAGTGGTTGGCTAAATTCTCCAGCCATGCAATTAGCTGCTTTGGCCGTGGTTGCGTTCTGCCTATTTTCATCAACTGCTGTGTTTTGGACATTACCGGGCCGTTTCTTAACAGGCGCAAGTGCAGCGGCTGGCATTGCTTTAATTAATTCTGTCGGAAATTTAGGTGGCTATGTCGGGCCATTTGGCATCGGACTTTTAAAAGAATACACAGGAAATATGGCTGCTGGTTTGTATTTCTTATCTATCGTTATGCTTTTTGGCCTGATTTTGACTTACATCGTCTATGCCAAGCTCGAACGTCAAAAAACACAAACAGTGAATATTCAAAAGCCTTTGTAAGGAATAAAACATGCAAATTATTCAATTTGAAAATCGTGTAAATCAACGTGCTGTTGCCAAAGTAGAAGGCAACATGGCATATCCGGTTAAAAATATTCAATCGGTTCGTGATTTAGCACTTTTGGCAATCCGCAATAAAGTTTCGTTGGAGCAACAAGTTGAGGCGCTAGGGTTTGAAGCGGAGACTTATGATTATTCATCTTTATTAGCAGATTTAAAGGTACTGCCGCCTTTAGACCATCCAGATCCAACGCACTGTTTAGTTTCCGGTACAGGTTTAACTCATTTAGGTTCTGCATCTGCACGCGACAAAATGCATCAGCAAAATTTAAGCGATGACAGCTCAGTGACCGACACCATGCGAATATTTCAGTGGGGACTACAAAAGGGTCGTCCACCAGAAGGCCAGATCGGGGCACAGCCAGAATGGTTTTATAAAGGCGATGGTTCAATTGTGGTGAGACCGGGAGCAGAGTTGCCTTTACCTCCATTTGCCGAAGACGGCGGCGAAGAACCTGAAATCGCAGGACTCTATGTTATTGGAGAAGACCTAAAGCCTTACCGAATCGGGTTTGCGCTGGGCAATGAATATTCTGATCACGTGATGGAGCGCCGTAACTATTTATATCTGGCCCATTCAAAATTGCGTTTTTGCAGTTTTGGTCCAGCTTTACGGACAGGCGAGTTACCAAAACATTTAGTGGGAACCAGCCGCTTGCGCCGTAATGGACAAATCATTTGGGAAAAAGAGTTTTTGTCGGGTGAAGACAATATGTGTCATAGCTTGGCAAATCTGGAATATCACCACTTTAAGTATCAACAATTTTTAAAAGCAGGGGATGTTCATATCCATTATTTCGGTACAGCGACTCTATCTTTTGCCGATGGTATTCAAGCGCAAGTTAATGATGAGTTTGAAATAGAAATGAAAGAGTTCGGACATCCACTCAAAAACAAACTTGCTCATACACAACCAGAGCTACCGATTGGTTCAGTTATTACTCTCTAAGGAATATAAAAATGGTCATTGGACACAACTTTATTGGCGGTTCACGCAGCGCACAAGGTACAACCTTATTAAAAAGTATTCATGCTACGACTGGTGAAGCTTTGCCTTATGAGTTTCATCATGCAACCGAGCAAGAGATTAATCAGGCTTGTGAAGCCGCCAGTCAAGCGTTTAAGACTTACCGCCATACCACACCTGAACAGCGTGCTGTTTTTTTAGAAAATATTGCCGATGAGCTCGATGCTTTGGGTACAGATTTTCTTGAAATCGTCTCACAAGAAACCGCTTTGCCACTTGCACGCTTACAAGGTGAACGTGCCCGGACCAGTGGGCAAATGCGTTTATTTGCCAAAGTGCTGCGCCGTGGTGATTTTTTAGGTGCCCGTATTGATACCGCTTTGCCTGAGCGCCAGCCTTTACCTCGCCCAGACTTGCGTCAGATTAAAATCGGTGTTGGCCCTGTGGCAGTCTTTGGGGCAAGTAACTTTCCTTTAGCATTCTCAACTGCGGGTGGAGACACTGCTTCGGCACTGGCGGCTGGATGTTCGGTGGTAGTAAAAGCCCATAGTGGGCATATGGCGACAGCAGATTTTGTAGCTCAGGCAATTGAGCGTGCCGTAGAAAAATCAAATATGCCAAAAGGTGTATTTAACATGATCTACGGTAATGGTGTGGGCGAGCCTTTAGTGAAGCATCCTTTAATTCAGGCTGTGGGTTTTACAGGTTCATTACGTGGTGGTCGTGCTTTATGTGATATGGCCGCAGCCCGTCCACAACCGATTCCTGTGTTTGCTGAAATGAGCAGTATTAACCCGATGTTGATGTTGCCAGAAGCCTTAAAAAACCGTGGTGAAAAAATTGCACAGGACTTGGCTGATTCAGTGGTTTTAGGCTGTGGTCAGTTCTGTACTAATCCGGGTTTGATTTTGGGAATTAAATCAGCTGAATTTAGTCAGCTCATTAGCAACCTGACTGAAATTATGGGGGCTAAGCCTGCGCAGACTATGCTCAATGCTGGCACCTTAAAAAGTTATACCGCTGGTCTTGAGCACTTAACCCAGCATCAAGGCATCAAGCATTTGGCAGGTCAAACTCAACAAGGTAATCAGGCTCAGCCACAACTGTTTAAAGCTGATGTTGAATTATTGCTGGCAGGTGACCAGCTTTTACAAGAAGAAATCTTTGGGCCAACCACAGTCATCATTGAAGTTGAAGATAAAGCCCAACTCATTCAGGCCTTACAAAGTATGAATGGGCAACTGACTGCGACTTTAATTGCCGATGAAGCTGACTTAACCGAGTTTGCAGATGTGGTTCCTGTATTAGAAGAAAAAGCCGGTAGATTACTTATAAATGGCTACCCAACAGGTGTTGAGGTCTGTGATGCGATGGTGCACGGCGGGCCATACCCGGCAACTTCAGATGCACGAGGTACTTCAGTTGGAACCTTGGCCATTGACCGTTACTTGCGCCCTGTGTGTTACCAGAACTATCCGCAAAGTTTATTGCCAGAGGCTTTAAAAGATAGCAACCCGTTGCAGATTTTAAGACTGGTTAATGGTGAGATGACTAGAAACGCGATCTAAAAATAAAAAGAGACCACGAGTTGGTCTCTTTTTATATCTCGAAGAATAAATTTATAACGGAGTAGGCAAATTAAGCACGACTTGAGCATCTTCGATAACATCTAAGCGGAGAATTTTTGAAGCGCCAAGTTCATTTAGCAGCTTTGTCAAAGGCCCCTCATCTTTCTCGAGTTGAATATTCTTTGGAAAAAGTTTTTGCGCAAAAGAAAGAACGTTTGATTGAACGTCTGTTTGGTGCCATTTCCCGTCAACAATATGTAGCATGGTTGCTTTATTAATATGTGTTTCAGAATTGACACGTTTTAAAGTAGGAACAGCAGTTTTTAAACTTAAATCTAATTTTCCATTAACATCGAAAATTTTGGCTTGAACCTCTTTTGAACTAATACCGATATCAATTTTTGTTAACCATTTTGGTAACTGGTAACCATATACACCCCGTACTCGGGCGATTTCAGTATCGACAGGTAAAGCTAAAACATGTGCATGAAAGTGGCGTTGACGCATCGATTTCATTAACTCTACGATATGTGGCCCACGAGCCTTGGGTTTGCGTACAACAATCGCAATCGACACCTCGTTATACGGGTCATTGTCACAAACCGAATAGCTAAAGAACGTAACTGCGACCAATCCATAACCCGGAAATGGTTGTAAGGGCGTTAAAGCATCAGGAAGTTTTGCCTTAATATGTTGAATGGGAGCAAGCATTAATAGCTGAACATTTGCACTACGATAATAAAAGTTCGGTGCCCAAACAGGTCCAACTCTTGATTCAACTAATTTTTTAGGAATATGACGGAAAAAGTCGATATTGCCAGCAGCAGGGTCTTGAGCGACTTCATCTAAATCGGGATTCATTCTAAAACGGTCATAATAACCACCTTTGGGTACTTTGATTTTTTGTTGTCCAAATTCAACCTCAGTAAATTGTTGTTTTATATTCATTGGAGTTCACCTTTACATTAATTGACCGCGTAGCTACCGTTGTCTTTATCAAGACGTGTTAATTTATAGCCAATGTCGGCACTATAAGGTTAAAGTTCACTTTAAAGTCAAGACTTTAATTTCTAGCTGTAAAGTCTTTGACATTTAAAAGAAATAAAATAAAAAACAATTAAATATTAAAAAGATACAGAGTACAGTAGAGTCTTCATATAAATTTTATTTTAACAATAAGATTGAGACTATTGACCTTAAAGCTAACTTTAATCTTACGATAAATATTCATACCTTTATAACGAATCTAGAAGCAGATTTTCAGCAGGAGTACAAAGATGGGATATGTAACCACAAAAGATGGCGTAGACATTTTCTATAAAGACTGGGGGCCACGCGATGCCCAAGTTTTATTTTTTCATCACGGTTGGCCTTTAAGTTCAGATGATTGGGACACACAATTGCTTTTTTTCCTTAAAGAAGGTTTCCGCGTAGTTGCTCATGACAGACGTGGGCACGGGCGCTCAAGTCAAGTGTGGGATGGTCATGATATGGACCACTATGCAGATGACGTTGCAGAAGTGGTTAAACATCTGAACATTAAAAATGCAATTCATATTGGACACTCAACTGGTGGTGGCGAGGTAGTCCGCTATATTGCACGTCATGGTCAGGAAAACGTTGCAAAAGCAGTCCTTGTCAGTGCAGTACCCCCACTAATGGTTCAAACTGAAAATAATCCTGAAGGTTTACCAAAAGAAGTTTTTGATGACCTTCAAAATCAAGTACTCACAAACCGTGCGCAATTTTTCCGTGACCTGCCATCTGGTCCATTCTATGGTTTTAACCGTCCTGATGCGAAACCATCTGAAGGTATCATTTCGAACTGGTGGCGTCAGGGTATGACGGGTAGTGCAAAAGCACATTACGATGGTATCGTGGCATTCTCACAAACTGACTTCACCGAAGATTTAAAGAAAATCACGGTTCCTGTTTTGGTGTTGCATGGTGACGACGACCAGATCGTGCCGTATAAAACTTCTGGCGTAAAATCTGCTGAATTACTTCAAAATAGCCAACTCAAAATCTATCCAGGTTTTTCTCACGGCATGTTAACTGTAAACCATGAAGTGATTAATGCTGATTTATTGGCCTTTATACGTGAATAATTAAAAACATTCAAACTTTAAAAAAGAGGCGTTAAGTGCCTCTTTTTTATTTATAACCCAATGAAATTAAAAGTAATAAAGAGAGGAATAATAAAGGGTATTGACATTAAAGTTAGCTTTAACCTTAAAGTAAAGCCATACTGAATGAGGTCATTCCAATGAAAGTGTTCGAAAAATTAGTATTCCCAAATGGCTCATATGTTCCTAACCGTATTGCTAAAGCAGCAATGGAAGAAAACATGGCTGATTTAAACCATGCACCATCAGAAGAATTAATGCGTTTATATCAGGCTTGGGCAAATGGTGGCGTAGGTTTAATTATTACCGGAAATGTAATGGTAGACCGCCGAGCGATGACTGGACCGGGCGGCGTAGTGCTTGAAGATGAAAAGCATCTAGATACTTTTAAAAAATGGGCACAAATTGGGCGCTCAAAAGGCGCTCAGATGTGGCTTCAAATTAACCATCCGGGTCGCCAGATGCAAGCTAATCTTGGTCAGCAGACGTGGGCACCATCGGCTATTTCACTTGATCTTGGCAAAATGTCAAATCGCTTTAATACACCAATTGAAATGACTGAATCTATGATTGCAGAGGTGATTCAGCGTTTTGCAAACACGGCGCGTTTAGGTGAAAAAGCAGGATTTACAGGTGTAGAAATTCATGCAGCGCATGGTTATTTATTAAGCCAGTTTCTTTCTCCACTGAGTAATAAACGCCAAGATCAATGGGGTGGTTCTTTAGAAAACCGCGCTCGCATTTTAATTGAGATTGTGGAAGCCGTTCGTAAAGTGGTTTCGCCTCAGTTTACTGTTGCAGTGAAACTAAATTCAGCCGATTTCCAACGTGGTGGGTTTAGCGCTGAAGATGCCCAACAAGTGGTTAAAATGCTAAATGAACATGCAGTTGATTTGGTTGAACTTTCAGGCGGTAGCTATGAAGCGCCTGCAATGCAAGGTCAAGCGCGCGATGGCCGAACACTTGCTCGTGAAGGTTACTTTTTAGAATTTGCACAAGAAATTCGTAAAGTTGCCAAAATGCCTGTTATGGTGACAGGTGGCATACGCCGTAAACAAGTGGCAGAGCAAGTGGTTGAAAGTGGTGTAGATATGGTCGGTATTGCCACAGCTTTAGCAATTGAACCTAATTTGCCAAATGCTTGGAAACAAGGCCAGAATCTTACTCCTGAGTTAAAACCAATTACCTGGAAGAACAAAACACTTGCTTCACTTGCCAATATGGCTGTGGTCAAATTCCAGTTACGTAATTTAAGCGCAGGTAAAAAAACAAAACCAAATGTTTCACCAGCTTGGGCTTTAATTTTGCAACAATCAGCTATGTCATGCCGTACTCGCCAATACAAAAAAGGCATGCGTGACTATTCATTTGCTTCTTAATAAGTGAGTTGTGTTATGACAAATCCGAATGATTCAAACTGGATAATTTATGGAGCAAATGGTTACACGGGCGAGTTAATCGCTCGTGAAGCTGTACGCCTAGGTCTAAAACCAACTTTGGCTGGTCGTAACAGAGCTAAGGTTGAAGCACTTGCTCAAGAGTTGGGGCTTGGTTATAAGGCTTTTGGGCTAGATAACGTGGATGCGGTAAGTAAACAACTCCAAGGCTTTAAACTGGTCATGCACTGTGCAGGGCCATTTTCCGCGACATCGAAACCCATGATGGAAGCTTGTATAAAGGCAGGTGCTCACTATCTAGATATTACGGGCGAAATCGCCGTATTTGAATTGGCACAGTCACTTAACAGCCAAGCCGAAAAAGCCTATGTTGTGCTTTGTCCAGGTGTTGGTTTTGATGTGATTCCGACAGATTGCGTTGCCGCTGCGCTCAAAGAAGCACTGCCAGATGCGACCTATTTGGCGCTTGGTTTTGATTCAAAAACAGGGCTTTCACCGGGTACTGCAAAAACAAGTACAGAAGGTATGGCCGAAGATGGCAAAATTCGTAAAAACGGAAAAATTACCACTGTTCCATTAGCACATTATGTCCGGACCATTGATTTTGGTGATGGTAAAAAAAGTGCTATGAGCGTTCCATGGGGAGATGTATCTACAGCTTTCTATACAACAGGTATTCCAAATATTGAAGTATTTGTACCCGCATTTCCCAAAATGATTATGGGCGCCAAAATGATGAACTATTTACGCCCAGTATTAAAAATTAATGCTGTGCAGAAGTTTATTAAGTCGCGTATTGAAAAAACGGTTGTGGGACCAAATGAGGAACTTCGCGCGAAAGTACCTACCTATGTTTGGGGTGAAGTAAGAAACGCGCGTGGAGAAATAAAAACCGCCCGTATCCAAACGGAAAACGCTTATAGTCTCACGGTAAACGGTTCACTGACTGTAGTGAATTATTTACTCAAAAATACCGTTAAAGGTGGTACATATACACCTGCAAAACTGATGGGTTATAAGCTAGTGACTGAGCTGCCGGGTTCAGGTCCACTGGTTATTACTTAAAAGAAAAGCCAATTAGAGAGTTAATCTGTAATTGGCTTTTTAATATGAATATTTTATCAATTTATTGAATGCTACTTAAACGCTTAACGACTGCTTCTGCAATTTCTTTACTCGACTGTGGGTTTTGTCCAGTAATAATTCTGTCGTCTGAAACCACATACGAGGTAAATGGAATAAATGCTTGTTTGTAGTTTGCTCCACGTTCAATGAGTTCATTCTGTAAAGAAAAAGGAACTTGAGACTTAATACCAGATAAAGTTTCTTCGATATTTGCGAAACCAGTAACAGTTCTACCCGCAATTAGTGGTTTACCATTTTCATTCTGTAGAGGTAATAAACCACCTACGCCATGACAGACCGCTGAAACAACCCCACCTTGGCGATAGATCTGTTCGCTAATGTTTTGCAAAGCTTTATTGTTTGGGAAATCCCACATGGTACCGTGTCCACCCGTATAGTAAATGGCTTTGTACTGGGTAGGATTAATCGTGTTCGGAGCCAATGTCGTTTTCAACTTCTGCATAAATGCTGGGTCAGCTAAACGCTGACGAGCGGATTTGTCTAAGTAAATAGACTTTAAACTACGCTCATCTAACGGCACTTGACTGCCTAAAGGACTTACAAAATCCATTTCATAGCCAGCAGCTGATGCAACATCATAAAAATGGATGAGTTCAGTCAACCACAGCCCTGTTTTATCCGAACGAGAAGGGTAAGCCGAGTGATTAGTCATGACGACTAAAATTTTTCCATTTATTTTTGCAGGGCTTTGAGCTTTATCTGAACCTGCGGCATAAACCGCATTTGTAGATAAAAGAATGGCAAAAATAATGCTTAAACAACGTTGAAAGTTCCACACTTTAAACATGACAGGTCCTCATTTATCACCTGTAATCAATCGTATGTTTAAAGCACACTTTAAGGTCAATATACCTTTAAGGAATTACGGAGTTTTTGATTTATCGTAATAGAGATTCATGAGACGTTCGGCATTTTCTTCACAGGTAATTTCATCGGGTTTGTTATTAATTGCTTCAACCATAGTACGTAAGTTTTGCTTACTGACTTTTAGCTTTTGTTCTAAAAGCTCTATTTCCTGAATTTTAGATTCAAGTGTTTGGATGAGTGCGTCATGGTTCCAAGTAGTTACCTTTGACGGTAAAAATGATTTAATTTCTGCTAAAGAAAAGCCAACTTGCTGGGCTTGCTGAATTAAAGAAAGTTGTTTCAAATCATTATCAGTATATTCACGGTAGCCATTCGATTTCCTTTTTGCTTTAGGCAAGAGTTTGATTTGCTCATAATAACGAATTGTAGGGGTACTTAAACCACTTAGTTTTGATAACTCGCTAATATTCATAGCCACATACTCTATTGACATTAAAGTTAACTTTAGACTTATAGTAATGTAAAAGCAAGTTCATAACTTTACTAAGCGCACACTTTCAGTAACAGCTTTCTATGTTTTGATAGATAAAAGATAGAATTATAAATATGAAGAATGAGGTGAGAAAATGTCTAAACGCATATTACATGTCGTGACCAATGTTTCAAGCTATAAGAATGTCGATGAACCAACAGGGCTGTGGTTAGGGGAGCTCACCCATGCTTATGATGAGTTTGAAAAGCAAGGCTATATACAAGATATTGTGAGTCCAAATGGTGGAAAAACTCCGATTGAACCTAAATCGCTTGTGCCTTTAGTGGCAGATAAATCTGTTAAAGACCGAGAAAAAGATCAAGCTTTTATTACGCTGCTGGAAAATACTTTTAAGCCTTCCGACATTAATTGGCAAGATTATGACGTGATCTACTATACGGGTGGTCATGGTGTGATGTGGGATTTTCTAGATAACCCTGAACTGCAAGAAATCACCAAAAATATTTATGAAAAAGGCGGTATTGTTTCGAGTGTTTGTCATGGCTATTGTGGCTTGCTCAATGTCAGACTTTCCAATGGCGAAAGACTTATAAAAGGCAAAAAGTTAACAGGCTTTGCATGGAGTGAAGAAGTTTTGGCAGGGGTGGCAAAAAAAGTGCCATATAATGCCGAAGAGTTAGCGAAAGAATATGGCGCTCGTTATGAAAAGGCTTTTATTCCTTTTGCGCCGTATGTCGTTCAAGATGGCAACTTGATTACTGGTCAAAACCCGTTTTCAGCTAAGAAGACGGCTTTAGCGATAATAGAAGAGCTAGAAAAGTCATAATTTAATAATTCAAATATAAACCCTAAAAGTAGAACCAACGATGGTCTTACTTTTAGGGTTTTTAAATAAATGGATTGATCAAAAAAATTAAGCTTAAGGAACAATCACAAAATCAGGGTTTGCTATTGCAAAAACTGCTTCACGGTCAGCAACTGGTGGATAAATCCAAACAGTATTAATTTCCTGTTTAATTTTTTTCGCTTCTTCACGCACAAATTGAACTTGTCGATCCCAACCTTCGGTATAAAGTGCACCCCAAGGACCCAAGTCAACACACGTCACATACTTCGGTTGGCTGTATGGATGAAGTGGTAAATCAACCAATTCTGCCGCAGCGTTATAACCCGCCACACGGCCTAAGCTCATAGCATGCTGGCACGACATCACATTAAAATTGCCTAAATCATCGGTTGGAACTTTTACAGTGTCACCAGTCACAAAAATGTTTTTTGCTTCAGGTGCATGTAAATAAGTATCCCCAATCAAACGACCTAAATTATCTTTTTCACCAGCAATTTGAGAGGCAAGTGGATTAGCCCGCATACCGGCAGTCCAGATCACGGTCTCTGTTTCAATTTTTTCGCCGTTAGAAAGCGTTACGCCAGTGGCATCTAGCGCAGTAACTCTTAGCCCAGCTTTACCTTCAACACCGAGTTCGCTAAGGGCTTCTCGAATAACACTAGCAGCTTGGTCGCCCATTGCTGCACCAATTTCTGTTGAGGAGTCAACCAAAACCACACGGACATCAGTTTCACCTAAAATGCTACGCAAACGTTCAGGCATTTCGGTCACGGTTTCTAACCCAGTAAGACCACCACCAGCAACGACTACAGTATTACGAGCTGCATTTGCAGGTTTAGTGGCTAAGTTTTTAAGATGATGATCTAGTTTTCCAGCATCTTCTAATGTATTTACGCTAAATCCATATTCTTTTAGACCTGGTATAGGTGGCATAAAAGTGGTACTTCCGGTTGCCAGAATAAAACGGTCATAGCTTAAGTTTTGCTTGTTGCCATCGGTGGTTGCAACTTCGATGGTCTGTTGGTTTGAGTCAATTTTATTTACCCAACCTGCCAGAAATTTAACCCCAACCACGGTTAATAACTCTGAAATATCAGGGTTCATGTTTTCAAGCACGGCCTCATAAAGACGAGGACGAATCCCGACATTTGGACTAGGGGAAACCATCATCACTTCAATGTTTTGTTCTTGTGATGCTAAATGGATTGCTCTTTGTGCAGCGAGTGCAGCCCATAAACCTGCAAAGCCAGAACCAGCAATAATAATACGCTTACTCATTGGATTATCCTTTTGATCGATTTTTCGGACAACACGTTCCAGCTCATCATAAAATTTAGGGTGAGCGAATCCATTCTCTGATTGTCCGAAAAAATCTGAGAAGGCGTTTAAAACGGATTAGGGATGTTTTACTTTAGTATTTGAGGCTTATTAGCTCATTAGTCGGGAGTATCCCGCGATATTTTACTTTTCCGCATTTTTGCTGTTCTTCCTTCAATGCGCTCGTTGATCCAACCATTTACATCACTAAAAAATACGTCGGGGGCATAACGGCCAAAACGGTCTGCAATATCGCCAAGTGTATGAGCACCTAATGCGTCTCGCATAGCTTTTTCGGCTTGTAGCATGACAGCATGTACGGCACACACACCACTGGTTGCCCAATCTGGTGGGGCATTGTTAAAGACTGCACATTTACCACGCACTTCTTGGCACTCAAAAAGCGGTTTTTCACCTTCGATTGCATTCACGATATCTAAAAAGCTGATTTCGTGAGCAGATCGAGCCAGTAAATAGCCGCCGCGAACACCTTCTTGAGCAACAACCAGACCTGCCTTTTCAAGTTTAGGAAAAATCTTGGCCATAAAACTCGGAGAGACTCCTTGTAATTCAGCAAGATCCTTACTACTCAAAGGTTTATCTTCATTGTTCACAAGGAAAAGAAGACAGTGAATCGCATACTCGACGCTACTAGTGATATAAGCCATTTAATTTCATAATTGATCAACTATAAACACAGACTAATGTAGTCTGTGTTTATAGTCAATAATAAAACTAAGACAAAGTTTGTCCTAGTTTTATTTGGAAGTGGTATTGAGGCTAGATGTGTAGGGTATATAACTGAATTTAAATACCTTTAAATTGAAATTTAATAGGATAAATAATTTAAAAAATTATCGGAAAACTTACGAACGCCACCAATAATTTTCAATATTTGGTTCCTCTAAGTTCAATAATTCACCCATTTGCGGTGTGCTAATCGCTAAATTATTTTGTTGAGCCAAAGCGACGATACGTTCAAATGGGTCATCCCAAGCATGAAGCGCCAAGTCGAAAGTACCGTTATGGATAGGCAACAAATGACGTCCTTTTAAGTCGATATGTGCTTGTAAAGTTTGCTCTGGTTGCATATGAACATCGGGCCATTCGGGGTCGTAAGCACCAGTTTCTAACATGGTCAGATCGAAAGGACCGTAACGATGCCCAATCTCTTTAAAACCGTCAAAATATCCCGTGTCACCGCTAAAAAATACACGTAAGTCATTATCAATAATCACCCACGACGCCCAAAGCGTCGCATTGCTATCACCCATTCCACGGCCTGAAAAATGATGGGCAGGGGTAGCCACCAGTTCGAGTCCATCTACATGTGTAGTGTCCCACCAGTCGAGCTGCTGAACCTTCTCTGCTGGAATTCCCCATTTAATAAGGGTGTCGCCTACACCAAGTGGTGTTAAGAAATGCTCAACTTTATCGTTAAGCTGCATGACCGCATGGTAGTCTAGATGGTCGTAGTGATTATGCGACAAAATCACGCCTTTAATGGGTGGTAAGTTTGCAATGCTAATCGGTGGTTGGTGAAAACGTTTTGGACCAATCCATTGAAAAGGTGAGGCACGCTCCGAAAAAACAGGGTCGGTTAACCAAAACTCATTTTGCAGTTTTAATAAAATAGTTGAGTGGCCCAAACGAAATAGAGACCGGTCAGGCGCACTTAATAATTGTTCTTTCGACAAACTTAAAACAGGAATTGCTTTGTTTGGAACAGTGCCTTTGGGTTTGTTAAATAAAAACTTCCACATGAGTTGAAGCGTTTTGCCAAAAGAAGGCTTGTGTTGGTTTGGACGTGTATTTCTAAATTTGCCATTGTGTTGCTGAGATGGCATTAAGGGAGCAGGCAAGTCTGTTGTATTTGAAATAGTCATCTTATTTTTTCCTTATTGGAACAAACCTAATGTGCAAATAAGAACTTGAACTAAGTGCTTATTTTGATTTATTTAAATGAGTATTTACTCACTCATTAATTCATTAAAAGATAAGGATGCCGTGCATCCTTATCTTTTATCTATATTGAAACTGCATGCCAAAACGCTTCAAAACCAGATTTGCGATAACGCTCGGTTTGAGAAGGGTCTTGGGCAATAAAATTAAGTGTAACTTCGGCAAGCGCACCTAAAATTGAAGCAATAAATAACGGCGGGTAATCTTTTAACTTGCCGTCATTAATACATTCTTGAATGTTTTGAGTCAGGTCACAAAAGGTTTGCATACCAATTTGTTTACTTTGCTCGGTAATTTGTTCCGAGGTGGAAAGCTGCGCCATCACTTTACGTTTAAGAGGAGCTTCTAAACTCCAGTCCAAATAGCTTTGCCAAATGTGCGACATTTGTGTTTGCAAGTCAGCGTTAGTCGGGTAACCATGCATCATGACCTGACGTAACTCAGCTTTTAGCGAAAGATATAACTGGTTAAGCAGCTCTTCTTTATTACTAAAGTAGGTAAATAAAGTACCTTCTGCTACGCCAGCAACTTTGGCAATTTTTGAGGTAGACGCACGCTCGCCAAGCTCTGCCAATGTTTCGATAGCAGCACTTAAAATTGCATTACGTTTATCTTCACTTCGAGGACGAGCCATATACAAAAATATTAATTGAGTGATTACTCAATCATACATAAAAATATGAGCAGCGCAAGCATAATAGAATTTTACTGTCATAAATTTACTATTTTATAAACTATTCATAAGCTGCAATATTTGGCTCTTACACCATACGATTTGGTGTTCATGGGACTTTTGCTGATCCCAATATAAATTCATCTGATATCCAGCTATATCAATGGGTAGCGGATGCACCTTAATTTGAGGGTAAGTATCTTTAAAATGAGCAATTTGACATTGAGGAATTGTGAGTAAATGGTCCATTTGTGTAATTAATCGGATTGCCGTTTCATATTGTTGGCAGCGGAAACTAATCGTTCTTTTGATACCTTGTTTAGATAAGAAAAAATCTTCAAAGACACGACCTGTGGGACGAGAGGACACCGTAATGTGCTTAGCTTCTAAATAAATTTCTTTAGTTAAGTTTGTCTTTGATAATAAGGGATGCTGCTTGCGACTTATTACTACAAATTGATCTTTAGTAAGGCATTCATAACCAATGCTATCTTCAACTGAATGTTGAACATCAATCGCAAAATCAATTTTCCCCGTAGAAAGCTCATGTCTTAAGTTTTTACGATCAATGCGTACGCTATTTAACTGCAAATTAGGATTAAATTGAGTCAAGTGCTGAATAATAGAGGGTAAAAAAATTCCTTCATACTCATCATTCATAGCAATTGTGAGATGCTTTAAATCTCGTGCTGGCACAAAGTCATGTGTGCTCTGAATTGCTTGATGTATAAGTTGTAATGACTGTTCAATTTTAGGCCATAAACGTTTGGCTAAAGGTGATGGAACAACACCGTGTCCATCTCGAATAAATAATGGATCATTAAAATGATCACGTAAACGTGCCAAAGCATGGCTAACAGCAGGTTGACTTAGATAAAGTTGTTCACTGGCCCGTGTTAGATTTTTTTCTTTATAAATTGCCACAAATACACGAAATAAATTCAGGTCAATACGAGCAAGAGAGACAATATTATTATTCATTTCATTCATAGTTTGTTATTCAAACAATTCATTTTATTCATTGTAACAAGTTAGATATGGTCAGGAAATAGCGTAAGAAATAGAGTGATTAAAACCGTGAATTTTGAATGTAGCGCTTGTGGTAACCACATTTAGAAGCATTGATTACAACTAATTTTTATAAAACCTATGAACATAAGGAAATGATATGGCAACACATTTATTTGATTTGACTGGAAAAATAGCCTTAGTTACAGGTGCAAGCCGTGGTATTGGTGAGGAAATTGCCAAACTTTTAGCAGAACAAGGCGCACATGTAATTGTATCTAGTCGCAAGATTGAAGATTGCCAACGCGTTGCTAATGAAATTATTGCAGCAAATGGTAAAGCGGAGGCAGCCGCTTGTCATGTAGGTAAACTCGAAGATATTGCAGCAATTTTTGAATATATTCGTAAAGAACACGGTCGTTTAGATATTTTAGTCAATAATGCGGCTGCCAACCCTTATTTTGGTCATATTCTCGATACAGATATTGGGGCCTACAACAAAACGGTTGAAGTCAACATTCGTGGATATTTCTTCATGTCTGTTGAGGCAGGTAAATTAATGAAAGAACAGGGTGGCGGTGCAATTGTTAATACCGCATCTGTAAATGCCCTGCAACCCGGAGATCGACAAGGTATTTATTCTATTACCAAAGCTGCGGTGGTGAATATGACCAAAGCCTTTGCAAAAGAATGTGGACCATTGGGCATTCGAGTGAATGCTTTATTGCCGGGTCTTACCAAGACCAAATTTGCTTCGGCACTATTTGAAAATGAAGATATTTATAAAAGTTGGATGGACACAATTCCATTACGCCGTCACGCAGAACCACGTGAAATGGCAGGTACCGTATTGTATCTAGTGTCCGATGCTGCGAGTTACACCAATGGTGAATGTATTGTGGTTGATGGCGGTTTAACTATTTAGGGAGGAATAGCAATGTACGAACATTATTCAGGTCAAGTGGTCTTAATCACAGGTGCGGCGAGTGGATTTGGTGCATTGCTGGCAGAGCAACTGGCAAAGTATGGTGCAAAATTAGTGTTGGGTGACTTGAATATTGAAGGGTTAAATACCGTAGTTGAACCGCTACGCCAAGCAGGAGTGGAAGTGGTTGCGCAAGTGTGTGATGTCAGCTGTGAAGCAGATGTACAGGCTTTGGTGCAAAGTGCAGTTACTCAGTTTGGTAGAGTCGATGTCGGGATCAATAATGCAGGTATGAGTCCGCCTATGAAAAGCTTTATTGATACCGATGAAGCAGATCTGGATTTGAGTTTTGCCGTCAATGCCAAAGGTGTGTTCTTTGGAATGAAGCATCAAATTCGTCAGATGTTGCAACAAGGTGGGGGCATTATTCTGAATGTTGCTTCTGTTGCAGGTTTAGGCGCTGCTCCCAAATTGGCTGCCTATGCTGCGGCAAAGCATGCTGTGGTGGGATTAACCAAAACAGCAGCGGTTGAATATGCAAATAAAGGCATTCGAGTTAATGCAATTTGTCCATTTTATACAACCACCCCGATGGTGGTCGACAGTGAACTCAAAGAGAAACAAGACTTTTTAGGGCAAGCCTCGCCAATGAAGCGTCTTGGCCATCCAAGCGAAGTGGTGGCAATGATGCTGATGATGTGTGCCAAAGAAAACTCATATCTCACAGGTCAAGCCATTGCAATTGATGGCGGCGTGACAGCTTATTAAAACATTTATTAAATACATCTTATTCATATGTTTAGGAAAAAATCATGACAATTAATTTAAGCAATCGAGTGGCTATTGTTACAGGTGCAGGCGCAGGTCTAGGGCGGGAACATGCATTGTTACTGGCTCGTTTGGGTGCAAAAGTGGTCGTGAATGATCTTGGTAGCGATGTAAACGGAAAAGGTGGCTCAACCATGGCGGCCCAAAAAGTCGTGGATGAAATTATTGCGGCTGGTGGTGAGGCGATGGCAAATGGTGCTTCAGTCACTGATATTGAACAAGTTCAACAGATGGTAGATGAAACCATTGCCCGTTGGGGACGTGTAGATATTTTAATTAATAACGCTGGAATTCTTCGAGATAAAACTTTTAGCAAAATGTCACTAGATGACTTTCGTACCGTGATTGATGTCCACTTAATGGGGGCAGTAAATTGCACAAAAGCGGTATGGGATATCATGCGCGAGCAAAAATATGGTCGTATTGTTATGACGACTTCATCATCTGGTCTATATGGCAACTTTGGGCAGTCCAACTACAGTGCTGCAAAAATGGCATTGGTTGGACTCATGCAGACACTGGCTTTAGAGGGTGAAAAATCTAATGTTCGGGTGAATTGTTTAGCACCAACAGCTGCAACTCGTATGCTTGAAGGATTATTACCCGAAGAAGCCCTTAAAGCTCTTGCTCCAAGTGCGGTCAGTCCTGCAATCGCGACTTTGGTTAGCGAAGATGCACCTACCCGTATGATTCTTTGTGCTGGCGCAGGTAGTTTTGAAGCTGCCCACATTACCCTTACGCAAGGAATTTATTTAGGTACGGATGAACAAGTTCCGCATGTTTTAGCACAACGTTTAGCTGATGTTTCAGACCGAACAGATGAGTTTGTGCCTGTCAGAGGAGGCGCTCAGGGTGAGCTTGAGCTGAAAAAAGCTTCATTAATGGCAGGAGAGTAATTTTGACAAAAAATACATTAAGCATCGACCAACTGGTTGAGTTGCAAGGTCAAGCATTAGGTAGCTCGCAATGGATGACCATTGATCAAAGCATGATTAACACCTTTGCGGATGTCACACAAGATCATCAATTTATTCACGTGGATGAAGAAGCTGCTCGCCAGACACCTTTTGGTGGCACGATTGCCCACGGTTTTTTAACACTCTCTTTACTTTCAGCGATGGCCGCTCAAGTCTTGCCGACTGTACAGGGGCAGAAATCTGGCGTGAATTATGGCATCAATAATTTGCGTTTTATTAGTCCTGTATATAGCGGTAAGCGGGTGCGTGGAAATTTTCACTTAAAAAATGTTTCCCAAAAAAATGAGGGAAGTTATCAGTTGATCATGGAAGTCACGATTGAAATCGAAGATCAGGCAAAACCGGCACTTGTGGCCGAGTGGCTTACACTTGTAAATGTATAGGAATAAACCATGAGCAATGAATTAATTCTCTCTCGCCGTGATGTCGATTTTTTGCTATTCGACTGGCTAAAAGTCGAAGAACTCAGCCAACGCGATACTTTTGCAGGACAGGACCGTTTTGAATATACATCTGTTTTAAACGTTTACGAGGCTTTGGCAACCGATTTATTTGCTCCTCATAATAAAAAAAATGACAGTAACGAACCTGTTTTTGATGGTGAACGTGTAACTGTTAATCCTGAAGTCGGGGTCGCACTTAAGGCCTTTGCTGATGCAGGTTTGATGAGTGCAGCGTTTCCGTCAGATTGGAATGGAATGAACTTACCCAATACCATTGAGCGTGCAGGTATGGCATATCTACTCGGTGCCAATTCAGGAACAGCGGGCTATGCCTTTTTAACCATTGGTAATGCAAATTTATTAATGGCTCATGGTGAACCTGAAAAAGTTAAACCCTATGTCAACGCCATGATAGAAGGCAAATGTTTCGGAACGATGTGTTTATCGGAGCCGCAAGCAGGTTCAAGTCTGGCTGATATTCGTACACGTGCGATTAAAACAAAAGATGGTCGTTATCGTTTGTTTGGAAACAAAATGTGGATTTCAGGTGGCGAGCACGATATCTCTGACAATATTGTTCATTTGGTTTTGGCAAAAATTCCAGATGAAAATGGACAATTACCAGCAGGTGTGCAAGGCATTTCTCTGTTTACCGTACCGCGCAAATTACTCGATGAAAATGGACAGCCAAGTGAACGCAATGATGTGGTATTAGCTGGAATTAACCACAAGATGGGTTATCGGGGAACAGTGAATTGTGTGCTGAATTTTGGGGAAGGTCGTTTCACACCCGAAGGAGAAGCAGGCGCAATTGGTGAACTAGTCGGCGAAGCTGGTAAAGGGCTGGCCTATATGTTCCATATGATGAATGAAGCCCGAATTTCGGTTGGACTTGGGGCAGCAGCATTAGGATATACAGGTTATCTTCATGCTTTAGATTATGCAAAAACACGAGTACAAGGTCGCTCTCGTAGTGAACGCAATCCAAGTTCCCCACAAATCCCGCTCATTCAACATGCAGATGTACGCCGTATGCTCTTGGCGCAAAAAGCATATGTCTCAGGCGCATTAGCACTGTGCCTATATGCAGCCCGATTAACCGATGATATTCACTCCCTTGAAGATGCCGAGCAAAGCAATCAAGCCCATCAATTACTTGATCTATTAACACCAGTAGTGAAAAGCTGGTCTTCTGAATGGGGACTTGTGGCAAATGATTTAGCTATTCAAGTTCATGGCGGCTACGGTTATACCCGTGAATATAATGTTGAACAGTTTTATCGGGACAATCGACTTAACCCGATTCATGAAGGAACATTTGGCATTCAGGCACTCGATTTATTAGGGCGAAAAACTCGTCTTAATCAGGGGCTGTCGATGAAGCTATTACATGAAAAAATCATGAATACGATCGCACAAGCCAAAGCTGAGCCTTCTTTAAAAGATCATGCAGATCAATTAGACCAAAAGTGGCAACTCATCCGAAATGTAACAGAGAAATTGCATGCATTAACCGATGTAGAACTTCAACTGGCAAATGCCGCCAATTATCTGGAAGCTTTTGGGCATCTTGTAGTGGGGTGGTTATGGCTTGATCAAGCGGTAGTCATTCATAAACTCATGCCGAACTCAACAGATCCTGATTTTCTGTATGGGAAGCTTGCAGCGTGTGATTATTTCTTTGGCTGGGAAATGCCGAAAATTATAAGTTGGTTAGCGGTACTTGATCCGGTAGAGACGACTCCACTCAATATGTCAGAAGAATGGTTCTAGTAAGAACCATTCCTTAACCGCGCCGTTTGACAGAAAAGGAGAACAACCTGATTTTATAGAAAATACCTAATAAGAATCACTATGTAAAAACAAACATCAGGCGTTCAGTAAAGAGCGCCCTAATAAGTAAAAATAAAAATCTAGGACGGATTAAAAGATGAAAAAGAAAACATTAGTCATGGTCATGGCTTCATTTTGTACGAGCCCACTCTATGCAGCAGCATTTGATCGAACAGGACAATCAATTTCTGCATTTCTACAACCTGGTAATTATTTTGAGGCAAGTTTATCTGTTTCAGACACTTCATTAGAAGGACAAGAAGCGGGTACAAACCCAACACGTAATAGTATTTCTGATATTGCAAACTCTGATTATCGTCCCAGTGCAGCCTTGAAATTACAGTTAGCACCTCAGTTTTCATTTGGTTTTCTTTACGATCAGCCATTTACTTCCGACTCTGAATATTACGGAAATAACAGCTTTGTTGCTAAGCCGAGTGATACGATTTTAGTACCGGGCATTGATTCAGCAACACTTGCCCAAAAGACTGGTGGAGAAGCCGTAACAGGGAACACCAAATCGAATTTTGTTATGCAAAATTTTAGTCTGATATTCGGTTATCAACCGGATAAAAACTGGAATTTTTATGCAGGTCCTGTTTATCAGACATTTAAAAGTAACGTCAATTTAAGAGGTCAAGTTTTCAGTTTATATAATGGCTATGACTTTAATGCCAAAGAAGTTGGAGATTGGGGATGGCTGGCAGGATTTGGTTATCAAATTCCCGAAAAAGCCATTAAAGCCTCATTGACCTATCGTTCAGAAATTATGCATGAAGTGACTGCTAATGAAAATGCGCCACTGGTTGATATGTTGAGTACGCAGCAAGGCCGTGATTTTCTTGATCAGCATTTGGCGTATATGGTTTCTATAGGACAACTCACTGAATCGCGGAAGGAGGCACTCAATCGTATTGTTGCGGGTTTACCTGAAGCAGGCACATCAGGCTCAACTAAGTTTAGAGCGCCAGAGTCAGTGAATTTGGAATTTCAGACCGGATTACGCAAAGGTACTTTATTGTTCGGTAACGTGCGTTGGGTTCACTGGAATGATTTTGAGTTTAAACCGTATCGTTTCGGTGAAATCTCAGAAGTTGTTGGAGTTCTATCAATGCCAAGTCGTCCAAATGGTTTTAATCTGGTTCGTTATTATGATGATCAATGGTCTGCCAATCTTGGAATTGGACAACGCCTTAGCGATAAATGGTCAGGTTCAGTTTCTGTAGGCTGGGACTCGGGAGCAGGTGAGCGGGTGTCCACAGGTGGGCCAGCTAAAGGTTATTACAGTGTTGGTCTTGGTGCGCAATATAGTCCAACTTCAAAATACTTTATTTCAGGTGGAATGAAGTATCTATGGCTCGGTGATGCCAAAGGACAGCTTGGTGCTCAAGCAGGCAGTGAATATTATGTTGGTGAATATAAAAATAACTATTCAATCGGTTACGGTTTGAAAATTGGTTATAAATTTTAATTCAACTATTTGATGGATCGCTTAGTTATATAAACAGTTTAATTCTGCACGAGAGTAAGCAGATTAAGAGATTAAAGAAAATATAAAAAGTGGAGTAGGAACAGTTCCATTTCTCCCTCTCATAAAAGGACAATAAGATGACAAAACAGATCTGGTTAGACGAATATAAGCAATGGAATATAGAAAGCACCATTACATTGCCGGATGAACAAACTTCACTTCTCGATTTATGGGACAACAGTTTTAATAAGTTCCAGCAAAGAAAGGCTTTTATATTTGCAGATCAATCTTTTTCTTATGCTGAAATCGATTTATATAGTCGAAAAGTAGCAACATTCTTGCAAAGTTTAGGGCTAGAAAAAGGTACACGTGTTGCCGTGATGATGCCCAATATTATTCAGTACCCAATTATTTCACTTGCCGTCATTCGTGCAGGTTATATTCTGGTCAATATTAACCCCCTCTATACAGCACGCGAGTTAAAGCATCAATTAAATGATGCAGGCGCAAAAGTCTTATTTATATTAGAACAGTTTTTACCTGTTTATGATGCTGTCAAAGAACAAGTGTCGGTTGAACAAATTATTACCACTACCATGACTGAAATGTTAGTTGACCAACCTACTGAATTAGACACCTTAGATTCTAAAAAATACGCTTTTAAGCAAATCTTATTGAAGACAAATGCCCAAGACTATATACGTCCTAAGCTTATTCTTGAGGACACTGCGCTTTTACAATATACCGGCGGAACAACAGGTGTATCCAAGGGCGCAGAATTAACCCATAAAAATATTGTTGCCAACTTATTACAAAATAATGTGGTTTTCAAAAGCTACTTTGGTGACCGAGATGCTTTTGAAGATGAAATAGCGATCTGTGCCTTACCGCTTTATCATATTTTTGGTTTTACTGTCTGTTTATTACACAGTGCAATGAATAAAGGTTATGCCACTGTTTTAGTTCCAAACCCGCGTGATTTAGATGCTCTCGTGCATTGTTTTGAAAAATATCGTCCCACGGTTTTTCCTGCTGTAAATACATTATTTAATGCACTGATTAATCATGAAGCCTTTAATAAGTTGGACCATAGCCGTTTAGAAATTACCACGGGCGGCGGTATGGCAATTTTGAAATCCACTGCCGATGGATGGGAAAAACTGACAGGACGTATTATCCGTGAAGGGTATGGCTTATCAGAAACTTCTCCTGTGGCGACCTTTAACCCGCCAATCTCTAATACTTTTAGTGGTACGATCGGTATTCCTGTACCGAGCACGGATATTGCAATTTTGGATGATGAAGGTCACCAATTAGCGCCCGGTGAAACTGGTGAAATTGCAATTCGTGGCCCGCAGGTCATGAAAGGTTATTGGAATTTACCTGAAGAAACGAAAGCGGTCATGACTGCTGATGGTTTCTTTAGAACGGGTGATATTGGCTTTATGAATGAAAAAGGCTACACCAAAATTATTGACCGTAAAAAAGACATGATTTTAGTTTCAGGCTTTAATGTTTTTCCGAACGAAATTGAAGAAGTTTTAGCCCAACATCCAAAAATTTTAGAAGTCGCCGTGGTTGGCATTGCAGATGAAAAATCGGGTGAGGTGCCGAAAGCCTTTATTGTCAAAAAAGATGACTCTTTATCGGTTGAAGAAATCCAAATCTATGCAAAAGAAAACCTGACTGGCTACAAACAACCACGCTATATTCAATTTATCAATGAATTACCCAAGTCGAATGTGGGTAAAATTTTAAGAAAAGAACTAAAAGTTTAATAAGAACTTTTAATTAAAAACATAAGTGTATGGGGCTAGAAGCTCTATAAATAAATGAAAAAAGGAATGAGATTATGGGTTCAGGATTAATTACCGTATTTTTACCAATTGCACTTGCAATTATTATGGCTGGTTTGGGTCTGGAGTTGACCATAAATGACTTTAAACGCGTGCGACAACACCCAAAAGCCGTCTTTATCGCATTATTTTGCCAACTGGTTATTTTAGTCGGTATTGCATTTATTATTTGTAAGGTTCTTGCTTTACCACCCATGCTTGCTGTTGGATTAATGCTCCTTTCTGCGTCACCAGGCGGGCCAACAGCTAATTTATTTAGTTATCTCTATAAAGGAGATATCGCTTTAAATATTACTTTAACGGCTATAAATTCGGTCATTGCTGCTTTTACACTTCCGTTAATTGTGAATTTTGCAATACAACACTTTATGGAAAATGGACAAAATGTAGGTTTGCAATTCTCTAAAATCATACAAGTTTTTCTTATTATTTTAGTGCCCGTTGGGATCGGGATGTTAGTCCGTCATTTTGCGCCGCATACGGCTGAAAAGCTCAATAAACCTGTGCGTATCTTTGCTATCTTTTTTCTCGTATCGATCATCATATTAGCAGTTGCGCGAGATTACCAAAATCTGATGACATATATTGGACAAATTGGATTGGCAACTTTGCTGTTTTGCGTATGTAGTTTAATGGTTGGCTATTTTGTTCCACGATTATTGGGTGTAAATAGCTTTCAGGCAAAAGCTTGCGCGTTTGAAATTGGAATTCATAACAGTACCTTAGCCATGACCATTGCTTTTACAGTAATGGCAAGCAGTATGGCCGCTATGCCAGCAGCAGTTTATTCATTATTTATGTACATTGTTGCTGCAATATTTGGCACATTGTTAAATCGTCTAGAAAAGAAAGAGATCGTACAAATATCAACTAAAACGTACTCAAAGAATCTTCAGTAATACTGGCAGATAAAGGTATTTAATTACCACCAGATGTTGAGAGTTTGAATTAAAAGAGGAGGCTAATACCTCCTTTTTTAGTCTCAAAATTTAAAATATTTATGGCCGAGCAAGCGCAGTCATAATAAAAAGAAAGCGTTAGAGTGCTGTTATAAAAGCAAATTGTTAAGCCAATATTTAAGGTTTTCCTTAATTATGTAATTAAATGAAAAACAATAATTAATTAAATAATTTCTAGCCAATTTCACATTGACAGCTCAAATATTGAAGATTACCATTTGCGGGCTGGCCTACATTGCCAGTCGGTTTTGACGGACCGCTATTTCAACCACATCAGGATTATTTCTTCTGAGGAAGAGTCTTGTGTGCACACCTCGTTCCCTCCCGTAGCGGTAGGACGGGAGTGGGACACTTTCGAGTGTGCTGGAGTTGAAACCAGTCCGTCAACCCGCTTCCGTTCTGCCACCATAATTTATAATGTTTCGGCAGAACTCCCAAAAGAAGGAGTTGGCTATGCACATTCATAAATTATTGGCAGTCACTGTCAAAATCTATCTCGACACAACTTAAAACACTTTAAAGAAGCTTGATTGCCTATAGGCTTTTCAGGCTTTAAATCGTCACGACCAAAACTTAGCAACAATAAAACTTGAGATGTGCCAAGCACAGTCTTTACGGCTTTGCTGTGCCTTTTTTTCTCCCAGAAAAGGCACAGGCTTTTTAATCTCTTTTAGAAACAACAAGAATTTATAACGGTAAAACTATGCAAAATTTAAAAACTTCTTCCAAAAAATTACAGGTTATT
Organism: Acinetobacter baumannii; assembly: GCF_009759685.1. Lineage (NCBI taxonomy): Bacteria > Pseudomonadati > Pseudomonadota > Gammaproteobacteria > Moraxellales > Moraxellaceae > Acinetobacter > Acinetobacter baumannii. Next base: position 3,543,216 of record NZ_CP046654.1, on the reverse strand, counting down.
CATACTGCCATACGTCTATTTGTTACTTACGGTTTTCACACGACGGGCGTAGACCTAATTATTAAAGAAGCCAAAATAACCAAGGCGACTTTTTATAATTACTTTCACTCAAAAGAACGGTTAATTGAAATGTGCATCGCTTTTCAAAAAAGCCTGCTGAAAGAAGAAGTACTTGCCATTATTTACTCAAGTCGTTACCGCACTTCAAAGTACAAACTCAAAGAAATTATAAACTTACATGTTAAGTTTAATAGCCTGTATTACCTTTTGCTTAAAGCCTTTTTTGAAATTAAACATATGTATGTGAGCGCTTACCGTATGGCGGTTGAGTATAGAAAATGGCTACTTCATGAGATTTTTGACCTCATTTTTAGTTTAGAGACCCATGCATTAAAACCCAATGCCAATTTGGTTTTAAACCTAATTGATGGCTTGATGTTCCAGATTTTAAGCTCAAAGAGTTTGGAAGAGAGGGATGTGGTGGTGGAGAGGTTTTTAAAAATTTAATTATTTGATTTTCATCTAAATTATTAAGTTATTATGTGGAATAATTGAAGACGAAGTTTCTTTACCAAATTTGTTCATAAGTTAGCAAAATCATTCCTAATACACACTTAAAATAGGCTCAAACAGTATAAATATTAATAATTACTAGGAATTTCATATTACATAAACATAGAGAAAAATTGAATAATATGTTTTTTTGTGTAAAATAAAGTTCTTATACGTACAATTCTGTATATGTGATGTTAACTAAGAACTTTATAACTTCTTCTATTATTTTTTTTGCGGGTTTTCATCAATATGTTTATGCGATTGAAGATGTCTCTTTACCCAGTCAGGTATTGCAAGATCAGCGTTTAAAAGAGCTTAACCAACAATTACAAGACCAGCTTGCTCAGCAAACTCATTATCAAAACACCAAGCCATTACAGGACTTTAAGCATCTGGTTGTTGAAGAAAGCCCATGCGTAACGGTTAAAGAAATTAGTCTTATCCCTTTAATTGGTCAGTCGGAATCTGACTTAAAGCAATTTAACTTTGTGATTAAGGCCATAAAAAAACACCCACAGGATATTCTGGGTAAATGTATTGGTACCCAAAGTTTGCATAACATTGTGAACTATGCCCAAAACGAACTTTTAAAAAAAGGTTTTATTACCAGTCAAATTGTCGTGAGTCCGCAAGACTTAAGTCAGGGGAATCTAAACCTGAGTATACAAATCGGACGCTTAAATAAGATTGTTATACAAGAAGGAAAAATTTCCTCATTACAGCTTAAGACTGGGTTGCCATTTAAAGCTGGCGACATTGTGAACCTAAAAAGGCTCGATCAGGGGCTGGAAAATCTAAAACGTGTCTATGCGGTAGATATGCAAATTACTCCCGCAACTGCTCAAGATAAAGAATTAACGGGCTATAGCGATTTAATACTCAAACTTCAAGCACTACAAAAAGTTAATTTCAATTTAAGTGTAGATGATTCGGGTAATCAGGACACTGGTACCTATATGGGGAATATTGGGATAGGTATCAATAACCCGTTTCATTTAAATGATATTTTATCGTTAAACGTGAGTCACTCATTAGATAACTTTCATGAAGATTTAAACCGAAGTTATTTCATTAGTTATCAGTTGCCTGTTGGTTATTATGATTTAGGTTTTAGCTACAATGACTATCAATATAAGCAAACAGTCTTAGGAGGGAATGGTCCACTGCTTTACCATGGCAACAGTCAGCAAGCCAACCTAAATTTATCTCGTGTGATTAGCCGTAGTGGGCAACATAAAACCAGCGTGTATGGAAAGCTTTATCATAAAGAAAGCCAAAGTTTTATTGACGATATTGAAATTAATGTTTTACACCGAAGAACCTCAGGCTGGAATTTAGGCGTTCAACACCGTCAATATTTAGGAAATGCGGTATTAGACGGCAGCATCGATTACCGTCGTGGGATGGGGGTGGGTGCCCGAACTGCACCAGAAGAAAATATTACCGATGTTTACGGAAACCATCTTCCTGTTGAAGGTTACTCCCGTGCTCCGCTTTGGAGTGCAGATCTGCGTTATATCACCCCATTTCTTTTGCTCGATAAACCTGCCCAGTACCGACTTAACTGGCGTGGGCAATATGCACCTAAAATTTTAGTACCCAATGACCGCTTTTATATTGGTGGGCGCTATAGCGTGCGTGGCTTCGATGGTGAACTCATGCTTTCAGGAGATAACGGCCAGTATCTACAGCAAGAAATCAGCTTGAATGCACCAATTCCAAATACCCAGTTTTACATGGCAGTTGATCAGGGCTGGGTAAATGGCCGCAATAGCATACCGGGTCAGCGTTATTTACTCGGGAGTGTTTTAGGTCTGCGCACCTATCAAAATAGTTTTTATCTGGATGCCTTTACAGGTCGCGGGCTGATTGCACCTGACAGCATAAAAAAAGACTGGATTACCGGTTTTAGTATCAATCTCTCTTATTAATTTACTTTAGAAAAGACTTAATTCATGAACAAGAATAGTTATCGCATTATTTATAGCAAAGCACGTCAAATGTTTGTGGCGGTGGCCGAAAATGTACGAAGCCAAACCAAGACTTCTGGTCAAAGTGAAGTAAGTACCCAGAGCAATATTGATAAAACTGAATCTCAGGCATTTCATCAACTCTGGCAAGTGAAAGCATTGGTTGCCAGTATTAGCCTGTGGATGCCTTTAGCACCTGTGTATGCGGGTATTGTAGCGGACAGTGCCGCAAATGCTGCGAATAGAGCAGTTATTGGTGCTGGAAAGAACTCAGCAGGTACAGTCGTTCCTGTCGTTAATATTCAAACTCCAAAAAATGGGATATCCCATAATATTTATAAACAGTTTGATGTGTTGGCTGAAGGTGCAGTACTCAATAACAGCCGTCAGGGTGCTACGACAAAAACAGTAGGAAACGTTGCAGCGAACCCATTTTTAGCTACAGGTGAAGCACGAGTTATTTTAAATGAAGTAAATTCATCAGCCGCTTCACGCTTTGAGGGGAACTTGGAAGTTGCAGGGCAAATGGCTGATGTGATTATTGCCAACCCGTCTGGTATTAGTATTAAAGGTGGTGGCTTTATTAATGCCAACAAGGCAATTTTCACCACAGGTAAACCTCAGTTAAATGCTGATGGCAGTATCAAGCAGTTTACGGTTGACCAAGGAAAAATTACGGTCTCAGCAAACCCTAATTCTAAATTTGGTTTGGGTGGAAATAATAACGATGCAAATTATGTGGATCTCTATGCGCGTGCATTAGAGCTTAGTGCTGAGCTACGTGCTAAAAATGATATTCAGGTGATTGCCGGGGCAAATAATGTCAGTGCAGATTTACAGGATGTTACAGCTAAAACAGGTACTGGAACAGCACCAACATTGGCTGTGGATGTTAAAGCACTGGGTGGGATGTATGCCAACAACATTTATTTGATGGGAACTGAAAAAGGTTTAGGTGTGACTAACGCTGGGACTATTCAAGCAGTAAACAATCTGGTAATTACCAGTGCCGGAAAGATTGAACACAGTGGTACAATCAGTTCGAACAGTAAAACTCAAGGTTTAGTGAACATACAAACAACGGGTACGGGTGCAGCTGCCGATATCAACTCATCAGGTAGTATTAATAGTAATAGCATGTTAAATATCGATTCAGGTAATAACCTGAATGTAAATGCTAAAGAAATTATTATTAATAACGGTAGCTTGGCTTCCTCTCCTTTAATGATCAATACTAAAGGTAATTTAAATTTAGCAGCTAATAGTCGAATTTTTAATGATGCGCAGAGCGGGGATGTATATGTTGATGCAGCGAACATCAATCTGGCAGCTAACGCAGGCATCACCAGTAACCGTGGTACAGCAAGCATACAGGTACAAAAAGACTTGGTTGCAGCCAAAGGCGCAAAACTGATTGCTGCCAAAGATTTAAATGTTTTAAGTAATGGTAAGTTATCACTTACTGAGAACCATATACAGGCATCTTTAGGTTCAATCAATCTACAAGCAAATTCAGCTAATACCCAAAACCTGATTGATCTTCAAGGCGGAACGATTTATGCGGGTAAAGATCTTAACCTTTATAGTTCAGGAGATTTAAACCTAAAGAATCTTGGATTTTCACTTGAAAACGCTGCAACAAGAGTTAAAAACATTAAAGCCTACAGTGGACGTGATCTGGTCTGGAACAATGCTGACAAGGCACTTCCCCTTATTACAGGCATGGTTCAGCTTGATGCAGCCAATAATTTAACCGTTACGGCAAAAGAAATCTCGAATAAAGATAGTATTCAACTACATGCCAATCAAATAGCACTCAATAGTGCATTGACCTCACAAAAGAATATTGATGTGAGTTCTGAAATTGCTGATCTTGTTTTAAGTCAGGCACTCAAGGCTCAAGGTGATATTAATCTAACCGCACTTGCTGGTGGAGTTACTGCAAATAGCTTAAAGGCCACATCTTCGGCTGGAAAGATTTCTATACTCGCGAATAAAAATATAAATTTAAACTCGACCCAGACAAGCAAGGCGATGCCTTCAGCTGATAAAGATGAATTAACAACTGATCAGACGGTTATTAGTGGCTTAAAAGGGGTAACACTTGGCTCGATTGGTGATGGCACCGTTAACTTGCAATCGGTACAAGTTAATGCAAGTCAGGGCGATATATTAGTTTCGAGTAATAATGGAATAAATTTAAAAGCTAATAATGATGTAGTTGTTACTGGGGATACGGGCCGATTTAAAACGGTAAATAATGTTTTAAAAGGACAAACTGTTTCGATAGAAAATAGCAAATCCGATATTAAAATCCAAAATACAGATCTAGGCTCTACGGTTGGTAAACTTGCGATCAATAGTAGAGCAGGCATGAGTACAATTATCGATAGCGTATTAACGTCAAAAGGTAATACTGAACTCTATGCAAAAGATTTACTGACTTTACAGGGCGTGAATGCTACTTCAGACCAGCATCTGGCAGTAAGCTCTGGCCGTACGGTTTATAGCAATGCTGAGTATACGCCAGCGACCAAATGGATTGCGAATAAAGTAACAAACTTAACATCTAAGGGTGTCACCTCTGTAACGGCTACAGGAAACCAAGTATTACAAAATACAAATTTAACCGGCGGAGCTGTTCTATTAGAAGCGGGTGGTTTTATTCTAGGTCAGACTGGATTGAACTTAAATGCGGTCGGAAGTGATTTACTTAAGAATGATACAAAGTTAAATAGTTTAAATGGTGACCTAACTATTCAAACAAATTCTAACTTAACGATTGACCCAAAAGTTTATAGCTTAAAGGCGGTAGGTGATATTGAACTTGTTTCTAAAACAGGCACTTTGACTTTAAAAGGCTATGGCGGTACTGCGGGGAATGGATCAGAACAAGTTGTTAAGTTGGATACAGCAAATGGTGGTATCAATTTAGAGGGTGCTAAAGTTGATATTCAAGGTTCACAATTAACCGCGCAAAAAGATATTAAGATCGTTTCAAGTAAAGATGAAGTGCTGATTGATGGGATAAAAAATAGTCTTAAAGAAGTTGTTAGTCTAAAATATACGAAAGAACTTAATGATGAGTTGAAAGATTTAAATAATAGTTTAATTAAAGAAGAGTCTGAGTTAATAAATAAAGCCAGATATAATGATTATAAGTCAGAATTAGATAGTATTCTTGAGAAAAGAAAAAAAATTGAACAAATGATGAAACTTCCTTTTACTAAAGGAGTAGGCCAAAAGTTATTGGATGAAATAACAATAATGCAAAATAATTTAGAGGAAAAATATCCAGAAATAAATGGTCCATCTAACAAACTTAAAGTAATTATTAAGGATGTGGAAGCTAACATAAGTTTTTTTAAAAATAGTATAAATGGTTCAGAGCATACTGAAACTAAATTAACTTCAAAATCAGGAAATATAAATATTACATCTGCTAAAGGACTATCTATTAGTGGAGGAAATATTTCTGCTCAAACGGGGCAGGTAAATTTAGAAGCAAGTGGTGTTTTAGCCGAACAGTATAAATCTACAACCACTACAGAGACTAATTCACAGCCAAGAATATTAAATACAAGTATTATTATTGATGGTCATACAGATTTCTATGATAAAGGAAATGAAAATGACGATAATTATAGTATGCGAACATTAGTTAGCCCTACCATTATTAATGGTGATAAAGGGGTTAACATAAGAACTGTAGGTAAAACTAAAGATGATAATCTAGTCTTACAAGCCACAGGTATTACATCAAAAAATAGTGACGTAAAAATAGAATCAAATAAAAGTATTTTATTTGATGCCGCAGTTGAACAAAGTTATGACCGTACAATAACTACTGAAAAGAAAAAATCTTGGGGTGGTTTAAAGAAAAAATATATTACGACTGTAGCTGAGAGTAATGATACTAATGCAGCTTCAGTTGATATTTCTGGAAAAAATATTTTTATTGAAACGAAAAAACTAGATCCATCTGTAGATGCTAAAAATCCAGATAATAATATTGATATTTATTCTGGGCGCTTTACTGCTGATGGTGGAAAAATTACGATTAATTCTGGGGGGAATCTTAACTTTTATACAGTCGAAGAGAGTTCTGATAGTAATGTAGATATTACAAAAAAATCATCGTTTGCTGGAATTAAATACAATACTTCTAAAACTAATGCAACTCGTACGCAGGTTACTGAATTACCTGCAATCTTAAAGGCAGATTACATTGGTACTAAATCAGGATTTGATACCCGACTTGTTGGAACCGAGTTTGAATATTTAAAAGACGCAACTATCGAAGCTGGTGGTAAGTTAGATCTCATTGCCGCGAAAACATCTATTACTGACCTAGTTAAAAAAGAAAAGAATTCTGTAGTCTGGCAGTCAATGCAAGATAAAGGCTCAATTACTGAAACTGCTCAGCTACCAAGTTTTAATGGGCCAGTTTTACCTACCTTTAAAGCCGCTGGTGGTTTGAGTGTGCAAGTTCCAATCAGTGAAAAAGACGCTAATAAAGTTGAGTTGCGGGATGAAATTCTAAAACTGGCTAATCAGCCAGGAAATGCATATCTTAAAGAATTAGTTAACCGAAAAGATGTTGATTGGCAAACAGTTTTATTAACCCAAAAAGATTGGGATTATAAATCACAAGGTTTAACAGGTGCTGGTGCAGCAATTATTGCAATTATTGTTGCCGTTTTAACTTATGGAGCAGGAACAGCATTGATTGGGACTACTGCCGCAGCTGGTGCAGGAACGACCACAGCAGCAGTGGGGACAACTACTGTAGCTGCAGCTGGAGGAGGAACAATTACAACATTTGGTGGAATGACTTTAGCAACTACTACAGCAGCAGGAGTAACGACTTATACCACCACAGGAATAATGGTTAATGCGGCTTTAACTTCTATAGCAACTCAAGCCTCTATCGGCTTAGTAAATAATCAGGGAAATGTTACACAGACGCTAAAAGATTTGGGTTCTAAAGATACAGTTAGGAATTTAGCAACAGCCGTGGTGACAGCTGGATTGTTAGATAAAGTTGGTGGTACAGCCACAATGCAATCTTTGAAAGCCTTGGGTAATACACCTGACGTATTAATGAATCTCGCAGCAAAAACAGCAACGGCAATTATTGAAACAACAATCAGGACAGGAATAAATTCAACTATTACAGGAGAAAGCTTCTCAGATGGTTTAGAGGATTTACTTTATCAGTCATTGGGGACAGCTATTCAAGGAACGATGGCGAATCAGATTCATTTGAATAAAGAAATTATTTCTGATGGATTAATGAAAAATATTTTAAGCCAAGTTGCTCATGCTACAGCAGGTTGTACTGGGGCTGCGATAGGAGGTGGTGAATGTATCGCTGGTGCAATTGGTGCTGCTGTTGGTGAAAGTGTTGCAGAATATATGAAACAATATTCTAGTGATCAAAAATTAATAACTAATATTAGTAATGCAATGGCTGTTACGATAGCGGCAGCAACAGGATATGATACTGCTATTGCACAGCAAGCCTCAGAAACAGCTGTTACTAATAATGCTTTTTGGGTGCCATTAATTGCTGCAGTAATGATTGCAGATAGAGCTTATAGTGCTTACCAAATTTATAGAGATGTACAAGATGTTGTTGATGGTAAAAAATCTTTAGAGCAATTAGCTATTGAAAAAGGTACGGCTTATGTTGAGCGTGCCATTCTTGGAAATTTAACCAGTAAAGGTCTAGGAATAGTTTCAGAAGGTGGCAAAAAAGTTATTAAACGTGTGACGTATATTGCCCCTGAAAAAGAAATTGCAGAGCTTTTTACAAAGACCAACTCAAGAAATACGTTAACAATTGCAGGGTTAGACATTAAAAAAGGCTACAATCCTGTAAATAGTCAGACAACTGTTATATTGGATAGCCAAAAATTAACATCTAATAATATTAAAGAGTATGCGCAGCAATTAGCTGGTACGGTTCCTCTTAAAGCGGTAGGTAATGGTGATAAACAAATTTATGTGGCAACTTTGGGTAATGGGCAACAAATCCGCTTACGAAGTGTTTCAAGCTCAGCAAGTCAGACTAGAGCTAGATGGACAATTGATATTCAGGGTAATCCAGGTATTAATAATTCGTTAGGGTTATCTCCTAAAGAAAAAATAGAAATTAAGTTTAGATAATGGAGTAGATAATGTTTAATTTAATTGATAAACATTTTAATGAATTAATGAAATCGCCTAAGTTTCAGGCATTAGATGGTATTTGGCTATCAATTAGTCGATTAGGTAATGATTTAGAATTTTATGAAATTGTGGACAATAACTTTGATTTAAAAAAAACAATATTTTTCTATATTTTAGAAAAGTTAATGAAAAATGGTGATTTATTACTTGCTAAAAGCGAAAATGATGAAATTTTATATGACATGCCTATCTCTGAGCAATTGGAATGGTTCAAACTATCATTCCCTCAATCAGAACGACATGCGGAGGAATTAGGTGTTGTTGATGTCGGAACTTGGCTTGTTGTTTATGATAAAGATTTTTGTCCATTAAGACCTGTCTGGGTCTATACACTTAAAAATGGTGAAAAACATTTAGAGTGGGCATAATGATTAATAAGTTTAATGTTGATCAAATTGACTATATGTTAAATTTTCAAGAAGCCAAATATCATCATTTAGGATGGCTGTGGGATGCAATTGACAGCTTAGAACGAAATATCGGTTTGCCAGTAAGTTTAATAAATAATTTTGCTTTGAAAAAAGAATTTTTTTTCAATATGTTGAGGAAGTTAATTTTAGAAAATAAACTAAAATTAGCTAGAAACAATAAAATACTAGATGATGAAATTTCAGGGGTTTTATCTGAATTTAGCTTAATTTTTCCTATATCCGAAGAGTCTTGAGAGGATCTTGGTGGTGTACATGTATGGTTTATGCTCAACAGTGAAGAATATTGCCCTTTTTGGCCAGTTTGGGTGGATATAGATGAAAACGGTAATGAAAAATTGTGGTGGGCAGAATAAAAGTAAGTCTAAATAGAAGAAAGTTTTATGTCGTACTTCTAGAAAACTAGTTACTTGATTCTATTCTTAAATAAGAATTCATATGTTTTATTCTTGTCTACAATGAATCAAGTATAGTGAAAAGAGACCATTAATTGGTCTCTTTTCAATTTTTGTATCAAAAAATAAACTAAGTTTTGAAACTTTCGGTAAAGTTGGTTTTCTTCCTTAATGCAACATAATCATGGAGTTCGTAGATGTAAAGTATACATAACGGTAAAAGAGAAATAGGGAAGCTCCCCGAATAATCTTTTACAATACCCGTAATACAGTTCTAAGCCCATTAGCAAGTAAAAGTGCTCCTTTAATTGTAATATTTAAAATAAGTTTTTATACTTTTTATAGGCAAGAATAATCAAATATTTCATCATTCTAGAAGATTCCTTTCTTTATCTTTTATTGAAATATTGATCCTGTACAGGAAAATACTAAATATAAGTTATATTGAAAAAAGTGTAAGTAAACTGCACTATTGTCCTTAAAGAAGTTTACAAAGATATAGGCTTTTTTATTACACATTGCTTAAAAAATATACAGAAATCTCTTTAAAACGAGTTAGAACGCTACAAACGCGAATGATACTTTAAACTCCACTCTTCCCAATAAGTGAGGTGAGCTATGAAATTGTTAGCTTTGGTTAGTATGGGAGTTGCAGCGAGTTATTGGTATAAAACTATAAAAGATAGCAAGCCAACTCTTCTGAAACCAAATTTTGATGAAATCGTAAAAAACTTTGTAATAGCAGAATTTAAAGTCTAATACATATTATGAAATTTAGTTAAATAAAAAGCTCATCGGAAGATGGGCTTTTTTGTTGGAGTAAAAACAGACAAGCTTATAGTTTTCATATAAAAATAAGAAAATATTGACCCATCTTAGCTTCTATATATTTGTTATGAATAAAAAAGAGACCATTAATGGTCTCTTTTAATTAAATCTTTTATTTCTAAAACCTAAACCAACTTTTGAACCTTTTGCGCTTTTGGCAATGTCGGTTTTCTTCCCAAATACAACGCAATCATGGCACCCGTAAATGTAAGCATACATAACGGTAAAAGAGAAATAGGGAAGCTTCCCGAATAATCTTTTACAATACCCATAATAGAGTTCATAAGCCCAGTACCAATATGCGCAATCGTATTCACCGCTGCAATACCTACAGCCACTAAAGTAGGTGGTAAGCGCTCAGAAACCAATGCCCAGAAAGGACCTTTAATGGCATAGTTACCCATCAAAACGAGTGAGAATAAAAGTAAGCTCAAAGTTAAAGACGAGGTAAAAATAGTAAGGAGCAAACCAAAACTGGTCACAAATAACGGAATAGCTGTGTTGAGACTCTTATTACCACTTTTATCGGCATGTACGCCCCAAACAATCATGAAAGCGGCAGCTAAACCAAACGGAATCATATTTAAAAGACCTGTCTGCATGGCAGTTAGATGAAAGGCTTTTAAAATCTGAGGCATCCATAACGATAAAATATTGCTGGTTGCTGAACTTCCTGCATAAATAATTGCAAAGAACCATAGATATTTATTGGTAATCAGCAGCTTGAACTTACTCTTTTTCTGTTCGGCACTGTCTTGTTTTTCAGAGTTCAACAATTGATTTTTTTCAAAAGTTAAAGTGCTTGATAACCAGTCCTTTTCTTCTTGATTTAACCATTTAACATTATTTGCGGTATTTGGCAGCCATACAAGGCATAACAAACCAAGAAGGATTGCAGGTAATGCTTCAAGTATTAAAAGCACTTGCCATCCACTTAAGCCCAGTAAACCATGCAAGCCTAACAATAAGGCAGATAATGGTGAACCAATAAAGTTAGATAAAGGAATCGCAACCATAAATACGGCAACAATTCGAGCCATATATCGTTTAGGGAACCATAGTGTTAAATACAGTAATACGCCTGGGAAAAATCCGGCTTCGGCAGCACCAAGTAAAAAGCGTGAAATTGCATATGAAATAGGGCCAGTAATGAAGGCAGTACAGCAACCGACAATGCCCCAAGTAATCATGATTCTGGCAATCCAGATACGTGCACCTAGCTTTTCCATAGCCATGTTACTTGGAATTTCAAATATGACATATGCAATAAAAAATAATGTCGCACCAAAACCAAAGGCAGTAGCAGTTAAACCAATTTCTTGGTTCATGGTTAAAGCGGCAAAACCAATATTCACCCGATCAATATATGCGATGAAATAACAAAGAATGAGGAAAGGAAGAATACGAAAAGAAAGTTTACGGATCGTTGACTTTTCTACTTCCGATATAGATATATCATTTTTCATACATACTCCTTATGTACGTGAGAAACCAAACAGCTCGGTAGGGTTCTGATTTAAAATTAAACATTGCTCGTGTTTATCAAACACAATATGTTTAAAAGCTTTAATCGCATCTTCATAAGTTATTAAAGATTCATGTTGGGTATGCGGCCAATCACTTCCCCAAATAAGTTTGTGTAAAAAACCTTTTTCTTTAACAATGTTATAGGCCTGTCGTGCCGTATTTATGTTGTTTGGAGTAGTGCCCAAACGGTAGAAACCGGACACTTTAATCCAGTGCTGTTTTACGTTAAGTAAGCTTAAAAACTTCTGATAATCTGGATCTTCAATCCCTTTAACAGGGTCAACTCGGCCAAAATGATCAATTACGACATCAAAGCTGTATTCATCCAATTGTGGCAAAAGCTGAACCAGATATTTCGGCGGTGCGTGTATCTCAATTTGCCAGTTGAGGCTTTCTACATTTCGTAAAAATTTTTGCCAGTCAGGCGTATTTAGCGCAGGAGGGTTAAGACCGAATAGATTTAAGCGAACACCAACGATGCCTTGTGCCTTGAGATTGACTAGCTCATCAAACGTCGTCGTATGTTGAACAACGGCGATCCCTTTTAAACGCTCAGGGTATTGCTGAATTGCGTTTAACATCGCTTGGTTGTTGGTGCCCAAAAAGCTGGGTTGAACCAAAACACCATGCGTGAAATTGTGTTCATCAAGATGAGAGATAAAACTTTGTACAGTTGCCTCATAATCAGGTGCATAACGTGCTGTTTCGATACTGTGGTCCTGTGTCGAAAAAACATGTGCATGTGTATCTATACAGTTCATTTTCATCTCACATTACAAATTTTAAAGCAAAAATAGCGATTAAAGCGGCAATGACTCCTACAGGAATTGCTTTAAATAACAGTTGATTAAAGAATTTGGTTTTGTCGATGTCTGCTGGTGCTGAAGCCATAATGAGGCTACCGCCAGACGAGAAAGGAGAAATCGCTGTAGACTGAGCGCCAACCACAATACAAATAAACAGCACTAGTGGGTTTAGGCCAGAGGTAAGTGCAAGCGCAGGAACAATTGGAAATAAGGTAGGAGCAACCACCCCTAGAGTGCTTGAAAATACAGACATAATGGCACTGATCAGACATAAAAGTACTGGAATGACCCACACAGGAACATTGTTTGCTAACCATTCAGATAGGGTAGTAATAATGCCAAGTTTCACACCTAATGCGATGAGCATACCGACACCGCAAATCATGATCAGTGTTCCCCAAGGCACAAGTGCAATGACCTTTTTCTCATCCGCAAGTTTCATAAGTAAACTAATGAGCGAGAAGGTAATCGCAAGGAAGGCAATATCAATTTTGGAGTTTAAAAAGCTAATTGTTTTTACATCGGGAAAAACAAGATGCAAGATTGGAAAAACTAAAACAATCGACATCATTAAAATAATAAGGAAGATGGATTGTTTCTGTTTTTTGTCGAATGGTTCAGGCTTTTGATCTTCAATCACAATTGAATTACTTTTTCTATTCCAGAGGGTATAAATTCCCAACACCGCAATTGGAATAATTAAAGTCAAGACAAAAATTCCACTGCTATATGAAAAAGCTGTTTGCGAGCTAATGCCAGTATTTTCCATTAAGCTTCGGAAAATAATGCCACTTTGCGATGTCATAAAATTTGCGCCAGCTAAAGCGCCGTAATTTGCAGCCATCCCACCAATAATCATATTCATATTGGTTTTTTTACACAGCAGCAGTGTAATGGGTGCCATAAAGGCAAGTACTGTATAAAAACCAGCACCTAGGCCAGCAATAATGGTTGCTGCGAAAAAAATCGCTAAAGGTAAAAACTGAGGAAACTTACGGCATTTATATAGAAGATGGCTGGCAAGTTTCTCTAAAGCACCATTTGCCAAAGCAAAGTTATAAAACAGAGTGACAGATAAAATAATAAAGAAAATTTTGACAGGCCATAATTCAATAACTTCGGAAGGTTTAAGACCCATGCCAAAGCAACCAATCAGGTAGGCAAACGCTATCGTAAAAAATCCGATATTAATTTTCGTTTTATAACCTAAACCTATCGATACGGCTAAAGCCATCAGCATCAATGCAGTCATATTATCTTCCTTGATAAATATATAAACATCTAAACATATATATGTTTGGTTTTTTGTATTACACAGAACTATGCTAATATTGTCAAATCGATTTCATAATGTTTAACGCAAATGCTTGATGAGACTGCATTTAAAAATTTTAAATTGCCAAGATATGAAAAGGTCCGTTGGGAACTTCAAAAACTACTGATCCAGTCAAAATGGACAGTCGAAGAGCCTATTCCAAGTGAACAAGAACTTGCGCAAATGTATAGCGTATCGGTAGGAACCGTTAGAAAGGCGGTTGAAGGACTGGTTGAAGAAGGCTTATTGGTTAAACAGCAAGGAAAAGGAACTTTCCTTAAACAACCTAATTTTGAAAATTCGCTCATTCGTTTTTTTAGATTACGTAATAAAAAGGGCGAGTTCATTCAGCCACAAGGACAAATCAAAAAAGTAGAAGTGTGTGATGCAATACCGGAAGTAAACGCCGAGTTAGGGCTTGAGCACATCGAAAAGTTGCTTTATATCGAGCGTGTCCGTAAGCATGAAGATGTCGTTGTTTTAAGCGAGAGAATCTGGCTACCTGAACGCTTATTTAAAAATCTGGAAGAAATTCCAATCGCTGAGTTTGGTAACTTACTTTATCCTTTTTATTATCAGCACTGTGGCCAATTTATTTCTTCTGCAACAGAACGGTTAACTTTTGAGAAAAATATTAAAGATAGCTATTTAAATAATCACCTTGAAGACCCTTTAGTGAAGGTATGCCGTATTGCAAAAAATCTTGAAGGTGTAGCGGTCGAATACCGTGAGTCTTATGGTTTGGCCGATAATTTTCATTATGAAATAACAATTAATTAATTCTTGATGCAGCTTAATAAAGATTTCCTTATTGAGCTGCAGAGCTGGTTTACTATCTTTTATAGTTAAGTATTTCTTGTAGGAAGTGAGTCATTACCCCATAAATCGAGCATCGGCTATTCCTTGGATGCCTAGCCCATAAATGGCAAAAACACTGCCCCGCAATTGGTTGTCATCAGGGAACCTCGGAAGAGGCGGTTGTGACATAGATGTAACAAACAAGACATCAAGATTTTTTCCGCCAAAAACTGCACTGGTAATTTTTTTTACAGGCATTTCAATAATACGATCGATTTTTCCATCAGGTCGATAACGTACTAACTGACCCGAATATACTTTTGCATTCCATAAATAACCTTCACGATCTACTGTCGAGCCGTCTGCTGAACCACCGTCTGAGGTATCTATCTTACAAAAAATGGTTTTATTTGAGATTTGGCCTGTTTCAAGATCATAATCATAAGACCAGATTTCACCTTGCCATGTGTCTGCAAAATAGAGCTTAGTACCATCAGGACTCCAGCAAATACTATTTGAAGTATTAATATTATTTTCTAATTTTTCTATTTTATAGTCTGCATCTAATCGATAAAGAGATGCGGTATTCCCATCCTCGAGGCGGTTCATAGAGCCAAAAACGAATCGACCTTGCCGATCAACACGACCATCATTTAATCTATTTTGAGGTAGGTCTGGTTCAGGGTTGCAAATAAATTTTAAGTTGCCTGTGTCAAAGTCGAGTTGATATAACCCATCTTCGAGCGCAACAATTGCGCCGTTATAATTTTCTTGTAAAGCAAAAGAACCTATTTTTTTATGAACTTCCCACGCCCGTATATTCCCACCGAATTCATCACAACAGAATAATCGTCCATCAACAATATCTACCCAAAATAGGCGTTGGCGAACAGCATCCCAAGTTGGGCATTCTCCAAGTTTTGTTTTTACATCTACCAGTACTTTAATTTCCATAATTCCTTTTTTAGTCCTTTTATTCAGTCATTCATCGAAGAAACTAAATTAATGAAAGCCAAATATAAAAACCAATGAAAATTTTTCTTTACCTAATAAGGGATTGTTATTGGTCCAGTGGATTAAAAATGTAGGGAAATAAATAGCTAAGAACTAAATTGATAAATATAAGTTATTACGTGGTGTAGAAATATCATTAGTAATTCTAAATCGACTTGATAGTTTAAGAGTGGACAAATGACATAGCGTTATACGTAAAAGCATGTGGATGCATTTTAATTAAAAAGGAATTAGAAATGAGCCTAAAAAAAGTTCATCGCCACTCTTGGGTATCATTAGTGATTTGCTGGATTATTTGGGTGGTTGTTGCATACGACCGAGAGTTGATTTTCCGCGCAGCCAATATGATTTGTAATGAATTTAATTTATCTCCGACGCAATGGGGATACACCATTGCTGCAATTACACTTTCTTTGGCCGTTCTTAGTATTCCGGTTGCTGCTTTAAGTGATAAACATGCGTCCGGTTGGAAGCGAGGAATTTTTCAGTGGCCCTTAGTAATCGGATTTACTTTTATTTCGTTGCTTTCAGGCATTACATCTTTAAGTTCAAGTTTTTATAAGTTCGTAACCTTACGTATTATGGTTTCTTTGGGTTGTGGGGTGGCAGAGCCAGTTGGGGTGAGTAATACTGCTGAATGGTGGCCCAAGGAACACCGTGGTTTTGCCATAGGTGCTCATCACTCAGGTTATCCGGTTGGAGCGCTACTTAGCGGTGTTGCAATGGCCACCATCATTACCTATTTTGGCCCGCAAAATTGGCGCTATGCCTTTTTTCTTGGAATTATATTTGCTGTACCGGCATTAACATTTTGGGCGATTTATTCCACTCGTAAACGTTATTCAGAGTTTCACCAATCTTGTGTAGATAATCAATTCACACCACCAACAGATTTTGTGCACGATGAAGGAGAAGAAAAAACAAGTACGCATAGTACATGGGAACGTTTAAAACAAACTCTAAGTTCTCGAGGAATTGTGTTTACCGCAGCCAGTACTTTAATTACCCATGTGGTGTATATTGGTTTTTTAACTATCTTTCCTGCATTTTTATACAATATTGTCGGGTTAGATCTGGCGAAATCGGCTGGCTTGAGCGCTGTATTTACAATTACCGGCATGATGGGGCAAATTATTTGGCCGACTTTGTCCGATAAGATTGGCAGACGACTCACATTGATTTTATGTGGTTGTTGGATGGCGGTCAGCATTGCAAGTTTTTGTTTAACCTCAGGCGTGGTTTCCGTCATTGCAATACAACTGTTTTTTGGTCTATCTGCCAACGCAATTTGGCCTATTTTCTATGCGACAGCATCAGATTATGCGCCAGCCGGAGCAATTGGAACTGCAAATAGTTTAATTACAGTTGCTCAGTATGTAGGTGGGGCAGTCGCACCGATTATTATGGGATATTTGCTTACGAGCTTTGGTGGCTGGCATAGTCATCAGGGGTATATCTGGTGTTTTCTCTTAATGTCATGTTGTGCGTTTATTGGCGTGATTTTGCAAATCATATTGGGTTATCTCATTAAAAAAGAAAAATCAGAACAAGTTGATAATTTAAGTTTGAGTGCAAATTAAATTCTTATCTATTTCAAGTTTTTAGTCTTATTTTCATCTCTGGTGAGACACCAGCAAAGTATGTCGATATTTGAATACTTTGCTGACCTTGAAAAGAAAACTAATTCTGCCAATACGGTGTGTCACCATAGATTTCTGCAAAATAATCGATCACTGCTCTAATGTTGAGCGGTGGATGGCGGACATTGGGATAAATGGCTGCGATATGCTGGGGGTGTGATTTAATCGCGACTTCATATTCAGGTAAAAGCTTTATTAAGTCACCTTTTTTTAAAGCTTCGCCAATCAGCCAATCAGGAAATAAAACAATCCCCATGCCATGAAGCGCGGCTGTCATTAAACTCTCGGCATTGTTTGAAGAAAGTAACGGGGTAATTGGATAATGTACCCATTCTTCATTGGGCTTTCTCACTAACCAGCGGTTAGGACCTTCAAAACCTTTATAGACTAGGCACTTGTGTTGATTAAGTTCTGTTGGGTGGTCGAGCGTACCGTATTTGGCAACATACTGAGGAGAGGCGGCTAAATGATATTTTTGTGTACCAAAAATACGGGCATGAAATGATGAATCAGTCAGTGCTCCAATACGAAATATTAAATCTGTGCTTTCGCGTAATGGGTCTATAAATTCATCGGTTTGAATTAGTTCTATTAGAAGCCTTGGATAACGCTCTGATAAACCCGCCAACCACGGCGCAATATGTCGTTGCCCAAAAAATACAGGGGCATTAATTCGGACGAGTCCAGATGGTTCTATGGTTTTATCTTGTAAAGCCTTTTGAGCTTCATCAAATTGTTCGGTAATTCTTTTTGCATATTCAAAAAATAATTTGCCCGATTCGGTCGGTGTGATAGCTCGTGTATTTCGGTAGAAAAGTTGCTGCCCCAACGCATCTTCAAGTTGTTGAATGGTTCGAGAAATCATGGAGGCAGACACATCTTCTTTACGTGCTACATTCGAGAAGTTTTGAGCATTGTAAACACTAATAAAGAAGCGAAGCGTGCGGATATCAATCGAATTTGTTAAATCCATTTGTGCAATTTCTGCAAAAGTGATTCATGAATTATGCTGTTTTTCTGATGAATTAGCTACCTTAGTATTCGTTGCCTAGATACAGATGAGGCAATGTAGATGCAAATTCTATTACTACTCCTAACCATTTTAGGGGGAATGGGGCTATCGGTCGAAGCTGGGCTTTTAGGGCCGTTAGGAAAGGAAGTAGGTGAGTTGTGGGCCACGTTTAGTATTTTTGGCGTGGGTGCAGCACTTACTTTTTTACTCATGTTGTTTTTTAGCCCACGTAATAGCCCTTCATTTTTTACACTTCCATCTTGGCAATTACTCGGTGGCGTTTTAGGTCCGGCTTACGTCATTATTTTGACCATTACCACTCCAATTATTGGCATTGCAATGACCATGATTGGGATTTTAGCGGGACAGGTATCAAAAAGTCTGATTATCGACCACTATGGTTTACTAGGAACTCCACATAGGAAAGTAGACCGTAAACGAGTAGTCGCACTCATCTTTATTGTTGCTGCACTTATACTTGTGGCAAAAGCGTAGGAGACAGCCATGATAATTTTAATGATTCTTCTCGCCGTCATTGGCGGTGCTTTGCTGAGTGTACAGGCTGCAATTAATGGTCAACTTGGAGCGAAAGTTGGTGTATTTCGTAGTGCTTTTTTGACTTTCTCAGTCGGTGCTCTAATTACGGCTCTCCTTATTTTTTATTTTGAACCTAAACAAGCCTTAACACTATTAGATGTTCCTAAATGGCAGTTATTAGGTGCCATGTGTGGCGTACCTTATATTGTCATTATGGTACTGGCTGTACAAAGAATTGGGGCTGCAGTTGCTACGGTGGCTGTGATTTTTGGGCAACTTTTGATGAGTATCTTGATTGATAACTTTGGTTGGTTCGGCAATGAAACGCTTCCTTTCTCACCGTATCGATTAGGGGCGCTAATTTGCTTAGGAATTGCTTTATATTTTATCTATTCAAGTAGTAAGGATAAAAAGGTAGAAGGGTAAAATACGGGCTTAATTTAATATTGAATTTGATGAGGCCTCATTAGGAGTAAGACTAACAATGAGGCTCATTTAAAGTTTGAAGTGCTCAGTTGATTCCGTTTATTTGGTCGTATCTACAGAAACCACAACAGATAGACCAGGACGCAACAATTTAATATCAGGTTGGTTCTCAAGGAGTTTGATGCGTAAAGGTAAACGCTGAACAATTTTAGTAAAGTTACCCGTCGCATTTGTTGCTGAAATTGGCGAGAAGAATGCACCAGTCGATGGTGAGAAACTATCTACCACACCTTTTAACTCAACATTGTAAGCGTCGACATAAACAGTGACAGGCTGGCCGATTTTAATTTGTTTTAGCTCAATTTCACGGAAGTTTGCTTCTACATACACTTGATCTAAAGGCACAACCACCATGAGTGGATTACCTGCGCCAACAAAGTTGCCCACATTTGCAGACTTTTGCCCAATCATGCCATCAATAGGTGCTCGAATTTCTGTATAGCTCAGATTCAGTTTTGCTTTATCAAGCGCAGCTTGGGCTTGTTTTAAAGCGGCTTGTTTAGCTTGAACCTGAATCTTATATTGGTTGAGCTGATACTGCGCATCAATGACTTTTTCTTTACTGCTGTCCAAGTCGGCATATTGCTCGGTCAATGTGGTTTTTGACTGTTGTGTAATCAATCTAGACTCAGCACCAAGTGCCTGTAATTGCTCATAGCGTGCGGTATTATCTTTAGTGAGTTTAATGCCGGCTTCTACTTTTCTAAGCTGGGCCTCTGTTTCTCGAATAACAGTTGGTTGTCTTTCTACTGCCAGCATTGCTTCATTTAAGTCAGCTTGTGCTTTGGCATAATTAGATTCAGCTTCAGCTAAAGCCGCCTGATAATCACGTGCATCAATCCGTGCCAAAAGCTGGCCTTTTTTTACGGTCTGGTGATCTTTAATATAAATTTCTTCAATATTACCTGACACTTTGGGAGCAATGGTTGAGTACTCGACATCTACCCGCGCATCGTCAGTTTTAACAATGGAAGAAGGTAAAAATATAACTTTTAAAATCCATAAAATGGAAACTAGAACGACTATAAATGCAATAACCATAACCCAGTGTTTCTTAAGATATTGCATCTTTGTTAACTTGGGTGGCTCGGTCATGGAGTGATCTTGGGCTTCGAGAGTACTCATAAAGATTTTCCTGAGTTATGACTATTCATTAACTTAATGAGAGCAATGCGTGGTGGATAAGTTCTAACTGGCAAAATCAGCATAACGATAAATAAAATTGCAGTAAGTCCCGCTAAAATCAGATATTGATCACTAATGACTAACACTGATTGCTGTGCCTGAATCGCAGAATTTAAGGCAGATAAACCACCGGAAACACGTTCGGTACCATCTGCACTCAGCACAGGCGGGGTAAGAGGATTAATAACAGGACCTTGAATATTTTGAAAAACATGTTGTGCGGTATTTTCAATCAGCCGTGTTGAATGGTATTCACCACGTACTCGATTGACCCAGTCCAAAAGGCACACACCAAGTACGCCGCTAATAGCACGCGGGGTGTTAATCATAGGTGAAGCATAGATTGCCATAGTTGGGTGGACAC
This sequence comes from Acinetobacter baumannii, assembly GCF_009759685.1. Taxonomy (NCBI): domain Bacteria; kingdom Pseudomonadati; phylum Pseudomonadota; class Gammaproteobacteria; order Moraxellales; family Moraxellaceae; genus Acinetobacter; species Acinetobacter baumannii. The sequence goes on along the minus strand of NZ_CP046654.1, from coordinate 3,522,122 downwards.
TATTTGTACCCATCATGAGGAGTGAAAGCACTACACAGGTTTGACCTAAACATGAGATTGCATGCCAAAAATAGAATTGGTCTTGGTTCCAAGTCGTATCAAGTTGACTTGCACCTAAGCAGCCAACCATAACCAAAAGCAAACCAAATCCATGTACATATCGGCTATCAACCCAAGCTTGGTTCAAAACTTTAATAACAATCGGGATATAGATAAATTGTAATGCGGCAATTTGTAAGCCAATCCACATGGTTTGAGTAGGCTTATAACCATGCACGGCGCTTAAGTAATTAAGGGGTAATGTACTGGTTGACATACCAATAACCACAAAGCAGAACAACGCAATAACAGCATAACCAAAATTTCGTATTTCGAGCATTTGCGGTTTAATTAATGGTGTTGGATAGCGCCATTCATGTATTAAAAATAAAGGGAGGGTAATGGCACTCATTAAAGCCAAAACACAAATCAATTTTGAATGGAACCAGTCCAAATGATTGCCATGCAAAAGCATGGTACTAAGGCTTGCCAAACCAATAATGGCTAGAATCGCGCCAGTCCAATCGTAAGTTTTTATTCTTGAGTAATTTAACGGATCTTGCGGAATACCGAAGTAAACTAACGCAGCACTTAAAGCACAAAAAGGAATGGTTTGGAAAAATATCATCTTCCAACCAATCACATCCAAATAAAAGGCAGCAAGCGCAGCGCTTAAGTTTGGGAAAAAAGTTGCTGTCAATGCATAGCAGGCCAAGCCCCATAGACGAATTTCAGGTCCTAGGAATCTAAGTGCACATGCCATTAATAAAGGAATAGTTAAGCCATTGGCGAGTCCTTGTAAGCCCCGTAATAAATAAAATATTTCGATATTTGGGCTAAAAGGAATTAAAACGCTAGAGAAGAGGCAAAGTCCTATCGCAAAAAGAAGAACCCGACGCATAGAAAAAATAACGGCCCAACTGGTGGACAGGATCATCCCAATAATCATGGCACTGGCATAAATACTGCTGACCCAATAACCAGAGTCGACACTAATACCCATCTCACCGCGAATATCGACCAAGGTAATGCTGCTAATTCGGTTATTAAATTCGACAGTCATGGCTGCAAAAATTGCACCTGCCAAACCGATGAGTGGTCGTATATTCATCTTTTACCTTAAATTTTAAAATGAGCTTAATGCTTATAGCGGTGATTAAGCTCAACTGTACCGATCGGTACTCTACTATCTTATTAAATTTACGTCAATTCTCGATTTTGAACTTTTCGATGAGTTACACTAAGAATGAAATTGCTAAATATGTTTGTAGGGTCGTATGTCTGATTGCACTAAAACGAATGAGAAAGATCAAAAAATTCTGGATGCAGCAACAAAGTTTTTTCTGATCCATGGTTTTAGTGGAACAACCACAGATATGATTCAAAAAGAAGCCGGCGTTTCAAAAGCGACTATGTATGGTTGTTTTAAAAATAAAGAAGCGATGTTTGCTGCGGTCATTGAACGTCAATGTACCAACATGCAAAAACAAATTATGTCGGTCGAGACAAAAGCCAAAAATTTACGTTCAGCCTTAACCGAAATTGGGAAAACTTATCTGTGCTTTATCTTATCGCATTCAGGTTTGGCTTTTTTTAGAGTCTGTATTGCAGAAGCTGTAAGGTTCCCGGAATTATCCGGAAAGTTCTTTGAAGTGGGACCACAACGTCTAGCAAATATTATTGCAGGTTATCTTGAAAAGTCGGTTAAACAAGGAGAAATTGAATTAACGTCTTCTTCGGAAGTCGCAGCACATATATTTTTATCGCTTTTAAGAAGTGATGCCCACCTAAAATGTTTGACTCATCCTGATTATTTAATCTCAGCTGATGAAATTAGTACTTGGGTTGAATACGCTGTTGATTTATTTTTAAAAAATATTAATTACAAACTAAATTGATTTTAAGGAGTTTATACCTCCTTAAAAACCCTAAATGTAGAAGTAAAAAGAGACCAACTTGTGGTCTCTTTTTATTCTTAGATCGCTTCTTTAGTCATCTCACCATTCACCAATCTTAAAATTTGCAACGGATTGCTGTCTTTTAAGGCTTCCGGCAATAAACTTTGCGGATAGTTCTGGTAACACACAGGTCTTAAGTAACGGTCAATGGCCAAGGTTCCGACTGAGGTGCCTCGTGCATCTGAAGTGGCTGGGTATGGCCCGCCGTGTACCATCGCATCACAGACCTCAACACCTGTTGGGTAGCCATTTATGAGTAATCGCCCAGCTTTTTCTTCTAATACAGGAACCACATCTGCAAACTCGGTTAAGTCAGCTTCATCGGCAATTAAAGTTGCAGTCAGTTGCCCATTCATGCTTTGTAGTGCCTGAATGAGTTGGGCTTTATCTTCAACTTCAATGATGACTGTGGTTGGCCCAAAGATTTCTTCTTGTAAAAGCTGGTCACCCGCCAGTAAAAGCTCAACATCAGCTTTAAACAGTTGTGGCTGCGCCTGATTACCTTGTTGAGTATTGCCAGCCAAATGCTTAATGCCTTGATGCTGGGTCAAGTGCTCAAGACCAGCGGTGTAACTTTTTAAGGTGCCGGCATTCAGCATAGTCTGCGCAGGCTTAGCCCCCATAATGTCGGTCAGGTTGCTAATGAGCTGACTAAATTCAGCTGATTTAATACCTAAAATTAAACCCGGATTAGTACAGAACTGACCACAGCCTAAAACTACTGAATCTGCCAAGTCCTGTGCAATTTTTTCTCCACGGTTTTTTAAGGCATCAGGCAACATCAACATCGGGTTAATACTACTCATTTCTGCAAACACCGGAATCGGTTGTGGACGGGCTGCGGCCATATCACATAGAGCACGACCACCACGTAGTGAACCGGTAAAACCCACAGCCTGAATTAAAGGATGTTTCACTAAAGGTTCACCCACGCCATTACCGTAGATCATGTTAAATACACCTTTTGGCATATTTGATTTTTCTACGGCACGTTCAATTGCCTGCGCTACAAAGTCTGCTGTCGCCATATGTCCACTATGGGCTTTCACCACTACAGAGCAACCTGCTGCCAGTGCCGAAGCAGTGTCACCACCCGCAGTTGAGAATGCTAAAGGAAAGTTACTTGCCCCAAAAACTGCCACAGGGCCAACACCGATTTTAATCTGGCGCAGGTCTGGGCGAGGTAAAGGCTGGCGCTCAGGTAAAGCAGTATCAATACGGGCACCTAAGAAATCACCACGGCGCAGCACTTTGGCAAATAAACGCATTTGTCCACTGGTACGGGCACGTTCACCTTGTAAACGTGCAAATGGCAAAGCAGTTTCCTGTGAGACAATTTCTAGGAAATCTGTACCCAAAGCATCGAGTTCATCTGCAATATTTTCTAGAAAAACAGCGCGCTGTTCAGGTGAGGTATGGCGGTAAGTCTTAAAGGCTTGACTGGCAGCTTCACAGGCCTGATTAACCTCTTGCTCGGTTGCATGGTGAAACTCATAAGGCAGAGCTTCGCCAGTGGTTGCATTAATACTTTTTAGTAAAGTGGAACTTTGTGCACTACGTGAACCACCAATAAAGTTGTGTCCGATAATGGTCATAACAAATATCCTGAAATTAATGAGAGTGTCTTGGAAGGTTGTCTTGGTTTACGACTCGCATATATAAAGTTGCGGGTTCCAAACAACCACCAGTAGATAATTGACCTACCATGTTGCGATACATTTCTTGCCAAGGTGTTTGAGATGGAGATACCGTCGGTTTCCATTCACGGCGGCGTTGTTCTAACTCTTCGTCAGAAATGAGCACGTTGACAGAACGTTTATTTAAATCAATACGTAAACGGTCATTAGTTTTAAGTAAGGCAATTCCACCGCCTACAGCCGCTTCGGGTGACATATTGAGAATAGATGGGCTGGCAGAAGTTCCACTTTGGCGGCCATCTCCTAAGCAAGGCAGTGAATCAATCCCTTTTTTAATTAACTCTGCTGGTGGAGCCATATTGACGACTTCAGCACTGCCCGGATAACCCACTGTACCTGCGCCACGAATGACTAAAATACAATGTTCATCAATGTTTAAGGCAGGGTCATTGATACGTGCGTGATAGTCTTCGGGACCTTCAAAAACGATTGCGCGTGCTTCGAAGCTATTTTCATTGTTTGGATCTGATAAATAGGTTTTTTTAAATGCTTCGCCCACTACAGACATTTTCATAATGGCACTGTCAAAGAAGTTGCCACTGAGCACAATAAAACCGGCACCATGTTTAAGAGGTTGTTCATAAGGGAAAATGACATCCGCATTTGAGGTTTTTGCATTTTTGGCAATTTCCCCAATTGTTTTACCGCTAACCGATGCACAATCTTCGTGTAATACACCAGCTTTTTGTAATTCGTGTAGAACGGCAGGAACACCACCCGCACGGTGAAAACCTTCACCCAAATATTTACCCGCCGGCATACAGTTCACAATAAGCGGAATGTTTTCACCCACACGTTGCCAGTCTTCTAAACTCAGCTCAATACCCATATGACGGGCAATCGCAATGAGGTGAGGAGGGCAGTTACTCGATGCGCCTAAAGCTGAGGCTACTGCGATTGCATTTTCAAAAGATTGTTTGGTCATAATTTTAGAAGGACGTAAATCTTCTAAAACCATTTCACATATTCTTTTGCCGGTCATATAGGCCATTTGCCCACGTTCACGATATGGTGCCGGAATACTTGCACATGTCGGTAAAGACATACCCAACGCTTCTGCCAAAGCATTCATGGAAAGTGCAGTGCCCATGGTGTTGCAATGCCCGACTGAAGGTGAAGCAGAAGTGGTCATTTCCATGAACCCTTCATAGTCAATTTCACCAGTGGCAAGTAAGTTTCTTGCATGCCAAAGCACAGTGCCGGAACCAATTAACTCACCTTTAAAATGACCATCTAGCATTGGCCCACCAGACAAAACAATTGCAGGTATATCTGTTGTGGCTGCTGCCATTAAACATGCAGGGGTAGTTTTGTCACAGCCAGTGGTCAGCACTACACCATCAAGCGGATAACCATGCAAGATTTCAACCAAACCTAAATAGGCCAAGTTGCGGTCAAGTGCAGCAGTTGGACGACGGGTTTGTTCTGCAATCGGGTGGACGGGGAATTCCATTGGAATACCACCCGCGTCTCGAATACCCGCTTTAACGCGTTCAGCAAGTTCTTTGTGATGACGGTTACATGGGGTCAAATCACTACCGGTTTGTGCAATTCCAATAATCGGGCGACCTGATTGTAACTCGGCACGGGTTAAACCATAGTTCATGTAGCGCTCAACATATAAAGCGGTCATGTCGGCATGTTCAGGATCATCAAACCATTCTTGGCTACGTAAAAAAATCCGTTTATTTTGATCATTCATTTTTTGATCCTTTCACTCATACTTTTTTGAAATTTAGTTTACTTACGAGATGAATCTTGCAATTCAACCGATCGATAATACGTGAAAATTATAGTAATTCACGCTGCTTCAAATTACGCATCAAAGCATTTATTCCAAAATTCCACGGTGTTGCTTTATCACTGGTCATAACCGTGTTGTACAAAGTACCAAGTTTAGGCGAATGAATACGGACGACATCTCCAACTTTATGGGTAAAGCCAGCCCCAGCTTGTTCTCGATCTTGAGTCGGTGCAAATAAAGTACCCAAGAACAAAACAAAACCGTCTGGATATTGATGGTTTTCATTAAAAGTTTGTTGAATTAAATCTTCAGGATCTCGGCTAATTTGCGACATAGAACTCACCCCATTTAACACAAAGTTATCGGTGCCTTGAATTTGCAGTTCAACATCGCAAGTACGAATATCATTTAAAGTAAAAGTATGGTCAAAAAGGCGAATAAATGGGCCAATCGCACAAGATGCGTTGTTATCTTTCGCTTTGCTTAACAAGAGAGCACTACGTCCTTCAAAGTCCCGTAAATTCACATCGTTACCTAAAGTCGCGCCTAAAATTTTACCTTGGCTGTTGGCAACTAATACGACTTCCGGCTCTGGATTATTCCACTCAGACTTTGGGTGAATACCAATATTTTGTCCTGTGCCTACAGCTGCTAAAACAGGGGCTTTAGTAAAAATCTCGGCATCTGTACCAATACCCACCTCAAGATATTGAGACCACATTTTTTGTTCGATTAAATATTCTTTGAGTTGTAGCGCTTTTTCAGAACCGGGTTCAATTGTTTTTAAATTATCACCGATTACGCCTTGTACAACTTCACGAATCGATTGAGCTTTTTGTGCATCGCCACCGGCTTGTTCTTCAATCACGCGTTCTAACATGCTTGCAGCAAAGGTAACACCTGCAGCTTTAATTACTTGTAAATCAATTGGAGCTAAAAAGTATGCCTTGTTGGTATCTGGCTCGGCGATAGTATTGGCAAATAATTCATCAATTGAACCAACTGGTCTTCCTTCAATTTCAGATAAAGCTTTTAAAGGATCGGCACTTTCAAGTAACTCGGAAATAGTATGAAATTTTTCCGAGATATCAAAAACTTGATTGCCTCTTAAAATAATAGGGGATGGACCCGAAATTTGATTTGGAATCCACGCACGGCCAATTAAGCATCCTTGAGTTGCATCATCTGGTAATGAGTTCTGGGAATTTAACGTAAAGTTCATTTAAAGCTTCCTTCTTTTATTTGAAATCATGATATGTTTCTTATTTAATAAACACCAATCGTAATAATTTAATTATTAATAACCAGTGGTTATCAAAAAGGAATTTTAAAAATGGCAGATTTGACTTACTCAAGTTTAAATAACTGGCTTAAATTCAAGCACTTGGTTTTGTTAGAGACGTTAGCTCGAACCAATAACATGCATTTAGCTGCCGAGCAGATGAATTTAAGTCAACCTGCCGTAAGTAAAATGCTAAAGGAAATTGAGGGCCTTCTTGGGTTTCAGGTCTTTGAGCGACTGCCCCGAAATATGCCTGTAACGGCATTGGGTGAACACGTCATTCGTTATGCCCAGCGGGTTTTGAATGACGCAAAGCATTTTGTCGAAGACATCGAGATTTTACGGTTGGGTGGACATGGGTTTTTAAAAGTAGGAGGAATATTTGCAGCAACCGCCGTGGTAATTCCAAACTCAATTATCGAAATTAAGAAACAATGGCCTCTACTTTCTATCGATGTTGTTGAACAGACCAGTGACCATTTAATGGAAATGTTGAGTGAACATACTCTAGATTTAGCTATAGGTCGCTTTACCGATGTGACGCAAAGTCAGTTTTTCGATTTCCAGCCGTTAGGCCCTGAACCGTTCTGCATTGTTGTCAATAATGCGCACCCATGTGCCCAGAAAAAGTTTTGTACATTAGAAGAATTATTAAAATGGCCGTGGGTACTTTATCCTAAAGGCACACCCATTCGGGAGCGTATGGAAGGTGCATTTGCCCGAGCTAAAGTCAAAATTCCTTTAAATACGGTAAATACCATGTCGATGCAGACCTTTTTACAGATCTTAAAAGGCGCACCTATGGTGGGTATGTTGCCAGAAGCAATGGTGATTGATCAGGTGAAAGAAGGACAACTACAGATTTTAGAAACAGACCTGATTTTAGATGCCCAAGATTATGGAATTTTGACACGTAAAGATGAACCAGTGTCTGATATAGCCGCAGCATTTATTAATATTTTACTTAAAAATGCAAAACGTAAGTAAAGTCCTCAGCCTCAAGTCATAGAAGACTTGGGGCTTTTAAATTAAAAGAAAGCCTATTTAATTTAGTCAAAGTTTCATCATAAAACTGATATTAAAAAGTTATCAATATTTAGAAATTATTCATTGGAAATTATTGCAGGGACTCCTTATCGTTTAATTCATGATGATTAAAAATCTTTAAGTGAATAAGAATTAGGAAAGGATCCCTGTATGAATGTGTTAATTACTGGTGGCACGGGTTTTATTGGAAAGCAAATCGCCAAAGAGATTTTAAAAACCGGAAGCCTGACTTTAGACGGTAAACAAGCTAAGCCCATCGATAAAATTATTTTGTTTGATGCGTTTGTTGGTGATGATTTGCCGCAAGACCCAAAAATTGAAGTGGTGATTGGCGATATTACCGACAAAACCACAGTGGCAAATATTACAGAAAAAATTGATGTTGTTTGGCATTTAGCCGCCGTGGTGAGTTCGGCAGCAGAGGCCGATTTTGACTTGGGAATGGATGTAAACCTTTATGGCCTTTTAAATTTATTAGAAGAATTAAGAAAAAAACAAACAATGCCTCGAGTCATTTTTGCGAGTGGCTGCGCTGTATTTGGTGGTCAATTACCGGAAGTTGTAACAGATGATACGGTGGTTACACCAAAGTCCTCTTACGGTATGCAAAAAGCAGTAGGAGAATTGCTCGTTTCAGATTATTCACGTAAAGGCTTTATTGATGGCCGTGTTTTAAGATTACCGACTATTGTGGTTCGTCCGGGTAAGCCTAATAAAGCCGCATCTACATTTTTTAGCTCAATTATCCGCGAGCCTTTAAAAGGTGAAACGGCAGTTTGTCCAGTCCCGCCAGATACTCCGGTTTTTATTACTTCACCACGACGCTGTGTTGAGTCAATGATTAAGGCTGCGTCAATTTCTTCAGAAGCACTCCAAGATAACCGAATTATTCCCTTACCGGGATTGACCGTTACCGTTAAACAAATGCTTGAGGCTCTTGAAAAAGTTGCCGGTAAACAAGCAACTGATTTAGTGCAGTGGCAAGAAGATAAAACGATTCAAAGGATTGTTCAAAGTTGGCCGGTTCAAGTGAAAGCTGAATATGCCGAATCTTTAGGTTTCCAAGCAGACGAGAATTTTGAAAGCATCATTCAGGCACATATAGAAGATACCCAAAATTAATGGCAGTGATCGCCAATTTATGTGAGAGTTATTATGGAAGATATCAAAAATGTCACTGCTCTCGAAGAGCAGACAATTAAACGTATTTCGAGTCGCATTATCCCGTTTCTTATTATTTTATTCATTATGGCTTTTCTAGACAGAACCAATATTGGTTTTGCTGCGCTACATATGAATGATGCGATTGGAATCACCCAAACTATTTTTGGTTTAGGGGCGGGTGTATTTTTCTTGGGTTACTTTATTGCAGAAGTACCGAGTAACGTTTTACTTCATCGGTTTGGTGCACGGATCTGGATTGCCCGAATCATGATTACTTGGGGAATTATTGCCGGGCTTATGGGATTTATCCATAGTGGGACTCAATTTATTATTTTACGGTTTTTACTGGGTATTGCAGAAGCGGGTTTCTTTCCGGGGGTTATTTTTTATTTAACCTTATGGTTTCCTGCTAAATATCGTGCACGTGTCTTTGCAACCTTTTATTTAGGGTTACCAATTGCTCAAATTATTGGAGCGCCAATTTCGGTCGGCCTTATGCAATGGGGCAATACCATTGGCTATGAAGGCTGGCGTTTGATGTATGTTTTAGAAGGGATTCCTTCCATTATTTTAGGATTAATCTGTCTAAAATATTTAACCAATAACCCGAAAGAAGCACAGTGGTTAACAGCTGAGCAGCGCCAATGGCTCATGAATACGCTAGAACGTGAAGAAAGAGAAAAAGAGCAATCTGCCGATGCTGCTTTAACAAAAGGTGAACTCATTAAACAAGTGTTTAAAAATCCTTTAGTGTGGATTATGGCAATTGTTTATTTTGGAATTACGTCTGGTTCAAATGCGATGTTCTTCTTCTTACCAAGTGTTTTAGAGTCGTTCCGTAACACCTTTGGTATGCAAATTAGCCTTATCCAAAATGGCTTACTCACCGCTATTCCATATGCATTTGCGGCGGTTGGTATGGTTTTATGGAGCCGCCGTTCTGACCGTAAACAAGAGCGTTATAAACACGGTGCTTGTGCAGCACTTATGGCGGCGTTAGCCATTGCGATTGCTTTAATTGTGAATCAACCGTGGGCAATTATTGTGGGCTTTATTTTGCTCGCAATTGGTGTATTTAGTGCGATTAACATCTTCTGGACTATTCCTGGGCAAACTTTAACAGGAGTGGGTGCCGCAGCCGGTATTGGCTTAATTAATTCTGTAGGTAATTTAAGTGGTTTTACTGGTCCATATTTAACAGGCTATTTATATACCAGCACGGGCACCTATACAGTAGCGTTCCTTGCTATTGCAGGATTTGTCGCCATGGGCGGTTTAGGGTTACTGCTTTTGGCAAAGTTAAAGTCTGATAGCCTAAAAGTAGAACAACAGCGACTTAAAGTGCGGACTGCTACGGAGATGAAATAATGGCTCGGATTGGTTTTGTTGGAACTGGCATTATGGGAATGCCAATGGCCATGAACTTATTAAAAGCTGGTCATCAAGTTAAGGTCTGGAATCGAACTTCATCTAAAGCAGAAAGTTTAAAAGAGGCGGGTGCTCATGTTTGTAGTGAACTTGAACAAGTCGGAAAAGATGTAGAGTTTCTGATTTGTATGCTCAGTGATGGAAAAACCTGTAATGAAATTTTATTTCAAGAACGTGGTGCAATTTCACAGCTAAAACCCGAAAGCACGGTCATAGTGATGAGTTCGATACCTGTTGAATTTGCAAAGACACAAAGTGAAAAATGTAAAGAAAGAGGACTTAGATATTTAGATGCACCTGTTTCTGGCGGTGAAAAAGGTGCTCAAAATGCAAGTCTGGCGATTATGGTTGGCGGCGATGCTCAAACATTTTCACATGCTGAATATGTGCTATCTGCCATGGGGCGGCCAATTTTAGTTGGAGATGCTGGCTGTGGAATGCTGGCAAAACTCGTCAATCAAATGATAGTCGCATCCACCATTGCAACCGTGAGTGAAGGTTTATTGCTTGCCAGTAAAGCAGGAGCAGACCCGATAAAACTCAAACAAGCATTAACAGGCGGTTTTGCAGATTCTCCGATTTTGCAACAGCATGGCGAACGTATGTTAAATCGAGATTTTAAACCGGGAGGTACAGCTCGAAACCAGCATAAAGATATTCATACAGCCGTTAGCTATGCTAAATCGCTTGAGTTGAATTTACCTATAGCCCAAAAAGTCAGTCAATTATTTGAAAATATGCTTGCTGCCGGAGATGGTGAGCTTGATCATTCTGGTTTAATTCGTGAGCTTGAACGAATGAATCATGTGTAATATTGCTTTAATTTTAGTGGTACTTGATGAATAGACATAATCAAGTACCGCTTTTTTTCTGGTACTAATTTTTTAATAGTCCACGTTTATTGCTTTTATATATTCTTAATATCTACTGACGGAGAAACCCCAAAAAAGCGTTTATATTCTCTGGAAAATTGGGACAAGCTTTCATAACCGACTTGCATGCTGGTAGATGAAATATCGTATTCTTCGGTCATTAATAAACGCCGTGCTTCGGTCAATCTCATTCTCTTTTGATATTGTAAGGGACTCATTGAGGTTATATCTCTAAAATGTTGATGAAAACTTGATGCACTCATCCCCATTGTGCTTGCCAGTTCTTCAATACTAAATGGTTTCGCAAAATTTGTTTTCAGCCATTCAATCGCCTTCACAATTCGATGACCTGTAGTGCCTGCCGCTACAATACGTTTAAGTCGATCGCCTTGCGGGCTCATCAATAAACGATAAAAAATTTCCTTAATAATAAGAGGAGACAAGATGGGAATGTCTTGTGGCGTATCTAGTAGTTTTATTAACCGTATAAAAGCATCATTCAGCTCTGAATTGACTACTCCAACAGCCATTCCTTTTTTCTCAGTATTTACATCTTTAAAGGGAATATGGGCCTCAAGCATGATTTGAGCAAGTAAATATGGGTCTAGCCTTAGCACAATTGAGAGATAGGGTTGTTCAACAGAAGCTTCAAGCACTTGAGCAATTACAGGTAGGTCAATTGCAGTAAAAAGAAAATGGTTAGAGTCATAAGTATAAGTTTCTTCGCTAAGAATCACCTGTTTTTTGCCTTGAGCAATCATACATAGACTCGCATCCATCATGCTGCTACTTGGTTTGGTCAATGTCTCTGCACGATATAAAGTCAGTCCCGTAATAGCTGTTTCGAATGTGCCTTTTTCTCGTGTCCATTGATCGACAAGTTGAGCCAATTCTTGATTATGGTTAGACCTATTCGCCATTCAGATTCTACCGATTACCCTCTGTATTTTTATTGTAGGCATTTCAAATAAGAAAAATAGTGAGAAGTGCAACAATTCGGAGGATTAGGCAAATCTGTGAGAGGAATAGAACAACACCTTACAACTTTCATTTTTATACTGTTTGAACAACGCTTAATCCTGCATCCCTCATTAAATTGAGGGCATTGGTATCAATCTAGGAAAAAAGATGAATGTTAAGGCAGTCACGTTTGTGACCAGTTTATTTATCTCAATGGGAGTACCCGCAATGGATAAAAAATCAGTCACAGCATTTCAAACCGTTAAAAAAGCCAACCAACAACAGGTAATTACCGGCCTAGATAATATTTTCACGGGTCAAGTTGCAATTAAACCATTAACTGATGTTACTGACAGTATAAATGCTTCCAGTGCTTATGTAAGTTTTAATGCCAATGCCCGTTCATTTTGGCATACCCATCCTAAAGGGCAATATCTCATTGTTACAGAAGGAGAGGGACTGGTGCAAGAATGGGGTAAACCTGCGGAAAAAATTTCTGTAGGAGATGTGATTTATTGTCCACCTGGAGTGAAACATTGGCATGGTGCAAGTGGAAATTCTGCGATGACACATCTTGCTTTAACTGCAACTGATGAACATGGCAAAAATGTGGACTGGTTAGAGCCTGTATCAGATGAGCAATATAAAGAGGCGGGCCACTGAAATTATAAAGTTCCTATTTCTAGCCATCAGTTTGTTGGCGCTGAATCAACAGATTTATGCAGCTACCCATATGGTCCAGCTTCCTTTATCTCAAAAGAAGGAAATAACACAAATGCAAAATTCTTTATCCGAACAGCAACAGGCAATCATACCGATTGCTGCCTATGCTGCAAATGGTGACCTAGCTAAACTCAGTCAATCATTAAAAGATGGTTTAGATTTAGGGTTAACCATTGCAGAAATTAAGGAAGTTTTAGTTCAAACCTATGCCTATGCAGGTTTTCCTCGAAGTTTGAATGCCCTTACAACATTTATGCAGGTGCTAGAGCAGCGTAAAGAAAGCGGTATTCGTGACATAGAGGGTAAGACTAACAGCACTCTACCGAAAGATTATCAGGCACTTTTACAAGGTACTCAGAATCAAACTCAGTTGGTGGGTCAACCTGTAAAAGGTGCACTTTTTGAGTTTGCTCCAGCTATAGATGAGTATTTAAAGGCTCATCTTTTTGGCGATATTTTTTCAAGGGATGTGCTGAATTGGCAAGATCGTGAGATTGCTACTTTGAGCATGCTTTCGGCTCTAGAAGGTGTAGATAGCCAACTTCAATCCCATCTTAATATTGCAAAGACTCAAGGTGTTAGTTCTCATCAATTTGAAAATATACAGAAAATACTTGCTGAAAAAGTAAGTCTGCAAGTGGGTCAAAGGTTCCAAAATGTATTGACCAGTTTTCACAATCAATCGCTCTAAATGAGCTCCCAGCGAAAAAATCGTCTTCATTTACATTAAGCATGAGAGAAAAAATATGACAACTGAAGTTTTAGGTTATGCCGCGCTGTCATCAGAAACTCCTTTAGTTCCGTTTAAATTTGAACGTAGAACCCCCCGTGAAGATGATGTTGTCATTCAAATTGAGTATTGTGGTGTTTGTCACTCTGATCTACATCAAGCTAAAAACGATTGGGGATTTAGTGCTTATCCATTAGTTCCGGGCCATGAAATTGTTGGACGTGTTACTTCAATTGGTCCTAAAGTCACAAAGTATAAAGTTGGTGATTTAGTGGGCATTGGCTGTATGGTCGATTCATGCCGTACTTGTTCTGCTTGTCATTCGGGACTCGAGCAATATTGTGAAGAAGGTAACATCCAGACTTATGGCGGCGTAGATCGCCATGACCAACGCCCAACTTATGGTGGATATTCACAAAGCATTACCTGTAGTCAAGATTTTGTATTAAAAGTACCTGAAAATCTGGATGCTCAAGCTGTACCACCACTACTTTGTGCGGGTATTACCACATGGTCACCGCTACGTCACTGGAATGTTGGAAAGGGCAGTAAAGTTGCTGTCGTTGGTTTAGGTGGTTTAGGACACATGGCAATTAAACTTGCCAATGCTCTAGGCGCTGAAGTGACATTATTTACTCGCTCAGCAAACAAAGAACAAGATGCAAAACAACTTGGCGCACATCATGTAGTGTTATCAACAGATGAGAATCAAATGAAGTCGGTATTAAATCAATTTGATTTAATTGTTGATACTGTGCCTTATAACCATGATTTGAAGCCTTATATTCCAACTTTAGCTTTAAATGGAACCATTGTATTAGTTGGATATTTAGGTGAAATTAGCGCAAATTCAGTACCTATGATTTTAGGTAGAAAATCAATTGCAGGCTCGGTTATTGGTGGAATTAAAGAAACACAAGAACTACTCGATTTTTGTGGTGAGCATAATATCGTTTCTGAAGTAGAGATGATTAATATGCAAAACATTAATGAAGCTTTTGAACGTATGCTAAAGAGCGACGTGAAGTATCGTTTTGTGATTGATATGAAAACACTGTCTGAAGATTAATTCAGACATTATTTGAGCTGTGCATACTATAGCTATGTGTGCACAGCCCATCAGGTTAATTGATGCGAGCGCTATGATTTAGAAGGTATATATTTACGCATAGCAAAGATAAATAGCTTAAATAAAATACTAAATCCAAAAACAGGTAAGCTGAGTCCTAACACGAGGCTCACCGCTATAAACATGATTAAATTATTTGACTCGCTTTTATAGACTTTTTGCCCAATCATTAAATAGTTTTTATTAGTTGGTAAATTTGGCGTTTTTTTTGCTTACTATCTAAGGTCTTATCTAACATACTTAATTTGATTGCTGTATAAATGATGATTCAAAACGTCTTGCTCTCTTATGGTGTTTTTTTCACATGAAAAATGCACTAAATAAACACATCTTTTTATTTTGCACTCTATTTGTGCACGGGGTGCCATAATGAAGTTATTGGCTTCATTACTCACTTTACTCATTCTATGTGCATGTTCCTCATCTGAGCAAAATAGAAAAACTCAAGAAAACTCAACCTCTCATTCAATATGTGTCTTTGATAGTACAAATATAAAAGTCTGTGTAGCCAAACCTGCCCAAAGAATTGTCTCTTTGTTTGAGTCGGGTTTAGATAGCCTCTATATGCTAGGGCAAGGCGACAAAGTAATTGGTATACCTGCCGAAGTATACATTCAACCTTTATTATTTAATGCCTATTCAAAAATAGATAAACGCATTGCTAATAAACAGCTTGCAGCACCTTCGCAAGGAGCCAATGCAACCAAAATTGAAAGTCTGGTGCTGTTAAAGCCTGATCTGGTAATTGTAGGAAGCGGGCAGACTCAAACGATTGAACTGTTACGGCAGTTTGGCATTGCTGTATATGTGATGGAGTCAGGCACCTATAAACAAGTGAAAGAAGAGCTGTCTGAAATTGCTATTCTGAGCGGTGCCCAAAAGCGAGCTCAGGAAATTTTAAATTTCTCTGATGAAATGGTGGCAGAAGTCGCAGCCAAAACGGCCCGTCAGCCAAATAAACAATCGATTTACTATGCTTGGTCTGGTGGACGAATTTTTTCTACCTCTGGACGAGAGTCGATTACCAATGACTTTATTGAACTCGCTGGTGCGTACAACATTGTTCAGACCGCTGCTAACCAGCCTAATGTAAATCCCGAGACTCTCATTGAATGGAACCCTGACAATATTGTGCTTTGGAATACCAATCCTAAATTGATTTATGAACGAAAAGAATTACAAGGTTTAAGCGCTGTACAAGACCGAAAGGTATTTAATTTGAGTCCTGCATTTATATATAACCCGCACACCATCAAAATCATTATTACGGCGATTTATCTAAATCACAGTATTTATCCTGAACAGTCTGATTTACCTGTAAGTGCTTTACAACAGCGTATTTTAACTAAGTTGTATGGTGAGCAACTTGCCGAAGCGTTGGTGCAATAAATATGGAAAAGCTGAAATATTACTGGTTTTACCCATTACCTTTCGTCATGATTTTTATCTCTTTGCTCATTGGGCCTACGCAAACATTGAGTGCATGGGATTATTTGCGGTGGGGTGTACAAGCGATCTTTGGTACACCATATTTTGACGCTGAACAATTTAGGCTGATGCAAAACATTTTAGTAAATGTCAGGCTGCCTAGAATTTTACTGACCTTTATGGTGGGAGCTGCATTGGCAACCGCAGGTAATGGCTTGCAGGCCTTGTTTCGTAATCCATTGGTTGATTCTTATGTACTTGGTATTTCATCTGGCGCTGCGTTCGGTGCAGCCTTGGCACTTTCTTTAAGTTGGCTTTCACCCAATCTATCAGCCTTTATTTTTGGCGTTTGTGCTGTTGGCTTAACGTATTTATTTGCACATCAAAAACATGAAAGCCAGACGTCTTTAGTGATGGTAATTTTATCGGGCATGATTGTTTCGGGACTGTTTTTAGCAGGGCTTACGGTTATTCAATACCTAAGCGATCCATTTAAATTACAAGCGATTGTGCAATGGACGATGGGCAACTTACATCAGGCGTCTTGGCAAAAGGTTCAATATGCCGTGCTGCCGATTTGTATTGGCCTTGCCGGATTGTTTGCGATGCGTTGGCGCTTAAACTTAATGGCACTTGGTGCTGAAGAAGCGCAGGCAGTTGGTGTTAATCCAAGGTGGGAACAACTTCTTTTAATTGCTCTGGTGACTGTATGTACGTCAACTTCTGTGGCTGCGGCAGGCATTATTAGTTTATATGGGCTGTTTATGCCACATATTGTGAGAATGTTGGTTGGACCAGATCATCGCTACAGTATTCCTGCCAATATGGTGTTGGGCGGCAGTTTTCTACTGTTGATTGATAACTTTTCTCGGGTTTTACTGACATTTGAAATACCAATTGGTATTTTTACCATGCTACTTGGCGCGCCATTTTTCTTATTATTAATGAAAACACAGAGGACTCATTGGGCATGATTCAAATTGATCAGTTAAATTATGCCTATGGGCACAAACAGGTTCTTAAAAATATTCATCTGGAGTTTCCCGAAAATCAGTTTTCAGTGATTTTAGGGCGTAATGGCTGCGGAAAATCGACACTGTTTAAATTGATGGCTGGCCTAGAACCTGTAAAAGATGGCTTGATTCGTTACTCTGGAAAACCACTATCGGACTTTAAAGGGAAAGATCGTGCTGCATTACTCGGTTTTTTACCGCAGTTTCATAAAACCGTATTTCCATTTTTGGTTAAAGATGTGGTGATTACGGGGCGTGCTGCTTTTAGTCGATATCGTCCTTCAAAGTCAGACTGGGAACGTGTAGACCAAGCTTTGTTTGATTTAGACATCGAGCATTTGCGTGACCGTCCTTATACCGAGCTATCGGGTGGCGAACGGCAATTGGTTATGATTGCGCGTATTTTAGTGCAAGCACCGAAAGTCATTTTGCTCGATGAGCCAACCAATCATCTCGATGTTTATTACCAGTCTTATTTAATGAAAAAGTTGCGTCAGTTGTCGCGGCAAAATTTTACGGTGATTGCAATTATGCATGATCCCAATTTAGCTTTTTTATTTGCAGACCATTTGTTTTTTATGCGCCAACACGAAGTGGTTAAGCCTGAGTCTAAAACACGAATAACCGATCCTAAGTTTTTAAAAAGTGTCTATGATGTTGAGTTTCATGAAGCCATGATTCAAGACAAAACCATTGTGATACCTGATCATTCTTGGCTATGAATATGTTGAATTATCAGTTAATAGACAAATCAGACTATGTGTCTGCGGTAGAATTTGCGCTTTATACAAGACAGCTCTTATTCCCAGAAATTTATCATGGGCAAGTCCCCAAAGATTTACAAAATTTTGAGCAGCATTATGTCCATGATCCACTGGGCTGCTTCATTACAGTAAAAGACCAAAACCGCATTATTGGCACGATTGCATATCGAGCGTATGACCATCGTTTTGATTTAAATTTGCCGTCCAATACGGTTGAGGTGGTTAAGTTATTTGTATTGCCTGAATACCGCCGTAAGGGCATCGCGACCCAGCTATGTGACATGTTGTTTAGCCATGCCAAAAACAGTGAAATTACGACTTTGTATTTGCATACCCATCCATTTTTACCGGCGGCTGAAGAGTTTTGGACTCTACAAGGTTTTGAGGTTATTCAACGCGAATGGATCGAGACCTATGACACCATTCATATGAGTAAATCTTTATAGCGTTTTATCATACGCATGGAATCTTTTTTGAAAATGGGTAGGTGGATAACCCATAATTTTACTGAACATTGCGGTAAAAGCTGCCGAGTGTTCATAGCCCAAACTAAAAGCAATTTCCGTAATCGAGATATTTTCTTTTAAGGCATTTAAAGCATAAATAATGCAGACTCGATTACGCCAAGCTTGAAAGGACATGCCAGTTTCAGACTTAAACCAACGATGAAAAGTTCGTTCACTTTTATTGTGGTCATTTGCCCAATCTTTAGGGCTGCTATGAATATCGGGACGCTCCATAAACTCAGCACACTGTTTAGATAATAATGTGTTGTTAGGCAGCGGAATAAACAGAGGCAGGGCTGGTGCAGCTTCTAATTCATATAACAATAAATCGATAAGAGCGCTGTCACGGCCTGAGCGCGAGTAATCAATGGATAACTTATTTGCCTGAATGAGCAATTGATGTAACAAAGGCGAGACTTGTATAACCTCGCAATAATTTGCTTGTCTTGGGGCATTACTCACTTCTATATACAAACTATAAGTACTGACTTTAGATAACCATACCTGATGTGGTTTGCCTGCCGGTATCCATACACCGCTGTACGGTAATACGAGCCATTGTCCATCTTCAGTTTCAACTTTCATGAGGCCTTCGGGTGCATATAAGAACTGTGCACGGCGATGGCTATGCGTATCTAACAAGGTATCAGCAGGATAATCTGACCCTAATGCTAGAACCGCTTGAGGTAGATGGTCTACCTCGTTAATTGGAATATTACGCATATATTTTTGGCTGAAACAAATAAAAATATGGCTTTTCTACGTTAGTTTGCCATAGAGCTATTTTATATCATGCCTCTATAAACGTGAGGAAGATAATCATGCTATATGAGCTATTTTTATTTGGACTACTTTCAGGCATAACGACTTGGTTATTTGGCTTTGGTGGCGGATTTGTGGCTGTACCTTTGCTTTATACAGTCATTATTCAAAAGTGGAGTAATGAAAGTAATATCGGCATACATGCCATGCAAATCGCCGTAGCTACATCAGCTTTTGTCATGCTGTGTTCGGCAAGTTTTGCAGTCTTTCGGCACTATCGGTCTGGACATATAGATTGGCAAAAAATCCGCTTTTTGTGGGGTGGTATTGCACTTGGTGGAATTGTCGGTGCGGTAATGGCCTCATTGTTTAATGGAAATTGGCTTCGCTGGATATTTATGGGCTATGTATTCATAACCATTCTAGATTGTTATTACCGACCAGGGTTTATAGTGACCTTAAGGCAAAAGCAACACTATGGACAAAACAGTGAACTCATTAAAGGGGGAATTATTGGTTGGGTTGCAGCACTTTTAGGTGTGGGTGGCAGTGTAATGACGGTTCCTTTATTACGGCGGCGGGGTAGTTCTATGGCAGAGGCTGCGGCTATTGCAAATATTCTCACGCTGCCTTTGTCTTTAACTGCAACACTGACCTATTGTGTATTGTCAATTTGGCAATCTACACCCAACGGATTTATCGGTCTCATCTGGTTTGAAGCTGCTTTATTCTTGGTTGCTGGAACATGGATTGGGCTATATTTTTCAGAAAAATTTATTTCAAAACTACCTGATTTATGGCGGGCAAAGTTATATCCGCTACTTTTAATAATAGTTCTACTCGTCATGCTTTTTGTAAATTAAATTTTTATTTCAATTAATTGAAGAATCATCTCTCTTAAATATCGAATTTCTAAATGCTCTAAAACTGCAAATTTTATGTCTTAAAGGGCTTTGAAAAAAGTTTAAAAATTAGACTTGAAATATATAGTGGCTTTGTGCCACTATATATTCATCGAAGGTCATCAAACAAAAAGAGGATGATATGGCTATCCAGCTTTTAGATGCGGCAAGAAATGAGATTCCAGTGAAATTTACGCAGTTTTCTGGTGGCGAGCGTCATGTTCAAATTGATGAGACAACCTTAGGTTCACTATCTGGCAAGGTATTGGTCCGTGCAAAGATGGCCTCAAGTCACGATGTGATGGACTATTTACTACTTGAAAATATATTGCTGACTCAGGGTTTAACCATTGACCTAGAAGTTCCGTATTTTCCATATGCACGTCAGGACCGTATTTGTGCAGTAGGCCAAGCGTTCTCGCTTGATGTGATGACCAGGTTACTCAACATCAATGCTGACAAAAAAGCGGGCAAACAAGGCAAGATCACTGTTTGGGACTGTCATAGTGAAGTAACGGCAGCCTTACTCGCCGCCAATACTTCTTTTAGCGAAGTTGTAAACATTAGTTCAGTAGACATCATCGCAAAGAGTGAAGCGCTAAGTACATTGTTAAAAGATGAAAAAACAGTACTGGTTTGCCCAGACAAGGGCGCAAAAGCACGCACACAAATGGTCGCAGATGCTTTTAATTCTGAGCGCAAACAACCAATCACTATTGTTCACTGCGATAAAAAACGTGATCCAATAACTGGCAAAATTTTAGGTACATATGTACATGCGACTGATTTATCAGGCCTCACAGCGGTCATTACCGATGACATTTGCGACGGCGGTGCAACCTTTATTGGTATTGCCAAAGAACTGCGTCGCCTCAATTGCCATAAGGTCGTTCTATATGTGACCCACGGTATTTTCAGTAAAGGAATAGAGGTTTTTGATGGGCTGCTTGACCAGCTATTTACCTCAGACAGCTTTCCACAACAACCATCAGACAAAATTTCAGTAATTGCTTTTGCAGCAGAATAAAGAGAACAAAGATGACGATTAAACTTAATCCATTAAACGCTATCGATTTTTATAAAGCGGATCACAGACGTCAGTATCCAGCAGGTACAGAGTACGTGTACGCAAATTTTACGCCGCGTTCATCTCGACTTGCTAAAATGTTGCCTGACTTCGATGATAAAGTTGTGTTCTTTGGTCTTCAGGGTTTTATCAAACATTTTTTAATTGATACATGGAATGAAGGCTTTTTTAAGCAACCTAAAGACAAAGTGGTAGCTGCTTATAAACGCCGTATGGATAGTTCATTAGGTGAAGGTGCTGTGCCGGTTGATCACATTGAAGCATTACATGACTTGGGCTATTTACCATTACGCATTAAAGCTTTGCCAGAAGGCAGTCGCGTCAATATGCGTGTACCCGTGCTTACCGTAATTAATACCGACCCGCGTTTCTTTTGGCTAACCAACTATATTGAAACTGTGTTAAGTGCTGAACTTTGGAAAAGCTGTACTACGGCTACAATTGCCTATGAGTACAAACGCTTGTTAACTCAATATGCCGTAAAAACTGGCGCACCACTCGATTTTGTACCTGTGCAAGGACATGATTTTAGTAGCCGTGGTATGAGTGGAATTTATGATGCTGCACAATCAGGAGTAGGCCACTTAATCAGTTTTATTGGAACAGACTCGGTTGCTTCTATTGACTACGCAGAAGAATATTACAATGCCACAGGTGTGATTGGGGTATCTGTACCAGCGACCGAACACAGTGTGATGTGTATGGGTACAGAAGACAGTGAGCTAGAAACATTTAAGCGTTTAATCTGTGAGCTTTATCCGTCGGGTGTTGTCAGTATTGTGTCTGATACTTGGGACTTTTGGCGAGTGATTACCGAGTTTACAGTAGCGTTAAAACCTGAAATTCTGGCAAGACAACCCAATGCTTTAGGTTTGGCTAAATTGGTTTTCCGTCCAGACTCTGGTGACCCAGTTAAAATTATTTGTGGTGACCCAGACGCCGAAGTCGGCAGCCCAGCATATAAAGGCGCAGTTGAATGTTTATGGGAAGTGTTTGGTGGTACAACCACGGACCAAGGCTATAAAGTGCTTAATGAACGTGTCGGTTTAATTTATGGTGACTCGATTACACTAGACCGTGCGCAGCGCATTTTAGAAGGGTTAGAAGCCAAAGGTTTTGCTTCAAACAATTTGGTGTTTGGTATAGGCAGCTTTACCTATAACTACTTAACTCGCGACACCTTTGGGTTTGCTGTGAAAGCGACTTGGGGGCAAGTAAATGGGGTAGGCCGTGAGTTGTTCAAAGACCCGATTACTGACTCAGGCGTTAAAAAATCTGCGAAAGGTCTATTACGCATTGAAGAAAGTGAAAATGGTTTTACCTTGTTTGATGAGCAAACAGCCGAACAAGAACAAGGTGGAGCACTAAAAACAGTCTTTGAAAATGGTAAACTTCAATATGAGTGTACTTTGGATCAAATACGTGAGCGTTTATCCATCGCATAACTGAGTTTAGATGAGCCGTTGCATGAGTATCGGCTCATCATTTTCATTGAGAGACTGAACGTGACTATTCAAACTGAACAAGAATTCCTTGCCAGTTATGATCGCCGAGATTATGACGCACCTTTACTCACGGTCGATATGGCTATTTTCTCGGTATTTAATGGTCAGTTGCAGGTATTACTCATTAAGCGACCCAACTTTCCAGCTAAAGGCCAATGGGCTTTACCGGGTGGTTTTGCCGATTTAAAGCACGATCAAGATTTGATGGCCACAGCTTATCGTAAGCTGGTCGAAAAAACAGGAATTAGTTCACCTTACTTGGAACAAGTTGCCTCTGTGGGTAATGCCAAACGTGACCCGCGTGGCTGGGCAGTAACCATTTTGTATTTTGCATTAATCGATTTTAATGCCTATCAACACCAAGCTTTGGCTGAGTACAGCGAATGGGTGCCTGTAGCAAAAGCACAAGATTTAGCATTGGCGTTTGATCATAATGAATTGCTCAGCTTAGCTTTAGAGCGTTTAACCAATAAAACTCGCTATACCGCTTTGCCAGCTAGTCTCATGCCCGAGTTATTTACATTGACCGAGCTACAGACTATTTATGAAATTATTCTTGGGCAATCTTTAGATAAAAAAGCGTTTAGACGCCGTATGATAGAAGCGGGCGCAGTTGAAGAAACCAACCACAGTAAAATTGTAGGCAAACGGCCAGCTCAGCTTTACCGCTATGCACTCGATTCTTTTGATTTTATATTTCCTCGTTCACTCGAATTACCTAGAAATAAAGAGGGTGAAGATAAGCAAAACAATGAGCTTTCTGACTAGCGCATCTTGATGCACTTTTGATTTATAATGCCGCGCTTATGATTGATGTCATGTTTTGATCAGCACTTTGCCTATGTCACACGTTTCTCCCTGCTTCCAGCAAAACCAGTTTTTTGTGTTGGTGGAGTACCTCACTTCACTACATGAAATTTATCCTGTAAGACATGAGTTTGCAGGATATCCGGCTGCAATGACATTGGCAGATCGAGTACATTCAGATCATGATATTGCGCCGCTTGAAGCCAGCAAAAGTTACCCAGACTCAATCGATAAAGTCTTACACTTTTCAGGTAAGGCGCGAGACATACAAGACTTTGAGCAATTTTTAGAACAAGCTCAAGCAGCCAATATTCAAAACTTGTTATTGCTTACAGGCGATAAACTCAAAGAACATCATAATGGTCGAGATGGGCAGCCTCGTAGTCGTTACTTAGAGTCAGTAAACGCCGTAATGGCTGCCAAGCAACACGGCGGATTTCGTATTGGGGTTGCTTTTAACCCATTTAAATATGTTGAAGCTGAGCGTGATGCACAGTACTTAAAACTGCATAAGAAGATTAAAGCAGGTGCCGACTTTATCATTACCCAATTGGGCTATGACATTGAAGCCTTAAAACAAACCAAATCATTTTTAACCAAGCATGATTATTCGCAGCAAATACTAGCTTGCGTCATGCCACTGACTTTAGGCCGTGCCAACTTCATGGTAAAGCATAAAGTTGCGGGTATTGTGATTACTCCACACATGCTAAAAGTCTTGGCAGGGGAAAAACAGGCAGGGCATACAGACCGTGTTTATTTGCGCTGCGCTTTACAGATTTTAATATGTAAACACTTAGGATTTGCGGGTATTCATTTATCTGCTTGTCATAAGCCAGAAGAGCAAATGCTGCTTGAAAGTTACATCGAGCAATACAGACATCTTAACCTTAAGGCCTTAGAAGAGCTTTGGAGTTCACTTTGGCAAGTCAAGACAGGCAAAGAGTTTACCCCTGAAATTGCTCGTTTTTCACGTCAGCCAACATCTAAACAAATCATTAAATATCGCCAACTACATGTGATGCATGAGGCCCTGTTCGGATCTAAAATTGCCAAAGGCGTTGGACGTTTTATTTTTAAAGCATCTTTTTGGGAAAATTCTGTGGTCGCTAAAGCATTACTCAAAACAGAAGTATTGAGTAAACATAGCCTAGTCGGCTGTGAAAGCTGTGGTCAGTGCCGTTTAGGTGACACTTTATATATTTGCCCTGAAACATGTCCAAAAGGCTTAGCCAATGGTCCTTGTGGTGGAACAAATTTAGACCGCTGTGAATTTGGTGATCGTGAATGTATTCATTCTGTCAAAGCAAGACTAGCCAAAGCGGTTAAACAAACTGAAATATTAAAAGAGAAACTGATTCCAACGGTGCCTCTTGAAACGAGAGGAACCAGTTCTTGGAAAAACTGGTATTTAGCGACTGAGGCTTAAGTTTTGTATTAACCCTTGATTTCAACTTGTTAAACAATCAAATGATAGGCTAAAGAACAGCAATAATTTAAAAATAACAATTAGTTGCCTTAATTATGTCCAGTCAAAGTGATCACCTAGGAGTATACTTAAAGCAAATCTTTTGCGTTAAAGGAAAGGCTGTCTCAATGAAAAAATTGGTTGCTGTACTTACTGTAATTGTTGTTTTAACTGGATGTGTTTATGACCCTGTTAATTACGACAAAATACACGACCAAGAGTTCCAAGATCACCTCAGGCAAAACGGTTAGCAATAAAAAAGCCCACTCAATGAGTGGGTTTTAGTGTTTAAAAAGCGCACTGCGCCATTTGAGTGACAAACAGATCCATATTTTCTAACAAAAACTCTAATAACATCTAGAGTTTGCCACCCAATTGCCTCAGCGATGGTTCAGATTGAAAAGCAGCGCCGTTTAAAACGGTTGGGTAAGAAGAAATAAAGAGAAATCATCGCCAATTACTTTGTGAGTGAATCAGATCCGTTTCGTAAAACTAAATCTAAAACCCAGTGCCAGATTGATGACAATGAAGCACGCGCAGTACAACGTTTAATATTGGACTTAATGGGGCAGAGTGAAGTGATGGATGAATGGATGGATGCGATTATTGATCGTTACTTTCGTGGGCAGTCATGGCCTGAGATGGTGAGAGAAGACCGTTCACAGTCAGATGCACGTAGCGATGTTAAGTGTGGGTTAGCGGTGTTGCATTGTCGATATGGGTTTATTGGGTATTAATTTAATAAAGGGAATTAAGTACATAAAATTTCTATTATTTATGTTAGGAATTAAAGTTATTCAGTATATAATTATTGTAAGTTTTGTTATGGGGATAGTAATGGAAAATAAAGACAAAACTTGGTCGTTTTTCAATGAAAGAATTAAATTTTTCTTTGACAGTTTACGAAATCTTGGTATCTCGATTAGTGTACTAATTGCTGCAGGATATGTTGAGAGAACAGGTACTCTCCCAAGTAGTGCTCCGAGTTTGGAATATATTGGTTGCGGATTAATTATAGTTTCTATAATAAATTTTATTGCTGGTACTTTTGTATATTTCCCTATACCAAAAGACTTAGGGATAAATAAAAAAATTTGGATGGTACAGATAGTTCTTTTATTTTATTATGTATTAATTTTATATATTTTATATAAATTTCAAATACATGTAAATGCTAAGTATTAGGTGGAATTTTAATTCTACTTGATTTTGGTTTATTATAAATCACTAATTCTAAGGTCTTTTATGAAAAATTTTGATTGGGATCGTTGGGTTGGAAAGAATAGTTTCAACAAGATATGGGAAAAGACGCCGTATCTTTCAACGATAAGAGCAATACCTACATGTTTTAATGATGAGAGAACATTGGTGTATCTATCATCCGTGGATTTAGATTGTGATGTTCAATCTATAAAAGATCTAGAGCAAATTTTGGAGCATATTGTAAGTGCATATAAAACGAAATCATCTCAGGTGAAAACGGCACAGTCAGCGCTTAAGTTGGCTTTATATCAATCTGACTTTAATGTAATTTGTTCACTCTTAAATGATATTAAAGTTACAGATGATTATGCTGTTTTTAGTAAAGATTATGATTATTCGTTTCCAGATGATTTATTTGAAAATTTAATAAAATGATTTAATTATAAAAAATATTGCATGAAGAAAGCTCAAAATTTAATCGGGCTTTCTTGGAATTATAAATAAATTTAATAGTTATAGAAAATATATTATGTTTATCTAGATTTTTAAAGGACAAGCTTTATGTCTATATTTTCTGAAAGTAAAATCTTGATTGAGATCATTAAAATAATTGCACCTTTTTTTCTGAAGACCCGACAGGACATAAATGTATATAAAGAACTTTATAGCGTTGAAGTAGAACCTTCAAAAAAGAAAAATATTGAAAATAAGACTAAAGACTTGATCGTGCAGGAAGCAACACAAAGTAATAAATTCGATTATGAATCAATTCTTAAATTTAATGAAAATTATCAAGCTGCAAAATTAGGAATGTATCATTTTAAATTTCTATCAGATCAGGATAAAAAAAGTGTTCTTATTACCTATGATGAAAATAATCATGTAGATATGATTATTGGAAGAATAACTCCACAAGAATTGAAAAAAAGAAATTTTAATGCATTGGTTTTTCTGTTAATGGGAGGCGCTTTTTGGTTTACACC
Organism: Acinetobacter baumannii; assembly: GCF_009759685.1. NCBI lineage: Bacteria > Pseudomonadati > Pseudomonadota > Gammaproteobacteria > Moraxellales > Moraxellaceae > Acinetobacter > Acinetobacter baumannii. The sequence continues at coordinate 3,494,921 of NZ_CP046654.1, read as the reverse complement.
TATTTTTGTGAACTTGTTTTTTCATAAAGTAATAACATTAAATAAAGAGGTTTTAATGTATTACATTCCCTTTTTATCCTTTATTATAGGTACTTTTTTTGGATACATATTCTTTATCAAAGTGAGAACTCTCCTTAATTACCAATATTTATTATCCCATGGCGTCATCAAAAATTTGCCATACATATGACAGTTTATGAGCGAAATAAGTCTTTTAGTTTTCCCGAGTTTTTATAGCTTTCCATTACATCAACTGGATCAATATATATACATTTGATGATAGGGAAGTCGGTATCCAGATAATTACCATTTTTTTGATTTTGCATATGAATCTTATCAAATGCGCTTTTTTGCCCTGGAAAGATCAGGGCATTTTCAAATTGATAGCCTGAAAATTCCGGCATTATTGAAATTGCTTTTTCATAGAAGAACTGTTTGACGAGATCTGCCCAGCCCGGAGCATTCTCTACAGTAGTTGCTTCATAATATTTGGCATCCAGAATAGTCAGTTTTTTAGCTGCTTTATCTTCAATCACGATATCAGTTCGCATACCTGATTTTTTCGCCGGTATTGCCGTTCCATCCGGCTTTATAAATACTGGTTTAGGTAACCGGCTATTAATATCAATGACATTATCAAGACATCTGGAAAGCATGTGTTCCCAAGCGACATGAAAGCGCGTAACGCCAATAATCTGGTTCTTCTGCTCGTTACCTTTATAGGCTTCAAGATACTCGATAAGTGTTTTTAGAAGAAGGGTCTGGCGATCGGCAAAGTGATTTCTTATTTCATTCTTTAATACAGAGATCTGGGCATCAGTAGACAGGGACGTTTCACCATACTGTTTTAATGAATATGGGACCTTGTTCTTGCCTGTAAAAATAAACCCGTAGTTTTTATATACCTGTTTAAGGATTCCGGCATGAATACGTGTAATTTCTGAATTGGTAGAAGTTCTCTGTTTCCCGTACACATCCAGATAAACAGGACGGCCAGAGCTGTCAGGGAAAGAAACCAACCGGTTAATGGTTTTTTTCCAGTCTGTTTTTCCGGAATTCTTCCGTAGAAGAACTTCTTCATTCTTGAAAATGCCGTGTTGCTGGAAATCATTAATTAGATATTTGAACATCTCCAGTTTTTCAAAACCGGTTTCGTCAGCTCCATCTTCAGGGCTGGTGACCTGTGTTTTTGAATCTTGGGCAAATTTAAAAAGTGCCTGCATTAGAAGAGCTGTGTACTGTTCCGGATCAGTTTTGATTTTTTCTATATCTGACTGCCGTGGGAAAAAGAAATAATTCTCTCCCTGATAGCAAACCAAGCCACAAAATGAGATCCCAAATCCATTGAATGAGCTTAGTAAGCCCTGACCCTGAATATAGTTTGCTATTGAAGAGGGTAATTCATTTATTAAACTTCTATCCAGAAGAAAATGATTCTTTTTTAAACTAGTTTTCACCAGTATCCTCTTCCTCAGTAATTTCCGGCTTTAAGTTCTCATTTTGAGTTTCAGCATTAGTTTTTTCGATTTCTTTTTCTAAAACCTTTAAAAAGTTTTCAGAAAAAATAATTTCATTATTCTCAATTTTTTTAACGAGAGACCCAAAGGTTTTAATATCTGTATTGAAGAGAGCTGATCGCTCACTATGTCGAAGTACATCATCCCAGATATACATAAGGACTTTGCCAGTCAGGGTTTTCTTGGCATTTTTTTGATCAAAAATTTCATTTTCATTTACAAACCATGGACCTAGATGTCGATCTTCCGGAATTGATAGGGTAGATAATATTAAGTTTACTACTTGGGCAAATTGTGACCAGCTAACAGTCTTTTCTCCACTTTCTGTATTGATTTTAAAGTAACCTGATGGTGAGGTTGAGAAATCAAGTGGCATGTATTCAAACTTCCAGCGTCGTTTAAATGCTGTATCAAGGGGCATAACAGCCTGATCACTACTGTTCATGGTCGCGTAGAGGCTAAGGTTATTTGGGATATAAAGTTTATTATCAGGGAAACCTCCCGGATGTTCTTTATTTAATAAATTCAGAAGATCCTTGTCATTAATATCGATCCGGTATTCACTTTCCCCATTACTATCTCTATCAAGTAACTGAAACAGCTCTCCGAAAACGGCTGCTGCAGGTGCGCGGTTGATTTCCTCAATAATTAGATAATAGTGATGTTCAGGGTCTTTAAGTGCCTTAAGAAGTGCTTCAATAAAAGGACCTTTTTTGAAGCTGTACTCAATACCATTGTCATCCATAGAAGGTCTTAGACATCCTACAAAATCACTATACTGAGTTTCAGGATGAAAAACGGTACGTATTGAAATATGCCCTTTGACTTTTTCTTCAATTGCAAAGCTTTTCCCTGTGCCAGGAGCACCGTAGAAAATGATATTTTCTACTGGTTTTCCCGAACTAGCTTTAACTGAATTTACGGCATTTATATTATTAATAATATTTTGTAGCTTATTAAGAATTAATGGCTCTTCTGCAACGGCATAAATAATTGTAGTTAGCTTGTCTGAAGTTGAGACAATAAACTGAGTCGCTGTTAATAGCGTACTTTTAAACAAATCCTTGTTTGTCCGCCAAAAATTCTTTCCAGATGATTTATCTTTTTTCGTAGATACTTCACCTTGATTCCACCAAGACCGTTCATAAATAAATTTTTTAAATAAATCAAAATTTTGAATGGCAGTTAATGGATCTTTAGAGGTTATAAATGAAAGAGCTTCTTTTTCAAAATCTAATTGCTCTTGAGTTTTAGATGAGGGTTCATGTTCAAAAGGATATTGTTTCAGAAAATCTTCATTATTAAATTCTGGTATTTTTTTTAGGTGTGCAAGAATCTCACTATATGGCTCATAAGCCTGCGCCAGTTTGTAAAAAACGGAAGCTACCCAAAACCATTTAGAAGGAAATATTCCATACTGATTTTTATCATTTGTGTATTCAATAGAATATTCTGAAATCTCCACACCGTTACCTAATTTTTTAATTAATAGGTTTTTCAGTTCGGGTGTGATAGGAATATCAATTTTAGTTGGTAAATTTTTATAATCAATTCTACATTGCTTAGTTAACTGGTCTAAATCCTCTAAAATAAAATTAGACATATAAGCCCCTATATATGGAACATCCTTTTGACATATGATATATTTAACCGGGTCAAAAAGCGGATAAGTTATTGTGAAGTACGTTGATCTTGATTCATCTTATATCAGACAAAAAAGAAATAACATGGGGTTATCCCTCAAAGAGTTCGCTTTGCTGCTTGATATGAAAGAGAATGGTGAAAGAACAGTCAGGGGCTGGGAAAGTGGCGAGCATGTTCCTACAAAAGCAAAATGGGAACAGATCATTGCCTTGCCAGATAAAGCTCCATACAGGGAACGTCCTGACCAGAAGCATAAATTCACGTTTATTGACCTTTTCGCCGGTATTGGCGGAATCCGTTTACCTTTCCAGCAATTAAAAGGGAAGTGCGTATTCAGTTCCGAGTGGGACAAGTTTGCGCAGAAGACCTATGCTGCGAATTTTGGTGAACTACCTTCAGGTGACATCACACAGATCAGGGCAGCTGATATTCCTGATCATGATATTCTTTTGGGTGGTTTCCCGTGTCAGGCGTTTTCACAGGCAGGTAAGCGTCAGGGCTTTCAGGATACTCGCGGTACCATGTTCTTTGAGATCCAGCGTATTCTTGTAGAGAAGCGCCCGAAAGCATTCCTGCTTGAAAACGTGAAGCAGCTACAGGGTCATGACAAGGGACGTACACTCAAAACAATTCTCGAGATTTTGCGTGGCGAGTTTGACCAAGAACTTGATCTTGAAGTTGAGCTTTCTGATGAAAGCAAAAAGGCGCTTTCGGAAAAACTGAATTACTGGGTTGATGTGAAGGTTCTTCGTGCAGCAGATTTTGGTGTACCACAGAACCGTGAGCGTATTTTCCTTGTGGGTTTTGACAAGAATTACTTTGGTGAAGAGTGTAACTTTGATCAGCTCTTCAGCTGGCCTGTTCCTCCTAAAAAGCAGACCCGACTTGGTGATATTCTTGAAGATGTGTCAAAACTCAAAAAGAGTGAAGATGTCTACACGATTTCGGATCGCCTCTGGCAAGGACACCAGCGCCGTAAGGAAGAACATGGGATAAAGGGTAACGGATTTGGATATACGCTTTATACCGGTGATAGTCCATATACCAATACCTTAAGTGCCCGGTATTACAAGGACGGCTCGGAGATCCTTATTTCGCAGGCTGAGCATGGCAAGAATCCGCGTAAACTGACTCCACGCGAGTGTGCACGTTTACAGGGATTTCCTGAGAACTATATAGTTGATGCTGTTTCCCATGGCCAGATCTATAAACAGTTCGGCAACTCTGTATGCGTCAAGGTTATTGAAGCTGTAGCAGGACAAATGGTTAGTTGTCTTGATAAGGCTGAAAAGATTGTCGCAGAGAAGCAGCTGAAATTATTCTAGTTAGTTGCTATCTGTAGAAGAAAGTCCGATTTCACAGGAAGAAGGGAGGGTTATCTCCCTTTTTTTGTTAATCATTGGTTCATCAATCTCAAGCAATTGTTCAGAACAAGATAACCATTTTGTCAGAATATTCATAAGTGCTACGGGGTCTTTTTTAGAACGACGTACCGCACACTCCCAGATAGTGCATATTCTCCAGCCGCTATTTAAAAGAAGTTCCTTGGTTTTCAGGTCATTGTCCTGATTCTTGGAAATTTTTGCTTCCCAGAATTCAGTACGGCTACCCGGTAACTTGAACAACCGGCAGTTCTGATGCCCATGCCAGAAACAGCCATGTATAAAAATGATAGCCTTATATTTTGGCAATACAATATCAGGTTTACCTGGCAGGTCCTTGCGGTGGATACGGAAGCGGAAACCCTGTGCATGAAGAAGGCTACGGATGAGCAATTCTGGTTTTGTATTCCGTCCTTTAATATTTGACATCATACGGCTACGAGTTGCGCTATCGACGATATCTACCATTAGTATTTATCCTTTTCATCACTAGCTGTCAGTTTACTAGCACTTGACCCTGTACAGGGTAAATGCTACGTCTGAGTTATAGTAGTCGGAGTTTAAATGCAGATCGCTCAAGATACTTGAAAGCTCATTATAAAATAGTTTTTTTTAGAATATTTTTATTTAAGAGGAATATTTAATACGAAAAAAATAAGATTTATTTTTAGCAAATTATCAAATTTAAATCAAGCCACTATTAGTTTGAGTATTAGTTAAGAAAAATTACTTATAATTTTGTTTTTAATTGGAAAAATTTCTTATACTGGTTATACTGTAGAGTAATTAATATTTATTATTTAAAGAGTTAGGATTCAAGGTATGGAAGAAAGTTTTCCGTTAGATCTAAAAGAAGAATTATCTGAATCTGGTGAGAAAATTGGTATCGAAGCGGAATTAGAAGAAGATACTATTCAACCATTTGATCCTCAAGAGATTTCAATCCAACAACGTAATGTTGCAATGGATGTAATTATACGCCGTTTAAGACAAGGTTCGATTCAACTAGCCCCTTCTTTTCAAAGAAAAGAAGTTTGGAATAGCACCAGAAAGTGCAGGTTAATTGAATCATTAATGTTAAAAATTCCTCTTCCAATGTTCTATGTGGCAGCAGATGAAGAAGGGAATTGGGAAGTTGTAGATGGTTTACAACGTTTATCAACCATACGAGATTTTATTATTGGTAACAAAGATGGAGTTAGACTTCAGCTCAAAAACCTAGAATTTTTAGGCTCAAAATATGATGGAAAAACTTTTGCAGCTATTGAAAATGATATTAATGAACAAAAATTGGTTAATGATATTTATGAAACCGAAATGCGTTTCACCGTGATTAATCCTGGGACTCCTGAAGCTGTAAAGAGAAATATCTTTAAAAGAATTAATACAGGAGGAATGCCCTTAACTTCGCAAGAAATTCGACATGCATTATATGAAGGGAAATCATCTCAATTACTCCAAGAGTTAACTAATTCTAAAGAATTCTTAAAAACAGTTGGTAGTAAAATAGATGATAGTCGGATGGGTGCTAGTGAATTAATATTAAGATTATTATCTTTTATGCTAATTGATCGAAGTTTTTATAAATCAGGAATGGATAACTGGCTTAGTGACACGATGAGAATAATTAACTTATTTCCAAACCCAAAGGATATACAGTTAATTAAAATCTTTCAAAACACCGAGATGCCTATTCTAAAATTGCAAACAATTGATGAAATAAAGTCTAAATTCGAACTTGCAATGCTTCGTAGTGCAATTATTTTCGATGGTCATGCTTTCCGAAAATCTTTACCAGGCGATACTAGAAAAAGCCCTATAAATAAATCTCTATTCGAAATTTGGGGAAATATACTTTCAGAACTTTCAAATGAAAGTTTTGTAAAATTAGAAATAAATAAAGAATTGTTGCTTAAAGAATATGCATTACTATTTAAAGATTTGGAGTTTAATAATGCAATTAGTAGACATTCCTCGTCATCTAAAGGGGTAATGGATGGCTTTAGCCGTATAAAAGTTTTGGTTGAAAAAATTATTAATGGGGAAGAAAGTTGATTAAGCAATTAGAAATCAAAGGATATAAGTCAATAGTTAATCAGAAAATCGATTTTTCTAATTTAACTTTACTTGCAGGATTAAATAATAGTGGTAAAAGTTCGATTATTCAGTCATTGAGAATGTATTCTGCAGCCTATAATGGAAGCTCTCCTTTACTTGGCGGACATGGAAATATATCGGATCTTCGTTCAGACTTTGTTAATGCCAATGATTCTATTGATATAAAATTATCTTTTGAAGAAAATATTATTAGCTCATTATGTCTAGGTGATCATGAAATACTAGAATCACCAATAAAATGTCCTGAGTTTTTTTATGTAGGTGCTGATCGTTTGGGGCCTCAACCATTCCTACCATTAAATGTTGCTCTTGATGCCAAACCTAAGGTTGGAGATAGAGGTGAGTATGTTTTTGATTTTATTAAAAAACTGGAGGAGAGTGGATATTTATTACCTGAGCAAATGATTCATTCTCTAGCACAGGGTAAAACATTTGAGTTTGTTCTGCAGGGCTGGCTTAATGAAATTTCACCAGGAGTTCAGTTTTCTTTTTCTACCAATAGAAAGGCTGACATTTCCCATGCTGAGATAGATAATTTTCGGCCAGCCAATGTGGGATTTGGTCTTAGTTATACTCTACCAATTATTGCAGCTACATTGGGAGCAACTGCATTAGCACCTAGTTATCTTTTGGATGATTGGCTTGTACAATGGGAAAAGCATAAAAAAGAAAACGGAGTGTTATTAGTTCTTGAAAATCCTGAGGCCATCTTCACCCACAAGGTCAAACGGCAATGGGGATATTATTAGCCTATGCAGCTTCTTGCGGTGTACAAGTTATAGTTGAAACTCATAGTGAACATGTGATGGATGGTATTCGTATTGCTGTCAAGGACCAGATTCTAAATAATAATAAAGTTAAATTTCATTATCTATCAAAAACAAATGAAGGACTAACGAAACTTGAAACTCCTACGATGGATGAAGAAGGTAAGATAAACTTCTGGCCCGATGGATTCTTCGATCAAACATTAAAAAATAGATCTAAATTAGCGAAAAGGAGTCGCTAACATGGATCATACAATATGTATAAATTCTAATAGTTTTCCGGCTAGTTGTTTAGACCAAGGTATGATTCTTTTTGAGGATGCTATTCAAGGTGTACTTCAATTATATAGAGATAAAGATAGATTCTTCTTTTTCTTAGATTCTAATAATGGGGGACTTTTTGATTTTAAAATATCTGAAGACTTAACTTATGAACAATTTATTGAAAAATGTGGTGATAATGATTTACAAACTTTTTTATATGAAATAGAAGATAAAAGTCCGGCATTAGATTATCTAAACGAAGAGCAATTGGATAAAATTGTAGAATATAAGTTTTTTGTTGACAATGAACCCTACCACGAACAACCTGATGTATTTGGTTTAGCATGGGTTATATCAGGTATTCTATTAAGTATTAATACAGATAAGTGTTGGAGCAACAGTGAAGTAATCATTCGTAGGTTAGATGAACAAACTGGTGTTCCAGTAGAGGACACACTTTCTTTAAAAAATATTTCTACATTAGATCATGGTATTGAACATTTTAATTTAATGAATGTGCAAGATATTGATGAGCTGGTTCAACCGAATATACTTTCTGAAATCTTAAAAAATTGGTATAACAATGATCTTAGTAGAGAGAATAAACATAGGGTGTTAGAAAAGCTTAAGTTAGCTTGCGAAAGGAATTTTCAGGGTGGAGAGCCTTTATTTAAATCTTTAGAAGATGGTTTTAGAGAAATTAGATTTGATGCACATAATGGTGGGGCTATTAGAATCTTATTCAAAAATATTAAAGATAATAGTCATGCATTATTAGTTGGATTTATTAAAAAAAGTGATTCAGAAGGTTATAAAACAGCTAAAATACAAGCTGCTGATATATTTTCTAGGATAAAACCTTAATTATAATTTATCTATTTAATTTCAAAAATATATTTTTTTGTGAGGTTTGGGTATTTATCTAAAAGATTATAAAAAACCACCAATTAGTGGTTTTTTATTGTTTAAATGAATTTAATTAATAACTAATTTTTTTATTTTAATAGATATATTTATGGTTATTAAATTTACATTATACCTTTTCTAAGCAAATTAAAATTTTTAAGTGATTATTGAAGAAGTTGGGGCAACTAGTACATACATTATTTATGAATTACGTCTATTAGAAATCTAGGCTTACTTTGCACATCAATGGCTTAAGAGTTTAAAGAGGCAAATATTCACAATGAAACAATTTAGACTATTTCCACCTAGGACTTTATTGTCCGAGCTGAGCAAGAGGAAGCAATCCGATTAATATCAGCACCAGACCTAATGAACTGGGGGAGCACAAACTTTTTAACTATTGGTGGACCACTATATAACCCTGATCATGATCATATTGCTGAGCTACTTCACGACAATGAAGAGTTCCTAGCCTGTACATGGGCTTCATCCGCGTGTAAAGCTTCAGCCATTCAACAAGCTCAATATTGGGATGAATATCTACTTAGTGGAAAACCATGTCCAGCTTTAATGGGCATTTTAATTGCGGTTAAAGATAAAATTCATGTTGTAGGTTTCACAAATAGTGCAGGCACACCAGCTTTAGCTGATTTTAAGCCTCAAAGTTCCGCACCGATTATTCAAAAGCTTATTGACCACGGCGCGATCATTGTTGGTAAAACCAATATGCATGAATTAGCCTTTGGGGTCACAGGCTATAATACTGCCATGCATATTGAAGGTGTTGTGGGTACACGAAATGCTGTAAACCCATTGCACATTGCTGGCGGGTCTTCTTCAGGTAGTGCTGCGGCTGTTGCAGCGGGCATGATTCCAATTGCGATTGGTACAGATACTGGTGCTTCTATTCGACTGCCAAGTGCCTTAAATGGTTGTGTGGGTTTTCGTCCAACGGTAGGACGATATTCACAAGAAGGTATTACCCCAATTTCACATACTCGCGATACTGCTGGCCCTATTGCACACACAGTATCTGACATTATCTTAATTGATCAGCTTATTACTCAAGAGCCAAAGAAAGAACCATTACAGCCTCATCAAATTAGACTCGGTATCAATCCATATTTTTGGAATCATTTAAACGAAGAGGTTCATGAGCAGGCACATATTGCACTTGGACTGTTAAAAGATGCGGGAGTCGAAATTATTCCTGTCGAGATGCCGAATTTAGAAGAACTTAATCATGTTATTTCATTTCCTGTGGCCATCTATGAAGGCAAATATGACCTGATTCAATATTTGAAAGATCATCATGTAAATTTGACCATAGAGACTGTAGTTGATCAGATCTCAAGCCCAGATGTACAGGCAATTTTTAAACTGAATATTCTTCCTGAGTTAACTCTAGATCAAACTGGTCAACTTGTTCCAGTTTTACCTTTGTATGAAAAAGCGATTAGTGAAGCTCGGCCACAATTGCTTGAACTCTACCAAAACACATTTAAGACGCATAACTTGCATGCTTTATTATTTCCGACGTCACCGATTGTTGCACCACTAGCAAACGAACAAGTCTATTCAATTGAAACTTTCCAGACACTCATGCGAAATACAGACCCCGGCAGTAATATTGGAATACCGGGCCTGAGTTTACCTATTGGAAAGGGTGCGAAATCAAAACTGCCAATTGGATTTGAAATAGATGGCTTAGCTCATCAAGATAGTGTATTGCCTGCGATTGGAATAGCTTTGAAGAAATTTTTAAGGATTTAAATCAATAAACAACACCACTTAAATCACTATTTTTAAAGGTTTGTTCACCTTTTAATAGTAGGTTTAAACTTATTTGTAAGATTGTTTTATCTAAAAATAATAAGCTATTTTACTTATTGTAATAGCTTATTTATTAAACAATCATTACTTATAAGATTTATACATTCTGTCAGCTTTACTGTTGTTAATTTAAAGAAATATAATATTTATAACTTATATATCTTATTCGTATAACTATAACAATTTAGATTGTTAACCAATTTTGAAATTACATATTATTTTAATTAATAATACTTAAATATTACATAATTAAACTTATATTTAATAATACTGCAATAAAAGGTTATTTAGTAAATTTAAAAAACCATGTCTACCAAGTGGTAATTTATTTGTAAAACAATTATTTATATTCGATTCTTTAAAATAAATTTATATAGAAAATTTAGACAAATTCGAATTACATAATTTTTAAACATAGTTTATATAATATGATTAATTGACATAAATAGAAAAAATATATGTCAAAGAGGTCAATGATATTTAATTCACTTAAGAACCATAATTTGCACCAAATTTTACGCTGTCACGATTCATTGAATAAAACCAAGTGAAAAGTTACGTAAAAAAGAAACCAATAATTTTATTGGCTTAAATAAAAAATCGAATATTACAAATAAGCGGAATGATTATGGATAACGTAGCTCAGCTAGAAACTGATACTAATTTCCAAAGCCGAAAGAAAATAACTTGGGGTGTTTTTAGTGTCCTGCTGTTATTTTTAGTTGCTGGCATCTTATATTATTTTTTTGTATACCGATTCTATCAATCTACTGATAATGCTTATGTACAAGCCGATGTCACTTGGGTGATGCCAAAGATTTCAGGCGAAGTGATGGAGTTATTAATTAACGATAACCAGTTTGTAAAAAAAGGGGAAACTTTAGCGGTATTAGACCATCGTGACTACCAAGCTCGTTATGACCAAGCCCGTTCTGTGGTCAGCTTAAAAGAAGCAGCGCTTGGTGTACAACAACAAAATGAAAAGTCTGCCAAGTCTTCAATTATTGAAGCAAATAGTGGTGTAGTGGCAGCGCAAGCAGACCTAGCGCGTTTGAAAAAAGAGTTCGAGCGTTATCAAGATTTATTAAAAGATGGCGTAATTACCCGACAAAATTTTGAAGGGATTCAGTCTCAATATTTAACGGCTCAGGCACAGCTCAGCAAAGCGCAAGCCGCCGTAAATGCAGCAGAAGCTCAGTTGGGGAGTTTACAAGCGAGTCGAGCGCAGCTTTTAGCAGATATTCAAAGTGCCAATGCAAACTTAAACCTGTATCAAGTCGATTTGGCTTCATCAAAAGTGGTTAGTCCTGTAAGCGGTAAAATCGGTAGTCTGGCAATTCAAAAAGGCTCACGTGTTTCTCCGCAAACCCGCTTAATGGCGATCATTCCTGAAAATAGTTTGTATGTACAGGCGAACTTCAAAGAAACTCAAATTGAAAAAATGCATATTGGTCAGAAAGTTAAATTAAAACTTGATGCCTATCCGAGCCTCAACTTTACCGGAAAAATTGAAAGCTTTTCACCAGCTTCAGGTGCGACTTTCTCACTTATGCCACCAGACAATGCCACAGGCAACTTTAACAAGGTTGTACAGCGTATTCCTGTACGTATTGCTATAGATTCAAGCCCACATATTGATTTGATAAAACCTGGAATGTCGGTGAGCGCCACCGTTGACCTAAGAACTTAATAATAAAAATTTTGGGTAATCATAAATGAATAAGCATGTTGAAGCCGAGTGGAGGTTTCCCGCAAAAACTGCATGGGCAATTTTTGCTGCCATGATTTTTGGCAACTTCATGGCGATTCTTGATATTCAGATTGTGGCGAGTTCTTTAAACGAAGTACAAGCTGGTATGAGTGCAAGTCGTTATGAAGTCACTTGGGTACAAACGGTTTATTTAATTGCCGAAATTATTGCAATTCCAATGTCGAGTATTGTCTCGCGAGTGCTTTCAACACGGGTGTATTACACCATGTGTGCAATCGGCTTTACGGTGAGTTCTTTACTTTGTGCTTTGTCATGGAACTTAGAAAGTTTACTGGTGTTCCGTGGCATTCAAGGCTTTATGGGTGGCGGGATGATTCCGACTTCCATGATGGCGTTGTATTTACTGTTTCCAGAACCAAAACGCTCATTACCTTTGGTCATGTTTGGCATGATCAGTACTTTAGGTCCAGCAATTGGCCCAACCATTGGCGGTTGGCTCACCAATAATTTCTCATGGCACTGGATGTTCCTGATCAATATTATTCCGGGCATTATCATTGCCACAGTCATTTACTCAGGTCCAAATATCGACCGTGCCAACTATTCACTCATCAAAAGCATGGACTGGCTCAGTCTAGTGGGTATGGCGATGTTTTTAGGTGGGCTTGAATATTTCCTCGATGAAGGCGCACGACATGACTGGCTTGCTGATACAGGCGTTCGGGTTGCTTTTATGGTCTGTGTTGTAGGCGGCATGATTTTCTTCTCTCGAAGTTTTACTCAGCCTAAACCTTTGCTCGATTTGTCCGTATTTAAAAATAAAAACTTTACCTTAAGTGCCATCACAACATTTGTGATTGGCATGGCGCTATATGGCTTGGGTTACATGATTCCTGTCTTTCTTGGGCAAGTCCGTGAAATGAACAGTAGCCAAATTGGTCACGTCATGATGGTGACAGGTATTGTCATGTTCTGCTTTGCGCCATTTCTTGCGTGGCTCATTCCCAATTTTGATACCCGCAAAACCGTATTTGTCGGAATGATTCTGGCGGGCTTTGGTGTCTGGCTCAATTCACATTTGAGCATTCATAGTGATTATGACTTTATGTTTTGGCCGCAAATTTACCGTGGTATTGGCCTCATGATTTGCCTGATTGTGGTGTCACATTTGGCTATGAGTACATTGCCACTCAGTAAAGTTGCCGATGCCAGTGGGATTTATAACCTGATGCGCAATATTGGCGGCGCGGTTGGACTGGCTCTTATTAACTCGTCCTTAGATTGGCTAACCGCCATGCATGTTACCCAGATTAATCAGTCGATGACACCACAAAACTGGATATTTACAGAAAGACTCGACCAGCTTACGGCGCAATATCAAGAAATCGGTGCAAATGCCCAGCAAATCGCGCTCAGCGTGATCTATCGTGACATTCATTTTCAAGCACTGACATCGAGTTTCAATGACTTATTACGCATGCTCGCAATCATCATGTTTGTGACCGCCTTTTTAACCATATTTATGGATCGGGGGAAGAAAATGAATATGTAGCGATTTAAAAATAAAAGGCAGCTTTCAAAGAATGAAAACAATAGGGCATATCAAAACATATCCCTTCATAGAAAAAGAACATTGATATGAGTTTCGAATATCGCTGTATGAGATAGGGGAACTCACAGATCTGGATGTGGGAGATTAAAGTATTATGATTAATACAACATATAAACTGATTTCAAAATTGAACCTGAAAAACGCAACTTATGGGCAATATTTTGAAAAAGAGCAAATCGATACTGAACGATTGAAAGTGATGTATTCCATTTACGAGCAGTATTATGAAAATACCAGATTTTCTATTTTCGTAGATGATTTTAAAAATAAAAGCGGTGCGATCTTAATTTTTGACTCAGAAACAGATGAGATTGTTGGTTTCTCGACGGTAGTTGTGCAGCATTTCTACTTAAACGGTAAAGATTACACCGTGCTCTTTAGCGGTGATACGGTCATTTTGAAAAAGTTTTGGGGCACGCGTACCTTGCAAAGTACCATGCTCAAACTCATGATCAAGCTTCGAATTAAATATCCTTTTAATGAACTTTATTGGCTTCTCATTTCTAAAGGCTATAAGACTTATCTCTTACTTGCCAATAACTACTATGTGTATTACCCAAATATCAAAGATGAAAACCAACATCTTTCGGAAGTGGTTGAACATTACTGTGAAAAATTCTTTGGCGAATACTACGACAAAGAAGCCGGCTTACTCAACTTTGGCGATGATTATCAACCATTAAAAGGCGAAGTCGCACCGATTACTGCCGAAATGAGAGAAAAGAACCCAAATATTCATTTCTTTGAGCAGAAAAATCCAACTTGGAGAGCCGGTACAGAACTGCCATGTATTGGTCGGCTCGGCTGGAAAGATATTGCCCGTTTCCCTGTAAAACTGATGACTAAACCGACAAGCAAAGGAAAATTTGAAGCGCAGTTAAGCCATAAAACAAAACGTAGAGAGGCTATCCAATGAAATCTAATCAATGGTTGACTCTCGGCTCGCATCTTATTTTAAAAAAATGGTGTGATGCATCTGACCGTAATTTCCAAAAACAGTTTAATGCCTTAGAGACTACGCAACGTCAAATTTTGCATTCGATTTTACAGACCTCTACTTTGGCCAAAGATAAACAGGTTCAAAACTATGAGCAGTTTGTAAAAGCATTTCCTGCAACTCGCTATAGTGCTTGGCGAGAAGACATTCAGCGCTACCGTGAACAAAAGCTTTCACTCTCGAGCAGTAAACTGGTTCGTTTCCAGCCGACCAGTGGTTCGAGTGAACAAATCAAGTTTATTCCATATACCAAGCTGTTTTTAGGTGAACTTGACCATGCGATTGCGCCGTGGATGGCAAGTTTATACCGCAAATGCCCACAGTTGAGTTCGGGTACGCATTATTGGTCGGTGTCGTGGTTGCCTGAAAGTCAGCGTGAAGTTTTAAAAGATAAAAATTTAAATGATGACAGTGCGCTACTTGGTATAGGTAAGCGAATTTTATCCAAGTTTACCCAAGCGGTTCCAAGTAACGTTGCATTTGCGGCCAATGCTGATGATGCACTGTTTGCCACCATTTGTTATTTGGTGGCAAACCGTAACTTAGCCATGATTTCGGTGTGGAGTCCAACGTTTGCGTTGCAATTACTTGAACGTTTGGAGTCTATGCAAAAAGACGTGATTGAGGTTTTACAAAGTGGTTCATGGAGTAACCGTCAGGCTTCACTAAAAGAAGTCACTGCACCGCATAGCCCTGAAAGTGCTCAAGCCTTAATTGCAAGTTCAAATGGCGAACAGATCGACTTTAAAAAGCTCTGGCCAAAGTTAAGTTTAGTGTCGAGTTGGGACACCGCTGGTTCAAAAGCTTGGGCCGAAAAATTAAAAGAAAAATTACCCAGTGTTCAGTTTGAAGGTAAAGGGTTATGGGCGACGGAAGGTGTAGTCACCATTCCCTATAATGATCAATACCCGCTCGCATACCAAAGTCACTTCTATGAGTTTGAATATTTAGAGGGTGAGAAACAAGGTCAAATCGTTCCTTCATGGCAGCTTAAACAAGGTGACGTGGTCAGCCCGCTGATTACTTCGGGTAATGGCTTACTGCGTTACTGTTTGGATGATTGCTTAAAAGTGACTGGCTTTATAGAGCAAATTCCGTGTTTTGAGTTCCAAGGCCGCCGTTTTGGGGTCGATCTGGTCGGTGAGAAGTTAGCACCTGAAACTGCTCAACAATTGTTGTCTCAGTTAAACGAAACGGAATCGAAAGCGATTTCTTTACTCGCAATTGATACGCAGCAACAGGTTAAACCATTTTATTGCGTGCTTTTTGAAGGTGAAATTCATCACAGCATTAGTAATGAATATATCGACAGTATCTTACGTCAAAACTTCCACTATGAACTTGCACGAAACTTGGGGCAGCTCGATCAGCCTCAAATTCGCCAAGCCAATAATGGCTGGAATGCCTATAAAAAACTGGTCATGTTTGATGGCATTATCGAAGGCAATATCAAACCTGAGCCACTCAAAAAAGTCACCCTGAATAGTTTGGAACAACTATGAAAGGGATGAAGCCATTTAATACTCGGTTTTTAACACTTCGACACGCCTTGTTTCTAGGCGTGTTGGTTGTGTCGAATACACATGCCATGACTTTAGATGAGGCTTTGTCAGCTAGTTTAAGGCATGAAAGCCAGCTTGAAGTGAGCCGTTTAAGTGTGAACCAGTCCACCGCTATGCTTGAACAGGCCAAGCAACGTGATGGACTCAAAGTTAATTTAGTCGGGCAACTTGACTATGAAAGAATAAATACGCCTTCACACGTCTTGTTTCCAACCGAAGGAAACCGTAAAGGCCGAAGTTTGCAATTGCAGGCAGATTATCCGATTTATACCTCTGGACGGCACCGTTTAGGGATAGATATTGCCGAAAGTCAGCTTTCTGCCCAACACCAAGGCTTATCAGATCAAAGATCGGAAACCATTTTAAATACCGTGATGGTTTATACCGATGTATTAAAAAAGAAAGCCATTTTAGAGCTTAGACAAAAGACTATGGCAAATCTGCAACGGTCTTTGTATGAATCAAAGCGCCGTTTTGATGTAGGTATGATTACCCGTGCAGACTTGGCTCAGGTGTTGGCACAAGTTGCACAAGGTCAAGCCGATATTACACAGGCGCAATCTAACTTGACTGTAAGCGAAGCGCAGTTTTATCAAGTGACAGGTATAACGCCTGACAACCTTGTTCCAATCAATCAATTACCTACTATTCCCGCTAACCTAGATGAAATATTGGCTCAAACCAAGAATCATCCGGCGTTAATGCGGGCTAAATATGAAAAGCAGGCTGCCGAAAAACAATACGCTTTAACTAAACGAGAACTCTGGCCAACGGTTATGCTGACCAGCCGTGCCGGAAAGCAAGATGAAGCGAGTTATATTGGCTCTGAAAGTAATAACTATATGGTTGGGGTGCAGCTCAATGTACCGCTTTATGATGATGGACTAAATCGGGCCAATGTTAAAAAAGCGCAGGCCGATATCGATTTGGCTGCGCAAAAAATTCGAAGTCTTGAGCTAGACTTGAACAAGCGTACCCGTACCACATATGCGCAGCTTCAAACCATTCGACAAAATAAAGATGCATTGGCAAATGCCATAGAGGCAGCGTCTATTGCTTTTGTCTATACCCGTAAAGAGTTCGATGTGGGCACCAAAACTACCTTTGATTTGCTTAATACCGAGCAGAAGTTACTCGATGCGCAAACCCAGAAAACCGTAAATGACCAAGACGAAGTGGTGTTTGTTTATCAGCTACTCGACCAAATGGGACGTTTAAACAATTTGGTTCCTATGCAGACCGCACAACGGGTGAATAATGAATAAAACAAATCCACCACTTACTGATAATACGCTTATTACCCGTGAAGCGACTTTGGCAGATGACGAGGCTTTACGAGAGTTAATTGCCGTACCCATGACCACCAAAGGCATACAAATCAGCTTTCAGCGCGAACCGAGTTATTTTAGGGCGTCCGACATCGTCTATCGGCATAAACTGCATGTCGTGATTGAAGATACCGAAAGCCAAAAGAAAGTTGCCTGTTATAGCAATGGTTACCGTCCGTGTTATATCAATCGGAACATTCAAAACTTACGCTATGCTGGGGACTTACGGGTAGATCACAGTTATCGGGGTAAATCACTGGTGAAGGTCTTAGGCAAGCATGTGAAAGATACCATGCATGAACCGAACTTTAGCCAAATGATTATTTTTGATGATAACCATGCCGCACGTGCTGCCATCCAAACAGGCAAAACGGGAATGCCCGATTATTATGATGAAGGGCTTATAGAGACACTCAGTCTGACGAGCACTGGCGCAAAACGGAAAATCACGGCTTTTCTAAAGCAGACTTCTCAGCAAAGTCATCTTCAAGAGATACGTACATGTGTCGCTGAAGCTCAGCATGTACCAGCCATGAACCAGTTTATTAGCGACATGGCAGAACACTATAACTTTATTCCAGCCTATAACTTTGAAGAACTTGCCCAAGGTCATCAGTATTTTTCAGGGATGAAACTCTCGGACTTTTCACTTTACTTTAAGGGTGAACAACTAGTGGGCATGTTTGGCTTATGGGATCAGCATAGTATTAAACAAACCAAGATTCTAAATTACAGCTCGGCCATAGCTGTGCTTAGACCCGTCTATAACTTATTGACGCCAATTACCAAAGGCATGCGTTTGCCTAAACTCGGTGACTCTATTCAGTACCATGTGCTACATACGCTTATGTGCCATCCTGAAGATTTGGCTTTGCATCATAAAATGCTCGAAGATGCCTATAACAAGTCAAAACAGCAGGGCGTTGGTGTGGTGAGTTTTACACTTTCACATAAAGATCCGCGCTATCAGTTAAACCAGTTTTATAAAGGTGAACGTTTAACGGGTATGCATGGTTTTATTAGCTTTGAAGGTGACCCTCGGCCAAGTTTTGATAAAAAGCTGATTCCATACTTAGAGGTTGGACGTATTTAACTTAAAACTTGAAGTAATTTTAATGAAGCCCACGAAAGTGGGTTTTTGTTATATTTATGCTTAGTCACTAAACATACATATACCGCCACTACCATACAAACCGAAATTTAATAACATGGTAGTTAAGTGATGAAAAAAAGTTTATTGGGCGGCCTTATTCTGTCTTTGTGTACGACTCCAGCTTTTGCATTAAATATTTTATTGGTTAACGATGACGGCCTAACCAGCAATATCAAAGCACTCTATGATGAATTAAAAGCAAATGGTCATAACGTGGTTGTGTCTGTACCGTGTTCACCACAAAGCGGTCGTGGTGGCGCGATTGTGATGTACAGCTCAACAACGATTACCGCGGATAATGATAAGCAAATTGCGGCTGAAAACGGTTGTCACAATGGCGCAGCACCAATTGGTGCACCTGCGGCTGGAACTTTTACCAAAGCGGGTTATACCAATGGCGACTGGAACTACACACATGGCACACCAGTCATGGCAACAGTTTATGGACTAGATGTGGTTGCACCAAAACGCTGGGGTAAAGCACCAGACTTAGTTTTATCTGGCCCGAATGAAGGTCAAAATGTCGGAAAAGTCGTTGTACACTCTGGCACCATTGGCAATGTACAGTTTTCGGCAGGACGTGGCATTCCGTCTATTGCATTAAGCGCCGATACGAACACGGTAGATGACAAAACTTTAAACAACCCTAACTCTGCAATTGTGGCAAAACAAACCGTAGCGTTATTAAAAGAATTACAAGCTAAGGCAGGTAAGGGCCAGTTGTTGCCAAAAGGCATTACGCTAAATGTGAATTTCCCTAAAAATTTAACAACCAGCACG
This sequence comes from Acinetobacter baumannii, assembly GCF_009759685.1. NCBI lineage: Bacteria > Pseudomonadati > Pseudomonadota > Gammaproteobacteria > Moraxellales > Moraxellaceae > Acinetobacter > Acinetobacter baumannii. Next base: position 3,475,347 of record NZ_CP046654.1, on the reverse strand, counting down.
CCGTTTGCATTTTCAAAAATTGGGACTTATGACTTATATAAACTGAAGTTCCAAGTGACCAAAGACAATAAAGGCAACAATCAATTTGGCCTTGGAATAGACGCGGCACCATCAGCACCAACTGCCGCTCAAATGTCGGATGAAAGCGCTGTAATGCAAAGCAAAATTGCTGTGACTGCAATGCAAGTTGCTTATGACCAACGACCAGCAGGTCAAGAATGGCTTAAAATCCGTTTAAAAAGCTTATTTAACAAGTAAGGAACAAGACCATGAAACGTTGTTTATTGGTTTTACTCCTTGGACTTGGATTGGCGGCTTGTAATGACAATGATCATGATGACCAAGTCTCGACTGAAAAACCTGCACTAGCACCGAGCTTAGATGTCGGAACTTATATTATTAGTACCGAAACCGATCAAGAATTACCTATGGCGGGTAAATACTATTCTGGTGCAGATGGGACTAAATTATTGGTTTTAGATGATGACGAAAACCGTGCCAAGATTGTGATGAGCTATGATACAAAAACCAAAGCTTGGCGAAGCAACCAGTCTAATCAGGCGATGACCGTTGAATTAGCACATTATGAAAAAATTGCTGATCAAAAACTTTTGCTTAATCAATTGGTCGGCACCTACGATTTATCGTTTCCTGATGGAACAACGGTCAATGCCGAGGTGAATGCACAAGGCAAAATTGTCTCGAAAGACCCGAATTGTGTGTTTACGGGTGTTATTACTGAAAGTGCATTAGCCAATACAGCAAACTATCAACTGACCGATAATCAGTGTGATGCGCTAAAAAATAACTCGAAAGGCTATGTTGTGGTAGATGAAGACTTAGAGCCTATGAGTTTTAGACTCGTATCTGACACGATTGCATCAAAAGACATTTGGGCATTTGCACAATCTTAAAAATAAAAAGGCAACGGATTTATTTCGTTGTCTTTCATTCCAACCTATCTTGCGCCGTTGAAACAATCAACATGGTTTGAAGATAATAATCTACTCGTGATTGATTACTTTCTTTATGTGAGTTGTGCGCATTAAACGCTGCATCATGAAGTTTCACGACTCGAGCGATCGGATTCGAACTACAACGAATTAAATATTCTTCGCGTGTTTCCGTTTCCCGTTTAGTTAATGCATCAACGGCATCACGGACTTCTTTTCCGAATAAACTTTCGATTTTGTCTAGGGTAAGAGGTGTGTCTTCAACACTATCGTGGAGAAGGGCTGTAATAATATAGACTTCTGAAAATTGATGCTCAATTAATGAGTTGACCACACCTTTAATATGGTAATCAAAGTAATCATGAGAACCATACTTTTGGCCTTGATGAGACTCTTTTGACAATTTCTCTGCTAATTCAACTTTATTTTGAGTCATTTTTTGCTCTTATTACTTTAAGTATATGACACGGCCTAATGGGCGAGATGGGTAGCTTAAGTCATAATTTTATACTGAATAAGCTATTTTGTTGTGAATACTCTCGTTTGTTTGGTGAATCTCCACAATGTAATGTTCAACATATGAAAACGGATAAATAAATTATTGCTATCTATAAATATGAGATGCGCAAAAATTTGCTCACTTTTATCTAAAATAAATCAAATTGAGCAAATATATTCACAAAAACTTATTTTTATAGTATTTTTGAGAAAATAATTGCTCATTTACACGAATGAAAAAATTAACAATACAAACCCAAGACCGTCAGCAGATTCTTATAGATTTATATAAACAATATTTGTTGAGTGAGATTACTTTGGGGCAATTGCTATCGTATTTACGCAAAAATGTGTTGGGTTTGTCTCAAGAACAATATGCTAATTTGGTGGGTATAAGCCGTCGGACTTTAACGGACATTGAGCAGGATAAAGGTAAACTCACTCAGTCTGTGTTAGATAAAGTGTTTAAGCCACTTGGTTTAAAAGCAGGGCTTGTACCTACGCATGAACATATTGTTAGCAAAATTATAAAGCCAAACGAGTAAGTAACTACTTAAACGTTCACAAGCATACGCTTGTGAACACTAAAATGATAATTTTTGAACCAATCTAATATATAAATTTTTGCAACTTTAAAATTTAACTTAATGATATAAAAGCAGATTGTAAATATTACTTAAGAATATCCTTAATTATGTAATTAAATGAAAAATAATAATTATTTAAATATTTTCTAGCCAATTTCACATTGACACTTCAAATATTGAAGATTACCATTTGCGGGCTGGCCTACATTGCCAGTCGGTTTTAGCAGACCGTTCACTCCGCATCAGAATTTATTCCTTCTGAGGAATAGTTTTGTGCGCAAACTCCCAGTTCCCTCCCGTAGCGGTAGGACGGGAGAGGGACACCTTCGGGTGTGCTAGTTGAGTGACTAGTCTGCTAACCCTCTTTCGTTCTGCCACCATAAATCTTATGCTCTGGCAGAACTCCATAAATAAGGAGTTAGCTTTGCGCATCCATCATTTCTTGGCAACCCTTGCCAAAAGCTATAACAACACAGCTTAAAACATTTAACGCAGCTTGATTGCCGTAAGGCTATTTCAGGCTTTAGCTCGTTATTACTTAAAACTTCGAACAACTAAAACTTGAGATGTGCTGGGCACAGTCTTTAGGGCTTTGCTATGCCTTTTTTCTCCCAAAAAAGGCAGCAGTTTTTTATATCTCATTTATATACAACAAAAATTTAATTTATAACGGTAAAAATATGCCAAATTTAGTTCTCCCAACACGTGCATTAAAAGTTGTAAATACATCAATTGAGTTATTTCACCGCCGCGGTTTTCATATTGCCGGCGTCGACAGACTTGTAAAAGAATCCGAAATTACCAAAGCAACTTTTTATAACTACTTTCACTCTAAAGAACGGTTAATTGAAATCTGCCTAATGGTGCAAAAAGAACGACTTCAAGAAAAAGTGGTTGCTATGGTCGAATACGACCACGACACAAACGCAATCGATAAACTCAAGAAACTCTACGTCTTACATACCGATGTAGACGGGCTGTATTACCTGTTATTTAAAGCTATTTTTGAAATCAAAAATACCTACCCAAACGCATATACAACCGCCGTGAGATATAGAACATGGCTCATCAATGAAATCTATAGTCAGCTTAGAGTACTTAAACCCGATGCTTCCTTTACCGATGCCAAATTATTTTTATATTTAATTGAAGGTGCCATTATGCAGCGTTTAAGCTCAGATGAAGTTGATGAAAGGATGGTTGAGGTGTTTTTGAGGGGGATTAACAAATGACACTTCGATAATTTATTATCAATGTGTCATTTGTTGCAGTAACTTCAGAATGACTTTATTTCTTGATATTACATTGGATAGGATATTGTTCGCACATCTCTTTTGCGAACTTTTCTCCATCTTTGTATTCCTGTTTTTGAATAATTTTTTCTTTGTTTTCTTTTGCAAAAGTGATTCCGTCTTCAAAAGCCTTTTGTTGCTTTGATTTTTGTTCTTGTTCTATTTGCTTAATATTATTTTGATTTGTCCTTGGTTGTTCATTAGCAAATACAGTGGTTGAAAAGATTGTTAGTATTAAAATTAATTTCTTCATAGTTTAACCTTTAATAAAGTGTTTATTTGTTGGCTAATTTATTAGGGGTTAGCATTTCATATTTCAAGAGGTTGAAGAAAATAAAAACTCTTAATAATTAATAAAATTACATTAGACTTTAGTTAATCGTTCGTTTTGTATACTATGCGTAAACGAAAATTTATGATAAAACTTAAAAAAAACATATTTTTAAGATGCCATGATTACAGAAATTAACGATTTGATAACTAATAATCTTAGACCTTGTCAATTAGAAAGTATTGGAACCATACAACGATATTTAGAGTCAATGTCCGAAAAATCTTGTCTCATTAGCCTTCCTACAGGTGCTGGAAAAAGTGGTGTAATTTGTACGGTTGGTCATTTTTCTACTTTCGATAAAATTTTAGTTGTAACTCATAGAAGAGCTGTATGTGATCAGCTATATAAACAATTGAAAGGAAAATTCTTTCAAAAAATTTTACAAGAAGATGTAGATTATAAGCAATTTTTGATAAAAAAAATCTTTAACCATATTAATAATACTGATAATAATGGTATTTATTGTACTACCTTCCAAAAAATTACAAGTCTAAGTGAACAAGAATTAACAGCTTTAGAAAATACATTTAGCCTTATATTAATTGATGAAGGACATGCTGAACCCTCACCTAAATGGGGGACTGCAATTAGAGAATTAAATGCAAGAAAAGTAATAATAACAGCAACACCTTATAGGAATGATCTTTTTAGTTTTGATATAGATGCAAAACATAGCTATATTTATACTTATAAACAAGCTGTAAAAGATAAGGTAATTGTAGCTCCTATATTTGAGACAATTACATTATCTAAAGCTTTAGAAAATATGGAATTAGATACCGATTTTTCAATTATTTATGAAAAAATAAATAAAATTAAAGAATCACAACCCGATGCTGTTTGCATCATTAAATGTAAAGAATTTCATGATATAGAAATATTTTTTTCAAAATTTAAAGAATTATATAGAACTGCCGCAATTCATGATCAATTTAAAGATAAAGAGATTGAAGATGTTTATCGTGAGGTTCCTGCAAATTTAGCAGAATTGAATTACGAAGTTTTAATTCATCAAAGAAAATTAGATGAGGGTATTGATCTACCTGAGGCTAAAATTTTGATCTTAACCTATCCTGTAGGTAGTGGAAAAGAGTTAGTACAAACTATCGGGCGGGTAGTAAGAATATATCAAAACTATCAGCCAACAGTATTCGAAATATCAACTCAAAGTAATAATAATTTATGGGGAAATTATCAAGAATTTGATGAGTATATTTCCAATCCTGAATCAGCAGAACGCTTTTTAAACACTCTCGATACTGCTCTTCTAGTAGAAAATTATCTAGATGTTTTTCCTGAACATAGCTATTTTGACTCTTGTTATCGGAAAAAATTTAATTTTAAAGAATTTAACCCTATTAATTCTTTAGAAATTCCGCTCGCCTCAGTCTGTTTTTATAATAAATTAGCTGATTTTAGTTTGAATGACTGTATAGATAAGCTTTATTGGGAGTTCCAGCGAGAAGGCGCATTGACTAAATATGATATTGAATCAGGAGTAATTACATCTGTTTGTTTTAATAATTCTAAATTTCTCAAAGATAGTTTGTTTTTTGAACCATCTTTAGAAATTATGATAATAAGAGAAATAGGAGATATTATTTCAATTTTTGATAGTAAAGGGAGAAAATTCAATAATAGAGATGATCTTAAAATTGGCAGAGTTATTGATCTCGATAAATTATTTAGTGTTGTAGCTAAAACAGAACAAACCCGAACAAAACAGGCTAATACACGAGCACTGCAATTTAGCGAAAGTCGGCCAGAAAGTATATCCCTAAAAGGTCCTGATTTAGAGGCGACTAATCATTCACAAACCAACTCCATGTATGCGGTTACAACTGCTGTAGTATCAAATATTAATGAAAATGATAAAATTGATTCTTCTTTTTATTTAGGGGTGGGGTCTGGGCGAATCTGCGATCAGAAAAAAAATAATTTTACTTATAAAGATTTTATTGAGTGGCTAGAACAGATAAATATAGCTTTTGATAAAAACGGACTAGTTAAAAGCCGTTTTCTAAATTCTTTCGCACAGACTATAGATGAAGCTCCTGAAGAAGAACCTATAGCTTGTATATTAGATTTCTCAGATATTTTGGGTATCTTGGAAATTACCTATAATGGTTTTAAACAGCAAATAGATAATACCTTTATCTATAAAAAATATTCGAAAGGAATTTCTTTTTTTAATTTTTATTATTTAACTACTAATAAGTATACTGTTTACTTACCAACTTATAATTTAAAAAGCCTTATAACTTTTAGTTTTGATGATAAAAAAGAGCTTGTAGCTCATTGTTATGAAGAGGTAAGTTTTTTTATTGATGGTTGTGAAGTAAATATTAATGAATTATTTAATAGGAAAAGTGTGAAATTATTATATAAAGATGGAACAAATTTTATCAATGGATTATTTTACAAGCACAAACTTCCTATGGAAAAAGGTGAGTTAAATCATAGTATTTTGAATGGAGTGATTCCATTAGATTGTTTGTTAAATGTTAATTTAACAGAAAAAGATGAAGATAATTTATCAATTGAAACTTTTGGAAATAATTCAATTTTTTATTTAATTGATCAGATGTCTAATGTGCAAAATCCGAGTGTCAGCCTAAATAATTTAGGGCAATTTTTCGAATATTTACCAAATATAGATCTAATGTTATGTACAGATATGGGAACTGAGCCAGCGGATTTTATTTTATCTTCAAAAGATAAGGTTGTATTCGTACATGTTAAATGTGGGAAAAGTCCGAAATCACCGGAATCCTCAGCAGGTGCAATATATGAAGTGGGAAGTCAAGCTCTAAAAAATCTACATTATTTATTAAATAATAGTCCTTCACGTTATGCCAATATTACAAATATTAAAGGGGCATGGCCTCGACCAAATGGTAACAGTAAAGGAATATGTTTAAATAATCGTATTCGGTTGTTTAATAAAAAATTTGATATGCATCATTCTTTAGAAGATGTTATTGAAGTGATTGATGATCGTCGAAAAAATCCTTTGGTGTCTAAAGAAATATGGTTGGTCATGGGTAATTCTTTTTCATATAAGCATTTTAAGGATCAGTTAAGTAGTCCAAGTATGGCTTGTGCTGAAACAGTTCAAGCTTATCAACTTTTAGACACATGGTATAGCCAAACATCTAATCAGAATGTTGAAATGAAAATATTTGTTTCTCCATAGAGAGGAACTTCTAATTTTATCATTAAGATGAAAACGGAAAATGGGCTACAAAAATGTAGTCCATTTATTATTTATATTAAAATTTTCCGAATAACTTTGAGCAGAAATATGAAAAATATTGAAATTTTAGAGATAAATGAAATTGGTGATTATGAAGAAAGCTTATCGCTACTGTTAGAAGATTCTGTAAATAACGGAGCTTCAATAGGTTTTCTGGCTCCGATAGAAAAGAACGAAGTCGTAAATTACTGGCGTGAGGTTAACAGTAAATTAGCAAATGGTAATAACCGTCTATGGATTGCCATTCAACAAGGAACGATTATAGGTAGTGTGCAGTTATCCTTAGTGAGTAAAAAGAACGGCGTTCATAGAGCAGAAGTTGAAAAACTCATGGTCCTGACAACAGCGAGAAAACAAGGAATAGCAACATTACTAATGAATGAACTCGAAAATTTTGCACGAGAAAAAAGTCTGCGCTTACTTGTTTTAGATACACGTGAAGGTGATGTATCCGAGCTTTTATATAGCAAAATTGGATTTGTTCGTGTGGGTGTAATTCCAAGTTTTGCCTTAAGTTCAAACGGCAGCTATGACGGCACAGCGATTTATTATAAAAGACTTGTTTGATTGCATGGTTCAGCTTCTAGATCCAAACAAACCAGATGAACGGAAGAGATTACTTGAGTATTTTTTATTACAGTTGTTGTGACATTTGGGAGGGTAATTGAGAGACACATGTCGACTTAAACTGCTATAAAATTCTGCTTGGTGATTTTATAATACATAGCAATAACGAAAGTTTAAGCGCTGTACTAATAAGTAAGATTCAATAAGTACAGTGATTTTATTAAACAATAAACATAGAAAATTGAGTATTGGATGCCAAATCAATTTGAAACACATACTTCAGATGTGGGAACTACGATTCATTTAAAAATGAATGGTGAGAATTTAGAAAATTTAATAATTTGGGACCGTGTAATAGTAATTACATATGACATTTTTTTTGTATGTATTGCTTTTGAAGCATATACAAAAAATGAAGGGATTCAAACATTTATTGTACTACTATTATTTTTATTATTTCTTTTCTACAAGCACTATGAATATAGAAAAAATAAACAATGGTCTAAGAATGCCGAGGAAACATTTTTTATTTCCAAAAATAATCTTCGCATTTCCAAAGACTGCCTTGGGAAAAATTTGTTAACAAAGGATATTAATACTCAGAAGATTATAGAGATTGTCTACAGACCTTGGAGTGGTGGAGCGTATCCACCTTTTTTGCCAGAGTTCCATCAAGGTACTATTCACTTAATTGGTTATGATGATGGTTGTTCATTTGGTATTAATCTTAACAAAGAAGAAGCAGAGGCATTTATTACTGAACTACGTTCTTTAATTATGCAATACCAAGAACCTCGTCATTTTATTTTCGCACCACATATGCACTTGGCAAAAGATTGAATAGTAAATAAGTGCGTTTTCTTGCTATTGAAAAGCAATAAATTCTATTGGTACATGTTTACTCAACCAAACACCATTTTCAGCTTGGAAAAATTCGAATCCACTATCGTGCATTTTTAAGGCATCAATAACAAGAATTTCAGGCTTACCATAGCGAGCACCAACGGTTAGAGCTGTATCTCTATTTTCAGTTAGATGGACATATTGACGATCTTTCGAAATTAAACCTTGCTCTTTTATGGAATCTATAAACCTTTGTGCCGTACCATGATAAAGATAAGTTGGCGGTTTAAGTTTGTTAAGAGTGATATCTACACTTGTAGTTGAATGACCCTGTACAGCACGAATAAGTTTTCCATCATCAGAAATTTGGAAGCGTTTTTTATCGCTATTGCTCACGATGTTTTTAATGATCTCTTCATCTAAAGCTACATTCTTGACTGGTTGTGATTTTGAAATTAACTCTTCAATATTTGCCCAACCTTCGCGATCTAATGTCAGACCAATTTCTTCTGGTTTGTGTCTAAGGATAAAACTTAAATATTGGCTAATTGCTTTTTCGTTCATTGTTTTAGATAAGTATTAGAGTTAATTATATTTTAGTGAATTTATTGGTTTAAGGATAGCTGTATAAATACAAGTAGAAATTTTAAAGAAATATTATTTCTTAAATCAAACTTGTTTTAATAGATAATAATGTAGATATAGAATATAAGTTCATTATAAATTGAGAAAAGAATGAATCACTTAGTGCCCGATTTGAGTAAAGATATACTTCCGTCGAAAGAAGCAGCAGGAATTTCTTTAGGAATGGATTTTGATGAGTTTCGAAATTCGGCGCTATTTCGAGATGTGGGAATGGAGGAATTTGAATCTGCTCAAGAGAAAAATATTTGGTTAGTTCTTCATAGATATGAATTATTGCCGTGGCAGGAGTGGATTAACGAAATTTATTGTTCATGGGAAAGTAGTGTTACGTTAACATTTGATGGAAATTCAAAGAAATTAATACGAATTTTTCTTGGTGAAGGATATAACGGAAAACTATTAGGTCTTTTAGGGATAGGTGATCGCTTAGATTTAGTGAAAGATGATTTTAATTTCTATTTTTCATGTGATGCGCACTATTTAGAATATAAACAAGATAGCGATATGTTTGGTGAAATTATTCCTGCAGAAATATCAACAAATTATAGGACTGCTTATTCAGAAGAATATTCGGACCAAATTATTGAAGGGATTATGATATATACAAATTCTCATTAATTAAATGTTTAAGATGCATTAGATGAGTAAATTAAAAAATGTATCTCATTTATTACTTAATTTCCATATTCAAAGTCTTTTCCAAAAATGAATCACTTTTAATTTTCCACACATTAGCAGGCACAGGATGTTTGGCATCTTGTATAAGTTCTACGGTGTTTGGAATACCTTTACTATCAAGTAATTGATGTAGCTGAATACTTTGCTTTGGGTCAACAATTGGGTCTTTGGTGCTAACTAATATAAGAGTAGGAGGATAATGAGATGAAATTGGTAATGATGATCTAGCTGCGGATGCAGTTTCTATATTCTTTTCAGTAGTAATAGATTCATTTATCTCATTCATAACATTTGACGGTAGTGTTCTAGTGTGAGAACTCCACTCGGCATACATACCTTTAAAATCATAAAATCCAGATACCAAAATCAAAGCGTTTATCTTTCCAGAATTTGCCACAACATTCGCTATGGAAGCCCCACAACTAATCCCAACCACTGCAACTTTGTTTGGATCAACATGAGGTTGTGATCGAGCAAAATTAATGGCTTGTACAAGATTAGTTTGTGAGGCTTTACCACAAAAATCTGATTTTCCAGATGACTCACCATATCCACTCATAGATACAGCAAAACTAAAAAAGTTCTTTTTACTATATTCATTTAACAAGCCAGAGCGTACAAAGGCTTTAGCACCTTGTTTGTCTTTTTGAATACCATGTAAAAAGATAATTGCTGGATACTTTTTATCGGCTAAGAGGTCTGGCTCTTTCCAATAAATCTCAGTTATTTGATTATTGGCTGTTAAAAGTTGATGCTGTGCTTGCTGGGTATAAATATAAGGAAGAATAGATAGACGCAAAAGGGCATAGAAGCCAATAACTAAAATTAAAGGAAGAATGTAGGAGAGGGCTATATTCTTGTTCTGCTTAGGAAGCATAAGAACTCTTATAGTTATGTATGATTGTGAGTGATTTTCTATCTGTTGAAATTTAAAATCAATATATAAATTTCTTAATTAAATAAACACGAATATCTCGACAACATCCGTGTTTTAAAAGATTTAAAATGAATTGTGACTTTTTTCTGCCAAAAGCATGGTCTGTTTAAGTTGTTTACGGTTGAAACCTAAAAACTCAATCACATTTCTAAACAATGCGGGTGCTTTAGCAATCGGAGTATTGATTTTAGGTATAACGGTCATATCTTTACGCCGTTCTATGCTTTCAACTGCACCCGAGACAACTTCATCAATAGAGATATATTTCCAAATACCCGAGTTACCTTTCCACACAGCTTTACCTGCTGGGTCATTTTGAATATTGTCCATTAATGGTGTTTTAAAGAAAGTTGGGTGAAGGCTACCAACACCTATATTTAAATATTTTAATTCTAGACGAAGGCTATCACATAAAGCCCAAACGCCTGCTTTACTCGAAGTATAGTGAGTGTTTAATGGGGAGTGTACGAAAGCTGCCATTGAAGATACAGCCAGTAAGTATCCCTGAGTTTGTTTTACATAGGGTATAGCTGCGCGGAAAGTACGAAATACTCCAGTCAGGTTAATATCGATGGTTCGCTCAAAGGTTTCAGGAGCCATATGTTCTAGTGCTTCCGTTGAGCCTATGCCAGCATTTGCAATCACCACGTCAATTTTACCGAAGTGTTGAGCTGCATTTGCCATAGCAGTTTCTAGGCTTTCCAAAGAACGTACATCTGCTACCCAACCTGCGGCAATGCTTTTTCCACCTAGCTGTTTTGCCTGACTTTCAACTTTGTTAAGGTCTAAATCTAGGAGTGCTAGTTTTGCGCCTTTGGCTTGTAATGCTTGAGCAATCGCAAGTCCTAGTCCACCTGTTGAACCTGTAATTACGACAACTTTATCTTTTAATTTGTATTTAGACATATCAGATTTCCAGACATTTTTATAAATGAGCTTTAAGGCAATGGATTATTTCTGGGCAGGTTTAGATTCACTTTCAAGTTGTTGAAGTAATCCCTGCAATTTCTTGTGGCGTATAACCATTGCATCACTAGCTGCATTAAACATTCCGCGTAATATCGAGAACGGAACCCAGCGCACTGGAGCAAAAATCCGTGGCTGTCGGCGCTGTACACCTTTTACAATTGTTTGCGCCATATATTCCGGAGAAATAGGCTTGCGTAACCATGCTGGAAATGCTGCTTCAATCATCTTCGTTACAGTTGCATTACCCCCAAAGGCAACCTTAGCGATTGGTGTTGCTGTCCAGCCCGGATAGACAACACTAGCTGTTGCGCCAGTATATGCAATCTCTGTACGGAGACAGCGTCCGAGCATTTCTACTGCTGCCTTTGAAGCCGCATATGGAGCGTTTGCCATTCCATTGACGAAGCAATAAACAGAAGAGGTTATGAGGATTTGTCCTTCGTTGCGAGTCACCTCTGGTAAGGCAGCACGAACTGTGCGCCAGACACCAAGTAAATCAACTTCAACAATCTTATCGAACTCAGCTTCATCACAGCTAGCAATTGTCGAAGCACCATCACGCCATGAGATACCTGCATTGGCGAAAGCTATATCAAGGTGTCCAAAGTGTTTTATTGTTTTCTGGACTACATCTTTTGTGGCTACTGCATCAGTAATGTCTAGCGCTAAAGGTAAAACACGAGACGCCTCAAATTCAGATGCAAGTTTATCTACAGCTTCCTGTTGCATATCGGTGAGTACCAAGTTTGCACCTAATGCATAAAATTCACGGGCTGTTGCTGCACCAATCCCTCCAGCGGCTCCTGTAATTAAAACAACTTTTTTGTTCAGGTCATATTTCATGGTCTTTCTCCAAATATTTTAAATTTACTGTTACTTGACTGGAACGATGCGTTTAAGAAAGTCGATCTGATCACGAACAACACGCTCAAAAGCTTCTCCAACGTAAATTTCAAAATGACCATCGGCGTAGTGCTTAATTTCATGATTGGGTGTATGGCTCGCATGACGCAATGTTGTTTTTGAGGGGGCCACCGAGTCGGTATCACAGACACAAAACAACACGGGCGCTTGAATACGTGATGTCTTACGGCCTGGGTAATAGCGTATGATGTCGAGTACAAAACGGGCAGCGACATGGTTTGGAATATTTGAACCTGAAGGCATGAGTGCGAGATAGCCTGAATAAGCATCAGGTGCATTCATTAATGCTGTATGTCCTGACGGACCTGCAAGAGGTACCATGACTGGCTTGGCGCCGAGTATTGATCCAATCTTGTCTTTTAAAGCGAGTGCCGTGAGCTTGAGAGTCGTTATTGGATTCATTGCCATGCTAGATGAGAAACCATCAGTAAAGGGGCATTGTGATATAACAGCAGCAAGTCGGTTATCGTCAGCAGCTGTTGCCAGCACATGGCCTCCACCGAAAGAAGTCCCCCATATAACTACGCGGTTTGGGTCAATTTTGTCTAGGCTACGTGCATAGGCAATGGCAGCTTTCCAGTCTTTGAGCTGACTTTTGATATCTAGTAATTGTCGAGGTTGTCCTTCGCTATCACCAAAATAGCGATAATCAAACACTAAACAAGCATAACCCTCTGCCACAAAGCGCTCTGCAAAAGCGGTTAAACGCATTCTACGAGTACCACCCAGACCGTGCGCCATCACAATAATTGGTGTAGTGGCCTCGGTCGCTGGACGATATAAATAGGCGCTGCATTTCATGCCATTTGAATCAAATTGAACATCTAGTGGCGCTTGGGGCACATTATTTAGACTTTTACCCATCGTATTTTTCTCAATATTGGCTATAACGCTATCTTCTGAAAAATAATGAGATAGGGCTTGATGAAAGCTGCCATATTGCTTGACACTTTGCGCCAAAATTTGGATTGAACAGGTATTTTTAGTCATTTGCTTTTGCTTGAAAGCTTTAAGTACACTAATTGATAATTGGCGCCAAATTAGAACTATACGGAATGAATGGATTGAATAAGCCGTTGTATAGAAGAAGGATTTCTGAAATCTATGTTCAGTTATTATTTGAATATCTGGAAAAACTAGGACATGACCCAGAAAAGGTGCTGGGTGAACCATGGCCTAAAGCAGATTCAAATCATTTAGAAGGCGTAGATATCGACCATTGGGAAAGTCTTCTCATTATTGCTAAAGATTATTTAAATGACCCTTTTATTGGTTTGCATGTGGGTCAAACCATTACAGCACAGCATCTAGGTGTTTTAGGGTCAGTCTTTCTTGCCTGTGAAAATCTGGGGGCGGTTTTAGAAAGGTTTGAACGATATCAGCGGCTTGTCTATGACGTTTATCCTGCCACTGTTCGCATTTATACTGAATATGTAGAACTTTCATGGGATACAAAAGGTGAGCAAGTCGGCCCTTTATCGGATGAAACTGGCCGTACCGTTATAGTTCAATTTTGCCGTAGTCTCATTAGAGGAAAAGAAAGACTTAAAGAAATACATTTTATTCATGAACGGCCTGAAAATGTTCAGCCTTATGAGGAGTATTTTGGTTGTCCTGTGCTTTTTGAGCAACCCGTGGCACTGATGCGTTTTGATAAGGAAATCTTAAGTCTACCGCTTAAAAACTCCGACGCCGCCTTAGTTGCCATACTTGAAAAACATGCCGACAAATTACTGGCAAGTCTGCCACATATTGATGAAATTACAGATCAAGTTCGTAAACAGATTGCTTACTTACTTCATCAAGGCGAACCCACTATTGAACAGCTTGCAGAGCGATTAAATTATTCACGTAGAACCTTGCAACGCCGTTTAACCGAGGCAGGTACGAATTTTCGGAAAGAATTAAATATTGTTCGTTACGAATTGGCAAAATCGTATTTAAAAGATCTAAGGCTACAAATTGTAGAAATAGCCTTACTGTTAGGTTATGCCGAGCACAGTCCATTTACACGGGCTTATAAAGAGTGGTCGGGTAAAACACCACAACAAGCTAGAGAAGAAATGAATGAGTTAAGGTAGAACTTATACTATAGGTTCTACCTGTTAGCTCTATACAAATGCTTTAAAAAAGATATGCAGATGTTTTGAGTGTTCATTCATCGTTTAATGCACATTCAAAATTACTTGGGTTCTCTTTACATCTTACTTTTTTCAAAAAGTTCATCATTTTGGGGTCGTAGATACCTGCTTTGGTTAGCTGTATACGAGCCTCGCGCATCATTTTCATATAGTTTAATTGTTCATTTTTCGGAATATCCATCCAATATTTTGAAGGAATATCACTTTCATATTTAGCAATGATGCCAAATGTTCTATTGAGTTGGCTGGCTACCCAAGTTCGAGACTTTTGCCCAAAACCTGCTGGAAATTGGTCTTTACGTATAATGAAGTTTGCTGAAATTTGAGTCAAAGGAAAACGAACAATTGCTCCTTTCTCACCTAAACCTTTGTAGAGTTCAAAAGGTTTAAACGCAACAATAGGAGCGGGCACAATATCAATTTCATGGTTATTAAATTTTGCACCGGCATTGGTAACGTCTACCGATACAGCCTGACCACCGACATGTTGAACAAGCTTTGGTTGCGCTTCATCGTATTTAAATACCCCAATTTTTTTACCGGCAGCTTTGGCGAGAGTATTTATACTTCGATCATTTACAAATAAATAGGCAGGACCAATTGTGCCTAAACCTGCAATTTCATAAGGACCTACCACCATGTTTTTTGCGGCCATTGGTGAGGACAATAGCTTATAGGCATTAATTGCCGTTTTCATATTTGTTAATGCACCAACAGCATCTAAAGATCCTGTATATTTATTAAACTGACGGCCACGTAAACCGCTAATAATAGCGCCATCACATTTTCCAACTTTCAAATCTTCAGCAGCTACACGTTCATCAACATATGCTTTTAAAGATAGATCAGCTCCCCAATTTTTGGCTTCAAGTGCATAATCTTTGGCTAAAGCGAAAGCGTCTCCCGATTTACCAATTGGGTCAAATACACAGACGACTTGTTGTTTGGCATAAAGAGTTGTTGTTAAACATGTACTTGTAATAAGTAAAATAGCTTTAAAACGATCCATATCTAGTTATCCATTATTTAAATTATAAAAATTATTTTATAAATCTTGGTAAGGTTAGATATGGCATTTCAATAAAAATTTTAAGGTAAAAAGTCAAAAGAGAACTTAGGGTCAGGAGGTTATTTAGTTATTCATAGAAATTTTTATGGTGAAAACACTTTTCGAGCCTTGATTGCTATATTGAATAGTGCCTTTCAGTGCCACAACAATTGCATGTACAACAGCAAGACCTAAACCTGTGCCGCCAAATTCTTTATTCCTTGATTCTTCTAATCTAAAGAAAGGCTTAAATAAATCGTCTTGGAACTCGGTTGCAATGCCGGGGCCTTCATCCTCAATTTTTAATATCCAGTTGTCTGCAACCACTTCTGAAGAGATTTTAAGTTTTCCTGCATTTGAATAACGAATTGAGTTATCAATTAAAGCAATTAAAACTTGCTCAATACGACGGCGGTCGCAATATACAGGAGTGGACGTTAGGTCAAGTTCTGGTACTAGCTTAGCTTGATCCAAACGATCTTCAAATGCTTTAAGAACTTTTTCAACTACCGCCTTCAAGTCAAACAATTCATAATTTAACCGGAGTTGCTGGTTCTCTACCAAGCTTAAAGTCCGTAAGTCTTCGACTAAGTGAGATAAACCTTCAACTTGATTTAAAAGGCTTTTAAATAGAACTTCATCAGGTTTAAAAACGCCGTCGATTATGCCTTGTAGGCGGCCTTGTAAAATTGTGATTGGAGCTCTTAATTCATGAGCGATGGCAGCATTCCAAACTTGCGCGTTTTTAACTGAAACCTCTAGCTTTTGAGCCATATCATTAAAATTATATAAAAGCTCCGACATTTCGGCGGAGTGAATTCGGTTATCGTAAGCTCTAGCAGAGAGGTCGCCGTGACTAATTTTTTTTGCTGCTTCGGCTAAGAAGTTAATTGGCACAATAAAACGCTTTGCAAGGCGCATGCCAATCACTAATGAAATAATACAGCCGCAAAAGATAACAGTGGCTAACCAGATCCAGTCTACAAAATGAAAACTGGTCCAATCTTCTTGTTGAAATGAGCTTAAACTAATCCAGCCTTTTTCAATCGCATAGTTATAAATGACATAACCCAGTACTACAGAAAATAGCGTAACGCTTAAATTTACAATAGTTAAGGCAATAAAAAGTTGCTTACTAATTCCTAACTTACTTTTCATAAAATATTCCCTAGCTATTTTTTAATATTATTTAGGCGTCATCTTTTACAGCTGGGGGATTATCTAGCCTATATCCCACGCCACGCACATTAATTAACATTTGAAATATGCCTTGTTCTTCTAGTTTTTTTCTCAGCTTACTTACATGGCTATCTACGGTTCGCTCTAGTGCATCGCTATCATTCATGCAGTGATTCATAAGTTCTCCGCGCGTAAAAACTTTATGAGGTTGGTCAATCATGAATGAAATAATTTTATATTCAGTTAGCGTCAGATTAAGCAAGATTTTCTTATTCTCAGAGTGTATATAAACGCTATGAGTGTCGGTATCAATTTCAATATTTTTATAGAGTTTATTTTTATTAGTTGCCTTATTTGCAAACTGAGTACGTCTTAAAACTGCCTGAACTCTAGCGACGACTTCATTTGGGTTAAAAGGCTTCACCACAAAGTCATCTGCACCTATGCGTAATGCCATAACTTTATCAATATCTTGATCTAGCGCCGTCAGCATGATCACGGGAGTCTGAGCTTTTTGGCGTATTTTATTTAATACTTCCCAACCGTTTAATTCGGGTAATTTAATATCAAGTAAGATTAAATCGATGGGTTGGCTAGCGTGCAATTCAATCGCTTGCTTTCCATTCATGGCCCGAATAACACTCATGCCTTCACGTTTTAAATAATTTTCAATAATGTCGCCAATATCGTAGTCATCTTCTACCACAAGAATAACTTTATCTTGGCAATCAAAAGAAAAAGAATGATCAAACATAGATAATCTGGCTATAGAAAGTGCTTCAACTCATCATACGCTAAATTATCCGTATTTCTCCACACTTACTCCACACTTTAGTGATTATCCCTACACACTCATCAAAAATAATACGAACATCAAAAACTCACTAGGTTTGGACAGTATGCAAAAGCATCTTTTACTTCCTTTATTTTTATCTATTGGGCTGATATTACAGGGGTGTGATTCAAAAGAAGTCGC
Source organism: Acinetobacter baumannii (assembly GCF_009759685.1). Lineage (NCBI taxonomy): Bacteria > Pseudomonadati > Pseudomonadota > Gammaproteobacteria > Moraxellales > Moraxellaceae > Acinetobacter > Acinetobacter baumannii. Next base: position 3,457,520 of record NZ_CP046654.1, on the reverse strand, counting down.
TCAAGCTGAGCCACCACCGGCTAAAGTCAGTGTATTAAGCATTCAACCGCAATCGGTAAATTTTAGTGAAAATCTTCCTGCACGTGTACATGCATTCCGTACGGCGGAAATCCGTCCGCAAGTCGGAGGTATCATTGAAAAGGTTTTATTTAAACAGGGTAGTGAAGTTAGAGCAGGACAAGCTTTATATAAAATTAATTCCGAGACTTTTGAGGCAGATGTAAATAGCAATAGAGCTTCTCTCAATAAAGCTGAAGCTGAGGTAGCAAGACTCAAAGTTCAGCTAGAACGTTATGAGCAGCTATTACCAAGTAATGCAATTAGTAAGCAAGAAGTAAGTAATGCTCAAGCTCAGTATCGTCAGGCTCTAGCCGATGTCGCTCAAATGAAAGCATTGCTGGCCAGACAAAACTTGAATCTGCAATATGCAACAGTTCGAGCGCCTATTTCTGGGCGTATTGGGCAATCTTTTGTCACTGAAGGTGCATTGGTCGGTCAGGGCGATACCAATACGATGGCAACTATTCAACAGATTGATAAAGTCTATGTTGATGTAAAGCAATCAGTTAGTGAGTATGAGCGCCTACAAGCTGCGCTACAAAGCGGTGAATTATCAGCAAATAGTGATAAAACCGTTCGTATTACCAATAGCCACGGGCAACCTTATAACGTCACAGCAAAAATGTTGTTTGAAGATATTAATGTTGACCCGGAAACAGGCGATGTCACATTCCGTATTGAAGTTAATAACACTGAACGAAAATTACTTCCGGGCATGTATGTGCGTGTCAATATTGACCGTGCTTCTATTCCTCAAGCGCTATTGGTTCCGGCGCAAGCGATCCAACGTAATATCAGTGGCGAGCCTCAGGTATATGTCATCAATGCCCAAGGTACAGCGGAAATTCGTCCTATCGAAATTGGACAGCAATATGAGCAGTTCTATATCGCTAACAAAGGCTTGAAAGTCGGTGACAAAGTCGTTGTTGAAGGTATTGAGCGTATTAAGCCAAATCAAAAATTGGCATTGGCAGCATGGAAAGCACCAACCGTCGCAAATCATGCTTCAAGTGTAGAAACCAAAACTTCTATAGCTGAGGGAGCACAACCATGATGTCACAATTTTTTATTCGTCGCCCCGTTTTTGCTTGGGTTATCGCGATCTTTATTATTATATTTGGATTGCTGAGTATTCCTAAACTGCCAATTGCACGTTTTCCAAGTGTGGCCCCGCCACAGGTGAATATTAGTGCGACTTATCCTGGTGCTACAGCTAAAACCATTAACGATAGCGTTGTAACCTTAATTGAGCGCGAATTATCGGGTGTAAAAAATCTACTCTACTATAGTGCGACAACAGATACCTCCGGTACAGCAGAGATTACGGCTACGTTTAAACCAGGCACAGATGTGGAAATGGCTCAGGTTGACGTTCAAAATAAAATCAAGGCTGTAGAAGCTCGCTTACCGCAAGTTGTACGTCAGCAAGGTTTACAGGTTGAGGCTTCATCGTCCGGATTTTTAATGCTGGTCGGGATTAACTCTCCAAATAATCAATATTCCGAAGTTGATTTGAGTGATTATTTGGTTCGAAATGTTGTAGAAGAGCTAAAACGTGTCGAAGGTGTAGGGAAGGTTCAATCTTTCGGTGCCGAGAAAGCTATGCGTATTTGGGTCGACCCGAATAAGCTTGTTTCTTACGGTTTATCGATTAGTGATGTGAATAATGCCATTCGTGAAAATAATGTCGAAATTGCACCCGGCCGACTTGGTGATTTACCAGCTGAAAAAGGCCAGCTCATTACTATTCCATTGTCTGCTCAAGGGCAATTGTCTAGTCTCGAGCAATTTAAAAATATTAGCTTAAAAAGTAAAACTAACGGTAGCGTAATTAAGTTATCTGATGTTGCCAATGTAGAAATAGGCTCACAGGCATATAACTTTGCCATTTTGGAAAATGGTAAGCCTGCTACCGCGGCAGCAATTCAGTTAAGCCCGGGTGCTAACGCCGTGAAAACTGCCGAAGGTGTTCGAGCAAAAATTGAAGAATTGAAGCTAAATTTACCGGAAGGCATGGAGTTTAGTATTCCTTACGACACCGCGCCGTTTGTTAAAATTTCAATTGAAAAGGTAATTCATACATTACTTGAAGCCATGGTTCTGGTTTTCATTGTGATGTATCTATTTTTACATAATGTCCGCTATACGCTTATTCCAGCAATTGTGGCGCCTATTGCCTTACTCGGTACTTTTACCGTGATGTTGCTTGCCGGCTTTTCAATTAACGTACTCACCATGTTCGGTATGGTGCTTGCCATCGGGATTATTGTCGACGATGCCATTGTCGTGGTTGAAAACGTAGAAAGGATTATGGCGACAGAAGGATTATCGCCTAAAGATGCAACCTCTAAAGCAATGAAAGAGATTACCAGCCCGATTATTGGTATTACGCTGGTATTGGCGGCAGTATTTTTACCTATGGCATTTGCGAGTGGTTCTGTAGGGGTAATCTATAAACAGTTTACCTTGACCATGTCGGTATCTATTTTATTTTCAGCGCTATTGGCACTCATTTTAACACCGGCACTTTGTGCCACAATTTTAAAGCCAATCGATGGGCATCATCAGAAGAAGGGCTTCTTTGCATGGTTTGACCGTAGTTTCGATAAAGTCACTAAAAAGTATGAATTGATGCTGCTTAAAATCATCAAACATACAGTTCCAATGATGGTGATCTTTTTAGTAATTACCGGTATTACCTTTGCCGGAATGAAATATTGGCCAACAGCATTTATGCCAGAGGAAGATCAAGGTTGGTTCATGACTTCGTTCCAGCTACCTTCAGATGCAACCGCAGAGCGTACTCGGAATGTAGTCAATCAATTTGAAAATAATTTGAAAGATAATCCCGATGTAAAAAGTAATACCACCATTTTGGGATGGGGTTTCAGTGGCGCAGGCCAAAACGTAGCTGTGGCTTTTACAACACTTAAAGACTTCAAAGAGCGGACTAGCTCTGCATCTAAGATGACAAGCGACGTTAATACTTCCATGGCGAATAGCACAGAAGGTGAAACAATGGCGGTACTTCCACCTGCAATTGATGAACTGGGTACTTTCTCTGGCTTTAGTCTGCGTTTACAAGATCGAGCTAACTTAGGTATGCCTGCTTTACTGGCTGCTCAAGATGAACTTATGGCAATGGCAGCCAAGAATAAAAAGTTCTATATGGTTTGGAATGAAGGGTTGCCACAAGGTGACAATATTTCTTTAAAAATTGACCGTGAAAAGCTTAGTGCACTTGGTGTTAAGTTTTCTGATGTTTCAGACATCATTTCTACATCAATGGGTTCAATGTATATCAATGACTTCCCTAATCAAGGACGTATGCAACAAGTCATTGTACAAGTTGAGGCTAAATCACGTATGCAATTGAAAGATATCTTGAATCTGAAAGTCATGGGTTCAAGCGGTCAATTAGTCTCATTATCAGAAGTTGTAACGCCACAATGGAATAAGGCACCGCAACAATATAATCGTTACAACGGACGACCATCTTTGAGTATTGCTGGTATTCCTAACTTCGATACGTCATCGGGTGAAGCAATGCGTGAAATGGAACAACTGATTGCGAAATTACCGAAAGGTATTGGCTACGAGTGGACAGGTATTTCCTTACAGGAAAAGCAGTCTGAATCACAAATGGCCTTTTTACTTGGTTTATCCATGTTAGTGGTTTTCCTTGTCTTGGCTGCACTCTATGAAAGCTGGGCAATTCCACTTTCTGTGATGTTAGTTGTGCCACTCGGTATTTTTGGAGCAATCATTGCCATTATGTCTAGAGGGTTAATGAATGATGTGTTCTTCAAAATCGGGCTAATTACCATTATTGGTCTATCGGCAAAGAATGCAATTTTGATTGTTGAATTTGCGAAAATGCTGAAAGAAGAAGGCATGAGTTTGATTGAAGCCACTGTTGCCGCAGCCAAACTTCGCTTACGGCCAATTCTGATGACATCACTTGCATTTACGTGTGGTGTAATTCCTTTGGTGATTGCCTCAGGTGCAAGTTCAGAAACACAACATGCTTTAGGCACAGGGGTTTTTGGTGGCATGATTTCAGCCACCATTCTGGCTATTTTCTTTGTTCCCGTGTTTTTTATCTTCATTCTGGGGGCAGTAGAAAAGCTATTTTCCTCTAAGAAAAAAATCTCATCTTAAGTTCAATGCATCAGGGGAAATACTCAATTTCCTCTGATGCATTTTTACTGATCTGAATGAGAGAATATTACTAACTAATAAATGTCAGCCATTTATAGTCTTTGGGGTTTTAAATTTATATAAAAAGTCAGACTAGCCTATATTTTTTTACAGCTCTAAATATTTTTTCAAATAATAACCTGTTAAAGATTTTTCTGCTGAAAGCAAACCGCTAACAGTTCCTGAGAATACCAATTCACCACCTTTGTCACCCGCCAAAGGACCAATATCAACAATCCAGTCGGCTTGACTTATGATGTCTAAGTTGTGTTCAATCACAATGATTGTGTTGCCTTTCTCAACTAAGTTATTTAATAAACTAATTAGTTTTTCAGTATCAGAAGGGTGTAGACCTGTACTCGGTTCATCCAATACAAAAATATTATCTGTTTCATTAATTTGTTTTGTGAGTTTTAACCTTTGACGCTCACCACCCGAAAATGTATTTAAGCGTTGGCCGATTGCAATGTAGTCTAGCCCCAAACTCATCAAAGAATTAAATTGTTGCTGTAAAATTCGATCTTCAAAAAAGTTGCTTGCTTCTGCAACCGTCATTTTTAAAATTTCAGCAATATTTTTATCTTTATAAAGATATTTTAAAACTTCAGGTGCATATCCAGAACCATGACAAACATCACATGTCATTTCAATATCATCTAAAAATGCAAGTTCAACCCTTTCGATACCAGATCCCTTACATTGAGGGCAAGCACCTTCACTATTAAAACTAAAGAGCTTGGCACTTACTTTATTTGTTTTTGCAAATAGCTGACGAATCGGATCAAGAAGGTCAAGATAGGTCAATAAATTTGAGCGAATACTTGCAGTAATTGCAGATTGATCAACAACTTTTGTTTCAGGATATTGTTGTGGTAATACTTTACTTATTAATGTGCTTTTTCCTGAACCAGCGACTCCTGTAATAACGGTTAGACAGTTCTTAGGAATGTCGACATCAATATTTTTTAAATTGAATAAATGAGCATTTTTAATTGAAATCCATTCATTGCCCATACGTGGTTCTTTCTTATAGGTATTTGGCCTTCTAAAAAACGCTCCTGTTAAACCTGATGAATTTTTTAACTCTTCAAAAGTTCCTTGGTAAATAATTTCACCGCCGTTAATACCAGAAAGAGGCCCCATATCAACGACATGATCAGCTGTTCTAATAAGATCAGGATCATGTTCAACCAATAAAACACTATTTCCCTTATCTCTAATTTTTTGAATAATTTTAATAATATTATCTAAATCTTTGGGGTGCAGGCCAATACTTGGTTCATCAAAAATATAGAGTAGGTCAACCAGACTATTACCCAAATGTTTAACCATTTTAATTCGTTGTGATTCTCCTCCCGACAATGTATTGCTGACGCGGTTAAGGTTTAAATAGCTGAGTCCAACGAGATTTAAGTTATTGAGTTTATTTTTTATTTCGTGCAAAACGGTTTCAAATTTTTCACTTTTTATCGATTCGAGAAACTCTAAAAGACTTGATACGGATAGGGCCGTACATTCCGCAATATTTTTACCATTAATTTTACAAGATAAGGATTTTTGATTTAGCCGTTGTCCCTTACATAAGGAGCATTCTTTGATTGTAATAATTCGCTCAAGTTTATTTCTATAACGATTTCTTTCCTGTGCTTCACCTTTTAAAAAGTTACGCTCAAATCTGGGAATTAGTCCTTCATAAAGTGCGGTTTTTCTCCATTTACTTGTCGGGTTTAAAGGCTTGTGCTGAGGAGCATACAAAAATAAGTCCCATTCTTTTTCACTATAATCTTTTAATTTTTTATCTAAATCAAAGTAACCTGAATCTGCATATCGCGTCCAACGCCATGCTGTAGGTTGATAAGTAGGGAAGTCTATAGCACCTTCTTCATTTAAGGATTTATCTAAATCTAATATTTTGTAAATATCAATTGTTTGCTCGATTCCAATACCTTCGCATTGTGGACACATGCCATTTGGGTGATTAAAAGAAAAGACATTGGAGTATCCAACAAACGGCTCACCCATACGTGAAAATAACAAGCGAAGATTGGCATAAATATCTGTAATTGTTGCAACAGTTGAGCGAATATTGCCCGTTAAAGGTTTTTGATTAATAATCACAGGTACATTTAAATTTTCAATTTTATCAACGTCAGTAACACCAAAATGTTGCAAGCGATTACGTACAAAACTATCTTGAGTTTCATTAATTTGTCTTTGAGCTTCTGCGCCAATAGTCTCGAAAACTAAAGAAGATTTACCTGAACCAGAGACTCCAGTAAAGACAACGATTTTATGTTTAGGAATCTTCAATGAAATATTTTTAAGGTTATTTTGTCTGGCACCATAAATATTTATTGTTCTTTTAGTCATGTGTGATCACTTGAAATCAAAGATTTAGCGTAAAGATAAGGTAAAATTGATGAGAAGGATGTATATGTTTCTTAAGAAAATAGTTTAAATATTTAACTTATAAGCCTTTTCCATATATCAATAAGCAATAAGGGCACTGAAGAACAAGTTTTATGAATAAACACATTGTATAAAGTTCATGTTGTCAGATTTTGCTAACAGATTAAATTAGATTAATAGGGTTAAGGTTGACCCAAACAAGTAATAGAGAATTTCTTAAATTTGTTATGAATTAAATTAAATAAAGTTTTGCTGCATGTGTAGGAGTGAACTTATACCTAATCAATTTGTGGTGGATTACAGTAAAGGTCAAATGTAGCTAGAGCAACAACACAGAGTAAGCAAAGCCTTATATATGGTAGGTTTCCAAATCCTTTATTTAACATAATATACATTATACGAACAATTATATAGTTTAAACTAATCCCTAGTTATTTCTATCTTTCAGATCTAAAGCTCTCTTTACGTAGCTTTAAAGTTATTTGGCTAAACATCACTATCTGAGCATAAATATGACATTCATCTTTCTCTATTTAGCTTTACATAGCTAATATAATTTTATTGATCACTGTATAGCTTTTCTTAGAATCTTTGCTGCACTTAAATTTAGATGATCGTCTTTGGCTAAAGAATTAAAATTTAAATTAAATTTCAGATGAACCATGCTCCTTATACTACTCAATTAAATTCAAACAACTTTATCATTACAGAAATTTTAAAATAATCATTCTGATACTCAACTTTCTGTATTCCTTTTAAATACTTTAAAGATTAAATCTTCTAATTTAGTTCGCCTTATTATTACCTTAAGTTTTTAAGTAAAATTAAATAAATACGAGAATTATTTACAACCTATTCAAAAGTGATTTTATTTTTCATATTTTAATTCGTATAAATAAAAAATCTGAGCTAAAACATTACTTTTAATTTTCGTGAATATATATTATTTCAATAAATATTATAATTAATTAAATTATTTTTTAGCTTGGTATTTTAGGTTAAATTTTTTTAATTTTAATTAAAGCATTTATTATCAATAATTTAATTTTACAATAACTAAGATACATTAATATTTGTAAAGTGTGATTTAATTATCGTTTTAATAAAATAGATGTAGAAATAAAACCTATTTAAACAAATTAAATAATTAGTGAGATACGGGTCACATATTATTTTATGTTTTTTAATTGAAATTGATTTATATATTGTTTTTAAATAAAAAATATTGTATCACTTATATTAACTATTTAATAAATAGGTACTTATAAAATGAAAAATAATATATTTAAAATTTTGGTTTTGGCGGTATTTTCTACTTCCCCACTATTTTGTTATGCAAATAACACAATAATGATCAAAGGAAATATTGTTGAAGACACATGCTCAACAAAAAGTAATGAGATAGAATGTAACGAAGTCAATAATTTGAATATTAAACTTGATAGTGAATATTTAAATAAAGATAGTCTCTATAAATTAGCTCAACATACAGAGAAGATGGACACTAGCATTGAAAGTCTAGGTTCTAATCGAAAGATTATACTTATCAATTATCATTAAGCTCATTTCATCATATTTGATCTTATTACTATAGAAGCTGGCAAAAGAGTGATTCATACAATTCAACATAATTTTTTATGAATTGGGTATTGGGTCACTCTTTTTCTGCAAAAATGTCTATTTGTATCTTTTTTCTATATACATCTGCATAATTTATTCTATATAATTGTATTGTAAGAATTTAAGCTTATTCTTCACGTAAATTGTTTAATTCTTTTCTAATTACATAGTAGCCTTATGTAATTTTCTTATCTCTACGATTCCTTTCTTCTAAACAATAAAAACTATCTATAAAACAGTTATATAAGCTGTGTTAACTAGCTGTTAACTGAATCCTAAAAGTGTGACACAATTAAAACTATAAAAAAATAATGTGACATAGTTTGCATTTTGTTTAAAAAGTGTTAGCATTGTTACATTACTTTTCAAGATGTCAAACACTGGAAAAGTAAGGAATTAAACTTTTATCCAGACTTTTGAGAAAACACTATGAAAAAACTTGCTTTGATCGCTGCTCTTTCGGTTGTAGGGATTGCGAATGCTCAAGCTGCTGATGGTACAATTACAATTAATGGTTTAGTTACAGACAAAACTTGTGACATCGTTACTCCTGCTGGTAAAGATTTCACAGTGACTCTTCCTACTGTTTCTAAACAAACTTTAGCTGTTGCTGGGGATGTTGCTGGCCGTACTCCTTTCCAAATCAACTTAGCTAACTGTTCACAAGGTAAAGTAGCTACTTACTTTGAACCAGGTGCAACTGTTGACTTCAATACTGGTCGTTTACTTAACCAAGACGCTACTGGTGCTAAAAACGTTAACGTTCAACTTTTAGGTAGCAACAATAACTTCATCCCAGTACTTGCTGCTGGTGCAAACGGTGCTCAATCAATGGGTTGACGTAGCTGAAGGTGCAAGTGCTGACCTTAACTACTATGCTGAATACTATGCAACTGGTGCTTCTACTGCTGGTAAAGTAACTACTTCTGTTCAATACACAATTATCTATCAATAATTAATTGATAGCGGGGTTTCTATGTCCGCATGGAAACCCTGTTTTGTGTAGCACTTTCCTGAATCTTTCTTGGTTGAGAACTCGAAAAATGAAATTGAACAGTTATAATTTTTTGTTAGGTTTGGCGTTTGCTTCATCTGTTGCTGCTCCTGCCGCTCAAGCAGAAATTGTAATTCATGGCACCCGTGTAATTTATCCGTCGGATGCTAGAGAAGTTACGCTACAAGTTAGCAATAACGGTTCAAAACCAGCACTTGTCCAAGCTTGGATTGATGAAGGTGATCCAAAAAGTACTCCGGATCAATCAAAAGTTCCTTTTATGATTGCTCCTCCAATTTCTCGTGTTGAAGCGACAAAAAGTCAGACGCTTCGTATTACTGCCCTTCCAAATGCTTCTCAATTTAACCAGAAGCAAGAAACTGTTTTGTGGTTAAACGTTTTGGATATTCCACCAAGACCTACCTCAAAAAATGCAGATACGACACCTGATAACTTCTTACAACTTGCAATTCGTTCCCGGATCAAATTCTTCTATCGTCCGGCTTCAATTAAAGAAGATGCGAATTTAGCAGCAGATAAGCTTCAATGGGTTAAATCTGGTCAGAATTTAACGGTAAAAAATCCAACTCCTTTCCACATTACGATGACTTCTGTTTATCAAAAGGTTGGAGATAAAAAAGTTGATTTATTGCCTCAAGGGCTAATGGTTAAGCCTTTTTCTGAAGCTTCTATTCAGCTTAAGAATAGCAATCTTCAGGATATGAGTTTTATTAATGTCAACGACTATGGTGGTCGAGTCGAACACCAAATAAAACTTCAGTAATCAGATTATCTTTTTAATAAATTTAAGCACCTATTATGTGAGTAGGCGGACTTAGCTATGCCAAAAAAAAGGCAAGAATCTTATAAATTATTAAAACGCCATATTTGTTATTACTTGGCTTCTGGCGTTGTTACAATGACAATGCCTGTGTTCGTGCATGCTGAAGAAGCAGCTGCGAGTGCGCCTGTAGAAGCTGAATTTGATTCTGCTTTTTTAATTGGTGACGCTCAGAAAGTCGATATTTCTCGATTTAAGTACGGCAACCCTGTTTTACCAGGTGAATATAACGTTGACGTTTATGTAAATGGTCAATGGTTTGGTAAACGCCGCATGATTTTCAAGGCATTAGATCCAAATCAAAATGCCGTAACTTGTTTTACTGGAATGAACCTTCTTGAATACGGCGTAAAACAAGAAATTTTAACCAAGCACGCTCCCCTTCAAAAAGAAAATAATAGTTGTTATAAAATTGAAGAATGGGTAGAAAACGCATTTTATGAATTCGATACGTCTCGTTTACGTGTAGATATTTCAATTCCTCAAGTCGCATTACAAAAAAATGCTCAAGGCTATGTCGACCCAAGCGTATGGGATCGCGGGATTAATGCCGGCTTTTTGTCTTATAGTGGTAGTGCGTATAAAACTTTTAATCAGTCTGGTGACCGAAGCGAAACGACCAATGCTTTTATGGGGGTTACGGCTGGACTAAATTTAGCAGGTTGGCAATTACGTCATAATGGTCAGTGGCAATGGCAAGATACGCCTGCGGAAAATCAATCTAAATCAGACTATCAAGAAACAAGTACATACTTACAAAGAGCTTTCCCTAAATATCGTGGTGTTTTAACACTTGGGGATAGTTTTACAAACGGCGAAGTATTTGACTCATATGGTTATCGTGGTATCGATTTTTCAAGTGATGATCGAATGCTACCGAATAGTATGCTTGGTTATGCTCCACGTATCCGTGGTAATGCAAAAACCAATGCAAAAGTTGAAGTACGTCAACAGGGCCAATTGATTTACCAAACAACGGTTGCACCAGGTAATTTCGAAATTAATGACCTTTACCCTACCGGCTTTGGTGGTGAAATTGAAGTTTCTGTTATCGAAGCGAATGGTGAAATACAGAAATTTTCTGTGCCTTATGCCTCTGTTGTACAGATGTTACGCCCAGGCATGAACCGTTACTCATTAACTGTAGGTCAGTTCCGTGATCAAGACATTGATCTGGACCCTTGGATTATTCAGGGTAAATACCAACAAGGTATTAATAACTATTTAACCGGCTATACCGGAATTCAGGCATCTGAGAATTACGCTGCAATATTGCTTGGTGCTGCCGTTGCTACACCAATTGGAGCAATTGCATTCGACGTGACTCACTCCGAAGCTGAGTTTGAAAAACAGGCTTCACAATCAGGTCAAAGTTTCCGTTTAAGTTATAGTAAGTTAATTACCCCGACCAACACAAACTTAACACTTGCAGCTTACCGTTATTCAACCGAAAACTTCTATAAATTGCGCGATGCCCTGCTTATACGTGACCTGGAAGAAAAAGGTGTAAACACTTATGCTGCTGGTCGTCAACGTAGTGAGTTCCAGATTACTTTAAACCAAGGGTTACCTGAGGGTTGGGGTAACTTCTATGTGGTAGGTTCATGGGTAGATTACTGGAATCGTAGCGAGAGTACTAAACAGTATCAGATTGGTTATAGTAATAACTACCATGGTTTAACTTATGGTTTATCTGCAATTAACCGTAAGGTTGAGTACGGTTCAAATGATGCGTCGCATGATACTGAATATTTAATGACGCTTTCATTCCCAATTAACTTTAAGAAGAATTCAGTCAACGTCAACGTTACTGCTTCTGAAGACAGCCGTACTGTTGGTGCAAGTGGAATGGTGGGTGATCGCTTTAGTTACGGCGCTTCTGTGTCACATCAAGACTATGCGAACCCAACATTTAACGCAAATGGTCGTTACCGTACTAACTATGCAACTGTTGGCGGCTCTTATAGTATTGCTGATTCTTATCAACAAGCAATGGTAAGTTTAAGCGGTAGTGTTGTTGCACATTCTGACGGTATTTTATTTGGACCTGAGCAAGGCCAAACCATGGTACTTGTGCATGCACCTGATGCCGCTGGAGCAAAAGTGAATAACACGGTTGGTCTAAGTGTAAATAAAGCGGGTTATGCAGTAGTTCCTTATGTTACGCCATACCGCCTTAATGACATTACTCTTGACCCACAAGAAATGTCGAGCGAAGTTGAACTTGAAGAAACAAGTCAACGTATTGCCCCATTTGCTGGTGCAATTGCGAAAGTAGATTTTGCAACTAAAACAGGCTATGCAGTTTATATTAATAGTAAAACTGCAGATGGCAACAGTTTACCGTTTGCAGCGCAAGTCTTTAACCAGAAAGATGAAGCTGTAGGTATTGTTGCACAAGGTAGTATGATTTACTTACGTACCCCACTTGCTCAAGACCGTCTCTATGTGAAATGGGGTGATGAAAGTAATGAACGTTGTTCGGTTGAGTACAACATCAGTAATGAGTTGCGAAATAAACAACAAAGCATAGTTATGACCGAGGCTGTCTGCAAATGAAAAGAATATTATTAACGGGTGCTCTATTTACCGCGGGCTTTGGTATGTATGGTGAAGCGAATGCTTCATGTATTATAGTTAATTATCAACCAAATGATGTTCGCATGGCAGTAGGCCGTGTTGTTGTACGTCCTAGTGATCCAGTGGGTGCTGTTTTAAGGAAAGCAACTTTCCCTATCAGTAGTAGCGGTACACAAGCGATGTATTGTGATAGTAGAGATACTGTAGTTGCTCAATTAACACAAGCTTATCCATTAAGTTCCTTAGGCAATAGCATCTATACAACCAATATTCCTGGCATTGGTATTCGTTTATATCGTGAAGCAGAGAATAGCAGTAATTTTTCTGGTTATTACCCTTATGAACGTGGCGGTATTTCTGGTACTCGTTATTTGGCATCAGGTTATTTTGTTGTAGAAATCATTAAAATTGCTCCACAAACTGGTTCTGGAACATTAGTACCAGGCAGATATAGTAGTTATTACGTCCGTGGCTTTCCAAATCAGCCGTTTTTAACAAGTACTGTTGATGCTAATGCAATTACCATTGCTTCTTCTTCATGTGAGATTCAAGGTAATATTAATAAAGTTGTACAGTTGCCTACAGTCACAAAGGCAGGTTTTAAAGGCGTTGGCTCAACTCAAGGCGACCAAACTTTTGATATGAACATTCTCTGTAATGGTGGTATTAACCCTACTGGCTATGAAGAGAAAAACCTTATTAGTTTAACTTACGACTTTACCCAAGATGGAACAAACTCTCAGGTACTTGCAAATACTGCTCCGACATCTGAAAAAGCAAACGGAGTAGGTGTACAGTTACTCTGGAACTATCAAAATAAGAATCAGGTCATCAAAAAAGGTGACAAATTAGCATTAGGTACATTGTCTTCTAACCAGACAATTCAATATAACGTACCGATGACTGCCCGTTACTATCAAACAGCAACAAATGTGACTGCTGGTAAGGTCCGTGCAATGGCTACTGTAACTATTGAATATGATTAATCATATTCAATAGTTTTTAAACCTAATAATTTCAAATATTTAAATATTAATAATAAATTTTACTTTAACACTACTTTCTAAGAATTTCATACTTAACTTAATAGGAATATTTATGAAAAGAATAGGTATAGTTGCAGTTAGTGCAGTGACATTATGTTGGGCAATGTATGAGGTATCTTCTGAAAATACCAATACAGTAATGCGTGGCGAATCTAACCAAAAAGTTGTATCTAAAAGCATTCCATCCACTACAAAGAATGAAAAGTTAGCGTCTCAAACTCTCTTGGCTCAAACTACCTCCCTTAATTCCTCTGCCCCAGTCTGTAAATATAATTTTGATGCGACTCAAGAAGATTATGATCTTTGGAACAATGAACATACTGACTATTGGCCAATTAAAATATTCCCATTAATAATTGGCCAAAAATTTAGTCTTAAAGTAGAGCCTATGCCAGAAAATGAGTATGGTACTGTAGAGTATGTAGCTAGAAGTAAAGCTAGTCTTAATTCTACTAATGATATTGGTGATTTAATAATACCTCACACAGGTATTATTGCATTTGAAATAGAGCTTAAGATCCCAACCTCAGCTCTTGGGAGCTCATCACTTGGAAATTCTACTTATTACTCCTCTGGCATTGGTTTTAATGGTGTAACAAATAATGGCTATACCGTCAGATCCAATTTTAGGTTTAATATGGGTACTTATGATCCAGATTTTGGTGAGAATCCTGCTAGATTAAGCTATTCTGTAGCTTACCGACTTAGTGATGAGACTGGCCCTGACAGTCGATATTCTAAAGGTCAAAACATGACAAATAATGCAAATGGATACCAAAGATTAGGTATTTATATTAATCAGAACACTAAGCAAGTTGGCTTTATTATAAATGGTGTTGATCAAGGATATAAATCTACTTTGCCTGCGCCACTTGAGAATATACGCTTTTTTGTTTCAAGTGATATATCAATAGATGCCGAACAATTATTTGGACAAGAGTTGTCGAACGAACTGATTACTGACCGTAATGCGCTACAGTTTAACTACCCTCAGGGTACCACTGACATGTGTGGTAATACCATTTAAGATATAAAACTATAAGTGGTAAAAAAGGGCTGAATCACAGCCCTTTTTTACTTCATTTAGAAATGAATGACAGTACGAATTGATTTACCTTCATGCATTAAATCAAAAGCGGTATTAATGTCTTGTAGAGGCATGGTATGTGTTACAAAAGGTTCAAGTTGAATATCGCCTTTCATAGCATCTTCGACCATTTTAGGAAGTTGTGAGCGGCCTTTTACTCCACCAAACGCAGTACCTAACCATTTACGGCCCGTCACTAACTGGAATGGGCGTGTCGAAATTTCTTGGCCTGCACCAGCAACACCAATAATGACTGATTGTCCCCAACCACGATGTGCACACTCTAGAGCCGAGCGCATAACATTGACGTTACCAATACATTCAAATGAATGATCTACGCCCCAACCTGTCATTTCTACAATCACTTGCTGAATAGGTTGGTCATAATCTTTTGGATTTAAGAAATCTGTAGCGCCAAACTGTTTAGCAAGTTCAAATTTATCTGGGTTTGTATCTACGACAATAATGCGTCCTGCTTTCGCTTGACGTGCACCTTGTACAACAGCTAAACCAATACCTCCTAGACCAAATACAGCAACTGAATCACCTTCTTGTACTTTAGCTGTGTTATGCACGGCGCCAATACCGGTCGTTACACCACATCCAAGTAAACAAACTTGTTCGTGATTCGCTTCAGGATTGATTTTAGCTAAAGAGACCTCTGCAACTACAGTATATTCACTAAAGGTTGAACAGCCCATGTAGTGGTAAATCGGTTGACCATTATAAGAAAAACGCGTAGTGCCATCCGGCATTACACCTTTACCTTGCGTCGCACGTACCGCAACACACAAGTTAGTTTTTCCGGATTTACAGAATAAGCATTCTTTACATTCAGCTGTATAAAGTGGAATCACGTGGTCGCCAGGTTGAACACTTGTTACGCCCTCGCCTACTTCAACTACAACACCTGCACCTTCATGACCTAAAATCGCTGGGAAAACACCTTCTGGGTCATCGCCAGATAATGTAAAAGCATCGGTATGGCATACCCCTGTATGGGTAATTTTTATTAAAACCTCACCAGCCTTGGGTGGTGCAACATCAACTTCAACAATTTCTAAAGGTTTTCCTGGGGCAAAGGCGACAGCTGCACGAGATTTCATCTTTGGGTTTCCTTTATATCATTCGGTACTTATAGTCGAGCAAAATAGATTATGTAACCGTAATACAAGAGCTTAATTTTGCTTAAATTAAAATTGGCTTTCATGACAATCCATCACAGCATAGCCAGTCAGAAACATCTAAGCAAGCCTGTACTAAAAAAAGAAGAAAACCTCCTAGATGAAGAGGTTTTCTATCAGATTACTTCTCTTATAAACAGCTTATGTTTACTTAGAGGTAAATATCTGGTGGATACGGTGTGTTATCACTAATTGGTGAGTAAAGCGTATTTTCAACAAAGAAGCCATTTGGGGCTTGGGTCGTATCAATTGTAATTGAATCGAACATGACTTGCGGATAGGCCCAGATAAACTGCTTCATTAGGCCAAGAAATACGTTATTTTTCATATCGCCAAAAATCCTCTGCCAAATTGGAGTTCGATAAGGTTTGTTTTTGTCGAATCCATAGATATAAGCAATAGATGCATCTGGTACAAATCCAGATAAATAAGCAACTTTATTTGCCGGATAACCTAAATCTTGAGTTGGTATCTGAGAAACAGCTTGATGAGCTAAATCTAATTTAGCTTCTAAAAGCCAGTCATAAGCTTCAGTCATGATGTAATCAAAATTTGGATATGAGTAGTGCTGGCTTGGATAGTTGATATAGGTTGCTAGGGTTTGTATTGGAGAACGAATGGATGGGAAAAATATTAAAGGACACACTTGAGCATTTGCATATTTAGCTTTAATGGCTGCTCGAATATTTTGACAGGTCTGTCCTAACTTATTTCTTAACCAAGTTTTAAACTCATCATACGGCGTACCTGTTTTATTCATAGCCTCATAGATTGTGCCTAGGTCTGGCGCATATAGTCCTGTATCGGCATTAAAGGCTAATTTTGTTGGATAGTCATACACACAAGGTAGATTCGTGTCCGTGTTATACCACCACCAAGGTTCACCAATTTGCATGTTAACATTACAGCCGCCAGCAACCATTGTATCTGCGAACTCAATAAAAACTTTGTGCAAATAAGCCAAAGCATTTTGATCACTTAAGCTAAAGAAATAACTCGGTGGTTGGTAACCTGTTTTACCTAAATTACTATTCCAGTCACGCTGTGCCCAAAACTCATTTGCTCCAAGTGAATACATCTCAAAACTTACCCCAAAAATGGGTTGCATGTTTGCATTATGTAGAGCTTGGGCATATTTCTCATGCCATTTTCGGGTACATGCGTTGACGACTGCCTCACCTGTTACCAACGTATCTGGTATTTGCCATTTATTAATATCGCTTTTCCATGTCATTTCAGGATAATGCGACATTCCACAATAGTGGTTTACCAATCCCTGATATCCCAAAGCGACCATATTGTTGACTAGGCGCTGCGGGTTCAAGTCATAATGGTCATCATAGCTGGTACAGATTCCGTAATTGTGCTGGGGTACAACAACACGACTCAGATTTAACTTTGCATTTGTTCCAGTCACGACTGAATTGGTAATACGAATATAACCATCTTCCGGCTGGCTTAAAGGCGTAGCTGACTGGCCGTTATAATGGCTAGTAAAGCCTGAAAATGAGATACGTTGAATATTGGTTACCGGAAAGCTATCTGTAGCAGAAAAACCGGCTTTAACTGTATCCCAGTTAATATGAATATGCGCCGTTCGCGACGAAGGATTATTTGCATAATTAAATAAGACGATATATACAATTTTATCTACGCCATTGTCATGATAGTACACCGTTAAAGTTGGCGTTAAACCTGGATTATTAAGTACGGGCATAGAAGCCGATAATTCAATATCAAAATCCCAAACTACCCCTGCATAACTATATTTGGTTTCATATGCTAAAAGTTTATGATCTTTCGTATCATAAGAATCCCAGCTAATCCCTACCAAGTCATTTGTCATACGTGATCTAAAAGATGCTTCAAATCCATTTCCATAATTTGTAATGGCAAAAGACATGGTTTGTGGGCCGTCTATTCTCCAGTAAATAGGACTAAACCGATCAATAAGTGTATTTTGGGTAATTGGATGAGGTGATGTATTAGTATTATTTTGCACATTTTGTCGATTAGTTATCATGACGTCATTCTCTTAATGTATTAAGAAGTTTTATATTAAATAAGTATTCTTATTTTACTGTTCAGATAAGTAACAATGACGTTTAAATTATTTACAGTGAATAATTTTAAAAAGCTCAAAATAAACTTAAACAAAAAACTTAATATTATTCTAAAATATTTTTTCTACCGAGGAGACTATAAATGTCAAAATTTATACAGCCTATCAATTTTAAGGCTTTGTTTATATTTGCTCCTCTTCTGTTTGTATCAATAGGTTGTAGTGAAACGCTATATTCCCAAACAATCCCATCAGTAAAGTCTTCTTCAGAGAATATCGACTATCCAGAGATCGATACAGCATTAGGAGAAAAGTTACAACCAAATGAGGAAGTAATAGCTCATCAAATAAATCAAGTTATTGAGAAGTCGATTCGTGAACAGTATACGGCTGGAAATGCTTTACGTGATGCACACCCTAAAGCGCATGGATGTGTTCGTGGTGAATTTCATGTACTTAAAAATATACCAGCTCAACTTGCAAAAGGTATTTTTATTCCAGATAAAAACTATGAAGCATGGATTCGTTTTTCGAATGCTTCTAATGATGCTTCTAGAGCAGATATTGAAAAAGACGCACGTGGAATGGCAATAAAAATCTTAGGTGTATCAGGTCAGAAAATTTTAGAAAATGAAAAAGAGGCCACAACTCAAGACTTTATTATGATTAATCACCCCGTCTTTTTTGTAAATGACGGGCAAAGATATCTTTCTTTTATGAACGATCTAAATAGCCATAATATGATCAGAAAGCTTCATATGCCGTTTGCTTTAGGTTTTAAAGGTACCATGAATGCTTTAGGTGCGCGTAATTCTAAAATTGCAAATCCATTATATACACGGTATTGGTCTATGGTGCCCTATCAATTAGGTTTAGGTGTCGATCGTCAAGCGGTTAAATACTCCGTAAGAAATTGCTCTACAGTGTCTGCAACTCTACCTGATCACCCTAGCCATAATTTTTTACGAGATGCTTTAAAAGATACATTGCAAAAGCAAGACGTGTGTATGGAATTTCTTATACAGCCAAGAACTTCGACTAAAATGCTGGTTGAAGATACAATGACCGAGTGGAAAGAAAATGAAGCACCTTTTTATCAAGTTGCGACCATTCATATTCCAAAGCAAAGCTTTGATACACCTGAACAGAATCAATTTTGTGAAAATCTCTCTTTTACACCGTGGCATGCTTTACCTGAGCATAAACCGCTTGGCGCAATAAATAGAATGCGTAAAATTATTTATGAAAATATAAGCAGAGTTAGACTCGATATCAACTCAGCTCCCCGACAAGAACCCAAAAACTAATTTAAGTATAAAAGAACTGCCAATAACCAAAGCAGTTCTTTATAGTTCAGTATTTGATGAGGATGGCCATAGATTTTCTAATGTCTATAAATCAATTTCTCAGCAATAGAGCTTAGGTTGGCTAAATTCTTTTTTATTGGATAATCTCCTTTACTTGTATCTATGGTGATCCGATCAATGAAGTCTGCTAACCATAAAATAAATTCTTCTTCATTTTTATAGCTAGGAATCAAACTGCTATCAAATTTGAGCAATACTTCATCTTGAAGGTTAAGCAGCGAACCACTGAAATCTAAAAAATTATATAAAAATTTTAATTCTGTTCCTGTAATGGCTTTTTTTATTTCTATAATTAAATTATTTAAGTTTTCTAGATAATTATTTGAAGAATCTTGTTTAATGTTTTTAGAAATTTTTTCTGCTAATAGTAAGTATTTTGGCATTTCTATCTCCTTATCAATTTTTTTATAAAATATGAGTATAAAATTAAAGTTATAAATTTAAGTTTTCAGTTTTTATTGAAGTGTTATTTATTTTTTAAAATTAATAGAGTTTTATGTAAGTTGCAACTTTTTATTATTTTAAAGTGTGAACTACTTTGAATTATATTCTGAGTAAATTAATAGGTTTTATATGATTACTGAATTAAACTATGCTCTTCTTTAAAATAAATAAGCTCAATACTTTTAATTATTGAGCTTATCTTTAATTAGCTTAGTATGACTGAAGTATTTCACTTTAATCTTAAGTCATTTTATAGGGACTCTTCATTTTATGAATTTTCCCACACTTTCTGCATTCTCTGACTTCATCATGTGAAATATCAAAATCATATTCCCAGATGTGCATGCAGAAAAATTGTCTAATATTATGGAGCATAGACACCTCCTTAAAAAACCAACAATTATGGAAGTTTTTTAGAAATTCAGAATTCTTCTAGACTCAATTGTCTAAAAGGGAAATTTTTCACCATATCTTTTTTGAAAGGTATGTGAAAAAGCTTAAGTTGAAGCAAAAAGAAAATATTTCAAAATATCTTATCTCCTTACTCAATGAAGATAAGTAAAAGGTAGCACTAATCTATGTATCTGTTTTTATAGGGAACAAGTGATTTCTGTTTACAATGAAAACTTATGTGAAGAGAATGAGATAAAAAGGGATTAAGCCACAAAAAACCGCCCCAAAAGGCGGTTGCTGAATTTTAACAGCTATGAATAGAAGTACAGTAGAAACCCTTCTATATTTCTTATCACATTATTTTTCTTCGTTTATAATTTTCATAAAAGCTTCAGATTTAAAATAGTTAATAATCAGTTCACCTTCATCATCTGTATGTGAAGATTTTGCTGGTGTTTTAGCGTTATCAAATTCGCAATTAAACCTAAAATCGGGCGGGATAAATTTTGAGATAGGTGGAAGATGGGTTTCTCCGCCTGTCGTCATTCGTTCTATAAATCCAGCTAACCATAAAATATATTCATCTTTATTTTTATGACTAGGCATGAGGCTAATATCAATTTTGACGGCACATTCATCTAGTGGCTTTGTTAAACATTCGTCAAAGTCAATAAAATTATATTTAAGCTTAAACTTTGTACCTTTGATTTCCTTTCGAATCACACCTATTAAGTTATTTAAATGCTCGGTCGGAGTATCAGAGAAAAGATCATCTTCTTTAATTTTTTTATACACCTTTTCAGCAATCATTAAATATTGTGGCATTTCCTATCTCCTTCCTTCCTCTTTCTAGCTGGTTGCTTACTCAGCTTTTTAAGGAAGTATGATAGAAATCATGTGTTGTAATGTAGTTGTTGGTAACTTAATTGTAAGTAATGTAAAGTTATGAAATCTGAGTATCTAATAAAACGCATCTTATAACGACAAAGAGAACTACGTCACTGTTTTACTTATAAAAAACGTAAATGATCGAAATAATTGTTTGCAATAAAATACAGCTCACATAATTACGTTAATTACTCATATATAACTATAGAAAATTTAAAAAATAATTTATAAACTTCTGTTTTTATTATATTTTAAATTTTAACCTTCTTAGATTATAACGAAATCATACAGTTATTGTGAATTTTGACATATAAATTGAATATAAGAATGCTCTTATAGCTCTAACCTGGATGCAAATTAAATGCTTACATGATCAACCAGCTATATGAGCAGTACAGTACTATGGCCTTAAGTGCTTGGGGCTTTACTGATTTACCTTCTTATACAGATAAATATGATCCTAATGAGAAAGATATAGTGATAAAGACAAATAATTGGTTGAATGATGAGGCAGCAGAGGAAAAAACTCAGCAAGGTCTTACTGCCTTTGTAGCTCTTGATGACGCATTCATGAGTATTGCATCACGGATTTATTTAATTAGAAATTCCAAGGAAACGATTGATCTACAATACTACATTTGGACCAATGATTTTGTGGGGAACCTTATTTTACATGAGCTGCTCAAGGCAGCGGATCGTGGCATCAAAGTTCGCTTATTAATTGATGATCAAAACGGTATAAAGCTTGATGGCATATTAAGAAGCCTTTTACAGCATACCAACTTTGAAATTAGATTATTTAATCCTTATAAATTTCGTTACTTACGTATCTTCGATTATCTCTTCCGATTTAAAAAAGTAAATCATCGGATGCACAATAAGCTCATTATTGCAGATGCATCGATTGCAGTAACAGGCGGTAGAAATATTAGTAGTGAATATTTTGAAGCAAGTAGTAAGTTTCAATTTACAGATATGGATATCTTATTTTACGGGCATGCAGTACGCCATGCCGAAGCTGTATTTACTGATTTTTGGGAAAGTACCTTAAGTGTAAATGCAACTAAGATTATCGGAACTTGTGCTGAGCATCATTTAAAAGCTTTAAGAGAGCACTATGAACAACTCCACCACGAAGACCATAGCCTCACTGAAGATAAACTTTACGATGCACAGAGCTATTTAAAAGAGCTTTTAGAGCATAACCCTATTCAATGGTCTAAGGCCCATTTTGTTGCTGATTCTCCTAAGAAAATACTGGGCACTGCAACTGAACATGAAATGCTTTATGGCCAAGTCATATCTATTATGGGTAAACCTAAGCAACACTTAGAATTAGCTTCAGCTTATTTTGTACCTACCCAACGAGGCACTTATTACTTAAAGCAACTACGAGTTGAAGGCATAAAAGTCCGCGCTTTAACAAATTCTTTTGCTGCAAACGATGTTGCGATCGTACATGCCTTTTATAGCCAATACCGTGTAGAAATGCTTAAGGATGGTATTGAACTGTATGAGTTTAAACCTGTTCTGGAACGACGACGTAGAACGTGGTACGAAATCGTAACAGGCAGCGTTATACCAGCAAAAGGAAAAAATAAGTCGAGCTTGCATGCCAAGTTTTTTGATGTAGATGGCAAAGTCTTTATCGGATCATTTAACTTTGACCCCCGCTCTACCTATTTAAACACCGAAGTAGGTTTGGTGATTGAGTCCAGTCAATTACAAACTCAGATTTCTGTCATGTTAGATCAACATTTACCTCAAGTAGCATATCAACTTAAGCTAAATAGCCAAGGCCAAATTACTTGGCTAGATTACCAAGCAAACGGACAAGTCATTGAATATGATAAAGACCCGGGAACCAGCCGTTTTCAGAGAACAATGATTAAAGCTGTCTCTTATTTGCCAATTGAGTGGATGATGTAATTTTCTTATTACAAGAAACCGATTTCCTTAAAGAATTTCTGATAGGCTTCTGCTTTTTTCTCGAGAGCTAATGGATATGCTCTAGAAGATGACGGTAATCGATATAAATTAATATCGCGGTCTGCAAAATAAGTTGATATAGATGTCCCTATTAAAGGTTTTTCCGTGTTCTCAGGTAAAACTGAGATTAAGGTATCTGTGGCTTTATCGCCTGTAGTCATAATAGTGTGACATTGGGGAATCTGTTTCAATAAAACTGCTAAGTCTGTCGGAGTGACAATTTCAAGAAACTTATCTGAAGCATTGCCCTTTAGGCGTTTAATTTGATATGCCGTATCAAAAATAGCAATGCCTGTCTCAATCAGAAAACTGCGGATAGCTTCTTCATTAAAACTTTTTTGGTTCTCACTTAAAAAATAAGTTTTATCTTGAAAAAAGATTAAACCAAAAATTCTCCACATATCGTTTTGAAAGTTCGGATAGTAAAAGTCCATCTTCCATTTATTACGTGGTGGTGGAAAACTTCCTAACATTAATAAACGGGCATTTTCTGGCAAAAACGGTTGCAGTGGATGGGTCTCTATCTCAATTATCATAAAAAATCAGTATTTACTTCAAAATTTATAAATAACTTAACGTATTTTAAGGTTAATCACGAGTCAAGAAGTGCAAATTATCTTAATTAAATGTATTGAGGCGAAACGTTTTGTTGTTTCGCCTCAATCATTTCTAATTTTATATTCATGCTAAAAACCAAAATATTTAAGAATTTAAAACTTTAAAGACTTTCCCTGTTCTGGGATGAGCAAAGGTATTATCTTGATCTAAATTGATAACTTTATCTGAAATCACAATCTTGGAAAGCGGTAACCAGTTTTGTTCGATTTCAGCCGAAGCTAAATTTTTCTCCAATGTATTTTCAAAAATTTGCTCTACCACAATTTCCATCCCACAC
Source organism: Acinetobacter baumannii (assembly GCF_009759685.1). Classification (NCBI taxonomy): domain Bacteria; kingdom Pseudomonadati; phylum Pseudomonadota; class Gammaproteobacteria; order Moraxellales; family Moraxellaceae; genus Acinetobacter; species Acinetobacter baumannii. Next base: position 3,433,461 of record NZ_CP046654.1, on the reverse strand, counting down.
ATACTTTTCGCATTAACTTCTTTTAAAATATGGCGCTTTGACATTCTAATCTCCATTTTTTTATTCTTAACATAAAAAATAGTAAAGGGTGTTTTGCTACAATGTGTAAAATTTAACATTTGAAGTGTTTTTTTTGTTTTAAACATATTTATTTAATAATTAAATGAATAGTGGAATATCTTTAAAAATAAGTTTTATTATTAAATTAACTTATTAAAGCTATCTTTATTTTAAGTAAAATTAATTTTATAAAAAATAATATTTAAAGGGCTCACGTATGAACCCTTGCATTTAACTTTAAACCTGGACAGCATTATCGAGTGAATTGTCATCTTTACTCTTATTATTATCCTTACTAATCAATGAGTCGGTATCACTATCAGTAGAGAAGCTCTTACTGTTCTTTTGCTTTTTCTTGTACATACACATGCCAATCGCAATACCTGTTCCTAATACTAAAATTGACTTTAACATTTTGCACCTCTTCAATTGACGGAGAAACTTCTGAGAAATCAACTTAAATTAATAGCATATTCTTTGTTATTTAAGGGCTTTCATTTGAGCCGCTTTTGTAAGGTATTTAATTTTTATGTTAATTAAAAAGTATAATATTTTGAGAAAATAAATTTTGATACAAAGCAAAAAGCCTATTCTCAAAACAGAATAGGCTTTCTACTGTATTTCAGGATTAAGCAGTATTATTAATTGCTTTAAGCAATCTTATTTATGTTTAAATACAATTCCAATGTATTTAATGCTGAACTTTTAGTCAAGATAGGAAAGCGATGATTTGCAATTAATTGGCTATTCTTGTGATGAGGTTCTCATTTTTTAATTAAGCAAAAGAAAACGCCCATTTCTACTTCTCAAAAAGAAATGAGCGTAAGTGAAAACCACTAAAGACCTGAAATACCAAATGTTCTTACATTTAGTAATGTTGATTCTAATTAACTTAGCAATTGGTTGACAATTAAACTAGTTGTACTTTTTTTAGTCATTTCGGCCAATAAAAAATGTAAAATAATTCGCTATTTTTAATATATTTAGCAATAAATTATTTACTTAGGATGCGATTGAGCACGGTTAGCCAGTTAGAAAAACAAATTTTTTCTATAATCTCATTCGAATAATGTCGCTTTTGCATTGCTTCAATCAGTAGGTGTAGTCCCCTTACATCTTCAATTTCATGACTAATCAGTGCTCCATCAAAGTCAGAACCAAAACCGACATGATTTTCTCCCATTTGATCTATTAAATATTCAAGATGTTCTAAAAGTACCTCAATGGATGTGTTTGCATCACGCTGTCCGTCTTTACGCAAAAATGCGACATCAAAATTTAACCCGACTATGCCTTTAGAGTCCTTAATTGCTTTAAGTTGGTTATCTGTTAAGTTTCTGGCTTGTGGACATAAAGTATGAACATTTGAGTGAGTTGCGACAATTGGCTGCTGAAGAATGTTAGCTGTATCCCAAAAAGCTCGTTCATTCATATGGGAAACATCAATCACCATTTTTTTATCAGCACAGCGCTTTATAAATGCTTTACCTTCTTTTGTAAGCCCTGCTCCGGTATCAGGTGAATGCGGAAACTTGGCATTTAAACCATGTCCAAAACGACTTGGTCTATTCCAAAGTGGACCGATGCTACGAAGCCCGGCATCATAAAATACATCGAGTAAATCTGGATTATGTTGTAATGCTTCAGCACCTTCCATATGCAATACAATGGCTAACTTTTGCTGTATTAGGCAGTGCTGGATATCCTGAACAGTTGTGCAAATTTGAATGTCGTTAGAGTACTCGGCAAGTTGTTTTGCTAAATCGAGCTGTGCCAAACAAATGTGTTCAATTTGCTGTTGTGTGAAGTCAGATGCGTCTTGGTCAAAGAGTTTGTTGGGATGATGCTGCTTAATATAATGAAAAGGCGGCAAGAAAATAGCAAATATACCGCCAACAAAACCAGCTTGTTGGCAACGTTTTAAATCGAGATGTCCTGCTAAACCATCTTGAATAAAAGCTTGAGCAGGATTTTTATGATCACTTAACCACAATCGGGTTAGTACATCATTATGGCCATCAAAAACAGGAAATGTGCCATGGTTCATATCGGTTTTCTCATAGCTAATCATCTACAATATTTTGAACCGGAATATTTTGTTGAACCGTAAATTGCTTTGAATTTCGGCTATTACGGAATACCAATTTTTCCAGAGAGGAATCAATTTCGCTCTCGGCACGTGCCTGCTCAATGAATTGATGATACGGCGATTTACCACAAACAGGATCCGCATTACTTGCGTCACCTGTTAACATATAAGCTTGACAACGACAGCCACCAAAATCGCGATCTTTATCTGGGCAACTACGGCATCCTTCTGGCATCCATGCATCACCACGGAAGTGGTTAAAACCGGTAGACTCATACCAGATTTTTGATAGGCTTTGTTCACGAACATTTGGGAAAGAAATCGGTAATTGTCTTGCTGCGTGACAAGGCAGCGCCATACCATCTGGAGCAACTGTAAAAAAAATTTTACCCCAGCCATTCATACAGGCTTTTGGCCTTTCTTCGTAATAATCAGGCACTACAAAAATAAGTTTGCAAGGATGATTTTGCGCTTTTAACTTTTCCCGATATTCATTGGTAATACGTTCAGCACGTATGAGTTGTTCTTGTGTCGGTAATAAACCCTGACGGTTTAAAAATGCCCATCCATAAAACTGACAAATTGCTAGCTCGACTGTATCTGCATTAAGTTCTAGGCAAAGCTCAATAATTTTATCGATCTGGTCAATGTTATGCCGATGAATTACAAAATTGAGGACCATCGGATAATCATATTTCTTAACAAGTCGGCACATTTCATACTTTTGTTCAAAAGCATGTTTCGACCCTGCCAAAGCATCATTAACGACCGGATCACTCGCTTGAAAGCTAATTTGAATATGGTCTAGGCCAGCTTGCTTTAAATGCGAAATACGCTGTTCGGTAAGTCCCATGCCTGAGGTAATCAGGTTGGTGTAGAAGCCAAGTTGGTGTGCATGCGCCACAAGTTGTTCCAGATCTTGACGCACCAAAGGTTCACCACCGGAAAAACCGAGTTGTACTGCCCCCATTTGACGCGCTTGATCAAAAACATCAAACCACTCTTGTGTGGTCAGTTCATTTTTATGCTGTGCGTAGTCTAAAGGGTTTGAGCAATATGGACATTGTAGCGGGCAACGATAAGTTAACTCCGCTAATAACCATAAAGGTAGGCCAACACCTTCTGTCATACTAAATCAATCCAGTGTTGTTGCTGGGCAACTAACATGTAATCAATAACATCGTTGTCAATTTCGGCTATATCACCAAATTGTTGCTTGAGCTGGGCAATAATTGCAGAAATATTATTTTTCCCATCAATATATTGTCCAATGGCCCCTGCACTTTCATTTAATTTGATCATGCCTTCAGGATATAAAATGACAAAGCCATTTTGAGCAGGCTCAAATTGAAAGCGATAACCTTGGCGCCAGGTAGGCACAAGATTTACATCAAATTGTTCTTTATTCATTTAAATAGTCCTTTGTGCCATACCCGTTCTTGAGTCACGCTATGATACGGTGCTTCATTGTGTACATATGCCAGTGTTAAAGCATCTAAAATGCTCCATAAAATATCCAGTTTAAACTGTAATATTTCCAGCATTCTTTGTTGTTGTTCATGAGTAGTAAATGAATCAAGCGTGATTGTTAAACCATGTTCAACATCACGGCGTGCTTGACTTAAACGAGAGCGGAAATATTCATAGCCCTTGTCATCAATCCAAGGGTAATGTTGTGGCCATGACTCAAGTCGAGACTGATGAATCTGAGGTGCAAATAGCTCAGTTAAAGAGCTGCTTGCTGCCTCACGCCATGACGCACGGCGTGCAAAATTTACATAGGCATCTACGGCGAATCGTACACCCGGCAAAACCAATTCTTCGGAAATCACTTGCTCACGACTCAAGCCTACAGCTTCGGCTAACCGTAACCATGCTTCTCGTCCACCGCCATCAGGATATTCACCATCTTGGTCAATCATGCGCTGAATCCATTCCTGACGCACACGTTGATCAGGACAATTTGCCATGATCGCGGCATCTTTGAGCGGAATATTGATTTGATAGTAGTAGCGGTTTGCAACCCAAGCCTGAATTTGTTGTTGAGTGGCTTTACCTTCATACATCATCACATGAAATGGATGATAGATATGATAATACTGACCTTTATCAATAATGGCCTGTTTAAATTGTTCGGTCGTTAAAGCTTCAGGTGTTTGAGTCATGTTTCACCTTAGAGTTCAATTTGCATGCCATCAAAGGCAACTTCTACACCATTTGCTTTTAGTTCAGCAAATTGAGTAGAGTCTTCATTTAAAATCGGATTGGTATTGTTAATATGAATTAGCACTTTCTTTGGTGTACTAAGTTGGTTTAAGTAAGATAACGAACCGCCTTCACCACTAATGTATAAATGCCCCATTTCACGGCCAGTTTTTTTCCCTACACCGGTTTGCTGCATTTCATCATCTGTCCATAGTGTGCCATCAATCATGACGCAGTCAGAATCTTGCATAATCTGCATGATTTGATCATCAATCTTTCCCAAACCCGGCGCATAGAACAACTGTTTTTGCGTTTTATGATCTTTAATAATCAAGGCAATATTATCGCCCTCATGCGGGTCATGGCGATGTGGAGAATATGGGGGTGCCGCGCTTTGAATAATTAAGGGTAAAAATTCTAAATTTTCGAAACCATCAATTTTAAAAGCTTGTTTAGGATCAATTTGATGATATTGAAGACCACCATTCCAGTGTTTCAGCATATTGAATACCGGAAAACCCGTGGTGAGATCTTGATAGACCATTTCAGTACACCACACATTCATTGGACAGCCTTCACGTAAAGTTAAAAGTCCAGTGGTATGGTCAAGTTGGCTATCCATTAAAATAACATTGGTAATACCAGTATCACGTAACTTTCGCGCTGGTTGAGCCGCTTTAAAATCAAATAATTGTTGACGGATATCTGGTGATGCGTTTAATAAAATCCAGTCTACGCCGTTTTCTGAAATTGCAATTGAAGATTGAGTACGCACTTTGGCATTAATCGTACCTGTACGAACACCATGACAATTAGGACAATTACAGTTCCACTGAGGGAAACCGCCTCCAGCTGCTGAACCTAAAATATAAATATGCATAAAATTAATATCTTATTAGAAAGACATAAGCCCTAGAACAAGACTAGGGCTTATGACAGATTTGAATAGAAATGATTAACGTGCTTCAAAGTACATTGTTACTTCAAAACCAATACGTAAATCAGTGAAAGCTGGTTTTGTCCATTGCATAAATTTTACTCCAGTCAGTATTAATCTCGTGAAATGAATCACTTGATTAAATCTCATAAGGCAATTAAAAATTTATTCTAATTAAAAATGCCACGTTTGTAGATAAGCTCGGAACAAGATATTGTTCGATAATTGTGTTTTTTGTCCAAATTTTAATAAATCCTGATCTTTCAAAAGCATTTGAAAAGTCATAACAGGTCAATGTTCTGTTATGACTTATGCCTTACCCAGCTAAGTTCATCAAGTGTTGCTGTGCAATATAAAGTTCTTCTTCCGGCTTAGGATGACATTGCACCCATGTTCCATCAGCCTGTAATTCCCATGCTTGACGATTGTCTTTTAAATAGTTATTTAGACCATCTTCAATGACTTGTTTCTTTAATTTTTTATTTTCAATTGGGAAGCAGGTTTCAATACGAGAGAACAAATTACGTTCCATCCAGTCTGCACTTGCACAATAAACTTTTGTATCGCCATCATTATAAAAATAGTAAACCCGCGTATGCTCCAAATAACGACCAACGATTGAACGTACTCGAATATTCTCTGAGAGCCCTGCAACTTGTGGTCTTAAGCAGCAAATTGAACGAATAATTAAATCAATTTTTACACCAGCTTGTGATGCTTTATAAAGCGCGCTAATGAGCTGTGGTTCAGTAAGCGCATTCACTTTAATGATGATGTGTGCTTTTTTACCAGCAAGGCTATTTTTAACTTCTTGTTCAATAAGTTCTAACAGTTGAGAATGTAAGGTAAATGGCGCATGAAAAAGTTTTTTAAGCTTTGCCATTTTGCCCATACCGGTCAGTTCTTGGAAAATTTTATGGACGTCTTCACAAATTTCCGCATCATTGGTCAGCAAACCAAAATCAGTATAGATTTTGGCATTCACTGCATGATAGTTACCTGTACCTAAATGCACATATCTTTTGATTTTGTCTTGTTCACGGCGAACCACTAAAATCATTTTAGCGTGAGTTTTATAGCCAACAATGCCATACACCACGACGGCGCCAGCTTCTTGCAAAACGTTAGCGACTTCAATATTTGATTCTTCATCAAAACGTGCCCGCAACTCAATAACCGCGGTCACTTCTTTACCATTACGCGCAGCTTCTGCAAGTAGCTGTACGATTTCCGAGTTGGCACCACTACGGTATAAGGTTTGTTTAATTGCTAAAACATTTGGATCTTGTGCAGCTTCCCGAAGGAACTTGATAACAGGTGCAAAAGAATCAAATGGATGATGAAGTAGAACATCTCCTGCTTTTAACACATCAAAAATCGGTTTTTTAGTGTATAAAAGCTGAGGCAAAACTTGTTGATATGGTTTATAGCGTAACTCTGGTAAATCAAAGTTTGAGATAAAACGGGCTAAATTAACAGGGCCATCGACGTAGTAAAGATGTTCTGCATCTAAATCGAATTGCTCTAATAAATAGTTAGCAATTTCTTCAGGACATTTTTTTGCTACTTCCAAACGAACTGCTTGGCCAAAACGGCGTGAAGATAATTCACCTTTTAAAGCAGCAGCCAAATCCTCTACATCTTCAGAAACGGTTAAATCGGCATTTCGAGTTACACGAAATTGATGACAGCCCGTCGCTTTCATGCCCGGAAATAAATCCGAAATGTGCTGATGGATAATAGCAGAGAGCAGAATGTAATGCTCTGCACCGCCAGAAATATGTTCTGGAATTTTAACAAGTCTTGGTAACGAACGCGGTGCCGGCACAATAGCTAAATCAATTTGACGCCCAAAAGCGTCTTTACCTTCTAAAGTTACAATGAAGTTTAGACTTTTATTGACCAGCCGTGGAAATGGATGTGCTGGATCTAGACTGATTGGCGTAACTACAGGTTGTACTTCTTTAAAAAAGTATTCTTTAATCCATTCTTTATGCTTTTCTAATATATCGCCGTGCTGAATAAAATGAACGCCATAGCCTTGGAGTTGCGGTAACAAAGTATAGTTTAAGATTTTATATTGCTCTTCAACCGCCTCATGAGCATTTTTGGAAATTTGCTTTAATACTTCTACTAACGGTAAACCTTCTGGTCCGGTTGCCTGACTCATCAAGCTAATTTTCTGGATTAAACTTGCCACACGAATTTCAAAAAACTCATCCAGATTACGTGAAAAAATAATTAAAAAATTCAAACGTTCCAGTAATGGGTGTTCAATATCTTTGGCTTGAGCAAGCACCCGTTTATGAAACTCTAATAAAGAGAGTTCTCTATTAAGATATGTTTCTAAATTGTGCTGGTTTGAGCTAGCTAAAGTGGGCAATGATGTCATTCTTGACTCTTATACTGGGTAAAAAAGTTAAAATGAATAAAAAAGATTAATTTATTAATATATAACCGATTTTATCCACCGGACATTTTGTAACTGCTTTATTGCAAATTCATGAATTTTTTATGAAAACCTTAAAATTAATATTTATTTTTGCCTTATTTACTTCCTTCTAGTTATCCATATCTACCATCATCTTAACATTAATTTTTTAAAGATCATTCTATTTTGATTCAGTTTCAATTTTCATCAAATATTCATACTCTATGCGTATTTTTTATGCATCTTAATTCATCAATTGATAAAAAAATGACGACTTTAAACATACTATTTAAAACAACATCTTTATGTCTGGCAATGGCCTTATTGGTAGGCTGTAATGATAACGATGACAATGATTCAAGCACACCAGCACTGCGAAGTAACCAAACCGTAAATATTTTAGCTTTCAATGACTTTCATGGAAATTTAGAACCACCTAAACGTTACGTTGAAGCAGCGAATCCAAATGATGCATCTCAAACTGTACGTATTCCTGTCGGTGGTGTGAGTTACTTTGCAGATGCAATTAAGAAACTTAAAGCTCAAAATCCCAATAATGCTGTTGTGTCAGCAGGTGACTTAATTAGTGCTTCCCCACTCACTTCTTCGTTATTTCTAGATGAGCCTACTATTGAAGTCATGAATGATATTCAAATTGACTTTAATGCGGTTGGAAATCATGAGTTTGACCGTGGTACAGATGAATTGCGTCGTTTACAAAATGGCGGTTGTCAACAATATACCAGCACTGCCCCATGCCAAATTAATAAAAACTTTAGCGGCGCAAAATTCAATTTCCTTGCAGCTAACGTGGCAATGAAAAATGATACAAGTAAAACGATTTTTCCTGCCTATAAAGTCAAAACTTATGGCGGGATTCCTGTAGCTTTTATTGGTTTAACACTCAAAGCGACTCCAAGTATTGTTTCAGCGGCGGGTATTAAGGATGTTGAATTCCGTGATGAAGCGGATACGGTAAATGCGTTAATTCCTGAACTTCAAAAACAAGGTATTGAAGCGATTGTCGTCGTTGTCCATGAAGGTGCAGCGCCAAGTACGAAACTCAATCAAAAAACATGTGATGGCTTAAGTGGGCCAATTTTAGGTATTTTAGATCGGTTAAATCCGGCAGTTGATATTGTTGTTTCGGGGCATACACATCAGTCTTATATTTGTGATTATGCAACCAAGAATCCAGCTAAACCATTTTTACTAACCTCAGCTGGCCAATATGGCACGCTTATTACCGATATTAAGGTGGAGTTGGATGGTAAAACTGGCGATATCATTAAAAAAGATGCTAAACAAATTCCGGTTCAAAGTGAGGCCTATACTTCGGGTACAACCACTGTAAGTCTGACAGACCTCTATCAAAAATTTAGTAAGACACCAAGTATCGAAGCGATTTTAGATAAATACCGTCAAGCAGTAACCACAATTTCTGGACGTGTTGTTGGAACTTCTACTGCCGTTGTGAGCCGTACACAAGTCGAAAGTGGTGAAAGCCCACTAGGTGATATGATTGCCGATGCACAGCAAGCCGCTGCTCTTCAAGCAAGTAATCAAGGTTCGGATTTTACGTTAATGAACCCGGGTGGTGTACGTGCTGATCTACTAATTAACAGCAATAACCAGATTACGTTTGGTGATATTTTTGCAGTTCAACCTTTCGGTAACTCGATTGTGACTTTGAGCTTAACCGGTAAACAGATTAGAGATGTGCTTGAACAGCAATGGTCTGGTGCAAATGCAAATTCACCTAGAATTTTACAGCCGTCTAAAGAGTTGAGTTACCAATATGCGGCAAATACATCTGTTTCACCACGAGCAAGTAACATCATGGTTGCTGGTTCACCATTAGTTGACACTAAAGTATACCGTGTGACGGTAAATAGCTTCTTGGCAGATGGTGGTGACAACTTCACGGTATTAAAAGAAGGTCAAAACCGTGTCGGTGGTGGTCAAGATATTGATGCGCTTGAAAGCTATGTTGCACAAAACTCTAAAGATTCACCGTTAATTATTCCGGCTACGACTCGTATTAAAGTCATTAAATAACTCATTTAAGAATGCATAAAGGACAGTATGAAGCTGTCCTTTACTTTTATAACAGTTTAAAAGATTTTTATTCGGTATAAAGATTAAGTTCAACACTACTAATGTCGACTCCGGTGTTTGCAAAAATAATATCCGTAACCTCATGAAGTAATTCTTTAACTTTCTCATTTTCAAAGTTCAAGGCTTCAGAGGTTTTGAGCGAAATGAGGTTACAGCTCATCTTGTCTTTTCTAAGCTTATAAATACTTTTACTTTTTCCTAAAAACACCCTTTTAATGATTTTACGGTTTTCAAACTCAGATAAAATTCGATAAATGGTACCTAACGTAATTTTATGTTCATTTTTAATTTGCGCATAGATACTTATCGCGCTTAAGCCTTGTGGGTTCTGATTTAAAATCTCAAAAACTTGTACCCTCGATTTTTTTATCGGTAATCCATTTAATAATGATTTTGATATTGTCGTCATCTTACTGAACCTTAATGTCTAGAAATATAGGAATTTTTTAAAATTATTTTGACTATATTTACCTGAAAATTATGGAAATGATTTGATCTATAAATTAGAACTTACTACCCTATAAATAAGCTCTGAGCTAATTATTAAGTTTTAAAATAACTCCCATATTATCCCTCTCTTTGCTTTTTACATGTACGCACTTTGCGACTAGATGCATTCTTGAACTGAACCATATGGCGACCCTCTTCATTAATGTCACTCTTCAACATTATTTTGTATAATGGTTAACATATGATAATTATTATCATTTGTGTTTAACGGTGTATCATATACACATAAGTTTTAATATTCAATATTAAGTAATTATCAAATACATAATGATAACCATTATATTTTATTGATTAAATAATGATAAATTGCATCCATCTTCTATTATAAGTATTCATTTCGACCCATATAAAAAGCAGATCAATGACCTGCTCTTTATATCTTAAATACAGAAAGTTAAATGATTTTTATTCTAGAGGTAGTGCATCTTATTCTTGTATCCATGCTTGGATTACTTGTTGTGTTGTCATGACTTGAGCACATCGTGTACTGGCATATTTTAATGCCATATCGTGCTCTTCTCTGCTAAAGTCAGCCAGCGCATCACCACATAAAAATGGCTGTATGTTTAGCATAAATGCTTCCGCAGCACTCATTAAACAACCAATATGTGCATATACCCCACAGATAATCAGTTGATCGCGACCAGAGTCACGCATGAGTTGTTCGAGCGGAGAAAATTTAAAAACACTATATCTCCACTTAGTAAGTACCGTATCATTTTTTTGAGGTGAAATTTTCGGAAAAATCTGTGTGATGTTTGGCTCATCCTTTAAACCAGGCCCCCAAAAGTCGGTTAATAACTGCCGATATTCTGGTGATTGGTTGCCAGGTTGTGCTGTATAGACAACGGGAATATTAGACTGGCGAGCAGCATCAATTAATGCCTTAGTGTTTTGAATTAGTTCTGGAATAGGTTCTTGGGTTAGATCATAGAAATCTAAAAAATATTGCTGCATATCATGAACCAATAAAACAGCTCGGCTGGTATGTAGTGGCCAATTTGTTTTGTTTGGAGTAAATTCGTGCGCTTGGGGCATGCTGTAACTTGCAATCTTTGGAATACTCATTGGTATTTTCCTTTTCTATCTTTAAAAATATTTGTTCTTTAATTTCAGTGTATTGTTGTGCTGAAGTAAGCTTTAAACCCCAAGTGTAGCTCCTCCATCTACCACTATTTCTTGCATCGTAATTTGGGCCGCTCGGTCCGAAAGTAAAAAGTTCACGGTATTGGCAATATCATCTGGTTGCGCGAGTTTTCTTAATGGAATTCCTGTTCGGTACTGGCTTAAATCACCATCAATTACTGCAGGTGGAGGTGCATTATCTGTCCAGAGTTGTTGCTGCATTTGAGTGAGAGTAGATCCAGGTGAAACGATATTCAGCCTGACTTGATAAGGGGCGATTTCAAGTGCCAGATTGCGACAAAAATGACTTAGTGCAGCCTTAGTGGTGGCGTACATACCAAGTTGCATACGTGGCATACGCGCACTATTTGAACTAATAGTGACAATGCTACCCCGCCTTTTTGCACAAAAATGTTTAGCAAATTGTTGGCTGATCGCGATAGGCGCCATGACATTGACCGCAAAAAGTGTTTCCCAATCTTCCGTTTTTGCTTCAAGCATGGAGCGCATAATTAATACTCCTGCTGCATTTACTAACCCCGTAATTTCGTATTTTTCTAACAGCTCTGAAATTAAAGTTTGTGTTTCTTGTTGATGGGTAATGTCTTGTGAGATGCCTTGCCATTGTGAAGATTGATCTGACGTCATTGTTTTACTGATATCCCATTGTTCAGGATTTTTTTGACAGTCAATACCAATAACATGGTACCCCTGATCTAGTAGTTGCTTGGCGATAGCCGCTCCTATCCCTCTTGCAGCACCTGTGACCACGATGGTAGAGCGCATGTGAATACTCCAATTTATATTATAAAGAAATCTATAAATATAATTGCAAATAATTATCATTCTTATCAATAGCAAATGGATATAAAAGTTCAAATTATGATCTGATACAAATGAGTTACAGCTTAAAATTACAACCTAAAATATTGTTTTATAATTAGTTTATAAAATTTAAAGGTCAAGAATATTTTGTTATTAATAATCATTTTCAATAAGACAGGTTTTGATTTATTCGACTAAAATCAGATTTATGGTTTATCAAACCTAGTAACTTTTTAGGCTTCAATCTCCCGCAGGCTCAGAATGAGTTCTCTATAACTCCGACTCTCGTAAGTTTGGAAATGCGTATAAAAAATGAAAAATTATAAAATCCACATTGTTTCGGTCAGTTGTTTAATCTCTTGAATATCATGACTTACATAAATCATCGGAATTTTAATTTCCTCTTTTACTTTCTGAAAAAAAGGAATAATTTCAGCTTTATGATTCGCATCTAATGCTGATAAAGGTTCATCAAGCAGTAACAGTTTAGGTGAATATAACAATGCTCGACCTAGTGCCACGCGCTGCTTTTCTCCACCAGAAAGTTTGATAGGCATACGTTGTAATAAATGATCTAACTTTAATAATTCAATAATGTAATCTGCTTCAAAGTGACGTTCTTGTTGGGAAAGATGCTGAAAACCAAATAATAAATTTTGCTTGACTGTTTTATGCGGAAAAAGCTGGGCATCTTGAAAAACCAATCCAACATGCCGCTTTTGCGTGCTGACATTAATTTTTTGATTTGAATCAAACCACGTTTGATCCTGTATTTTAATGAGCCCACTACGCGGAGTGTTCAGCCCTGCAATGGCATGTAAAATGGACGTTTTACCTGACCCAGAGGCACCAAATAGCCCAATAACAGAAGCATCTGACTGGAAACTAGGTTCAATATGAAACTGACCCATGTGTAGCTGAAAATGGCATTCAATCAACATAATTTTACCGTCCTAACCGCTTCTTTTGATAACGATGAAACCACTGCGCAAACCATAGCGCTAAAAAAGCTACACTTAACGATAAAACAATAAGCCTTTGAATAGCAGCTTCTGTATCGGGTTGTTGCATTAAGCTATACATGGCTAGAGGCAAAGTCCGTGTTTCATTTGAAATATTACCCACAAAGGTAATGGTGGCCCCAAACTCCCCTAAACTGCGGCAAAAACATAAAATAGCACCAATTAAAATGCCACTGCTGGCAAGAGGCAAAGTGACATGAAAAAATGCCCCTAAAGATGAAGCTCCTAATGTCTTTGCTGCCATTTCTAAACGCTGATCGACCAGTTCAATCGCTAATCGAATAGATTGCACCAATAGTGGAAAACCCATCACTGCCGAAGCAAGAACGGCGCCTTTCCAGTTAAATGCAAAATCAATTCCGAGTGGGGCCAAATATTGCCCAATAATGCCGCGGCTCCCAAAAACTTGTAAAAGCAAATAACCAGGAACTACTGGCGGTAGTACTAAAGGTAAAAACACCAATGTTTCAATGAATGACTTCCCCCAAAAGTCTTTACGTGCCAAAAACCATCCCACACAAATTGCAGGAATAATACTAACCACAAGACAACTCGCTGCCACCTTACAAGAAAGTTGCAGAACGCTGAGCTCTTCTGGGGTTAGAGAAAACATCATGGCTTGACTGGAGCCAACATACTAAAGCCATATTTTTTAAAGACTGCTTTGGCTTGATTGCTTTGTAAAAATTGATAGAACTTTGCTGAGTTTGAGTTCTTTTTAATCAACCCTAAAGGATAAATAATTGGTGAATGCGTATTTTCCGGAAATATGCCAGCTACCTTCACGTCTTTACTAATCGCAGCATCGGTTGCATAGACAATACCGACCTGACATTCACCTCGCGCAACAAAGTTTAATGCAACTCGAACATCTTCTGTTTCAACTAACTTTGGCTCAATACGATTCCACCAACCTAAATTAGTAAAAGCTTGTTTAGCATATTTGCCTACAGGCACACTTTTGGTATCTCCTGTACAAATCTTGCCTGTAAACACTTTATTAGGATCGGTGGCTTTATCTAATTTTATGTTTAATGACTGCCCTTTTGGGGTAATTAGCACCAAACGGTTACCTAATAAATTTATACGGTCATTTGCTGCAACTAATTTTTTGTTTTGTAGATAATCCATCCACTGGGTATCTGCTGAAATAAAAATATCAGCTGGTGCTCCAGCTTCAATTTGTTTAGCTAAGGTTGATGATCCTGCATACGAAGTTTTAACTTCTACTTTATTCTGTTTTTCGTAAATTTTTTCTAAATCGTTAATTGCATTCGTTAAGCTTGCTGCTGCATAAACAGTAACTGATTCAGCCTTGGCTGGAACATTAAAGACCAATCCTATGCTGAGGACTGAACAGGCGAAAGCCAAATTTTTTATCTTCGTATCACTTACCATTATGTTTACCTTTTTTGTGTTTTTTTGCAGCGATATATACCCAAGAATATAGCGCTACACGAAGATTATGAAAAGCATAATTCGTTAACTATAGATGACTGGAATGCAGCAGTGCTTTTTCGGCGTGCACTTGATATTAAGCAAAAGCTATACCAAATCAAAAGATTTCATCGTTATGCAATCTTTTATCTTAACCTTTTAAATAACTACTCATGATTTGGTAATCATGCTCTAAAGCTTGTCGGACATTGTTTTCCATTTGACGGTAATGCTGTAAGACTTTCTGGCCCAAAGCTGTGATAGCTGCCCCACCACCATGTGTTCCCCCCGTTTGTGTTTCCACTAAAGCTGTTTCAAAGCATTGATTCATGGTGTCGACCAACTGCCATGCACGGCGATAGCTCATATTCATAGATTTTGCAGCTTGTGAGATTGAACCAGTTCTCGCAATTGCTTCAAGTAAATCCGCCTTACCCGGACCAAATGCAATATTTTGCTCTAAAAGAATTCTAATTTGTAATTTTAAGTTTTGTTCTTTCATAGACTTAGTTCACAAAGTTTCATTTTTATGCTGCTTAACATTATAGAAAACTTTAATAGCTTAAAACACATACAAATTTAAATCTCTACTCTTTCTTCAAAAGAGTTCAATTAAAAAATCAAAACTGCACAAAGTGGATAAAGATCTGGAAAAAACGGATAGAGAGCAATGCTTAATCGCGGTTCAATCAGTTAAAAGCTGATTGATTGGAGGATTGAGTAAATGACCTCATCTAATTTAAAACAATGGAATGATTTTATAGATGGATGTATCGACTTCCGTCCTAACGATGGCGTGTTCCGTATTGCACGCGACATGTTTACCGAGCCAGAACTATTTGACTTGGAAATGGAATTTATTTTTGAAAAGGTTTGGATTTACGCATGTCACGAAAGTGAAATTCCAAACAATCATGATTTCCTAACCGTTCAAATTGGCCGCCAACCGATTATTGTAAGCCGTGATGGTAAAGGCGAACTACATGCCATGGTGAATGCTTGTGAACACCGCGGTGCGACCTTAACACGTGTTGCTAAAGGCAATCAATCTACATTTACCTGTCCGTTCCACGCATGGTGCTATAAGTCAGATGGCCGTTTGGTTAAAGTCAAAGCGCCTAGCGAATATTGTGAAGATTTTGATAAATCAAGCCGTGGTCTAAAACAAGGCCGTATTGCCAGCTATCGTGGATTTGTATTTGTAAGCCTTGATACTCAAGCAACAGATTCCCTAGAAGACTTTTTAGGCGATGCAAAACTGTTCCTTGATTTAATGGTTAACCAGTCGCCAACAGGTGAACTCGAAGTATTACAAGGTAAGTCATCTTATACCTTTGCAGGTAACTGGAAGCTACAAAATGAAAATGGTCTAGATGGTTATCATGTAAGTACCGTTCACTATAACTATGTCTCTACAGTTCAACACCGTCAGCAAGTCAATGCATCAAAAGGTGCCGAACTCGACACACTTGACTATAGCAAGTTGGGTGCAGGTGACTCAGAAACTGACGATGGCTGGTTTAGTTTTAAGAATGGCCACAGTGTTTTATTCAGTGACATGCCAAATCCGACAGTTCGTCCAGGCTACAGCACAGTTATGCCATATATGGTTGAAAAATATGGCGAAAAATATGCTGAATGGGCAATGCATCGTTTAAGAAATTTGAACTTGTACCCTAGCCTATTTTTTATGGATCAAATTAGCTCACAGCTTCGTATTGTTCGCCCTGTGGCATGGAATAAAACTGAAGTCATCAGCCAATGCATAGGGGTTAAAGGTGAATCTGCTGAAGCACGCCGTAACCGTATTCGCCAGTTTGAAGATTTCTTTAATGTGTCGGGCCTTGGTACACCAGACGATTTAGTTGAATTCCGTGAGCAACAAAAAGGTTTTCAGGCCCGACTTGAACGTTGGAGCGATATTTCGCGTGGTTGTCAGTCTTGGGAATATGGCGCGACCAAAAACTCACAAGATTTAGGCATTCAACCCGTTATTACTGGCCGTGAATTTACCCATGAAGGACTTTATGTAAATCAACATGGACACTGGCAACGTCTCATGCTCGACGGCTTAAACAAGAAAGCCTTGAAAATGCAGGATATTACTTTTGAAAACAATACTGTAATGGATGAGGTGTAACCATGTCACAAGAACTACATTTTGCTGTATCTCAGTTTTTGTACAAAAAGGCAGAGCTTTGTGATGCTTATGACTGGGATGCCTACCTAGAGCTTTACGATGAAGATAGTGAATATCATATTCCACAGTGGATTGATGACCATAACTATGTTCAAGATCCAAATCAGGGCTTGTCATATATTTATTATGCAGACCGTACAGGCCTTGAAGACCGTGTATTCCGTATTCGTACCGGAAAAGCGGCCTCTGCAACGCCATTACCACGTACTTTGCACAGCATAAACAACATCCGAGTTAAAACATTGGATGATGGATTAATTGAAGCAAAAGTTGCATGGCAAACGCTTTATAACCGTCAAGGATTAGAAGGTTGTTTTTACGGACACGCTACTTATCTTTTGCGTCAAACCGCAGATGGTTTCCGCATTCGTCGTCAGCACAGCATTTTGCTGAATGACAAAATTGATTCCGTTTTAGACTTCTATCACGTTTAAGGGGAATGAAAATGGGACATTCAGTTGCACTTAACTTTGCCGATGGCAAAACCTTTTTCATTTCGGTAAATAAAGATGAATTGCTGCTTGATGCAGCAGTTCGTCAAGGAATTAACTTGCCGTTAGACTGCCGCGAAGGTGTTTGTGGTACCTGTCAGGGACAGTGTGAAACCGGCATTTATGAACAAGAATATGTCGATGAAGATGCATTAAGTGAACGTGATTTGGCCGAGCGAAAAATGTTAGCTTGCCAGACGCGTGTAAAATCAGATGCAGCTTTTTATTTCGATCATGATTCTGCTATTTGCAATGCTGGTGATACCTTAAAAATTGAAACCAAAGTGACTGCGGTTGAGCTGGTTTCAGAAACAACAGCAATTTTACATCTTGATGCGAGCAGTCATGCTGAACAACTTCAGTTTTTACCGGGTCAATATGCTCGTTTGCAAATACCGGATACTGAAGATTGGCGCTCATATTCTTTTGCAAATAGACCAAATGCGACCAATCAATTACAATTTTTAATTCGTCTCTTACCAGACGGTGTGATGAGTAATTACCTGCGTGACCGTTGTCAGGTTGGACAAAGCCTACTTATTGAAGCACCGCTTGGTAGTTTCTATTTACGTGAAGTAGAACGACCATTGGTTTTTGTGGCAGGTGGAACTGGCTTATCAGCTTTCTTGGGAATGCTTGATAACTTGGTTGATCAGCCTAACTCACCTGCAATTCAGTTGTACTACGGCGTAAATAGAGAAACCGACTTGTGTGAACAACAGCGTTTACAGGCCTATGCAGAACAGCTACCCAACTTTAGCTATCACCCGATTGTGACTAAGGCAACGGAAACTTGGCAAGGTAAAGCCGGTTATATCCATGAGCACTTAAATAAAGATCAACTTGCCGAGCAAGCTTTTGATATGTATTTATGTGGCCCACCGCCAATGATTGAAGCCGTTAAAAATTGGTTAGATGAACAAGCTTTGCAAAACTACCGTATCTACAGCGAGAAATTTTTACAGAGCAATACCTCACGCTAAAAGTACAAATAGCTTCAGTACAAATAATTTAGAAACCACTCAAACCTGAAATGATTCAATATACTCTTATAAGGGGTATATTGAATTTTTGCATTTAAATTAAAAGCTTTTATATATCAATAATATACAATAATTAATTCCGACAAAATAAATTGACCAGCTCACTCGGATTTGCTATAAATTTTGATAGATCTTAAGGAATAAGATCATGATGAGATTAACTTATAGCACCTTTTATATCCCCCTATTCTATTTCTCGAATGTATTAAATTGATAGACAAAATCCGATGTAAAAGTTTGAGAAAATCACATTAATTAGCGGTTAGATTGGTCTATATCTTGCTTATATCTCATTGTAATTTGCGAGTAACTTAATTTTTTAAGTGCCGTATTTACTTGCTGTGCAGCGAAGTTTTAAAGCTTTCGCAATACAAGTAAATACAGGAGTGAGCCAAAAGGGATAAATATGAACCAAGCCAACTCCCACGAACTCAATGGACGTCATTTTCAAAATGAGCCGATCTTTACTGATCATAATTTGGTGTTCGATCACCACGATTTAAGCGAAACCTGCCGAAATGTAGGCCAAATTTTTAAACCGCATGATCTTAAAATCTCTCATCAGAAGCGAGATTTCAGTGCAACTATGCACCATGTTAAAACAGGCGCATTGTCTATTAGTCGCTTGGAATATGGCGCAGATGTCATTATTGAACCAGATCATCTGGATAACTTTTACTTAATTCAAATTCCAACTCAGGGCTATGCAGAAATCGAGTTTGGTTCACAAAAGTTTATTTCTTATTCTCAAGTTGCTTCTCTTATTTCTCCTCAGCAATCTTTACGTATGCGCTGGCATGCAAACTCACCACAGCTCATTCTAAAAGTGTCAAAGGATGATTTTACTTACCATTGCCGTCAACACATTGCGGATTCAGAGAATAACTTACTCATTTTTGACCCTAAATTAGATTTTTCTACCCAAGGTGGAGCCTATTTTTTACAGCTGGTTAGAACATTAATGGATGCTTTAGCATGTGATCAGCACCCGCTCCATCATCCATTAGCCTTTAAACAATTTGAGTCAAATTTGTTTAATGCGCTCATTTATGGTCAACCCAATAACGCATTACATAAGCTTGATCATTATAAAGAAAAAACAGTCTCTCCTTATTTCGTGAAGCGTACAGAAGCCTATATTAAAGAACATTTACATGAGCCGCTTAATGTCGAAATTTTGGCTGAACATGCAGGCGTGAGTGTGAGAACACTATTTACTGGTTTTAAAAACTATTTGGGTACTACCCCAATGTCTTATTTAAAAGAATTACGCTTTGAACAAGCTCATTTAGAGCTGATGCATAATGAAAATCTGTCGGTCACTGACGTTGCATTTAAATGGGGATTTACTCACTTAGGTCGTTTTTCTCAAGAATATAAACGCCGTTATGGTGAGTTACCTTCGTCTACTCGCCGATCTGGTCATAGTGAGAGTTCAAGCTTGATTAATTCAATTTTTTCTTAAGTTTAAAATAGATAAATGCCTTTTATATTTGTTGATATAAAAGGCATTTTTTATGACCTAGAAATGGTGAACATAGCGAACTTGCAGTCGTGTTCCCTCTGGGCGGTTTTCAGCATCTTGCTCAAAATAGGCATTTGCAACCAAGTGATCATTTTTAGAAAAACTATACATCGCACCCGGACCAATTGCCCACACTTGCTCACGTCTACCTTTAACTTTTTCACCATCGACTTCGGTGTCAGTGATTTGTTTTAGCCAATAGCCATTTAGTCCCAAGCGGAACTGTTCGGTAATAGCATAGTCTGTTGCGAAGTTTGCATGAATTGCTTGCCCAGCTTGCATATCATTTGCTCCAGCAAAGGCATAGCTTGGGTCATCATTTTTAAAGTTATAGAGATAATGGATACGTGTTGACGCAGTCCATTTGGGATTAAACCAATATGTGGCAGCCCAATACGGGTCAAATGAAACAGCGTTATTACTTGGTTTAATATCTTTTTGCTGGTCGTATTCGCCAGTAGGTAAATTCACCTGAAACTCAAAACGATGTACAAACTTCGGCCCTTGCGCACCCATGACTGGATCGAACTGAATAAAAGGTCCGATCATAATGTCCCCAAAGCCACTTTGGGCTTTAATTGCAGCATTATTCAAGCCATCATCCATGTCCATTTTACTGACAAAAGGAATTAAAAAATTTATGCCTAGACTGGCTTTATCTTTTACTCGGACATTCGATAAATAACTAATCTGCTCAACCAGTACTTGATAATTTAAATCTGTTTTAGGTAAACCGAGTTTTTGTCCATTGGCATCGACCAGTTTATTGCTATCGTAATTTTGAAAATAGGTTTGAGCATACCAGCCGGGCCCTGCAGGTAATCCACCATCGAGAAAGCTGGTCATGCCTAAATTTACGGTCGGTAAATCATAGGCATGTGTAACCAACGGCAAACCTAATAATGTCCCTGCTAAAAAGCCATGTTTAATTAAAGTACTTTTCATCTTCTTATTTCCTATAAAAAAATCACGACCGGATTGATCGTGATTGTGGTGAATTAATGTGCTAATTCTGGATGCTCAGCGGCAATTCGATACTTTCCTGCGTGGAATACCAATGGTTCACCTTGGCGCTGTTGGTATTGTTCAATTTGACCAATAAAAATCAGGTGATCTCCGCCTTCATACTGATTTACATTACGGCAAACCAAGGTTGCGAGTGCATCAGTCAAAATTGGAACGCCAGCATTGCATTGTTGATGGGCAATGCCTGCAAATTTGTCTTCGGCACCTCGAGCAAAATGCCCCGAAAGCTGATGATGCTCTTGTGCCAACATGTGAATGGCAAAATATTCTGCTTCTACAAAATCAGGCAAACTTGGCGCCGTTTTTGAAAGGCTCCACAAAATTAATGGCGGATCTAAAGACAGAGATGAAAATGAATTGGCTGTCATGCCTATTTTCCGGCCATCTTTACCACTAGTGGTAATCACGGTAACGCCAGTTGCAAACTGACCAAGCAAATTACGAATTTCTCTTGGGTTTTCGGCATTAATCGCTTGTAAAGCTAAAGTTTCAATTGTGTCCATTTTTAAATCTCCCTTTGATATTTTGACCTTAGGCCACTTTTGCTGTGTTTTTTGAAGCTAAGAATGCTTGAGCCTGATTTGCATCAAACCACCACGGAGCAAAGGCGCGCGGGTCATCAAAGTTATTGGCCATAATTGAAGCAATGCGCTGGTTCTGGCTTGCAGCTGCTAGGAGTTCAACGACATGAGGCTCTGGTGGTAATAACAAGCTATTGGTCCAAGCCACGACTTTTTCTGCGTAAGCCCAATAGCGTTCAAAAGTTTGAACCATCCATTGTTCGCTAAAGCTTTGATTATCATTGGCTAAAATGGCATCAAAATAGATCTTGCTACACTTAGCCGCATTATTTGAGCCTTGGCCGGTAATTGGATCATTGACCACTAAGGCATCTGCCATACCAAAAATTTTCTTGCCAGACGGTAAGGTTAAAACGGGTTTGCGTACGGTCGGTGGGAAACGCCCTGCCAAATAACCGCCAGCATCAGTTAATTCAACATTTGAGCAGCGTTCATATTCCCAAGGCACAAATTTCTTGAGTAAGTCCAGACTACATTGCATGTGCTGTTCTGGTGTTTTCACATCTTGCCAACAGTCCATTGGCCCATTTGGAATACCTTCGAACACCATAATGTCGCAAGGCCCATTGATGGTTAGTGCCGGAAATGAAAAGTATTCCCCGACTTCAGGAATAATGTTAAAAGTCACACGTGAATAAGGTGAAATTGGCTTCATGTTTTTGACGTAGGTCAAAGCCAAAGCGCGCTGCGGTTTATCAAAAACACTTCGTACATCATCACGTTCAAACTGTTTAACAACTTCACCTTTACCAGCCGCGAGCAATACAAGCTCGTAGTCGTTTGCGAGTTGTTCTAACCCTTCTATTCCTACATCTTGAATCACCAATCGACCGCCACGGCGTTCAAATTCTTCCATCCAATAGGGCATTTTGACGCGTTGATCGACCGATTGAGCGTAGCGCTCAAGACGAGCGCTCCATTCAAATGCTTTACCACCATTTTCAGGGTTCACTAAAGCTAGCCCAATGCCTTCTACGGCTGGACATTGTTCTTCCCAGAAATTTAGTCCCAAGTCACGTTCAGTTTGTAAAGCGGTATGAAACATACACTGGCTTGACATGACTTTACCTTGACGGATTTCATCGGCAGTACGGTTGGTGATCATGGTCACGTCATAGCCTGTATCTAATAAGCCTAAACCAAGCTGTAAACCAGACTGTCCTGCTCCAACAATTGCAATACGGCGCATAATATTCTCCATAATTTTCTAAATGTGCTTTTAAAACGCTGTGCTATTCGGCTAAACGTGGAATAGCGGGCTGTGATCCTTCAGGGCCCATTACTGAATAGCCACCGTCGACCGCATAATCTGCTCCGGTGACAAAACTCGCAGCGGATGACAATAAAAACAAAACAACATTGGCGACTTCTTCGGGATGACCCAATCGGCCTAGTAAGTGATAATCGGCTGCCACGCTATCGGCTTTTTCACGGTTATTACCGCTGACTTCTGCAATGACACGAGACCATGTCCAACCCGGAGAAACCGAATTGACGCGAATACCATCGGCAGCAAAATCCATTGCCATGCTTTGTGTGAGTTGACGTATCGCGGCCTTAGAAACCGGATATAACCAGCGCCCTGTTTGTGCCACTTTGGCTGAAATGGAAGTAAAGTTAACAATTGAACCTTGCTGCTTTTTTAGGTCATTGTATAAAGCACGGCTCAGCTCAATTGTAGAGACCAAATTAAGATCGAGTGCTTGTATCCAATCCTGACGTGAAGATTTAAAACCGTCATCTAAGTAGGTACATGCCAGATTGACCAAGTAACTCACTTCACCTAAATGTTGGTGAATATCCGCCACAGCTTGTTGAATAGCCGCATCGCTGGTTAAATCGGTTTGAATAAACATCACGCCATGGTTAAAGCTTTCGGCAATCGCCTTACCTTTGGCATCAATATCTAAGATAGCGACATGAGCACCTGCACTCACCAAGGCTTGTACAACAGCTTTACCAATCAGTGTTGCACCGCCGCTCACCACAGCAACTTTTCCTCTTAAATTTATATTCATTGCAAATACTCCTTAACTGACTGGCTTGCCTTCACTACTTGACCAAGATGGCATCAACGTATTGGAAGGAAGATCTTCATCAAGAAGTTTTCGCGCTGTCTCGACACCTGCAACTGGTAAGCCTGTTGGGTCTAATAAACCAATTTGAACGAGCACCGATGCTTGGTCCCAGTAAATATGCTCATGACACAGCTTTGAACCTCTGAACTGAATTACACCTAACATTGGAATTTCGACGTATTTACCAGTTGGTTTTACACCCGGTAATAACCAGTCAATTTCAGCGTCGTGTGTAAAGCTCATAATGAACTCGTCTACCACTTGCGTTGAGCCAACCGTACGAGAGATCGAAGTGATCTTCATATCTTTCGGGTTTTGATGAACAAAGTGATACTGATAAAAACGAGCAAGCTGGCTTTGGCCTACCCCACCAGTTAACGTTGGAATATGGTTGACATAAGGTTCTGCGACCATTGTTGCCATAGTTGCGGGGACGTCACGCGTATCGAATTCATGACGGATATGCTCTTCCCAGAGTGCGACTAGGTCATATTTCGGTCCAATCGTTTCATGTAGAGCTGTTACTGTACGCTCGTGAGCAAAGCGTGCTGAAGGTTTGTGGTAATGGTTGCTTTTTGGTCGTGCAAAGGCATGATCAACGCCTTCGTAAACATAAGCTTGTACATTTGAATATTGATTAGCTGCATCGACAATCGCTTGTCTCGCATCTGGCGGTGTAAATTGGTCCAGTTCTGCAATATGTAAAACCAAACGCCCTTTTACGTTAGCTAACTCATCTAACGCTTTTTCAATGCCTACACCGTAATAACCTATGGCACATGCCACTTCCGAAAGTCGACAGCCTGCCAAGTAAGCTAGCTTTCCACCTAAACAATAGCCCACCACGCCGAGACCTGTAGAGGTATCACATTCTGGTCGTGTCTTTAAAAAAGCTAAGCTGTCTTGAATATCTTCAACACCGAGGTTTTCGTCATATTGCTGATAAAGTTCAAAAGCTTTTTGAAAATCTTCTGGTGTGTAACCCAGTTCAATATTAGGTGCTACACGCCAAAATAAATCAGGTACTAAAACGGTATAGCCTTCTTCTGCAAGAAAATCTGCCTTTTCCCGCATTGCTGCATTCACCCCAAAGATTTCCTGACAAAGCACCACACCGGGACCTTTTCCTGTTTCTGGTGTCGCTAGATATGCACCGAACTGCTTTCCAGATGCAGTTTGAATTTGAATGGTTTGACCAGCCATAGTGTCAACTCCTGACATTGTTATGGCTTTATCTTCTATCTGAAAATTTTTTAGACTGTCCAAAAGCTGCAAGCACTATCCAATCTCTGCGCAATTATCAAAATCAATCAAACTGGATAAAAAATTAAAAATAAGAAACACCTATATTTCAAAAGATTAAATTAAAAGTGAAATGAATGCTTTTTATCTCATTTAGAAAAAATGGATGAAGATTAGGACTTATTGGATAGTGAAGGTTGGTTAAAAATAGTTCAATCAAAGACACAGGTTTTGTAACGAATACATTGAATTACTTAGGGAATGAAATAATTTTAAGAAGGAATACATATGAAAACGATAGATGCAAACACGATTATCAATCGCGAAAAACTGTCTCCACTACAGTGGATGGTTTTTATCCTAGGCTTTTTTGTCTTTTTCTGTGATGGTCTAGACACAGGAATTATTGGTTTTGTTGCACCAGCATTACTGGATGATTGGGGAATTACCAAGCCTCAACTTGCTCCCGTTTTAAGTGCTGCTTTAGTCGGTATGTCAATTGGTGCAATCATTTCTGGCCCCTTAGCCGATAAATTTGGCCGTAAAGGTGTTATTGTTTTTACAAGTCTTTTATTTTCTATATTTACGATTTTGTGTGGCTTTGCTAATTCAACTCAAGACTTAATGATTTATCGCTTTATTACTGGCGTAGGTTTAGGCGCAGCTATGCCAAACATTAGTACCATTGTCTCAGAATATATGCCTGTAAAACGTAAAGCATTTCTCACAGGGCTTGCTGGCTGTGGATTTATGCTGGGTATTTCTTGTGGCGGTGTGTTATCAGCTTATCTGTTAGAAAGCTATGGCTGGGCCAAAGTGATTATTATTGGCGGAAGTATTCCGCTAATTTTAGTGGTTGCTTTATTACTTAAATTACCTGAATCAACTCAATACTTAATTACACGTCATCAACAAGATAAAGCGCAGCGTATTTTAGAAAATATTCAAGGCCATTCCTTCCAAGAGCCAGTAAAACTTATTTTAGCTCAAGCAGAAAATCCTTCAGATGAAAATCCGGTTAAAGTGGTTTTAGGAAAATATTTGTGGGGTTCAAGCATGCTTTGGATCTGCTGTTTTTCCAGTCTTTTGGTGTTCTATCTTTTAACAAGCTGGATGCCAACGATTTTAAAAACAGCAGGTTTTAGTACCCAACAGTTTAGTTTAATTGCTGCGATTTTCCCTTTTGGCGGTGTAATTGGCGCAACCATTATGGGATGGTACATGGATAAACTAAACCCAACTACAGTGATTAAATATTCATATCTCATCGCTTTCAGCCTATTTATTGTTGCTGGTCTAGTGAGCTCAAATATTTTCTTATTAGGCCTTACTATCTTCTTAATTGGTGCATTACTGGCTGGTGCACAGTCCTCATTACTGCCACTTGCAGCTATGTTCTACCCAGCAGTGTGCCGCGCGGTTGGTGTTTCATGGATGCATGGTATTGGTCGTATCGGTGCAATTTTAGGTGCTTTCTTTGGCTCATTCATTTTCACCTTTAACTTAAGTTTAAGCGGTATTTTCTTTATTCTCGCTTTACCAACTTTCATCTCATTTACTGCACTTAGCCTGAAAGTGATCTATGAAAAATCTAAACACAAACAAGTGTTAAAACTTGAAGAAAGTCTATAAATATTAAGCAATAAATAAAAAACTGATTTAATTACTTAAATCAGTTTTTTATTGCGAAAGTTAAATATCAGAAAATTTTGCCTTTAGTCTCACTTGGATTTTCGCCAAACTCTTCACGATATTCTTGAGAAAAACGACTTAAGTGATTAAAGCCCCAGTCATAGGCAAGCTTTGAAATAGAAATCTTTCTATCTGCTCCTGTAGTGCTCAAGATTTTGTAAATTTGTTGAAGACGATATTTTTTCAAATACGACATTGGGCTGGTGCCGTAGTATTGTTGAAATTCATCATACAATTTTGATTTTGAAACCCCCGCCAAACGCTGCAAGTCTTCTGCACAGATTTCTTCGTGAGCATGTTCAATAATAAAATTACGAACCTTTCGAATATAAGCTGGCTCATCTTGATGTGAGAGTGACTTTAAAGCTTCAGAGTAGTTGTTTTCTTGAGATAATAGTAAGGCTTTAATTACAAAATTTTCATAGTCTTCAGATAACATCTGTAAACCATAAAAATTGCTATATTGCGATTTTAGCTGTAAAAAATTCTGAATATTCTTCCACCACGCTCCAATCAGTTGCTCAGAGTCTAAGTGCATTTCAGGGTTAAAAATGATAGGCGTTTCTATAGGTTTATTCAGTAAATCTGCAAGGACAATCTGCATACTTCGCTCAGGAATAACCACCTGAAATTTTCTACAGTCTTTATCGATAATCAGATCTTGTTGATCATTATTTGAAACAATTAGGCCTCTGTTTTCATCAGATTGATAATGTGCACCACGAATGTTAAGAGCTTGTCGCCCCTGTATAGGTAAACTAATGCTATAAGCTTTTAAATTTGAGATGTTGATAGCGACGTTTGCACCATAACTGATTGTGCCGATTGCCATTTTTTTATTGGGCAAACGCATTCCGTCATAGTGGAAATCGAGATTATTTTTGTAAATTGTGTCTAGACGGTGTTCACCACAAATTGTGGACATCAGATTCTGCGCAAATTCAGCTTTGCGTGAATAATGATTGAGTTCCATCTGTTGGCTGAGTGATATCATATCCTTTTCACCTAGCTAAAACTTATTGCTAAAAAAGCAACTTGTATGCCAATTAATACCCTTTAATTGACGAGTTTTCCTGAAAATATCTAATCAGGAAATAGCGTAAATATTACTTTCTCATACTCTATTAAATTTTAAAAATGGAAATAAGTTAAATACCTTTAAAGTATAAATTTATACCCTAACGAACTTATTTTCTTAGTTTTTTATAACAAGTTATAGTAGAGATAAAGCATTATTTTGAACAGCAGACTATCGTAAATTTTAACGAATAAAAAACCGCTTATATAGAATAAGCGGCTTTTATAAAACAATTAAATTATTGGGCCGTATAACCGCCATCCATCACGACAGCTTGGCTTGTTACCCCACCTGCTTTGCTACTCGCAAGGAAAATCGCATAGTCAGCAATTTCTTCAACAGAGAGTAAACGCTTTTGAGGAACCATTGCCAAAATTACATCTTCAAGTGCGCTGTCTAAACTCACATTACGGGTTTTAGCCAAATCTGCAATTTGCCCACGAACCAATGGTGTATCTACATAACCTGGGCATAGAGCATTTACCGTAATACCGTCACGTGCACATTCTAATGCGGCAACTTTTGTTAGGCCAATTACTCCATGTTTAGCGCTGTTATAACCTGCCTTCCCAGCGAAACCAATCAAGCCATTAATTGACGCCATATTAATAATACGACCATATTTTTGAGCTTTCATGATTGGAAAAACATGTTTAATACCAATAAATGCCCCAGTTAACATGACTTGAACTAGCTTTTGAAAAACAGCCGTTGGAAATTCTTCAATAGGCGCAACATGTTGGAAACCAGCATTATTAATTAAGATATCAACCGTACCAAAGGTCTTTTGAGTGAGCTCAATAGCTTGTTTATAAGCAACTTCATCGGTCACATCACATGGTGCAGATAAGGTATCAAAACCTTGCTCTTTAAGTGAGCTCGCCGTTTCTTGACACTTTTCGGCATTCATATCAGAAATAACAACTTTGGCACCTTCTTGAGCAAATTTCTTAGCAATCTCTAGACCGATACCACTTGCAGAACCTGTAATAAAAGCCACCTTACCGTCTAAAAGTTTTGTCATTTATTTACTCCTTAATACTTATAACGTGCTGATTTAAACAATACCTGTTACGGTAAAGACCGTAATGACCACAAATACCGCTAACGTTTTAATTACCGTGACTGCAAAAATATCTTTATACGATTGTTTATGGGTTAAGCCTGTAACAGCGAGTAAAGTGATAACGGCACCATTATGCGGAAGCGTATCCATACCGCCTGACGCCATCGCAACTACACGGTGCATGACTTCTGGTGGAATACCCGCAGCTAAAATCGCGGCGTTATATTGTTCAGCCATCGCACTTAAAGCGATACTCATACCCCCAGAAGCTGAACCAGTAATACCTGCTAAAACAGTTGTTGTCACAGCCCCATTGACTAATGGATTTGTAAAAGTACTGCTCATTGCATGACTAATCATGGCAAAACCCGGTAATGACGCAATAATTGCACCGAAACCATACTCAGAAGCTGTATTCATCACAGCTAAAAGTGAGCCACCAATACTGGCATTAATGCCTTCTTTGAAGTTCGTCACTACACGTTGATAATCAAACAAAATTGCAGTAATAATCCCGACAATCAGCGCAAGACCAACTGCCCAGATCGCACCAGTTTTTGCAACGTCTACGGTGTAATCCGCTAATCCAACTGCAGCAAAATCAAAACCATTTGGATACCACTCTTTGATTGCTTTAGACAAATATTTGTTCATTACGGCAACAAGAATGAGAGGCACAAACGCTAAAAACTGACGAGCCGTACTTCCATTATTTTGCAAGTTCATATCGGCTTCAATTTCTTGAGATGGCGTATTGTCTACGCCAAAACCCGAGAAGCCTTCGCCAGCTTTTGCAGCAGCTCGGCGACGCCATTCTAAGTAAGCCAAACCCATGCATAGAACAAAAATAGCACCAATAATTCCTAGAAATGGTGCGGCATAAATATTGGTGCCAAAGAATGTGGTTGGAATTACATTTTGAATTTGCGGTGTACCAGGCAAAGCATCCATAGTAAATGTAAATGCACCCAGCGCAATGGTTCCTGGAATTAAACGTTTTGGAATATTCGCTTGTCTAAATAGCTGGTTTGCAAAGGGATAAATTGCAAATACAGCAACGAATAAACTTACACCGCTATAGGTTAAAATAGCACCTAGTAATACAACCGTTAAAATTGCTTTTTTTGCCCCAATCCATCTTACAATGGTGCGAGCAATAGACTCAGCAATTCCTGACATTTCAACGACTTTACCGAAAATTGCCCCCAGCAAAAACACAAGAAAGTAATCTTTAATAAAGTTCACCATTTTGGGCATAAAAACACCCGAATAAAACGGTAAAACATTGGCTGGGTTAATGAGTAAAACTGCAAGTAAGGCACAAATTGGTGCCATGAGAATGACAGAAAAGCCCTTGTAAGCTGTATACATTAACAGCCCAAGCGAAAGTAGAATTACAAATAATTCCCACATATATTCTTTCTCCCTAAAGAATAGATATTAGGTTCAATAAAATTACCAAAAGATATTTAGGTTATCCCAAACCTATAATGATAAAAATCACAATATCTATGGATGGTAATAGGTAAATGAGCTTAAAAATAAAATATCACTAAAATATTTAAAAACAATGTAATTTATTGAAATTTTTAAATACCAATAAAATACAAGCGCTTATTTGGCTCTCTTGGTAAAATTTAATTATTAAAAAAATATTATTGTTTTATAAAACTTGTTAATTATTGAGTAAATTAAATTAATGTTTCTATATTATTTAATAAAGCCAATTGAATAATATATTTTATAAATTAATTTAATAAATATTTTGTTAGTTGAGATCAATAATCTATTAGCGAATAAGAAAAACCCACCTAATGACGAGTGAGTTTAATTAAAATCTGATATTGCTTGTTTGCTTTAGACAAAAGATCTTACTCTCTTATTTCATTCGAGTTAGTCTTAAATTAAAGTCAGATGGAAGTAAAATTCGATATTCTATCTCTGCCCCTGATTTGACTTCTGTTTCTTGAGAAGTGGCAATATTTGGGCACATTCCCCCACCAGTTTCTAATCTAAAGATATAATATGTAGGCTCAAGATAAATTGTAGCTATTTCGTTTGAGCGAATTGAAAATACTTTTTCGTTATTTACATACATATCATGAGTACAACCAGATCCTAGAAAACCTTTATCTCGTGAAAAAGTAACTTTTGCTTGTTCAGGAGACTGTTTCTTTAAATAGTTCTGATTGTACACTCTCTCATTAGGTATCGGTTTTGCTGTATTCGGAACAACTGGAGCTGTTGAGCACCCAACTAAGCCCAGAACTAAAGCTAAAAAAATGTTTTTTTTCATGATATTATCCACTTTAATAATGTGTAAAATTTA
Source organism: Acinetobacter baumannii (assembly GCF_009759685.1). Classification (NCBI taxonomy): domain Bacteria; kingdom Pseudomonadati; phylum Pseudomonadota; class Gammaproteobacteria; order Moraxellales; family Moraxellaceae; genus Acinetobacter; species Acinetobacter baumannii. The sequence continues at coordinate 3,402,351 of NZ_CP046654.1, read as the reverse complement.
ACATTTCAGATCTTGTTCATTAATTTTACGGATTTTGCGCAAGTGTATTCGCTCAGTTGAACCGAACTTTAGCTTTTTATACCATTTAGGAAAGTTAAAACTGCCATTTCAACACGTTCATCTATTTGACTATCAGTAACTATTTCACCAGATATAATTTTAAATTGTAGATCTGAGATGAGCATATCGCAAAATAAAGCACCCATGACTTTCGGTTTTGAAACTCTTATCTCCCCAACCTCAGCCCTTTTCATTAAAAGTTCTGCTGCTAAGTTATATGCACTAACTGGACCTAATTGTACAAATGTTTTTGCAAACTCTGGATAACGAGTCGCTTCTGAAAGTACCAGTTTCTGTAAAGCAATTACGCGAGAAGATAAAAGTACTGATAAAAATATTCTTCCAAAAGAAGTAAGAGCTTGCTCAATTGAGCCACCTTCTACTGGTAAGGCTTTTAGTGGATCAAGTACTTGCTGGCACACATCCGCAATCACACTCCTAAAAAGCCCCTCCTTATCACCAAACTGAGCATATAGATCTCTTTTAGACCCCCCGATCTTGGAAATAATTAAATTAATAGAAACTCTTGAGTAACCATACTCTAGAAAAAGATCACCTACTGTTTGAATTATAAGGCGATTTTTATTATCAATTTGATTGGTTTTGGTACTTTCACTTATCACAATTCTTTCCTACAAAATAAAAGGCGTGCCATGGTTCTTGACATTACCATGTACAAAAGTATGATGGTAACGATCATTACCATCAACTCTATATAGGAATAATCTTCTTATGGCATCCTTAATTCATAATACTTTATCAAGTAATTACACATTAGTTATTGGGCGAATAGTTTTATCTTCATTCTTTTTAATCGCTGGTATTTTTGGTGTGTTTAACTTTGATACTGTTGTTAATGAAATGATTGGAGCAAATTTACCACTTCCTGAATTATTTGCTTTTGCAACTATAGCCATTCAACTTATAGGATCAATTCTACTTATTTCAAATTTTGCAGGGCTTACATGGTTGGGTGCAGGAATACTAGCCATTTTCACTTTACTTTGTATTCCTATTGGACATCCTTTTTGGAAATTAGCTGAACCACAAAGAACTCAGGATTTCCAAATTGTATTAGAACATATTGCTTTAAGTGGAGGGCTTCTATTAGCAGCAATAGCCACCAAGAAATAAGTTGAGATAATCAAAAACTCAAAATCTTCTGTGTTACATAAATAGTGAGTTCTGTCTTCACAGGGCTCTTTAATAGAGACTCCAAATAATCCTCTTCCTCAAAAAATTCTGTGCCATTGTGACTATTACCATTTACTAGAGATTGTAAATTAATATAAAAATTTTGCTCTACTATCTTTATCGGATTAGGCAGGAGTTATTTTTACATTTCAGTTTTTAAAGTAGGCATTGGCGGTAAAAAATCTGATTTTATCAGTTGATCTGTATCAGAGAGTTCTAAACTCACAGGACCTGCAGCATATGGAGCCAATTCGTAAAGCTGAAAATCAAATGTAATCCCGCCTGATTGATTAATATAGAAATTTTCACTTACTTTAAAGTCTTCTTTACTAATATAAGGCTGCATATCTTTTTCTTGACACCAATATCCGTATTGTTTCCACAATTCTTCTTTAAGCGCATTCATCTTTCCATTGATAACAATATCTTTTAATTCAATGCGTTTTTTACTTTTTAAGTCAAAAATATAATCTTCAAAAGTTGCTATACCATGAGCCCCGCCAGAATATTCTGAACTTACTTTCGAAATTTGCACATATTGGCCAAACTGTCCATTAAAGCGATAAACCACACTCTGTGACCAGTTATTAAACCCTTCAGCTTGGGTTTGATTTAGTTGCTTTTGCTTTTCTGAAGGAGGTGTAAGAGCATCTGCATAATCTTTACGGATTTCCTTATCGATTACTTGATCAATCCATTCAATATTACTTTTAAGTGCAATCGCTTCTTTAGAGGTACATACAATTCCATCAACATCTGGATTTGGAGCACAAATTTTGGGTTGTTGAAACTTCACAAGAAAATTACGTACTAGCATAGCAGGAATTATATTTTCTTCTTTTGGAGGCTGTTCAGTTGCTTTTATAGTAGAGGTTTTTTCCGTTTTTTCTGTTGGTTTTTCCTCTGCTTTTTTTATACATCCACTCAATACAAGTGGTACTACCATTAAGCCAAGAATAGTTTTATTCATCAATTATACCCTTATATAACTTATTTATCTTTTACATTAAATTTTAAAGAATTTAAAAATTCATAGATATATTAATTGAAATTAGAATGACTTTATATCTTGATATTTTTGGAAAATAAATTTTGAAAAAATAATATTTATTTAATTTAAAATATTTAATACAATAGCGAAGTAAAATATTGATAAGAAAACAAAATATGATGTGGATTAAATTTATACTGTATCCTTTGGGGATGTTTGTACTGTGGCAAGCTATTTTTATAATTACGCAACTCTCTTTAACATCTCTAAATATGCCACAAGTCTTTGTAGGTATAATTTCATTGATCATAAATTGCGGGATGCAAATTCTTATTGGTTATAAAATCCCTCATCTAGCACCGAAATATAAATTTGTAGTGAGTACTACATACGTCATTCTCTTCACCTTTTTATTGGCAATCTATTCAACAACTGTTTTATTAGAAGGCTTGAAAGTTGCTCCTCAAGCAATTTGGCTAGGTTATTTGTTTTTCCATGTAATTGGCGTGTTTATATATTTTTCTAATAATAGAGACGAGTTTTGTTGGGACAATTTATTAAAGTAATTCAAGATTTTTACATTTATTTCTGGCTCTCTGTTAAATAAGTCCATGATTTTTATTTTTCATAATTTTTTGTCAAAAAACATCATATTAGGTAAATTTTCGTATAAATTACTCTTCTAGGTAAGTTGAGTAATTTAAAGGAAAGAAATGACGCTTAAACAACTAAAAGCTTTTTTGGCCCTTGCGCGTACACTCAACTATGCCAATGCTTCTTTAGAGTTACATCTCAGCCAGTCTGCTTTAAGTCTCACCATTAAAAGCTTAGAGGAAGAATTAGGCGGAAAGCTCTTTAACCGTAATACACGCCGTGTTGAGCTTACCCAAGAAGGCAAATCGCTCATTCCATATGCAAAAAAACTCCTTGCCAATTGGGATGAAATGGAGAACGATGTTAAACAACGGTTTAAGCTCAATCGTGGAACATTAAGTATTGCCTCAATGCCCTTTGTGACCCATGCAATTTTGCCAGAGGTGATTCATCAATTTTTAGCCGTCCATCCCAATCTTAATTTTTCAATTCACGATATTCCAAATGAGACCATTATAGAAAAAGTACAAGATGGTATTTTTGAGCTTGGTATTTGTTTTGAACCTGATCTCACCGAAGGTTTAGAGTTTAAACCGTTGTTTGAAGAAGACTTCTTAGCTCTATTACCTAAGAGTCACCCCCTCGCTCAATCATCTTCTATTACATGGCATGAGCTTTGTTCAAATCCATTTGTAACCTTGCAAAAACCCTCAATTGTTCGATATTTAGTTGAGCAAAATTGTTTGCGAAATAATATAACGCTCGATTTAAAAGTTGAATGCCACCAAATTTCATCTCTTTCAAGTTTCGTTGCTTATGGAATTGGGGTAAGTGCAATTCCAAGGCATTTTGCTAAACACATTGATAAAGAACATAACGTTCTGATTGATTTAAAAGATGAAGCCATTCATAAAACAGTAGGAATTGTTTATAAAAAGAACTTTGAAATTTCAAATATTTCTGCTCAATTTATTGAGGCACTGGTTCAATATAAATTTTAAAAAATTAAAGATTGTCTTTTAGTATAAGTTAAGCTTATGGATAAGTTAAATTCTTTAATTTTTATAAGTTTCAATATGTTGCAGAGTAATTTTTAAATTTTTTAGCTTGTATGCGTCTTAAGTTTTGTTCTTAATTTGATATTATTCATTGATTATACTTATTAATCATTTAAAAAAATTAACTTCTATAACACAAAATGTGATGCTAAAACTAGAAACACTAAGGGATATAGGAAAACAACAGAATGAATAAAGTTTATGCCAACGCAGAGGCAGCACTGAAAGATGTAATTGCAGACAATCAAACACTTGCTGTTGGTGGTTTTGGTTTGTGTGGAATTCCGGAAAAACTAATTGTTGCAGTTAAGCAAAGTGGTGTGACTGGTCTCACATGTATTTCGAATAACGCAGGTGTAGATGATTTTGGTTTAGGTATATTGCTTCAAACCAAACAGATCAAAAAAATGATCTCTTCTTATGTGGGTGAAAATAAAGAATTCGAGCGCCAATATTTAAATGGTGAATTAGAAGTTGAACTAACCCCACAAGGCACCTTAGCTGAAAAGTTACGTGCTGGAGGTGCTGGAATTCCAGCATTTTATACACAAACTGGTGTAGGTACACTCATTGCTGAAGGTAAAGAAGAACGTATTTTTAACGGCAAAAATTACATTTTAGAAGAATCTTTAACAGCCGATGTAGCTCTTGTTAAAGCATATAAGGCAGACAAGGCAGGTAATTTAGTATTTCGTAAAACTGCTCAGAATTTTAATCCCGAATGCGCAATGGCTGGAAAAATTACAATTGCAGAAGTTGAACAGGTGGTTGAAATTGGTGAATTGGATCCGGATGAAATCCATTTACCAGGTATATATGTGAACCGCATTGTATTAAACGCATCACCTGAAAAACGCATTGAGCATAAAACTTTAAGCACGGAGGCAGTATAAAATGGCTTGGTCACGTAATGAAATGGCACAACGTGCTGCAAAAGAACTTGAAGATGGTTTTTATGTCAATTTAGGTATTGGCTTACCTACCCTTGTTGCCAATTATATTCCTGAGAATATTAATGTTTGGCTTCAATCTGAAAATGGCTTATTAGGTATTGGTGAATTCCCGACTGAAGAAACTGTCGATGCCGATTTAATTAATGCCGGCAAACAAACGGTTACTGCTCGCCCTGGTGCAGCCTTTTTCTCAAGCTCAGAATCTTTTGCCATGATTCGTGGTGGCCATGTCAACATTGCAATTTTAGGTGCAATGGAAGTTTCTGAAAAAGGAGACTTAGCGAACTGGATGATTCCGGGTAAAAAAGTCAAAGGTATGGGCGGTGCAATGGACTTGGTTGTTGGTGTTCAAAAAGTTGTTGTTCTAATGGAACACTGCGCAAAAGACGGTACACCAAAAATCGTGAAAAACTGTAGTTTGCCTTTAACAGGTAAAGGTGTTGTTCACCGCGTGATTACAGACTTAGGCGTAATGGATATTACGCCACAAGGTGTAGAGCTCATTGAACTTGCTAAAGACGTAACGCTCGAACAAATTCAAGCTGCTACAGGTGTCGAGTTTTATAAAACCTTAGTCGCGTAAATTCTAAGGCTTAGTTAGCTGTACAAGACTCAAGTTAGTAAGTGAGCTTGAGTCTTAGCCCTATCAAGCACCGGATGTGCTGTCTATAAATAAGAATGAGAAGGATTTTTTCAGCTATGGAAAAACAGCAAGGAATTTTTGAAAGATTTGCTCTTCGGATTAGTGACTGGTCTGAAAAATGGTTTCCTGATTCATATATTTTTGCTCTGCTTGGCGTCATTATTGTCTCTGTTGCCGCCTTGGGTATTGGTGCTCCAATCCATGATGTAGCGACTTCATTTGGTAATGGCTTCTGGAGTCTTATTCCCTTTACCCTGCAAATGACTATGCTCATTATTGTAGGTTATGTCGTTTCTGTATCTAAGCCCGTAAAATTCCTGATCCAAAAAATGGCGCGTATTCCAAGTTCTGGACGTGGTGCTATTGTTTTGGTGGCAACCGTTAGTTTATTAATTTCACTAGTCAATTGGGCAATAAGTACGATTCTTACTGCACTTTTAGTGATTGCATTAGCAAAACGTAAAGAGCTGAATATGGATTATCGTGCTGCTGCGGCAGCCGCAATCATTGGTATGGGTGCAACTTGGGCTCTTGGAATTAGTTCATCAGCAGCACAGCTTCAGGCAAATAAAACCAGTTTACCTGAGTCAATTTATAACCTGACTGGTGTTATTCCATTTACCGAAACGATTTTCCTTTGGCAATCAATTGCAATGACCATTATTTTAGTGATTGTTTCAATCGCTATTGCATATTGGTCTGCCCCAAAAGGCAATAGCGTTAAAACCATTGATAGTTTTGATGTGCAATTTGAAGAAGAAAAAACAAATGAAGCAAAATCTACTCGTCCAGGTGACTGGTTAGAAAATTCGCCTATCTTAACGATTATTGTGGTGGTTTTAGGCTTAATCTGGATGTTTTTTGAATTTTCAAAAAGCAATCCCATCATTGCCATTTCAAGTCTCAACACCTACAACTTCGTGTTTTTAATGCTTGGGTTAGCTTTACATGGCACACCACGGAACTTTTTAAATGCTGTTGCAAAAGCAGTTCCGGCAGTATCGGGAATCTTAATCCAATTTCCACTGTACGGAAGCATCGCCTTTATTATGACCCAAGCTTTAAATAGCCAAGACTTATCGCTGTCACATTATATTGCCGAATTTTTCGTTTCAATCGCTTCAAAAGAAACCTTTGCAATTGTGATGGGAATTTACTCTGCGGTACTTGGATTTTTTGTACCTTCAGGTGGTGGAAAATGGATTATTGAAGCCCCATATGTTATGCAAGCAGCAAATGATTTAAAGGTTCATTTAGGCTGGTCTGTACAAATTTATAATGCAGCCGAAGCTTTACCAAACTTAATCAATCCATTCTTTATGCTTCCAATGTTAGGCATTTTAAAACTAAAAGCAAAAGATGTGATTGGTTTTACAGTGACACAGCTCGTTGTGCATTTTCCTTTAGTTTTATTCTTGCTGTGGTTCTTTGGTAGAACGCTCAGCTATACCCCTCCAACTTTTTAATTTAGTGGCGCCTTTAGTTTAGGCTAAAGGCAAATTTAGCAAATACACCAATAAGAGATATTAAGATGAGTTCAATTGTTATAGTTTCAGGTAGCCGTACTGCAATGGGTGGTTTTCAGGGTAGTTTATCTTCTCTAACTGCTCCAGAACTTGGCGCTGCTGTCATCCGCGAATCGATCCAACGTGCAGGTGTTAAGCCTGAACAAGTAGATGAAGTGATTTTCGGTTGTGTACTCAGTGCAGGTATTGGTCAAGGCCCTGCTCGTCAAGCCATGCGTAAAGCTGGCGTGCCTGATCATGTCGGAGCTGTGACCATTAATAAACTTTGCGGCTCTGCAATGAAAGCGGTGTTAATGGCATCAGATACCTTAAAAGCAGGCAGTGCCAATATTATTGTGGCTGGCGGCATGGAATCTATGACGAATGCACCTTATATTTTGCCTAAAGCTCGCGGTGGTTATCGTATGGGACACGGCGAAATTAAGGATCATATGTTTTTAGATGGCCTCGAAGATGCAGAAACAGGTCGTTTAATGGGGTCTTTTGCTCAAGACATGGCAAATACCAAAGGCTTTACCCGTGAGCAAATGGATGACTTTGCAATTTCTTCACTTAAAAAAGCGCAAACTGCGATTACGGAAGGTTATTTCAAAGAAGAGATTGTTCCTGTTGAAGTAAAAACCCGTAAAGGTGTCGAAGTTATTGATCAAGATGAGCAACCATTAAAAGCAAATCTTGAGAAAATTCCGACTTTACGCCCTGCTTTTAGCAAGGACGGCACAATTACAGCCGCTAACTCAAGCTCTATTTCTGATGGTGCTGCTGCATTAGTACTTACCACTGAAGAATATGCTCAAAGTCACGGGTTAAATACTTTAGCAAAAATTGTGGCAACTTCGACTCACTCTCAGCATCCAAGCGAATTCACAATTGCTCCAATTAGTGCAATTCAAAAAGTACTTGAGCGTGCTGGTTGGTCTGTTGATGAAGTAGATGCTTGGGAAATTAATGAGGCTTTTGCAATGGTGGCAATGGCACCAATTCATGAGCTAGGAATTGATGAAGCAAAAGTAAACGTCCATGGTGGTGCATGTGCATTGGGCCATCCAATTGGTGCTACAGGTTCAAGAATTATTCTTTCTCTTATTTATGCATTAAAACGCTTAGGTAAAAAGAAAGGTGTCGCTGCCCTTTGTATTGGTGGTGGTGAAGCAACAGCCGTTGCGATTGAAATTTAATTTAAAATTAAAAGAAGATGTAAGGATTTTCTTACATCTTCTTTTTTATAATTAAAACTCTTAAGCAGTTTTAAATAGTTCATAACAGGTTTGACGGAACCATTTATGGCTACTCTTGTGGTGACAAGACATATGCCAATGTTGCTTAACATCATAAGTTGGAAAATCAAGCGGTGCCGGTAAAATCTGTAAGTTCTCTCTAACCAATAAAACCTGACTTAAATAATATGGCACAGTGGCAATAGCATCTGTTTCCTGAACGACCAATCCCACACCTAAATAACTTGGTAAGCGAATTAAAATATTTCGGTCCAGCCCTTTATTCTGCAGCTCATTTTTAATGTGATAATGCCCAATACCCGCATCAATATCGATGTGAGATTCACGCATATAATCCTCTAAAGTGAAATTATTTGGGTCTAAACGTGGATGGCTTTTTGAGCTAATTACGACATAGTGTTGACGAAAAAACTTCTGCTGATAAAAACCTTCTTCTAACTGCGGTAAAAAACCTATGGCTAGATCAATTTCACCGTTTGCCATTTGATAGCTAGTTTCTGGTGTAATCGGCCTAATATTTAAACGAATCAAAGGAGCTTTTTCTTTTAAATAATTGGTCAGTTGCGGCAATAAAACCAAATGAGATACATCAGTCATCGCAATCGTAAACAACTGATCTGAGGTCAACGGATCAAAGTTCACATTAAAATTATTAATGCTTTCAACCTTATCAATAACTTCGCTAATGAGTGGAAAAATTTGCTTTGCCAGTTCAGTCGGAATCATTTCATTACCGACTCGAATAAACAAAGGATCATTAAAATGTTGGCGGATTTTGTTTAGACCATTACTAACGCTCGGCTGTGTCAAACCAATGGCATCTGCAGCCATTGAAACACTTTTGAACCGATAAATATGATAAAAAATATTTAATAATCTACTGTCTAGATCAAACAAAATTGTCTCCGCTTGGACTCAATAATCCATTGAAATAAGTTCAAAGTAGGTATGAAAGAGATAAATACTCCTATACTCTACTTTTGACTTATTGAAATTTACTCTAAATTATCAAAGAATTTAGACAAGGGGCAATGCTTTATACTGCCTTTCATCGTAAAGGCCAAAGCATAATCTACTTATTTGCTTAATTTATATATAAATATCGTGTACTTCATCATTTCAAATGAGTAGACGTTATTGGTCTTGCTGGCCTTTAAAACCATTCCATATTTTCTGTACCGACTTATTATCACTCAAATTATTTTTGAAGATGTAAATATCTTGAGCAAGGCAATATTCTTGTTGGTCTAAAATGACTAATTTTCCGGCTGCAAGGTCTTCTTCAACATTAATTTTTGGAATCCAAGCAACTCCTAGACCTTGTAAAACCAGCTCTTTTAAATTAGTGGCATTATCTGTTTCATATAACGTTTTATATACAAGCTTACCTTCAATCAGTTGATCTACCAATTTTCTTAAGTACGCGTGTTTACTATACGCTAGCAGAGCAAAATTACTTTGTATTGTATGTTTAGGACTGTGGTCAGGTTCAGTTGCAGAAACCGGTACAATAACCGTTTCAGCAATTTTGATACCACTTAAAATATCATCCCCAACTTTTCTAATATTGCTTTTATCTGCATAGCAAATCATAAAGTCACAAGCACCTTCTTTTAACAAAGACAGGCCTTCTCCACTATTCGTTGCGACAATTTCAATTTTTAAATCACGAATAAGTGTAGGAAATTTCTTTAAAAAAGTAGTTAAAAATCCAGAAGCTAAAGAATGAACAACGCAGAAACGAATGGTCGATTCAGTTTCATTTTTAATATTTTTAATGAGTTTTGCGGTCTCCTCTACCTGTTTTTCAATATTTTTAGACATCACTAATAAAATTCGACCAATGTCTGTAAATTCGATGTTGTTTTTGTTGTTCCTAATAATGACTTCAGCACCAATCATTTCTTCAATTTGTTGAATTCTTCGAGTAAATGCAGACTGGCTAATAAATCTTTTCTCTGCTGCTTTTGAGATTGAACGTTCACGTTCTAATGTGAGGAGATCCTCTACCCAACGGACTTCTAAATTCATCTTATCTATTCCCTTTTAGATTTGTAATTTTATTAATTGATATTTTTGGGAAGTAGCATAAATAAATTTAGTGATGAGAAAGAATGATAAAACATAGGGAGTACCTGCAAAAATGCGAGAAGTGAAAGGACAAAGCCAATCTATAAAATTAAGTATTTAATAATTCTGACATAGAAAAGAAGATAAGAAAATAATAGGTTTTGTTTTCACGAGACAAGAGATGAACATAAGTACAATTCAGCTAAAAAAAATTATTTAAATCAAACAATAAAAACCCATCATAAAAATAAATAAGCGATCTTAACAAGATAACTTTTAGAAATAAGCACGAACTTATATTTGTACATTTTTTGATAAAAAAAGTCCGCACCTTGGGGAAGAATGCGGACTGTAAACTGTTTCAATAACCAATCCTTATGTTATTGATTAAATTTTTCAGAATCTTAATTAAGATACTTTTCCACTATAAAAGGTAGTTAAAAAATCTATTTTCATACCCTTTTTACTTTGCCTAACCCAAAAAATATGAAAAATGATTTTTTTACTCACTCAATGGGTTGGTAAAGTAATAATTGATAAGAAAATGATTACCTTACCTCATTTCAGGATTTAAGCAGTCATAATAATTGATTGGATTTAAATACAATATTTGAAAAGAGTATAAGATAAAAAGATAATCCCGACTATTATACTAAAGTATCTATTTGGGTGTACTCAAACGTATTGAGTCCCCTTTAAAAGCGGTGACGATTTTCGCAGACGGGTTGATCAAAATGACCTAATATTCACCAATCAAGTAGTATAACTTTCTTGAAATTTCAACCATCATATTAGAAGTATATTGACTGATTTCAAATATCTGTTTTTTCTGTGGATTGAAAACCATATTGTCTTTTTCATCACTAAAAAAAACATAAGTTGTGTATTTATCCATGTGATGAATATGCTCTTTTAAGCTGAGTTTCTCACCAGAGTTAGGATCATATGCAATAAACTTCATTCTCATGCATTTGTCTCTTTACAGCGTGCTTACACCTTATAAAATTTCAGTCAAAAGATTATTTAACAGACAATAATCTTGAATGCCTAAATTATTGATACGATGCAGTAGGGATATTTTGTTTAGCTTTTTGAATAGATAACTCAGCATTCTTAATTGATTGCTCAGCTTCTTTAAGCATGTGCGAACTTTTAGTTTCAGCTTTTTCTTCATTACCCCAAAGGAGATAACAAGCAAAACTTCCCAATATTAATAAAGCAGCAGTTACTTTTAACATAAACTTAATAAATCAAAATTTTCTGTATTATAAATATTTTTATGTGAAATGCATCACAATTTTATTAAAATTTATTAAACAAAACTCATTATTTGCTTATATAAATTAACTTTCACATGAAAAATCAAATATTTTTTTGATTTTAATACACGGAAATGATTGCTTAGTTTTCTGTATAAATTTTGATTTACTTACATTTTCACACCTTTGACCAATCTATAAAATTAAATAAATATTTGAATATATTAAACTTTAGAACAAGTATTCATTCTATATACGCTCATATACCAACGATTATTTCTCGACTACCCTCTTTTTTGTTATGCAAAAAATGCATAATTGCTTTAATAAATGCATTAGAAGTGAAGCATTTCGAATTCTAAGATGAATCATCTTAACTAATTCGAAGTTTAATGATGAACGCTGATATTACTACCCGTATTGAGAAGGATCTTATTGGTCATCGAGAAATCAACAATGACCATTATTACGGAGTTCAAACATTACGTGCTTTAGAAAATTTCAACTTAACAAATAGCAAAGTTGGAAATTTCCCTAATTTAATTAAAGCATTAGCTATGGTTAAACTAGCTTGTGCTGAAGCAAACTATAATCTTAAAAACTTAGATCAAACTAAATTTGAAGCGATTGAATACAGCTGTAATCAGCTTATTCGTGGTAATTTCCATGACCAGTTCCCAATCGACATGATGCAAGGCGGTGCTGGCACTTCAACCAATATGAATGCAAATGAAGTATTGGCAAACGTTGCTTTAGAATATATGGGCCATTCTAAAGGTCAATATCAATACTTGCATCCAAATAACGACATTAATATGTCGCAGTCAACAAATGACGTATACCCTACTGCAATTCGTTTAGGTTTATTACTTAGCCTAGATGAGTTAAATCTTCCATTTAACAATTTGATTCTTAGCTTCTTGAATAAATCTCAAGAGTTTGCACACATTTTAAAAATGGGTCGTACTCAGTTACAAGACGCTGTGCCTATGACATTAGGTCAAGAGTTTGGTGCTTTTGCGGTAACTCTACAAAAAGACCTTGAGCAAATTAATACGCTTATTCCAAATGTTTTAGCTTATATGAATCTTGGCGGTACAGCGATTGGTACGGGAATTACCACTGAATATAGTTACCGTGAACTCGCGATTCAAGCACTTGGAAAAATCTCTGGTAAGAAAATTAAGTCAGCTCCAGATTTGATTGAAGCCACTTCTGATATGGGTGACTTTGTTCTTTTATCTGGTTTATTAAAACGTACTGCAACTAAACTTTCAAAAATTGCCAATGACTTGCGTTTACTTTCAAGTGGTCCACGTACTGGCATTAATGAAATTACCTTAGAAGCACGTCAACCAGGTAGCTCGATTATGCCAGGTAAAGTAAACCCAGTTATTCCTGAAGCAATGAACCTTGCTTGCTTCCAGATCATTGCAAATGATTTGGCTGTAACGTTAGCTGCTGAAGCTGGTCAATTACAGTTAAATGCAATGGAACCACTTATTGCATTCAAACTGTTTGAATCGATGGACTTGCTTGGTAAAGCAATGGCAATGTTCCAAACTAAGTGTATTGATACGATTACGGCGAACCCTGAACACTGTAAAGCTTTGGTTGAAAATTCAATTGGTATTGTGACTGCACTTAACCCATACCTAGGTTATGAAACTACAACTCGTATTGCTAAAACTGCAAACGAAACTGGGCAAAGCGTATTGGCTTTAGTTCAAAATGAAGGTTTATTATCAGCCCAAGTGCTTGATGATATCTTGTCGATTAATAATATGGTTAAACCAAAAATGTCGGCTTAATTCCTGAAATAAAAAAGGAGCTTTAAAAGCTCCTTTTTTATTTGTTCCATAACTTTTAAAAGCTAAAAGTTGTAGAAAATTGAGCTGTGCGAGGATTACCTAAGAACAGATAGTCATCTCCCATAAATGCCCCTACATCACGCCAATATTTCTTATTAAATAAGTTATCAATATTGAATCTAAAAGTTGTGTCATGCCCAGCAAAATTTGTTTTATAGGCAGCACCAATATTAAAGACGCTATAGCCGCCTACTTTTGCAGTTCCCTCTTTGTTTGCATATTTACTACTACTGTATTGCATACCACTCAATAATCTTAACCCTTCAACTGAAGGTACTTTATAAGATAACTGTGCAGTTGCGCGTACTTTCGGTACATTTTGAGTTTGATGACCTTTGTAGCTGTCATTATCAATATCAACAAGACGAGATTTGGTATAGGTAATGCCAGAGCTTACGTCGAGTGTATCGGTTAGGGCACCAGTTAAACCTAACTCAATACCTTGATTATGCTGTTCACCTTGCTCAACAAATTCTAATTCTCCTGCAGAATTTGTAGTCGTATATTGATTGTCTTGTTTTAAATCAAAAATAGCTGCTGTTACCAAGAAGTTGCGAATTTGTTGCTTAACACCAAGTTCATATTGTTCAGAATTTCTAGGTGATAGGACTTGATAAGCATTCGCTTCTGCATACCACGGAGCTTCGCCACCATCCGATAAACCTTTGGCATATGAAGCATAAAGATTAGTCGTAGCAGTTGGGCTATACATGAGCGCTAATTGCGGCAGAAACTTGTTTAAATCGGTATCACGGCTTTGCTGCCCATCTGAATTATAAGCTTGCTCATCAAGGTGAATCAGTTTTCCACCGAGTAGAGTTGACCATTGATCATTAAATTGAACTCGGTCAGATACAGTAAGTGCAGTCTGATCACTCTCTAGAGCTTTGTAACGATCGCCAGGGCTTTCCGATGAAGGACTGTAGTCGACCGTATCTTCATAGATATTGCCTGTTCCTACCGCTACATTCAGTGGTGTATGGTGCTTTAAGGTTTTATATGTACGTTGTAATTCGAAAGCGATTTGATGCTGAATGTTGCCAGTGTTGAATTGTCCATTTAACCCAGCTGCAAACTGATTAGTTATACGTGTGTCATCTGGACTACGAAAATCGTAAATATCATAATTACCGTGTTTATCAAAAGTATTGCCCAAACCGGTAACTTCACAAATGCTGCTATAACATCCCCATGGGAAAGCACTATTATCATCAATCACAACACGGCTTTGAGATGCACTTAAGCTACCATTCCATTGATCGTTAAATGCATATTGATATTTCAAACTCGCATTTAGACTGTTATTTACAACAGGTTTACTCCAAGACTGGTAACCCAATAAACGGTCTTGATCTACATTTGTTGGTACTTCTTGCCCATCAAGCAGTTGATAACCGGGTACTGAACGTTGACTTTGATGCTGAGCTTCAATATCAAACAGTAATTTAGAACGCTCATTAATTTTCCAGTCTAAAGCTACTGAACCAAACTCACGCTTACCATTTGCGTGATCAACATTTGGATGGATGCTTTCATGGGCTAAATTGATTCGATAACCAAAACTATCATTAACAAAGCCGCCTACATCCGTTGCCAGTGTATAACCACCTTCTGAATTTGCATCGACTGTAATGTTTTTAACATCGGCTGGTCTTTTGGTTACATAGTTAATCACACCACCTGGTGTCGACATTCCACTTTGAATTGCAGAAATGCCTTTTAAGATTTCAACTTGTTCTTTATTTTCTAAAGCTACATTTTGTTCGCCACGTATGGTATGGCCATTAATGAGATAGCTTGAGCCTAAATCAAGCGCAAAACCACGTGCTACAAAATTTGGATAGTAGCCAATTGCAGCATAACCATCGCCTAAGGATGAATCATTTTTAATCACATCGGTCAGTGTTTTTGCGTGTTGATCTGCTATGCGTTCAGATGTAATGGTGGTAATAGATGCAGGTACTTTCTTTACATCACCAGTTTGAAAACCAGATAAACTCACTTTTTTTGATGTGTATAGTGCATCACTATTTTGTGTAGCGTTCACAGTAATGGTTGGGAGCTGCGAAACCTCCGCTTCATTTGCATAAACGACAGATGTTATGAGTGCAATAGATGAAGCCAATGCTGTTTTAGAGCATGTCATAAAGTGAAGATTTAACGAACGTCTTTCCATTGAATAACTACCTGCCATACCGTGCATAATTTGAAGCGCTAGAAATAAGTGCTGAGCCGATTTTTAGCCACGCAAGAATACAGCTACATATATTGAGAAACAACATATTCTGTATTTTTTCGATTAAGTGAATTTAGTTCGACTTTTTCAACTTATCATTCTATGAATTTCCTTTATTTTCTTGGGAATTGATACTATAACTTTTTAAGTATTATCAAATATTCAAAATACACTTAAGCTCAAAATGGCACTTAAAAGGAGAAACAGAATAGAAAAATACTGGTATTAAATTAGCTTACTGATTTTAAAAACAATTAATTATTCAGTTAAATAAAAGGAAGTGTTCGATCATTGGTAAAAAAATCTTTAAATCGAACAAAAGGAAGTAATCTCACTAGAATCGAATTTTAAAATTAGAAAAAATGAATGGTTAGGAATTCTAAGGACGTGCTCAGGGTTGAGTGATTTTTAAAAAGTTCATTCTATTTTCTGTTTAGCCCACCTAAAAAGTTCCTAGTTTTTGTCTACAAAGTGATGGAAGTAATATGACATATACTCAGGAAGAAAAACATAGCAGGATACGTGGGATTGTAGGCGCAGCCTCTGGTAATTTAGTCGAATGGTTTGATTTTTATATTTATGCAGTATTTGCTGCTTACTTTACTCAAGCTTTAACCGCGCCAGATATGGATAGCACAACCAAGTCTATTTATGTTTGGGGGGTGTTTGCAGCAAGCTTCTTTATGCGTCCGATTGGAAGCTGGCTATTTGGTCGTATTGCAGATCGACATGGCCGAAAGAAGTCGATGATCATATCAATTTGTCTGATGGCTTTAAGCTCCTTTTTATTTGCAGCTTTGCCTACTTATGATCAAGTCGGTTTATTTGCCCCTTTTCTATTGCTCCTTGTTCGTTTACTTCAAGGCTTATCAGTGGGTGGTGAATATGGCGCCGTTGCCACTTATATGAGTGAATTAGGCTTAAAAGGTCAGCGTGGTTTTTACTCATCTTTCCAATATGTCACCCTCTCTGGTGGTCAATTGCTTGCAAGCTTACTGGGCGTTATTTTATTGACGTTCTTAAGTGAACAACAATTACATGATGGCGGTTGGCGTATTCCATTTGTTATTGGTGGTATCGCAGCAATCTTATCTTTGCTTGCACGTAGTCGTTTAGAAGAAACGCTTTCTCATCAAGACAGCGAACGAAAAGAGTCTGGTAGCTTAAGAGAACTCTTTAAAAAACACTGGAAAACCTTTTTATTGGTGGTTGGATACACTTCTGCTGGTTCATTAACATTTTATGTAGAGACTGTTTATTCAAAAACCTATTTAACCAACTTAGGGATGGACGGAAAAACAGTTGGTTATATCATGACCTTCGCCCTATTTGTCTATATGTGTGCTCAACCTATATTTGGTGCAATTTCCGACCGTATTGGGCGACGCTCCTCAATGTTGGCATTTAGCTTATTGTCCGCCATTTTTATTTATCCCGTCATGGTGATCGGGATGCGTGCCTATATAGATTCTCCGATCATCATTACCTTGCTACTCATCTTTATGATGATGTTACTCAGCTTCTATACTTCTATTAGTGGATTGGTAAAAGCTGAAATGTTCCCACCTCATGTGCGAGCTTTAGGCGTAGGTTTTTCGTATGCAGTAGGTAATGCGCTGTTTGGTGGTTCTGCACCTTCAGTTGCCTTACAGTTTAAAGCTGCAGGAATTGAAAATACCTTCTTTATATATGTTATTGTCATGCTGATTATCTGTTTCTTGTGTAGCCTTGCGCTTCCTAAAAAACCAGATTATTTAGAACATGATCATTAATTAAATAAGATGCCTTCTGTCCCAAGCAGAAGGCATCTTTTAGCTCTTAGCAAATTCTTTTAAAAAAGCCCACGGAAAAATCCCTTTATCATGCCCATCGCTAAAGCAAATTTGGGCACCATAACCTTGATCAAACATAGCTGTCACTTCAACATTTTGATGCTCTATTTTAATTTGTTTAATCCGCTTCGCTCGGCAAAAGCCACATGGGCAAATTTCCCTTAAACTTTGATGACTCAGACATATGCTTGAGCCATCGGTCCATATAAAGTGAACCTGCTTATTTATAGTGTCGACACGGATATCAGGTCTGATTTGCATACTTCACCTCACCAATTTGATTTAATCCAATACGAATCGCTTTTCGTACTTCAGGATCTGGATCATTTTGATGTTGTTCCAATAGCTTCTGAGCTTCTGCTGTACCAATTTCACCGAGTGCTAAAGCGACTTCTTTACGCAAGTTACTAATTTCATGCTTAAAGTTATCAGTCAAATGAGCAACTGCCAGATGTGATTTAAGTAGTCCCAAGCTCCGTACTGCTGCAATTCGTACTTGCCAATACAGGTCTGATACAGCATGAATTAAAGGAGCTTCGAGCTGAACAATACGTAATTTTCCAATCGTGAGTGCAGCTTCCACTCTTAGTTGCCAACTTTCCGAAGTTAATGAATGTTGAAGTGCTTGGATAACCTCAGCTGATATGCTCTGACTATAGGCCAAACCACCTGTTGCAATACGGCGAACCTCATCATCTATATCTGTTTCAGCAGTTTTTGCCAATATCTTAATCGCTTGGTCTTGTTGTAACCAACTTAATGCACTGACTGCCTCACGGCGCACAAGAACATCTTCATGATGTACTAAAGCAGATATCTCTTCAAATAATTGCTGTGGTCGTAAAGGTTTTAAAGCACGTAAAATTGCACTGAGAGCAAAAGTATCCGTATGCTTTAAATACGGTGCAAGTATCTGGGCCGATGCAGCATTTTTGACTTCACTTAAACTCTGGCTGGCAGCTTGTCTCACATTCAGATCAGCATCAAATAAGGCTTGAGCTAATACCTGCAAACTGGTTGGATCTTCCCAACTTTCTAGTTTTTTTGCTGCTTCTTCACGGACTAAAGCTGAAGAGTCGTGTTGTAGTGCTGTATGCAACCAAGGAAGTAAATCCGGACTTTCTTCATCGCCAATATTCATTAAAGCGACAAAGCGTATCTTTTCATCTGCATGATTGAGCTGTGTGAGAAATTCCTGATTATATTCATCGAGGTCATCTAAAGCTTGATAATAAAAACTCATTCGTATTCCTTAATTTGTGATTTCTTTCCAAGCCCTAATGGATTTAAACGTCTTAACTCTTCTTGTTGAGTGGCTTCTTTTAAAGTCTGGATGCAATGTTTTTTAATGGCTGTAAATTCACTACTTGTTACAAGCTCAACATCTCGTGGACATTCAAACTTAAGTGGAATTTCTTCAATAATTCGTCCTGGGCGATGGCTCATAATCAACACTCGATCGGCTAAAAAAAGTGCCTCATCAATATCGTGGGTAATAAATAAAACCGACGTTTGGATTTCTTGCCAAATTTCGAGTAATAGCATTTGCATTTTTAAACGAGTTTGAGCATCTAAGGCACCAAAAGGCTCATCCATTAATAAAATGCGAGGTTGATTAATCAGTACTCTCGCAATTTCAACCCGTTGCTGCATACCACCAGAAAGTTCGGCTGGAAATTTATGTTCAAAGCCTTTAAGTCCGACCAGATCAATCATTTTCTGAGCTTGTTCAATACGCTTTTGCTTAGCAATGCCCTTCATTTTCAAACCAAAAGCAATATTTTCAAGCACGCTTTTCCATGGAAATAAGGTATGTTGCTGGAACACCAAACCTCTGTCTGGATGCGGTTCAAATATCGATTCATCATCGACCTTTAAAGACCCAGAACTAATTGGTAAGTGCCCTGCCAATGCACCTAATAATGTTGATTTACCGCAACCCGACGGGCCAAGTAGACATATAAACTCGCCCGGTTGTATTTCGAAGTTAACTCGATCTAATGCCTGAAAACGATTTTTAGTTTGCCCTAAATGTAGAGATAGATTTTGAATACTTACATGGCCTTGTGTAATTGACATTTTAAGACTTCCTTAGTTGATACCATGGAGTAAATCGGTTTCCAATCACACGCACCAATGTACTGCTAAACATACCTAACGCTCCGATCAGCACCATGCCAACCACGATATTGCTATAGTTTTGCAAGGTGAAAGATTCCCATGTGAAGTAACCAATTCCATGTTGCCCCGAAATCATTTCGGCAGTCACTAAACAGAACCAGCAAGTACCCATTCCAATGGATAAACCAGTAATAATATTCGGTAATGCCCCCGGAATAATGACTTCATGAATAATGGCAAGATCAGAAGCACCTAAACTTTTTGCAGATGCAACGAGCCTTGGGTCAACTGCACCAACCCCATGTACCGTGTTTAATAAAATTGGAAATAAAGCCCCAATGAACGTAATAAAAATCATGGAAGCTTCTGATGAGGGAAAAATTAGAATTGCTAAAGGAATCCATGCAACTGCTGGTATTGGACGTAATACTTCTAATGGTGGCATTAGAAAGGCAGCCAGTTTTTGGTAACGTCCTGCCAACAAACCAATACCTACACCAATTAGAGCCGCAAGCACAAAACCAATCACTACACGAAACACACTAGATTCAACATGTTCAAATGCAGCGCTGAGTTGAAAAAAAGCCCATAGCGCATGAATGACATCTAAAGGTGTTGGTACATTGCCAAAGTTCACAAAGCCTAAATTTACTTTAAACTGAGCAAGTCCTTGCCAAATGACTATCCAAAAAGCTATGGATGTAAAAGCAATCACGTAGCTTTTTAAACGCGCCGGATATGATCTCAACTGCTGAAAAAATTTAGTCAAAAATGTACTTTGGTTATTAGGTTTTGTCTGGGCTAAACTACTCATTTGTCACCTCCTGCTCATTAGGTAAGACAACACATCAGCTCTGTGTTACAAGCTGAATAGCTTTAAAGTCATATACTTTTCCGCCCTGTTGTTTAGCCCATTTTTCAGCATCATCTTTTAATAAAAAAGCCTGAATTTGTCCTGTTTTGTCTGTGGCATACCATGCCAAATTGGCAAGTAACTTAATGTCGGACTGATGATCTTGGCTATAAACCACACGCACCTTTTTTCCATCGGCTTGTATTTTCTTTAAATCAGAAAAAGCATGCTCAGGCGTTTCATAGCTACGAACTTTTTCTTCACCCTTTACCCAAATTTGAGTTACCCGATCAAATGTCTTGATGGGTTGGCCCGTTAAAGCATCATTGGCAACCAAAGGTGATTTTGCATAGTCAGCAAGTTGCTGGCTGTAATTAAGTCCAGATGCCTGAAATGCATCCTTAATGTATTGATCATCAATAAATTTATTTACATCAAGCGTACCGTCGTTTTTGCCTAAAACTTTTAAGGTATCTATCGCAATTTGAGTCGCTTTTCGATATTCAGGTTTCCACGTTAAGTCACGAGTTTGCAGACCTAAAGGGCCATGAAATAGATAAACAACTTCGGCAGGAATACCTGTTTTTTCAGCAATAAGTTCACTATATTTTTCTGGTTGTTCCTGAATCAGACGATTCGCTTCAATAGTTGCTTGTAAATAAGCTTTTATGACTTCGGGATGCTGCTGTGCATAATCCTTGCTGGCAAGCGAACCATGAAATGTCGGTGATTTTGCTTGTGAACCATCATAGATTTTTTTGGCAAAACCTTGGTAAGCAAATAACTCTCCAAATGGTACGAAGTCAGCATGCGCAGCGATCTTATGACTTTTTAATGCAGGTCCCGCCACTTCTGGTGCCTGAGCTATCACTTTAATATCTTTATCAAGTTGCCAACCTTCAGCTTGAATTGCTCGTAGCAAAAGTCCATGAGCAGTTGAGGCAAAAGCTACAGAAATAGTCTGCCCCTTTAGCTCTTTAAGTGAAGTGACTTTTGAATCAATTGGAACAACAATCGCATTACCGCTACCATTAATACTGCCTGATAACGGTGCTAAAAATATGCTTTCTTTTCCAGCTTTTTTAAATGCTGCTAAATTATTAACAGCAGGAAAGTCTGCCATTGCTCCCAAATCTAGACGTCCAGCCACCATTTCACTGGTAAGTGGTGCACCAGAGGTAAAGTTTTTCCATTGAATGTCATATTTAACGTGTCTGTATTTACCATCTTTAGGCAAATATTTGGGTAATAAATTCAATTCACGAATCAGCAGCCCACCTGTTGCACAGTTAATGGTCGTGTCTTGTGTACCAATCGCTACACGAACAGTTTCTGTTTTACTGCCGCACCCCAAAGTGCCAAGTACCATGGCACCAATTAAGCTACTGAGTAATAGTTTTTTATTGATCAATTTATTTTGTCTCATGTTGAGTATTCCAAATTAATTATTTGAGTAGGTATGGGATATTTACTTTGACTGCATCTGTTGGGCAGTCCTTTTCACAAGGCATGCAGTACCAACATTCATCAAACTGCATGAAAGCTTTTTGAGTTGTTGGATCGATTGCCAATAAGTCCATTGGACAAACATCTACACAGACAGTGCATCCTTTATCAGCAATACATTTATCTTCATCGATAATGACGGGTGCGACAGTACGGTGCTGTACTTCTTTAAAAATAAAAGCCATGATTTGAATTCCAGATTTATTTAGTCTGCTAGAGCAACATCTTTTTGAATGCGTAAACGGTCATACGACACAGCTTCATCTTGATTAATCGGAACCACATAAGGCTCGATTGGCTTTTTGAAACTGACCATGTTGCCGTGTTCATCTTTTTTCAAATGCGCGTGACAGAACCAATCCGAGTTATTTTTTTGAGGGAAATCTGCTCTATAGTGGTACAGTCCCCAGCGGCTTTCTTCTCTAAACAGTGAAGCTCTTGCTGCCATTTCAGCACAGTCTCGAATAAAAGAAACTTCAGTGGCACGCATCAGCTCATGTGGGTTTCTTGCAGAAATTCGCTTAATATCCTGTTTAATTTCTTCAAAACGCTTGAGCCCAATTTCCATTTTTTGGCGAGTTTTAGGCGGTTGCAAATAGTCATTTACAAAACGGCGCAGCTTATATTCCACTTGTTCTGGAGGTAAACCTTCTGAGCAATCCAGTGGCGCAAATATTCGAGCTTTTTCTGCTTCTATTTCACTTTGGTTTAATTCGCTATCTTCAATTGCATTCACATATTGCGCGGCATTTACACCCGCAAACCATCCGTAGGTAAATGCACCAAGCATATAGTTATGAGGTACAGCCGCCATATCGCCAGCACTGTATAATCCTTTAACTGAAGTCTCAGCTTTTTCATTGACCCATACGCCAGAAGCGCTGTGCCCGCTACAGAAACCAATTTCTGAAATATGCATTTCCACCATATCTTGACGGTAATTGGTTCCTCGGCCCTCATGAAAACGTCCACGGCTTGGGCGCTCATTGGTATGCAAGATTTCTTCGATGGTTTGAATGGTTTCTTCGGCCAGATGATCTACTTTTAAATAAACAGGACCATTACCACTTTCCAGTTCTTGGTAAAACTCCCACATCATTTGACCACTCCAGTAGTCACATTCAATGAAACGTTCACCTTTACTGTTAGCGGTATAACCTCCTAAAGGACCAGTCACATAGGCACAAGCCGGACCGTTATAGTCTTTAATCAATGGATTAATCTGGAAGCATTCTAAGTTAGCAAGCTCAGC
The DNA here is from genome assembly GCF_009759685.1 of Acinetobacter baumannii. Lineage (NCBI taxonomy): Bacteria > Pseudomonadati > Pseudomonadota > Gammaproteobacteria > Moraxellales > Moraxellaceae > Acinetobacter > Acinetobacter baumannii. The sequence continues at coordinate 3,379,094 of NZ_CP046654.1, read as the reverse complement.
ACCTGCATGGTATGCCATTGCATAGCCGTCACCTGCATTGGTTGGGTTTTCATAAGTGCCCATTAAATAGCCGGAAGCTGGCAAACCTAAACGCCCTGCGGCACCACAACATAAAATGGCAGCTTTCGTTTTAATGACATAAAAGTCACCACTACGACAATCAAAACCGAGTACACCATTGATTGCACCTTGTTCATTTTTTAAAAGCTTTGTAGTGACAATGCGATTATTAATTTTGACTTGAGCACGCTTTAACTGACGATATAAAACTTTTTTAACATCATGACCTTCGGGCATTGGTAAAACATATGCACCCATGTGATGTACTTTTTTTACTGCAAATTCGCCTGTCTCATCTTTTTCAAACTTAATACCCCATTGATCGAGCTGTTGAATGGTTTTGAAACTATGCTTCGCATATGCATATACAGTGGTTTGGTTAACTACCCCATCATTGGCAATCGTAATTTCTTTGGTGTACTGCTCAGGTGTTGCGTAGCCCGGAATGACAGCATTATTCAGTCCATCCATTCCCATTGAAATCGCCCCACTACGTTTTACATTCGCTTTTTCAATGAGCAAGACTTTTAAATTCGGGTTTTCTTGTTTGGCTTTAATCGCAGCCATTGGCCCAGCAGTTCCACCACCAATCACCACAATATCAAACTCAAGATATTTAGTTTCCATTGAATATTCCCTATTTTTATTTGAGTTATTAACGATGAATACGTAAACGGTACTGGAAGGTATCGCCCGAGAAATAGAGATATTCATAGTCAATCGGTTGGCCATTTGCGTCATGAGTCAAACGTTCGACCCGTAATACCGGAGTTCCGATTTCGACTTGTAACAAAGCCGCTAATTCTTCATCCGCTACCGTGGCATCAATACTTAAATCCGCATGTCCTAAAGGAATATCGCACTCTTGCTCTAATGCCTTGAAAATATCGGTTGTACGTAAATCAATCGCTTTCTCTTTAAGTTTCAAACCAATATGTTCAGGCAAATAAGTCAACTCATACGACACTGGCTGACGGTTGAGTAAACGGACACGTTGAATTTCATACACATTGGCTTTAACAGGTAACTTTAATTTGGGCACAACGTGCATCGGGATCTGCTTAAGCTCGGCCGATATGACACGGTTTAAAATTTCGTGACCAGCAGATGACATTGCTTCTGCAAAACCTTGCAAACTTGAGATGTTCTGGAACGTTTTTGGCTTACTTACAAAGGTCCCTTTACCTGGCACCTTAAAAATATAGCCTTCCAACTGTAATTGGTTAAGTGCTTGGCGAACTGTGATTCGGCTTACACCGAACTGTTCAGCAAACTCGTTTTCAGATGGAATTTGACTCAACACGGCATATTCACCATTTACAATTTTGTTAAGGATGAGTTCCCTTAACTGATCGTAAAGAGGCTTGTGATTTTTGGGATCTTGGGGTAGCTGGCTCACGGCTCACAACCTGTTATAACAACTTGAGCAAATAATGTTTAAAATGTTTCAGCTTTGGAAATAATTTAAAGCGATAACTTTAGTTAAAAAAATAATTTCATTTAATATCAATAAATTAATAAATAGTTATCTATAAAAGTTAAATGGTTATCATAAAAAATACATTTGTGTTTGTTATGCTATAAAACATACTCCGTTATGCCATAAACGTAAAAATTAATATTATTTTTTAGGGGATAATATGCAACAAAAACAATTAAATACCCCTGATGATTCAGTGGAACAAGTCACCTTCTGGCAAGCCTTCTTATTTTGGCTCAAGCTTGGTTTTATTAGCTTTGGGGGGCCAGCTGGACAAATCGCTGTGATGCATCAGGAACTGGTTGAACAAAAGCGCTGGATATCCGAAAAAAGATTTTTACATGCACTGAACTACTGCATGTTGTTACCCGGACCTGAAGCGCAGCAGTTAGCAACCTACATTGGTTGGCTTATGCATAGAACTGCGGGAGGATTAGTTGCAGGTATTCTATTTGTATTGCCCTCTTTATTTATTTTGATTGGACTATCTTGGGTTTATATAAAATTTGGAGATGTGCCTGTTATTGCAGGTATCTTTTACGGGATAAAGCCTGCCGTCACTGCAATTGTCTTTCATGCAACTTACCGCATAGGCAGTCGTTCGCTTAAAAATAAGTTTTTATGGGTCGTCGCAATTGCAGCGTTTTTTGCCATTTTTGTCTTAAAGCTTCCTTTCCCGCTTATCGTTTTATCAGCAGGTATTGCTGGCTATTTAGCGAGTAAAAAGTACCCAGAACTATTTTCCTCCGCGGGTGGGCATAAAGCTAGTCAAAAAGATTATGGTCCGGCATATATTGATGATGATACTCCGACACCAGAGCACGCTAAATTCCATTGGTCACGGTTAGCCAGACTTATTTTTGTGGCAATCGCTTTATGGCTATTGCCAATTTTAGCTTTAGGCGCATATTTTGGATGGCATCATTCCTATACCCAAATGGCTTGGTTTTTCACTAAAGCTGCGCTGCTTACGTTTGGGGGCGCTTACGCGGTTTTACCTTATGTCTATCAAGGGGCTGTCAATCATTTTGGATGGCTTTCACCTACACAAATGATTGATGGATTGGCACTTGGTGAAACTACACCCGGTCCACTAATTATGGTCGTTGCCTTTGTTGGTTTTTTAGGAGGCGTTAATCATTCATTACTTGGCTCTGAGCATTTATTTTTTGCTGGAGCACTCGGTGCTGTTATTGTGACTTGGTTTACCTTTCTATTTTCATTTGTCTTTATTTTTGCGGGTGCACCGATTATTGAATCTACACATAACGAAATTAAATTTACTGCACCCCTCACTGCAATTACCGCGGCTGTGGTCGGTGTCATTTTAAATTTAGCACTATTTTTTAGTTATCACGTGTTATGGCCACAGGGTTTTTCAGGCCATTTTGTTATTGTCGCGGCCCTCATTACTGTAGCTGCATTTATTGCTTTATTCCGATTTAACATTAACGTGCTGTATGTCATTTTTGCTTCGGCACTGGTTGGGCTCGCAGTCACTTTCTTTTAGTTATTTACTGATTGAATTAATTTCTTAAAATCATAATCTCAATAAGGCCGAACAGTTCCTTTACTGTTCGGCTATTTATATTTTTAACCCGCTAACTGGGCAATTTGCGCTGCTGCATTATCTAAGGCAGCTTGACGTGCCTCTGGTCCGAAAGCGATTCCTTCGGCGCGCACAAAAGTGATATCAGTCACCCCAATAAAATTGAAAAACGCTTTGATATAAGTTTCTTGATAGTCTAAAGCTTCGGCTGGTGAACCTTCTGAATACACACCACCACGCGAAGAAGCAATAATGACACGTTTCCCTTCTACTAAACCTTGAGGACCGTTTTCCGTGTAACGGAATGTTTTACCAGCAACAGATAGACGGTCAAGCCACGCTTTTAACTGTGATGGGAAGCTAAAGTTATACATAGGTGCGCCAATTACAATGATATCTGACGATAAGAACTCATCCAAATATTGGGTGTTTCTTGCAACACGTTGTTGCGCTATTTCATTATTAGGTTCAACACCTTGCCATGCTAAAAACTCAGCATCAGACAAATGAGGAATTGGCTCTAAAGCAAAATCGTGATGAATAATTTCTGCATCTGGATAAGCTGTGCTGAGCTGACGAATAACAGATGAGGTGAGTTGGCGGCTAACAGACTGCTCACCTAAAATACTTGTGTCAATTTGAAGTAGTTTCATCGCTTATACCTACAGTATAAAATTGTTACTTGAGCTAATTATGTTACTACTATTATTCTTATGCACAAGAAGGCACATTTAGGGAACCAAGTAATATGACTGTAACCATACCTCATGATATCCAGAGTTCAGATTGCCAAAGAGTCAGTCAAGTGTTGGCTAGAGTTGGAGAGAAATGGAGTATACTCATTGTAATGACACTTGCATCACATCCTCATCGCTTTTCTGAAATAAAGAGACGTATCAATGGAATATCGCAGCGTATGCTTACCTTATGTTTGCGTGGTTTAGAACGAGATGGGTTGGTTAAACGTACGGTTTATCCTGTAGTTCCACCTCATGTTGAATATGAATTAACTCCATTGGGCCATTCACTTACAGAGCCTGTAATTGCTTTAGGCCAATGGGCTCAGCAGCATATTGCGGATATTGATGCGGCAAGAGCTGCATTTGACGCAGCTCAGGAGAAACCAATTACATTAGACACTTAACGTAACTGCGAAGGACTCATACCATAAAATTGTTTAAAGCGATGACTTAAATGGCTTGCTGAACTAAACCCACATACTAGGGCAATATCTTGTAAGGAAAGCTGAGATGACTGAATTAGCCCCTTGGCCTTGGTTAAGCGTCTTTGCATAACATATTGGTGAGGCGCCATATTCATGGACTGTTTAAACATATGAGCAAAATGGTATTCGCTTAAATTCACAACATGTGCCAAATCAGACAAAGTGAGTGCCTGATCTAGATGATCTTCAATCCATTCCTGAATATATTTGAGTTTATGAGGTGCCAGCCCACCCTTGATAGTAGGCTGTTGCCATTGAACACTGCTATATTTTCGAATTAAGTGATTCAACAATAAACTTGCCGTTGTACTCATTTGCAAATGATTTGAAGAATCTTGCCAATCGCAATCTAACAAGAAGAATTGATATAACGCCCGAATCCGTTCATCATCATTAAATACAACTTCGTTTAGTTCAATTTGATTCGGCTCTTTGTCCCATATTTTTTCAGCAACATCACGCAAATGTTGGTCGGTGTAGTACAAGTGGACAAATTTAAGCCCCCCACGTATGTCCCAAGTTGACTCCTGATGTTCGGGCAATAGGCAAAAACGTCCCGGCCCACCACCATTTTTCCAGCCCACAGGTGTTTTTTGATAGCTTTCATAACCATCTTGAATATAAAGACTTAAAGTGTGGTGATCGCTACAGACACTTACACGATCTTGCTGATTAGACCAAAATGCAAGTTGCATATTTTCATCAAGCACCACAGTTTCGTGAAGCTTGGCTTTAGACTGCTGCAGCTGTTCTAAAGTTTGATAAGCCATGCAAAATTAAAACGAATATGATTGAGCTTAAGTTAACCATATTCAGCAAAATTCAGCTAGTTTAGATCTATAAAAAACGCAAGATCTTGCATGTACAACACAAGAATATATACGTGAAAAATGAAGCATTCCTAGATACTTAAGCTTGGTAATCGAGGATGAAGTTATGAATATTTTACTCTATGTTGCGGTGGTGTTGATTTGGGGAACAACATGGATTGGAATTGCCGTTCAAAGCCATTATGCAACACCCGTTGTCGCAATTTTATGGCGTTTTGCTATTTCAGCCTTATTACTTTGGGTTGTTTTACTATTTTCAGGAAAATTACAGCGAATTGCTTTAAAAGATCATTTGTTCTGTATGCTGCAAGGACTTTGTGTTTTTGGCCTAAACTTTATTTGTTTTTATACTGCGGTTAAATATGTAAATAGCGGTTTAGAGTCTGTCATTTTTTCGATGGCGGTTTTCTTTAATGCCATTAATGCGCTTATCTTTTTTAAGCAGAAACCTTCCCCAAACTTTGCACCAGCTGCACTTTTGGGTCTAAGTGGTATTGTTTTACTGTTTTGGCATGACCTGATTAATAGCCAGTTTAATGCACAGTTATTAATGGGTATTGGGCTATGTGCAATAGGCACTTACGGTTTTTCTTTAGGGAACATGATTAGTGTTAGACACCAAAAACGTGGTCTAAATATCTTTTCAACAAACTGTTATGCCATGACTTACGGCGCATTGGTGATGTTAATTCTGGCTTTATTTACAGGACAAGATTTAATGCCGCCGATGAATTTCCCATTCTTAAGCTCGGTACTATACTTAGCTGTATTTGGTACGGTTATTGGATTCTCTGCTTATTTTTCTCTAGTCGGACGAATTGGCGCAGCCAAAGCAGCCTATAGCACGTTGCTCTTTCCTTTAGTTGCTTTAACAGTTTCTACTTTCTTTGAAGGATATGAGTGGACTTTAAATGCCGTATTTGGAATTTTACTCATCTTACTTGGTAACTACTTAATGTTTAGTAAGTTTGAAATTGGAAAGAAGTTATTTAGCAGTCAAAAAAATTGTGAGAAGCAGGCATAAAAGCCTGCTTTTTTATAAATCATAATTAATTTTAGCAGCCCGTTTTTAGTATCAACTCGAAATCTTTTAAAGCTGCAGCGGCTGTGGCTAATGGCGCAGATGCCCCTCCACTGACAACAAATTCCCCCATTTCTCGCGTTAACACCCGAATACATTTATTAGAACCTTGCAGATGAGCAAACGGATGATTTGCTGGGACTAACCTTAATTCAACACCTGTTTGAATTTGCTGATTTTTAATATGGATAAAACCAACCAGACGAGGAATTATATTTTCTTTTTTCCAATCACGAATATGGTCGGCTGTGACATGACTAATTCCTTGTCGTGGAATATCTTGAATTTTTATATCAGCTCCCAAAACAGTATTGACTAGTATCGTAATTTTTGCAGCAGTATCCCATCCATCTACATCGAAAGAACTATTCGGTTCAGCAATACCTTTTGCTTGAGCTTTTTCAAGAGATTCTGTAAATGCGCATTCGTGTTGCAACATATTATTTAAAATAAAATTTGTGGTACCTGTAAACACACCTTCTATTTCTAAAATTTGGCAACCAGCCAAGTTATATTCAAACAAATCAACAGTCGGTAAAGCTGCAGCAGTGGCACCGCTAAAAAATAGTTTTTTATTGTGCTGATGCGCCAAGTTAATTAGTTTTTTACCTTCTACGACTAAAGCACCTTTAGATACCGCAATCGCATGCATGCTATGTGTTAAAGCATAATTTAAATAAAATAGGCCTTTCCCACCTGTCACATAATCACTTGGTCCAGTTTCAATAATGACATCTGCTTGAACCTGTTCTAAAAACTTTTGCTCAGTTAGGCCTGCTTGATATTGTGTTTTATCTAGCCACTTTGAAGCTTGTAAACCTTCTTGATCAATTAAGCCTGATGATGAGTTACAAACACCCACTAAACGGGCATCAATTTGATATTTTTGTTTATAGTATGTCGACCGATTTAAAAGAAGCTCTGCAATTTGTTGCCCAATCCGTCCAAAACCACAAATTGCCACGTTAATTCGCTTCATTTCACTTTCTCAAAGATTTAAATGGTTTAAATCAATTTTCCAAAGATAATTTTAATATCTCATCTTGGAAAAATTGCTATTTATAGAGAAGGTTAAAATACTATATTGCTCAGATATTTGTTAGATTAACAATCTTAATAACCATATAAATTGCAACAGCAAAAACCATTAAAGCAAAGACCTTTTGTACAATTGCAGACGGAATAAACCGAATAGCTCGGCGTCCTAATAACATACCAAATGCACATGCAAGCGCGAACGCACTAGTAATGGCGACTGGATAGTGAAAGCCCTCTGCAATATGCATCACAATACTCATGCCACTAATAAGGAAAATAATCATAAGTGAGGTTGCAACAATGCTATGCATATCCAAATTTGTGACTTTTCTAAGCGCGGGTACAATTACAAAGCCGCCTCCAACCCCTAACATACCAGTTAAAAGCCCAGCAATAATCCCGATGCTTGCAAGCACACCACCAGTTTTAAAATTCCAGATAAAGCGTCCCGTACTTGGGTTGACCTGACACGGCGGGTTATGAAAATCTGAAACTCGGTTACTGATAAGTCGATAGCCTACAGTAAACATGACCAAGCTAAACATTAACATGAGCCAAATAGATGAAATCGTGTTAGCTATTAAAATGCCGATATGTGCCATAGGAGCACCAATTAAGGCAATCCAGATCGCAGCACGATAACGAACAATCTTTTTAAATAAGCCTTCAATAGTTCCTATGAGAGTAGATAGCGCAACCGCCAATAATCCAATCGGTGCAGCTTGCGCCACGCTCCAGCCTTGACTGGTCATAAGCGCGGGTACAGCAAGAATGCCACCACCCGCACCGGTAAGACCAAGTAAAAAGCCAATCACAATGCCTTCAACGACAAGTAATAACATATTAAAAGCCTAAAATTGCATATACATCGTTTGCAGTAGACTGCTGGTTAATGAGTGAGTTGATCTCGTCTTCTTGCGAAGCTTTAGTCGCTTCTCACGGCAAAGCGTTGCTTTGTTTATCCTCTTCCACTCGAGCACAGCTCTCGTCTTCTTGCGAAGCTTTAGTCGCTTCTCAGGACAAAGCGTTGCTTTACTTATCCTCTTCCACTCGAACATAGTTCTCGTCTTGCGCTCGGGTAAAGCGTTGCTTTACTTATCCTCGCTCAGGTTTGACCATCCACTCACGGCCCTTGAGCATGCCTTGCCAGTAAATCGGCGGTAAAATTTGCTCTTTAAGTAGCCATGCCAAACGAGATGGTTTTTGTCCATCAATCACCCATTTTGGAAAACTTGGAAGTAATTTGCCGCCGTAGCCAAACTCAGCCAGAACGATTTTTCCTCGTTCTACCGTAAGTGGACATGAGCCATAGCCGTTGTACTCGCAGAAGTTTTGCTCACCTTTGAGCTGGGCTATAACATTAACCGCAACGATCGGAGCTTGTGCCCGTGCCGCAGCAGCAGTTTTGGCATTAGGCGCATTCATCACATCACCTAAAGCAAAAATATTGGCGTGCTGTGTGTGTTGTAGGGTTTGAGGATTCACACTCACCCAGCCGGCTTCATCAGTAAGAGTACTTGCACGAATAAAGTCGGGCGCTTGTTGTGGTGGAACAACATGCAACATATCGAAATCTGTTTCGACCAATGCTGCATTTTCATCATTCACCACTTTGAACCATGCTTTCTTTGCAGGCCCGTCTACTTTGACAAGTTGATGGTTAAAATGAAGTTCTGAACCATATTTTTCAACGTATTGCATTAGTGCAGGTACATATTCCTTCACACCAAATAAAACAGCACCAGTGTTATAAAAATGGATAGAGATATCTTTAAGTTTGCCTTGCTTTAACCAGTAGTCCGCTGAAAGGTACATTGCTTTTTGAGGAGCACCGGCACATTTAATCGGCATAGGTGGCTGGGTAAAGATTGCCTTTCCACCGTTTAGCTGTTGCACCAGTTCCCATGTATACGGCGCTAAATCATAACGATAGTTAGACGTCACCCCATTTTTACCTAAGGTTTCAACTAAGCCTTCAATGCCATGCCAATTGAGTTTTAAACCAGGACAGACGACCAAAGCTTTATATTGAATAGGTTGGCATCCTTCCAAAATAACCTGATTATGCTCTGGGTCGAATCCAGCAACCGCAGCTTTCATCCATTTTACTTTTGAAGGTATCACACTTGTCATTGAGCGTGCGGTTACTTGTGGTTTGAAAATACCGCCACCAACCATGGTCCAGCCCGGTTGATAATAATGTGTATCTGCGGGATCAATAATGACAATATCTAAATGAGGTTCACGACATAAAAGACTAGACGCTACAGAAATTCCTGCTGCCCCAGCGCCAACAATCACAACGCTATAACAAGGAATTGTGGCTGGTTCATGATCACGTTTTAAAATACGTGGCACTAAGCCTTTTAAGTTAAACCCAAGCTTATTACCCGACTCAACTAACAGTGCTGCATCTTGTGGAGCAACTTCAGCCAAAGCCCACAAACTGATTGCACGCATACCAGAGCGACAATATGCTAAAACGGGCTTCTGAGCATTCTGATAAAGCTGCTTAAACTCGGTAACTTGTTGATCGGTAATTTTGCCACTGATAACGGGCTGGTAGATTACGTTTAGGCCATGTCGCTGAGCTGCTTCTTCAATTTCAATCACATTGGGTTGATCTGCACCTTCTCCATCTGGACGGTTACATATCAGAGTTTTTATTCCTTGGTCTGCAATTTTCGCAATATCGTCGGCAGTAATCTGGCCAGCAACATAAAAATCTTGATTAATTCGTTTAAGTTCCATATTGCCACCTTATAATTGTGAAATTGAGCCGCAAGCCTGATTAGCAGGAAGTGCTTTATCGATTTGTTTTGGATATGGCAGATTTAAGTTATTCATTAATTCAATAAAATCTTCACGCGAGCGATTCTGACCTAGACGTGAATTATTTAAGCGTTCATAACCAATTGTTGAAGACAAACGACCTTTATAATCGTGTCCCGGATACACAATAGTCTCGTCAGGCAGGCTAAAAAGTTGTTTATGAATACTGTCATAAAGTGTACCTGCATTACCTTGCTGGAAGTCAGTTCGACCGCAACCGTCAATTAATAATGCATCACCAGTGAAAATCATGTTTCCAACTAGGTAACTCGTACAAGCATTGGTATGACCTGGTGTGTAACGCGCTTCAATACTGAGATTGCCAACTTTAAGCATGCAACCATCAGTAATTAAAATATCTCCGCAACTTACTTCTGAGTTTCGGTGTAAAACCGATTTGCAATGGAAACGTTCACGAAGTAAATTTGCAGCGGTAATATGGTCTGCATGAACATGAGTATCTAAGGTATAGATGAGCGTAAATTGATGCTGCTCTAATTCTTTTGCATAAATCTCTATATCTGATGCGACTGGATCAATTAAAACAGCCTCTCGTGTTTCTTCACATCCAAGCATATATGTATAAGTCGAACTTTCTTTTTCAAAAAACTGCTTAAAGAACATGATTTATACCCTAATAATTTATTTCTTTCCTATATTTTGCAAATAAGATGCCAATTATTTAAAATTAAATAATAAATATAAAAATCAAACACTTAAAACAATAATTAAAACTAAACTTAGAAAATGAACTCAGCTTGATGTTCCTATGAAACTCAAGTATGTTTCAATGAAACGATTGTGAAACATATGAAATGGCAAAGTTAAATTTTGAGTCAGAACAGGATTTTTTTATTTTATTTGAGCAGCTTAAAGCTCTATTCCCAAATGCGAGTCTGTTTTTAGCAGACACAACGACTCAAGCAATTCACTATAAATTTAATACAGACGATATTTCTGTAGAGAGTATGGCAGCGCTTACTCAAGACCATCACAATCAATATCTCGAAATTAATACTCCTAAAATGAGAAAGCGATTTATCTATCAAGAACATGATATTTACATCGCAGAGCATCGCATTATCGGGAAATTGCATATTCTACAGCCCGTTAGCATAGAGAATGATATTGCTAATCAAGTAGAGCTCACAGAACAATTGCAAGACTTGGCTAAAATTTTCAATAGTTGTTCACCAGAAATGACTCGTATGTTTTCAATTATTCAAAGAGTGGCAATTACTGAGTTTCCAGTGCTCGTCCGCGGCGAATCTGGTAGCGGTAAAGAACTTGTGGCAAAAGCAATTCATGATTATAGCCAACGTAAAAATAAGATTTTTGTAGCGATTAACTGTGCGGCCCTCAATGCCAATATTCTAGAAAGTGAACTATTTGGGCATGTGAAAGGTGCTTTCACCGGAGCAATTCGCGACCATAAAGGCGTGTTTGAACGTGCCGCAGGCGGAACGCTGTTTCTGGATGAAATTGCCGAGATTCCTTTAGAGCTTCAAGCTAAATTATTACGGGTGTTAGAAACAGGTGAATTTACGCCAGTTGGTGGTGAAAAACCGATTCAGGCCAATATCCGCATTATTACAGCAACACATAAAGCTTTACGCGAAGAGGCTAAGGCTGGGCGTTTCCGTCATGATCTACTCTACCGTCTACGCGTAATTCCAATTTTCATACCACCACTCAGAGAGAGAAAAGTCGATATTCCACTCATTGTCGATCAGATTTTAAAAGAAAGCTCAACTCAACTCGACACAATGCCCCGTCATGTCAATCAAAAAGCCATGCAAGTTTTATTGAATTATGACTGGCCAGGAAATGTTCGTGAGCTTAAAAACACTCTGCTTTATGCTTTAACCATGGCAAATGGTAAAGATGAAATTGAAGTTGAAGACTTACCAAATGAGCTCTTAAATGCAGATGATTACGTTAAATTACCCGAGACAAATGCAGAGCTTAGTCCAGAAAATGTACAAGCAGCTTTAGAAAAATATAACCATAACCTGAATATGGTCGCGAATATTTTTGGAATTAGCCGCACTACTCTTTGGCGATACAGACAAAAGCATAAGCTTTAGCTAGGTATTTAGCTCGTCTAAGGCGTATCATATTGCACTTGGTTAGGTTCGTTAGTTCAAAGGCTTTATATGATTGTTCGTGATAAAAGCAATGTATTTAAACTCTTATTTGCTTGGAAAGGAACAATTTTGCCGAAGGTTTTGCCTGCACTGAGTTTTGTTGTACTTATTTCAGCCTGTGTGGTCTGGCTCTCTTATTACCATTGGATTCAAATTCCCACCGTACCCGCGATCGGATTTACCATCTTTGGTGTGATTCTGTCCATTTGTACAGGCTTTAGAAATAACGCATGTTATGACCGTTGGTGGGAAGGCCGCAAGCTCTGGGGTGCTTTAATTGCCAATGCCAGACATATTGTTAGAGATAGCCATATTTTATCTAATGAACAACGTGAACATTTAATTCATCAGGTCTTAATTTTTAGTAACTTGTTGCGTGATCGACTGCGTCAACAAACAGTCGAACCCACCAAATTTCTTGAGCATGCCTATTTAAATAACTCTTCACTTAATTATTTAAATGAGCATATTAATGCACCTCAGTTTGTACTCGAAAATATTCAAAAAGATTTAGTTAAAATACTAAAAGACGGCGAAATTAGTGACATTATCTATAGCACCTTAAATCGACATATTGTTGAGCTAGGCAATATCCAAGCAGGTTGTGACCGAATTGCTGGTACGCCTTTGCCCTACTCATATTCAGTACTTTTGCACCGTGCTGTTTATTGTTTCTGTTTCATATTACCGTTTAGCCTTGAAGCAGCTTTAGGTATTTGGACACCGCTTATTGTCGGCTTAATCGCTTATATGTTTTTAGGTTTAGATGCTCTAAGTGCTCAAATTGAAGAGCCTTTCGGTTTGCAAGAAAATGATTTACCGCTCGATTCTATTGTTCGTTTAATTGAACGGGAGTCTCTAAGCTCTTTAGGGCAGCCATTACCCCCCATTATTGAAGCCCAAGACAACAATTTACTTTAATAAAAAAGAGCGAATCATCGCTCTTTTTTATAGGCTTAAGTGTCTATTTATGGATGTACAATAATCTTAACGGCTGATTCATTGTTATGAATTAAGGTTTCAAAACCTTGTGAAATCAAATCATCAAGTTGAATGCGCTGGGTAATAAAAGGTTCCAGATTTATTTTACCTTCTTCGACCAGTTTAATGGTTTCTTGATGGTCATTTACGTAGGCAATTGTGCCTCTTACATCGAGCTCTTTCATTACAACACTGTGCACATTAATTGATGCTGGGTGGCTCCAAATCGAAACAATAACTATAACGCCTGTTGGTTTCACTGCCGCGACCAAAGTATCTAACACCTTGTTAACGCTACTACATTCAAACGCAACATCAACACCATCGCCATTAGTAATTTTCATGACCTCAGAAACAACATCAACTTCTGACGGGTCTAAAATATAATCTGCAACACCCGACTCTTTGGCTTTTTCTTTACGTTTGGCACTTAGTTCGGTAATGATGACCTTAAGCCCTTTCGCTTTTAAAATTGCCGAAAGCAATAAACCAATTGGCCCCGCACCGCCAACCAAAGCAATATCTCCAGCTTTTGCACCACTACGTACGAAAGCATGATGACCCACCGATAAAGGTTCAATTAAGGCTGCCTGATCTAGCGGAATTTTATTGGAAATTGGATGCACCCAACGGCGTTTAACTGCAATTTTTTCCGATAAACCTCCGCCACGGCCACCTAAACCAATAAAGTTCATATTTTTGGAAAGATGATAATTATCGCCCGGTCCAGTCGGTACATCATCGGCCACAATATAAGGCTCTACGACGACATGCTGGCCAATTTCAATATCATCAACACCGTCACCTACAGCATAGACCACACCTGAAAATTCATGTCCCATAGTAATCGGTGCAGATTCACCTGAAATAGGATGTGGATGTCCACATGGTGGAATAAAAATTGGTCCTTCCATAAACTCATGCAAATCTGTACCACAGATTCCACACCAAGCCACCTTAATGCCTACAGTGCCGGGAGTGACTTCTGGTTCAGGAATATCTTCAATACGAATATCGCCTCTGTCATAAAAACGCGCTGCTTTCATTATTATCTCCCTCAAATCAGGATGTTGTTTTAGCGATAGACAATTCCGCCGTCCGTTAAAATGGATTGACCCGTTATATAGTCCGAATCTTCACTTGCCAGAAAAGCAACTAATGCAGCTACATCATCTGGTGTTTGGGCTCTACCTAAAGCAATGCCTTCCACATATTTTTTATAAGTTTCACCTATAGCGGCACCGGTAATTTCAGCAAAACGTTTATCAATTTCAACCCACATGTCAGTTCCGACAATTCCGGGACAATATCCATTTACGGTAATACCGTGACTGGCATATTCTTTTGCCGCAGCTTGGGTAAGTGCTCGTACCGCAAATTTGGTTGCCGAGTAAATACCGAGTAAAGCAAATCCATCGTGGCCTGCAATTGAGCAAGCATTAATGATTTTTCCTTTATGTTGCCGCTGCTTAAATTTTGCGGCAGCAGCCTGTATTCCCCACAGCACTCCACCAATATTAATATCAACAATTTTTTGGAATTCATCAGGTGTGATATCCGCAATCGCCTGAACTTGAGCTATTCCAGCATTATTAATCATGACATCAAACCCACCAAGAGTCTCTTCTGCATGATTTATAGCAGCATACACTTGCTCGCGGTCACTTACATCAGCAATAAATGTGCTAGCATTTACACCTAAAGCCTGAATTTCCTGCTGCACATCGTTCAGTCGATCTTGTTTCATATCAACTAATGCAATATGTGCCCCTTCTTGCGCTAAGCGCAGGGCAATCCCACGGCCAATGCCTTGAGCTGCCCCCGTCACTAAAGCGACTTTATTTTTTAATCCCTTAACCATGTTCAACTCCTGTAAATGTAGAATTTCTACATATGAATCGCTCGTTGCATTGAAGCCAAAATGGATTCATGCATGGCTTCTGATAATGTTGGATGCGGGAAAATCACTTGAGCTAAACTTTCATCAGTTGCTTCTAGATATTTCGCCATGGCAAATCCTTGGATATGTTCGGTCACTTCATGACCCACCATATGTGCACCAAGTAATTCACCCGTTTCTGCATGTACCACCGTTTTAACGAAACCTGACGCATCTCCAATTGCTAAAGCTTTACCATTTGCAGTTAAAGAAAACTTACCAATACGTATAGGTAGATTCTTAGCTTTTGCTGCATTTTCCGTTAAACCAATACTCGCCACTTGTGGATGTGTAAAAATACAACCAGGTATCTGGCTACGGTCGAGTGAATGGACGTTTGCCACACCAGCGATTTTCTCGACACATATTATGGCTTCATGGCTTGCTTTATGAGCGAGACAAGGTGCTCCAGCAACATCACCAATGGCATAAAGCCCTGCTACGTTGGTTTTACAATAGTCATCAATTGCCACAAAACCTTGTGGATTGAGTTCTACACCTAAACGTTCTAGTCCTATCCTTGTGGTATTCGGCTGTACACCAATTGCCGAAAGCACGCGATCAAAAACAAGCGTTTGAACATCATTTGCCGTTTCAACCACACAGTGGACTTGCTCATTTTCAATCTGAATACTTTGAACGACAGCATTGGTTATGACTTTCATACCTTTTTGTTCAAATTGTTTTCTAACAAATTGAGCAACTTCTGCATCTTCGGTCGGTAAAATTTGTTTAGCCAAATCAATAAGGGTCACCTGACAACCCAAGTCTTGATAAAGACTGGCAAACTCACTACCAATTGCACCTGAACCTACAACCAGTAAACTTTTCGGTAACTGCTCTGGAACAAGCGCTTCTTTATAGCTCCAGACATATGTTCCATCGACAGGAAGTTGAGGAACATGTCGAGCTTTAGCTCCAGTTGCCAAAATGATATGTGGTGCACTCAAATCCTGACTATTACCTTGAGCATCTGTCACTTCAAGTTTTTCTTTTGCCGTAAGCTGAGCACGACCATTAAACACGGTCACCTGATTCTTTTTCAGTAAGTAATCGATGCCTTGTACTAATTGAGCTGACACTTGTCGGCTATGTTGCACAAGCTTTTGAATATCAAAATCGAGTTGGGATACCTGAAAACCAAACTGTCCGGCATGTTTAAACTGGGTTGCAAGCTCTGCGCCTGCAAGCAAAGCTTTGGTTGGAATACAGCCCCAATTTAGACAAATTCCGCCTAAATGTCGCTCTTCTACAATTGCGGTTTTTAACCCGAGCTGGGCTGCACGAATTGCAGCCACATACCCACCTGGTCCCGCGCCAATCACAATTAAATCAAATTGAGCTGCTGACATGCGGGTTCTCCTACACCAAAATTAAAGCAGGGTTTTCAACAAACTGCTTAAAGCTGGCCAAGAATTTCGCCCCAACTGCGCCATCAATAACTCGGTGATCGCATGACAACGTCGCTGTGACAATCTCACGAACCACTACATTGCCATTTTCGACAACAGCGCGAGATTCCGAAGCACCTAATGCCATAATTGCACCTTGCGGTGGGTTAATAATGGCATCGAACTGTTTAATGCCTAACATTCCTAAATTTGAAATGCTAAAGCTGCCTCCCTGAAACTCGTCAGGTTGTAACTTGCCAGTCTTAGCACGAGTTGCCAAATCACGCATGTCATCGGAAATTTGTGCCAACGATTTTTGATTCGCAGCTTTCACAATGGGTGTAATTAAACCGTTTGGAATCGCTACGGCTACCGAAATGTCCGCTTGAGAGAACTGTAAAATTGATTGAGTCGCTTCATCAAATTGAACATTCACCTCAGGTACTTTAATCAGTGCGGCGGCAGCTGCCTTAATTAGCATGTCATTAATAGAAAGTTTCACTTGTGGAACAGTCTCATTAATCTGCTTACGTAATTTTTGCAAAGCCTCTACGTTGAGATCGACCACTAAGCGGAAATGCGGTGCGTTACGTTTTGCAGCCTGTAACCGTGAAGCAATCGCTTTACGCATTCCATTCATTGCCACCGTCGTAACGGTTGATTGTGGTTGAGTTGCACATTGCAAAGGTTGTTCATTTACTGGCGTTGGGTTATTACGATAGTAAACTGCCTCAACATCTTCTTTACAGACACGGCCACGAGTACCTGAAACACGGCAATCATTTAGGTTAATGCCCCACTGCTTTGCTAAACGACGTGCTACAGGCGTTGCTAAAACTTGGCTATCATCGGCCGTAGATTTAACCACTTTAGCTTGAGTTTGCTGCTTAACATCAGGCCACTGACCACCAGCAGCCTGTACAGCCTTCTGGATGTCTTGAACACTAATACGTCCTTCACGACCAGAACCTGTGACTTTTGCCAAGTTTACATTGTGTTTTTCTGCAAGCTTTAATGCATGCGGCGTTGCAAACAACTCATTAGATGTTTGATAGCCTTGTAATGACTCTGGTACAGCGTAGTCCTCTTTCGCTACCTTTGCAGGAGCTGAAGCACTAGCTGCTACAGTCTGTGGTTGTTCTGTTTTTTCAGCAACAGGTGCAGATGTTTCCGCTTTACTTTGCTCCGAAGGTGCTTCCGGGGCTTGAGCTGCTGAACCACCTAGTGATGCAATAAACTTTTCAATTTCTGCATCAGAAACTTCACTATCAGCACATACGGCAATAAGACCACCAACAGGTAAAGTATCACCATCTTTCGCTAAAATTTTACGGAGCGTTCCAGCAAAAGGCGCTTCTAACACATTGACGATTTTTGTGGTTTCAATTTCACAAATTTCATCGCCTTTATTAAAGCTATCACCCTCTTTAATCAACCATTGGGCGATCGTGCCTTCTTCCATGGATAATCCCCATTTCGGGATCTCCAGCGTTTTAATTTCGCTCATCCTAAGCCTCCAATGTTTTTCGCACAGCTTGCTCAATACGCTCTACACTTGGAATCCATTCTTTTTCTAAAACTGGAGAGAATGGAACAGGCGTATGTGGTGGCGTTACGAGTTCAACAGGTGCTTTCAAATAGTGGAAACCTTTTTGCGCGATCAGGGCAGCAACATCATGACCAAAGCCACAGCGTGCCGCTGATTCATCCACAATAACCACACGCCCAGTCGATGCAACAGATTCTAAAATTCCTTCTTCATCCAGAGGTGAAATTGTGCGAGGGTCGACCACTTCAACCGAAATGCCATCTTTTGCTAGTTTATCTGCTACTTCATTGGCACGGTGTACCATCAGGCCTAAAGCAATAATGGTCACGTCTGTTCCTTCACGGGTGTAATTTGCTACACCAAAAGGAATGGTATATGCATCATCTGGAACTTCGCCTTTAATGTCATAAAGCATTTTATGTTCACAGAACACTACAGGGTCATCATCACGAATAGCCTGAATTAATAGCCCTTTCACATCATATGGGCTAGATGGAACCACAACTTTTAAGCCCGGAACCGCAGCAAATACGTTGTACGGTGACTGAGAATGCTGAGCTGCCGCAGAGAAACCTGCGCCAATCATGCCACGTACAACCATTGGCGCTTTTGCTTTTCCGCCAAACATATAACGGAATTTAGCGGCTTGGTTATAGAGCATGTCATGACACACGCCATAGAAATCCATAAACATTAAATCGGCAACAGGACGTAAACCTGTTGCTGCAGCACCAGCAGCCATACCGATAATTGCAGACTCGGTAATTGGGGTATCAATAACACGTTCCGAACCAAATTCTGTCCATAAACCTTTGGTTACGCCCAATACACCACCGAAACCTTCTAACTGGTTTTCTTCAGTGTTTTTACCGCCGTGCCCACCACGAACATCTTCACCAACAACAAATACGGTTGGATCACGACGCATTTCTGATTCAATGGCTTCTTTAATTGCATTACGAAAACTTTTATTTGGCATCTTTACTATTCCTTTAGTAAGAGACATAGACGTCAGTAAGGAGTTGTTCTGGTTTCGGATATGCCGCAGCACGGGCTTTAGCAACGGCATCATCAACATTTGCCTTTGAAGCTGCATCAATCTCGTCTAGTTTGGCTTCATCAATTTTGCCTTTGACTTTTTCTCGGAAAATTTTCAAAGGATCTTTATTTTCTTTGATGAACTCGACTTCTTCTTTAGAACGAATCAAGCCAGGATCACCTTCGAAGTGGCCATAAAAACGGTTTGTGATGGTTTCAATCACGCTTGGACCTTCACCACGGCGCGCGCGTTCAATGGCAGTTTGAGCGGCTTCATAGACGGCAAAGAAGTCTGTACCATCAACTTTAACTGCCGGTAAACCAAAGCCTGCTGCACGACCAGCAATGTCTTTGCTTCCTACAGCGTAATCATGACCAGTCCCCTCACCAAAACCGTTATTTTCAAAAACGAAAATCACAGGAAGTTTAAGAACAACAGCCATGTTCATCGCTTCAAAAGTAAGGCCTTGGTTTGAACCACCATCACCTGTAAAAGACAGACCGACGCCACCAGTCTTTAAAGTTTTCGCTGTCAACGCTGCACCAATTGCTAAAGGAGGCCCACCACCCACAATCCCGTTGGCACCGAGCATACCTTTATCTAAATCGGCAATATGCATAGAACCGCCTTTTCCACGGCATAGCCCGTCATCTTTACCGAAAATTTCCAGCATCATGGCGTGAATATCACAACCTTTTGCAATACAGTGTCCATGTCCACGGTGTGTTGAAGTGATATAGTCTTTGTCGGTTAAGTTTTCGCAAATCCCGACTGCTACAGCTTCTTCTCCGCTATATAAGTGAATAAAGCCTGGAATATCACCATTGGTATTTTCTTCATGAAGTCGATCTTCAAATTCACGAATATCACGCATGCGTTTATACGCTGCGAGTAATTGCTCTTCCGTTAATTGCATATCCTTTTCCTTTATTATCTTGATTATTAAAAATCAACCAAGTTTCAGCGAGTGTTATATATTTCGCTATAAATAATAAAGCTCAATTTAATTTAATATGCTATTAGACTAAAAAGTTTTAAATAAGTTTTTTAGCTATTAATTTTTATTTATCACAAGCTTACACCGCAAAAATAAAATTAAAAAATTTTAATTAATTTCATATACTTGTAAAACAAACCTTTAACCAACCTTTATTAATTTATAATATTTGCTGTGCACTATACGCATTAATAAATTCTTTATTTCTTATTTATAGAAATAAGGTTTTTTATTATAACCAGTCTAGTTGCAAATTTATTTAATATAAAATGGAATTTTATATATGGACTTAAAAAGGCAAATAGAGACAGGTATTAAGTTAAGAGGAATAGATAAAGTTTCTCGTATTCCTATTAAAATTTTACCTACCGAAGAACTACCTAAAAAACCTGAATGGATTCGAGCAAAAATAACTGATTTCGAAGAAATTCAACGTATCAAAAATTTATTACGCCAACAAAAGCTACATAGTGTTTGTGAAGAAGCCGCATGTCCAAATCTACCTGAATGTTTTGGCGGTGGTACGGCAACATTTATGATTATGGGAGATATTTGTACAAGACGTTGCCCTTTCTGCGATGTAGCACATGGTCGTCCAATGCCTTTAGATGAAAATGAACCTAAACATCTAGCTGAGACGGTCGCTAACCTAAACTTAAAATATGTAGTCATTACCTCTGTAGACCGTGA
Source organism: Acinetobacter baumannii (assembly GCF_009759685.1). Taxonomy (NCBI): domain Bacteria; kingdom Pseudomonadati; phylum Pseudomonadota; class Gammaproteobacteria; order Moraxellales; family Moraxellaceae; genus Acinetobacter; species Acinetobacter baumannii. The sequence continues at coordinate 3,358,266 of NZ_CP046654.1, read as the reverse complement.
TGATCTACACGATGGTGGTGCAGCACATTTTGTGAAGTGTATTGAAGAAATCAGAAACCGTTGTCCAGATACGCTGATTGAAATTTTAGTTCCGGACTTTCGTGGCCGTTTAGAAACAGCACTCTCTACATTAAGCTTATCACCACCCGATGTGTTTAATCATAATATTGAGACAGTGCCGCGTTTATATAAAGCGATGCGCCCCGGTTCGGACTATCAGCATTCGTTAAATTTATTAAAACGTTTTAAAAAATACTGTCCTGATATCAAAACTAAATGCGGCCTAATGGTAGGGCTAGGAGAAATTGAAGCTGAGGTTATTGCTCTACTCAACGATTTAAAAGATCATGATGTAGATTTAGTGACTATTGGACAATATTTACAGCCCTCTAAATCACATGCCCCTATTCACCGGTTTGTGAATTTACAAGAATTTGAAAGATACACTCAGCATGGTCAGCGTTTAGGCTTTAAAAATATCTGGAGTGCGCCGATGGTCCGTTCTAGCTATTTTGCCGATCGGCAATATTTCGGAGAACCTGCCCCAAAGCCATTTTCAAGAGAGGATGTTTTGTCATAGGGCGAGGCGAAATAACAAAACTTACCCAATAGGATAATAGTCAAACCGTTTAAAATTATTTAAGGTAAATGAAATAACGAGGAAATAGTCACAATAAGAAAGCTAAACCTGTTGAGCGGCCACGGATACGCCATTTCAACGATAAAGGAACTTCGATATGGATATGTCAAAACAATTATTATTGCCTTCTACAGACAACCTTCCGTCTTTCTTTAGACCGGAAACAATCTCTGAAACACCTTGTTTAGGAAAAAAGCCGTCACTCGATCTAGATGCGGCTCCTATATTTGATCTAGATCATGAATGGCAACATTCCTTATTTGGTCGTTCAATCCAAGAGTGCCATAGAAATTTGATGCATATTGCTGAAGATGCGGATATGGCAATTGGGGTGACTGACCCTCACGGTACTTTACTCTGGACATGGAGTAGTACGCCTATGCGTTCATCTGCCGAACAAGTCCATTTTATTGAAGGTGGACAATGGTCAACCCAAGCAGTTGGTCAAAATGCAATTGGTCTTGCACTAAATACACATTCTGCAAGTTGTGTTTATTCACATGAAAATCAGATGAACAGCGTTAGAGACTGGGTATGTTATGCAGCGCCTATCACCGATGCAAACACAGGCCAGTTTTACGGCATTATGAACTTATCAACTAAATATCAAAAGCATAACTCACTTGGAATTTTAGCTGTTGAACGCTGTGCTGATATTGTAAAACAAGCCATTCAACTTCATCAAAAGAACATTTTATATATTAAGGCGCTAGGCACGCCTAAGGTTCAATACAATCAACATGGCTTGACACTCACGCAGCGCCAAATCGAAATTTTATGTATTCTTGCTTTATGTCCGGAAGGCATAAACTTAGAAGAGCTTCACTATGCCTTATATGGCGATCGACCAGTGAGTACCACTACACTAAAAGCTGAGCTCTCACAGCTTCGAAACCTGATTCCCGATGTGATCGAGTCACGACCATATAGACTTAACTGTGAAATTCAATGTGACTTTCTCATGGCTGAGCAAGCACTAAACTTAGGTTTTACTGCAACCACTTTAACGCTGTATAGAGGTAGTTTTTTAGCCAAGTCAGAAAGTCCGTTTTTGTGTGCTTGGAGAGATTGCTTTGACGCCCGCTTGAGTCATGTTATCTATCAAATTGATGATGTAGACCAACTATTACGTGTGGTTAGCCGTGTTCCCGACCGTGTTGATGCCGTTGAACGCTTACTTGAACTTCTGCCCGAAGAAACACCGTATCGGGCAAAGCTCTTAAAATTGCTCGAATAAAATAAAAGGGAGAATATGTAGAATATTCTCCCTTTTTAAGTTGAGATCAAGCAGAGGCTTGAAGCTGTACTCTATAGCAATCGTCTAAAGCTAATTCATAATACCGCAGCCCTTCTTCAGCAGCATGAAATGCTTTTTGCTGCCAGTCAGGACGGTCATTACATAAGCGCTTAATCAACTCCATAGCTTCATATGGATGAAGATCATCGTAATGTGCATGAGCGCGCAACCAAGCTAAAGAACGCTTATCAATGGTAACTTCCGGATGATCCGTATAAGCGTGTATGCCTTTATAGACTTGAATAGACCAGTCACCTGTCGCCCATTCAATTGCCAAATTAGTCGCAGCCAGACATTCAGCCAAGTTGCCACGGTGACTCATATTCCAAAGAAAATGATTCACCGCATTCATCGAAGCTGGCGGACGAACACTATCGAGTTGTTCTACCGTTAACCCAAAACCTTTAGCCCAATCCCGATACCACTGTAAATGGCGCTCTTCGACCTTAATATTTTGAATTAACCAATCTCTTGTTTCAGTAACGCCAGGTTCTGCAAAAGCAGTTGCTTTAGCTAACGCACCAGCCATATAGGACGGGAAATGCGCTACTAATGGATAGAAATTAAGTAAAGCATAACGGAAACTTTCTAGGCTCAATCCCCCATTGGCCATTTCAGTAAAAAACGGATGTTTACTCACCCGCTCCTTCACTGGTAAAAGATCCTCCCAAAACCGCTGAGACCATCCATTATGCGGCGTAATTTCTAAACTCATTCCATATTGATTTAGAGCAGTCATTGCTAATTTTCCTATTTATATGACAGCAATCATCTGTACTTCACGGCTATAAGTCTATCCGAAAATGATAAAGATACAATCTTTAATCGACCATTTGTAATTTTTTCTCAAAGGTTTCGAATCTTTAGATAATTGTGACGCTAATCATTGAAATGTCGTGATTTTTATCACAATTAGGGGGCGTAAAAATCATTACTTTTTTAAAAAATCTGTATTATTATTTTAAATAAACCACACATTATATAACCAATACTTTTAGATGGAACTTTAATAAAACAAGTCTCATTTTATGCCAACTTCCAATATAGAGAGCATTAATTATGAAGTTGCAAGGTTCCAATATATTGGGACAGGAACAAATAGATTTATTAACCACACGCGGATTAAATTTCGTATGGTTTCCAAAGCAACTTGAAACGATATATCGTTTTCAATATCAAAATGGTGCAGCCTATGAGTTTCGCTATAGAGCACCTATTATTTTAATATTATATTTATTTTTAAGCTTTGGTATATACCAAGTTTTACCAACCGAACAAGTTTTATCCTGGTTAAGCTATTATTCTTGGGTAGGCATAATTGTTTTAATCGCCTGGATTTTATCATTTATTAAAAAATTAAATCAGTGGTTTGATTATTATGTCGGAATTGGTTCTTCCGCTGCCGTTGCCATAACATTTATCTTAATTAACGTTTTAGAAAATGGCCAAGATAATGTACTTTTTCATGCAGCAATGATGTATGCCATTGTGATTATTTATGGTGCGGTAGGCATGCGTTTTTATACTGCCATTATTGCAGGATGGGTCGGCGGTCTTATTGGTATTTTGGTAAGTACCTATTTGAACGGAGACATAGACTGGACCTTCTTAAACCGTACATATACGTTTAGTAGTTTCTTAGGCATGACCCTTGCCTATGCTACGGATCGTCAGCACCGTGAAAACTATTTACAAAACTGTATGATTGAGCTCAACCGTATTGAACTCATGCAACAAGCTCAACAACTCTCACTGCTTTCTCAACAAGATGCTTTAACCGGGCTTGCTAACCGACGTTATCTTGATGAAACACTTGATAATGAATGGCGACGCGCATTACGCCATGAGACCCCTCTTACTATTATGATGGTTGATATTGACTTCTTTAAACCATATAACGATAGCTTAGGCCATCTCAAGGGTGATCAGTGTTTAAAAGATATTGCGACTGCAATTTCCTCAATTGCTGCTCGTAGTGGCGATTTGGTTGCCCGTTATGGCGGTGAAGAATTCTTACTTTTGTTCCCGATGACAAATGCACAACAAGCCAAAATTCAGGCCGAAAGATTAATGAATGCAATTAAGAAAATTGCTATTGTTCATCCATGTAGTAGTGTTTCACCATACGTAACTATTAGTGTTGGCGTGGCGACCACAATTCCACGTTTAAATGATTCAATTTCTGCTTTTGTTAGTCGTGCTGATCATGCGCTCTATCAGGCAAAAACAAATGGCCGCAATCAATATCAAATTGCTTTGAATGAAGAACAAATTGTAGATCTAACTTAATGATTTATTTTTAAGGTAATCATGTGATTTCAATAAAAATAGAAAAGCCACATAATTTTGCTTATGTGGCTTTTTTAATACGCTGATTAGAACTAACTATGGTTCAATTGGCGCAAATGGAGGAACAACATCCGCGTTTTGAGCACGGTGGCGTAAGAAATGATCCATTAGTACAATTGCCAACATTGCTTCCGCAATTGGAGTTGCTCGAACGCCTACGCACGGGTCATGACGGCCTTTAGTTAACACATCAGTATCTTCACGATTTAAGTTAATCGTTTTACCCGGAGTAGTAATACTTGCTGTTGGTTTTAGTGCAATCGCCACACGAATGGTCTGGCCACTTGAAATACCACCTAAAATACCACCAGCATGATTTGCTAGAAAACCATGACTAGTCAATTCGTCACGTGTTTCATGTCCGAACTGTCCTGCTACAGCAAAACCATCACCAATTTCAACGCCTTTAACTGCATTAATACTCATCATTGCATGTGCAATATCAGCATCTAAACGGTCAAAGACAGGCTCACCCCAACCTACAGGAACTTTTTCGGCTAAAATTTCTAACTTAGCACCGCAACTTGTACCTTGCTCACGTAAAGATGTAACTAATGCTTCAAAACGAGGAACAGCATCTACATCGCCACAGAAAAATGGATTATTTGGAACTTCATTCCAATCTAGTTTTTCAGCAACTTCATTACCAATTTGAGTCACATGACCGCGGATCAGAACACCAAATTTTTCTGCTAAATATTTCTTCGCAATAGCACCAGCTGCAACACGCATAGCAGTTTCACGAGCACTTGAACGGCCACCACCACGATAGTCGCGGAAACCATACTTTTGCGTATAAGTGTAATCTGCGTGACCCGGTCTAAAAGTTTGTGCAATATTTCCATAATCTTTCGATTTTTGGTCTGTATTGCGAATGAGTAAACCGATTGGCGTACCAGTAGTTTTACCCTCAAACACACCAGAAATGATTTCAACCTGATCAGGCTCTTTACGCTGAGTCGCAAATTTCGAGGTTCCCGGCTTACGGCGATCCAGATCTTTTTGCAAATCTTCTTCGGTTAATGCAAGGCCTGGTGGCACTCCATCAACAATTGCCATTAAACCAACCCCATGCGATTCACCGCATGTAGTCACACGAAAGAGTTGTCCAATACTGTTCCCTGCCATATGTCCAACTCCTTAAACTTGTTCTTCAAATAATTTTCTATAACGACGACATTGTTCAGCAGTCAAAGCAAAAATACCTGAACCACCTTTTTGGAAAGTAAGCCAGTTGAAATCAACTGTATTAAAGTTTTGGCGCATTGCCCATTCAGAGTTACCCACTTCAATGACAATTAAACCATCTTCAGTTAAATAATCTGCCGCTTGAGCAAGCATTTTACGCACGAGGTCTAAACCATCTTGGCCTGCTGCCAATGCAAGCTCAGGTTCGTGTAAAAACTCTTCCGGTAAGTCAGCCATATCTTCGGCATCAACATACGGAGGGTTACTTACAATTAAATCGTACTGGTTTTCAGCTGGAATTTTTTCAAATAAATCCGACTCAAGTAATGCAACTTGGTATTGTTTATTGTGATGTTCAACGTTAATTGATGCTACTTCTAAAGCTTCTTTAGAGATGTCTGTTGCATCTACTTCTGCATCTGGATAAGCATAAGCTAAAGCTACCGCAATACAGCCAGAACCTGTACACATATCTAAAATACGTTGTGGAGTTTTAGGCTTGGTATTTTCTGGTAAGTTATTAAGCGCTTCACGCATTTGGCCATTTTCATCTAAACAATATGGCGCAAAACGTTGCTCAATTAACTCTGCAATTGGTGAGCGAGGGATAAGTACGCGCTCATCCACATAAAATGGCTTATTAAAGAAATAAGCTAAATTTAATAAATAAGAAGTCGGAATACGCTCATTAATACGGCGTTCCAACAAGCTTAAGAATTCTGCTTTTTCACTTGGTAAAAGCTTCGCATCTAAAATCTCTGAATCTGCTGACCATTCAAGAGATAAGGTTTGTAAAACTAATGCAGAGCTTTCTGCGAAATAATCTTCAGTACCTTGTCCTAAATGTGCATCATATTGACGTAATGCTGACACCCCAAAACGAATAAAATCTCGAATTGTTGATAAATTTTCAGCAGCTTCCTGTAAATGTTCAGGGCTAATCGTCGGTCGCTCCACTTAGGCGTCTCCAAAGGATAAAACTACGTGGCTGGTTTGTTGCTCTAACCACCTCTTCACGCCACTCACTTAAATTTTGCAATTGCATTAATTGACGACGTGAATGACGATAATTGCCCACATCTGTATATAACAACGGGGTTGGTGTTTCACTAATAATTTCTTTGGTTAAACTACTACAATCCTCAAGAACATACTCATAAAGCCCTTTTTGTTTGAGCTGATCTTTAATATGGTTAGCCAATTGCATAAGGTATAAAACATCATTTGCCGCATAGCATAGCTGTTGCGGAGATAGAGGACGTGCTAACCAGTCTGATCGAGTCTGGTCCTTTTCAATATCAATCTCTAAACAAAGCTTTAATGCACCTTGATAACTTACTTGTAAACCATGTCCCAAAAAGGATAATCCAACTTGAGTATCAAAAACATTTAATAGGTTTTGTTCATCGGCATAGTGATAGATTAAATCAATATCTTCACCACATGCATGAAAAATATTTTGTTGAGCAAGAAAGATTTTTTTCCAAAACTCGCTTAAATCTAAAGACACTCCATCCAGCAAATATACATTTCCGTTGACATTGACTTGACATACTCCAAGTTTAGGCCAAAGGGTATCAACCTTAATAAATTCTGTATCAAGCCCATAAGTTGAACATTGATCCATTTGTTGAAGAACATCAACCAATTCGGTTTGCTGTTGGATAAACTGAAACATGCTTTCTCAAGTAAATGCAAAGAGTGCTTTAAACTCTGGTATATATAACATAGGATTAGAAAAATGCTACTGAATCCTTGATGAATAATCTATTTTTGAACAATTTTCCAAAAAAGAGATAATTTTTTGATCATTATTTTAAATTTTTCAAATTTAATGTCCTTCTAAATATTTATTTTTTACAAAAGCTTTTTTTAATTTATATATTCATTGAGTCGTTTTTAAAAATATGTTTTTGTCTTTTAAAAAGATTTTTTGATAATACGATATTATTCAAAAAATCTTTGAAATAAGCACCGAGGTACTTATTTCATACGCATACGGTTATGAACAGCCTGACTTAAGGTATGACTATCCACATATTCAAGCTCGCCACCTTGTGGTACGCCTTGAGCAATACGTGTCATGTGAATAGGTAAATGCTTCGTCGCTTCAACCAAATAATGCGCTGTCGCCTGACCTTCCACAGTAGCATTAGTTGCCAAAATGACTTCTTCGATCGTACCTTGGCTTAAACGTTGGATTAGATAAGGAATGCCTATTTCTTCTGGCCCGATTCCATCTAATGGAGAAAGGTGTCCACCCAACACATGGTATTTGCCACGAAAACTACCACTTTGCTCGATTGCCATAACATCTGCCGGAGACTCAACTACACAAAGCAATTGATCATCTCTTTCTGTTGAAGCGCAAATATCACAAATTTCATGCTCTGTTAAAGAGTGGCAAACACTACATTCATGAATATAACTTGATGCTTCATGTAGAGCATGTGCTAAAGCAAATGCACCTTCACGATTTTTCATCAAGAGATGTAAAGCCATACGTTGGGCCGACTTCGGTCCAACGCTAGGCAAAATACGTAAAGCTTGAACGAGTTGTTCAAATCTATCGCTAAACACTGATTTTCCTTAGAACATGCCTGCTAAACCAGGAGGTAAACCCATACCTGAGTTAGCTTTTTGCATTTTTTCTTCAGAAACTACTTCAGCTTGACGCACAGCATCATTCACCGCAGCTGCGATTAAGTCTTCAATCATGTCTGGTTCGTCTTGAAGTAATTCTGGATTAATTTCGATACGTTTTACGATATAACGGCCAGTCATTGTTACTTTAACTAAACCACCACCCGCTTCAGCGTGTACTTCAGTTTGAGCAAGCTCTTCTTTAGCCTTTTTTATATTTGATTCCATATCTTTTTGCATGCGCTGCGCTTGCTGCATGAGCATATTGATATTCATAAACCTAACTCCGTATCTCTATCAAATATTTCAAGTATTATTGATAGTCATATAACACTTCGGAACTTAAACTCTTTGAACGCCCCTATCGATCAGTAAGATCATTGAGGTCAGTACGTTTAAATCAAAATTAATCCGCAATTCTGACACAATAAATTAATGTTTTCTATTGGTATCTATGAAACTCTTTTAGGTAACTCATCCATTTAAAGCTTTCTATACGAAACTTTTTACTGCGAAGGCCAGTTCTAAAATGTAAGTTAAGCTACTGCGAGGCTTGGAGGGTGCTATTGTCGGGTTTATATTCATTTAAAGGAATTTTCTGAAAAGAGGCATTCGCTTTTTCTATTGTATGATCAGCTTCTTCAACTGATTTGTTTGCGTCATTAATCAATAGAACAGTTTCATTAATTTGAGTCGGTTCATCCTTTTGGGCAAATACTTTGTATCCAACCAAACCAATTGCCCCTATAGCAACTAAAATAATTATAGGCTTAAGCATGGTTAAAAACTCACTTTGTTATTTTTATTAAATTTAGAACTTTTATACGTTGTGATTTTTAATTCATTTACAACAAAATGTAGCTTTTTTATTTCAATCGTTGTTTGTGAGTAACTTACCTTAAAGTAAAGCCACACTAAAATGAGTGTGGCTTAATTCTTAAATATATAAATTTTATTAGATCAAATCTAATCCACGTGAGATATCACCAATAATATCGTTAATATCTTCTAAGCCAACCGAAACGCGGATTAAGCCTTCTTCAATACCAGCAGCTTGTTTTGCTTCAGCAGAAAGTTTGCCGTGTGTGGTTGTAGCAGGATGCGTAATTGTTGATTTCACATCACCTAAATTACCCGTGATAGAAATAAATTTGGTGTTATCAATAACCTTCCATGCGCCTTCACGCTCACCTTTAACTACAAAAGAAACAATCCCGCCAAAGCCATTTTGCTGTTTTGCTGCAAGTTCATGACCTTCATGAGTTGGAAGCCCGCCATAATAGACCTTTTCTACTTTTTCATGGGTAGACAACCACTCGGCAAGTTTTTGAGCATTTTCACAGTGCGCTTTCATACGTAAACGTAAAGTTTCTAATCCTTTTAAGAAAATCCATGCATTAAACGGACTCATAGATGGCCCTAAAGTACGCACTACGCTAAAAACTTCTTCTAGGAGTTGATGGTTACCTACCACTGCACCACCTAACGCACGGCCTTGGCCATCTAAATATTTAGTCGCAGAGTAAATCACGAGATCTGCACCCAACTTTAACGGTTGCTGTAAAACAGGTGTACAGAAACTATTGTCAACAGCAAGTAATGCGCCATTTGCATGCGCAATATCTGCAAGTGCTTGAATATCTGCGATTTCAGCTAATGGATTAGACGGTGACTCAACAAATAATAGTTTAGTTTCTGGACGTACTGCATTTTTCCATGCATCTAAATCGCGTAGATCCACAAATGTGATATCTACACCAAATTTGGCAATATATTTTTCAAATAAAGCGACAATAGAACCGAAAACTGCTCTTGAGCAAATAACATGATCACCTGCTTTTAGATACGCCATAGCAATCGATAGAATTGCTCCCATACCTGAGCTTGTAGCCACGGCACGTTCAGCCCCATCTAAAGCCGCTAAACGTTTTTCGAACATCGATACAGTCGGATTAGTAAAACGAGAATAGATATTTCCTTGAACCTGACCAGAAAATTTTGCAGCTGCTTCAGCAGCGTTTTCATATACAAAAGATGAAGTCAAAAAAATTGGTTCGCCATGTTCACCTTCAAAACTACGAGTGTGTCCGGTACGAATGGCTAAAGTATCAAGTTGGTATTCTAAATCATCAGACTGGTTCATTAAATGTTCGCCTTTACTGGTCATGTACTAAAAACTATCATCATTTTGAGTGCCTAAGGTATTTAAGGTCAAGGTAAACCTGAAAATTATCGCTTAGACTTCAATCAATCTTTAGTATAGTTGGTAAAACAAGATGAAACGCTTAAAGTCCCTTGTCTCAGAACAAAGTCAAATCAAGCACCTCTCTACCCGACTATTTCGTCCTCAAACATTAGTATTGTCACAAAGCACTCCGTTTGAAGTGATTGGTGAATTCAATCAAACCCGCGTTCGTTATTATGCAGCTACAGAAAAGAGCTTTAGAGAACCATTAGTATTTGTGGCACCTTTAGCTATTAATATGGCGATTTATGATTTATATCCATATCGTTCTCTTATCAAATACTTCCAAAATGCAGGTTTTGACGTATACCTTGTCGATTGGGGGCGTTTAGGCTTTAAAGATAGACATCTTAACTTTTTATCGTTTATTGAAGATTTTATTCCTAAAGCTATAGAGCTTGTTCGCACACATTCAGGCAGTGATCAAATTTCTCTACACGGATGGAGTATGGCTGGCATATTCGTTACTTTATATACAGCGCATAATCATCCAAATTATGTCAAGAACCTTATAGTTTTAGGTAGCCCAATCGATAGCTATGCTTCTGGTTATATTGGAAAACTCTACCGAACCATAAACAACACTATTGCCCGCAATAAAAAGCTTCAGGAACGTATTTACTCAGGTTTACCGAAGCGTTTGATTCATACTCCGGGCATTTTAAATTCTTTAGGCTTTAAAATTCTTGACCCTAAAGGCTGGTTCGATGGTCATATTCAATTACTTAAGAACCTTAATGACCTTCAGTTCGTACAAGAACATGCCACATTAAGTAGTTTTTTAAACAATATGATTGATTATCCGGGAGGTATTAATCAGGACATGTTATTTAATGTTTGGCTGCAAAATCCATTAAGACAAGGTTCTATTCAGTTAAAAGATAAAAAAATCGAATTAAAAAATATCGACTGTTCACTCTTAGTTGGAGCTGGTCGTAGTGATCAATTAGTGACGGCAGATGCAGCTCAGCCATTAAGTCAGTTAACCAGTAGCCAAGATGTTACATTTACTCTTATTCCTGGTGGTCATTTAGGTCTAATGTCAAGCCAAGCAAGTGCGCAGGAATTCTGGCCAAAGCTAGCAACATGGCTGAGTGAGCGTTCAACAAAAATCTAAATTTAGGCATAAAAAAGCCCTCTATATGAGGGCTTTTATCTAACGCTTTCTCTATGAAAACAAACCCAAGCTTAGACTCACTAGAAGGATAGTTTTTTAAATACAAAGTACCCGACCTTACTTTCAAAACTTCCATCTTTTTGAATATTAAAATACTTTTTAACAACATCTGCTGCATTTTCTTGGAGATACTTAAGCGTTTTTATTTGATCTTCAGGTGTCTTCATGCGCTGTACCCAACTATCAAAATCTAGTTTGAGGGTTTGTTTTTCTAAAATTGTTAATTCAAAACCAGCATCTTCAATAAAGTGAACCCAGTCTTTAATACTGTAATTTCTTACATGACTAGGGTCTCGAATCACTTCTATAGTCTGTAAAAATGTATCTAAAATAGGGAAACTTGAGCTAATAATATCAACAAAAATAACAGTGCCATTTGGCTTTAATACACGATTTATTTCTTTCATTGCTGTTGGGACATGCTGCCAATGATGGGCAGAATATCGACTAATGATTACATCAAATTGTTCATCAGTAAAAGGCATATCTTCAGCAATGCCTTGTTGTACAAAAATATTTTTTATTTTTCGAGCATTGGCAGCTTTTGACACTGTATCGAGCATTTCATGAGATAAATCATAAGCAAAAACCAGATCTGCATGGCGAGCAACGTTATAAGCTACATGACCACCACCGCAACCTAAATCTAAAACAACGGCATTTGGATATTCATCAATTTCTTTAATCAATTTATCAAACTCGACCCCTTCAGAATGAGCTGTGCTATTCAAATAACTTAAAGATTTATTTTGATACTGTTTTAAATTTATCTCATGTTGATTCAACATGGCTTATTCCTCTTCTTTGATGAGTTAACCATAAAAGAAAAAGTAGATAAAAAATAATGATTAGTTTTTCAATAATTAATAAAATAAAGTTATAATTTGTATCTCTATCAATTCTTAATAAAAAACCACCATATGGTGGTTTTTTAATGTAAGGCTAAGTTCATATTTAAAATTACTTTGCAGTAAATTTAATATTAAACTTTCTTACTTGTTTTCTAACTTCCGGATTAGAAGGTAAAACAAAGGGACTTGCACGCCATATCGCCTTTTCAATACTCGACTTAAACTTTTGGTCTTCTTTATCTAGAAAAATAATTTGCTCAATCTCACCAGTATCACTTAAAAAGACTTTAACGCTAGCACTCATTCCCACTGAAGAAGGCGGAACATTCCAAATTTTAAAGATCTTTTTTTGATATTGTTGCTTGTACTTTTCTGCTTCTACAATAATTTTGTCATCATCACTTTTTGCTGGTGATAATAACTTAGAATTAATTGTGCACCCACTTAATAACAATATAGAAGTTAAAATAATGACGTTTTTCATTTATAAAACCAATTTTTTCAACGATTAAAATTTAACATTTTATCTTTTTAAAAACCACCTAAATGGTGGTTTTATGCTAAATAGCTACTACTAAATATATTCTTAGCAAATTCTAGATTTTAGCTAATTTACGAGGATTATTTAGTTTAACTATTTAATTATAATTTTCAGCATCGTTTTAAAAAGATATTTTATAACGTGAATTTATACTTGAGTGTTCAGGCATATCAGCAATATCCTGCTCAGTAAAAATTCCATGTTCAAGTACTTTAGTGCCATTAAAGGCAGTATTGACCGGAGTAACAGGTGATTTAGTAATATAATTTTCATCTGCTTTTTGTGTTAACGATGCACACCCATCTAAACCAAATCCTGTAGCCAATACAAGTAACAATCTCTTCATCTGTCTCACCTGTTATTATAAAAATCAAACAATCTAACAAATTATCCACTGATTGTCACATTTTTAAAACGATTGAGACTAAGCCAATTCTTTACAAAAACTCAATGAAATGTAAAGTAATTTGCATAAAGTGTTAAATTGTGTAAAATACCTAAATAATTTAATGATATGTTTAACTTATGATCTTTTTACTTTTCTTATTTTTGTTATTTACCTTTGTACTCCTCTTAAATGCACATTACAAACACTAGGTATTTGTATCTGTTCTTCTCATCTGCTAAATATTTTTTGAAAAATTAATTATTTTCTTAAAAGCGTTTACTTACTTTCTTTAGTCTGGATTTTTATAAATACAAAAAAAGCCCGCTTTGTAAGCAGGCTTTACCCTTTTTGATTTTTTGCGCTGATCATTCAGGACTTTTTGCTGTTTGTGACAGCGCTCGGATATTACACTTATACTTAAAGATTAAAAAGACTAATCTTTTTTAAACTGATGCATTTACTCATCAATTTCAATCGGATCGCCGTCTTCAGGACGAATATGTCGTGTCCCATCATCAGCAGGATCGACACTAGAGCCATCCTTAGTAATCGAGTTATACATTTCGTCCTCTTTTTTATCGTCTATGAATTCTTCATCTTCAAAATCAAGAGGCTCGTCATCATCTTCAAAATTTAAAGGCTTTTCTTCATCTATCATGTGAACCATCCTTTTTTAAGCTATGTGATTTCATGCTCAAATAAATATCGGATATATTCAACAGTGAACACACATCATTTATGTAAAGAATACTTAAAAATTATTAAAATATATAAAAAGTTAAATAGTGTTATTCAAAATATTTTAAAAACTCTTCTAACTCAGGTAAATGTGCAAAGTTTTTATGAGCATCCCCTAACACAACCCAATCATGTTTTGACTCTATACAAAAATTAAGTTTTAAATCTGGTTTAAACGGTTGTTCGAGAAGCCCCAACGGTATCCACATATAGTTTGTACCATTAATTTTATTAGGGACAGGCGAACCACATCTATTACAAAATGATGAAGTAAAACCAGTTTCTTTTTTATAGGTAGCCACATATTCCTTACCCATCAACCAATTAAACTGATTTTCTTTTACTAAAGTAGCGGCATTCGCTCCAGTACCTGTTTGTTTTCGGCATAAGCTGCAATGGCAGTGATAAACCGTTTTGATTTCACAAGGTACAGAGAATTTTACTTTATGGCATAAACAAGAACCGATGTTAATCATATAACGTACTTATTTCATTACTATAAAAATTTTAATCATGACTTTAAATATTGGTTAAGTATATATTTTAATTGTTTAATATAAAATATATCTAATCTTTTGATTTAAAACAGATTATAAAAAAGATCTTGATATATAAAGCTTTTTTATATTATAAGGTGAAATGTGACTTTAAATAACACTTGAGTAATTAATAGTCATTGAAATATTGGGAATAAACCTTATATTGAGTACAGGTTCATACCTTTAACTGAGGAAAAGCTCATGAATAAATTAATGGTTGCGGTATTCGCTGGAATGGTGACCCTTGCCGGTTTCAGTGCCCAAGCTGCAACACCTGAGCAAGAATGTCAAAAATTGCAAGATGATTACAATTTGATTTATGCGTCAAAAGGCTTTTGTTTTAAAGACCAAGATGCTAAAGAAAAATATGGTAATGAAAACTGTCATACGACTAAGCCAAAATTCTCTGATAAAGAGCAGCAACGTCTAGACGCAATTAAAGAACGTCAAAAAGAATTGAAATGTAAATAGTATTTAAAGGAATAATACATGGCATATGATGATCAAAATATCTTCGCAAAAATTTTACGTGGTGAACTTCCAGCGATAAAACTCTATGAAGATGATCAAGTTCTAGCTTTTATGGATATTATGCCCCAAGCCGATGGTCATGCATTAGTTATTCCAAAAACTCCTGCAGTAACTTTACTTGATTTACCTCCTGAAGCGGCAGCTTATACCATCCAGATCGTGCAAAAAATTGCTAAGGCAATGGAAACTGCATTAAATTTGGATGGAATTGTGCTCATGCAGTTATCAGGAGCAGCTGCTGGACAAACTGTCCCTCATGTTCATTTTCATCTAATTCCGACAAATGTTCACCAACTTGGCAAACATGCGGCGCAATTAGGAGACCAAGATAAAATCAAAGATTTGGCTGAGAAAATTAAAGCAGCACTTTGATTTTAAGAGATAAAAGCGGAGTTTAAACTCCGCTTTTTTTATTTAAAAAGTGTAATAAAATCAAAAGAAAATAAAGTATTTCCAATTTTTAATTGTCATAAAACTGTCATTTCTTCTTCACTCCATTGTCACAAAGTTTACAGATACTTCTTAGCAAGTTGGTGAGCTTCTGTAACTTTTTGTACATAAGCCAACTAAAAAATAAAAGTTAGCTAGGCATACGCCATTTAAAAAATACCTTTTGGAGAAATCTCAATGAAGAAATTGCTTCTCGCTGCCGCAGTTGCAACTTTGAGCGTAAACGCGGTGCAAGCAGCGCCAACTTTGTACGGCAAACTAAACGTTTCCATTAACCAAGTTGACAACAAAAATTTCGATGGTAAAAGTGACGTTACCGAAGTTAACTCAAACTCTTCTCGTATTGGGGTAAAAGGTGAAGAGAAGTTGACTGATAAGCTATCTGCTGTTTATTTAGCTGAATGGGCAATTTCTACTGACGGTTCTGGTTCAGATACTGACCTTAGCGCCCGTAACCGTTTTATTGGTTTAAAAACTGAAGGCGTCGGTACGTTAAAAGTAGGTAAATATGACTCTTACTTCAAAACCTCTGCTGGTAGCAACCAAGACATCTTTAACGATGACACACGTTTAGATATTACAAATATTATGTACGGTGAAAACCGTTTAGATAACGTAGTTGGTTTTGAATTAGACCCTAAATTATTAGCTGGTTTAACATTCAATATCATGGCTCAAACTGGTGAAAGCACTTCTGATAGCAAAAAAGGCGAAACTGGTAAAGACAGCAAAAATGATAGCTTCGATTCAGTTTCAACTTCTCTAGGTTATGAAAATAAAGACTTAGGTTTAGCAATCGCTGCTGCTGGTGATTTCGGTATCAAAGGTAAATATGCTGCTTACGGTTTGAAAGATGTTTATACAGACGCTTACCGTGTAACTGGTTCTTATGACATTGCTAAATCTGGTTTTGTAGTAGGTGCTTTATGGCAACATGCTGAACCTACTGATGATTTGACTGCATATGGTCAAACATATAAATCAGATGGTTCAATCGATAAAGCTGGTAAAGCTTACCGTGGTTTAGAAGAAGAAGCATACGCGGTAACTGCTGCTTATAAAATTCCTAACACTAAACTTAAAGTAAAAGCAGAATATGCTTCTGCTGAAACACAAGTAAGTGGTCAGGCAGATCGTAAAATTGACTTGTATGGTTTAGGTCTTGATTATCAAATCAATAAACAAGCTCGCTTCTACGGTATCGTTGCTCAACAAAAACGTGACTGGTTGAACGACGACGACAAACAAACTGTTGTAGGTACTGGTATTGAATATAACTTCTAATCAGTTATGTTCGATTCAGATCTAAAATAAAAGGGCTTATGCCCTTTTATTTTGTTATGCCAACAAAAAAAGCCGATACAAAAATATCGGCTTTTAAAAAATTTATATTTTATTTTAAGAAACCACTTACAAGATTCATCACATTTTGAATATCTTGGTTAGCTTCTTGATGATCTGTACTCTCACCTTGAGGTGTTAAAGAATCAATGACCTGAGGTAAGACAGAAGCGATTGCACCATAAACTTGCTCTTTTGGTGCTTGAGCTTGCTGAGCAACTTGTTCAATGTCTGCTGGATTAAACAGACTTTGTAATTGCTGGGTCGGAACTTCACTATTACTTTGATTTGGATCAACCCAACTTTGAACTTGGCTACCTAAGCCAGCGCCTTTTAATTTCTCAAGAGCAGCTTGTAAGCCACCTTGTTGCTGAACCCAACCTAAGATTAAAGGTACCACTGCAATTAATAAACTTTGCACACCACCACCAGCTTGAGGTGTGTTGTTATTACCAGTGACTTGTCCTAATACAGAACCCAATACTCCACCAAGACCACCTTGGGCACCAGATGAAGTATTACCACCCATTTGTCCTAATACAGAACCTAAAATTCCACCTAAACCACCTTGACCTGACGCTTGCTGATTCCCACCTAAAGCTTGCTTAGCCAAAACTTCTACAATGTTGCTTAAATTTGTCATGAGTAACTCTTATGTATGGTTTATACATGAGCATACGCGTTTTTTTGTTAAGACAGCAAAAATCAAATTGTTAAATTTTGAAAGAGATTGCAAGGTCTTTTACCAACGGAATTTATTCCAATTTTCCGGATTTGCCCAAAATTTTGAATTAAACCAGTCTGGGACATGCTTATAGGTCAAAATATTAAATTGCCATAAAGCAAAATCACTATCATGTAAAGTCTTATCAATAAGTTGGGTAAAACCTAAAGAACGCAGAAGTTGTTCATCACTGCGTTTGCTCACGACAACAATTCGTTTTGCTAATAAATCTCTTAGCTTTACTAATAATTGTGATTTTTGCACATCGCTGATGTCCTGCATTTCGTCAGTATCAAACAATACAAAACCCAAATCATAACGCTGAGTAAAAGGCAGACTTAACAGCTCAGTTACGGTAAAATAGTGCCATTGAATTGCGTTATTCTGGTCAATTTTCTGGCCAATACAAAGTGCAGTATGAATAGGCTGTTCGTTTGATAAATCGTCTAGCATAGAAGTGATGACATTTTGTTCAGCCATAACTGCAACCCTTAATTGAAAGATGTGAGTTTAAACTTTATGGAACTACAAGGCATTTGCCATAAAATGCATGCAGGCCTAAAAGATGCTAGTGTAACTGATCAACAGACAACCAAGGCAAATGTTGAATACAAATTTGTATTAGACCGTTCAGAAATTGATCTTCCTTTTAATTTAGGACAAGAACTAGAAATCGAATGGACAGGTAATATTTATTGCACCTCTTGTGGTGCTAAAACACCAAAGTCTTACTCGCAAGGCCACTGCTTTAAATGCTTTAAAACAAAAGCGGAATGTGACCTTTGCATTATGAAACCTGAAACATGCCACTACCATTTGGGTACATGCCGTGAAGATGACTTTGCGCACAGCGTATGTTTTCAGCCTCATATTGTGTATTTGGCAAATTCAAGTGCTTTAAAAGTAGGTATTACTCGTGTTAGCCATATGCCTGGTCGTTGGTTAGATCAAGGGGCAACTCAAGCCTTACCTATTTTAAAAGTTGGTTCACGTCGTTTATCTGGTCAGCTTGAAACCATGTTTGGTTCCTTAATTGCGGATAAGACAGATTGGCGTAAACTTCTCAAAGGCGAAGCTGAGCCTCTAAATTTGATTGAACAACGTGATCAGTTAATTGAAGAATTCGCTCCTAAAATTCAAACTATTCGTGAAGAATTTAGCCAAGATCTTGAATTTAACGAAACGGTTGAATTACTAGAAAATGAATTGCCACGTGAGTTTGTTTACCCAGTTGAACAATATCCTGAAAAAATTAAGTCTTTAAACTTAGATAAAACACCAAAAATTCGTGGAGTATTGCAAGGTATTAAGGGCCAATATTTAATTTTTGATATTGGTGTTATTAATATCCGTAAATATACAGGTTACGAGCTGATTGTACGTGCATAAAAGTCGATTTAAAAAAGCCCCATAAAAATGGGGCTTTTTAATCAATATAATTAAGATAATCTATTTCTAAATAACCAAGCTGCTAAAGGTAAAGTTACTATCCCCAGCACAATCATTGGTAAAAAGTTCAATTTGACTTGTGCAAAGCTTGCACCTTCCAAATAAACCCGCTGTACTAAGTTAATTCCAAATCTTAATGGATTTGCATAAGTTGCTACTTGTAATGCTTTTGGCATGTTTTCTACAGGTGTCAGTAAGCCTGAAAGTAACATCAAAGGCATAATCAATAAAAATGTAAAAAGCATGGCTTGTTGCATATTTAATGATAAAGCTGAAATTGATAAACCCACACCAACTACAGCCACGTTAAAGCTTAATAATCCAAAATAAAGCAGTCCAATAGAGCCATTCATTGGAATTTTAAACCAGAACAAAATAATCAATAAAATAATGGTCGATTGCATCAAACCTACAAAAATCGGCGGCAAAGCCTTACCAATCATAATTTGTAATGGTGTATACGGTGTCACTAATAATTGATCAAACGTACCCTGCTCACGTTCACGCGCAACTGATAAAGCAGATAAAAGTAATGTCTGCATCATACTTAATGCTGCAATTAATGCAGGCATTAAGCTCCAACGAGATTCCTGATTTGGGTTGTACCATGTTCTTGTTTCAAGGCTAATCGGTAAAGCTGAATTAAACTTTTGCTGATTGAATTGACCAATAATTTTATTTAGATATGACCCTGCGACCATAGCTGTAGATGAATTCCTGCCATCAACAATGACCTGTATAGGAGCGCTTTGGTTATTGTTTAATTTACTCTCGAAATCATTGGGGATCGTAATTGCGAGCAATGCCTGACGGTTATCAATGACCTGTTTGATTTGTTCGGTATATTCCAGTGTTGCAACACGCTTAAAAATACCAGAGCCATCGAGCTTTGAGATCAGCTCATGTGAAATCTGTCCGCTACTCTGATCTAAAATTGCATAATCTACATGGTTAACATCATAAGTAGCCGCATAGCCAAATAAAAGTGCTTGCATCAGGGCAGGTACAAATAGAATAGCCCTATTTGCAGGATCACTAAAAATGGTTAAGAATTCTTTTTTGACTAAAAAACTTAAGTGTTTCAGCCACGTGATTAATTGCTGCCACATAACTTTATCTCAACCGTTTTTTTAGTGAAAAGTTCACAGCACATATCAAAACAACGATATATCCCAATAAAATACCGCACTCTTTAAACCATAGCCTCCAATCATCACCTCCCATAAATAAAGTTTTAATTAAAACCATAAAATGCGTCGCTGGAAGTAACTGGCTAATAATTTGTACAACCAAAGGCAAGTTGCGTGTATCAAAAACAAATCCGGAAAGCATCAGTGCTGGCATAAAACTTGCCAACAAAGCAATTTGACTCGCCTGAAACTGACTTTGAGCAAAGCCAGATATAGTTAAACCAAGTAATAATGAAACGATTAAATATAGAAATGAAGCAGATAAAATTGAGAATAATGAACCGCGCATGGGTACTTCAAAAATAAAATGTGCAGCAACAATACAAATAACGATATCAATCATGCCGACAACAACGTACGGAATGAGTTTTGCCAACACAATTTCAAATGGCCGTACTGGTGTGACAAATAAGGCTTCTAATGTTCCCCGTTCCCTTTCACGGGCAATAAGCAGACCCGTTAAAAAGGCGCCAATTAAAGTTAAAATGAGTACCATTAAACCCGGTACTAAAAACCAAGTACTGTTACCAGATTCGTTAAACCATATTCTTTGTTCAATTTTAACGGCGCTTGCAGATGCTAATATTGGGCTACGATCAATTTGTATTGATGGCGCGGTAGCCAAAGCACCCGCGACATACCCCTCTAAAGCAGTTGCTATGGTGGTCGATCTACCATTTAATAGCAATTGAACCTTTGCGTTACCTTGTTGGGCCTGACTTGCAAAATCTGAAGGCAAATGCAAAATCGCATCAATTTTGCCATTTCGAATAGCCTGTTTTGCTTCAGGCAAATTATGAAATTCTAGACTGGTTAAATATCGCGATCCATTTAAGCCAGCTAAGACCTGATTGACCTGCGGCGAGGACTGATCAACTACAACACCAACTTGTGCTTGGTTCAAGTCAAAAGAAAGTCCATAACCAAACAGTAAAATTAAGATAACAGGCAAAACTAGGCCAATTCCGAGACTGCTTTTGTCACGAAGAAGCTGTTTAGTTTCTTTCCGAACTAAGGCTTTCAAGCGACTCCAAAATGCAAAGCTCATTGTAGGTCTCCTAACCCGCATGCCTTAATGCACGTGCTTGTTCCACAATTGCAATAAAAGCCTCATTCATATCAACAATATGTTTATCTTTACTTGCCAATTCGCGGACCTGCTGAGGAGAACCTAGGGCTAGTAACTTTCCTGCATCTTGTATGGCAATGCGGTCACAATATTCTGCTTCCTCCATAAAATGGGTGGTAATAATGATGGTAATGCCTTGATTTGCTAGTTTACCAATGTTGTACCAAAATGAACGCCGTGCAAGCGGGTCTATTCCACTCGTAGGTTCGTCTAAAAATAAAATTTCTGGTTCATGTAATAATGCAGCCGCCATAGATAAGCGC
This sequence comes from Acinetobacter baumannii, assembly GCF_009759685.1. NCBI lineage: Bacteria > Pseudomonadati > Pseudomonadota > Gammaproteobacteria > Moraxellales > Moraxellaceae > Acinetobacter > Acinetobacter baumannii. The sequence continues at coordinate 3,336,593 of NZ_CP046654.1, read as the reverse complement.
TGTTTATAACCACCAGGTAAATCACCGCTTTTAATTTGCGGGTTTAAATCATATTGCTGTAAAGCTTTATCAATTTGTTGATCTAGTTTTTTGCCCGATAAGCCATAGGCTCCACCAAAAAACTTTAAGTTTTCCAACACAGTTAAATTGCTATACAGTGCAAATTTTTGAGAGACGTAGCCTACTTTAGCTCTTGCTTCAGCACGGGCCGTCCGTAAGTTTTTACCTGCAACTTCTAGGTAACCGCTACTTGCCGGTAGTAACCCACATAACATGCGAAATGTCGTGGTTTTACCAGCTCCATTTGGCCCGAGTAACCCAAAGATCTCTCCACGCTGTACAGTAAATGACGTATTGGCAACAGCAGTAAAATTTCCAAAAGTTCTGACTAAATCTTTAACTACAATGACCGCTTGGTCGGATTGCGAATTATTGTTTTGTTCTGATCGAAAAGTTTGCTGAGAAATAGAGATTTGTTGTTTTTGATTTTGTTGTAACAACATCATAAAAGCATCTTCGAGTTCAGGTGGTCGCCTATTTGCCACTAGCCCCAGAGGTAAAATATCTATTGATACTTCTTTTTGGCGACTAATAAAGTTTACTTGCTCTCCTCTTGGCACTGCATCAATAATCTTTCCAGAATTTCCAAGCAACTGGGCTTGTACAATCCGAGTCTTAATCTGCTCTGAAGGCTTTATTTGCCATGTTTGCTCATGTACTAACGCTTTTAATTGCTCAGGTGAACCTTGTCTTAAAATTTTGCCTTCATGCATGATATATACGTAAGCGCACTTTTCTGCTTCATCCATATAAGCGGTACTTATAATTACGCTTAAATTTTCTTCCTGAACAAGTTGTTCAATAATGATCCATAAATCCCGTCTTGATAAAGGATCTACTCCAACACTAGGTTCATCGAGCAACAGTAACTCTGGGGAACGAACTAGAGTACATGCCAATCCTAGTTTTTGCTTCATTCCACCAGAAAGTTGCCCTGCTAGACGTTGAGTAAACTGAGTAAGATCCGTTATTTCCAATAAACGTTTAAATCTTTGGTTACGTACATTTTTTGGAACGCCGTGTAAGTCGGCATATAAATTTAGATTCTCTTGTACACTTAAGTCTTCATAGAGTCCAAAACGTTGTGGCATATAACTAATACGGTCTTGGACAACTTGAGGATGTTTTTCAATATCAAACCCGAGCACATGAAGAGAACCTGAACTCGCTTTATATAGTCCTGCAATTAACCTTAATAAAGTTGTTTTACCCGCACCATCTGGACCGACTAAAACGGTAAGTTCTCCTTTTTTGATTTGCATATTCAAATCAACAATTGCGCTAATATCTGCTGAATTTTTATTTTCGGCTTTAAAAGTCATGAATAAATTACGGGCTTGAACCACTGCTTTACTATCAATCATGGGCTTTCTCACTTAAAGCAAGTGGGACTTTTACTGTCACAGGTTGACCCATTTTTAATTGATCATTCGGATCATGTACATACACCCGAACTTCGTAAACAAGTGTTGTTCTAATCTCTTCTGTCTGTACTGTTTTAGGTGTGAACTCAGCCACTGAAGATATATAGCCAATTTTTCCATTCATAGGCTGATTCGGATAAGCATCATGAATGATTTGAGCCGTGCCCCCCATTTTAATTGAACTTAAATCTTGTTCATTTACATACACACGAATCCATTTTGGATTGGTCAAGGCTAATGTATAAACGGCCTTTTGAGCAGTTGTCATGTCGCCAACTTCTTGCAACCGAGCTCGTACCACTGCATTTACAGGAGACCTTAGTTCTGCTTGAGTAAGGTTATACTTAATTAAATCTAAATTAGCCTTAGTCACTTCATATTGTGCTCTGGTCGCTTCACGGTCTTCTTTTCGTGCACCTTTAATTAATAATTCTAAATTGGCTTGTCTTTCACGGACCGCTGCCTCAGCACTATGTTGATTACTTTTGGCATAGTCGAGTTCTTGTTGGCTAATTGCTCGACCATCGGTACTACTTACCAAAATTTGTAAGCGTTGCAAGTTTTTATTGGTTTTATCAAGCTCAGCTTGGGCAGACGCAAGTTGAGCTTTTGCTTGGGTGATTTCTTCAGGGCGGGCTCCAATCTCTTGTTTAATAATTGCCTCTTGTTGAGCTTTAAGTTGTGCTTGAGCTTGCTTTGCCTGAATTTGTAATGCATTGGTATTAAGAGTCGCCAGTACTTGACCTGCTTGAACTTTATCGCCCTCTTGAACTAAAAGTTTCTGAATACGGCCAGACTGTTCAAATGCAAGTGAAACTTGGCGGATATCCACATTTCCATATAAAGTTAATACATCATTATCTAATTGTTTTTTATGATTATATCCCCATACCCAAAAGCCGATGGCAACTACAGCTATAACAACTAAAATGCCGGCAATCACTTTTTTATTCATCTTTTTGGCCTTCTTATTAAATTCAAATTTACATAGTTTAAATTCAATTTAAATTTAAATTACCTTAATCTTTGAATAAAAGATATACTTTTATGATGAAATAAAATTAGGTTTAAACATGTCCAGATCTAGACGAAGTGATGGTGATTTGACAAAGACTAAAATTATTGAGGCAGCAGGACCCTTAATCGCCCAATATGGTTTTGCAAAAACAGCAAACAAAACAATTGCCAAAGTAGCAAATGTCGATTTAGCGGCAATTAATTATCACTTTGATGGTCGAGATGGGCTATATCAAGCAGTGTTAATGGAAGCTCATGCCCATTACCTAGATGAACAATACTTACTAGAACTTGTTGAAAGTACTTACTCTCCCGAAGAAAAATTGAGTTTATTACTTGAAACTTTATTACATAAGTTGACGGAAAAAGATGTTTGGCATGGCAAAGTTTTTATTCGCGAACTGTTTTCACCGTCTGAGCATTTATTAAGTTTTATTGAATTAACTGGAATGAGAAAATTTTTTCTTATTCGAAAGTTGATTAGTCAAGTGGCGAACTTAGATGAAAATGATCCGGCCGTTTTACCTTGTATTTTAAGCGTGATGACCCCTTGCATGATGCTTATTATTGCCGGGCCTAATGCTCAAGCACCTGAGCCACTTAAAAATATTGCTCAGATGCCCTTACATGATTTAGTTGAACATTTTAAAAAATTTTCATTAGCTGGATTAAAAGCAATTAGCCAATCAAATCTTAAAAATTAGCTATTCAAACATTGCAAAATGGCTTGAACCGGATCTTCTGTATTTCCAGAAATAAGCTGTTTATGCATAGTTAAATGTTGCATTACTTGAATTTGAGCGGTTTCAACATTCATTAGTTTTTCTATTTCAGCCGCTAAATTTTCAGGTGTTGCATCAGCCTGAATCAGCTCTTCAATTACTTTTTTACCCGCGATGATATTTGGCAAAGAGTAATAAGGTATTTTCACCAAGAATTTAGCAATTAAATAAGTTAACCAATGCAGTTTATAGAAAGTGACCATTGGTCTATGCATGAGCATGGCTTCTAATGTCGCCGTTCCAGATGCTAAGGCAATAATGTCACTCGCGTTCATGACCATACGACCAATTTTCGATTCGCTATCCGTATTTTCTAAAATATGAATTTTTGCTTTTAACTGCGGTGCTAATTGTTCAACCCCCTGCTCAATCTGCTGTTTGCGCGCATCATTAATTGCCGGAATTAAAAACTGAATATCTGGATATTTTGTATGCAAAATATTGGCTGCCCCCAATAGCATAGGAAGAAGCCTTTCTACTTCACCTTTGCGGCTACCAGGCAACAAAGCAATATGTTTTTGATTTTCATCAACACCCAATTCTTGTTTAGCAATTTGAATAGGGTTCTCAAGCGGTAATTGTTTAGCTAATGGATGGCCTACAAATGCCGCTGGAACTTCATATTGTTCATAAAAAACTTTTTCAAAAGGAAATAAGCAAAGTACTAAATCTATACTTTGTTTGATGCCATGTACTCGCCCTTGACGCCATGCCCAAACTGATGGACTCACATATTGAACTGTTTTTATTGGAAGATTCTTTTCTTTGATACTTTTCGAAAGTCTGAGGTTAAAGTCTGGTGCATCAATACCAATAAAAATATCAACTGGATTTTGAGTCCATTGGTTAATTAAACCATCCCGCACGGCGAATAATTTTTTTAAGTCTTTTAATACCTCAACAATCCCCATCACAGACAGAGTTTCCATTGGGTAATAACTATTAAAACCTTCAGCAATCATTTGAGGACCACCGATTCCCTCAAATTCGGCATCGATTCCTTGTTCTCGAAAACTACGCATAAGTTTCACACCAAGCGTATCTCCAGAAACTTCCCCAACTACAATACCTATTTTAAGTTTTCGGTTTGCCAAGGCGATTTACCCAAGAATTTGAAATAATGCATTCTAGCATAGAGGTTTATCAATCTTGAACTTGATCTATATGTACTTACCAAGAGCGGCCACAGCACAAGCTATCTAAAATTACACTCATTCACCATCTTTTAATCTAAATTAACAATGCAATTTGAATTGTAGCTTACATTTACAAACAATAAAATAAATGAGAATTATTTACATTATCTTTAATCTTATGAATATCCCACCTCGATCATTTAAGCTTACCGTAATCGCCTGCGCGATTTGTTATGCAAACCTCACCTATGCCCAAGATGCACAGGTACAAGCTTTACAGACAATTCAAGTTAAAGCATCAAATGCTGAACAGTCTTCTGAACAAACTAAAGCATATAATGTTAAAAATTCGAGTAGTGCAACCAAGCTTAATATTGAGGCTAAAGAAACTCCTCAAACCATTAACGTCGTTACTCGTCAGCAAATAGAAGATTTTGGTCTTACTAGTACTCGCGATGTTTTAAAAAACACCCCTGGTGTAACAGTATCTAATCAAGAAACTGAGCGAACTACCTATATGGCTCGTGGCTTTGAGATTTCAAATATATTAACTGACGGCGTGGGTTTTCCCCTCTCAGGTTATAACTATAACAATACGAATCCTGATACTTATTTCTATGATCGTGTAGAAGTAGTTAAAGGAGCTGACTCGTTAACTAATGCCTTTGGCGATCCGAGTGCAACCATCAATAATATTCGAAAACGTCCAACACAAGAATTTCAAGCAAGCGGTGGTGTAAGTTACGGTTCATGGGATACGCAGCGCTATGAAGCTGACGTATCTGGCTCAATTCTACCAAGTGGAAAAGTACGTGGCCGTATTATGGGCTATGAACAAACTGGTGATTCTTACCTAGACCGATATTCTGCGGAAAAAAACGGCTTTGCTGGTATTGTTGAAGCCGATTTAACAGATAGCACTTTACTTACCGCAGGTTATAGCCAAGAACAAAATAAACCTAATGCAAACAACTGGGGTGCACTACCTTTATTAGATGCCAACGGTAAACAAATTTCCTATGACCGCTCATATAATCCAAACCCTGATTGGGCACATTGGGATAATGAGACACAAAATGCTTTTGTTGAATTAAAGCAAAAACTTAATGACCAATGGAATGCTAAACTGACTTACAACTATCTTGATACGAAGCATAATAGCCGTCTTCTCTATTACTATGGTTATCCAAAATCTGATGGGTCCGGTGTTTCTCTAACGCCTTGGGGTGGACAAGAACATCAAGAAAAACATGCTGTAGATTTTAATCTCGAAGGGACCTATAAGCTATTTAACCGAGAACATGAAGCAACTCTAGGCTACAGCTATGTACGTAATCATCAACAAGATAAACAATCTACAGGAACGATTAACGATAGTAACGTTATAAAGTCAACTACTACCGATTGGGCAAGTTGGACACCGCAATCTATAACTTGGTCAGATTTCACAGAAGCGGCCAACTATAAACAAAATATTAACTCAATTTATGCCGCGACACGTTTACATCTTAATGAAGATTTAAAACTTTTACTTGGTGCAAACTATGTTCAAGCTGAGAGTAAAGGCGAAAGTTATGGCTCACCAATGTCATATAGTGAAAGTAAAGTTTCTCCATATGTCGGACTAACCTATAATTTTACACCTGAATATACGGGTTACATGAGTTATACCTCTATTTTCCGTCCACAAACTGGTATTGATAAAGATACCAATCAAGCTTTAAAACCTATTGAGGGTAAAAGCTATGAAATGGGTGTAAAAAGCTCATGGCTAGATGACCGTTTAACAGGCACACTTTCAGTATTTAAAACTGAACAAAACAATTACCCTTTACGTAACTCGGATGGAAACCCACTTAACCGAAAAGTACCAACGAGTGATCTAGAATCGCAAGGTGTAGAAGTCGGTCTATCAGGTCAAATTACTGATAACGTAAATCTTTCTCTCGGCTATGCTCAATTTAGTATTAAAGATACTAAAAATGGTGGCGAAGCAAGAACATACAATCCAAACCAGACACTTAACTTGCTAACTACCTATACTCCGCCAGTTTTACCTAAGCTTAAAGTTGGTGCAGGTTTACAGTGGCAAGATGGGATAAAGTTATATGACTCAAATGTAAACGGTACGATCAAACAAGATGCATATGCTTTAGTCAATTTAATGGCAAGCTATGAAGTCAATGATCATATTACGCTTCAAGCAAATGGTAATAATATTTTTGACAAGAAATATTTAAATAGTTTCCCAGATGGGCAGGCTTTTTATGGTGCCCCAGCCAACTATACAGTTGCTGTAAAGTTTAAATATTAATAGCGTAGCCAATCCCAATTTGGGGTTGGCTTTCTTTTTTATTTTTTTATGTGTCAGTAAATATGTCCAAAACTTTAAATCTTCCCATGTTATATCGCATAAAAGTTTTCTATCGATTCTTAATTGTTTTCGGTATGGGTTATGCCTGTATGGCGTACTTAAGTCTTGGACTAACTGAAATTTTCCATTTGAACTTAGACAAGCCAGAAGCTATCTATTTGGCGGCCTTCATTTCTATTTTGTTTTATGTATTTTTCGCGATTGTTGGTTTCTGCATCCAATCATTATTGCGACTGACCATTTTATCAATCGCATTATTTGCCCTTTTCTTTATTGTGACACGGACGGTAAGTTATGCATAAAGGTATACGTCAATCTATGGCATGGCTCCACTCGTGGACTGGTTTAATTTTTGGATGGCTCGTATTTGCTATTTTTTTAATGGGAAGTTTGTCTTATTACCGCCATGAAATTAATTTGTGGATGCAACCACCCCTTGCACAATTTGAAATAAAACAAGATGTGGCAATTAAAACGGCATATCAATACTTACAAGAACACGCTTCAGATGCTAAATCTTGGTATTTAACTGTTGCTACACCTGAAAGTCCGGTGAATACGATGTATTGGGAAAAACCAGATGGTAGTTATGGAAATGCAACCCTCGATGCAAACACTGGTCAAGAATTAAAACTTTCTGCGACTGAAGGCGGTGACTTTTTCTACCGTTTCCATTATCAACTTTTTGGTGTCCCGATATTAATTGGGCGGTTGGTCGTATCTTTAGCAGCTTTTATTATGTTGATTGCGTTAATCTCAGGCATTATTACTCATAAAAAAATCTTCACCGATTTTTTTACCTTGCGCACCTTTAAGTCGCAGCGCTCATGGTTAGATTTTCATAATGTTTCATCTGTTATTGCACTGCCCTTCTTTTTAACAGTTACTTTTACTGGCTTGGCTATTTTCTTCTATTTATATTTACCTTGGGGAATGCAAAAACTCTATCCAGAGAATCCATATCAATATTTCAATGATATACGTACAAAAACAGTCACAGAAAGTACAACACCGCATCCTGCACAGAATTTACCAGTTGAAAAGCTATTAGCCCAACTTAAACAGCGTTGGGGAAATCAAACTTTAGCAACCATGAGTGTTAAAAACCCAAATACGAATCAGGCTCAAATTACGTTTATTCAGCAAGAAGACCATTCTATTACCCGTAATCAAGCACAAATCACATTAGATGCTACAACCGCTAAAGTCTTGGGTGATACACGTAATCATAGTCCTATTGCCACACTTTATGCAGGAGTATATGGTCTACATATGGCAACTTTTGCTCAGCCTCTACTTCGTTTAGGATTGTTTTTCTCTGGCATTTTAGGCTGTGTAATGATTGCCTCTGGCTTGTTGCTTTGGAGCCTTAAACGCCAACTTCAAAATAAAAATAGTAAGTTTCATTTCGGGCACTATTTAGTTGACCGTTTAAATGTTGCTACCTTTGTAGGTTTGCCTTGTGCAACTCTTGCTTATTTGTATGCGAATCGATTGTTTACTGTCACGGCCCCCACTGTTAATTATGAAATTTATAGTTTCTTCTTCGTGTGGCTCATGAGCTTTATTATTGCGCTCATCACTAAAAAACAATATTTATGGCAAACTCAGCTAGGTATTTTTATTCTGCTTAGTATTGCACTCCCTGTCTTGAATATAAGTTATTTACTAAAAAACAATTATATTCAAAACTTTAGTAGTTATTGGGATTTTGCACGTATAGATATATTTTTCTGGTTATTTGCAGCTCTAGCCCTTTTTATATTTCTTAAAATTAAGCCTATTCAACATAAAGCTTCAGATAAAATTCAAAAAAACCTGAGTAAGTTAAATATTGAGGTGAATTCATGATGTTCTTTGTGTTTGTCCTGACTTTACTAGGCATGTATTTACTATTCATATCGACTGAAAAATATCGCTCACCGAAATCAACTGGTCATTTCAAACCTTTAGCTCAAAAATATTATTCATTGTTGAGGATATTGGCCTTTTTACTATTTGCGTTGAGCGGATTTATTCTCATCAAAAAATATGGTTTTTCAATTGGTTTTGTCAGCTGGTGGATCTTTGCAACCCCCCTTACCTTTTTACTGATACTTTGGCTTAATCCATTGAGAGCTTTAAAATCATCATCCAAGTCATGAATTTGAATAAAATTTCATCAAAATAGGCTTTTTTTTGATTGCTTAGCGTTTTTTTGCATAAGTAAATCATTATTCATGACAACTGTTTATCTCTAAAAGGAATAAGATATCTGCGTTTCGTGATAAGTGGCGATAAAGATGTCTGGTGCTTTTGAATTTATCTTGGCAGGTATGTTAGTTGGCTTCTGTGTAGGTATTACAGGAGTTGGTGGTGGATCATTAATGACACCAATTTTAATTGGTCTTTTTAGGATTGAACCGCATATCGCAATTGGTACTGATCTACTTTACGCCGCGATCTCTAAGTTCTGTGGATCGATGGTTCACGCAAAAAAACTTAATATCGTGTGGCCGATTGTTTTATGGTTAGCGGTCGGTAGTATTCCGGCATCTTTTGGTACTGCGTGGGTACTTGAGCATTATTTAAGTCAGTCAACTCATTATAAAGCTGTATTAACCATGGTATTAGGCTTTATGTTGACCTTAACTGGTGTTTCTATCATTTTCCGTACTCGGATTGAAAAGTTCTTTAATAAATTCCGAAATAAAGAGAATACTCAAACTGAAAATGAGCAATTAGCTGTTCAAAATAAACGTACCTATATTGTGATTATGGGTATTATTTTGGGTGTATTCGTAACACTATCATCAGTCGGCGCTGGTGCCTTTGGAATTATGGCACTTGTAATCATGTTCCCTAACTTACCAATGATTCGTATTATTGGTTCCGATGTCGTACACGCTGTACTCTTAACCCTAGTCGCAGGTCTTGGGCATATGAGTGCCGGTAATGTCGACTTTGTGCTGCTTATGTGGTTATTAGTAGGTTCAATTCCGGCAATTATTATTGGAACATTAATTAGCTCACGTATGCCGGAACGTTTAATTCGTAAAATTTTGGGTATTACACTATTTGCTCTTGGTGTTAACTTTATGGTCCACCCAGTCAAAGCCAAACCAAAAGCAGCTGTGGTACAACAACAAGCAGTAGTTGCTGAAAAAACAGGCAACTCGACCGAAAGATAGTAAAATCAATGGGATTTTTCCAAACTGAATTGCCATGAGATGTAGTATTTTCATAATTATTTCATGGTATATTCAGTACACAAAACAACCTTTAGTATGATCGAACCAGTGACAGCAATGACTACACATTCAAATTCCGTTTCCAAGCCAGATATCGACGACGTTAACATTAAAAGCATCCAAACTCTTGTAACACCAGCTGAGCTTAAATCAGAACTTCCGTTATCTGATGTTGCTTCACAAACTGTTCTAAAAGGCCGCGAAACTATTCGTAATATTTTAGATGGTTCAGATAAACGTTTATTTGTCGTTATTGGTCCTTGCTCTATTCATGATCCAAAAGCTGCTCACGAATATGCTGATCGCCTAAAAGCGCTAAGCGAAAAGGTTAAAGATACTTTATATCTAGTTATGCGTGTTTATTTTGAAAAACCACGTACTACAATTGGCTGGAAAGGCTTAATTAATGATCCGGATATGAATGACTCATTTAACATCGAAAAAGGTTTACGTATTGGCCGTAAACTTTTGCTTGAGTTAAATGAAAAAGGTTTACCTTGTGCAACTGAAGCACTTGATCCTAACTCTCCACAGTACTATCAAGACTTAATTTCTTGGTCTGCGATTGGTGCACGTACAACCGAAAGCCAAACTCACCGCGAAATGTCTTCTGGTCTATCATCACCAGTAGGTTTTAAAAATGGTACAGACGGCGGTTTAACTGTCGCAACCAATGCCATGCAGTCTGTTAAATATGGTCATAGCTTCTTAGGTCTTAACGAAGACGGTCAGGTTTCAATCATTAATACAAAAGGTAACCCTTATGCACACGTGGTATTACGTGGCGGTAACGGTAAACCAAACTACGATGCTGGTTCTGTTGCAGAAGCGGAAAACGCTTTAGCGAAAGCAAAAGTGAGCAACAAAATTATGATTGATGCAAGCCACGCTAACTCGAATAAAGACCCGTACTTACAGCCGCTTGTTCTTAAAAACATTACTGAACAGATTTTAGACGGCAATAAGTCAATTGTAGGTATTATGGTTGAAAGTCATCTAAAAGGTGGTCGCCAAGATATTCCTGACAATCTTTGTGACCTTGAATATGGTAAATCAGTAACGGATGGTTGTATTGACTGGGAAACTACTGAAAAGACATTGCTTGAAATGCATGAAGCTTTAAAAGAAGTTTTACCAAAACGCTAATTCATCTTTTTAAGATTGAAAATTAAGTCCTCATTTTTTGAGGGCTTTTTTTATTTTATTGAGGTGGAATTTAACATCAAACTAAATAAAAATAACTTACGACAAAAGTAAACATCAGTACAGTTTCTCCTATTTCAATCGCTGCACCGACGGTATCCCCTGTAATACCGCCAATCCTTTTTATAAACACATGTCTTAAATAAACAAGACTGATTAAAAAACCAATGATGGCAATAAGCCCTTGCCACTCCCAATACAAAGGTAATAACAGAACGAACCCAGTTATTATCCATGAAGCAGTTTTGGGTAAATGGTCTGTCAAAGAACGGCCTAAGCCTTTTTCGCGGACATATGGTGTAGTTAAAAACATAATAGATGGCACCACACGCCCAAGGATAGGAATGCATATTAAAAATAAAGATTGATGCTGTTCAATCAACACATAAATCAGTGAAAATTTGAGCAAACATATGATAACTAAGCTGAGGACTCCAATTGGACCACAACTTGGATCCTTCATGATTTGTAAAGTACGTAGTTTATCTCCAAAACCACCTACCCACGCATCGGCAGTATCTGCTAGCCCATCTAAATGCAATCCGCCCGTTAGCCAGATCCATAAAGCGAGTACGATTGCAGCAAGTAAAAGAGCGGGTAATTTAACAAAAATACAGGTAACAAGAAAAAGTATGCCCCCAATAATCAGACCAACTAGAGGATAAAACAGAATAGCTCGACTATTTTGTTGCGCCGTTGGTATTGTTTTTAGCTCAATAGGCAGAACAGTTAAAAATTGCAATGCTATCCAAAAAGGTGTCATATCCAAGTCTCTAACTGGTCTATATTTAAAAACAAATTGAATTATGAAGAAATAAAAATGGGAATAGCAATCCCTATTCCCATTAAAGACTTCAAAAACTGAAAATCTATTGCATTTGATAGCACTGTTTCAATTTGATGTAGTCGTAGTAAAAACTGGTTGGTGTATAACGTGCATAGTTACATGCAGATTTGAACAAAGTTTCTTTTTCGTTATAAAGCATTTTTACCAAAGTATTGCCTTGGCTATTTTGGTAAATATCCCACTGTACATTTGCCGCCATAGGTGAAACTACTTCACCACGCCATGCACTTGTCGAGTAATTATAAGTCTGGCGTAGTGGTAACGGCTGCATCATATTATGCAAATCTAGGCTGGTTGCTAAAGGAATAATAATTTCAGCATGGGCAAACCGTAAAACTGCTTTATAAGGTTGGGCTTTATTCACCACAGCATCAACTTGTTGGAACAGATCTTGTTTAAGTCCTTGGGCGATTTCACTGGTGACTTGATTTGATTCTGTAAAGCTTGGGCCTTTTTCGTAAAAATCATTGGCGTCATTAAATTCAGCATAAAATTTTGCGGCTTCCAAAGGCATATATTTATCAAAATCAATACCTTTTAACTCATCTTTCATACCACCAGAAATTGAATAGAGTTCATAAATATAAGCCGCTGCATCAACTGCGCTGGCAATTGTATTTTTCCCCTTACCTTTTTCTGTAATTTGCTCACCTTTCGGCGAAGTTACTGTAAATGATCCGGCATTGCTAAAGCTATAACCAGTGGTATCGAGCTTTTTAATGAAGTCAGCTTTAAAAATTGGGCTGAGTACCAGTTGGGCAGTTTTTTCAGCCTGAGTATTTTTTGTTAACTCATCTAACTTTTGAGCTAAATCTTTATTATTTTCTTCAAAATCTTGATAAGCCTGACTTGCATCATAAATTTTTTGTTGGCTAACACTCAATGGTTGAGCTAAGTCTTCGTCTGCATTCAAGCTATGAAAATAAAGTTTAAAACGATCAACGCCGCCATCTTCAACACTCGGCACGTTTTCACTTGATAAATTGGTATAAGACAATGGAACAATTTTATCTTTCAGTTGGGGTTGTTGTTTAATGAGTTCAGCAGTGAAAAATTTAGCACTATCTACCGCACGGTCTACTCCAGAACTTTGTACCAATATAGACGCCTGCGCATTTAAAAGAGTTGGCAAGCGCTGTAATAATCGATCGGCAATACCGCGGTGTTCTAAAATACCTGTCATGGTTTCATTTCCATAACCGTACTGACGGATCCCTTCAACACCATAACCTAACAAAATATTCGCTTTCATCATTGCTTCTAAATCAGCACCTAATTGCTCACCTAGTGGCGTTAAGGCATTTTCAGCTTTCGCCTGTTTCCATAAATTATAAAGTGCTAAATCATATTTCAGACTTGATAAACCTCTCGAACCGTGACGTGCCACTAACTCTGTAAAAACTGGCTGGAACCCAGTCGGCGCTTGTTCATAGCTTTTTAAGTCTTGTTGAGGTTGGTAAGGCGTTTTCGTTTGATAATATTTTGATGGGTTTGTAGATGGTGCAGTTTGAGCTTCTTGATCATCATTGTTATTACAAGCCGCGAGCAATAATGATGCTGCAAGCACAGTTGTTTTAAATAAAATATTCATAAGCCAGATGTGTGATTAATAAGAAATGCCAATAGCTTAGATACTAGCAATGACAGTTATATTACACAGGCTAAAATAACATTTTAAAAATAATAACTTACAAGTGTATAAAAATATAAAACTACTATCTTAACTTAAAAGTTAATTGACCATCTGTTTCAAAAAATTCGAGTGAATATAATTTTCCAAGCTCTGCCGGCATTTTAAGTAAGTCATCTAGAGGCTGTTGTCTGGCTAAACAAGCCAATAGCTTAATGACACCTCCATGAGTAATAACTAAAGCATGCTGTAAGTTTTGCTTTTGCATCTGCTCCAGCAAATTCTGAAAACCTTTAAGAACCCTTGTTTGAAACTGGTTTAATGTTTCTGCGCGAGGTGGACAATATTGACTTGGTTTTTGCCAAAAGTTTGCCAATAATTCGGGTGAGGTTTCATAAATTTGCTGAGTTGAGACGCCTTCCCATTCACCAAAATACATTTCTTTTAAGTCATGATTTACAAGTAAAGGGAGTTCTGCTGTTTTGGCCAGTTGCTCAGCAAAACAAGCACAACGTTTTAATGAAGAGCTTACAATGACATCCCATGTCTGGTCTGTAACTTGCTCAATGGTTGCCTGCATTTGCTGCCAACCTTTTGCTGTTAACTTATCATCTAAATGGCCACGTAAGGTATGGCTATACTGGCTTTCTCCATGTCTGAGCAAATCAATCCTAAATTTAGCCAATTTTATTTCCGCTTACAGCCGCTTGAGCGAAGGTAGCCATTTGGTTATGTAAAGCGCAAGCCATTTTAACCAATGCCAAAGCAGCGCCAGCACCACTACCTTCACCCAAACGCAAATTCATATTTAAAATCGGCTCAGCATTGAGTTCTTGTAAAATACGGCGATGTCCATATTCAGCCGATTGATGACCAAAAAGCATCCAGTCACGCACTTGAGGATTCATCCGCACAGCACATAAAGCGGCTACAGAACTAATAAAACCGTCTACAATCACAGGTAAACCCACTTGCGCACAGCGGATATAAGCACCTGTAATTGCCGCAATTTCCAAACCACCTACAGCACATAGTGTTTTGAAGACATCACCAATGACATGTTTATGATGAAGTTCAATTGCTTTTTCAATTACTTCAATTTTATGTCTTAACTGATCAGCACCAATTCCTGTACCTACTCCAGTCAATTGCTCGGCAGTATCATTTAATAAAAGGCATGCTAAAGCAGAGGCAGAACAGGTATTTCCAATCCCCATTTCACCCGCAATATAAATATCTGCTCCATTCGCTTTAGCAGTATCTACACTTTTTTTCCCTAACTCTAAGGCAGCACGGCACTCGTCAGCATTCATTGCAGCTTGTTTGGCAAAATTTGCTGTGCCGGCACGAATACAATGACGTTCAACACCTGCATATTCGTATGCTTCGCCTGCTGTACCGCAGTCAATCACTTGCAAATGAGCTTGATGATATTTAGCAATGACACTAATTGCCGCACCGCCAGTTGTGAAGTTTTGCAACATTTGACGAGTAACAGCTTGAGGATATGCAGAGATATTTTCTTCAACTACGCCATGATCACCTGCAAAAATTGTAATCCATGGATGGTTAACTTGTGGATGCGTATTTGACTGTAAACTGGCAAGTGTGATTGCAATCTGCTCTAGATCCCCTAAAGCACCTGTAGGTTTGGTAAGTTGGAGTTGATGTTGCTCAGCTTGTTGTTTTGTATCTAAATTAGGTTGCTGCACAGATTGTAACCACCAGTTCATTTTTATTTCTCACCTTTTAAAATCATTGGAAAACCAGCCACACAAAACACAACTTTATCTGCAATTTGTCCTAAAGCCTGATGTAGCCTTCCTGCTTCATCGACAAAACGGCGGCTAATTTCACCTAGTGGCACAACGCCTAAACCCGTTTCATTACTTACTAAAATAATTTCTGACTGAAGTGTGGGTAAAACTCTTAACAGCTGCTCACACTCAAATTGTTGAATGTTTTGATCTTCTAAAAGTAACAAATTGGTTAGCCAAAGTGTTAAACAATCCACCAGAATAATTTGGTTCGGTCGATCAATTTCTTGCAGAGTTTTTGCTAAAAATAATGGTTCTTCAACTAAAGACCAGTGAGCAGGACGCTGATTTTGATGATGGACAATCCGGCTTTGCATTTCTGGATCAAGCGCTTGTGCCGTAGCCACATAAGTGACAGCTAATTGCATAGATATGGCCGTTTGTTCAGCCAATCGGCTTTTACCAGAACGGGCACCACCTAAAATCAATTGCAACATGAATCACCTAAAAACAAATGCTCATACGGATACAGCTGACCTTGTAAAGTTTGGGCTTGATAATAGCCAAAGATTAAATGCTCAACTTTAAGATCAAATTCAGCCTGTGTGTATTGTACAGGTAATTGAGAAATTTTTTGTAAAATCAAATTACTACTATAGTCTTTCTTATACAAACCCAATGTAATGTGCGGACAGTAATCTAAAGCGGCAATTTCATTAGAAACTGTGCCTAATTTTTGCCGTATGTGAGATAAGATATTTTCGGTGTCTTGGACTTCTACAAATAAAGCACTACTAAAGCTATCAACTGAACCAATTTTTAATTGGAATGGTGCAAAATTTTCTTGTTTTAGAACTTTCTTATGCTGCTCAAATTCAGTAAAACTAAAATCATCACCATGAACTTTATTTTCATGGGTCAAGAATCCACATATAAACAGAGTGACATGATATTGACGGTGATTAGGTTCTACTAGAAATTCTGAAAAATACGCACGCAATTGATCTAGATAATGAACTAATTTCTGATCATTAATTTCTAGATACCACAATGTGTAATTTTGACGCCCAAGGTGCCATTCGGGATAATCCCGTATAGGTGTTGGCACCATGAGTGTGGAGGGTTTTAACAGCACAGTTTTAATTCAAAATCATTCAAGTTTTGTATTAAAACATGTTTGCCTTTCAATTGTTGAGGTTAATTCAATAAGCAAGCTCAAACATATTGAGTTGATGTAGTTTTGGTATTGTTCGACTTAATGTCCAAAGGTTGTTTACCTTGTTCAGAAAACAAATATTGGATAAGTTGAACCAACTCAGCCTCAAGCTGTCTTCTTTGAGCTGTACTCAAGTCTAGGTTCTGAATTTGTTGCTGCAGATGTTCAACAGCTTTAGTCTCTTCAATTTCTAAAAATTGAATCGCATAGGCATAACCTAAAGCAGCACCTTTTAATAAGTTTTTATAAGGCAAATCATGACGAATATTCACAGCAATTGATGCCATGACACGTTCATTATGATTGAGTTTGCGTAGTGGATCTCTAGCTACGCGTTGACAAGGATCTTTAAATGCATATTCACATGAGTCTAGAAAACTTTGTGACATTCGATCTAGATCTTTTGCATAGTTAGGTAATACAATAGCAAGTCCCTGCTTCACTTCTGCAATTAAGTTCTCTGCAAATGCTTTAACTAAATGATCACCCATGGCAACACCAATAGATTCATAACCCATTAAAGATGCATACCAAGCAAGCATTGCATGTACACCATTCCATAAACGATTTTTAATGAGTTGAATGTCAGTAATTTGGTCAACCAATACCACCTGACGCAACTTTTCAAGTAAAGGACTGCCTTTCTCTACATAGATTGGCATATCAGTTTCGCTATGGAACAAGATTAAATCCATGCTTTGTAAGATATGTCCCGGCTGGAAATTACGGCGCATGTTATCAACATAGATAGAAGCCTGATTTAGTTGATCTGGAGTTAGTTTATTACAGTCTTCAATTTCGATTTGGTCTTCTTGCTCCACATCTTCTAAATGCTGTTCAAGAAAATTATGTTTAATACGAAGTTGACGATATAAATTCTGATTAGAAAGTTTTGAAACCATGCGATTAACTACGGTGTCGCAAAAGTAATGCTCTTTTAAAATATGCTCGGTTACATCTTCATCGTTGGTTAACTCTAGTAGAGCTTCTTTAAGATGCTTCATAACCAAATATTTCGCACCAACCTTATTTAAAATAATTAGAAAGGTTAAAGGTTCTATACATGTTTCAAGTTGCGAATTAAAACGCGCATATAACCCTTTTGCAATTATCTTTGATTCAGATTCGATCGCTTGCTCAGGCAAACATAATGCAATCAAACTTGAATGAGTATACATCTCTAACATTTGTTGTTCATTGTCAGAATCCACAATGCTCATATTCTCAATACGTTCATCATAAGAAAATTGCCCATAGCGAATACTATAGGTTCCAAACGCATTTACAGCTTCGCGGAAAAGACTATTTCGTGTTGACGCAATTATACGTTTTGGTTTCGTATAACCATCCCAATGTGACAAGATCTGCGCTATATAACCACCGCCAATAGCACCGAAACCATGTATTCCAACAGTAAGCTGATTCAGACTTTGCGGAAAAGGTTCCTGCATTTCTGGCATGTCCATAACAGGGATAAATTGATCAAGATCGGTTAAAAAGTCATACATCTGATCATAATAAAAATGCGCTTTTTCCAGCATTTCATCATTTGGTTCTTTAATATCTTTTAATAAAATCGTTAAACCTTTTGATGTATGTGCTGAAGTTAAACCATTTTCCGAATCTTCAAACATAAGACACTGGTTAGCGTCTAAATGAAGTTGACTAGCCGCTTTTAAAAAGATTTCTGGATGTGGCTTCCCTTGTTCTACTTCATCCCCACAAGTAATGACATCAAAAAATTTATAAACATTTGCATTAATTAAATATTCTTCGGCAATTGCTCTACGGCTTGAAGTAGCCACAGCCATTCTTAAACCAGATTTTCTTAAACGCTCTAGAACTTGAACCAAACCTTTTTTAATAGGCACGCCGTGTTTTCGAATATGTTCTAGTTCCATCTCATCGGCACGTTTTCGAATTTCCTTATATGGAACATCTACTCCGTATAAACGTTGTGCAAGCTTTTCCGCTGTAGTCGCACTTAACCCCAAACATTGCATTAAATATTCGTGTGAAAACTCCTGCCCAATGAGTTCTTGAGATGCCTGTTGCAATGTTTGAAACCGCAACCGTTCAGTATCAAACATTGTCCCATCCATATCGAAGATAGCTCCATGAACAGGTTTTCCATGAAAAATAAGCACGTTTTTACCTCTTTTTTGATCATGTTTTATTCAGGGTATACAAAAAATTGCTAAAAAAGGCAGGATGATAATAAATGAAACATTAGTGGTTATTTTTTAATCAAAAATATAAGCAATCTGTTACTGAGAAGAGTTAAAAACTCAAAAAGGTTGAACAATATAGATAATTCTGAAACTGAGTTTTAAGCACAAAAGTAGCAAGCCTTCCTCGCGTGCTACTTTTGCTTCTTCTTTTTATGCGCTGATCATGTTTATTTTTCTTAGGTCCATTTACTGCTAAACAGACCTGCATTGTTTTTATTATGTCTTGCAGGTCTACCCATACCAGAAATTAACTCGCTTTTTGCTGTAATTTTTGTTGCGATGCCTGGTATAACTCAAAAAATCTGTCATAGAACTTTTCACGGAAACAGTAATACAACATTGCCGTTTTTTCCGGCATTGGAATTAAGCCCTGCTCTTCATAGCACATGTCTTCTACTACAGCCGCATAAGGCTTCACTGTATGATCAGGTTCTCCTACAATTCTATTTGTTGGGGAATTTTCAAAAATATAGAAATTCAATAAACGAATTGTTGGGCGCAAAAAGCCTCGACCAAAAGCAGATTTCTCCCCAAATAGTAAATGCCAACCTAAATCATTGTCTTCACCTTTATAATAACGAGCTAGGCGATCACGCTTCCCTTCATAAATTTCGGCATAACCCACGTCTTGACCATTGATTCCTACAATCATTAAACGTTGATGATCATCAGCTAGCATTTTTTCAAAATAAACTTTGAGTTCTATTTCGCTTTTATTTAATTGCCACTGAGGAATAACGTGTGGCTCATGCATCCAGCGGTGTAATAGTGGTATATCTTGAGGATACTGAACCTGACGTAATGAGTAGCTAACATCATTTTCAATATATTCAAAATAATCTGGGAGCTTTTGTGAAAGCGTAAGCATTATAACGGTCCTTGCTATGACATAACCTATAATTGATAATGATAATCATTTTTATTTAAGATGCAAGCTTATTTTTACTATTTTTTTTATTGCATAAATTATGGACAAAAAATTCAGCTTTCCCCTGCTAATATTTAAGGTACCAACTCAACAATCGAGAAAATAATTGCAACGACGATTACCATTAACCAAATAGGAATAAAATATTTTCTAAAAAAATAAAAAACAATAATTTGCAAAAAGAAAGCGGTTGTGATGATGGCAAAAAACCATGATAAGACTCCTACTGAGCTTCCTTCAAAGGAGCAATTCAAAAACAATGAACTAAGCAAAAATAATATGGTTGTTCCATATAAAATTCGTCTAGATGTACTTTTAAGCCAGCTATATTGAAGCTTTTTCTGACCAAATTGGCTGAGCATACATGCTTGCATTATGGCAGCAATAGCCCAAAATAATGATGCAAAGCTCATTTGGCCTCTCCTAACGTAATAAATTTGGTTTGGTAGAAGCGTAGTACTACTAAATAGAATAGCCCGAGCAGTATGAGCGCCAGATCAACACCGACAAGAGACCAATGCACAGACTTTAGACTATTTAATAAAGAGGCTTCTGGCACCAGAACGACACTAATAACTGGAATAAGGAATAAAACAGCAGCCGTAATATATAGCATGATGATTATTCCCTTCCTTATTGAGCAGCTAAAGCTAATCAATAAGCTTAATAGCCATGCTATATAAAATGCTGAAACCTCGTATAGTTCCCTCGGCTCAAATGAAGCAGGTATAATCCGACTAACCATTAAATAAAAGGCTGAGGCAAAAGGCAGCCCTAAGAAAGTAAAAAAGTTCAAATGTCTTACTAATCTATATCCAAATTTCTTTTGTTCTTTGATGCGCTTTTTTTGCCATAGTAATGCGCCTGCAACCAACATGACACATCCGATTATTCCTAAACAAGCAAAAATAAAACGCATCCAGATAGAAGCAAAGTAACCTAAATGAATCCCATAACTTGATGAACCTAATTGTGCTATTGCACTTAAATTTCGTGGCTGATTGAGTCGTTCAGCCGTATTTGTTGCAAAAATATATTGAGGAGTATTTAAGGTAATAATATTTTTATAGTTATAGTCAAATGTAATCACGCCATCGGCTGTATTAGGCTTTTGAACTTCAAATTTATCTAAAATAGCTCCAGATTCTGTTCGCTTAGGCATTTGTGCCATGAATTGATTAAAAGGTTGCATCGCTTCTGTTAAGGAAGGTTCTCGAGGTTTTGCCACCTCGGTAAACTGCATTTCATTATAGAACTTAGGTATACCAGCTTTACCATATTGTTCCGATAACCCCCATGGTAAAACTAGATAAAATAAAATCAACAGTCCAGTAAAGGCCATCACCAAATAAAAAGGAAAAGTGATAACTCCTGTTATGTGATGAAGATCTAATAAAGAACGCTGTCCTTTAAAAGCCCTAAATGTAAAAAACTCTTTAATAATTTTCTTATGCGTAATCACACCTGTGATTAAACTAATTAATAGAATTAAGGCAACAACTGCTACAACTAAGCTACCGAACGTGCTTGGCAAAGGATAAAGCGTGTAATGTAGTTTGAAAAAGAAATCTCCACCCAAAGTCTTCCTTACAGGCCCCAATAGCTCTCCGGTATTAGGGTTTTGTAGCTCTTGATGTTTCCCCTTTTTATCCTGCCATTGAAGTAGGTTCACAGGCATCCGCTCATTGGCTACTGTGACTCGCCATCTTTTGGCATTTGGTGCATGTTGGTTGAGATAGTTAAACGCAATTTGCGCAGAATGTTGTGCAGAAGGGATTGTTTGAATATGGCTGATTGCTTCTGGCTGTGCCCAAACATTAATTTCCGTCCGAAAATAAGCAATAGAGCCCGTAAAAAAAATGAAAAAGATAACCCAAAGAACAATAATTCCAAACCAACTGTGTAGTATTGCCTGAATTTGACGAAAATTCATTTAAGCCACTCCCCATTTAGCTAATAGCCAATAGCTCACTAATAACACTACGCCTAAGCTATTGATCATCCAAAACCATAGTTTTGATAAAATGGAACTCGTAAAGACAATATAAAAAATAAAAAAGATAAAACTGATAAATACCGAAAAATAAACATTCTCTGCTTTAGCAAAAGGTAACCATTTGGCCAAAACAAGGCTGAGCCATGAACTGTAGCAATAAGCGGCTAAACAGATAAAAAAGATCCTGCTATAGGTAAAATTAAAATTTTCTTGTTTTTTTAGATGACTCATTTAAATGGCCTTAAAAATTTAAATATGCCAGATTTGATTGAAAGAAATACCTGCTCTATACAGGCATCTCTTTCGTTAGTTGCATTAATAGTTAAAAGTATAACTTAAACCATAAGTACGGCCTTCTGCAGGGATTGCTAACAACGGATTAGCATTAGAGACGGCTGCTTGCTGAGCAAATACTGTTCGATACTGACGGTTCCACACGTTATAAACACCAAAATCTACACGACCTTTCCAAGCCGGGAAATGTGCTAATACATCCATAGTGGTATAACCTTTGATTTGCGCAGCACTATTCGCATCATTCTTTACAGCGTTTTGGAAAGCTTCATCTTGAGTTGTTGCAAATGCGGCTAATTCACGGTCATCTTTATAAGCTTTATTTGTTCCTTTAATAGCTTGCATCTGAACACGAACACCATACCCTTCATTATTATCCCATTCAGCAAAAAGGGTTCCTTTCACTGGAGCAACCGTAAATGAGTTTAATTCATGCCATTTATTCGCCACGTCTTTATACTGACCACGGGTATATCCTAAAGTGCCACCGACCTTATAATTTTCCATAAATGGATAACTAATAGTTGCTTCCGCCCCGTATACTCTTTGATCTGTATCTACAACCTTTGCTGCACGATTGTTGAATTGGACAGTTTTATCCGAAGTATTGTAAAAACCAGTCAATCCCAGATTTAAGCCATCATCCTGATTCAAACGCCAACCTAGTTCATAACTATTTACTGTAATTGGCTGTAGATTTGCTGTTGAAACGGTATAAGTAGAAACGTCGCGCAACATACGTTGTACGTCGGGGAAACTGAAGCCCTGAGAGAAATTAGCATATAGCTGTTGTGCATCTGTAAGTTTATAAACTGCACCTAAATTAAATAACGGCTTATCATCATGTGTTGATCCTGCCGGAACCATTGTTGTCTCTCGGCTAGGAATATAAGCATCAGTATCCGCTTGAATATATTGATAACGAATACCTGCTTGCAAGTTCAATTTATCCGTAACTGCATAATCGCTTTGAACAAATGCTCCAATATTTTGAATTTCAGTGTTTGGTCCATAACCTTTACGTTGGCCTGTTGGCGTATACACTAAATAAGGATATTGAGTTGCCAAAATATCAACAAATTGCTTATCTTTTTCCCAATCATAATCAAGGCCATAGGTTATTTTCATATCCCGATTGGCGATATTAAGATCGGTTTGCATAGTTGAACGTAATCCAGCTACTTCAATTTCTGATTGAGACTGGTTTACAGAAGTCACGGATTTATTTGATAGGCCATATGGGAAGAAACGTGATTTTTCATTTCTATAATATGCTTCAACATTTAGTATTTGGCCCAAAAAGTCTTGATTTTGATACTGTGAATTAACAACATAACGCTCGGTAAATAATGGATTACTAAGCTTTAAACCTTTAATTGCCTTATAAGTTGGCGTTGTAGCATCATTACTCTTAGAGGTTGTCGGTAAATAAGAGTAATCAGGTCCGTAGTCAGTATCCTGCTTATCTTTATAGTACTGGGCACCAAAGCTCAATGTCTGAGTATCATTTAAATTGAAATTTAAACGCCCATTTACATCGATAGTATCAGTGTCCATCGTACTACCTTGCCAAGGGCTTAAGGAAATTCTATCGCCATTTCCATCAAATTGAGACCCTCTACTTGTAAAATTAGCCCCTAAGAAACCATCCATATTGCCTTTATTAAATGAGACAGATTGTCCGACTTCATAAGCTAAGCCGTCACTACGGAATGTATCCGAAGATGTAATGCCTACTTTTGTTTCAAAGCTAAGTGGTTTAGATGTATCTGCTCTTTTAGTAATAATATTAATAATACCGCCAGTAGCACCTGACCCATAAATACTAGTCGCACCCGAAATTACTTCAATGCGTTCAATCATACCAGGACTAATACTATTTAATTGACGAGAAACATCGCGAGAACCTGTTTGCGAAACACCGTCGATCATGACTAATACGTTTCGTCCACGCATTGTCTGGCCATAATTACTTGTTGTTCCACTACTTGATGCAAGAGATGGTACAAGTTGAGCAAGAATATCAGCAACTTTACGACCTGCCGTAGCTTGCTGGATAATTTGTTTCTGATCAATAGATTGAACTGTACCCGCAATCTCTGCAATATTTTTTGGTGTACGAGTCGCAGTTACTACAATCTTTTGCAATTGGGTTACTGGTTTTTGTGTTGCATTTTCACTTACCTCAGCCGTTTGAGTTACGGTTTCTGCATAAGCCTGCTGTGCAAAAATAGCCGATATGGCAAGACAACAAGGTGTCATCTTAAAAAGTACTTGTTTTGAACGTATGTGATTACGTGATTTAACCCCAATCTTATTGTTTACATTCATTTTTTCCATTTCTCCCTAGCCCAAATGTTACTCAACGATTTTTCAAGAGGCACGACATCATACTAAATACGAACATTAATGAGAATGATTTTTATTAAAAATAATAGTCATCTATGTTATTTTTTAAAAAGAATTCATTTTTCTTATTTTGTTCATTTTGCTCAAGCATTTGAAATTCTTCTAAATATTGCTGTGCCACATCCATTTTTATTATAAATATTCCATCTGCATCCCCTACAATCAGATCTCCAGTTTGTACAATGGTATGATTAATATGAATCTTGGCATCTATTTCAACGAGACTTTCCCCTTCATTGCGAGTGGTTAAACAACTGGTTGTATGAGCAAATATAGGAAGTTTGAGTTTAAGTAAAGCCTGCCGATCTGTAATAGCACCTAAGACCACAACGCCAGCCAGACCACAGTGTATAGCGGCTACGCTCCTTTGCTCTCCCCAGCAAGCACGTTGTAGATCATATCTTGCATCAATAACGAGAACTTCATTTGGTTGACAACTCATCAAGACTTGTCTTAAACCACTCGCATTGATCGACTCAATCCGAACCGTACGTACAATCCCTACCACCTTATCTTCAGGTCTTAAGGGAAATACCTGTGGAATATATCCCTGATCAAGTACATGACCAATAGTAGAGGTTGCTATTTCTTTATATGCTGTAACAAGTGCTTTAGAAGTATCAATTTGATTCATCTTTAAATTTTCCGATTTCTTTTAAACGTAAGGGACAATTACGGCATAAGGTCTGCTCAGCCTCTTCGAGCTGAAAATAGAAACAGCATTTTTGTCTCATAAAAGTATTAAATTCTGGATGCCATCCATTCCATAAACGCACAAATGGATTTTCAGTTAAATAAAAACTTTCGGCAGCTTTTGACTTAAAGAATTGTTTTTGCTGTTCTAACCGAGACTGTATATCCGGATTTAGATTTTGATTTGTAAAAGAATGATAAAACTGTACTACTCGAACAGCTACATTTTCCCAGAGTAATACATAAGGTACGCGACCTATTTTCGCTAACTGCTTAAATAGCACATTCAGTTGTTCTATCAAGTCATTAAACTCTTGCAAATGTATAATCTGAAAAGAATAAAAACTTGTTTGGTTTAACTGTAAAGTCCTATCCCAATACCATTGTTCCGGCAAGTCTATAACTAATGCTGAACTATCCCATTTTACAAATGGCAAAACAGCCGCATGGCAATATAAAAAAGGTAAGATCCAACTTGTACACCAATATTTGACAAACAATGAGGTCGCACAAGTTAGATTTTTAGCATGAATACGTGTTGCAAAATCCTGTAACACCTGTCGACATACATCATCATTCAACAGACAATCTAAGGTCGTTGAACTTTCAGGTAGTATTTGAACATTTAATTTCAGACGCTGTTGCAATATAGGCAGAGTTGCGCACTTCTCTGCCTGTATTTTAAAAGACATATTCATCGTCAGATATCACTAACAATTTAAGGCATACCAAAGGGGGTTTCGGGTTTTCCCAATTCCCGATGGCATACTACCAATCCGTGTATCTTGTTCTAGCAAAGGTCGAAGTAACTGCTTATATGGCCATTCAGGCACTTCAAATAGTAAATGTTGGAGCTGAGTCAAAATCTCTGGCTGGAAGTTTAGATTTTGAATAACTTGCTGTAACGCATGAGCAAGTACAGACCATAGATCCTTAACTTCAATTTGATAATGACTCGCTAAATTATCAACAATACACCCTAGATTAACCTGAATACCTAAAGTTTGAATATAAAATAACAGAGCCTCTACCGATTCATGATAAAGCGTATTTCTAAAATCATGGGGACTCAAATAATTAGGATCTTTCAATCCGCTTTGCTCTACCCAAGGTAAATAAATACGTAATGAATCATGATCACGGAACATCAATCCATCAAATTCGCCATTTTTCAACACAAGACATATGTTTTGCCCATGAATTTCACCCATAAGCCCTAAGCGGAATAATCGCAAATTTACATCAAAGAAACATGTACACAGTTTCTCAAACTCGATAAGTATCTGCTTGGAGTTTATGTCCTTGTGTTGAAGCTGCAAAATATAATCAAAAATGGCAGGCTCACCCATAATTGTATGTCCAAGACTTGCCATTGGTATAAGTTGATAAGGTTCTTGCAATAATTCAGCTGGAATATGACGGCGCTGAGCTGCCAAATGGGTAGGTTTCTCTACAAATAACCACTCATTGTCTGCTGTCCGATCATTTTGCTTCTCGGGTAAATATGACCACCATTGTGTTTCTTCACAAAGCCATAATTTTTGTTTTAAGACAGCATCTTTTGCCTTGGCTTGCTGTAATAATTTCTGATTTTTTTCACCATTAATCATTTTCACAATAGGCAAAAATCTTAATGAACCAAGAGCTTTAATTCCTATCGGTAATTTTAGACTTTCTTCTAAAACATTTTTTGATAAGAGGCTACGCATAGACGCGCTGGCATACATTCCTTTAGAGATAAAATTCAAAGGATGACAAATGCCGTCGGCAATATCATCCGCATAGAACTTGGGAAATAAATGCTCAAATTGCCAAGGATGAATTGGCATTGCAATGTGGGTTTCATTTAACCCACGTTGAAACATTTCCTGTTTTAATTGATATCGCTCAGCACGAGGAATAAAAATTTCGCTTGGCTGTTGTTTGAAAATATTTTCTACCCCATCACCAAACATCATTTTATCCTTATGTACAGCCACCCAATGAATAGATAATTCTTGAGCAAATTCCGGACAATATTGCATATACTCTTGCTGACTGAGACCTTCTTTTAATTTGGCTAAAGGATGATATGGGCGGTCCCGATAACCTGCATATTGCTCTAAAATGCGGAATCTATGTGCCAAGCTTTGATTCAATAAATCATGTGCATTTACCCGATGCTGTTGTAATAAATGATATTGCTTTAAACATTTTTGCAGCTGCTCATAAAAGGCTTGAACTTTATCAGCACTACAATGATTAAAAAGACCTATCGCTTGAATAAACTCAAAAAGTTCTATTATCCCAATCACATTGATCTGAACATGATCATTTGTGCGTTCCAATAGAAAAACTTCTGTTTCATTAGCAAGCTTCCAGGCTTGAGTAATACCTTTTTGTACCGCAAACATGACCAAGCCTTGCCGACTCTCTTCGTGTAATAGCACAAAAGAAAATTGTTCAGACGTGTTTTTAAATACTTCTTGAAGATTTTTGCCATGTTGATTTAGCGCAGTTTGGGCAGTCGCAAAATCAAAAATAAACTGTTCAGGGATAATCGTTTCAACCAGAAGACTATTGATAAAATCCTGTAAGATTCCTTGGTCCATTACTTGATAAACGGGCTGAAGTGCATTCATAGATAAATCTCACTTCACCTGCAATTTAAAAGGAGCTAACGGGTTATCGACAAATTTAATTTGTATACTACGATCGCCAAATAAACGCCGTTTAGTTAATGACTCAATGCGTAATTTTTCGGCAAAAACATCAAATAATTGGTAACGTGAAGCATGCTCTGGATGTTGCTGCTGGTAATTTTGGATGACTTCCGCAGCCCATTGCCAGAAACTTTTTTCTGGAAGATCAAAGTTTTGATTTAAAAATATTGCAATATCGGTTAAAGCGACAAAAAACAGACAGGCACAGCTAAAATCACGAATACCATTTAAATCATCTGTCAAAATAAATGACATACTGTTGGTTTTTGCATGCTCAGGCGGCAACTGATCGAGTTCAGGAGCCAATTCAGGGTGTGCTAAATGTGCTGGACTATAGCGCACACCATCATGGAAGTCCTTTAAAAGAACTCGCGTTGGCCAACCTTGTTTATGTACAAGAATAATATTTTGGCCATGTGATTCAGTTGCAATTCCCTCCGCAAAAAGTAAATGAATCAAAGGAGTAATCACAACTTTCAAAAGTTGACGTGTCCATGATTCAACACCATATTGCTGTAACCATGGCGCAATTAATGCTTGCCCATCTTTTTGGATATGACTCACGCCATTTAACGGTATTGCATCTTCACCTTCACGTAAATATTGATGCACACTCTCACGCCATAGACATCCAATTGTGCCATAGGCCTGTTGAGCATGTGATTTTGGCAATTTAGTAAAATCCACGCTTAAACCATACACTTCATGTAATACAGCAAAATCAAGCTCTTGGGCGGTTTTGCTCTGTTTAATTAAACGTTGCAACCAGTCTGTAATAATTGGCCCATTCATTACTGTATGTTTTGCCAGAACACGTGAGCTTGATGTGTTAGTTAGACTCATGGACAGTTTGATATAAGGCTTTTCCGGATGCTGCAAGTTAGTCATAGTGCGTAGAGATTGTTGGGCTAAATAGCGATCCTGACTTTGCCCTAAATAAACAATTTTGCCATTTAGAATTTCTTCAGCAAAAATAGAAATTAAATGGTTTTCCCATTGCCAAGGATGAACCGGAATCCAAATATATTCTTCAGCCTTCAAATCACGATCTGAGAGATGTTGCAGGAATAGCTCTTGGTCTTGTGAATTCAATTGCTCCTTAAAAAATAAATCTGGCTCTATATCTTCTGAATGTTTTTTTGCAACAATGTCCTGATGCACAGCCAACCAGACCAAGGCGATTGGTTGGGCGAACTCTACCCCATAGCGTACATTGTCTTGTAAACTAAAACCTACACGTGACTTGTAACACGGATGATATGGATGACCATCCATTAAATATGATTCTAAAATATCATATGGATATTGAATTGCCGGCAAAGCATAGTGATCAAAACATGCTTGAGACTGTAAATCATGAATAAATGTTCGTTTTAATTCAAAAATAAAATCTTCAACTTTTGCTGCATCGGTTATGGTTCTAAGAATTTCATCAATAACTAAATTTAAAGTAGCAATCTGATAATGACCGTTTTCATCTTGACGAAATACATCCTGATTGCGGACGAGACGTACCAGCTTGTAACTATATTGTCTTTGCCCTGCAGCGACATAACGAATGGTTTGGCCCTGACTATTTTGTACTTCTATAATAAAATTTTTTCCATCATATTCTGAATGAATAATATCTTCAAAAATTAAAGCTTGAAGTAATTGTTTAATAACACGTTGCTCAACATATTTTGCCTGATCCGAATTTGGATGCTGCCAAGCCTGTAAAGCATTTTGAATCACATGTGTATTTGATAAAACTGGATGTAATTGTCCCATTTTTATTAATCCTATTTCTTTAATTGGTCGATTCTGTACTGTTCAGGAAAACGCCATGCGAAAGGCAAAGTGCAAAGTATAAGAATTGCACAACACACAAAGATTTCCTGCATAGTGTGAAATGATGTAAATATTGCTTGAGTATTTAACGGCAATGATTGTTGTCTTAGCTGAAGATATAACGCGGCAATAACGACTGCCACTGCAGCAAAAATACGTCGGAATAAATTATTTAGAGCGGCCGCTTGAGTAACTAGATGCTGTTGCTGCTGGCGTAAGCTGTTCAAGCCTGCCGTAGTCGATGGCATATAAGAAAGTCCCATTCCTAAGCCATGTAATATCATACAAAACACAATAAACCAGACATTTTGTACAGGTGCCCAAGCAAGCAAAAGAAAAGAAGCCACAGTAATCATTAGTCCAAGAGACATGATTTTTGCAGCACCGTAACGATCTAGATATTTTCCGGCAGGTTGACTACAAATACCGGTAACTACTGCACTGCTCATTAGCGCAAAACCAGTCCAAAGCGGGCTTAACTTTAGAAGGTGCTGTATCCATAGTGGAATGAGCAACATGCCAATAAATAAGCCTACTGTTTGTGCCACACAAATGACTAAGCTGTAGCGGAAACCCTTCGTAGCAAACAAAGCTAGCTCGATTAATGGCATAGACTTATTCTTTTGTACAAAAATAAATCTTATAAAAAGCAGCACACTTAGAACTAAAAGCACACCATATAGAGGTTGAAGTAAGTCCTGAATTTGATGGATTTGGCTCAGTGTCCCAAGTAATAAAACTATGCTTGAACCGAGAAAAAAGAATCCTGCCCAGTCAAACTCTTGCTTATTGTCCCCTTGCTCTTTAGGTAGAAAAACATAGCCTAAAATTAATGCCAGACAAGCAACAGGTAAATTGATAAAAAATAAGGCCTTCCAATTAAGCCATACCAAAACCAGTGCTCCGAGCATAGGCCCAACTGCTAAGGTTAGCATGATCATGGCACCCCATAATCCTGTCGTACTTCCCCGTTGTTCACTTGGCGTAACTGAAAAAATTAGTCCAAGAGATAATGGAATCATTAATCCGCTACAAAAGCCTTGCAGAGCTCTAGCAATCAACACCGATTCAAACTGATTAAATAAACCACCTGCTGTAGAAGCCAAAGCAAACCCCAATAAGGCAATTAAATAAATTGACCGCTTACCAAAACGCTGGCTTAGGAAACCAGCTAAAGGCAAACTGATACTCATTGCTAATAAAAAGGCAACAACGACCCAACTTGCCCATACCTCACCTACCTGAAAATAGGACATTAAATGAGGTATTGCAGGGTTGAAACTACTGTTATTTAAACTAACCGTACCTGTACCAAGCATAACCGTCAGAAGTACGTAGCGTTGTAAACTTTGCTCATGAGGTTGAGCCGCGGACACAGAAGAACGTTCCATACACATATCCTCTGTTTAGCTTATTCAATATGCTCAGATAATTTACTTCGTGCATACGCTCCCAAAGCAGAATGATGCATTGGCCCTGATTTATTTAAGGGTCTTGAAAACTCAGTTATTTTTGAGGCTGCAATATTGCGAACAGAAACTTCTTCTTGCGCTGATGCATTCACTCCAAATTGTTGGAATGACTGAGAATGATCAAGTTTGAATAGCTCTTCACCAACCAATTGATTTGCAATTGTGGCTGCCCTATATGCTCCTAAGCCTAAATCAGGCGTACCTACGCCGTGGTGATAAACTTCCATATTTTGAATAAATATAGATCCCTCACCTTGATAATTGACTTTAAAGTTTGAACCCACCTGCCAATGGTCGGCCTGATCTCGTATGATTAAAGATTGTAAATTTTGTAGAAACTTAGGGTTTGGATAACGATAACCCGTTGCTGCAATAACACAATCAGCCTCCAGAATATAATTCTTATTTTGCTGACGGTGTTCAAAACACAACTTTGTTTTCTGGTTTTCTAAGAGCTCTGCATATTGCAGTTGATGATGTCCAGCCAACGTAACATCTGTAGGCATTCCACCGATACTACGATGATATAAACGCTCATAAATATCACGTATCGTTTTACTGCTAATACCTTTATATAAATTTGCTTGTTGCGCTGGTAACTCTGCCTTTAAACCTGAAGGTAAATGGTAAAAATAATGCATGTAATCCGGACTAAAATGTTCTAAACCGAATGGTGTATTTTCCATTGGAAAGAAACCAGCAGAACGGGTTAACCAATAAAGATGAAAGTCTGGTGTAGTTCGACCATTCATATACTGACGATCAAATAGATCTAAAAAAATTTCTGCTGCAGACTGTCCAGAACCAATTAAAACTACATTTCCTGATAACTTCTGGGAGCTGTACTGTAAATATTCTGATGAATGCAGGCAGGTTCCTGATTTTGAGTAAATCTGTTGTAAGCTTTCTGGTAAATGTGGAGTTGTACCCACTCCCAATACCAATTGTCGAGTACGATAATGTTGGTGGTGCCCATTACACACTACCTCCACATCAAATCCACCTTTAATCGGTTTAATATCCAGCACATGGCTACTAAACTCAATATGGTTAAGTTGTTCTACAACCCATTGACAATAATGATTATATTCCTGACGCGGTATATACAGATTTTCTCTAAAATAGAATTTATATAAACGTTGATGGTGTTTTAAATAATTTAAAAAACTAAAAGGGCTGGTTGGCTCAACCATACTAACCAAATCAGCCATAAAAGGAACTTGTAACATCGCATTGGGCAATTGCATACCAGCATGCCAGTCAAATTTCTCACGCTGATCAAAAAAGCGATATTGCAGCTCGCTTTTATCATGTAACAGACTAGCCAGACTTAAATTAAACGGCCCCAGTCCAATTCCAATAAAATCAAGCATAACTCACATCCTTCTGTTCAACGTACAGTGGATTTGGTAGCTGCACATACACAGACTGATGTTCTAATGGAGCAATAAGCTCATCTAATTCATGTAAACGTGTAAGTAAATTGCCTTTATACGGTAAAGAATCGTTAAACAATAAACCCTGTAATAATGTACTATCTGGGTATTGCTCTAATAATTGAAGTAAATTTTGTTGCAAATGGATTAACAGTTCATCTTCAGAGATATAGCCAGTTGCTCCAATTGCATTAATCAAACCAAATAAAGTGTTGCCAAAGAAATAATAACTAAAGCGTTCATCCACAAAATCTTTAGGACCAACCGCATGAGCTTTTTCTAGTAAATCTGGTAATGCTTCTACAATTTCAGTTGCAAACTCTTCAATATAATAAAAGCCTTGGTTGTCACGTAACCAGAGATTTTTCGGTAAACCATCTTCTAGCTCAAGCAATACATTTTGTTGATGCGATTCAAAAGCCATACCGTATTTATGATAAACATACATTAACGGAGCCAAGCCAATCTTCAAGAAATGATCAAACCAATCCAAAGCAATTTCTTTAAAATTCGTTTGTTGATTTTTCTGAGCAATTTGGTCAAATAAAGCATTAAAACGATTTAACTCTTTATTTGGATGGTCTTGACATAAAGATGCAATACAAGTGACTTGTTGCTGTACTGCAAATGGTTGATCACGGAAAATACAAATTGTCTCGTTAATAATCTCGCCGTCTATTTGCAGAGCTATCCAGGCTGGATCATTAACTGCTTTCAATGTTGGGCACTGTTTTAATATTTTTTTACCTAAATCACTGTGCCATAAACGATAAGAAATTTCGCCACGATGACACTCTTTTGCCAAATTCACTCGAATTGAATTAGTGATCATGACTGATAGTGAAGTTTTAACCATCCAAGGGGCGTTAAAACTTGCTAAGGTCCGAATTGATGTAGTCGGTGAAGATTGCCATCCACGTAAACCAATATCAATTAACTGTCCTGTTTGTTTTAATTGCTCAAACCAAGGTTTACCTTGTAAATAACGAGCTTGCCAAGGATGTAGTGGCAATAATTTAAATTCAACATGAGTCTTTAACAGGTTTAAATCGCTTTCGGACAAATACCAACGGATTGCGTCTTTAACTTGATCTGAAATTGGCTGCTCAGTTGCACAACCTTCAGCAATATAATTCTGATGAACAAGCCAATAATGTAACTGGGTTTTTCCAGCATGTTCAGGTGAAAACTTCAACCAATCTTCATGAACAAAACCATTCCGGCTTTTAGGCGCTGGGTGCATACTATGACCCAAAATTAATGCCTGTTCACTTTCAATAAAATTCTGCCCAGCCTTTACTAAATCATCGAAATCATTGTGGCGTTGTTTTAAGAATTGTAGTAGCGCGTCCCGGCTTTGTATCCATTTCTCTAACAATGAAGCAGCATCTAATTTGAATTGAGATTCAATAACCAACTCTTCAAGTAAAAGACTAACAATGGTTCCTGCACTGATTTTTTGCCATTGACCATCAATACACATTTTCGGTAAAGCAGCGAGACGATGGCGTCCTACACGACTTACATAAGATAAAGGTACAGAACATTCTGCTTGTATAGAAGGAAGAGGAAGAGTTAACAGCGTCAAACCAGAGCTAAACGCTTGTTGAGTTGAACTTTGTTGGTCAAAAGAAAGTAAATATCCTTTGCCAGTCTCTTGCATATAAGCGTTGACGAAATTTTGTATCGCCAATCGGTTGGCAAGTTCTTGCATCTGACTACATCCTATTCAGAATCTTAAGCTTTTGTTTTAAAAAAATTTCTTTTTAACAATTTGTTAAAAACAACTGCTTAATCATATTTAGTTTATGATTTTTCTACTCAGTCAATGTAAGGCTAAGAATAATATTAATGATAATTATTATCATTTCATTATTCAACATGCTGAATAATTTTTCTTTTTTTAATAACTTTTTGAAATTAAATATGTTTATTCTAAGAGTGACTACTTAATGTAAATTTCTTCACTAAATTTAACAATAGTATTAAATGATAATATTCTCATTTACAATAGGTTTTCATTATAAAACCCGATTTGAGCCAACCCACTCCTGCTTAAATTAATAAGTAGTCACCTTTTCATAAATTTAATCAAGTAGGTCTACAAATTGCGCCGTTAATATTTGTGCTAAATCTTTAGGATTTACACCAATATCTAACCCTCTCTTACCGCCACTTACATAAATTTTGCTGAGCTCTTGTGCAGAGGCATCAATTACTGTCTTCAAACGTTTCTTTTGGCCTAAAGGACTAATTCCACCCACTAAGTACCCTGTTAAACGTTCGGCATCTTTAGGATTTGCCATCTGTAGTTTTTTACACCCCACTGCCGTAGCTACTTTTTTTAAATTGAGTTGATAGTTAACTGGTATAACCGCAACAAAATAATTTTTCTCATCGGTAACCAGAAGTGTTTTAAACACCTCATTTACATTAAGGTTTAATTTTTCAGCAGCCTCTAAGCCAAAACTTTTAGCATTTGCGTCATGTTCATATTCATGGGTAGAAAATTCGATTTTGTTACTTTTTAACAGTCTACATGCAGGAGTCATAGGAGTTTAAAATTTAGTGAAATGATATTGATTATATTTATTTTAAGGAAAGTTTAAAATTTACTTAGGCTATTTACATCATTTACATGAAAAATCAAACGAACACCGAACAAAAAACAATCTAAACTTGATATTGAGTAGATGACTCCAATATATTTAGTTGAGATTTAAAGTCTGAACTGGCGAATTTATGAGTTACAAACACAATAATCTGATGGCAATGCGTCACCGTTTTTGGGATGAGTCTTCAGATCATGTATTAAATGAAAAGCAATTTTTACAGCAGACCTTAATCGAACAAGGCATTTTTAATAATGCGACTTTTGATGATGTTAAGTACTTTTTCTATACACTGCCTAGCATCATTATTGTAAAGGCTCATGCGCTTGGTTTTATGCATGATTCCGTCAAGCAAATGGTTATTCAACATATTCAAGCTAATCGTATACATTTAATGCAAAAGGCTGAATTGAAAATTCAATTTAAAATGTAATTTTACGGTTAGCATCTAATACGACGTTTTGTAGTGGTTTATTTTTCTGAGTGGTGGATATTTTAATTTTCTCTCTAACGCTTAGGCTATTTTTAGAAAATTAAAATCTAAAATGAGACTTTCAACTCACCATTCAGTCTGAGGGAACTATTTTAATACGTTCAAAACATGTAATATTCGTTACAATTTTAGATCACCAGCGTTTGGCTGCATGATGCGCATAGGATTCTATTTTCATGTCAAATCAGAACGATAAGCTTAAGAGTTTAAAAACTTCTTCCATGGATCGACGCTTATCAATCGCGAAAGCTTCTTTACTGGCAGGAACACGTTGGGCTACTGCAAGTGCCTCTTCCCTCTTTTCTAGTGAAGAAGAAAAAGAGAAGAAGCGTAAAAAGGCAATGAGCGAGCAAGCTAATTATCTTGTTTCTGAAATTGGCAAACTTAAAGGTTCTATTGTCAAGATTGGCCAAATGATGGCGCTTTATGGTGAACATTTTTTACCTGAAGAAATTACTCAAGCTTTAAATACCTTAAATAACCAAACTGTTGCTTTAGACTGGCCAGCAATTAAACCTCATTTACAAGAACAACTAGGTTCTAAGTTAAATGATCTAACAATTGACCATGAGCCTATCGGTACGGCTTCTCTGGCACAAGTTCATCGCGCAACACGTAAGTCAGACGGTTTAGAGTTAGTTTTAAAAATTCAATACCCTGGTGTTGCGAATGCAATTGACTCCGATATGAGTCTGTTTAAAAACATGCTTAAGCTTACACGTATGGTTCCTCAAACTCGTGAGTTTGATCAGTGGTTTGATGAAGTACGTGAAATGATGCATCGTGAAGTCAATTATCACGTAGAGGCAGCCACAACACGTCGCTTTGCTGAGCGTTTAAAAGATGATGAGCGCTATATCGTCCCTACAATTGTAGATGAATACTGTACCGATCAAGTCTTATGTATGACCTTTGAACGTGGCGTGCCAATTAATAGTCCAGTCATGCTTTCCCTTCCTCAAGAACGTCGCAATCAACTCGGTGAAGCTTCACTAGAGATTGCAGTTCGTGAGATTTTTGAATGGGGTGAAATGCAAACTGACCCTAACTTTGGTAACTACCTTGTTCGTTTAGGTAATGGCCAAGACATTCAGGATAAAATTGTACTATTAGACTTTGGTGCGATCCGTCAGTTCGATGAACATTTACTCTCAGTTGCGCGTAATCTTATACAAGCGGGTTATCAGCATGATAAACATGCGATGGTCCAAGCAATGACTGGATATGAGTTTTTCGATGCAATGCCTGAAAGTATTAAACCCGGCATGGCCGATGTGTTTTTACTTGCGACAGAAGCATTCAGTACGCCTGCAAATAATCCAGATATGCCAGCTGGCCTGATGGATGAACATGAACGTTATGACTGGAAAAAGAGCCAGTTACATAGTCGTGTTATGCAGCAAGCAAGCAAATCAATGGCGTCTCGATATTTCTCGGTTCCTCCAAAAGAATTTATGTTTATTAGCCGTAAGTTTATTGGCGCATATACATTTATGACTGTTATTGATGCCAAAACAAATGTACGACGTATGATTCGTAACTTTGCTTAATATTATTAAGACTAGAATGATTCCGTGTCATTCTAGTCAATCCAAACAAAATAGTTCTTTTTAAAAACTTATTTTATTTTATAAAATCAAAAATATAGAATAAAACCTTTTTTGCTTTTACCATTTATCTACTCATTTTTTGAATGTCAGCAACGACATAGTTTTTTCTTATACAGCGTGTCAGCATAAAACAATAACAATGTGTTAGGACACCATAATCATGACAAATATGATCAATAAAGCCCAAGGGTTGGGTTTATCGCTGATCACAAAACTAGCTGGAAGCGATGTACTTGATCAACTCAAACTACGTAAATTTCTTGAAAGGTCTCTTTACCAAGGTTCAAAAGCTGGTTTTAGAGCATTAAGTCAGACTCAGAAAGCATTTAAACCTAAGCAAATTCCCCAACAACGCCTGCCTCAACAGAAGAAAAACCTATTTGATTTAAGCCTAACTGAAGAACAACAAATGACTTCAGAGGCAATGTCTCAATTTGCTCAAGAAGTTTTATTGGGATTAGCTCATGATGCTGATCAGACAGCTCAATTTCCAGAAAGCCTTTGGCAATATGTAGAAGATTTAGGATTAAACTATTACGCTCTTCCAGAAGCACTAGGTGGTGTCGCCGCTGAACAAAATATTGTAAGTAACTTATTGATTGCTGAAAAACTAGCTGAAGGTGATTTTAGTCTTACAGCAGGGCTCTTAAGTACGTTTAGTGTTATTAATGCCATTACACGTTGGGGTTCTACTGAAGTTCAGTCAATGTATTTACCTTGCTTTGCAGAAGACTCCGACATTACCGCCACTTTCGCTGTACAAGAAGCTACTCCAGCATTTAACCCTTATGTTTTAAAAACAAAAGCTTCTCTTGAAAATGATCAATATTTTATAGAGGGCGAAAAAACATTGGTCATTTTAGGAGATTTGGCTGATGTGTTCTTGGTGAGTGCAGACTTTAATGGCAAGCCGGATGTATTTGTAGTACAAGCTGGCGATACCATTTCTATTAAAAGTACTCCTGCTATGGGTCTCAAAGCAGCAGAGACAGCTACATTAAAATTCAGTCATACACCTGCTCTACGACTAGGTGCAACAGATTTTGATTACACCGCCTTTTTAGATTTAGGCAACTTAATGTGGTGTGCAATGGCTGTAGGAACCTGTGAAGCAGTAAAAGCCTACTGTATTAAATATGCCAATGAGCGAACTGCTTTCGGAGAACCAATTTCACATCGTCAAAGTGTCGCATTCATGATTGCAGATATGGCAATTGAAATTGATGCTATGCGCATGCTAATTCTAAATGCCGCAAGTCTTGCCGAAGCAGGTAAACCTTTCCATCGTGAAGCATATTTAGCTCGTCTTCTTTGCGCAGAAAAATCCATGAAAATAGGAACAGATGGCGTACAAATTTTAGGTGGTCATGGGTTTACAAAAGAACACCCTGTTGAACGTTGGTATCGTGATTTACGCGCAACCGCAATTTTACATTCTGGCCTACATGCTTAAGATCAATCAGAGGATATTTTCATGAATTTACAAAATCCAAAAAAATTCAAAATGATGATTGATCAGGCACATGATGTTGCGATCAATGTATTACGCCCTATTTCCCGTAAATACGATAAAGCAGAACATGCTTATCCGAAAGAACTCGATATGCTCGCTTCACTCATTGATGGCATGAATGAAGGTGGTGAAGGAATTAATGCAGGGGCTGCCGGTGCAGGAAAACGTGGTGAAACTGATAATGAAGGAGTCCGTAATGGAACCAACATGTCAACAGCGTTAGGCATCATTGAAATGTGTTATGGCGATACTGGGCTATTACTCAGCATGCCACGTCAAGGTTTAGGAAACTCTGCAATTGCCGCGGTCGCAAATGATGAGCAACTAGAACGTTTTAAAGGTACTTGGGCGGCTATGGCGATTACTGAACCAGGCTGTGGTTCTGACTCTGCTGCGATCCGTACTACGGCAACTAAAGATGGCAATGACTATATTTTAAATGGTGAAAAGATTTTCGTAACTTCTGGTGAACGTGCGGACTCGGTAGTTGTATGGGCTACACTTGACCGAAAACTTGGACGAGCAGCAATCAAGTCATTCGTAGTGCCTAAGGGTACACCCGGAATGAAGGTTGAACGACTTGAACATAAGTTAGGTATCAAAGCTTCTGATACAGCCGTTATTAGTTTTACTGACTGTCGTGTTCCAGCTGAAAATCTTTTAGGTAATGCCGAAGTCGATGTTGCAAAAGGTTTTGCCGGAGTAATGGAAACTTTTGACAATACTCGCCCGTTAGTTGCAGCAATGGCAATCGGTTGTGCGAAAGCATCACTAGAGCGTATTAAAGAAATTTTTAAAGATCAGCTTGATCCTGACTACTCGACTCCATATTTGCAAACTTCCAACCTTGCTGCACAAATTTACCGAATGGAAGCCGAATGGGAAGCTGCACGGTTACTTATGCTGAAAGCCACCTGGATGGCAGACAACAAAAAACCAAACTCAAAAGAAGCTTCCATCGCTAAAGCAAAAGCAGGTCGTGTAGGCAATGAAATCACTTTGAAGTGTGTCGAGTTAGCAGCAAGTGTTGGCTATAACGAAGATGAACTACTTGAGAAGTGGGCACGTGATTCAAAAATTCTTGATATTTTTGAAGGTACTCAACAAATCCAGCAACTTATTATTGCGCGACGTGAGCTTGGAAAATCTTCAAGTGAACTAAAATAGAAATATTGCAAGGGAGTTTTTTAACTTCCTTGCTTTTTAGCACCATGATTTATCGGCAAAAATAAAACCCTCTAATCACATGATTAGAGGGTTCGGTATTTCAGGAATATATTTTTTAATTATTCAGCCTGTGTAGCTTCTAAGGACTTATCGACTACACCAAATTTTTTGAAGATTTTTGCACGACGTTTTGGTGAAATATTTGCTTTATTTAAATCCCCTTTGTAGTGATCAAATACACGCTTATCCATCATTTTAAACCACCATGAAGGAATCATGGCTGGTAGCAGCATACTTGCATAGCCACTTGGCAACTCTGGTGCTTCATCAAAATGACGTAACGCTTGGAATGGACGAGTTGGATAAGCATGATGATCTGAGTGACGCTGTAACTGATATAAGAATAAGTTGGTCACTACATTGTTATTATTCCAGCTATGCTCTGGCATTGTACGTTCATATTGGCCATTTTCTTTTTTCTGACGCAATAAGCCATAATGTTCAATATAGTTAATAATTTCGAATAGGCTAATCCCGTAAAATGCTTGTGTTGCTAAATAAGGAATTGTACGTTTACCAAAAATTCCTACCATAGAAGCATGGAAAGCAGCACTCATACCCCAGCCTTGCAGCAATTCATTATCGAGTGACCAAAACTCTTTACCTTTACGTTTTAAACGATTTTTCTCAATTTCAATTGCTGATTTAAAAGAACCGATAAGAGTACGTGGCCAAAATTCATAGAATGTTTCACCCATACGTGAAGATGCCGGATCTTCAGGAGTAGCTGCACGCTTATGATGGCCATATGGATGCTCAATACGGAAATGGTTGTAACCTGTAGGCACTAAAGCAAGATGAGATAAAATATGGTCTATACGATCATGTTTATGGCTTAATTCATGGGCTGTATTAATTGCAATACCATTAATGGCACCCATCGAAATACCAAGCAAAATTTTGTCAATAAATGAAGTATCTTTACGGCTTGTTAAATAACATGCATAAATATTTGCCGCATACTGCAATGGAATAAAACTTTTTACCAAACGCGAATAATATGGATCTTTCTCAAGAAGTTTAATTTCTTCATCGGTTGGATTACGCGCATCTTTACCAATAATTGTATCAATTGCAGGAATCACAACGTGTAATAAAAGTGGGCCACCTAAAGCAAATACTTTCTTTAATGGGCGTGGACCAAAATGGTATCCAGCTAAAATACCTAAACCAATTACAGGTAGAGCCGGACTAATCATCCATAAATAGCGCTTACGATCTATCTCACGCATAGACGCTGGCACTGGCATAAGTTCTTGCTGAACATTTACTGGTGCATTCATAGTCATATTTCCTTTTTCTATATATCTATATAGTTAAAGAAATACTATTTTCTTAACAGTTGTAACCGTCCAAAAAACCTATTTCAAAGTCTTTGGCATTTTCTTCCACTTTTTTGTCCTAAAAACACATGTTGATCTATTCTTATAGCTCACTATAATTTTATTAAAATAATGATTGATCACGTAAACATGGATGCACTAAGTAAATTTTTTGATGATATCCACTTAAATAAGTCTGAATATATTTATATAAAAGCACAAGGTGAATGGGCTTTTAAAACACAAGATCAATCTGCTTTACTGGCTTATATCGTTTTAACGGGTTCTGTATATATCCAATTAAATGTGTCAGAGAAAATAACAGCAAGAGCTGGAGATATTATTTTAATTCCTTCTGGAAAAGCGCATCATGCTACAGACTCAAAAGCTACTGCAAGTAAACTTGTAGATCCAGTCGATATTACTCCATTATTTAATGGACATCGCCACGATCCAATTGAATTAGGCTCATCAACATCTGAAAATACCCTATTACTCTGCTTGCGCTGTCAAGTCGATACTTATATGGCAGGGCCACTTATTAATGCATTACCCTCTATTATGCATATTCAACATGAGAATCAGGCCACTCCTCCTGAATGGTTGCAAATAGGTCTCTACTTTTTAGCGGTCGAAACACAAAAAATCCAACCAGGTCATGACAAAATTATTGATCACTTAGTCAGTATTCTTTTAATTGAATGTATTCGTGATCATATTCAACAAATGTCAGATCAACAAAATTGGTTAGGTGCCCTCACACATCCTGAATTAAGTAATGCTTTATCCGCAATTCATAGTCAACCTGAAATAAGCTGGACTGTTGAAACATTAGCTGAACAATGCTGCATGTCACGATCTAAGTTTGCCAATCTTTTTAATAGTATTATTGGTGAACCACCTCTTACTTATTTACAGCATTATCGCTTCCGCTTAGCTAGCCAATATCTACGCACAAGTAATTTATCAATACAACAAATTTCAAATAAAGTGGGCTATTCTTCCGAAACCGCATTTAGTCAGGCATTTAAAAGAGTATTTGATTTATCA
Organism: Acinetobacter baumannii; assembly: GCF_009759685.1. NCBI lineage: Bacteria > Pseudomonadati > Pseudomonadota > Gammaproteobacteria > Moraxellales > Moraxellaceae > Acinetobacter > Acinetobacter baumannii. Next base: position 3,294,099 of record NZ_CP046654.1, on the reverse strand, counting down.
CCTAAACAATATAGACAAAATTATATTGGTACTAATCTCGAGGAATAATAAAAAAAGCGCCGAAGCGCTTTTTTTATTACATAGATTTTATTTGATTTTAGCGTGTGACTTTAAGTATTCGCTGTAATCTTCAAGTATCTGTTGACCACGAGATTGGCGGTAAAGCTGTTTTAATTGTTGCAACTGATCAGCAGGCATAGCGTTAACAGCAGCTGAATTTACATTAGAAACAGCCACAACCACTAACTCATTTGGTAAGTTCGCGGTAGTTACAGACCACATACCTGGTTTTGGCTCAGGAACACTAAATGCTGCACGCTCAATTGCACGTTTTAAACCTTGTGAACGAGTAAATACACCCGCTGATTCAAAAGCAACTTTATTTTTCGCGACAACTTGTTCAGCTGGCTGAGTTTTGAATTCTGTCAGCATTGTAGCGATTTTCGCTTGAGCTGCTTTACGTGCTTTCTCATCAATTACTTTAGCTTTTACTTCATTCATTGCTTGGGCAAGTGGTTTAACACCAGCCGCATGATAGTCACGTACTTTAACCCAAACAGTATCTCCGTTCGCTAATTGAATATTAGATGAAGCATTACGATCGCCATTTTTCACATCATCATTAAACAATTTAATTTTTACGTTAGGATCACTTAAATATGGATTTTGAGTAGCTAAAGTTACACCATTTAATGATTCGATTTTTGTACCTTTAACCTGCTGTACAACAGCATCTAAAGAATCATTACCAACAATCGTTTCATTCAAACTATTTACGGTATCTGAATAAACAGATGCAACTTTATTCTTTTCAACTTCTGCAATTAAACGTGATTTCTCAGCTTCAAATGAAGGAATTTGGTTGGCCTGAGTCTCCGCTTCAATAATATGATAGCCATATTGTGTTTTTACTGGCTGAGAAATTTGACCATTTTTCAAGCTTAAAACAGTTTTATCAAATGCATCAGAGAAAACACCAGGTGCATATGCTTCAACTAATCCACCTTTCGTCTTAGAAGTTGGATCTTCAGAGAACTGAGCTGCTGCTTGAGCAAATGAAAGTCCACCCTGAATTTTTGCATATACATCTTTAGCAAGTTTTTGAGCTGCCGCATCATCACGAGCGTCTGTCGTAATAAGGATATGTTTCACTATGCGTTTAGCATCTTTTTGCTGAGTTTCTACGAACTTTGCATAAGCTTGTTTAAGCTCGGCATCTGTGGCTGGAGCTGGCTTAGCCATTAAAGACGGAGATAAAACAACATAATCTACATCAACAGAAGCAGGCTGTTTAAACTCATTCTGATGTTTGTTGTAGTAATCAGTAGCCTCTTGGTTCGATGCAGTTAAACCAGCTTTATAAGGGTCTAACTTAATACTAGCCAAATGCAATGTACGCTGTTCAGTTTGCAAATTCGCAATTTGCATTAAATCAACTTTACTCACTAAAGAATAATCTGCAAAAGTTGAAGTCAACATTTTTAAAGCGTGATCTTGACGTAAGCTAGCGATTAAGCCTTCGCTTGTCATACCAATCGAACGCAAATAATTTTCATATAATTTTTGTGAAAACTGGCCATTTTCTTGCAAACTTGGCTGCTGAGCTAACATTTGCTCGATTTGAGCATCGCTTAAAGAAATACCTAATTTTTCAGCTTGTTGAATGAGCAAATTACGGGATACCAATATATCAAGAGCTTTGGCTTGAATTACCGGTAAATTAAGTAAACTTTCATCACCCTTTACAGCAGCTAAATATTGTTCTTTATACCTTTGCGTTAAAGTTTCAAGGTCTTTTTTTGATATGTCCTGTCCATTTACAGTTTTTGCGACATCTGCCTTGTTTCCCCTATTAAAATATCCTTCAATACCTACAAGCGCTAAAGGGGTCAAAAACAAAACTAAAAGGACTTTGCCGAGCCAACCCTTAATGACTGTACGAAACGATTCCATAAGTATTCCAATATTTTATTTCGAGGAGAATTTTAACTGAAAAACCACAATGAATGAATGAGCAATATTGGTCAATTCAGATTTTTAATAAAAAACGCGCCTATATTGGCGCGTTTAATCATCTTAAAAGATTAAGCAACTGAATCTTTAAGACCTTTACCAGCTTTAAAGCTAGGTACTTTTGTTGCTTTAATTTGAAGCTCTTCACCAGTTTTAGGGTTACGACCAGTACGTGCAGCACGTTCTTTAACACTGAAAGTACCAAAACCAACTAAAGTTACTGTGTCACCTTTTTTAAGTGCTTCAGTAATTGACGCAATTGTCGCATCGAGTGCCTTGCCTGCATCAGTCTTAGATACTCCCCCTTTTTCAGCAATTGCATCGATTAATTCTGATTTATTCATGAATAAAACATCCTCTTAATATCGTTTGTTTAAGGTCCAAGGCTATAGTTTAAAAGGCCATGACGCCTTTATAGCAATGCTTTGGGGGAAAACGCAATACTAGAGCAGAGCTTTTAGCAAAAATAAATGCTAAAAAACTGTTATATATTTGCTAAATCCCTACATTTTTTTACTTTTCATTCAATTTTGCCTTCAATTTCTGATTTTCTTCAATTAAAGCATCTACCTTTATATGCAGTTGAACTAGGAGTTGTTCAATGTGCTGTAAATCCTTCGGAGTGACCAAGCCAATTCTATTTAAAGAGTGGTTTACACTCGTATCTAAAATTTTCTCGACCTTGTCTTTTGTATCAGAAACCGACTCTTTTGCTTTTTCGGTTACTTTACCAACAGTTGTATCTGCTAAATCACCTGTTTTGGATTCTAACTCTTCCCCTACTTTGACTAATGAGTCAAATAGTTTGTTCCCTTCTTCTTCGGCACGTGAAAAAGCACCCAAACCTGCCAACCAGATTTGTTTCGTATACTTTCTAAAATCTAATGCAGATTTTCTAGAACTTTTTGATTTTGATTTATTTTTTTCTCCTTGCTCTTCTGCTTGTGTTTCTATGTTTGCATTATCCATTGATCTAAGCTCCTGATCGGATGAGAGAGACGAAGTGTTATTTAACCACAAAATATTCTTATAATAACAAAGTCAAGACTTGATACATTTATGAAACTGTTCTACAAAACAATCATGTCATGTAAATATATTTAACAGGACATTGTGTTAAGTTTGAGATAGGATGTCTCATTCTCTCAATTAATCTCTAATATTTAAGGATAAACTTTTATGAGTGAAACGCAACAAAGACAAAAACATCCACGTCTGTTGCTGAATATTGTTCTAATTATTTTAGAAACTTTTTTCTCATTTATTCTCACCCACGATGGTGTTCTTCGCTTACAAGCGAAAAAGTTTATCGCCAATAAAATAACAATCCGTATTAATAGCTATTTGCCATTTTTCGATTTCTATGTGCAGTTTACGGAAAAAGGATTGCTATTTGATATTCACTCATATGACCGTCGGATTGATTTAGAAATTAATAGTACTCTCGTTGACCTTATCAAAATTTTTGTTTTTTCAAATCAACGTAGCCTGAATAACATGCGAATTGATGGGGATGCAGAGACTAAAAAAGAACTTATCGATTTAATTTCGCATCTCACTTTACCTAAGCTTCTAGCAGACTGGAAACAGTGGTTCAACGCACCAGATGATGAAGCCGAAGCCCTAGCCTCTCGCAAAAAAATTGCTCCATTACTTGAAAAAATCGACCAACAACGCTCAGAAATAAATTCGTTGCATGTCGAAATTAAACAGTATCAAAACCGAATTGCACGTTTACAACAGCGCCAACGGAACATTAACTTGTGCTTTGGTATAATTAGCCTAATATTTATTGTTTATTTCATATATAATTTGTGGGTAGCTTAACTTATTTTTTCTAATTTGATCCTGCACTTGAATTAAAAATAAAAAAACTTGACTATTTTAGTCGGGATTCATAAAATCCTATTATCTAGTCTTAACATGTGTATCGAATCATGCGCCTTACAACTCGCGGTCGCTACGCAGTGACTGCTCTACTTGATTTAGCTTTGCAGCCAACTGAACAAACGATCACGCTCGCCGAAATTGCCGCACGTCAATCTATTTCAGTTGCTTATTTAGAGCAGTTGTTCGCAAAACTTAAGCGTCATGGGTTAGTTTCTAGTGTTCGCGGTGCAAATGGTGGTTACCATTTGGCTCGAAACGCTGATGAAATTACTGTGTTAGAAATCATTGAAGCCGTAAATGAAACCGTTGATGCAACGCGTTGTGACCATAAAGGCAACTGCCAAAATGGTGCAATGTGTCTTACTCACGATTTATGGCAAGAACTCTCTCATCATATTGCCGACTATTTAGCTAAAATCACTCTTGCCAACCTCATTAGCCGAGACAACGTTCAAACTGTTGCATTACGCCAAAATGTAACTGGCACAGATTCAGCTCTTTTATCGGGTACAGGTATTTGATATGAAACGTCCAATTTATCTTGATTACGCAGCAACCACTCCAGTAGATCCGCAAGTTGCAGAACGTATGATGGAGTGTTTAACTTTCGACGGTACCTTTGGTAATGCTGCATCTCGTTCCCACGCTTATGGCTGGCAGGCAGAAGAAAAAGTTGAATATGCACGTGAGCAAGTCGCAAACTTAATTAAAGCTGACCCACGTGAAATCGTTTGGACTTCTGGTGCAACTGAATCAGACAACCTTGCTCTAAAAGGTGTTGCTCAATTCTATGCATCTAAAGGCAAACATATCATTACAAGTAAAATTGAACATAAAGCTGTTCTAGATCCTTGCCGTGAATTGGAAGAACAAGGTTTTGAAATCACTTATTTAGAGCCAGAACCACAAACAGGTTTAATTACTCCTGAAATGGTTAAGGCTGCCCTTCGCCCAGATACTATTCTTGTTTCTCTTATGATGGTAAACAATGAAATTGGTACAGTTACAGATGTAGCAGCGATCGGTGAATTAACACGTGCAAATAAAACGTTTTTCCATGTAGATGCAGCACAAGCAGCTGGTAAAGTCGATATCGACTTATCTACTATGAAAATTGACCTAATGAGTTTCTCTGCTCATAAAATTTATGGTCCAAAAGGCATCGGCGCATTATATGTACGTCGTAGCCCACGTGTTCGTCTAAAAGCACAAATTCATGGCGGTGGACATGAACGTGGTATGCGTTCTGGTACTTTAGCGACTCACCAAATTGTTGGTATGGGTGAAGCTTTTGAACTTGCAGGCAAAACAATGCATGCAGAACAAGAACGTATTCGTAAACTTCGTGACAAACTTTGGAACGGTTTACAAGACCTTGAACAAGTATTCTTAAATGGCCACCCAACTCAAAACGTTGCTAACTATTTAAACGTCAGCTTCAACTTTGTTGAAGGTGAATCTTTAATGATGTCGCTTAAAGACGCTGCTGTATCAAGTGGTTCTGCTTGTACTTCTGCTACTTTAGAGCCTTCATATGTTCTTCGCGCATTAGGTTTATCTGATGAGCTAGCACACAGCTCAATTCGCTTTAGTTTTGGTAAATACACGACTGAAGAAGATATTGACCACGTGCTTACAATTACCAAAGCCGCTGTTGAGAAATTACGTGAACTTTCTCCGCTTTGGGATATGTACAAAGAAGGTATCGATCTTTCTACAGTTGAATGGGCAGAACACTAATTATTGAAATTAGTGTTTTAACCCTCATATTAATATTAGGCTGACCCCGAGGTTTGGAGAAGCGAAATGGCTTATAGCGAAAAGGTAATTGATCATTACGAAAACCCACGTAATGTTGGTGTTTTAGACAAAAACTCTGAAAATGTTGGTACAGGTATGGTGGGTGCACCTGCATGTGGCGACGTAATGCGTTTACAGATTCAAGTAAATGACAACGGTGTAATCGAAGAAGCACGTTTCAAGACTTATGGTTGCGGTTCTGCAATTGCATCAAGTTCACTTGTAACAGAATGGTTAAAAGGCAAGACTCTTGATGAAGCTCAAGCAATCAAAAATATTGATATTGCAACTGAGCTAGCTCTTCCGCCAGTAAAAGTTCACTGTTCTGTATTAGCTGAAGATGCAATTAAAGCTGCGATTGAAGATTATCGTAGTAAAAAATCAAAAGCTTAATTTGTTACCATTATAAACGTTGGAGTTTTCATGATTCATTTAACTGAAAATGCTGCGACTCATATTAGCAATTACCTTAAAAACCGAGGTAAGGGTGAAGGCATTCGCGTTGGTGTGAAAACTTCTGGTTGTTCTGGGTTGGCTTATGTTCTCGAATTTGTAGATGATATCGATGAACATGATCAAATTTTCGAACAATTCGGCGTTAAGGTTTTTGTAGATCCTAAAAGCTTAGTTTACTTAGACGGCTTAGAAATGGACTATGTTAAAAATGGCCTTAATGAAGGGTTCGAATTTAACAATCCTAATAAAAAGGGTGAATGTGGTTGTGGTGAGTCATTCACTGTTTAATTCTCTCCTTTCCTTTTTCTCATTAAAACAGTGCCTTTTAACAGCACTGTTTTAATGTATTTAATTAATGTGGACCTCATTTCTAATGAATCATTTTGAGTTGTTCAATTTACCTGTGGCACTCGATATCGATTTGGCAAGCTTGAAATCAAATTTCTTAAGTTTGCAACAACAATATCATCCAGATAAAGCCGCAGATAAAGATCAAGCATTGATCAAATCAAGTGAAATCAATCAAGCTTTTAAAACGCTTTCTCAAGTTGATAGCCGCGCTGCTTATCTTTTAGCTCTTAAAAAGCAAGATCATCATCTTGATCAATCTATTAGTGATTTCGAATTTCTACAATCCGCTTTAGAACTTCGTGAACAACTTGATGAAGCGACATCATCTGAACATTTACGTACTTTAAGATTAGAAGTACAACAATGGATTGATGGTTTGGTCCGTGAATTCAAAATTGATTACAGTGAAGAAGATTGGGCAGAAGCACGCGATACCGTACGTAAGTTACGTTTCTTTCAACGTGTTTTAAACGATATTGATAAAGCAGAAGATCAACTGTTAGATGATGAAGACAGTTTTGATTTAGACGACGATTTTTAATTTTGCTTTCTCTACTTTATTTTCAAGGGATTTAACTCATGGCACTTTTGCAAATTGCTGAACCGGGTCAATCCAGTGCCCCACACCAACATCGCATTGCGATTGGTATTGACCTAGGAACAACACACTCATTAGTTGCGACAGTGTTATCAGGCAAACCTAAAGTACTCAATGATGTTCAAAATAGAAGATTACTTCCTTCTATCGTTCATTATGGGGACAATACAACTCATTATGGTGAAGAAGCTAAACCGTTTATCATTGCAGATCCAAAAAATACAATTGTTTCTGTTAAACGATTTATGGGCCGTTCAAAGGCAGATATTAAATTTCAACACCCTTATGAGTTAGTAGGCTCAGAAAATGAAATGCCTGCTTTTGAAACTCGTGCTGGACGCAAAACACCAGTAGAAATCTCAGCTGAAATTTTAAAACAATTAAAAGCTCGCGCTGAAGACAGCTTACAAAATCCTGTTAATGGAGCAGTAATTACCGTTCCTGCATATTTCGATGAAGCTCAGCGTCAAGCAACTCGCGATGCAGCTCAACTTGCAGGTTTAAATGTATTACGTTTATTAAATGAGCCTACAGCTGCCGCTGTAGCTTATGGATTAGATCAAGAAAGTAATTTAGCGACCGACCGTAATTATGTAATTTATGACTTGGGTGGCGGTACTTTTGACGTATCTATCTTACGTTTTTCACAAGGCGTATTCGAAGTTTTAGCGACTGGTGGTCACACTGCTTTAGGTGGTGATGACTTAGACCGTCTAATCGTAAAATGGGCTAAAAAACAGCTTAATATTGATGTATTAAGCGATGAAGATTATGCCGTATTTATTGTGGCAGCACGTCAAGCTAAAGAACAATTATCAACTCAAGATTCAGTTGAATTAAAGTTACTCGAAGCAACTCTCACACTAGATCGCCCTACATTTGAAAGCATTATTCAAGTAGCATTAGACAAAACGATTAGTGTTTGTAAACGTGTACTGCGTGATGCAAAACTCGAGTTAACCGATATTCAAAATGTTGTTTTGGTAGGTGGTTCTACTCGCTCTTATGCTGTCCAAAAAGCAGTACGGGAAGTTTTTGCCCAAGAACCTCTTTGCACGATCAACCCAGATGAAGTGGTGGCAATTGGCGCTTCTATTACAGCCAACCAGTTAATCGGTAATAGCCAAGATGGTTCTCTTCTTTTAGATGTAACCCCTCTTTCTCTGGGTCTAGAGACAATGGGAGGACTCGTTGAGCGCCTGATATCTCGTAATACAGCTATTCCTGTTGCACGTCGTCAAGAGTTCACCACTTATCAAGATGGTCAAACTGCTATGTTAATTCATGTAGTTCAGGGCGAACGTGATTTAGTTGAACATTGCCGTTCATTAGGTAGATTTGTACTTCATGGCATTCCACCAATGACTGCAGGCCAAGCTCGTATTGAAGTCACTTTCCAAGTTGATGCAGATGGCTTACTCACCGTTTCTGCTCGTGAAGCAACTTCTGGCGTGCAAGCTCATATCGATATCAAACCATCTTATGGTTTATCTGAGGCAGATACGGAACGCTTATTAATTGAAGGTTTCCAACATGCCGAAGAGGACAAAAATCTTCGTCATTTAAAAGAAACTAAAGTTGAAGCAGAACGTGAGCTTGAGGCTCTTGAGCAAGCATTAAAAGTAGATGCAGATTTACTTGATGAAAAGCAACTTGAAGCACTCAACTCTGCTAAGGAATCATTAAAAGCTCAGCTTGAAGGCAGTGATATTCAAGCAATTGAGCAAGCAGTTCAACAACTTAAAGTACATAGTGATGCTTTTGCAGCACTACGGATGAATCGACATATTGACCATGCCTTAAAAGGCACGAAGCTCGATGATTGGTCAAAATCAAATTAAAAGGTATAGGTGATCAATATGCCACGTATTAAAGTACTTCCTCACGCTCAATTTTGCCCAGAAGGAGCAGAATTTGAGGTTGAACAAAATGCAAATCTTTGCCAAAGTTTGCTCAACAAAGGAATCAAAATTGAACATGCTTGTGATATGTCTTGCGCATGCACAACTTGTCATGTGATCGTTCGTAAAGGCTTTGATAGCTTAGAAGAAATGAATGATGTTGAAGCCGATCTTTTAGACCGTGCTTGGGGGTTGGAACCTGACTCACGTCTTTCATGTCAGGTGAAAGTTGTAGATGAAGATCTTGAAATTGAGATTCCGAAATACACAATTAACCACGCTTCGGAAAATCACTAATAAATAATAAAAAAAGCTGCTTAGGCAGCTTTTTTTATTTATATAAATTTATACCTGATCTTGTTCTTCATCGATATTTATAGGCTTAACTTCATCCTCAAGTCTAAGCTGAGCAACACCTTGAGTATTAACCAAAGTTTGTTGAACTTTAATGCGCTGAATCATTTTTTCAAGCACTTCAACCAACTCAGGGTATTCGTAGTTTTGTACTTCTTCTAAATTTAAAACTAAATGGAAACCTTTATATTCATAATCAAACCATTGTTGATGATCTGATTTATTTCCTGTGTATTTTTCCATGACTTGCCATGTTTTTACTGCCCCTTGAATACCCTTTAAATAAATTGGGGTCTTAGGCGCACATAGAAAATCACTTTTGATCAATTGATAAGTATCATCAGAAATGAGTATTTTATCAATTTCAGCAGCATACTGTAAACGTGCCGCTAAATTTACGTCGCGACCTACAATCGTATAAGCCATACGATGGGTTGCACCATAATTCCCTACGTGGCAATAACCTGTACTAATACCCATACGGATATGTAAGGCCGAATATCCCATTTTCTTCCATCGTTCGCGCAGCAGCTTCATTTGCTGACGCATAGCAATTGCCATTTCTACACACGATTTGGCATCTTGCTCAACCCCTTGTGAATTCGCATCTCCAAAAAATATGAGAATCGCATCTCCCATAAATTTATCGACCGTCGCTTCATATTGCTTTGCAATTTCAGTCATATGACTTAAATAATCGTTCAGCAAGAAAGCTAAGTCATCAGGAATTAAAGTTTCTGATAGTTCAGTAAATCCCTGAATATCAGAAAAGAATACGGTCATTTTTTTACGTTTATATTCAATTTTTGCTTCGGCTTCCCCTCGCATAATCGACTGCCATAATTGTAATGGAGCATAGCGACTTAACTGATTAGCAAAAGCAATATAACGTGTCATCTGGTCATAATAATGCTGACGTTGCTGACTAATTTTTTTAACCCAGCGGTGTTGGTAATAATTTCCGATAGTGATAAACATTACCAAACCAAGTAAGGTAATTACTGTTAATTCTTGGCTTGTGCCTTCGAAATATGGATGAAAACCAAATAGGAAAAATGTACTTAAATAAAAAATAATCGCCCCAAGCAGACTCGTTAAACAAATAACTGCAAAGGAAATACGACTATTAATTGCTGAGTAAAACAATGCAAAAAGTGCAATAAATGTTGGAACGAGATTAAGGTGCACTCCTGCTAGAGTAACAGCCACTACAATCGCATCTATTGCAAAAAAAACACTTTTTTGAGTTTTCTTATCAAACTGGTACTGCAACCAGTGTTCTAGTTTAGAACTGACAAAAAGTAAAAAAAGAAAAAAAGGAGGAATATAGATTTGATAATTAGTATTCGGTGAGGTAAAGGCATAGATCACTAAAATTAATGACAGAATTGAATATCCCATCAAACGATGAAAATATGCAAACTGCTTAGGTTCCCGATCTATAAACCTCTCTAATTGCACCCTATCCTCCACATTTCAATGTTGCCACATTGATATGTGGCATTACATTGATTTAATCCATGCGCCAATCAAAAGGCATATCACCTTGGCCACGTAGAGCAAGCATAAGAGTCTGACGCATATGAGCTAAAACATCACTTGTATATGGCACCGCTGGTGTACCCCATACAGGTTTCGGCCAAGCTACATCATTTTGATAGCGGACAACATGATGGAAATGCAATTGAGGCACCATATTACCTAAAGCTGCTACATTCATTTTATCAGCACGGAAAACGCGAGATAACTGGCTAGATAACCAGCTTGACTCACGTAGAAACTGTTCTTGGTCAGCTTGACTCAATTCGTATAGTTCCGTGATTCCTGGTACGCGTGGTACTAAAATCAACCAAGGAAATTGCATATCATTCATTAAACGACATGTTGAAAGCGGGAAATCGCCTACAAAAAAAGTATCTTGAGCAAGTTGTGGATGCAAACTAAACATATCTTTTATAAATGACAATAAACAATAATGGCTAATACTATCACATCAGTTTTGATGTGAATATTATTAGTAGCCCGTTTGCTTACAAATAACAATGATTTTATGCACTTATTCATATCTCAAGGTATAAATAGTGCATAAAATCCGATTACATCAAAACAAATGTCCTAATTAGCTAGCGCTGGTTAGAAAAACAGGTCTCAGGCATGTAGTTCACTCATCAATTTTTGCAATAAATCATTGATAAATTGAATTCGTTTTTCATACTCTTCAAGCTGCACCATCACCTTCAAACGTTGTCCGCCTTCCATACGGTAATAGGTCGGATTTTTTTGCATTAACTGAATAATACTAATGGCCTGAACTGGCGTATCTGGTGAAAACTCAATATTTCCACCTTGAGTATTAATATCAATTTTCGTAATACCTAAATGTTCTGCTTTCAAACGGATTTGATGCACGCTAAACAAGTGCTTAACCGACTGCGGTGGAATACCGAAACGGTCAATAAGCTCCATACGGATGTTATCTAGTTTTTCCTGTGTATCGGTATTACTAATACGTTTATAGAATAATAGACGTTGATGAACATCCCCCAGATAATCATCTGGAATAAGTGCAGGAATATGTAAGTTAATTTCGGCAGTTAACGACAATGGAGCATCAAAATTCGGGGTTTTACCTTGTTGAATTGCTTTAGTCGCTTTCTCAAGCATTTCCATATACAAGCTATATCCTATCGCCTGCATTGAGCCACTTTGTTGTTCGCCTAACAATTCGCCTGCTCCACGAATTTCCAAATCTTCCGTAGCGAGCATAAAGCCTGCACCTAATGTCGAAGCACGTTGAATCGCATCAAGGCGTTTTTCGGCATCACCTTTTAAGTGTTTAATCGAAGGTACTAATAAATACGCATATGCTTGGTGATGCGAACGACCTACACGGCCACGTAACTGGTGTAATTGCGCTAACCCAAGTTTATCCGCACGTTCAATTAAAATTGTATTTGCATTTGGAACATCGATACCTGTCTCAATAATGGTTGAGCACACCAGCACATTATATTCTTTGTGATAGAACTGCTGCATAACTTGCTCAAGTTCGCGTTCACGCATTTGTCCATGTGCTACCGCTACACGTGCTTCGGGTACAAGCACACGAATATTTTCGGCAGCTCGCTCAATGGTCTCTACTTCATTATGTAAGAAATAAACTTGTCCACCACGAAGTAACTCACGCAAAATCGCTTCCTTGATTGAAGCATCTGTATGCTCTTGCACAAAGGTTTTTACTGCTAATCGACGGGCTGGCGGAGTCGCAATAATCGACAAATCACGCATACCCGAAAAAGCCATATTAAGCGTACGAGGAATTGGCGTTGCTGTAAGTGTCAACATATCAACATCGGCACGTAAAGCTTTGATACGCTCCTTATCACGCACACCAAAGCGATGCTCCTCGTCTACAACCATTAAGCCTAAATCTTTAAACTGAACATTCTCTTGTAGAAGCTTATGTGTACCTACCACAATATCGACTTTACCATTTGCCAAGTCTTCAATATTTTTCAAATGTGTTTTGTTTGAACCAAAACGTGAGAGCACTTCAATACGTACTGGCCAATCAGCAAAACGGTCTTTAAAAGACTCATAATGTTGTTGAGCTAGTAAAGTCGTAGGAACTAAAACAGCGACCTGTTTGCCATTTTGTACCGCTACAAATGCTGCACGCATGGCCACTTCGGTTTTACCAAAACCTACGTCACCACACACCAACCTATCCATTGGTTTTGCTTGCTGCATATCATAGAGTGTGGCTTCAATTGCATTAGCCTGATCAAGGGTTTCTTCATACGCAAAACCGCTTGCAAATTGCATATAGAGCGACTGATCCAGTTCAAAAGCGAAGCCAGGTTTTGACTGACGACGTGCCTGAATATGTAAAAGCTCAGCTGCAACGTCATGAATTTGCTCTAATGCTTTACGCTTAGCTTTACTCCAAGCATCAGTTCCGATTTTATGTAACGGTGCTAAATCCGGGTCGCCACCACTATAACGGCTAATTAGATGCAAGTTCGTTACTGGAACATAGACTTTTGCATCTTCGGCATAATCTAGTTGTAAGAACTCATAGTCTTGTCCTTCAATCGCGAGTGTAATTAAACCAGCATAACGCCCCACACCATGATCGATATGTACAACAGGAGCACCAATGCTTAGCTCAGTTAAGCTTCGAATCAAAAACTCTTCTGAAACTTCCTGTTGACGCTTGCGACGACGCTGTACAACTCGGTGCTCGTAAAGCTGATTTTCTGAAATAACCGTTAATTGATCAGTTAAAAGTAAACCACGATCTAAAGGCGCATTAGTAATAGCAATTGCGAACTGACTAATTTGGAATTGCTCAAAATTCTCTACATTCGGAATCTCACCTAAACTTGAACGCAACGCATCTTTTAAGCTTTCGCGACGTCCTGCACTTTCCGCAACCAATAGAACAGGATGATTTGCTTCATCAATATATTTTTTTACGGCACTAAATGGTTTTTCTTTTTTCGGATCGACTGGCAACTTGGGTGGTTGTTCAGTTTTAAGATTAAGTGCACCAGCTTTTTCTTCAATAGTTTCTGCGCTTACAAGCATTCGTGGAAACTGGTTTAAAGCACTTAACAAATGATTTGGAGAAATAAATAGTTCTTCTGGAGCAAGAATAGGTTGATCCATATTATGGCGCCGGTCTTCATAACGACGCATAACTTCTTTCCAGAAGTTCGTTAAATCAATGTCAATATCATTAGTTGTAATTACAATGCAATTCTTTGGTAAGTATGTTGTAAACATACTTTGTGACTGCATTTGTTCTTTATCAAAAAATAGCGGTAAATAAAATTCAATGCCAGGCGATGCTATACCATCTAAAACGTCCTGATAAATTGGATTTTTCTTAGGATTGGCAGTAGGAAAAAACTCAGAATAACGGTCTCTAAAAACTGAACGTCCTTCTTTTAAAGGGAATTCTTTCGCGGGTAAAACCGTAAAACTTTTTAGTGTGGTTGTTGTTCTTTGAGTTTCAGGGTCAAAGAATTTTAAAGAATCAATTTCATCGTCAAATAAATCTATGCGGATCGGAGATTCTTGCCCAGATGCAAAAATATCCATAATACTACCGCGTACAGCAAACTCACCATGGTCATAAACTGTATCTACTAAGTGGTAGCCCGCCTGAACTAACCTTAATTTTTGTTGTTCTAAATCAAATTTTTGACCCACTTTTATATCAAAGTGTTCTCCTAATACCCATGAGTAAGGCGCAACCCGTTGAGCCAAGGTACTTGCTGAAATCAGTAATACGCCTTGCTGGGGCATATTAGATAAAATAGCAAGACGTTCTGACACAATATCTTGATGGGGAGATAAACGGTCATAAGGCAAAATTTCCCAATCCGGAAAAATTGTCGGCTTAACTCCATAAAACTCAAGTTCACTTTCTAATTGAGCAACATGTTGGTTGTTTCTAGCAACTAATACCAATAAAGAAGAATGCTGAGTGGCAATTTCTTTAAGCAATAAAGCTGCTGATGAACCTAATAATGACCCCACCCAACGCTTTTCACCGGCCTTGAGCTGTTGCAAATTCAATTGAGAGATTTCTTGTTGAAACATGTATATGGCTTTTATGAGCTAAAAAGATATGAGGTTAATAGTAGCATGATGTTTTTAGTGAATTGAGTTATTTTTCTGCAATCAAGCTACTACTTTGTGATACTTTTTTATAGTTCTTAAACAATCATTTGAAGTTATTTGTCTCGTAAAAACATCACATAATATTGGTTTAATACCTGTATGATTGCTTTAAGCTCAAGTAACTTTTCTTGTGTATTACCTAACCTTTCCACATATCGTTGTGTTGCAATCTCTAAATCAATCTTTTCATTAATTTGTGGTGTAATTTGAAATAGCTTAGGTAAGTTATCAAAATTCTGTAATTTACGATTTGAAAAATACTCAAGGTGCTCTGACCACTTTTCATTAATCACGACATCTTTAATAACTGGACCACGCTCTGAATCAAAACTGAGCTGATTCTCTTGTAAATAAATTTGTTCTGGTGTCTCTTTCGAACCTTGAAAAAGTTGGGTTAATTTTTTAAACATCTCATCACATCATATTAATTTCAATTTATATAGTAGAGGTAATCTACTCACCTCTACCATCTAAGTTTATTTTTAATGCCTACTCGTCACCCAAGCCATCTAGAAAATCTACTGTCGGTACGAAAAATAGAGTTCCTGTTTGGGCAGTACTAAAGTCAAGTAATCGGTCAAGATTACCTTGCTCATTTCCTAAGAACATATTTTCAAGCATTTGACGTGTCGTACTAAATTTACGTGAGTAACCAATAAAAAAAGTACCATATTCATTTTTGGATGGATTCGAAAAAGGCATATTTGCACGCATAATTTTTAGTTCATTGCCTTCTGCATCATGCGCTTTACTTACTACATTATGTGCTGTTAAAGGCTTCTCGTCATCATCAAGCTCAATATCGTTGAACTTTTTACGCCCGATAACTTTTTCTTGTTCCTCATCGCTTAATGCACGCCATTTTTCCATATCATGGGTATATTTTTGGATAAATGCATAACTTCCCCCAGTAAAGTCAGGATCTTCGTTACCCACTAATGCCCATTGTGCAGCAATTACAGGTTCAGGATTTTCTGTTCCATCTACAAAGCCAATAATCGCACGCCCATCGAAATAACGAAAACCATGCACTTCATCAATTGGGTAAGTTACTTTACCTAACTGTTCATTGATGATACTTCCTAACTCATAACATAAAGCTTGTCGATCAGCACGAATATGAAAGAATAAATCCCCGGGTGTTGAAACGGCTGTGTATTTTGGGCCTTTGATTTCTTGAAATGTTTCTAATTCTTGAGGCTTTGCTTGCTGTGGAAATAAAATATCCCACGCGTTTGAGCTAAAACCTAATATGGCATTAAATTTAGTTTCAGGATAACGGTTAGACAAACTTCTGGTTAACGCAGAGAATTTACCAGCAAAATCTTTTACTTTTTCTACAACAGAATCACCTTGAGCTAATCCTAATACAATAAATAAAGCATTTTCTCCAGGATGACTCGTTACAGGCTGAATTCTCATACATTCCATAAAACAGGCCTTATTTTGGTAATTTAAGGTAGTAATTTAGCATATTCATGTTTTTATCGTATGATTTCTTATTGTTATCGCTTCTTAAAAGAGACTGAGTTATCTCAATCTCTAGCGCTCTAGCGTGTTTTTCTCATTTATATTTTAACTGCCATATTGTTTTTTTAGGTACTTTACAATTTCCGCAGATTCAAACATTTTAACACCTGTATTTGGGTCCACTAAATAAGGCACTTGCATTTTACCTTGCATGACCGGCAACAATTTTTCTCGCTTTCCCTCTTTTAAAGGTTCATATTTGCCCGGTTTTAACCGAAGAATCGCAGGCCCCATATCTTGCCATCTTTCTTTGGCAACACTATGTAAAATGTAAGGTAGCTCAAGCTCACTTAATACACTTCGTACTACTCTTGAATACGGACTTGCTTCAAAGCTCCATAGTTCAAGTTTATGCTCAGGCGCAGCTCTATTTACTATTTTTTTATTAATCCAGACCCCACGAGCACCATTTAATAATGTTCCGGCAAACGCCAGATATGGCATTTTTGGATAATTTGAAAACTTATCAGGAGTTTGGCCTGTCTTACCATAGTATTTAAATAAATGATGAATAATATCTTGTGATTCGTATAATTTGTCACCTGTATTTTCATCAATAAAAAAAGGAAACTGTAATTTACCGCCAATTTCTTTAACGATGGGACGATATTTCAATCCACCTTTCGGGCATGGATAAATTTCGACATCCAAATTTAAAAGTGTAATCACTTCACGAACGCGGCGACAAAATGGTGAACCCTCAAATTCATAAAGTTTAAGAGCTCTAACAGGCTGTTTAGGAAATGCTGTACCTGTAACACCTCTACCACCTTCAGCAATTGCAGACGCTAATGCTTGCAGTACTTTAATTTGATGATTCACCATTATGCATTCCTTTATTTAATTGTGGAGCTAGACTAGTTTTTCTTTAGCAATCACAATTCCATTATTATCTGCATAGATAAAATTACCAGATTGAATTGTGACTCCACCAAAATACAAAGGAATATCTACTTCACCAATGCCCTTACGGTTACTTTTTTGCGGAATTGCAGCCAATGCATGTACACCTAAATCTAATGTTGCAAGTGCATCAACATCACGTACACAGCCATAAATAACCACACCATTCCAGTTATTTTTAACTGCCGATTCCGCAATCATATCTCCCATAAGTGCACAGCGCATTGAAGCACCACCATCCACAACCAATACCTTCCCTGTACCATCTGTAGCCAATAACTCTTTTACACGCGAGTTATCTTCAAAACACTTTACAGTCACAACTTGTCCGCCAAAAGTTTGACGTGCGCCATAGCTTTTAAAGAACTTACCGTCCATTGATGGCGTGACCACTTGCAAATCTTTTTCCGGATTGTCATCTAATAAATCACATGTCACAAATGGTACTGTCGACACTTTTATTCTCCCTTATCGAGTTTGTTGTATGCTGAGATTATCATATCGTTTAAATGCTTCAATTTGCGTTAGCGCCGCTACGACCATCGTATGAGCCAATTGCTCAGCTGTAACAGGTTTATATTTGAAAGGCTTAGTCCATTTATTTTCAATAAGTTTAAATAGACTTTGTCCTAAATCTTCAATAAAACGCACATCGCTACGCTTACCAATCAATAGAGAAGGTCTAAAAATAGATAATTTTTCGATTCCTAAACTTTGAATATAATTTTCTAATTCTCCTTTTACTTTATTGTAAAAAATTGGCGAATTAGCATTTGCCCCAAGTGCACTAACAATTAAAAAATGAATATGTTTATCTTGGATTAAATCTGCAAAGTGAGCATTTATCTCATAATCAACTGCATAAAAGCGTTGTTTTGAGCCTGCTATTTTTAAAGTTGTACCTAAGCAACTAAATGCATGAGTATGACCATTCACATCTTCATCATTGAGCAATAAAAAATCGTCTATAACGAGCTGAGTAACTTTCTTATATGTATTAAGTAGTTGTGATTCTTTTCTTACTACAACGGTAATGGCCTCAAATTCTGGTGTGTGCTCAAGTTGTTCAACAAGCGCTAAACCAACGAGTCCTGTAGCACCTACTACAATTGCTTTTTTCGTACTTATAGTCATTTTTTATCCAACCCTCTTTAAGTTTGTATCAAATTTAACCTTTTCTTACGGTTTTAGCAGCCCCTAAAACCGCTTAAAATGCTCTCAAGGCTTGACTTCACGGTATTGATTCATCACAATATGGCACTTGTTTACGGGCTGGTGATGGTTGCACCAGTTTACTGGATTGACCACAGCCCGCCCAGACCAACTTATTTTCAAGGAGTGCAAGAGTGGCAAACTCTGCTCAAGCTAAAAAACGTGCGCGCCAAAACGTTAAAGCGCGTAAACACAACGCAAGCTTGCGTTCTATGGTTCGTACTTACATCAAACGTACTTTAAGTGCAATCGCTGGTGGTGATTATGCTGTTGCTACAGAAGCTTACAAAAAAGCTGTTCCTGTAATCGACCGCATGGCTGATAAAGGCATCATCCACAAAAATAAAGCTGCTCGTCATAAGAGCCGTTTAAATGCTCAAGTTAAAGCTTTAGCTAACTAATTGAAGCATGTAAAAAAAGCCCAACAGGGCTTTTTTTATTGTCTATGTTTTTGTGTTTACTGTACTTTATGGAACTCAGAAACATCTAACTCGTAAGTTTTTCCTCTCCAAATCCACTTTAATTTACAATTTGGAAATTCATCACCTTCAAACCATACAAACAGCCCTTCCATCATGGCAGGCCAATCTGCTTTTTGTATTTGGTTATTGCCTGAAATTACCGCAACAATCGCTGCAATAATTGTGTCGTGACTTACAGCCAAACTTAGACCACTTTTTGTTTTAGGATGAGTTTGATAAATCAGCTCTAACACATCTAATACGCCAGTAATTGGATGTTTCATACCCGGTAAGGCATTGTTCACAAAGCTATTAATAAAACCAAGTGCCCCTTGTTTACGGAAATAAGGCGCCGCCTGTTGAATATCCAGTACAAAGCTACCAGGTTCAACCAACAAACCTTGTTCAACTATTTCAATTGTATGTGTATTCGGCTCAGGGCTCACTCCATCTGCTCCTTCAATCATAAGTGCAGCAGTGTCTACACAACGTTGAATTGGGCTAGAAATGCAATGTTGAATTACACGATCCGTATTTTTAATTAAATAGCTACCCCATTCCTGAGCAAGCTCACGTCCTTGCGGTGTAAGCTGAAGGTCATATCCTGCCAAGCCTTGCCCATCTACCAACTCTCTTAAGGAGTGACGTGTAAAAAGGGTTACAGGGGTCGAAGCATCAGGCAATAAATCAATTGCTTCAAACATGCTTTTAGGCAATAAATCGAGTGCCATTTTTATCTTGTCATCTTTTCTCAATATTTTGCCACTATAGCATGTCTACAATAACTCTCAATCCAAAATACCTGATTGAGCTAAAGCTTCAAATGCTATTTTTTTGCTTTCCTGATCACGAAATGCGATAAAGCCCCCATTTAATACGGTATCACGCTGGTTATATTCAAAGGGCTTACCTGTTAGAGTGAGTAAACCTCCACCTATACTTTCTAATAATCCTTGACCTGAGCTGGTATCCCATTCTGATGTCGGATGAAATCTAGGATAAATATCGATTTCTCCTTCTAACATCATACAAAACTTATAAGCGCTACCTGCTTCACGTCGAATTACGGTACGAATCTTTTCAATAGGTTCAATGAATTTCTGATATTTTGGATTTTTACTACTATGACTTAAACCGATTTGTACAGGTGCTTGTGTTGAATAAGGTGTTTTTTGATATTGATACCATTGTTGTTGGCTAAAGCTATATTTAAAAGGTAAATCTTTTAAATAACCTAAATAAACAACTTGCTCACATGGCACAACAATCACCGAAAAAATCGTTTCACGCCCTTCAATCAAACTCAAGTTTATCGTGAACTCATCTCGCTCATGTATAAACTCTTTCGTACCATCAAGTGGATCTAGCATCCAGCAAGAAGACCAAGCATGGCGAGCGCTATAGTCACTTTCTTCCGATAAAACCGGTAACTCAGGTGTAATTTCTGCAAGATGCTTTAATAAAAAACGATTTACCTTTAAATCTGCTTGCGTTACAGGTGAATCATCATGTTTTTCTTCAATCGTAAATTCATATCCAGCCGAATAATTTTGATATTCTTGTAATAAGATTTGGCTAGCTTCTTCCAAGATTGGTAGTAACTGTTCAATTAAAGCATCATTGGGGCGAGTTGTTGTTATAAACATAAATAAGCTCTATTTACTTTCCTTTTCATTATAAGTGAATTATGACAAATTCAATATTCACCAACAGTCTAGTATCCTTACAAAAAGACTTAACTTTTTATTAAAAACACTATTATTCCTTCAACAGCTGAATCTTTATATTTTAACTTGATTAGACGCTTATTACTCAAGAGAAAGCTCAGTTAATTTTTGTATAGAAAATATGCTATAACTTATGAAAAATAAACAACTTAAAGTAAATTCAACCATTTCTTTTTCACGCATTTCTTGCTATGTTCAATAGCACAATAACAAAATGGAAGACTAAATATGATGCTATATGGATATCACTTCTCAACAATTGAAAATAACTGGGAAGACTTAACTCCATTAAATGAGTTTTTACAAACATTTGCAGATGATGATGGTGATGTCTCCCAAAGAGATAAAGAATCGCTTAAAGAAATTATTGCTAAATCCGATACAGCTTTGGCCTTAGCTAAAGAAATGGGTTGGGATGGTAGCTATACAGGCTGTCCTTATTTATTTTGGTTACCAAGTAAAAATACGCAATCTTTTGAATATGGATTTGTTTTTAAACAAACCTCAGATAACTCAACTTTTGTAATCTCACCAATTGAATTGGCTTATCTGGCGCAAGATGAGCAGGTACAAACTTTAAGTAAGAATATTGATTAAATATCAAAGGTTATTGACTTAAAAATTAAGCCAATAACCTAACTCCAATGCAGTTATTCAAACATACTTAATTGAGGTGTAGGTTTTATAATCTTCTCTTTAGGAACATGTAAACATTCAAATTCCTCAACAGGAAAACCTTCAATAAAGCTTGAAATATCTGGTGTTTCTAAACTTAACCATTCATCTAAGCGGTCATGTGGAATCACAATGACTGATCTTTTAACATCACCCGGTTCATGGAAGTCTTTCATCATGGGATGATCAATCGCATCCATGGTTAACATACTCGCAGAACGGACAATCGTTTCATTCATTTTGCAAATTTCATAGATTGCTGCGATAAAAAAAGCCTGCCCATCTTTACGGCGTACGCCCCACCGCTCAGGTTTATCATTTATATATTTACTCTCATAAAACTCCGTGACGGGTATCACACCGAACTTACATTTAAGAGCAGCTTCTTGAAAACTCGGTTTTTGGAAAATCGTTTCATGACGGGCGTTATAAGTATGTTTTGCTATATTCGTATCTTCTGCCCATTTAGGAACCAAACCGAACATGACTTCACGCCATTCAAAACCTTGCGGTGATTTGAATAATAATGGCATTGTCCCACCCGGATAGACCTCATCGGCATAGCTAAAGCCGACCACAGGCAACTGAAGTTGCTGCAATTGGGCAAGAGTTAAAGGCTTAAAGTTGGCACACATAGCAGGAATAAAATACTGTACTTTTACATCTCTTATTTTATAAGTATTTATTCTATAAACCAAATAAAAAGGCACTCGAAAGTGCCTTTAACGACATAACTTTACGCTTACGAAACGTGCTGAATTCCTTGTGGAATGGCCTGCAATAGTCGTTTGGTGTAGTCATGTTGCGGATGTGCATAGAGCTCATCCGAGTTGGCGATTTCAACAACTTCACCATGATTCATGACCATAACCTGATCAGAGATATATTTCACAACTGACAAGTCATGTGAAATAAAAATATAACTAAGCCCAAACTCATCTTGTAAGTCTTGTAATAAATTAAGTACTTGTGCCTGAACTGAAACATCTAACGCCGAAACAGATTCATCACAAATTAGAATTTCAGGCTTTAGCGTTAAGCAGCGCGCAATCGCAATACGTTGGCGTTGACCGCCCGAGAACTCATGCGGATATCGATAATAAGCTTGTTCAGGCAGATTCACTCTCTCAAGTAAACCAAGCGCAATTTGCTTACGTTCCGCATCATCTTTACCAATTCCATGAATTTGCATAGGTTCTAATAAAATCTGCCCAATCGTAAAGCGTGGATTTAGTGAAGCATATGGATTTTGAAAGATGATTTGGATCTTCCTTTGATATTTGGCAAACTCTTTTTCAGTTAAAGAAAGAATATCTTTACCTTCAATTAAAGCCTGCCCCCAGAGGCTTGATGTAAGCGCATGAGTAATAGCCCGACAGTCGTTTTACCGGAGCCCGACTCTCCTACCAAACCAAGCGTTTTTCCTTTAGCCAGTTTAAAAGAAACACCTTTTACCGCCTGAAATTCTTCTTTGCCAAACAATCCTTTACGACTATAAAAACTTTTTTTCAGATCTTTTACTTCTAAAATAATTTGCTCATCGCCATTTAAACCACGTTTACGTTCAGGAATTTCTGAAACATCAAAGCTTTGCTCAACCAATATATTGTTTTCTTGTCGCATAAAATCACTGGTTACAGGCAAACGATAAGGTCTTTGTGACATTTGAGGACGACAGTAAAGTAAGGCTCGGGTATATACATCTTTAGGCTGTTCCAAAACTTGTTCAGCGGTACCTTGCTCTCTAATTTCACCATGTCGCATCACAATCACTTGATCTGCAATTTCACCAACCAAAGCCAAATCGTGAGTAATAAAAAGCATCGACATTTGACGGCGCTGACGTAGTGATTCAAGTAAATCAATAATTTGCTTTTGAATGGTGACATCAAGTGCCGTAGTCGGTTCATCGGCAATCAGTAGTTTGGGCTCACAAGCAATTGCCATTGCAATCATGACACGTTGCTGCTGTCCACCCGAAAGCTGGTTAGGATAAGCATCAATTTTCGTTTCTGGTGAAGGTATACCGACCTCTTTAAGCAACTCTAAAACACGTTGCCGAGCCTGTTTTCGGCTCATACCCATATGTAAACACAACACTTCTGCAATTTGATTGCCAACCGTAAAAACCGGATTTAATGATGACATCGGTTCCTGAAAAATCATGGCGATATCTTTACCACAGATTTTTCGCATCTCTGTACGCGATAAGCCAAGCAAGTCTTTACCTTCAAAAATAATCTTACTTTTTTCATCAATCTTGCTTTGACCTACAGGTAATAAACCCATAGTTGCTAAAGAAGTAACAGACTTACCACTACCTGATTCACCAACCAAAGCTACAGTCGTATTGGTCGGAATATCAAAGGAAATTCCTTTCACAGTTTCGATATATTGTTTATCTTCACCTTTAAAGCTTACACGTAAGTTTTCAATGTGGAGTAATGGGGTCTTTTTTTCTTGTTCTGTCATTTGGATTTCCTCTTATTTTAGTTTCGGGTCTAATGCATCGCGTAGCGCATCAGTAAACATTGAAAATGCCGTAACCAAAACCGCCATTGCGACAGAGGCTGCGACAAGCTGCCACCACTTACCTAAAAGAAGTTCACTTTGTGCTTCATTTAACATACTGCCCCAAGACACTACACCTACTGGCACACCGAACCCTAAGAAACTCAAAATCACTTCCGATTTAATAAAAGAAACCACCAAAATAGACATTTGGACCAATGCAATATGGCTGACGTTAGGAAAAATATGAATAAACATACGGCGAAAATGACCGACACCAATCGCTTTAGCTGCAAGTACATATTCGCGTGCGGTATGTTTCATATATTCAGCACGAATTAACCGATAGACACCTGTCCAGCCCGTTAAGCCTAAAATCAGAACAATAGATAAAATACCCTTTTGTTGTAGTACAGCAGCAATCGCAAGAACTAATAATAAATATGGAATGGAAGTAAAAATATTATAAAACCAGTTGAGAATATCATCGACCCAACCACCAAAATAACCTGAAACTGCCCCTAAAAGCGTTCCTAATGTGACTGCCAATAAGGCAGAGACAAGCCCTACGATAATTGAAGTTTCAGCGCCTTTAATGGTTTTTTTAAGGACGTCTTGTCCCCATTTGTCAGCACCAAAAATTAGGGTACTTTTTAGTTCACTTTGCTGATCAAGTAAATGTCCACCGAGTTGCTGATCAATTGCTTTCATATCATCAGCTAATGGATCAACTACACCATAATAATCAATTGCACTTCCAGAGCTCTTTTCTTGTTTGATTTCAGCCTTGAGTTGGTGAATTACATCTTTTAAGGGATCGACTGGATTTTCCGGCAATTCCTCATCTACAGCGGCTGTACTTTTCAAAGCTTCAGTTGTCTTATCTGCACCTATAAATGTTGGAGGCGCATAACTGACAGCAACTTCTTTATTCCAATCAGATGCAATCACACCCGTTAGAGATAGTATTAATACGATCAAATAGAACAACACAACAATGAGCGATGCCATTGCAATTTTATCGGCCCGAAGGCGACGCATGGCAAGTCGCCATAGCCCCGCTGAAGCAGGAGCGGTCTGGGTTTCTAACTTTCTTTTTGATAAAACACTCAGCATAACCCACCTACTTCAACTGTACACGTGGATCAACCACTTTGTAGACCAAGTCCGCAATCAAATTAAAAATCATGGTTGCAGCTGCAATATATACAGTAATGGCTTTGATGACAGGAAAATCACTACGCTCTACAGCAATAATCACTTCACGACCAATACCGGGAATACCAAAAAAGCGTTCAATTAAAAATGCACCTATCAATAATGCCGGTAAATTTGACATCACATCAGTAATAATCGGAATTGAGGCATTACGTAGAACATGCACACTTAAAATTCGGCTTTCCCCTACACCTTTAGCACGTGCGGTTCTCACATAATCCTGATTTACTTCATCAAGCACAAAGCTACGATATAAACGTAAAGTAGGTGCAATACTCACCACCAGCATGATTAGAATTGGTAGTAAGGAAAACTTAAATAAATTGTCGGTAAAACTATCGCTCCATCCCTGTACTGGGAACCAGCTCAGTTGATAAGCCAGAACATATTGAAAAACAATAATGTAAACCAAAATACTAATCGACATACCGATGGTACATAGCATCATGACCATACGATCAGTTAGAGAGCCACGTACTGCCGCTACAGCCAATGCTAAAATAATTGAAATAACTGTTTGTAAAATGGTGAGTGGAATTAAAAGTGTGAGCGACGGTCCTAATCGGGTTAAGATAATTTGTGAAACGGATTCACCTGTGCTCCAACTTGCGCCATAGTCAAAAGTAAGAATTTGCTTAATAAAAATCCAAAGTTGAACATAATAAGGTTGATCAACACCTAACTGTTTACGGATATTTTCAATCTGCTCAGGGTTAGACATCTTACCTGCCAAAATATAGGCAGGATCTCCACCGACCCAATTAAATAAGATAAAAATAAGCAGCACTACTCCCAACATGGTCGGAATCATCTGCCATAAACGCCGAATAACATATGCCAGCATAGTGATAATTCCTTATTTAACCCGTTGTCCGGTAATTTCGTTAAAGAATGCTTTATTGTCAGGATCACGACCAAGGAAATCTTTAACCAATTCAGCTGCCGGTTTTTGGCTACCCTGCGATAAAATCGTCTGACGATAACGTTGTCCCACTTGTGGGTTGTTCAGGTTGTCACCATAAGCAGAAAGCATGTCTAGCGCTAAAACCTCAGACCACATATAACCGTAATAACCTGCCTGATAACCACCCATTAAATGCCCGAATTGCCCGGGGAATTCAGTTGTTGGCACATATCCTAAGGCTGTAGCAGCTTCCATTTTTTGCCAAGTTTCTAAAGGTTTTACTTTTAAGGCATCTGCCGTATGAAGTGCCATGTCATATTGTGCATAAAGCGTCTGACGGGCATAACGCAAGCCACGGCCATAATTATGTACTGCTTTTAAACGGGCAATTAATTCATCGTCAACACGTGGACAAGCTGGATCACAATAATCGGCCACTTTAGATAAGGTTTCTTTACGGCGTGCCCACTCTTCATACATTTGAGAAGGTGCTTCTACAAAATCACGCTCTACAGAAGTTCCGGACTGACTGGTATAGCGGGTATTTGATAAGATGCCATGTAAAGCATGACCGAACTCATGTACAAAAGTTTCAAGCTCATCACTATTTAAACCTTTACGGTTAAAGTTGGTCACCAATACTGAAATCGGTAATCGGTTGGTTAAAGTGCTTCCACCATATACTCCCCAAACTGCTGCATGGCCATATTTCCCTTCACGAGGGAATTTATCCATATATAAGCCACCAAGGAGTTTTCCTGTCTTTTTATCAACTACATCGTAATATTCAACTTCATCCTGCCATGCTTTAACTTTGACAGGTTTAAAATCAATACCGTAAAGATCAGATGAAATGGCAAATAACCATTTTTGAGCAGCTAAAGTTGGAAAATAATCACGAAGCTTTTCCTGATCAATTTGATATTTACTCTTACGAAGTTTTTCACTCCAGTAAGCTTCACTCCAGCGCGTTATCTCGGTTTTATCTAGTGGTGTTTTTAAAGTTTGTGCTTTAAAGGCACGAAGCTCTTCTACTTCTTTACGTTCAAGTGGTGCTACAGTTTTTTGTACTTCTGCCAAAAACTTGTTTACAGCTTCTGGTGTTTTTGCCATTCGGTCTTTTAAAGCCCAATCTGCATAACTTGCTTTTCCAAATAACTGTGCAAGTTCATAACGTAAATCTATTGCCTGTTTGAGTAGTTTTAAATTTTGTTCAGTCCCACGTCGTGTAAAGGCAATCTGGTATTTTTTTCTGGCATCATCATTATCCGCTAGCTCCATGAAGGGGCGATACTCCGGATACTCAAAACCTAATAGATAATTTCCTTTCGTATTTTTCTTTAACCCCGAAATATAACTTTCCGGTAAGCCTTTCATCTCTTCAGGAGTAAATTCAAGTTTTTCCGGGTTATCACGAATATTACGGTTATATTCTTGTTCAAGTTTAGTCAACTCATCCAGAATAGCCTTCATTCTTGCGCGTTTTGCTGGTTCTAACTGAACCCCTGTGTCTTCAAATTGATCCAGAATATCTTGACGGTATTTCTGGTCAATTGGATCAGTCGCTTTTGTATTTTTAATTACGTTATACAGTTTAGAGTTTTGGAATATATCCGTATGAAACTGATTAATTTTGATTTCGCAGTCTTCTGCTGCCTTACGTAATTTCGCATCTGGGTCGACGTTACTATATAGACCTATGGGCCCCGAAAAATCTTCAAGATGAGCAAAAATTTTATCCCACTTGGCTAATATCGGAGCAGCGGCAGCATCATTTTTAACAGACGTTTTTTCAAAACTAGAAATCTCTTGCTGAATTTTTTTTAAATTAGAATCACACCATGTTGGGAGTTGCTCTGCTTTGAGTAATGGTAATGTCGCACGCGTCGCTTCAGCCGATGCAAATTGACTTATACCTATGGTCAACATACATAATGTAGTCATTTTCAGTGTATTATTTTTCATCGTATCTCCAATTTTTTTCATTTAATGATTAGATTTCGTATTTGTATCAATATCGAAGTACATCCATTCAGCATGTAAAATCGGATGCTTCTTATATCCAATAATTCGTGGTTGGGCCAACATATTGCGATAGCGTGCATAAGACATTTGCACAGGCATATAAACCTCTAACAAGCGCGTCATTTTTCGATATAACGCATCTCTTTCTGGGCCTGGCTTCACTTGTTGAGACTGGCGGTACAACTCATCAAACTCTGGTATCGAACCACAAGACCAGTTAGTCATATGAGTATTTGGGCCATAAAAATTCTGCATAAAATTATCCCCATCCGGATAATCAGCTATCCATGCAGAAGAACCAAACATTCCCTCACATTGTTTTTGTGATCGAAGTAAGTCTGAAAAAAGCATTGGCTTATACACCATGCGAATATGTAGGCTATCGAAGTTTTTCTTCCAAAGTTCAGCACTTTGTTGGCCAATACTGTCATTGCGCGCTTTATATTCGACCACGAGCGGCTTGCCGTTTGGTTGTGTACGCCAACCAGAAGCATCTTTTTTGTAGTGATATCGATCCAACAGCAGATTGGCTGCTTTTACTGAATATGGTGTACTACTTCTATACTGTGGGTCATATCCCACTACACCAGGTGGAACTGGGAAATGAAGACGTTCTGCATCACTATTCCTTACCAATTTAATCTCTTGATCTATTGAACGGGACATCGCAATAGCACGGCGTAAGGCAATTTTTTCTTTACTCATTCCTCCAACAACGGGATCTTTGAGATTCCAATAGATATAACTAATTTCTGGATCAACAATACGAGATAATTGCACACCTTCTTTTGCAAGCTCGGGTCTTAATTTACCGTCTTTAATCGCTTTTGAAACTAATTGCCCTTCAAGCTGAATGATATCTACCTCACCACGCTGGAATGCTAACCATCGTGACTGGTTTTCTTCCATGACCTGAATATCAATTGTGCCGATTTGAGGCATTTGTTTACCTTTAAGGCGCTTTACAATTGCTTCATCCCCGGGGCTACTGGCATTAAAGTTCCAGGTAAAACCTCGATATTCAGGATTTGCTTTTAAAACTATACGTGAGGCAGGTATCCACTTACTGAGCATATAAGGTCCGGTTCCTACCGGATGCCCCATAACAAAACCAGCTTTATCTTTATATTTCTCGATGACTTCGCGTGCCACCGCACCTGTCGGATCATGGGCCAGTAATAAAGGAAAGTTATAGTCTGGTTTTACTAACCGAATCACCAAAGTGTACTTATCAGGTGTTTGTAAACCACTTACATTTTGATCGTAATTAAATTTTCCGGATTTATTGGCTGCTTTGACTAAAGCATTCATACCTTCAATTTTATCTTCCAATAACCAACTATTGGGTGAGCGTAAATTCGGGTCTAATAACCGCTTAAAAGAATATGCATAATCGTAAGCTGTTAACTCTCTAGGTTTACCTTTAAACGCTGGGTCGGCTGTAAAGTAAATACCCTTCTTAATATGAATGGTATAAGTCAGTCCATCTGCACTCACTTCTGGCATAGCCGTAGCCACGTGTGGGATTAATTTTGCTGGTCTTGCCAAATAGTCATAGGTATATAAAGTTTCAAATATAGATGTGAGTACATGCGCTGAATATAAGTCATGTACATAAGCTGGGTCGAAGCCTGTTTCAGCTGTTGGGAATACATAACGCAAAACTTTATTTGGATCGGCTGGGCTTTTCGCAAAAATAGATATAGAACCCGTTAAAGCCATTCCGGCAAAGAATAGGCCGACACTACAGTGCTTAAGCTTTTGTTTTAAATTTTCGGTCATGATGATCTTTATCTAAAATTATTTTTTAATAGGGGTAATATCAAGATATTGCCAGTTTGTATTCATCATTGGGTGAGCTTTAAACCCCTGAACTTGAGGCTGTATCAACCAATTACGAATTCGTGTTACATGAATAATCCAAGGGTTATCAGCTTCTATCTGACGGTTAAGTTTTTCGTAATATGGGAGCCGTTGTTGAGGTGGTAAATGAATGGCCTGAGTATAAAGAGCATCATAGGTTTTAGACTGATAACAAGCATGGTTTCCCTGCCCAGCATTTGGTCCATATAGTAATTGTGCAAAATTATCTCCTTCAGGATAGTCAGCAATCCATGCACCGCTCCAGATCATATATTTACATTGAGTAGCGGCTTTTAAGTTATCTGCAAAGTTACTTACCTTAAAGTCAGCTCGAATGCCAATCGCATCTAGATTTTTTTTCCAGAGTTCTGAATGAATAACCGATGCTGAGCTATTTTCTGTATTGATTTTTAAAATTAAAGGTTTGCCATTTGGTAAGGTCCGGTAGCCATCAGCCGCTTTTTTATAACCATAATAATCAAGTAGTTTATTTGCTAACAGCGGATTATATCCTACGCTACTTTTATATTTAGGGTTATATCCGTTTACACCTTCAGGTATAAACATTTGTGATCTAACAGCCTGACTTTTATAAGCTTGTTGTATGCTTTCTTTTTGATTGTATGACAGAGTAATTGCTCTACGAAGCGCTATTTTTTCTAGGCTAAAACCACCAATCACCGGATCACGCATATTCATCATAGTATAGGTAATCTCAGGATCCTTATTTGGATAGTGCTTAATTCCTCTCTTCTTAAAAGAAGCTTTAAGCTGATTTCCATCTAAAGCTTGAGGAACAGCATTCGCTGTGAGTTTATCAAAGTCTAGTTGTCCAGACTGAAAAGCTAACCATCGTGACTGCTCTTCTTCAATAATACTGACCACCACCTTGCCAACTTGTGGCATTTTCTTTCCAGACATTTCCTTAACAAGTTGGTTATCCCAAGGTGTTCCTGTTGACTTAAAATTCCAGACAAAACCACGATAATCAGGATTAGCAACTAACTCGACCTTACTTCTCGGTACATATTTACTTAACATATAAGGACCAGTACCTACTGGATGCATGCCAATACGATCACCGTAATAATCAACAACCTCTTTAGCAACACCACCAAATGCAATATAGGCAAGAATATAAGGAAAATTAAAGTCTTGGCGAGTCAGAGTAAATTGTAGAGTATATCGATCAATCGCTTTAAGCCCTGCAATTGGAGCAGCATAATCAAATTTTCCAGTTTTCTTTGCTTGAGCTACAACCACATCGGCACCTTGTAACTTACCATCAATAAAAGAAACAGAAGGCGCTCTATTTTTAGGGTCTAAAATACGTTTAATTGTATAGACGTAGTCTTCAGCCACTAACTCACGGCGTTTACCTTTAAAAGCTGGATCATTGGTAAAATAGATACCCGGCTTAATTTTAAATATATAAACTTTACCGTCTTGTTCCACTTTGGGCAGGCTTTCTACAGTATTGGGAACTAACTGTAATGGACGTGCTAAATAGTCATATTTGAGTAAAGGCTCAAAAATTGCCTCAGCAATATTAGCGCTATAGAAATTGGTGGTTTTAACCATATCGAAGCCATCATCTGGGGCCTCATAGGCAACATGCAAAATTTTGTTTGGTTGCGCTGGCGTAATTGCGTAAGCACAAGGAACTGATGTAATAGCCAGACTTAAAATGGCGAGCTTAAAAAATTTTAATTTCAAGTTCATACCCACGTAATTAGTTTTTTTAAAAGATATTATCCTTTTGAGTAACATCTAAATCTGCATAAGAAAAGTTCTTTTTCAACAGATAGGCCTATTTAGGATTTAAAATTTGCTTTCCTTTATGCTCTTTCGATTTGATCAAATGGAAAAATAAACTCAAATACCTAGTGTTTTGTAACCATTGAATATAAAGCGAATTTCATGCCATTTATTAATATCCATCTTAAAATATTTAAAAATATTAAAAATTCATATTTTTATTAGATACTTAAAAACGTTTGAACTATATAAATAAAAGTAACTTTCTGCCAAATATTATATTCATATAAGTTAATCATATAACATCTTAAATGCACAAATAAAATACATTAAAAATTAATTATGATCCACATTAGATCATGTCTAACTTACAGATACTTTTAAAACAATCTATTGATTAATAATAAAAATATAATTTAACTATGTAGTAATAAATATTATAACATTACATATTAAAAGGCTCTAAAACGATACATTTTTATTTAATAAGCATGTGAAGAGTCCAGTGATGTATATTTTTTATACAAATAAATTTGAAACTTTTCGCCAACATCAAAAAATTTTCCAAATGGAAAATTTATTTTTATATCAAAAAAGCTAAAGCATCATACTCAAGCATAATAAAATCAATATTTATCAATATTTTGCATAAACTAAAAAAAGAAAAATATATAGTTGGCACTTGCTTTGCTTAAAAACTTTCCAGCAATATCGCTAACGACAACAAAAAGGGATCAAGTCCACGATGAAAAAAAAATACAATGTTCGATCTCAGGCAACCCCCAAGATTGGCAAAACAATTCTTAAATTAAGCACCCTTAGTTTAAGCATGATGTGTCTTACCATGGCACAAGCAGCAGAAACGGAACAATCAAGTACCGATGAAAAACCAACAAAAGTCGTAAAAGTTGCCGTTACAGGTTCTTCAATTAAAGGGGTTGCGGCACAAAGTGCTTCGCCAATTACCGTGGTGAAAGTTGATGAAATCTTAAAACAAGGGGTAACAACAACTGAAGAGGCTTTGGCAAAGATCAGCGCAAACCAGTCTAATTTTGTTACTGCCAGCAACGTAGGTACAAGTAAAACAGCTGGCTCGGCAGCAAACCTTAGAGCCTTGGGTGCCAATAAGACACTTGTTTTACTTAATGGCCGTCGATTAGCTGCAAATGCATATGACAGTGGCGTTACCAATTTAAATATTATTCCACTCGCAATGTTAGACCGTATTGAGGTTTTACGAGATGGCGCCTCTTCCATTTATGGTACCGATGCAATTGGCGGGGTAATTAACTTCATTACTAAAAAGCAGTTTACAGGACTTAATCTGACTGCCGGCTATCAAAAACCAGAACAAAAAGGCGGCGAGCAGCAAGACTACAGCATTTTTGGGGGTTTTGGTGATTTAGACGAAAATGGCTATAACTTTTTTGGTGTTGTAGACTATCGCAAAGGCGATGATGTCATGGCCAAAGACCGTAAAGTTAGTCGGCGTGGAGGAATATTACCCGAATTAGATGTCAATAGAACCAGTAGTGGTTCATTCCCTGCCAATGTCCCAGGTTTAGGTAACCCTTACGCATCCACTGGTTGTGGTAATAATCCTCTTAATAGTAACGATGATGGAACTTGTCGATACAACAGCCAAGCCGTGATTGGAATTGTTCCTAAAACAGAAGACATCTCAGCTATGGGCCGAGCAACTTTTAAATTAAATGATAATTTTAACGCGATTGCAGAATATTTATATGCAAGAAGTGAAGTCACTACTTCAGTTGCACCAGATGTTTTTTTTGATCTGACGCTTGATCCTAGTAGTAAATATTATCCAGGTAAAGGTATCACTCCAGCTTTAGCTGGCGCTACGGGAACTATCCCTCTGTATCTACGTTCACAATCGGGTAATCGTGTAAGTAATAGTATTAACCAATCACATAGATTATTTGCGGGTATCGAGGGTGAAACTCATGGTTGGGATATTAACTCCGGGGTTACCTATGCTCATAGTAGTGCATCGGATGCTATCGTAAGTGGCTATTTAAATTTTGATAAAACACAAGAAGCTTTAAACAATGGTATTTTAAACCCATTCGGACCACAAAACCCTGAAGATGCCAATGTATGGAATGAGTTAGGAGTTGAAGGCAAATACTTAAAAGCTAACCTAGATACAACTACTGTCGATTTCACGGCAAGCCGACCTATATTTAAATTACCAGCTGGAGACGTGGCTTTTGCAGTTGGAGCAAGCTATCGTTATGAAGATTGGACTTCAAAAGTCGTTACTGATGTTGCCCGAGTGGCACCTAGCACAGGTGTCGATCCTGATGAGCCAGTAAATACTGGCGATCGTAATATTAAATCGGTATTTACCGAATTTCATATCCCCCTTCATAAAACTTTAGAAGCTCAAATCGCTGCTCGTTATGATGACTACAACGATTTTGGTGATACTTTTAATCCGAAATTTGCACTTCGTTGGGAACCTATTAAACAGTTAATGTTCCGTACAACTTATAGCACAGGTTTCAGAGCACCAACACTTTGGGAAGTTAATGGTGCAAATTCGATAACTAATACAGGTGCATCATATAATGATCCTGTGCTTTGCCCTGGTGGAGTTGTACAACCAGGAGGAAAAAAAGAACGCGATTGTAATATGCAATTCGACAGACAAAATGGAGGTAATAAAACTCTAGATCCAGAAGAATCAAAATCTTTTACCGCTGGCTTAGTGTTTGAACCAATTAAAAATTTAGCTTTTACTCTCGATTACTTCAATATCGAAGTCGACAAGCAAATTGCTACACTTTCAGAAACTGCTATTTTTAATGACCCAGTGAAATATGCAGACAAATTTGTACGTAATCCTGATGGCTCATTAGATTATATTATTACAACCCAACAAAATTTAGGTGGAATTAAAACTTCTGGTTTTGACGTCGGCTTAAGTTGGGTTTCTCCAATGACTGTTACAGGTCGATTCGGTTTCAATATTGATGGTACATATATAACAGATTACAAATATCAAGCCGAACCAGATGGAGAATGGATAGGTGTTGCAGGGTCATATAGCGGCTTAGACTATCAATCCATTATTCTGCGGTGGAAACATACTGCAAACCTAAATTGGAATTATGAAAACTGGGCTTTAAACCTACAACAAAACTTCTCTCGTGGGTACCAAGATCAAAACTCTAACGGCCAAAACCATAGAGTCAGCGACTATACAACATACAATATTTCAGGCACTTATAAAGGCTTTAAAAATCTAGAAGTTACAGCAGGTATTAAGAATATCTTTGATGAAGACCCTCCTGCTTCTAATGTAATTGATAACTTCCAAATGGGGTATGACCCACGTTACGCAGATCCTTTAGGACGTACTTACTTTGTACGAGGTACATATAAGTTCTAAATGGTTGTTCTGCAAATGTAGCTCACAACAGTTAGTTTGCAGAACAAATACTCATTCTTAGCCAAACAGTCATTTTAAAAATTGTTTGTCTACAGTTTCAGGAGTAACTATGGGCATGACTTTTACAGACATAGAAAATAAATCTGCCAAACGCCTAATTGGTATTGCTGCAGTCATTTTTCTGCATCTTCTTGTTGCCTATATTCTGATGTCAGGTTTAGCAAACAATATTCAAAAACCAGCAGAAAAACCTGTGGAATTACAAATTATTCAGGATATTAAGCCACCTCCTCCACCAAAGCCGGAAGAGCCGAAACCAAAGGAAAAACCACCTGAGCCACCAAAAATGGTAGAAAAAGTTGCCAAGGTTCCTGAGCCACCAAAAGAAGTAGAGAAAGTAGCAACACCAGTACAAAAAACGACGCCAGTAGCTCAACCGACTAAAGTCGCTACTCCGGCTCCTGCTGCACCTAGTACTCCTTCTCCGAGCCCTGTTGCTGCACCAGCTCCAGTGGCAGCTGCTGCACCAGCACCTAAACCCGCTGGTGTAACACGTGGTGTTTCTGAAGGCTCTGCGGGCTGTGAAAAACCGGAATATCCACGCGAAGCACTCATGAACGAAGAGCAAGGAACGGTGCGTATACGTGTTTTGGTTGATACATCCGGCAAAGTCATTGATGCCAAAGTAAAAAAATCGAGTGGCAGCAAAATTTTAGATAAAGCAGCAACTAAAGCCTACAGCTTATGTACGTTCAAACCAGCAATGAAAGATGGCGTGCCTCAGCAAGACTGGTATGAAATTGAATATCCATTCGTAATTGAATAAACAATTGAATTAGCAAGAAATTAAAAAATATTGGAGATATATGATGAAAAAATCAACTCAACCACTAGTACATTTCGCTTCTGCAAGTTTAATCGCAGCTTGCTCGTTACTTCCATTAAGCTCAGTTTTCGCAGAAGAAACGAACAATGCTCCTGTGGCAACAGCAACTACTGAAGCTACTTCAAATACAAGTACTCCAACTCCACCACCAAAGCCAGCAACAAGTGAAACTGTTAAAAATCCATATGGTCTAGAAGCCCTTTGGCGTGAAGGTGACTTAGTCGCTAAGTCTACCTTATTTATTTTAGTACTCATGTCGATTGGTACTTGGTACATCATCATCTCTAAATTATTACAACAAGGTAAAGTCAAACGCCAAGGTAAAGAAGCTGAAAAACATTTCTGGGAGGCAACTTCGCTTGATAATGCTGCAGAAGGTTTAGAACAAAGTAGCGCGTACCGTTTTATTGCAGAAAAAGGCATTAACTCGACTAAATCACACGGCGGCTCTCTACTTGAACGCATTGACTTTAATACTTGGGTGAGCATTTCAATACAACGTGCCATCGAAAAAGTACAAAACCATTTAGGCGGCGGTCTCGCTTTTTTAGCAACAGTTGGCTCTACAGCACCTTTCGTAGGTCTTTTCGGAACAGTATGGGGAATCTATCACGCTTTAACTGCAATCGGGATTTCAGGTCAGGCATCTATTGATAAAGTTGCAGGCCCAGTTGGTGAAGCTCTCATTATGACAGCTATTGGTCTTGCGGTCGCAGTACCTGCTGTACTGGGTTACAACTGGTTGACTCGTCGTAATAAAGCAGTGATGGAAAATGTTCGTTCATTTGGTTCAGATCTACATGCAGTTTTATTAAGCGGAGAAATTAATACCAACAATTCAATTAATCGCAGCATTAAATAATTAGGAGCAGACATTATGGGTATGAGTGTTGGTTCTGAAGATGATGACGAAATGATTGGAACGATTAACACGACACCTCTCGTAGATGTCATGTTAGTTTTACTTATTATTTTTCTTATTACTATTCCGGTAGTTACACATACAGTTCCGGTGAAACTACCAGAAGAAAAAAATACTCCGTACGCGACCACGCCTGAAAATATTCAACTTTCAGTTAATAAGAAAGGCGATATTTTCTGGAACGAGAGTTATGTACCGAATAAAGAAATATTGTTAGCAAAATTACAAGCTGTGGCACAAAAAAGACCGCAGCCGGAGGTACATATTCGAGGAGATCAGCTTACCCATTTTGAAGCGATAGATCAGGTCATTAGTACGACCAAACAAGCTGGTATTGGCAAAATTGCCTTTGTTACTACCCCTCCAGCTTCCCCGTAATGATTTTAAGGAGAATTTTATGGGTATGAATGTTGGCTCAAATAATGATGACGATGTAATGCTAGAGGTGAACATGACACCGCTTATTGATGTCATGCTGGTACTCATTATTATGTTTATTATTACTATACCTGCACCAAACAATGCGATTAATATTAATTTGCCAAATGGCACACCGCCACCAACAAATGAAAAGCCATCTGAAATCATTGATGTAAGAATTGATGCAGCAGGCAAAGTATTTTGGAATAACCAACAGGTTTCTGACCGCAAGGCACTAGAGACTTTATTTCAAGGTGTTGTCGCCAAAAAAGATCAAGACCAAATCAAACTTAAACCAGACCAAATGGCTGAATATAAAAATGTAGCGATGGTCATGGCTACGGCGCAGCGTTTAGGTGTAACTAAAATTGGGATTGTGAGTAGCAATTAATATCGCTTTTAACTTTAGTTAATTCCATTTCCTTCAACGCTAACTTGAATTCTCAGTTAGCGTTTTTTTAAAGTGTTCCTCGACTTTAGACTCAGCAATAGAATATACATTTGGTGCGACATAGTCCTTTTGAGATTCATCTAATAATAATTTTGCGCATAGAAGCCAATTCTCACGATCAAGATTTTTTAAGTTAATCAAACTTGAAATCCTTTATTTATAAATTCACGCCTTATCTATAAGCACAAAATATACCGAAAATAAAAAAGCCTCCGAAGAGGCTTTTTTTATAACAGGTTAAAATTAGTCACCTGTATAACCTTTTAATTTTAAACGAGCCGCATGTAGTAATGGCTCAGTATAACCAGAAGGCTGTTCACAACCTTTAAAGATAAGATCTGAAGCTGCTTGGAAAGCAATATTAGTTTCAAAGTTAGCTGCCATTGGTTTATACAATGGATCATTCGCATTTTGTTCATCAACAATTTTTGCCATGCGTTTAAGCACTTCTTCAACTTGTTCACGAGTCACGATACCGTGACGTAACCAGTTGGCAACATGTTGAGAAGAAATACGTAATGTTGCACGGTCTTCCATTAAGCCCACATTGTTAATATCCGGAACTTTTGAACAACCTACACCTAAGTCCACCCAACGAACAACGTAACCTAAAATACCTTGGCAGTTATTTTCAAGTTCGTTATTAATTTCTTCTGCTGACCAGTTTGTATCAGTTGCAAATGGAGGAGTTAACAAGTCATCTAATGACAACATTTCTTCAGCTTTTAACTGATCTTGACGTGCTTTTACATTTACTTGATGGTAATGCATCGCATGAAGTACAGCACCAGTTGGTGATGGAACCCAAGCACATGAAGCACCAGCATTTGGATGAGCAGCTTTAGTTGCCAACATATCTTTCATGCTATCTGGTTTTGGCCACATGCCTTTACCAATTTGAGCTTTACCTTGTAAACCACATTTCAAACCAATTGCAACGTTACGGTTTTCGTATGCAGCAATCCATTTTTGTGTTTTAACCGCTTCTTTACGAACAACTGGAGCAGCTTCCATAGAAGTATGGATTTCATCACCAGTACGATCCATGAACCCAGTGTTAATAAAGATTGTGCGATCTTTAGCAGCAGCAATACAGTTTTTCAGGTTTACAGATGTACGGCGTTCTTCATCCATAATACCGATTTTTAAAGACTTCGCTGGTAATCCTAGGGCTTGCTCAGCACGCTCAAATAACTCAACAGCAAAAGCAACTTCTTCAGGACCATGCATTTTTGGTTTAACAATATACATAGACCCTTTACGAGAGTTTTTATTTTCGTTTTCACTACGGATGTCAGCAATTGATAACAATGGTGTTACCAACGCATCCATAATACCTTCGAAAATTTCTTCACCATCAACTAAAATCGCTGGATTCGTCATTAAATGGCCTACGTTACGAAGTAACATAAGTGAACGACCATGTAGTTTTGTTGTGCCGCCGATCAAATTTTTAATTTCACGGTCTTTATTCAAAGCGCGAACAATTGTTTTACCATTTTTTTCGATAGATTCTTGAAGAGTGCCCTTCATCAAACCTAACCAGTTACGATAACCTTCAACTTTTTCTTCTGCATCAACAGCTGCTACAGAGTCTTCAAGATCCTGAATTGTTGTAACCGCAGCTTCAAGTGTTAGATCTTTAACACCAGCTAAATCAGTTTGGCCAATTGGGCTATTCGCATCAATTTCAATAATGACATGTAGGCCATTACTCAAAAGAACAACTTCTGAAGGGTTCGCTTCTTCACCATTGAAACCCACAAACTGAGCTTCATGAGCTAAGCCAGTTTTAGTACCATCTTTTAAAGTCACAACGAGTTTATTCTGCTCGATTGCATATTTAGTTGCATCAGCATGTGAGCCTTGCGCAAGCGGGAAAATTTCATTTAAGAAGTTTTTAGCAAACTCAATAACTTTCGCACCACGTACAGGGTTATATCCTTTTCCTTTTTCTGCACCGCCTTCTTCTGAAATTACATCGAAGCCGTAAAGTGCATCATATAAAGAACCCCAACGCGCATTTGCTGCATTTAAGCAATAACGTGCATTACGTACAGGTACTACTAATTGTGGACCTGCTAACAATGCAATTTCTTCATCTACGTTTTCAGTAGTAATTTGGAAGTCTTCAACTTCTGGTAATAAATAACCAATTTCAGTTAAAAATGCTTTGTAAGCACCTAATTCAAATTTATTGTTGCGGTGCCATTCATCAATTTTTGCTTGTAATTCATCACGCTTAGCCAATAATGCTTTATTCTTTGGACTAAGGTCGACAACAACTTGCTCAAAGTTCTTCCAGTAAGTTTCACTATCTAAACCAGAACCTGGTAAAGCTTCATTTTCGATAAAATCGTAAAGTTCTTTAGCAATCGCTAACTTGCCTTTTTGAATACGTGCAGTCATTGTCTTTCCTGAAGTTGCTACTTTTTATACCAAGAGAATCCTAGTATACCGATTTAAATTAAGCTGAATACTAATATCACATTCCTAAATAGTAAGCATTTTCCCTTGCATAACTATTGACAAAGATAAATTTTTCTATATAGGAAAATATTAAAATTCCAACTAGGATTCCCAACAATTTATTCAATATTTAAAGATACTGAAACTAGACTTTTTGTTAACAAACAAAAAAATTTCACTATCTTGTTTTTTCTAAAGCGTATTTAGTTATATCAAACTTTGCACAATGAAAAAGTACTATTTCGCTAAATTTACCTTTTTTTGTTGTAAAAAAAGCGCTCAATTTAGAGCGCTCTTCATATCTGACTTCTTAAGAAGTTTTAGTCGCATCAATATGTCGATGTTCAGAATGCAAATACTCATCTGACTGCATTTCTAATAAACGTGAACGAGTACGCTCAATTTCAAAAGCCAATTTCTCGCCTTGATAGATATCAATAATACTATCTTGAGAGGTTAAAAGTAGTTTGACTCCACGATCATAAAATTCATCGACTAGATAAATAAAACGACGTGTGCCTTCAGACAAGAAGTCTGTTAAGTGAGGAACATTACTAACTAAAACCGTATTATAAATATTGGCAATTTCAATAAAGTCTGCTGGACTACGGGGCTTTAAGCAAAGTTCAGAAAACTCACACCATAAAACATCTTCCGTATGCCCTAGGGTTTCAACAACACGGTTATTGATCACAATCGGTTCATGAGAATTTGTTTGAGTATGAGTTAAAGCAGTATAACGCTCTGATATCCAGCTTTGAGCTTCATTACCTAATGGTGATTTAAACAATTGAGCCTGTTTTAAAACACGTAAACGGTAATCCACCCCTGCATCTACATTTAAA
The DNA here is from genome assembly GCF_009759685.1 of Acinetobacter baumannii. Taxonomy (NCBI): domain Bacteria; kingdom Pseudomonadati; phylum Pseudomonadota; class Gammaproteobacteria; order Moraxellales; family Moraxellaceae; genus Acinetobacter; species Acinetobacter baumannii. Next base: position 3,252,850 of record NZ_CP046654.1, on the reverse strand, counting down.
ACGACACAGTTCTTTTTAACCATTTCAATTGTAGGAATAAAACGATCACGGTGAATCCCGTTTTTATATAAACCGTCTGGTGCAATGTTTGAAGTTGCAATGAGCGTTACACCACGAACAAATAACTTTTGGAATAAGTCACTCAAAATCATTGCATCAGTTACGTTCGAGACAAAAAACTCATCGAAACAAATAACGACAGCATCTTTATAAATTTGATCAGCTACGATATCGAGTGGATTACGTTGACCCGAAAGTTTATTTAACTCTTTATGAACATGTTGCATAAAGTGATGAAAATGCATACGTGTTTTACGGCGAAATGGTACAGACTCATAAAATTGGTCCATAAGCCAAGTTTTGCCACGTCCTACACCGCCCCACATATATACACCTTTTGGAGAAGTTTGGCGGCGGAAACGACGGAAAGCTTTTTTAGAAGCCTTATAACGATTTAAAAGTTCTTTCCATACACGATCTAATTCTTGCACTGCCTGTGCTTGTGCCTCATCTGCCATAAACTGGCCTGAAGCCAATGCCTCAGCATAGCGCTCTGCTGGGGAAGACGGAGTAAATGCAGTACTATGAGAAGATTTTAAATTTAACATATCATTTTATTTCAATTTTAACTGAAGAGAGTATAGCGAACATTTTGTCCGACCACATTAGCTTTTAGCATCAAGAGTTACACTCAGTAAAACTCTTTTCCATATTGCCGAGGACTCTGTCCAAACCATCTTTTAAATGCATGATTAAAAGCGGCAGGTTCAGAATAACCAAGTGCTTCTGCAATAACTTCTATTGAATACTCTTTATATTCCATAAGTTTAAGCGCCTTATTCTTAATAATCTGTTCACGAATTTGTTTATAACTCGTATTAAGCTGCTGCAATTGATGCCTTAATGTCCTTTCAGGCATTTTCAAAGCAAAAGCGGTTTCCGCCATGCTCGGGATAATTCCTTGTTGTAGCTCTAAATAATCTTGCACATATTGAATAATAGGCGGTATTTGATGATCTTGTTCATTTAATCTTTCTATTTCTTTAATACATTTAGCCTCATAGATACGATGAGTAATAATATCTGCTGAAGGAATTTTTATTTCCAGCACATTCTTACTTAGGCTAAATGCTGCATGTGTAGAATTAAAATGTAGATCATCTCCATAATATGCGTAATATTGAGCAACGGTATCTGGATCAGAGGGTTTCGGAAATGGTAAATCTATACGCATATCAGGCATTTTTAAGCCCATCATGGTATAAATATCCTGAATAAACTTATAAGTACCCGAAATTTCGCATTGGGCACGGAGTAAACCGATTTCTGTTTTTAAATCGACCGGTAAATAGTTCAAAATGATGTGTTTTTCAGTTTCTTGTAAGCTCAAAGTACCAAATAAATGAGTAAGCTTTTGATACTGTATGCCTTTTTCTAACGCCGTTTGTATGTCATGACTGGTCACAAGTAACATGAGTAAAGGACCATAACCTGCCAATGCGTAATGTTGTCCAATAAATAATCCTTTCTCTGGGTCAACATTCTCACTAATAATTTGCTGTATATCCCATTCCAAACTGTCATGAATTGTTGAGCTTGGGTCCAAGGAATCTACTTTAATACCTATATCTGCCAAACGTGAGTCGACATCAATGCCCGCATTGCGCATTCCTTGAATTAAATAGATTAAACCAAGTGCCGATCGTTTCATTCTTTTATCAATTTCCCTAGACTGAAATGTTTTACTATAAAGAAGTGATAAAATTAATTGCCGAATCTATCAATTTTCACGTCGATACAATCATGTTTAAACTGTTTAAAAAACGTTAGTCTTGCCTGCAATCCTCTTTACCGCATATGCAGGGTTTCCAATGCTAAACGCAAAACAACATGCTATTCAAAAAACTAAAATCGCAATTATTGGTGCTGGATTCGGTGGCCTTGCCATGGCTATTCGTCTGTTACAAAGCCAACAATCAGATTTTTTTATTTTAGAAAAATCTAATGATGTCGGTGGAACTTGGCGTGAAAACCGCTATCCAGGAGCTGCGTGTGATGTTCAATCACATATGTACTCTTTGTCTTTTGCACCTAAAACTGACTGGTCAAAACGTTATGCAGAAGCTCCTGAAATTTTCGATTATATCCAAGATATAACCAATCAATATCAAATTAAAAACTACTGTAAGTTTAACCATGAGGTTACTCATGTACAGTATGATGAAGTGCGCCATATATGGACACTAGATTTTGCAAACCAACCTTCTCTCGAAGCACAATTTGTAGTTTTTGCATCAGGTCCGCTACATATTCCACAAATCCCTCATATTCAAGGTATTGAAAAGTTCAAGGGTAAAGTTTTTCACTCTTCCCGATGGGAACATGACTACAGTCTAGAAGGTAAATCAGTTGCTTCCATTGGTACTGGTGGTAGTGCAATTCAATATATTCCAGAAATCGCAAAAGACGTTAAGCAATTATATGTATTCCAACGTACAGCAGCTTGGGTTATCCCACGAGATGAGCGTAAATACTCTAATTTGAGCAAAGCTCTATTTAAAAAATCAAACCTCTACCGACAAATTCATCGTAGTCGCCTTTATTGGAGTAATGAATCTCGCGTTGTTCCTATAGTTCAGCCGCAAATCATGAAATATGGGCAAAAATTAGCTGAGGCATTTATACGTTTCCAAGTTAAAGATAAAGGTTTAGCCAAGAAACTTACACCAGACTTTGTGATGGGCTGTAAACGCATTCTTATTTCAAATAAATACTTCCCTACTTTTAACCGTAAAAATGTTGAATTAGTGACCGAGGGTATTCAAGAAATTAAAGAGAACAGTATTATTACAAAGGATGGAAAAGAAAGACCAATTGACTGTTTAATCTATGGAACTGGTTTTGTTACCGATCCACGTATTTATTTAAAACATTTTACATGTATTGGTCGCAATCAAATTGAATTGAAACAGGCTTGGAAAAACGGTGCAGAAAGTTATTATGGAATTATGACCAAGAATTTTCCTAACCTATTTCAACTGGTCGGGCCAAATACCGTTTTAGGTCATAATTCGATTATATTTATGATTGAGTCACAAGTTAATTATATTTTACAGCTTATTGATCTAGTTGAAAAATCTGGACAGCACGCTATAGAAGTTAAACCGGAAGTTCAGGATTCCTTCAATGAAAGAATACAAACACAACTTCAAGGTACTGTATGGCAAGCTGGCGGATGTAGCAGCTGGTATCAAGCTGCCGATGGAAAGAACTTTTCTTTATGGCCAACTTATACATGGAAATATTGGCTAGACACTCGTAAAGTTAATCCTAAAGATTATTTGTTATTAAATAAATGCTCACAGAGCTATGCAGCATAATATGTTCAATACATAATAGATAGGTTGATAACAATCTATCTATTATTATATGCAGTCCGTTAGTCTCATTATTCAAATTTTTCTTGTATTAGCATTTGGTTATTTTCTAGGTCCTAAACTCTCACTAAATATTCGGCATTTTATTTTTAAAATCCTGCCTTATTTTTCTTATATTTTACTAACCAGTGTAGCTTTAGAACTAACACTCGCCCTTGACCAAATTGATAATCCTTCTACTATACTTCCACCTGCTCTATTAATTGCATTAACCACTTCTCTTGGTTCTTTTTTTACTTGCTTATTCGCCTATACAATTTTTGATAAAGAAAGTGTTAAAGGGAAAATTTCACTTCAACTGTTTATGAATGCATTAAAAAATATTGCCAAGGCATTTCTAGCTTTAACAATAGGCGTGATTTTAGGAATTCTTCTTACCCAATTACATACACATATTCCCTTTAATAGTTGGTATTTACTATTACTTTTTATTTTTTTAATCGGAATCGAACTTGCTTTTACTCATTTTAATCGCACATGGTTAAGCTGGAAAATTCTTATTGTACCTTTGGCCGCCTTTATAGGCTCGTGCTTAGCTGGGTTTCTCAACTATTCCTTACTTGGTCATGAGTTTACACTTAATGAAATATTAGCTTTGGGCCAAGGCTATGGTTGGTATTCAATGTCAGGTATTTTATTTACACAACTACATTCAGCTGAGTTAGGTGGGATTGCCTTGCTCACAGATCTATTTAGAGAGATAGTTGCAATTTTACTCATGTATACCATGGGTTGGCGGTTTCCACGTCCAGCAATTTCAAGTGCTGGCGCTACCTCAATGGATGTAACATTAGCAATGGTAAAACAGTCATGTGGTACACATTATGTACCACATGCCATGATGAGCGGCTTACTCTTAAGTCTACTCGCTCCACTTTTAATTACTGTGTTTTTAAACTTTTAAGCAATTGAAGCAAGAATTGACTTCAACATTTCAGTTGGATTTTCTGCTTTAGTAATCGGACGACCAATAACTAAATGTGTAGACCCATCAAGCATTGCCTGTTTCGGAGTTACAATACGTTTTTGGTCATCTGCATTACTACCCTCAGGACGTATTCCCGGAGTAACTAAAGAGAAATCTTGTCCGATTAACTCACGAAGAATTTTAGCTTCTTGAGCAGAACAAACTACACCATCTAAACCACTTTCTTTAGTAAGTTTCGCCAATCTTTTAACTTGTTCTACAGGTTCAATATCTAACCCGATATCTTTTAAATCTTCACGGCCCATTGAAGTTAAAACTGTTACCGCAATTAATTGTGTTTGATAATTACCTGCTTTTAAACGCTCCACACAGGTTTCCATCATTTTACGGCCACCTGATGCATGTACGTTAACCATCCATACACCTAAGTCTGCGGCAGCACATACAGCTTGAGCCGTCGTATTTGGAATATCATGGAATTTTAAATCTAGGAAAACTTCGAAACTTTCTTCTTGAAGTTTTTTTACAACAGATGGGCCTTCATGAGTAAAAAGCTCTTTACCTACTTTTACGCGACATAAAGTAGGATCAAGTTGTTCAACAATTTTTAAAGCGTCATATTGGCTTTTAGCGTCCAACGCAACAATGATACTCAAGAGACTTTCTTCCATCACATAAAATCAGCGCTATTATAATAGACAAGTCAGCCAGTAATAAAGAAATCTATTGAACCAAGTTCTTAAATGAGGAAATAGTGATTTTAAACTAGAAGGATAATGAGGAATATAGAAGGGAAAATACTACTCTTTATGACGAGATAAAGAGTAGTACCAAAAATTATAAAGGAGTAGAGTTTTTATCTTGGGGATAAATATCTACAACAGTTTTTTCATGTCTTACATTTGCAGCTGCTTCTGCTGCCGCCAATTGAGCACTTTGAATTTGTTCTTTTCTCAAATGATCAATATCTTTGCGGAGACGTTTAATTTCCCAGCTTTTTTGGAAAACTCGGAAAACTTGTACACCTAATAAAAGCCCAACCACAATTCCAAGCGCTAAGGTAAGCAACAATAATAAACCTAAACGCATTGCAGGAACTTGAGTAAATAATAAATCAACAGGAAGTTCTGTTGGGTTCTGCAAAACAAGTGCTAAAGAATAGCCAAATACAATAATGAGTAATGCAATTAGAATATAACGCATAGGCACCCCACTTATGAGTTTTATTTATTTTCCAGATTCATTCACTGCATCACGGAGTGCTTTACCTGGTTTAAAATGTGGAACAGCCTTCGCTGCAACATCTACTGACTTACCTGTTTTAGGGTTACGACCAACTCTAGGTTCACGGTGGTGTAATGCAAAGCTACCAAAACCACGGATTTCAATACGATTGTCAGACGAAAGAGCTTCGATCATTTGGTCAATCATAATCTTAACCGCTTCTTCCACCAATGGTTCAGCCAAGTGTGGATTTTTTAGCGCAATGCGTTCAATCAAATCAGACTTATTAAGAGCTTCAGTAGTCATCTACGACCTCGTTATTTATTACTACTCTAAGTCGTTTGATAATAACCTGTTTAAATACAAAACGGTAGCGCAGTATGTTGAATACTACGCTACCGTTTACAGTAATTTGTATAAAAAGTACAATTTCGTTACATGAAACTGTACTTTGTTAACTTATTACTTCATTTGTGCTTTGATCAAGTCACCAATAGTCTTAGGACCATTGTCTTGAGAAGCTGATGCTGTACGCAAGTTAGCAACTGCTTCTTTCTCTTCAGCTTCGTCTTTCGCTTTGATAGACAAGTTGATAGAACGAGATTTACGGTCAACGTTGATGATTTTCGCTTCAACTTCTTGACCAACTTCCAAGAATTTAGTTGCATCTTCAACGCGGTCACGGTTGATTTCAGAAGCTTTAAGAGTAGCTTCTACTTCGTCAGCTAACTTAACAGTTGCACCACGAGCATCAACTGCAGTTACAGTACCTTTAACTAAAGCACCACGTTCGTTAGCAGCTAAGAAATCATTGAACGGATCGCTATTCAATTGCTTGATACCAAGGCTGATACGGTTACCTTCAGCGTCTACAGACAAGATAACTGCTTCAACAGTGTCACCTTTCTTGTAACGACGGATAGCTTCTTCGCCTTGTTCGTTCCAAGAAATATCAGACAAGTGAACTAGACCGTCAATACCGCCATTTAAACCAATGAAGATACCAAAGTCAGTGATAGACTTGATTGTACCTGAAACTTTTTCGCCTTTCTCATGAGACTTAGCAAACTCTTCCCATGGGTTAGCACGAGTTTGTTTGATACCAAGGCTGATACGACGACGTTCTTCGTCAACTTCAAGAACCATAACATCAACTTCGTCACCGATCTGAACAACTTTAGATGGGTGGATGTTTTTGTTAGTGTGGTCCATTTCAGAAACGTGTACTAAACCTTCAACGCCTTCAGCGATTTCAGCGAAACAACCGTAGTCAGTTAAGTTAGTAACACGTGCTTTAACGATAGAACCTTTAGGGTAACGGCTCATGATCGCTAACCATGGATCTTCGCCTAATTGTTTAAGGCCTAAAGATACGCGGTTACGTTCACGGTCAAACTTAAGTACTTTAACAGTAACTTCTTGACCAACTTCAACAACTTCTGAAGGGTGCTTGATACGCTTCCAAGCCATATCTGTGATATGAAGAAGACCATCAATACCGCCAAGATCAACGAATGCACCGTAATCAGTAAGGTTTTTGATAGTACCTGTAACTGTTTGACCTTCTTCAAGTTGAGCAAGTAATGCTTCACGGTCAGCAGAAGATTCAGCTTCCATAACAGCACGACGAGATACAACAACGTTGTTACGTTTAGCATCAAGCTTGATTACTTTAAACTCTAACTCTTTACCTTCAAGGTGAGTTGTGTCACGGATAGGACGAGTGTCAACTAATGAGCCAGGTAAGAACGCACGAACAGGACCGATGTCAACAGTGAAACCGCCTTTAACTTTACCAGAGATAACACCAGTAACGATTTCGCCATCTTCAAAGATTTTTTCAAGTTTAGTCCAAGTTTCAGCACGTTTAGCTTTTTCACGTGATAAAACTGTTTGACCCATACCGTTGTCAAGAGCTTCAACAACTACGTCAACAGTATCGCCAACCTGAACTTCAAGTTCACGTTGTTCATTTAAAAATTCAGCACGGTCAACAATGCCTTCAGATTTAAGGCCAGTGTCAACAGTAACCCAGTCACTATCGATGTTTACAACAACACCTTGGATGACTGCACCCTTTTCAACGTTGAGGTTTAATTCACTTTCTTCAAAGAGGGCTGCAAAAGATTCGGTCATGATATACCTGATAAAGTCAGCGGTCTTGGATCAGACAAGGCCGGTTTAGTTAAGTATCAACATAGTCTTTATAGACTGATCAAGCTATGCGTCAACTGATAATCTTAGTTGCTAACAGTACGGCTATTGACGTAATCAACCATCAACTTAAATACTTGATCGATCGTTAATTCCGAACTATCAATAATATAAGCGTCTGCGGCTGGCTTGAGAGGAGCTACTTCTCGCTCCATATCTCTTTTGTCACGCGCTTGTATATTAGCTAAAATGTCGTTTATTTTAGCATCTAGCCCCATACCCTGCAACTGTTTTACTCTTCGCTCAGCACGCGACTCAGCTGAAGCAGTCAAATAAATTTTAGCATTAGCTTCCGGGAAAATTGATGTTGCCATATCTCGACCATCTGCAACTAATCCCGGAGTTTGTGCAAATGCTCTTTGGCGCTCAAAAAGTGCTTGTCTGAGCTCTGGTATTGCTGCAACTTTAGATGCGTATTCTCCAACACGCTCTGTACGGATAGTTTGGGTTACATCTTCCCCATCGAGGAAAACTAATGTTCCCTCTGCCGAGGTTTCAAACTTAATATTAAGCTGACGAGCATAGTTAACACACTCATCTAAATGGCTATCTAATTTTTCCAATAAATCATGTTTATGTAATGACAACCCTAACAAACGATATAAGGCACCCGAATCAAGTAAATGAAATTGATAATACGCAGCAAGTTTCGCCGCTAATGTTCCTTTACCCGAACCACTCGGACCATCAATAGTAATAATTTGAACTGTCATTGAACTCTCACGAAGAAGCAAATGCTTTAGCTAATCTCGAAAAGCCTAGTGTAATCGCTAGTTTTAGCTGTGCAAGAATTAATTTACTTACAACAGGAGCTTTTGCGGTTAATTCGATACGATACGTAACCAAAGTAATATAAGGGGTAATTTCTGAGAACTCGATTCGACCTAAATGGTGTTTCACTAGAGGATTATCAATCAGTTTATATTCAATACGTTTGTTTTCTTCGAGATGCGTGATTTCTTCTTTAAGTGGTTTAATCACGCCAAACCCCATACGACGAACAGAACCCACTCCATCAGGTCTTTCAGGATCTGCCGAATCTTTAACACGCACAACTTGTAGTGGAGCAAATGCAGTGTTGTAAGCTGCATGTTTAGAAAGCAGGTTAAAGACATCACTAAGAGGAGCATTAAATTCTTTTTGTATAGTAATTACATTACGCATGAAAGTTCCTTATTTAAATAAATCATGTCAATGAAACGGCGTTAGTGTGCCATAACCTCATGACATTTTTTAATCATTTAAGGACGTTTTTTGTTGTTTCTCTTGTTTCTTTTGTTCACGTCTTTGCTTAAAAAAAAGACTTAACTGTTGAGCACATTTTTCATGTAAACATCCATGCTCAAAAGTAAATTTATGGTTGTAATAACCATTTTCTAATAATTGACGTGCACTCACGAGTGAGCCAGCTTTAGGTTCTGTTGTTCCAAATACGACATGTTTAATTCTTGCATGTACTAATGCTCCCACACACATTGTGCACGGCTCAAGCGTAACATACAAAGTCGCATCTTCAGGTAAACGATAATTTTTCAATGACTCACAAGCCGCACGAATAGCTTGAATTTCTGCATGAGCTGTAGGATCAGATAAACCAATTGGAGCATTAAAACCAGCTCCAATTAACTTATTTTGACTCACGATTACAGCTCCTACAGGAATTTCCCCCTGCTCGGCTGCTAATTCAGCTTGCTCGTAAGCAAGCTGCATCCAATACTCATCACTAAATTTAGACATTATTGATTATGACACTACACCATATTGTCTAAGTAATGCATTCCAGCTATCAATCGTCGTGATCGGTGGATCATCGGCCAAAATACCTCGTAATGTAAGGTCTTCACATGCTTTCCATTCAGGTGATAAATCTTTATCAACTAAGCGTGCGCGAACACCTTCCACAAAGTCAGGATGGCGAATTTTCCATTCAGAGATTTGCGCTTCTAAATCAAAAACTTCATCCCAAGAATGAACTTGTTTACCCCATTGCCATAACAACCAAGTAATTGCTGCTGTACTAGGTGAGCCCTTTTGTAAGTTTTCACTCGCTTGACGCAACCAGTCACTGCTTGCATCTCGCAAGCTGACGATCGCTTGATAGTCTTGTTCAAAGCTTGAACCACGGCAAACACTATGTATAACGTCTAACGAATTTTGTAATGGCCCTGCGGCAACCGGGCGATGTAAACTATTTAAAGTATCATCGATCGCACGGAAATCACCTGCCGGATAGTGAGCCCAATTAATATTGAGTACTTTCTGTAGAACATTATCACGTTGTGCTTCACAAATATGCGTCGCCCAACCAATGCTATATGCCCCAGCAGCCGTCATAATAGAACCTGTCAAACCAGTAAATAAACCAATTTGCCCACGGTCAGCAAGGAAACGGCTTGCTCCAACATCAGGGTATAAACCAATATTAATTTCAGGCATAGCCAAACGTGAATATGGTGTAACCAAACGGAAAGGTGCAGCCATAAACAAGCCTAAACCACCACCCATTACATAGCCTTCGCCCCAAACAACAACCGGTTTAGCATAGTTATGTAACAATAAATCCAAAGCATATTCTTGCTGGAAAAATTTATTTGCGGTTTCTACTTCCTGATTAATTACCAGCTGACGTAATTTGCGTACATCTCCACCCGCACAAAATGCTTTTGGTGTAGTCGAGTCCAACCAAATTGCTTTTACTTGCTCATCATCACGGAAGTCTTCAAATACTCGTAATAGAGCTGTTACGATTGATTCATCTAAAGCGTGTAATGATTTAGGTCGATTCAAACGTACAATACGCCAACCATTTTTCGCTTCTTCAACTACCAAATCCGGATGATAGCTATTTACATTGGGAGAGTTCATCATGCGTCCAATTGCCAGTCTATGGGCTCAATGCCATGTTGTTTCAAATATTGATTTGTTTTGGAAAACACTTTACATCCAAAGAAACCACCACGATTAGCCGCAAGTGGCGATGGATGTGCAGCAGTTAAAACCAAGTGTTTTTCTCTATTTATACGTTGTCCTTTACGTTGTGCATAAGCACCCCATAAAATAAAAACAATGTGTTCACGTTGTTCATTTAAAACATCAATTACTGCGTCAGTAAACTCTTCCCAACCTTGTTTTTGATGTGATGTGGGTTGCCCTGCTTCTACAGTAAGTACACTGTTTAATAAAAGTACGCCTTGCTCAGCCCATTTGGTTAAATCACCATGACGAGAAACCGGCACACCCAAATCTGTATGTAGTTCATGAAAAATATTACGTAAAGATGGTGGCAATGCAACCCCTCTTTGAACGGAGAAACTTAAGCCATTTGCCTGATTTGGACCATGATATGGATCTTGTCCTAATATAACGACTTTCACATGGTCTAACGGCGTAATATTTAAAGCATTAAATATTTGTTTACTTGGTGGATATATTATTTTTTGAGCCTGTTTTTGTTGAAACAAAAAGTCTCTTAAACTATCCATATAAGGACTCAGTAAAAATGGAATTAATGATCTTTTCCAGCTTTCTTCTAATTGAACTTTACTGAGTTTGTCTTGCTGTTGCTCAGTTAATTGCATTAATGTCATCCTAGATGAATTTTCATTTCTACAAACAAAAGGAAGTTAACTTACACTTCTACTTGTAAGTTAACATGCGGATTATGAAACTTAATCCCTTGTTTTAAATTTTCATACATATTTGGATCAGCCCATTCGGATTGGACTTGTTCTGAAAAAATAATTCCCTCAAGGTTTAACAGCCCCATTTGTTCATTTTGAATATCTTCAAGAAAACTTTGGGCATAACCTGTATCGGTTTCATGAACAATCACTGAATAGACTTCAACATCACCTTCCCCATTTTGGGTAACAGTAGATTGTAATACTTGCTGAGCTAAATAGAAGAAGATTCGAGAAAATTGCTCAGCAGATGGCGAAACTGGTAAAGAGATCCAACGCGCGCTAAAAGTCTTACAAGCATCAATATATTGAGGATCATCTTTTTCCCAGAAACAAATCGCATGATCAAAGCTATCGAAAAGGTCCTTAATTACGCCTTTTAACAGCCCAAAATCATATACCATTTGTCCATGATCTAATTTCGAAGCTTTAAGTAATAACTCGACTTTATAACTATGCCCATGAATAGATCGCTTACAACGATCCGATGTACAGTTACGTACGACGTGTGCATTTTCAAACTTAAATAACTTACGAATTAACATGTGCCAAATCGATCATTCCTTCTAAGAACATTATTATAAAGCAAAAGATAAAAACTTCGCACCACTTTTCAAATAGAAACAATTAGCAAAAAGTATGATAAGAGATGTGAAGAAATTTTGAAGATATTGATTTTTACTTTAAATACTGTCTATACAGAAGTATGACCTCATCCCTTTTATTAATAAGTTTCAAGTATTACAGACTCAGAAAAAATATCAATAAATTTATTTAGTTAAATGGAGCCATGCTTCTTGAATAAACATATACTTGTTTATCTTTTCTCATTAAAGCACTAGTAAACTGTCGCTTCCTATTATTTAGAACAACTTCAATCTGAGCTTGAAAGAAGCTGGATTTAACATCAATAAGGCTATTTACTTGATTTTTCTTTTGACTATCAACCGCTGAAAAAGCATTCAATTGCCATAATTCATCTATATTTTGGAAGAACTTTAAATTTTGTTGACGTGTTTGCAATTCTTTTTCAATAGCTCCTATATCTAATTTTTCATCCATACTTGCTAAAACCAATGGCGAAGCAGTATTAATATTTAACTTCGAATTTTCTGGTAAAGCAGAAATATATGGAGCAATTAGATCAAATTTTTTTCCATCAAAGCCTCTCACTAGCTTTAACTCTTCAATACGGTGGAATTTAGTATTCGCAGCCATGTAACCTAGATCCAAACCTTCATAATAACTACTTTCTGCCCCCATTGGCCCAGTTGGCTCATCATTTCGATCTTGCCAATCAATCACAGCTTGGCTTAATTCGGCTGGTAATCCCACACGTACCAATAAACGTTCAAACCAACTTTTAGCATCTTCATTTACAATGCCTTCCCCATTAGTTAGATTATTTAAATTAAATTTACCAGACTCATCAAGCAAACGTCCGGATACCAAACCATCTTCAATAGGAAACGGAGGCATAGGTTGTGCCCATGTCTCTTTTAAATGATCTACTCCACCTGCATTATTTGCATCTTGAATTAATAATTCTGAAAAAAAGGCTTCTGCACTTTTTGCATAAAGCAAAGATTGATTTTGGCGTATTAAGTAGGCTGTATTTTCCATAGTATTATTTTGATGCTTGGCAATAGAAGCCGCTAAAATTGTAGCCAAGGCAACCATAATAAGTATTGTCAGTAAAGCGACACCCTGTTGGTGTTTGTAACTAACGGCCATTATGAATTACCTTCCTGTGAAAGCGATAAGTCACCCTGATTTAAGCTATAAATCCATTCATAATTTACACCAGCGACTGTAAGTTGGATTTTTATCCCTTTCGGTAGTTTTTTTAACTCATTAGGTTTCGTTGGATCAATATTAACCTCGGGCCATTTTGTGACTTCTTGCGGAGTCAAAACCATAATCTGATATTGGTCGACTTGACTTAACAAAGTACTCGATAAAGGTTGCTCTCTGTTCGAAGTATTTAAATTTGTATATTTAAGACGATATAGTTTTTTTTGATCTGCATCATAACGATATTCAATTCGTTCAAATGGTGATAAGCCTTGTTTTAAAGGATCCGTTACGCCTGCTTTACTAAAACGTAAAATTTGATTATCGATTTCTAAAGCTGGATGAAGTTGCCCACCTTGGTTTGCGGATAAAGGGATAATCTGCAAAGTATCACGAAGAATTTGTTGATAAGCATCTTGTAATTCAAATAAATGCACTTCATGTTCGGCATTACGATCACGAACTTTGAGCAAGTAATCGAAAATTTTCCACCCCAATAAAGATAAAACCGCAAAGATAGCGATCGCGACTAACAATTCAACCAAAGTAAATCCTGAGGCACGAGTTAATCGAGCACTGCTCGATCGTGCTGCAAGGCGAGCAGCAAAGCTTCGGATGTGAATATATTTATTTTTTATCATTATTTTGCTTTCACTGGATAATTAAAAAAGACCATATGTGTAATGCCATTTTGTACTTTTCCCTTATCCGGATCATACAAACTCACTTGTAAATCAATTTTTTGAACATTCGGGCTAATAGTAGATTGAGCTGACTTATCAATTTGCCAAGTTTCACCTTGGGAAGTTACTTGCTTACTCTGGGTTCCTTGCAACCATTCTTGATTAATCTCCATCATAGCAACTTCATTCATTGCTACAAATTGAGCTTTGGTTCGCAAAATTGCATTTGAAGTGGACTGCGTGTACTGCATTGCCACTTTAGTTAAAGCGACAGCTGCGACTGCAAAGATTGCCAAAGCAACCATAACTTCTAAGAGGGTAAAGCCTTTAGATTTCATTTATTTTACCCAAGTGATCTATTTGTATTTCCGAACCAATCGGTTTTTGTTCTAAATAAAATTGTATTTTAACGGTTTTAGCTTCTCCATTGCCAAACCAGATGAGTTGAGGCGTTTGTCCTCCAATCAAATCTGTATTTTTAGCTTTAGAATAATTCTGGTCATCCAAGGGTTGTACTGAAAAAGAAACATGGGCAGGAAGTTGCCGTGTTTTAAACTCAGTATATTTCTGCCAACGGTTTTTTATATCTTGTACTTGTAAAGTGCTTTGATCGTGATATTCATAAAGTTCATAAGAAAATGGTGAGACATCTCTCTCACCATGAGTTTCTAAAGCCAATACACGTGATTGATCGAGCGATTCTTTATTAATTTTCTGCAAATCGAGTAAAAATAACTCTCTCGCCTGCATTGCTTTTTTTTGGTCGACACCACCTATATTTAATACAACCAGAGAAGTCATAATTGTCATAATCACAATGACTACCATCACTTCTATGAGGGTAAAGCCTTTTTGTGATTGAAATGGTAGATTCGATTTCATATCGACCTATTAAGCGTACTGCTCAACTGCTTGTTTGGGTAAGGCTAATGCCTGGTCAATATAGGCTACTCGTAAAGTATCTCTTGAACCCAAATAACGTTGATAAAAGCTTGAATTCAGAATTGCAGCAGCTCCATGAGTGAGTGACCAGATTGAAGCTAAGTAATCTCGTGTAGTCATATGACTCTGGATTGACTCTAAATAATGATCAGTCATACGAATAATAATACGTAAGCGCTGCTTTCTCACTTGGTAAAGTTCATTAAAAAGATGGTGCACACCTTGGGCAGTAATTGAAAGCTTTTCTTCAATTTGGTGAAACAGCACTGTTCTTTCTGGATGGTGCAAATGATGCAACATAAAGAAAGCTAAATGTTCTGGGAAAGCCTTTTCAGTATCTTGAACCATTTCCAGTAACATGCGCTCATTACGAATAATTAACAGCATGTACAATTCATCTTTACTTTGAAAGTGCTTGTACAAAGTACCTTTTGCCAAATCAAGCTCAGCAGCCAGCACATCAAGTGTCATTCCGGCTTCGCCATTTTCTAACAACAACTGTTCCGCAACTTGAAATATTAATGCTTCTCTTGCTCGGAACTGAGCTTGACGGTCCATCTTCACGCAATTACTCTCTTTATATAGTTTCTATAAGTTAAATCGCTTTAAGTAAATTTTCAAAATTCTGCGAGGTGATTCTTGCAATTTCCTCAACCGGCTTATCATATACCTCACTTAGTGCTTTCGCTACATAAGGTACATATTTTGGTTCATTCGTTTTACCACGATATGGTACTGGAGCCAAATAAGGGCTATCTGTCTCAATCAAAAGCCGATCTAAAGGAACTTGCTTGGCTACATCTCGTAGATCTTGAGCATTTTTAAATGAAACAATTCCTGAAAAGGAAATATAGTAACCACAGTCCAATACAGCTTTTGCTGTTTCCCAGTCCTCAGTAAAACAGTGCAAAATACCATGTGTAGATTGTTCAGCTCGAATAATATCCACCGTATCATGTTTTGCTGAACGTGTATGAACAACTACTGGTTTTTTAACATTTTTAGAGGCTTGAATATGACGAGCAAAACAATCTTTTTGCTCGTTAATAAAGTCAGTGCTGTGGTAATAGTCTAAACCTGTTTCACCTAAAGCCCATACCTTTTCTGATTGAGCCAATTCAGTCAAATACTCAGTCGTTGCTCGAGCCATAGTATCAACATCCTCACACGGATGTACGCCTACCGTATACCCCACATCTTCATGACGCTTTGCGATTTCAGCTAAAGCAATATGATCATCAAGGTCAACTGAAATTGCCATAAACTTAGAAACACCTTCTGCTCGCGCAGCAGCAAGTGCGAGATCTAAATCACCGTTATAAGGCGTTAAATCTAACATTGTTAAATGGCAATGGGTATCAACAAACACTGTTCTTTCCTATCTGCTTACATGGTATAACTTGGGCGATCTAAAGACATACTACCAGCTAAAATCCGCTCAGCTTCAGCTTTATAGTAAATTCCTTTATCACCACTCAATTGAATTGCGAAACCTTGCGGTTTAAATCCACTTTGCTTATGTGAAATCCAAACTACTTTACCAGTTAAAGGAATTTTTTGTGATTGTTCTGGTAACGTAGCTAAAATAAAAATTTCCTGACCCATCTTCACTTTTTGCTTCGATGGTACAAACAAGCCCCCACCTTGTACATATCCCATATAACTTGCTTGTAATGTTGCTCTATCTGGAATATTGACCTGAATAATTCCACCCATTTGTGGTTGCATTAGTTTTCCCCTTAAACGTTCATTAATTTTATAAAAAGTTGATCTATGATGAGTTGTGTTTGTACATTCTGTTCAACCAATCTTTTAGATTGCTGTAATTCCTCATAAAGACTGAATAAACTTTCTAAATTATAGTTTTGCGCCAATTGATCGAACTGTAAATCTATATTTTTCTGTGGTTGATTGAGCTTGACACAAATTAAATCCCCTAACAAGTATTCGAGAAGCATCATAAAATCACTAAAGTTGAGTTCTTTTTGCCATTTAGCCGAATAAAATAAAGGCATATTTTTTTGATTTACAACTTTAGTCCAATCTTCTAAAAAAGACTGTCTTTTAGCAAACCAATCACTAGTCGCAATTTCAACTGCTTGCAAAGGCATATCATTAGAAAGGCCTAGCAATAATTCAGGTGGTACAGATGCTGTTTCCGCTAAATGTTCATTTAGATAAGATGTGGCTTCTGTATATGAAATACGGTCTAAAGCAAAATGCTGTAAGCGACTTCGAATGGTTGCCGGTAATTTCAAATAATGATCGGCCAACAAGATTAAAACGACGCGTTCACCTGGCTCTTCTAAGGTTTTTAGCAGCGCATTTGATGACGCAAGATTTAAAGCTTCAGCTGGCTCAATAACAACAACACGCCATCCCTCACCAGTTTGTTGTACAAATGGCAATAAATCTCGAATTTTTTCTATTTTAATTTTTGCATTCTGTTTTTTATTTTCTTCATCTGTCGTGATATGAACATAGTTTGGATGCGTATCTGATTTTAACCATTGACAGCTACTACATTCACCACAAGCACCTTGAGGTTGTTTATTTAAACAAAGTACCCACGCTAAGAAATGCTTAGCAAAAGCATGTTTACCACAACCTTGTTTACCATAAAATAATAAGCCATGCCCAATATTAGGAAAACGTGTTGTTAACGTTTCCCACATTGTCTGTTGCCACGGATAAACCTTAGAAGTCACATTCTGATTCATTAAATTAACGCTTACTCAAAAGACTCAACAGGCATATTATTTAAACGATCAAGATCTACTTGAGTGTCAACACCTGGTGGTAAATTCGCTTCTGCTACAGCAATAGCAATACGGTGTCCATTTTCTAAAACACGCAATTGCTCAAGACTCTCGAGCTTTTCAAGTTTACCCATTTCCCATGTAACATATTCTTGTAATAAGCTCACACGATAAGCATATAAACCTAAATGACGAAATGCTTGGCTATGTAAAGTTGGTTCAGCTTGTTTAGCACTATCTCGATCATAAGGAATAGTTGCACGACTAAAATATAATGCTTCATTTTGTTTAGACATGACTACTTTTACGATACTATCACGCTGAAATTCATCCAACGCATGAATAGGCTCACATAATGTAGACATTGAACAGTTTGGCTTATCAACCAAAAGCTTTGCAACTTGCTGAACAAGCTGGGCTGGCAGTAATGGCTCATCGCCTTGTACATTTACAATAATGTCATCAGCATCCCATCCTTTAATACGAGCAACTTCACTTAAACGATCTGTTCCTGATGGATGGTCTGCACTTGTTAAAACAACATCAACGCCCTCTGCACGACATATTTCAGCGATACGTTCATCGTCGGTTGCTACACATAGGTCATCGAAACCTTCAACTTTTTTTGCTTGATCCACCACTCGTAAAATCATAGGGCGATCATGAATAAGTAACAATGGCTTACCTGGCAAACGCGAACTTGAGAAGCGTGCTGGAATGACGATATGTTTCATTTTTTCTTCCTAAGATATCTGAATATCAAGCTTTTGCAATTGTTGATTTAAAACCTGATAGCACTCTGTAGACAAAACAGCTTTAACTGGCACGACCCAAATAGGTCGTTTAAATTCTGGATGCTTTTCAAGTAATGGTAACAACTTAACTGCATCTTTTTCAGTTGTAATGATAGGTTGGTCATCATTAAATAGAAGGTCATCAATACTGTAATCATGATGATCACGAAAAGCATGCTCTTGAAATTGTTTCACCCCTAAACCTTTAAGTGTTTGGTAAAAGCGCTGAGGAAAACCAATACCGACTACTGCATGGTAATTATTTTGAATATTGAATGATAATTCAGTTGCCGAAGAAGGATTCAATAAGTAAGGCTGCCCTGCATCAAGATGCATATGCAATGTAGTTGTTGGTGTGAAAGTATGCTCAATTACCGTACTAGTTTTTAAACGTTCCACAGGTTCACGTAAATATCCCTCTGGTAATAACTTTCTATTTCCAAGGCCACGATTTTGATCAAGTACGATCCATTCTATTTGGCGACCTAATGCCCAATGTTGCAACCCATCATCACTAATAATTAAATCTAGTTTAGTCGATGCTAATAATAACTCGATTGCAGCTTGTCTATTGGGTCCTACTGCCATAGGTACGCCAGTTGACTGAACAATCAAAGCAGGTTCATCTCCTGCTTCAGCTGCTTGACTGGCCGATGTTACCAACATAGGAAAAGGGCCAGATCCACCATAGCCTCTACTAATTACCCCTACCTTTACATTATGCTGCTTTAGATAATTGACGAGCTCTATTAATAATGGCGTTTTTCCACTTCCCCCCACCGTAATATTGCCAATTACCATGACTGGCACAGGTGCGGTATAAACTTTTTTAAAGCCTGAACTATAAAAACCACGATTTAGTAAAAACCCAGCACGATACAAGCAAGACAAAGGACGTAAAACAATCAACCAACTTGATTGCTTATTCCATGCATTTTGGATCAGCTGGGCTAAAGACATACTTATTGGTCCTCAAAATTACGCTGATGTAATTGATAATAAGCACCGTGCTTAGCAAGTAATTCTTGATGAGTACCTTGTTCAACAATTTGTCCGCGGTCCATCACAACAATACGATCCGCATTTTCAATGGTTGATAGACGGTGAGCAATCACAATCGTTGTACGATCTTGCATAGCTTCATCAAATGCTTGTTGAATAAAGTGTTCAGATTCATTATCAAGCGCACTTGTCGCCTCATCCAAAATCAGAATTGGGGCATTTTTCAAAATTGCACGAGCAATTGCAATACGTTGACGTTGACCACCCGATAAATTTAGACCTTGAGCACCCAAAACAGTATCGTAGCCATTTGGTAAGTTCATAATAAAGTCGTGGGCATAAGCAGCCTTTGCTGCAGCTATTACGTCTTCATCACTTGCATTATGTAACTGACCATAAGCAATGTTCTCACGTACAGTTCGGTTAAACAAAACAACTTGCTGATTTACCATTGCAATTTGTGTACGCAAACTTGAAAGCTCAATATCACGTATTGGCAAATCATCTAAATAAATTTGACCACTTGAGACTTCTTGGAAACGTACCAACATGTTCACTAAAGAAGTTTTACCAGCACCAGAGCGCCCTACCAATGCAACAGTTTCGCCTGGACGAATATCTAAAGAAAAGTCTTTAATCGCTTGCGTACCGTCAGCATAGTTAAGTACAACATGGTCAAAACGAATTGCACCTTGCAACTGCGGTTTAAGTTCACCACTATTTTGCTCTTCAGGTAAATCTAATAATTCAAAAACTGAGTGTGCAGCTGCTAAACCCCGCTGTAACTTTTCATTCACATCTGTCAAGTTTTTAACAGGCTTTGAAAGTAACCCTGCTGCCGTAATATATGCAACAAACTCACCAGCAGTTGTATTTCCTAAAATTTGTGGTCTTAATGCTAACCATACAATTAGAGCCATTGCACAAGCCATTACCACTTGAACAACAGGACTATTTAGGTTTTGCACAATCACCATTTTTAAACCACGTTTTAAGTTTTCTTCCGATGACTTATAGAAACGCTCTTGTTCTGACTCTTCACCAGCGAAACTTTTAACAACTGCATTACCATTAATACTTTCTTGCACTACATGGTTAACATCACCCATAGTGTCTTGAACTTGCATCGAGAGTTTGCGCATTCTTTTTGAAGCTTTACGCACCAAAATCCCAATTACAGGTAAGAACACCATAATACAAATTGTTAAACGCCAATTGGTATAGAACAAATAACCTAACAACCCCAACGTAATCATGCCATCTCGAACAATGGTTTTTAATGATTCAGATGAAGCAGCTGTAAGTTGCTCGACGTTATACATAATTTTGGCAGTAATATGACCCGAAGAGTTATCGAGATAATATTGAGCCGGCAGTCTTAGAAGTTTTGCATAAACTTCTTGGCGAATACTAAAAACCAAACTACGCGAGATCACAGCCGTATAGTACCCCCCCATAAATAGGCCAAGGCCACGGAAGAATACCAATAAAATGATTAATAAAGGGAACCAATCCAGATCCGCTCTACTCGCATTTTGAATTGCATCAATAATAAATTTAATGAGCTTAGCAACAGAAACCTCCGTTGCTGAGTTCATACCGAACCCGATAAGAACTAATAAGGCCACGCCCCAATAAGGTTTTAAATAGGATATGAGACGCAAATAAACCTTAAAATCTTGATTCACTCAGAAAAACCTCTAGAAGGAACTTTGGTACTAATATTGATGTTAACAAAACCGAGTTGTCCTGCTACATCCATAACACGAATAACATCCTGGTGGGACGCTTTTGCATCAGCAGCAATGATAAACATAAAGTCACGTCGCTCTTGAGCAATTTGCTTAATTGCAGTGCTCAAATCAGCCATATCTTTGGTAGATAGCGCCTGACCATTCACGGCGTAATGTCCGCTAGAGTCTACCACGACTTCAATTTTATGATCGTACTGTTTTGGTGGAACACCTTGTGCATCTGGTAAAGTTAAATTGATGCGACTTGGCTGATTAAAAGTGGTAGATAACAATAAAAACACTAGAATGAACAATAAACAGTCAATCATAGGTGTTAAATTGATATGAATGTCTTCAACTTGAGAACGTTTAAACTTCATATTGCGATCTACCCATCAACCAACGCGGCGATGTTCTTGCATGACTGAAGAACGTTTGTAAAACAATGAGGCATGAAATAGCGTAGATTGTTGCTCTAACTCAGCAATATAATCTTGCACTACTCTTTGAAAATATCGATAGGAAATAAGTGCAGGAATTGCAATGAGCATACCAACTGCTGTTGTGATCAAAGCCTTGGAAATACCGGGAATCATTAAACTAGGACTACCTGCCGAACCAAAATCAATAACCAAAAAAGACTCAATAATTCCCACAACTGTTCCAAGCAGCCCTAGTAGAGGCGCTATAGCACTTAAGGTCCCTAAGAAGTTAATATTTTTTTCTAAATAAGAAATTTCTTGAGAAGCCATAGCTTCCATTTGTGCTCGCGCAAATTGTTCGCCATGTTCCTGATGCTCAAAACCAGCTTTTAGAATATTGCCCAATGCCGTGCTTTGCGCATTAGTATCCTGCTCCAAATTTGTTATGACAACAGAAATATCTGCACTGCCATCATTCATTAGTACTTTAGGTAAAACTTGTGAACGTCTTAAACGTACAAAACGCTCAATACTAATTGCGACGGTTAAAATTGAACACAAAATTAAAGGCAGCATTAACCAGCCGCCCGCTTTCACAAGTTCCCACATATTTTCTTCCCCAAGAATATAAATTAGAAATATATGACCTAACTTAGAATTAATCTGGTAAACAAATATTCAAAATACCATCTAACTCATCGAGTGAATGATAGTGAATAACAAGCTTACCTTTACCTTTCTGGTTATGATCAATTTTAACATTGGCACCAAAACGTTCTGATAATTTCTGAGTTAGTTGCTCAATGTCTGGTGCAACAGGAGCTTTTTCCTTTTCCTGTTTAGGCTCGTTCCAATCGCGTACTAACTGCTCAGTCTGACGAACAGATAATCCTTTCTCAATTACAATTTTTGCAACTTCAAGTTGTTCTTTGCCCTTTAAAGTTAAGATGGCACGAGCATGCCCCATATCAAGCTGGCCTTGCTGCATAAATTCTTTAATGTCATCAGCCAAGCTCAACAGACGTAATAAATTACTTACAGTTGTTCTTGCTTTACCGACTGTATCAGCAATTTCTTGATGGCTTAAACCGAATTCATCATGGAATCGTTGTAGCGCCAACGCTTGATCAATCGGGTTTAAATCTTGACGTTGAATATTTTCAATAAGTGCTAAAGCAATAGCAACCTGATCATTTAAATCACGAACAATTGCAGGGATTTCCGTTAAGCCAGCAATTTGAGCTGCGCGCCAACGACGCTCACCTGCAATAATTTCGTAAGGATGAGCTTCATCATCTACAGGACGAATAACAATTGGCTGCATTACCCCATGTTTTTCAATAGAGGATGCCAACTCTTGCAAATCATGCTCATGGATAAAACGACGTGGTTGATATTCACCTCGTTTCAACAACTTCACGTCAATTTGCTTTAACTGACCATGATCAAGCGCTTGAGCTTCTAGTTGTAATTTTTCTTTTTGAATTGAACCAAGTAATGCATCTAAACCACGACCTTTCGCCAATCCGCGTTTTTTGATGCTCATACTTTACTTCCTTTCTTCACTTTACTTTTCTTTAACATCTCAGCCGCAAGATTTAAGTATGCAACTGCACCTTTCGAACTTTTTTCAAAATAAATCACTGGCAAACCATGCGCTGGAGCTTCAGCCAAACGAACATTACGTGGAATCACAGTATCGTAGAGTTTCTTACCAAAATATTGCTCTAACTCAGCAGATACATCACGAGTTAAGGCATTACGCGCATCATACATGGTGCGTAAAACACCAATAATTTCTAAATCAGGATTTAATGCTTTTTGAATACGATCGATAGTTTGGGTTAAATCAGCCAAACCTTCTAATGCATAGTACTCGCATTGCATCGGAATAATTACGCCATCTACTGCAGCTAAAGCATTCACTGTAATTAAACTTAAGCTAGGTGCACAATCAACAATAATGTAATCGAATGAGTCCCGAATTTCATTCAAAGCATTCTTTAAAATGAACTCACGACCTTCTTGCTCGGCAATGGCAAGCTCGACACCAGAAAGTTCACGGTTTGAACCCAAAACTTTATATCCAACCTCAGCTTTTTGAATTGCCGTTTCGATTGGCACTTCACCCAATAACACATCCGTAACTGAGTAAAGTAGATCATTCTTTTGAATACCAGACCCCATCGTAGCATTACCTTGCGAATCTATATCGACAAGTAGCACACGTTTTTTCAATACAGCTAGTGACGCTGCAAGATTTACTGCAGTCGTTGTTTTACCAACACCACCCTTTTGGTTTGCAATCGCAATAATTTGAGCCATGGTAACCCTAATACTTTTTATTTAAATTCGTTGAAGTAAAAGTAAATGACGTTGTTCATCAAGTCTCGGTACATGCAGTTCAATCACTTTACATGAAAATTCCTGCTTAAGCTCTTCCATTTCTTCAACTGGAATCAGTCCTTTCATCGCGGCAATTATACTCTGCTCATGTAAATATGGACGTGCAGCCTCAACAAAATCTGTTAATGATGCAAATGCACGACTTGTTATTACATCAAATTGGCCAAGTTCATCAATTGTATCTTGATTTTCAACACGCGTTTGCACAGCTATTACGTTTTTAAGCTTAAGGTCAGCAATAAACTGTTTCAAAAAACGAATTTTCTTACCATTTGAATCAAGCAATACACAAGAGCGTTCTGGCTGACATAAAGCAATGATCATGCCCGGCATGCCACCACCTGTACCTACATCGAGCAAACGACCTGCTGGCAAATCTTTCAAAATACTTAGGCTATCCAACAAATGCTTTACTAACATTTCTTTAGGATCACGAATCGCTGTTAGATTATAAGCTTTGTTCCAAAGTACCAAAGCATCTTGATACTTCAACAATAATGTCAAAGCTTCATCGCTAAGCGATAAACCTAATTTTTGACTACCCTGTTGTAACTCTTGAAAAAACGGATGCATAAACAGATAACATCTAAGTAAAATTTAAAACAAAGTATACCCATTTATGCATCGTGGAACACTAGTTAACGATTAGCGATTACGCAGTTAATCGTAGAAGCCTTCACGAATTTGCAAATCTAGCTCCATTAAACGCTCAGGCGTTCCCACATCTACCCATGCACCTTTAAGCTTTTCACCAGATATTTTTTGATTGTGCATCGCTTGCTTCAACAATGGGGCTAACGGACGTTTACCAGCTTCCAATCCATCAAAAAGCTTAGGATGGATAACAGATACACCACTAAAAGTGAGGTTCTCGCCCTTCACATCTTGATCAAATGTAAAAGCGCGTCCATTTAATAATGTAAAGTCGCCATCAGGATGCTGTTTAGGATTATCAACTAATACAAGATGTGCCAAATCATCATTTAACTTAATATGGCGTAGAGCTTCAAAATCCATTGTAGTCCATACATCTCCATTCACCAGAATGAAAGGATCGGTTCCAAGCAGTGGCAAAGCATTAATAATTCCACCAGCGGTTTCCAGCCCTTCTTCTTCTCGTGTCCAACGGATATCCACACCAAATTGAGAACCATCTCCCAAGCTACTGATGAGTTTGTCGGCTAACCACGCAGAATTGATGACTATTTCGGTCACACCAATTTTCTTAAGTTTTTCAATATGCCACACAATAAGTGGCTTACCACCTACCTCAAGCAGAGGCTTTGGTGTATATAGCGTGAGTGGACGCATACGATTGCCCAAGCCAGCAGCTAAAATCATTGCTTTCATTATGCTGCAACCTCATAAGGGCCATATTTTTCAATAAATTTAGGCATTACCGAACTGTGAATAAACGCCATGAAGTCATCAAGCTCATGATAGTCACGGCTCTCTTCAAGTAAATACCACATGACTCGTGGTAAATCCTTCAAATAACCAGACTTACCATCTCGCTCAAACAAACGGACAAAAATACCTAAAATTTTGATATGGCGTTGAATTGCCATTAAATCAGCATCACGTTTAAATTGGTCAAAGCTTCGGTTTTGTTTAGCAGATGCTGGTAAAAGCTCATAGAACACTTTAAACCATTGATAAACACGCTCAGCATTCCACTGCACGTATGCATCACGTGTAATCGAGATTAAATCATATGTATCAGCACCAATAACCGCGTCTTGGAAGTCAATTACTCCCAATTCTTCTTCATTAGCAATTTTCATTAAATTACGGCTATGAAAATCACGATGTACAATAACTTGCGGTTGAGCTAATGCTGCCTGAGCCAAGAAATCAAATGTATCATCAATAGTTTTCTTTTGCTCAGCTGTTGGATGGATATCGAGTGACGGTAACATCCAATCTGTTAACAACTGCATTTCCGATAAAAGCTTTTCATAAGAATAAGCCGGGAAATGTTCAGCCCCATTAATCGATTGCAAATGAATAAGCTGTTTAAAACTCTGTTCATAATATTGATCAACTGTTTCATCGTTTAACAATGTAGACAGCAGCACATCACCAAAGTCTTCTAACAATAAAAAACCTTGATTTAAATCTTTTGCAACGATCTGAGGTACCCGAACCCCATGCCCTGCAAAAAACTCGTCAATGGTCACAAACGGAACACAGTCTTCTTTTTCAGGAGGTGCATCCATAAGCATATACGTTTTATTTTGTAACTGGATGCGAGCATAACGTCGAAAGCTTGCATCCCCTGCTAAATAAGCGATCTGAAATTGATCATTTTCAAGAACAGATGTAAGCCATGTATGTATCAATTGTTCACGTTGTGTATTCATTTGCAATAAAATCTAAAACAAGCTGAGATTTTTGAAGGGTTAAGTGTAGCCACTTATAAACTTTTTCTCTATGATGCGACAATAATTAATTGTGAATTAGCATACTTGGTTAATGAGACAATGAAGCATCAGTTTAAATTTAATCCTTTAGCGACCGCTATTTTTACGCTCTTATGTAGTGGCTCCATACAATCAAGTTATGCTGAGTCAGCTGGTGTTGTCTCCAACATAGACAATAATCAACTTAAGGCGAGTATTAAGGAAGCCTATCCAGGGCAGGAATTCTTTCAACAATATTATGTTGATAAATCTGCCCCTGAGGCGCAATTGCGCAATAATAAATATTTGAGTTCAGCATTCTGCCAAGGAACTTGGATTACACCAATTAATCCTGAAACTAAAGCGTTAGATGCAGATAAGGCTACTTCAGTTGTAACGGCTGATTATGGGCACTACAACCCTGCCGGCGACTCTGTGTTGGAAGGAAACGTGGTGATAGATCAAGAAGGCCGTACAGTTCGTGCCGATAAAGTCACCATTGATAAAACTCAAACATTTGCACATGCACAAGGCCGAGTACAGTTAGCTCAAGGCGGCTTACTCTCTCAAAGTGATGAAATTGATTACAATCTAAAGACTCAAACCGGAAATTTAGATAATAGTTTTTATATTTCTGAACAACAACATGCCCATGGTCATGCTGGGAAGATCGAGAGAACCTCTCCGAATGTAATGGTTCTCAATGATGCGACTTACACAACCTGTCCGCCAGGCCAGAAACCAGGTTGGAAAATTCAAGCCAACAAAATTGAGTTGAACCAAGAAACTGGGCGCGGTGTTACGCGCGGAACAAAACTATATGTAAAAGATGTTCCAGTTCTAGCAGTTCCCTACTTTAACTTCCCGATCGATGACCGCCGTACTACAGGTATCCTCAACCCACAATTTGGTTTCTCAAACGATGGTGGTATTGAACTTTCGGTTCCTGTTTATTTAAACCTTGCGCCTAATTACGATGCAACAATTACGCCACGTTACTTAGCAGATCGTGGGGCAATGTTACAAGGTGAATTCCGATATTTGACGGATGGGTTTGGTGCCGGACAGATTTGGGGCGGCATTTTGCCATCTGATAAAGAATATGATGATAAAGACCGTAAAGATTTCCATTTTTTACATAATTGGGATATCAACGACCAATGGTCTACCAACCTTGAATATAACTACGCATCAGATAAAGACTACTTCTCTGATTTAGATAGTAGCCCTATCTCTAAAACAGATCTTAACTTACGTAGAGCTTGGGAACTTAACTATCAACATGGTATTCCGGGTTTAAAAGCACAGCTTAAAGTCGAAGATTTCCAGACCCTTGACCCAGAAGTAAAAGACGTCAATAAACCATACGCCCGCTTACCTCAATTTTTATTAAATTATGTCACTGGTAATCCACTAGGACTACAATACGAATTTAATAACGATACTGCTTATTTTAAGAAATCAATTAACGATGATTCTGCACAAGAAAGTAGCGGTACGCGTATTTATAACCAGTTTGCAACACGTTATAACTATCGAACACCAGCAGCCTTTGTAATTCCTGAGCTTTCCGTACGTTCTATTCAAACCTTCTATGACAAGGACAGTATCGCCTCTCAAGGTTTAGACGGCGGTTCTGAAAACAAATCAGTCGTTGTGCCACAATTTACATTGGACACTGGATTGAATTTTGAACGTGAGGGCAAATATTTACAAACACTTACACCACGCGCCTTCTATGCCTATGCGCCATACAAAAATCAAGATGGCTACCCAAACTTTGACTCAACCACTGCGTCAATTAGTTACGATCAGTTATTTAACCCTTACCGCTTCTATGGACATGACCGCCTTGAAGACAATAACTTTTTATCGTTAGGTGTAAGCTATAGTCTTTTTGACACAGTAGGCTTAGAGCGTTTACGCGCAAGTGTGGGCCAAAGCTATTATTTTGAAGATCGCCGCGTCACCTTGAAACAACAAGATGAAATTGATACTGAACGTAATACAGGTCCTGTTGTTAGCTTATCAAGTCAACTTAATCAAAACTTTACCATTGCTGCCAACTCGGCATGGATGTCAAATGGTGATAATGCACAGCGTGATTTTCAACTTTACTATACAGGCGATAAAGGAAATCTATATAACTTAGGCTATTTCTATCGTAAAGATATTCCAGGACGCCAAGATACATACGACCAAGTTGTTGCATCGTTTATACAACCAATTAAAGACAATTGGCGTATTATGGGGCACGTACAATATGACATGGACAATGATGTTGCCCGTGAATTATTACTAGGTGTTAATTATGAATCGTGTTGCTGGGGCATTTCTGTCTATGGCCGTTCATACTATAACGATCTAGACGATCCAAAATCTCCAGATGTTAGTGAAAAGCGCGCGATCATGGCCGAAATTACACTCAAAGGTTTAGGTGGTTTAAACAATAAACTCGCGTCTTTACTTGAAAATCGCGTTTTAGGTTTTAACAAAATTAATCAATCTTGGACACAACGTTAATGAAGACAAAACATCTTAAACAGTTTTTTAAAGCGACAACCCTTGCTGTATTAATATCTTCATCAATGCATAGTTTTGCCCAACCTACTGATGAAGTTGTGGCAATTGTGGACAATAGCGTAATTTTAAAAAGTGACCTTGAACAAGGAATGGCTGAAGCAGCTCACGAATTGCAAGCACAAAAAAAAGAAGTTCCACCTCAACAATACTTACAATTTCAAGTATTAGACCAACTCATCTTACGTCAAGCACAACTTGAACAAGTTAAAAAATATGGCATCAAACCTGATGAGAAAAGTCTAAATGAGGCTGTACTTAAAGTTGCAAGTCAATCGGGTAGCAAAAGCCTAGAAGCCTTTCAACAAAAATTAGATGCGATTGCACCTGGAACTTATGAAAACTTACGTAGCCGTATTGCTGAAGATTTAGCAATTAATCGTCTGCGTCAACAGCAAGTTATGTCTCGCATTAAAATCAGTGATCAAGATGTAGACAACTTCTTAAAGTCACCACAAGGGCAAGCTGCTTTAGGTAATCAAGCTCATGTGATTCATATGCGAATTTCCGGAGACAACCCTCAAGAAGTTCAAAATGTAGCAAAAGAAGTTCGTTCACAACTTGCTCAAAGCAATGATTTAAACGCTCTTAAAAAGCTTTCAACCGCGACTGTAAAAGTTGAAGGTGCAGATATGGGATTCCGCCCTCTTTCTGATATACCGGCTGAACTTGCTGCTCGTATTACTCCACTGCAAGATGGTCAAACAACTGACTTAATCTCTGTACGCGATGGCGTACATGTTCTAAAACTTTTAGAACGTAAGCAAAATGAACAGAAAGCATTAGTACCGCAATATCAAACACGCCATATTCTTATTCAACCTTCCGAAGTGGTAAGCCCTGAAAATGCGAAACAAATTATTGATAGCATTTACAAGCGATTAAAAGCGGGTGAAGATTTCGCTACTCTTGCTGCAACTTATTCAAATGATACAGGTTCAGCACGTGATGGCGGCAGCCTAGGTTGGGTTACGCCTGGCATGATGGTTCCTGAGTTTGATAAAAAAATGCAGGAAATTCCTGTAGGTGAAATTAGTGAACCTTTCCAAACTCAATTCGGCTGGCACATCTTACAAGTGACAGACAAACGCGAAAAAGATATGACGCATGAATATCAAGAGCGTATGGCACGTCAAATTTTAGGTGAGCGTCAATTTAACACTGAAATTGATAGCTGGTTACGTGAAGTCCGTGCAAATGCTTATGTAGAAATTAAAGATCCAAGCCTCGACAAAAAGAACTTACAAAAATAAGTTAATCTTTTGTCGTTAAAACCTGTGTTGATCACAGGTTTTTTTGTAAACAAAACCCAGCCATTAAAAAACCGGTTATATGAATAACCGGTTTCTATAAATCAGACCCTAACGGGAATTATTTATAACGATCAACCATTTTCTCTAAAGAAATTGGACGAATCTTGTCAGCATTGCCAGCTGTACCGAAAGCTTCATAACGATCGATACAAATTTGTTTCATTGAATCGACAGTTTTAGCGAAATACTTACGTGGGTCAAATTCAGCTGGGTTTTCCGCCATGAAACGACGAATTGCACCTGTTGAAGCTAAACGCAAGTCAGTATCGATATTGATTTTACGTACACCATGTTTAATCGCTTCTACAAGCTGCTCAACTGGTACACCATAAGTCTCACCAATATTACCACCAAACTCGTTAATTACTTTTAACCATTCTTGTGGTACAGAGCTTGAACCGTGCATTACAAGGTGAGTATTTGGCAAGGCCGCATGAATTTCTTTAATACGGTCAATTGCTAAAATATCCCCTGTAGGTGGACGTGTAAATTTATAAGCACCGTGTGAAGTACCTACAGCAATTGCTAAAGCATCAACATTTGTATCAGCAACGAATTGTTTTGCTTCTTCAACAGAGGTTAAAAGCTGAGAATGGTCAAGTACACCTTCTGCACCCACACCGTCTTCTTCTCCAGCCATACCTGTTTCAAGGCTACCTAAGCAACCGATCTCACCTTCAACAGATACACCACAAGCATGAGCCATTGCTACCACTTGACGAGTTACATCTACGTTGTAATCGTAAGTTGTAGGAGTTTTACCATCAGCGCCTAATGAACCGTCCATCATCACTGAGCTAAAACCAAGTTGAATAGAACGTTGGCATACATCAGGGCTTGTACCATGGTCTTGGTGCATTACCACTGGAATGTGTGGCCATTCTTCAATTGCAGCCAAAATAAGATGGCGTAAGAATGGAGCGCCTGCATATTTGCGAGCTCCAGCAGATGCCTGAACAATTACAGGTGAATTGGTAGCATCTGCGGCAAGCATAATTGCACGCATTTGTTCTAAGTTATTTACGTTAAATGCTGGTACGCCGTAGTTATGTTCCGCAGCGTGATCCAAGAGCTGGCGCATTGAAATGAGTGCCATAATATCCTCCCAGGTAGTGCGGCTTATTCTACCTTGTCATTTATTTCAATTCAGCAACAAATCACAGTATTTCAAAAAAAATCCCTGCATTTGCAGGGAATTTTTAACAAAAAACAACAAATTAATGCGTTTCTGAAGTAGCCGTCTCGCTAGATGCACTACCTTCAACCACATCTGTATTCTTTTCATCTAAAACTGGCTTATCAAGCGCATCGATTGCAGCTTGTTGTTCCGGAGTTACTTTGTCAGCAACAGCTGTAGATGCCGCATCCTGGCCTGCTTGAGCCGCCTCTTCTTTTTTCGCACAAGCAGTCAACATCATTGGGACAATTAACAAAGCAGCAAAGGTAAGTTTTAAATTCATCACTATTTTCCACAATTGGTGATTTAGTACTCATTATATTATTTCAGGAATATGACAATTTAATGACTTATCAATGAAAAAGGGATTGATAACTCAATCCCTTCTTATTTCAATATAACAGTTTTTAAGCACGTTCAAGTAAAACGGCAACTGCTGGCAATGTTTTTCCTTCAACAAATTCAAGGAATGCACCACCACCTGTTGAAATATAACCAATTTGATCAGCTACATTATATTTATCGATCGCAGCTAAAGTATCACCACCACCAGCAATTGAGAATGCATCAGATTGTGCAACTGCAAGAGAAAGTGCTTTAGTACCCTCACCAAATTGATCAACTTCAAATACACCAACAGGACCATTCCAAAGAATCGTTTTTGAAGTTGTTAAAATATTTGCAAATGCTTTAGCTGTTTCAGGGCCAACATCCAAAATCATATCATTTGCTGTTACATCTTCAACTTTCTTAATTACTGCTTGCGCTGCTGCCAAAGAACCTAAGAAATCTTCGAAGTTAATTTGTGAAGCATCAGCTACAACTACATCTGTAGGAAGTGGAACACTTACTTTAGCAGCAATTTGTTTTGCAGTTTCAACCAAGTCAGCTTCATATAAAGATTTACCAACATTGTAACCAGCAGCGGCCAAGAAAGTATTTGCAATACCACCGCCCACAATCAGTTGGTCACAAATACCAGATAATGAATTTAATACATCAAGTTTTGTTGAAACTTTAGAACCAGCGACAATTGCCACCATTGGTTTTTCAGGTGTTTGCATTGCACGGCCAAGTGCATCTAATTCAGCAGCCAATAATGGGCCTGCCGCTGCAACAGGTGCAAAACGTGCTACACCTTCTGTAGAAGCTTCTGCACGGTGAGCAGTACCAAAAGCATCCATTACAAACACATCACATAGAGCTGCATATTTTTGTGCAAGTTCAGGATTATTTTTCTTTTCACCCGGATTAAAACGAACATTTTCAAGCAAAACAACTTGTCCTGCTTCAACTTCAACACCATCTAAATAATCAGTAAATAATTTAACTTCTTGACCTAATGCTTCGGTTAAATATGCAGCCACTGGTGCAAGTGATTGTTCAGGCTTTGGCTCACCTTCCACAGGACGACCTAAATGTGAAAATACCATTACAGCAGCGCCTTTTTCTAAAGCAGCTTTTATTGTTGGAAGTGCGGCACGTAAACGAGCATCGCTGGTAATCACACCATTTTTAACAGGAACGTTTAAATCTTCACGAATAAGGACACGTTTACCTGCTAAATTAAGGTCAGTCATGCGCTGAAAATTCATGTAAAGCTCTCTTTATGATTTTAAAAACGCGCTAATTTTAAATGATTACATCAAAAAAGGTTAGTTTTTTTGCATAAAAGCTGTAGAAAGCCAAAGTTTTGATTATGATAGAGGTAGTCATCTAATATTTCATCCATTATGTCTATTCATCCAGATCCACAAATCAATCGTTTAAATGTTTTAGGTGAACCCTTAGCAAGCTGTTGTTTTGACCCTATTACTGGCTACTTCCGGAATGGTTTTTGCCATACAGCCGTAACAGATCTTGGTCAACATACGGTGTGCGCCCAAATGACTTCTGAGTTTTTAAATTTTTCACAAAAAGTCGGAAACGATCTGATCACTCCTCTACCTGAAGCAGGCTTCCCTGGCCTACAACCGGGAGACTTCTGGTGCATTTGTGTAACTCGTTGGGTAGAAGCTTATCAAGCTGGTCAAGCACCCCCTGTTAAACTTCATGCTTGTCATCAAGCTGTATTGAGCTATGTTCCATTAGATGTATTAATGGAATTTGCAGTGTAATGAAACAACCCAAAATTATTTTGGCATCAAGCAGTCAGACACGTAAAGATTTAATGAATCGTTTAGGAATCGAATATATCTGCATTAGTCCAGATATTGACGAGAGTCCTTGTGGTGAAATGCATGCCGATGATTTAGCAAAAAGACTGGCATTTACTAAAGCACAAGTAATTGCACAAAAAAATCGTGAAGCAATTGTAATTGGATCAGATCAGGTTGCATGGCGAGAGCATGCTCCTCATGATTTTATTGGCAAACCCTTAACAATTGAAAATGCCAAAGCTCAATTAGCAGCAAACTCTGGCCGAACAGTCTTTTTTAGTACTGCTTTAAGTGTGCAGTGCCTTGAAAAAAGTTTTGAACATACGCTTGTTGAGCATTATCAAGTTAAGTTTCGCAATTTAAGCGCACCTGAAATCGAAAGATACGTCGACTTAGATCTGCCCTTACAATGCGCAGGAAGTTTTAAGTGTGAAAGTCTCGGCATTAGTTTATTTGAAAAAATGATAGGCCAAGACCAAACCACGCTGATGGGTTTACCCATGATTCAGCTTTGTCAGATTTTAAGACAACTCAATCTCCAAATTCCTTAATATTTATTAGCTTATTTATAGGTTATTTCCATGACAGAAGCTTTAACCGTTTTAGGCGGTATTACTGCTGAACAGTTTTTAACAGAGTATTGGCAGAAAAAACCATTACTTGTACGTAATGCTATGCCTGAAATTGTGGGTATGTTAGAGCCGAATGATGTAAAAGAACTCGCTTTAGAAGACCATGTAACTGCTCGTCTTATCCGTCAAAAAGATAAAAATCCAAATGAATGGCATGTAAAATCGTCTCCCTTAACTAAAGGTGATTTTCAAAAACTACCAAAGTTATGGACACTTTTGGTTCAAGCAGTAGACCATTATTCATTTGATATAGCTGAATTGTGGAAGAAATTTCCTTTTATTCCGCAATGGCGCCGTGATGACATTATGGTCTCTTATGCCCCAAAAGGTGGTTCAGTAGGAAAACATTTTGACTTTTATGATGTTTTTCTTGTTCAAGGATATGGTCATCGTCACTGGCAACTCGGCCAAATGTGTGATGCAAGCACTGAATTTGTACCTAATCAACCTTTAAAGTTGCTACCAGAAATAGATGTTCATTTTGATGAAGTATTAGCTCCTGGCGACTTATTATATGTTCCACCTGGATTATCACATTATGGCGTTGCCGAAGATGATTGTTTAACTTTCTCCTTCGGTTTCCGTATGCCTAATATTTCAGGCATGATCGATAGAATTAGCGATCAATTTGCTACTGATGAATTACTTCAAAATCCTGTTGTCGATATTACCCGTAAGAATCCTCCTCAAATTGGGGAAATAAACACGGAAGAGTTGGCTTATTTAAGAGATTTAGTGCTAGCTCAATTGAAAAATTCAACAGTACTTGATGCTGCCCTCATGTCGTACATGAGCGAGCCTAAATATCCAGACAATATTCCAGAACCAGATGAAATAGAAGTTGAAGACCTAAATGCTATTTTGTCAGATGGCTATGAGCTGCTACTCGAACCTGCTTCGCGTCTACTTTATACAGAACAAAATGGCGTTTTAAAGTTTTGGGGTAATGGAGAAGAATTACCGATTGTGGAATCTTTTGCCACCCAACTCAAATCGATTGCCGATGGGAAAAGCATTCCTTTCAATAGTGAGCTTAACAATATAGATATTTTAGAAAACATTGTTCAATTATTGAATAATTCAATTCTTATGTTGTTACCTCCTGCAGAGTAATACTAACTAAATATATAAAAAGGAGAAATTATAAAATTTCTCCTTTTTTCTTTTATAAATACATGTTTAAATATACCAATCTTTAAATCAAAGTTATAAAGGCCCACTTATAGTAAAAACCACCTTACCAAATCAAAAAATTAACTACTAAACATAGCTATTCAATTATAAAAAAATTAATGCTTAGCATTGAGTTTTGTTCTTTTATTATTTTTAAAAAACCTATTTTTTTCTATCAATAACACTCAATACAATGTAAAATTTCGCGTTCGTGCTTTTTATTTGTACACTCGACCTTTAGGCTAATAGCAAAATATTTGTGTGAGGCTACTAAAATATGTCAAAAAAAGATGACATTATTACCACTGCTTTAAGACTTTTTAATTCATATAGTTATAATTCTATAGGGGTAGATCGTATCATCAGTGAATCTGGTGTAGCGAAAATGACATTTTATAAATACTTTCCTTCAAAAGAGAAACTTATTGAAGAGTGTTTATTATTAAGAAACTCACTTTTACAAAATTCTCTTACTGCGGCAATCTCTAAAGAAGACGAAACCAACCCACTAGCTCGTATTAAAGCCATCTTTTTATGGTATTCAGATTGGTTTAATAGTGAAGACTTTAATGGTTGCATGTTCCAAAAAGCCTTAGAAGAAGTATTAAAACAATACCCGTCAACACATCAACCAGCAACTTTATACAAAATCTGGTTAACACAATTAATGCAAGATCTTCTTATTCAATATGAAATTGAAGAGTCTCGACCTTTGGCATTGCTTTTAGTCAATATTTTAGAGGGTATGACCATTCAAGCTCAAGTTGAGCATGGTTCAGTAAAAATTGATGACTATTGGAAGCGTGTAGAGAAACTCATTGAATTTGAAAAAATTGCACATTAAAAAATAAAGCGTGATATTATTCTTCTTATCTTGTTGAATCTTCTTCTTATTCATCACGCTGCGTCTGAAAGTCATTCTAGCTTAGAGTTTGACATTTTTTTTAAATTATCATCCCAAACCAGAATATACAGACCTGTCTGTACATGGTCGATTATAACTTTAGAAAATAAAAACACAATCTTTTTTTCTTGCCCTTTTATATATAAATCAGATTTAACTATTGATAGAGAGAAAAATAGAATTTATTTTCTTTGACTTTGTTTCATTTATACTTAACAATTACGCTTCTCACACAAAGCAACACTTTTGACACAAAACAAATACAAATTCTTGTTTTACCTTAATAATGTTATATATTTATCAATTACACTTATAAACCTTTTCAACAAAAACAATTGGATTGATTAGTTTTGCTACATTCATTTTCTTAAGATCAATCTATACTATGCCGGCCATATTGATATAGGTATAAAGTATGAAAGATGGACTCCAAATTGAAGAAATGAAAAATGCGGCGGATTCAGTCGTAGGAACATTAAAATCTTTAGCTAACACTGACCGTTTATTAATTTTATGTCACTTAGCCCATGAGGAGTTAAATGTCTCTCAAATTGAAGAGAAAACACAAATCACCCAACCCACCCTTTCACAACAATTGATGATGCTACGTAAAAGTGATGTCGTTTCAACACGTCGTGATGGCAAGCAAATCTTCTATTCGATCAAGGATGATAAGATGCATTCAATTTTAAATATGCTTTACCAGTTATACTGCATAGAATAACTGCTCTAAACTTATAAAATTATAATAATATTAATGTATTCCTGAAATATGCGATTTTTCAACTTGGTAGCTGGTAATTATCCGAGCAAAGAGGATTGAAAATTCGCGTAGTTTTTCTAGCATTCCAATCTATTAAAAAACAAAAATAACCTCTCCTATTTCTTTTATATCTTTTCTCCCTCTTCACTAATTTTTATGGCAAATAATAAGAACTTAAGCGTTACTGGCTGTAATATAAGCAAAACATTAGATACTCCACTTTAAAAAATCAATTTTATTTATTTAAAAACAAAAACTTAATATTACCAAACTTTATAAAACTGATGACTTGATATAAAAAAGCTTAAGATTCACATCACTTACGTATAAAATACTCAGCTTGTTCAACCTTTAGCCATGAATAGGTTAATAAGGCCTTTATATGCTTGAATTCTTTTCTCGATTAAGCTTAGTCACTAAAATTATTATCGCCATTATTTTAGGGATAGGCGTCGCACTATTATTTCCAACCGTTACGCCGTACTTAAGCTTGTTTGGTGAACTATTTATTAAAGCATTAAAATCGGTTGCTCCTATTTTAGTCTTTGTACTGGTTCTCTCATCTATTGCCAACTTCCAAGTCGGTCATAGTGCAAATTTACGCCCAGTATTACTACTCTATGTAGTAGGTATGTTATTAGCTGCTTTTAGTGCTGTGATCGCTAGCTTATCTTTTCCTAGCACCCTTTATCTCAACACTGTTTCTCATAATAATTTGCAAGCGCCTGGTAGTCTCGCTGATATATTAAAAAATCTGCTTTTAAGTTTTATTGCAAACCCTGTTCAAGCAATCAGTGAAGCGAACTTTATTGGTATTCTTGCGTGGGCAATTGGTCTCGGCTTAGCAATGCGCCATAGCTCGGATACGACCAAACAAGTAATGCAGGATGTTTCACATGCTGTAAGCGCTATTATTCATAAAGTCATTGCGTTTGCACCTGTTGGTATTTTCGGTCTAGTTGCAGTAACTTTTGCAGATGCTGGACTAGCAACACTTGAAAGTTATGCACAATTACTTGCTGTTCTATTAGGAACAATGCTGTTTGTTGCTCTAGTGATTAACCCAATTCTGGTAGGTTTAACAATTCGCGGTAATCCCTACCCATTAGTATTTAAATGCTTAAAAGAAAGTGGTATCACAGCGTTCTTTACACGCAGCTCAGCAGCTAATATTCCTGTAAACCTTGATTTAGCTGAACGTTTAGGCGTAAATCCTTCAACTGCGAGCGTTTCAATTCCTTTAGGTGCTACTGTTAACATGGCTGGTGCAGCAGTTACGATTACTGTACTTACTTTAGCAACTGTGCATACGTTAGGAATTCATGTTGATTTGGCAACAATGATTATTTTATCTGTTGTAGCTACAATTTCAGCATGTGGTGCATCTGGTGTTGCAGGTGGTTCCCTACTTCTAATTCCAGTCGCATGTAGCTTATTTGGTATTTCATCAGAAATTGCAATGCAAGTTGTTGCAGTGGGTATGATTATTAGTGTATTACAAGATTCAACAGAAACGGCGCTTAACTCATCTACCGATGTTTTATTTACAGCCGCAGTTGATATTCGCTCAAGACAAAACTCATAGAGAACATGCCATTTCAAAGTTTACCAAACTGGTTCCAACTTGGCGCCTTTTTACTGGCAATAAATGCCGGAATGATTAATGTATTAGGGCTTATCACCCTTTTACATCAATCGGTGTCGCATATGACTGGTAATGTCAGTATGCTAGCCATGAGTTTGGTAAACTGGCAGTTTGAACACATCATATATTTAGTACTAGTTATACTATGTTATGTATGCGGGTCATTTTACAGTGGTTTTATTCTAGGCAATAGCCATTTCAAATTAGGCCGCCGGTATGGCCTTCCTTTAAGTCTAGTTTCACTATTTATTTTTCTCTGTTGGTTACTGCTGCCTTATTTTCCAAAATATGGACTATTATGGGCTTGTGTCGCCATGGGGCTACAAAATGCAATGGTAAGTCACTATAAAGGAACCATTATTAGGACTACTCACTTATCGGGTGTCTTAACAGATCTTGGGCTTGCACTTGGTTATATAGCACGAGGTTTAAAAGTAGAGAATCGCCGCATTATTTTGCATCTACTTATTTTTATAGGTTTTCTATCTGGCGGTATAATTGCTGCTTTAGTTCACCCTTATTTAAAATTGCAATCATTTTTGCTTCCAGCAATTTTAAGCTTAACTCTCAGTATTTCGTATTGGGCAGTTTACTTTCATAGTTCTTCCTCTTCAAATTCGGATTAAGTCATGGTTAAAAATGCCTTACAAGCTCAGTTACTCAAAGCTGGTTTAGTTGACAATAAAAAAGCGAAAAAACTTACCAAACAAGCTCAGCATGAGCAGCGTACTGGTCAAAGCAATGAAGCAGAAATTAAAGCTAATATTGAAAAAGCTCAAAAAGAGAAACAAGCAAAAGATCAAGCTTTGAATCTAGAAAAGCAGCAGCAACTCGAAGAAAAAGCATTAAAGGCTTCAATCATTCAAATGATCAAGCAACACAAAATTGTAGATTTTGCCGGAGATGTGGCTTATCAATTTATTGACGAGAATAAGATTAAAAAGGTTTACCTATCTCAGCAAGTTTATAATGCACTTGTTACAGGCAGTTTAGTGATTGCTAAAGATCAAGATCAATATGCTTACCTTCCTAAAGCCTTAGCTGAAAAAATTGATCAAAAAATGAAAGGATTTATTTTGATCAATAATGCTGAGAAAAATGAACAAACTACTGATGAAGAAGATCCATATGCAGCATATGTAATTCCGGATGACTTAATGTGGTAACTGTTATGAGCCTTTATCAATATTCGGATAAAGGCTCATACTGCTTAAAATAAATATTAATATTTTATCATTTATTAAAAAAATTTATAAAAATTACATTCAAGCCAAATTCATTCACCACTTCATCTATTATTATCGATATAATGAATAAAACATTTTTTGTCTTTACGATGCCTTTTAGGCTTCTTCCCGATTCCAAATTTATGTCTTGACTAAATCATGTCAGTTTTAGCC
Source organism: Acinetobacter baumannii (assembly GCF_009759685.1). NCBI lineage: Bacteria > Pseudomonadati > Pseudomonadota > Gammaproteobacteria > Moraxellales > Moraxellaceae > Acinetobacter > Acinetobacter baumannii. The sequence goes on along the minus strand of NZ_CP046654.1, from coordinate 3,212,684 downwards.
AAAGATATACAACATAAACTTTGACGTGTATCCACACACCCAACAGATCAATACCTTAATTAAGTTTGATCTAACTGACTTTATTGCAAATTAAATTGCGAAATTTTACTAAAGTAGCTGATGTATAAAGGTAGTCATTCATGCTGAAGTGGTTTGAAAAACTTGTAGATCCTTATCCAACCAAAGGCTTGGATGAGCCCTTACCAACACGCTTTTTCCCATTTGTTTGGCAAGCTACTGAAGGTGTGCGCCCATATTTATTGCTACTTATTATATGTACAGCTGGTGCAGCTAGCTTTGAAGCCCTGCTCTTTTCAAAAATTGGGCAACTTGTAGATTGGCTTAGTAATAGTCAGCCTGAAAGTTTCTTGAGCCAACATGCTTCAAACATCCTTATTCTCATTAGCGTGTTATTTGCTAATATTTTATTTGTTAATATTCAATCTATTATAAAACATCAAATTTTATATAGTACTTTTCCAATGCGCTTGCGTTGGCGCTTCCATAACCTTTTATTAAAACAAAGCCTAGACTTTTTCCATAATGATTTTGCTGGTCGACTTTCTGCAAAGGTCATGCAAACAGCTTTAGCAGTCCGTGAATTCTGGATTATTTTAGGCGACATGTTGGCTTACGTCAGCATTTACTTTATTACCGTAAGTATTGTTCTTGGTGCAATCTCACCCACATTACTTATTCCACTTATGGTTTGGTTAGGGTTATTTTTATTAAGCGCATGGTTCTTTATTCCACGTTTAAGCAAAGTATCACAACAACAAGCCGATGCACGCGCTGTAATGACTGGTCGTGTAACTGACGCCTACACTAATATTCAAACTGTAAAACTCTTTGCGCATGCTGGGCGTGAAAGCCAATATGCAAAAGCGTCAATGAAAGAGTTTATGACCACAGTCTATGCGCAAATGCGTCTAGGCACTCTTTTTGAAGTTAGCATTAATTTACTGTCTGCTGTTTTATTTGTTGGAGTAATTGGTACCGCAGTTTGGTTATGGACTCAAGGCTTAGCAGCGTTAGGTGTAATTGCAGCCACTACTGCCATGATTTTAAAACTTAATAGCATGGCTGAGTTTATGATGTGGCATATGTCAGCATTATTTGAAAATGTTGGTACCATTCAAGATGGCATGCAAACACTTGGTAAGAAAATCAATATTCAAGACAAGCCAGATGCAAAACCACTTGCAGTCACACAAGGTGAGATTGTATTTAAAGATGTGACCTTTGCTTATAACAATAAAAATGTCATCGATCACTTTAACTTACACATTAAAGCAGGTGAAAAGATTGGTATCGTTGGCCGTTCAGGTGCGGGTAAATCTACCCTCATCCAATTACTTCTACACTTTTACCATCTTAAAGAAGGTGCAATTTTAATTGATGGGCAGAATATTGAAGATGTTACACAAGATAGTTTGAGAGCAAATATTGCTTTAGTTACTCAAGACACTTCTCTACTACATCGCTCAGTTGCCGAAAATATTAAATATGGCCGTCCAGATGCAACTGATCAAGATATGCAAAGTGCCGTGCAAAAGGCAAAAGCAGCTGAATTTATTCCTCAACTTGTCGACTTAAAAGGACGTTCAGGTTATGAAGCACAAGTGGGTGAACGTGGTGTCAAACTGTCAGGTGGTCAAAGACAACGTATCGCTATTGCGCGTGTTTTCTTAAAAGATGCACCAATTTTAATCTTAGATGAAGCAACTAGCGCTTTAGACTCAGAAGTTGAATCAGCTATTCAGTCTAGTTTAAATGACCTAATGGTAGATAAAACAGTTATTGCAATTGCTCACCGTTTGTCTACCATTGCTCAAATGGACCGTTTAATTGTTCTTGATGAAGGTAAAATTGCAGAGCAAGGTACTCATGAAGAATTAATTGCTAAAAATGGTATATATGCACAATTATGGAAACGTCAAACGGGCGGTTTTCTTATTGAGCAAAAAGTAGTACAGGGTCAAGATTAATGCTTTATTTAGAAGATTTAAAAATTGGTGATCGTTTTATCAGTCGTGAGTATGAAATTACACTTGATGAAATTAAACAATTTGCAAGCCACTATGACCCTCAACCTTTCCATACAGATGAAGAGTTAGCCAAAGAAGATCCAATCTTTAAAGGTATTGCCGCTAGCGGATGGCATACCTCGGCAATTACTATGCGCTTATGGACTGAATGCATGCCGATTCATGGTGGACTAGTAGGCTCAGAATCTAGTCTACGTTGGCCACGCCCTACTCGGCCTGGTGACCGTATTCATGTTGAAGCTGAAATTTCCGCCATTACGCCATCCAAAACAAAATTGGATCGTGGTATTGTAAGCTACGTTACGCAAGCCTTAAATCAGCATGGGGATGTTTTACTTATTTCAACGACAAAAATCGTTGTCTTTAAAAAGAATGTTTAATGAATCGTTGATATGATTGTCTAACAGTTTTTATAAACTCAAATTATATTTCATGACAAGATGTGTAAGAAATGCACGTAGAAAATTGATGAGAGCAACGGAACGCATATGAAAATTACCTCAGCTCGTCAAGATCAAGGTATTCCAGGAGTCTATGGCTTATTGCTATTAGATGTAGTTTCACGTTGGGGATACAACGATGAAACATTATTTGCTCCTTTTCATCTTACTAGTGAGCAATTGGCTGATCCTGAATATCGTATTTCAACACCCGTAGCAAATGAGCTGGTTAAACATGCCTTAAATCTTACCGGTGAAAGTACACTGGGTTACCACATTGGCACTCAAATGCGTATTTCCATTCACGGATTTATTGGCTACGCGATAATGACAGCCAAAGATATTACAGAAGCGATTGCTCTCGCTGCCCGCTTTATCCAATTACGCTTACCTTTTTTACAATTATATTTTTCTACTTTCGGACCAAAAGCCACATTACAATTGCAATGTGATATTGAGTTAGAGCCTCTTCGTACTGAGATCGTTTTAGGTTTAACTATTGGTATTATGACCATGGCTAAAGCGATTACGGGTATTGAAGATTTAGCAGGCGATGTTGATTTAGACTTTCCAGAACCAGAAGGTTTTGATAAGTATAGAAGCAAGCTAAGCAGCACCATCCGCTTTAACCAGCCTCATCTAATCTCTAGTTTTGATAAAAAATATTTAGGTTTTAAGTTAGTTAATGCCGATCCAATCGCAAGTCAAATCGCTATTAACCAATGTGAAGCGGAACTATCTGCTTTAGGCGAACGCCGCCGTCTAGCCATGCGTGTACGTGATATTTTAAGTAATTCTGAACAACATTACTTAAGCATAGAAAATGTAGCAGAATATTTACATATGTCAGATCGTACCTTAAAGCGACAATTGGCAGCCGAAGGTACTTCATTTTCTACTTTAGTAGATGAAGTTCGATATCGTCATGCGACCTCTCTGCTTTCGCGTACAGATTATAGTCTTGAACAAATTGCAGATGAACTTGGTTACTCGGATGTCGCAAATTTCAGTCGCGCTTTTAAACGCTGGAGCGGTCGCAGTCCGAGCAACTGGCGCAAAGCCCCCTATTTATAATGTTATTAAAATATTGGACACAAGCTTAAGGAGTTGTCATGAACCATCCTTCAGAATTGAAGTATGCACGTACACATGAGTGGGTAAAAATTGAAGGAGACCTTGTTATTACAGGGATTACCGACCATGCACAAGATGAGCTTGGAGATTTGGTCTATGTTGAAACTCCTGAAGTGGGTAGCCAAGTAACAGCTGGCGAACAAGCCGGAGTTGTTGAATCAGTTAAAACTGCTTCTGATATTCATGCCCCTGTCTCTGGTACAGTAGTAGAAGTTAATACTGATCTTGAAGATGATCCGGATTTTGTAAATGAAGATCCATATGGCAAAGGCTGGATTTATAAAATCAAACCAGACAATATTGCAGATGTTGAAAAACTTTTAACAAATGCAGAGTATGAAGCTGGTCTATAATATAGATATAGTTTTAATAAAAAAACCAGTTTAGATTTAACTGGTTTTTTTATATATGTATAGATCAGATTTAAAAACCAAATTCATGAATGGATCATTCATATGACAAAACTTGTGGTATTTTCCGGCGCCGGTATGAGTGCAGAAAGTGGAATTAGTACTTTCCGCGATAGTAATGGTCTCTGGGAAAATTATGATATACAACAAGTTGCCACTCCCGAAGCGTGGGAAAGAAATCCAGCTTTAGTTCAACGCTTTTACAACGAACGTCGTAAAAATATTTTAGAAGCCCAGCCGAACGAAGCTCATCAATATATTGCTAAACTACAAGACTATTATGATGTACAAGTCATTACACAAAATATTGATGATTTACATGAGCGTGCTGGAAGCCAAAACGTCTTACATCTACATGGCAATATTCGACTAGCGAAAAGTTCTGGGCCAGATGCACAATATACAACTCAATTTTATGAAGTTAATGGTTGGAAGCTCGATTTAGAACAGGACTTTTGTCCAAATGGCTACCCGCTTCGACCTCATGTCGTTTGGTTTGGTGAAGCTGTACCTGCTTATGAAGAAGCAATTCATTTAGTACAAAGTGCTGATATTTTTATTGTAATCGGGTCGACATTAAGCGTATATCCAGTTGCCGCCTTGGTCCATGAGATTCCTCATTATACCAAAGCGTATTATATAGATCCCCAAGCAGATCATTCTCGTGTTCCACCTCAATATAAATTATTAAATATGACGGCGACAGAAGGTATGCACGAGTTATTTCATCAATTGACGAGTTAATATTTCCTCTTTTGATATTCTTTTTTTCTTATTAAAACCATTTTTTTGCGTAAAATTGATGAGAAATTATTCATCTAAATAATAACTTTTCTTAAAAGGCACCCTGTCATTACTATTTTTGTAACTAAAAAACTGAATTTAGCTCTTAGTTTTTTATATTATTAGTTTTTTAATAAGTTTTGATATTATTTTTAAATTGATAATTAATTGATTTTATTAAACTAAATATAACATGTAATCAAAGTTACACTTGTTTACACAAAGATACATAAAATACATCACAAAGATAACAGAGCAAAAAATTCTTTTATGGTTGAATCTCAACCTCTTGAAATGCCGTACAAGAAAACAGCGACCTGGATTAGGTTACAATCACGGATTATGGATATAAGGACACACATCCATTATGAGTTATTTTGATCCCACCCTCATCATGTTTATGGTGTACATCGTAGCAATGGTACTTATCGGCTTATTTGCCTACCGTGCTACAAGCGACTTCTCTGATTATATTCTTGGTGGTCGTAGTTTAGGCAGTTTCGTTACTGCATTATCCGCAGGCGCATCGGACATGAGTGGTTGGTTACTCATGGGCTTACCAGGAGCGATTTATCTTTCTGGTTTATCTGAAGCGTGGATTGCAATTGGTCTAATTATCGGTGCTTGGCTTAACTGGTTACTGGTTGCTGGTCGATTACGCGTTCATACTGAAATCCAAAATAATGCACTCACTCTGCCAGACTATTTTACAAGTCGATTTGATGACCAGAAAAAGATACTTCGTATTTTCTCTGCTGTTATTATCTTGGTTTTCTTCGCTATTTACTGTGCTTCAGGCATGGTAGCTGGTGCCCGTTTATTTGAAAATTTATTCGGTATGTCATATACCACCGCAATCTGGTTAAGTGCTATTGCAACAATCAGTTATGTTTGTATTGGTGGTTTCTTAGCAATTAGCTGGACTGATACTTTCCAAGCGGGCTTAATGATTTTTGCCCTCTTGCTCACCCCAATCGTGACTTACCTTGCAATTGGTGACACAACTCAGTTTGTGACGCTTATTGAAACTGCTCGTCCACATGCATTTAACATCATTTCTGATTTAAGTGTGGTGGCCGTTTTATCTTCCATGGCTTGGGGCTTAGGCTATTTTGGCCAACCGCATATCCTTGTACGTTTCATGGCTGCTGACTCTGTAAAATCAATTCCTGCTGCTCGCCGTATTGGCATGACCTGGATGATTTTATGTTTAGTGGGTGCCGTCGGTGCCGGTTTCTTTGGTATTGCTTACTTCCAGCAACACCCTGAACTTGCAGGTGTAGTAAGCAAAAACCCTGAAACTGTATTTATGGAATTGACTAAAATTTTATTCAATCCGTGGATTGTCGGTATCATTCTAGCTGCTATTTTAGCTGCGGTTATGAGTACATTAAGCTGTCAGCTTTTGGTATGTTCAAGTGCACTAACTGAAGATTTGTACAAAGGCTTCATTCGTAAAAATGCATCTCAAAAAGAGCTTGTATGGGTTGGGCGTATCATGGTTCTTGCAATTGCCGTTCTAGCAATTGTGCTTGCGGGTAACCCTGACAGTAAAGTTCTTGGCCTTGTTGCTTATGCTTGGGCTGGTTTTGGTGCTGCATTTGGACCATTAATCATCTTGTCATTGTTCTGGAAACGTATGACTTTAGAAGGCGCTTTAGCAGGTATGATCGTAGGTGCTGTTGTTGTAATCGGTTGGAAAAACCTTTTCGCAAGCACTGGGGTTTACGAAATTATTCCAGGCTTTATCTGTGCATTTATCAGTATCATCGTAGTAAGCTTGATCAGCAAAGCGCCAAACTCTGATGTGACTGGTCGCTTTGAGCAAGCAGATAAACTCTATAAAGAAAGTACATAACTCATTGAAATAAATAAAGGGGCTTCGGCTCCTTTATTTATTTTTAGTTTTGATTTTAATTTTTGAACTATCTTTCACAACTTGCATCACGGGATAACTACGAGTCTCTTTTACACCGGGTAATTGCCATAGCACTTGCCCTGCGATACGTCGAAACTCCTCCATACTTCCACTGCGTAATTTAATTAAAAAATCAAATCCCCCACTGACCATATGGCATTCAACGATTTCTGGATAGTGCACGACTGCATCAATAAACTCATCTAAAACATTGGGTGTGGTTTTATCAAGTAAGACTTCGACAAAAACCAAAAAATTTGCATTTAACTTAACCGGATTTAATTTAGCTTCATAACCTAAGATGAATTCATCTTTGGTGAGCTTCTGCACTCGTGCCATAACTGCTGTTGGAGACAAATTGACGAGTTCAGCTAATTTGCTGTTGGAAATACGCCCATCTGTTTGAAGAATATCCAAAATTTTTAAATCAGTACGATCAAGGCTTAATAATGGGCCATTCATCTGAATTTTCCTCTAAAAAATGGGCAAAATATAGTGAGTTATTCGGTGTTTCTTCTGTAATGATAAATTATCTAAACCTCTCTACTCAAGATGAGTTTACGAGAGCTGGTTGGCGGAAATAGATATGAACACAATGGATACTTTTCATCAAATGGATAAATCTCACCAAGGCTATATCACCGAATTCAACGATAAAAGTGAGTTTGAACAACGCATTAATACAGCTTGGCGACGTGCCGAACCTGAAGCTGTAGAAGAGCTATTACAAGCTGCTGCGGTATCTGATGATTTAGATCATAAAATTTATGACCTTGCATTTAACCTTGCCCATAATTTACGTGAACGTAAGACTTCTTCAGGTAAAGCAGGTATTGTTCAAGGGTTATTACAAGAATTTTCTCTTTCTTCACAAGAAGGCGTGGCGCTCATGTGTCTTGCTGAAGCTTTGCTTCGTATTCCAGACACAGCAACACGTGATTTGCTCATTCGCGATAAAATCAATCAAGGTAACTGGAAAGAACATGTTGGCCAAAGCAGCTTAATGTTTGTGAATGCTGCTGCATGGGGTCTCATGTTAACTGGTAAGCTTATGGAAACACCAAAGCAAACCAGTCTTTCAAGTGTACTTACTGGACTTTTAGCACGTAGTGGCCGTGGCATTATTCGTAAAGCAGTTGACGTTGCAATGCGTATGATGGGTGAACAGTTTGTGACTGGTGAAACCATCGAAGAAGCTGTCGACCATGCAAAAGTACTTGAGGATAAAGGTTTCCGCTATTCTTATGACATGTTAGGTGAAGCTGCCTTAACCGACCATGATGCTGAACGTTACTTTAATGATTACACACAAGCCATTCATGCAATTGGTAAAGCGTCTAATGGTAAAGGCGTATATGATGGCCCTGGTATCTCAATTAAGCTTTCAGCTTTACATCCACGTTACCAACGTGCGCAAATTGAACGTGTTCACAAAGAACTCTACGGCAAAGTATTTGAACTCGCTCGTTTAGCTAAACAGTACAATATTGGTTTAAATATCGATGCAGAAGAATCAGAGCGTTTAGAAATTTCTCTTGAGTTACTTGAGCGTCTTTGTTTTGAGCCAGAACTTGCTAACTGGAAAGGCATTGGTTTCGTAATTCAAGCTTATCAAAAACGTTGCTTCTTTGTGGTTGATTATATTATTGACCTTGCTAAGCGTAGCCAAAAGCGTCTGATGATCCGTCTTGTAAAAGGCGCATATTGGGATAGCGAAATTAAGAAAGCACAAATCGAAGGTATGGATGACTACCCTGTCTTTACACGTAAAGTTCATACTGACTTGTCTTATATCGCTTGTGCTAAAAAATTACTTGCAGCACCAGAATTTATTTATCCGCAATTTGCGACGCATAATGCTCAAACTTTAGCAACGATCTATCATTTAGCAGACCCAAGCAAATATTACGCTGGTCAATATGAGTTCCAATGCTTACATGGTATGGGCGAGCCGCTTTATGAACAAGTTGTTGGTCCACGTGAGCAAAATAAATTAGGCGTGCCATGCCGTATTTATGCTCCGGTTGGTAACCACGAAACATTGTTAGCTTATTTAGTCCGTCGTTTACTTGAAAATGGCGCGAATACTTCATTTGTTAACCGTATTGCCGATAAAACACTTAAAGTTGAAGATCTTATCCAGTCTCCAATTTATGATATTCGTAATGCAGCTAAGCTTGAAGGTTCAGTTGGTTTAAAACATCCATCAATTCCACTACCTTTAGATATGTACGGAACGCTTCGTAAAAACTCTAAAGGTTATGACTTAGCAAATGACACCCCACTTGCAGCTTTAGATAGCACAGCTCAAGAATTACGTAATCGTATTTGGCAAAGCCATCCGTTGTTGGCTAATACTGATTCTTTAGAACAAGGTCATTCTGTTGCAATTACAAACCCAGCACAAAATGATGAAATTGTTGGTTATGTACAAGAAGCTGATCTTAAGCATGTCGAAATCGCTCTTACTGCAGCTGAACAAACCCAATCAGAATGGTCAAATACGCCTAAGGATCAACGCGCTCAATACTTAAAACGCGCAGCTGACCTCATGGAAAGCCGTATTCAAGAGTTGATGGTATTACTTTGCCGTGAAAGTGGTAAAACTTATGCCAATGCGATTGCAGAAGTTCGTGAGGCTGTAGATTTCCTACGTTACTATGCAACTCAAGTTGAAAATCTTCCTGCAAATACAGTTATTCAGCCTTTAGGTACTGTACTTTGTATTAGCCCATGGAACTTCCCTCTTGCAATTTTCTCAGGTCAAATTGCTGCGGCATTAGTCAGTGGTAACTGTGTTATTGCTAAACCAGCTGAACAAACTCCATTGATCGCAGCCCAAGCAGTTCAGATTTTATGGGAAGCTGGTATTCCACATGGTGCTGTACAGCTACTTCCTGGCCGCGGTGAAACAGTAGGTGCCCAGCTCAGCCAAGATAGCCGTATCGATGGCATCATGTTTACTGGCTCGACTGAAGTTGCAAAAATTTTACAGAAGACCGTTGCAAAACGTTTATCTGAAAATGGTCAATCTATTCCGCTCATTGCAGAGACTGGCGGTCAAAATGCAATGATTGTTGACTCATCTGCTTTAACTGAACAAGTTGTATTAGATGTTGTAAGTTCTGCTTTTGATAGCGCAGGTCAACGCTGCTCTGCTTTACGTATTTTATGTGTACAAGAAGACAGCGCTGCAACCGTTATTAAAATGCTTAAAGGTGCAATGCAACAGTTGATCGTAGGTAACCCTGCAATTTTAAAAACTGACATTGGTCCTGTTATTGATAATGAAGCAAAACAGACGATTGACCAGCACATCCAGAAAATGAAATCGAAGGGTTATCCGGTACATCAACTGATGTTTGGTGCAACAAGCCAAACAGAATTAGATAAAGGAACTTTTGTTGTGCCAACAGCAATTGAACTTCCCAATCTTGATGACTTACAACGTGAAGTTTTTGGTCCGGTTTTACACATCATTACCTATAAGTATGGTGAACTTGAGCAACTCATCTCAAGAATTAATGCGAAAGGTTATGGTTTAACCATGGGTCTGCATACCCGTATTGATGAAACCATCCAAACCGTAATTCAACATGCTGAAGTGGGTAACCTTTATATCAACCGTAATATTGTTGGTGCTGTTGTTGGCGTACAACCATTCGGTGGTGAAGGTTTATCTGGTACAGGCCCTAAAGCGGGTGGCCCTCTTTATATGTATCGCTTAATGCAGCATTGTTCTAACAAAGTATTAGCAACTCCATTTGCGGTAAAAAATGAGCAAACCATTTTTGAAGGCTTTAACCGTGAGGTTTATCAAAGCTTACAAAACTGGGCGAAACAACATTTACCACAAGCAAACCGTGAAATTGAACCTTTTGGTGTTGGTAAGTTTTATGAGTTACAAGGCCCTACTGGGGAAAGTAACCAATATATTATTTTGCCGCGTCATCGTGTTCTTTCAATTGCTGATACAGAACAAGATCAATTGCATCAGTTACTTGCAATCTTTGCAGTTGGCAGCCAAGCTGCTGTAATGCCAAATAGTCCATTATTGGCAAAACATAAACAAACGTTGCCAAAAGATGTACTTGATGCGATTACTACCATTAAAAACATCACTACAGATGATTTTGATGCAGTTTTACATCACGGCAACCGTGAAGAGATCTTCTCATTACAGCAAGAAATTGCTAGCCGTTCTGGCGCAATTGTTGGTATTACTCATGTTGAACCAAATGAGTCGATTCCACTTGAACGTTTGGTAATTGAACGTGCAATTAGCGTAAATACAGCTGCGGCTGGCGGTAATGCAAGCTTAATGACAATGTCTGAATAATTAAGTAATTTTCTAAAAAGCCCAAATTACGATATTTGGGCTTTTTTGTTTAATAAAATAATCTATTCTTAAATATATAAATTTTATCAATTTGAGTTTTTAATAATGATTTTTTTTGAACCAGAACAATACCAAAAAAGATACACTCAGCTTTTTAACTTATACCGAAAACAAATTTCCGCTCTGCTACCATCTGCCCAAATTGAGCATATAGGTTCATCTGCAATACCTAATGCATTCTCAAAAGGTGATTTAGACATTTATATTGAGGTTCTACCCGATCAATTTGAGTTTGCAATAGAACAGTTAAAAACGCTTAATTTTATAGAAAAGCAAAATACATTAAGAACAAATGAGCTTTGCATGCTCGAGTCACTCAACAACGATAATGTTGCCTTTCAAGTTGTAGTAACCGGTTCAATATTCACATTTTTCTTAACCTTTAGAGATAAGCTTATAGCTTCTCCAACATTAGTTAATGAATATAATCAATTAAAGTTACAGTCCACCTACTTAGATCATGACCAATATAGAGCAGTAAAATCTAATTTTATTGAACGCGTTTTAAGTCACTCCTAGTGTAAGTATTTTTTCTTTATGAATAACTAACTAAAATTGGCTCCTTTAAGCTCAATTTTTTGGTACCATTCACCATTTGATTCTGTCTAAATTTTCTTTGTCTATGACTTCTTCTTATCGTCAACAACTTCAAGCTAAAATTGATCGCATTACTACTCAATTTTCTGAATTTACACCGCCTACATTAGAAGTGTTTGAATCGCCTGAACAACATTTCCGTATGCGTGCTGAATTTCGTATCTGGCATACAGAAAATGATATGTTTTATGCCATGTTTGAACGTAATGACGATGGCAAGCAAAAAACCGTTGTACGCATAGATGAGTTTCCTATTGCAGATAAAAGCATTAATGACTTAATGCCACTTCTTTTAGCAGAACTTAAAGCCAACTCTTTACTTTCTCAGCGTTTATTTGAAGTTGACTTTCTCGCAACTCTAAGCGGAGAAATGTTAGTTACCTTGATTTATCACCGCAAGCTTAATCAGGAATGGGAACAAGAAGCTAAAGCACTTGCTGAAAAATTAAATATTAAAATTATGGGTCGTAGCCGAGGCCAGAAAATTGTTATTGGTGATGACTTTGTGGTAGAAGAATTTGAACTTTTAAACCGTTCATTTAAATACAAACAAATCGAAAGTAGCTTTACGCAGCCTAATGCACAAGTTTGCAAAAAAATGCTGCAATGGGCATGTGATGCAGCTGAAGGATCAAAAAAACACCTGTTAGAACTTTATTGTGGTAATGGTAATTTCACACTTCCACTCTCTTTAAAATTTGAAAGAGTGCTTGCAACTGAACTTGCAAAATCATCAGTTTATGCGGCGCAGTGGAATATCGAACAGAACCAAATTGATAATATTCAAGTAGCTCGCCTCTCGGCTGAAGAGTTCACTCAAGCCTATCAAGGTGAACGTGAATTCCGCCGTCTACAAGAAGCAGATATTGATATTCAAAGCTACGACTTCGATACAGTATTCGTTGATCCTCCACGCGCAGGAATTGACGATGAAACTTTAAAACTATTGCAGAGCTTTGAACGTATTATCTACATTTCATGCAACCCCGACACTTTATATGAAAATTTAAAAACGCTCACTCAAACTCATCGCGTTACTAAGTTTGCTTTATTTGATCAGTTCCCTTATACGCATCATGTAGAGTCTGGTGTCTTACTTGAGAAGATTTAAACAAAATTTTTCAATGTAACCCTATTTTATAAGGAGATTAAATATCTCCTTATTTTTCAAGGTGTTTTAATTAAGTATTTAAATTTAAAAAAAATATCAAGTCATCTATTCGTCATAATTTCGTTTAACTCGACCATTACTATCGAAAATTCTCTAGTTCAACTGGTGGATTTATCACATATAGAGTCTTGTATTTTAATTTATATTGGCTATATTTCGAGCTATGTTAGGTTGTATATGAAGGCTCTATGAGTTTTTGGCAAAAGCTGTTCTTGGCAGATCAACAGCATAACGAGCATAAAAACCAAACTGCTTGTGTTGAAAATGACTGCTCATGTAAAACTAATGAACAACTTCTAAGTGCGCTTGCGCAAGCGACTGATGAAGATGTCATTAAGGGAATCAAGAAAGTTCTTATTTCCCGTGGTTATAGCCGAAAAGAGTTAAATGAACTCACTCAAAAACCATCTATTCATTAATTAAGAAGCCAGTCTTGTACTGGCTTTTTTATATTTTACTTGGGTCTACAATCTGCCTGATCCACCCATCCAATAATAGGCCCCATATTAAATTTTTTGTCATTTCGATTATTCTTATGCAAATATAAACTAGAGATAGAACCGTCAAGGTATAGAGCTTGCTCGACTTCAAGATTTTTTTGGAAGAACTGAGCAAAACTATAGAAATTCACTCTATTTTTAGATATCACAAAATACAATTTATTATTTTTTATACCTACCCCATTACGTATTTTCTTTGAATCGCTATTTGCCAAGAATAAGGGACTTATTTTGCCATTAATCACTAACATAGGGCCGGACTGCGTAGCATAATCGGGTTGAAAAACTTTTGCTTTGTATTGTTCAGTTGTCAATATAACAGCTTGTTTGTCATTCCATGCTAGAACTCCATTAGGCTGCAAAAAGAAGTTTCCCCAGCCTTTATCTTCATTTAAAGGTTGGCTCTCTCGTCCGTTTTCAATATATAGTCCTACTGGAGAAAAACCGGAATGGAACATGCCTCCATTCATCGCAAAAGTAAGCTGTTCACATGCTTTAAGTTGATATTGAATATTGTCGAAACTTTTATAATATTGATCAGTTTGCGGATTTTTCAGAAATAAGCGTAATTGTTCTAAATTAGAAATTTCAATTACTTCAAACTGATCATCAGTAGTATTTCTAATCTGCCGATACTCTAGTGCTAAAGCGGATTGTGTAAAGATTATGAAGTTCACGATACACAGTACTAGTATTTTCATTAATGCCAAACCTTAGATGTCATTTTATTTTCATAAAGACACTTTATTAAATAAAAATGTTTGAAGTGATATATACCCGAAAGTCGCTTATTCCACCTAATCAATACACTAGAACACAACTATATTCGTTATAATAGTCACAGCTTTGTATAAAAGTGATTAAACTTTATTGGATCAGCGTGAATATGCAACAAACAAATAAACGCTACCCTTTAGGGGCTCATCTTATTGTAAAACATCTCGGCTATAGCCATCATGGTATCTATGCTGGGAGAGGTCGAGTTATTCATTATTCAGGCCTCGCACATTTCATCAAAAAACGGCCCATTGAAATCACTTCCCTAGATGCCTTTTCTCATGGCAAAAAAATTCATGTACGTTCTTATGATGCACCACGCTACAGAGGAAAAGTTGTTGTACGACGTATGCGTTCACGTATGCATGAAAACCATTATCATTTGATTATTAATAATTGTGAGCATTTATGCAGTTGGGCGATTACTGGTATAGAAAGTAGTACTCAAGTTGAGCGAATGATGCATCGTTTAACCACCATTGGTTACGTGAGCTCAATCATGAGCTATATGAATGGCATGATGCTAACCGTAGCAACCACCTGCTTTGCTCTTGTTCTTTATATAAAAAAGAAATTACGTGATCAGGCAAAAATGAATATTCCGACTTATCAATTTCTAAGAGAAAAAGCCGAAAAAAGAAATATAGACCCAACCTCACCTTTAGTCTTTATAGAACCAGATAAAAAAGAAACTATCTAATTAAAAAAGTCCTCAAGTTGAGGACTTTTTTAGAAAACTTACAACTTATTTTTTAGCTGCACTAGCCGCAGTTGCTTCAGTTGTAATGTTTACAGTGATCTTATCACCTACATTCGGCACATAGTTACCTAAACCAAAGTCAGAGCGGTTGAACGAAGTTGTCGCGTTAAAACCAATCGCTGGAACTTTTGCCATTGGGTGCTCGCCTTGCTTATTTAAGACAGCATCAAGTACAACTGGCTTAGTAATACCTTTAACAGTCAAATCACCAGTAATTTTGAAATGCTTTTTGTCTTTCGTTTCTACTTTCGTACTTTTGAAAGTAATGTTTGGGTATTTAGCCGCATTAAACCAAGCTTCTTCTTGGAACTCTTTATCTAAAGCAGGTACGTTTGTATTCACACTGCTTAAAGGAATGGTCACATTTACAGATGAGTTTGCTGGTTTAGCATTATCAACTTTAATTACACCTTGGATGTCTGAGAAGTTAGCACTTGGAGTTGAAAAGCCGAAGTGATTCCACGAGAAAACAGTAGCTGTGTGTGTTGGATCAATTTTATAGTCCACTGGTGCAGCTAATGTAACTGTACTTGCCAATGCTACTGCTAAACCGAAGCTTAATGTTTTAAGATGCATTTTTCGTATCCTTTATTGATATAGTCGTTAGTGTATACATCAAGTAATTTAATTCACTATTCTTTATAAAACGATATGTTTCATCCATGCAACAATAAAAGCGTTACAGTTGTTATTCAAAAACCATATTATAAAGTATAGGTATTCTTCTATTCGAAGCTTTCAGATTTATTAATTTTTACTACGATTTTATTGATAAATAACAAGGTAAAACATGGTTAACACTGCCCAAGCACAAAGTACTTCAACTCCTTATCGAGTAACACTTACCGATCCTTCGGGTCATCAATGGTTTGCAGATGAACCCACCGATAAAGGTGGACAAGATACAGCTCCAAATCCGGTTCAGCTTTTATTATCGGCTTTAGGAGCTTGCACTACAATTACACTAGAGATGTATGCAAATCACAAAGGCATCAAAATTGAGCATGTACAAGTTGATTTAGCATTAAATCCAAATGGTGATCCAGAAGCAGGTCAAAATAATATTGAGCGTAAAATTACTCTAAAAGGTGAATTTACTGAGGATCAGCATAAAAGATTATTAAAAGTTGCTGGAAACTGCCCTATTCATAAGCTTTTAACTTCTAATATTACGATCCAAACTGAACTTAACATTTAAATAGCCCATAAAAAAAGCGCCCCAATCGGGACGCTTTTTATTCTGCTCAAAAGATTAAGCAGTTAACTCTTTCACCGCAGCAACTACAGCCTCAGTTGTAATACCGAAGAATTGGAACAAGTCTTTTGCTGGTGCTGACTCACCATAAGTTGTCATACCGATTACTTTGCCATCCAGACCAACAAACTTCCACCAGTAGTCAACGTGAGCAGCTTCTACAGCAACACGTGCACGAATATGAGCTGGTAATACTGCTTCACGATATGCAGCATCTTGTTTCATGAACTCTTCTGCACATGGCATAGAAACAACACGAACACCTTCAAGTTGAGCATAAGCTTCCATTGCCAAAGAAACTTCTGAACCAGTAGCAATAATAATTGCTTTCAACTCACCTTTCTCTTGAGCAAGAACATAACCACCTTTTGCCGCATTTTGGATTTGCTCTTCAGTACGCGTTTGGAATGGTAAGTTTTGACGAGAGAAAATAAGTGCTGTAGGGCCATCTTTACGCTCTAAAGCAGATTTCCACGCAATTGCTGTTTCTACAGTATCAGCAGGACGCCAAGTATTTAAGTTTGGTGTGCCACGTAAAGAAGCAATTTGTTCAATTGGTTGGTGTGTTGGACCATCTTCACCTAAACCGATTGAGTCATGTGTGTACACATGAATCACGCGCTGTTTCATTAATGCAGACATACGTACCGCATTACGTGCATATTCCATAAACATTAAGAACGTTGCAACGTAAGGAATGAAGCCGCCATGCAATGCAACACCGTTAGCGATTGCAGTCATACCGAACTCACGTACACCATAATATACGTAGTTACCAGCCGGGTTTTCTTGAACGCCTTGGCAACCTTTCCAAAGTGTTAAGTTAGAACCTGCCAAGTCCGCAGAACCACCTAATAATTCAGGTAATAAAGGACCAAATGCTTGTAATGTGTTTTGGCTCGCTTTACGAGTTGCTACAGTCTCAGCTTTAGCATTTGTTTCACGAATAAATGCATCTGCTTGAGCTGAAAATTCTGCTGGTAAGTCACCGCTAATACGACGAAGTAACTCAGCCGCTTCCGTTGGATATTTTGCTTGGTATTGAGCAAATACTTCATTCCAAGCTGCTTCAGCTTCATTACCTTTTGCTTTAGCATCCCATGCAGCATATACATCAGCAGGAATAACAAATGCTTCTTCAGTCCAACCTAAAGCTTCACGAGTTAAGGTAATTTCATCTTTACCCAGTGGTGCACCGTGACAGTCTTCTTTACCTTGCTTGTTTGGAGAACCTAAGCCAATAATTGTTTTACAAATAATAATCGTTGGTTTTTGAGTTTCTGCTTTAGCTTCAACTGTTGCTTGACGAATCGCATCAGCATCGTGGCCATCTACACGAAGAACTTGCCAACCATAAGACTTGAAACGCTCTTCAGTGTCATCACTGAACCAGCCTTCTACTTCACCATCAATCGAAATGCCGTTATCATCATAATAAGCAATCAATTTACCAAGCTGTAAAGTACCTGCTAAAGAACATACTTCATGAGAAATACCTTCCATTAAACAGCCATCACCTAAGAAACAATAGGTGAAGTGATCAACTACTTTTAAGTCATCTTTATTGAACTGAGCAGCTAAAGTTTTTTCTGCTAATGCAAAACCAACAGCGTTCGCAATACCTTGACCCAAAGGACCTGTCGTTGTTTCAATTCCTGGAGCGTAACCATATTCAGGATGACCAGGAGTTTTTGAGTGCAATTGACGGAATTGTTTTAAATCTTCAATTGAAAGATCATAACCTGTTAAATGAAGCAAAGCATATTGCAACATTGAACCATGGCCATTTGATAAAACAAAACGGTCACGGTTTGCCCATTGTGGATTATTTGGGTTGTGATTTAAAAACTCGCGCCAGACGACATCAGCAATATCTGCCATCCCCATTGGAGCACCCGGATGCCCTGAGTTTGCCTGTTGCACAGCATCCATTGCCAATACACGAATTGCGTTTGCAATACGACGTTCGTTTAAAGGGGTCGTCATAGATCAGAATCCAATTTTAATAGATTGATGAAAAGAAGAAGATGAATAACCATTCAATGCCGCTATATTGTCTTAAAAAAACGCCTAGGGGTAAACCCCAACACTGTATATTTCTTTATTTTTAACTATTTCTTGGTTACTCAAAAAACATTTAGATTCTTAAGCTGTGTAAAACAATAGTATTTATACTTATTTCCATGCTCAACGATTGTAAGCTTCTTCCTCTTAATCAACATATAGAGTTGTATTTATTTTCTTTATTTATAGCTTTTCACTTCATAGTCTAAATCTTCTTGATTAATATTTAACAAAATCAAATGTTTAAAATTTAAACATTTTATTAAAACTCTAATATAAAAATGATTAATTTTCATCTATCTATATCAATTTTCCTGATACACATATCAATTAAAACATAGTAGAAATGAAAGAAATTCATGCTTTTTAGTCAGTATGAACTGGTCCTCAAGCTCAAGTCGATGTAACATATTATGTCTTTTTGAAATAACCAAGATAGGACTTTCATGCGCGAGTACGCTGTTTTTACCTCGGAATCTGTAAGCGAAGGTCATCCCGATAAAATGGCCGACCAAATTAGCGACGCTATTTTGGATGCAATCTTAAAAGAAGACCCATACGCACGTGTTGCTTGTGAAACACTGGTAAAAACAGGCGCTGTTGTACTTGCAGGTGAAATCACAACAACTGCGAATATTGATGTAGAAGCTGTTGTTCGCCAAACTGTTAACGGTATCGGCTATCACCATTCAGATTTAGGCTTTGATGGTTCAACTTGTGCTGTAATCAACATGATTGGTAAACAATCACCAGAGATTGCACAAGGTGTAGACCGCCAAAAACCTGAAGACCAAGGTGCTGGAGACCAAGGTTTAATGTTTGGTTATGCAAGCCGTGAAACCGACGTGCTTATGCCAGCCCCTATTTCTTATGCTCACCGTTTAATGGAACGCCAAGCTGAACTTCGTCGTTCAGGCGCATTACCATGGTTACGTCCAGATGCAAAAAGTCAGGTAACTTTTGCTTATGAAAATGGCAAACCTGTACGTTTAGACGCAGTAGTACTTTCTACACAGCATGATCCTGAAATTACTCAAACTCAGCTTAAAGAAGCTGTAATTGAAGAAATCATTAAACCGATCATTCCTGCTGAAATGTTCCATGCAGCAACTAAATTCCACATTAACCCGACTGGTATGTTTGTTATCGGTGGACCTGTGGGTGACTGTGGTTTAACTGGCCGTAAAATCATCGTTGATACTTATGGCGGTATGGCTCGTCACGGCGGTGGTGCATTCTCTGGTAAAGATCCATCTAAAGTAGACCGTTCAGCTGCGTATGCTGGTCGTTATGTAGCTAAAAATATTGTTGCTGCTGGTCTTGCGGACAAATGTGAAATTCAGGTGAGTTATGCAATTGGTGTTGCAGAGCCAACTTCTATTTCAATCAATACTTTTGGTACTGCAAAAGTTTCTGATGAGTTAATTATCCAGTTAGTACGTGAACATTTCGATTTACGTCCGTTTGGTATTACTCGCATGCTTAACCTAATTCAACCTATGTATAAACAAACAGCTGCTTACGGCCACTTTGGTCGTGAAGGTTCAGATACTGCATTTACATGGGAAAAAACTGATAAAGTTGAAGCACTTAAAGATGCCGCAGGCCTTTAAGCTGATTATATTAAAAGCCCGCTCTTCAGCGGGCTTTTTTATTATTTTTGTATTTGATTAAAATTAAACAACAGCCCCTTCAACATACATTATTTAAAGGCATGTAGTGAGTATTAAGCAATATTATTGTTTTGTGCTCTTATCACCTTCATTTAATACATCTAACAGAGTCGATTGCACAGGTGTATCTTGATGATTCTGGATATAAAGATGAACAACTTTGAATACGACAACAACTGCTAGACAAGCCATCACACAAAACATCCATAGGCCATATGGACTACGAATATGGTGTGAACCGCAATATGGACATGATTTATCAGTTGATGCCACAACTTTGTCGCAACAAGCACAATGATATTGATATAGCATAGGTAACCCTCCTTCCCTCACTTCAACCGTTGTTGTTTTAATAGGTTTGCTACATTTTTAAATTTATACATCCTTTATATTTATCCTATGTGAAATGAAAAGATAATTCAATCTGAATGAACAATCCGTTCAAACTTCAAATATTTAATTTATACAAAGAGATAGACTAAATATTATTTTTTTAGCACTATTTTTCTTATTTTGATATTTTGTTGAATTTGTTAAAATAGGAATATATTTTATTTTCTAGGCGAATTTATGACACAGCTCATTAATAAAGGTGGCTTTCGTGAAAGAGCCAATAGAAGCCGAAAATATCAACAATCTGAAAACAAGCAAGTAGCTCTGCCTTCAAACAAGTATCAACCTCAAACTAAGCTCCAAGATAATCAAAACGAGATGATTCAAGCAAAAGCAGATATTTCTGAAACTTCAGATGATTAATTGTTATAAATTAAAAAGGGCCTAAATCTTTTAGATTTAGACCCTTTTTGTATAATAGATTAATTAATCTTTATTTTTATGCTCAATTTTCTTGTGGTCTGGAGTAACTTCTCTCGCTTCGCCATCAATAATACTAGAATCATGATATTGGCTACCACCACCTTGTTGATTCTGCATATCCTGCATTTGACGCATTAAATCTGCAAATGGGTTTTGACCAGCACCTGCACCACCCATGCCGCCCATCATTTTGTTCATCATGGCTTGCTGACGTTTTGCGAGTGTTCTCATTGCAATATTACGAAACGCAGTTTGCACGCCCGGAATAAGAATTAAGAGCGCTAATACATCCGATACCAAACCTGGCAACATTAATAAAAAACCAGCAAAAGCATAAGCTAATTTTTTAGTCACAGTCGGATCATTACCCAATTGTCCAGTCATCTGCATTTGTTGTAGTTGCGGCATAATACCAGCCGTACTATTACGAATAAGCGTTAGACCAATAAAGAAAGCAATAATGAACCAGAAAAACACATACCATCCACTGATGAACTGTGCTACGCCAATCCATACGGCAATTTCAACAATCGCGCCCAGAACCACAATAAGAAGTAAATTCATGTAAAACTTTATCTATCTCAAAAAGAAAATTCATTGCAGTTGTTACTACTTAACTAAACTTATCCATTTTTCATTTGAAATCATGGATTAAATTTAGTTGCGAAGCTTAGACAATGTTTTTGTTGTAACCTAAAATCATAGCTAAACTAAGGTTCTGCAATACTATAAATAAGACTGATTCTAACTTAATAAAACAGTCATACTCTATTATTAATGAGTGCTATATCAACTTTATCAAGTGTTTTTTCTACAAGATTGCAATTTTTTCATGAATTGGCCGATGCTTTTATCTATTAGCAGCTTTTCTATAAAATTTAACTTACATTTTTGATATCTAATAATTGATCTACTCAAGTTACATTAATTAGCTAAACTTCAAATTCAATCTTATAAGTCTTATGAACATTAAAGCACTCTTACTTATAACAAGCGCTATTTTTATTTCAGCCTGCTCACCTTATATAGTGTCTGCTAATCCAAATCACAGTGCTTCAAAATCTGATGAAAAAGCAGAGAAAATTAAAAATTTATTTAACGAAGCACACACTACGGGTGTTTTAGTTATCCAACAAGGCCAAACTCAACAAAGCTATGGTAATGATCTTGCTCGTGCTTCGACCGAGTATGTACCTGCTTCGACCTTCAAAATGCTTAATGCTTTGATCGGCCTTGAGCACCATAAGGCAACCACTACAGAAGTATTTAAGTGGGACGGGCAAAAAAGGCTATTCCCAGAATGGGAAAAGAACATGACCCTAGGCGATGCTATGAAAGCTTCCGCTATTCCGGTTTATCAAGATTTAGCTCGTCGTATTGGACTTGAACTCATGTCTAATGAAGTGAAGCGTGTTGGTTATGGCAATGCAGATATCGGTACCCAAGTCGATAATTTTTGGCTGGTGGGTCCTTTAAAAATTACTCCTCAGCAAGAGGCACAATTTGCTTACAAGCTAGCTAATAAAACGCTTCCATTTAGCCAAAAAGTCCAAGATGAAGTGCAATCCATGCTATTCATAGAAGAAAAGAATGGAAATAAAATATACGCAAAAAGTGGTTGGGGATGGGATGTAAACCCACAAGTAGGCTGGTTAACTGGATGGGTTGTTCAGCCTCAAGGGAATATTGTAGCGTTCTCCCTTAACTTAGAAATGAAAAAAGGAATACCTAGCTCTGTTCGAAAAGAGATTACTTATAAAAGCTTAGAACAATTAGGTATTTTATAGAGTTAGTTTATAGCCCAGTTCACTTTTACCATTTTGATCTGGGCCATTGCTATTTTAAAAACTGATAATCTATCCATCCATTGGTTCAAATGGAGTATTCAAAATTAGTTGGTAAAAAGCAGCGTCAAGCCATTGCCCAAATTTAAAGCCCACTTGTTTAAAAGTACCAGCGTGGGTAAAGCCCATTTTCTCATGAAGGCCTATACTGGCTTGATTTGTCGCATCAATACAACCAATGAGCACATGAAGTTGAGCCTGTTGAGCGCGTTGAATTAACGCTTGCATTAAAACTTTACTTAGACCACAGCCACGATGTTCATGATGAATATAGATACTATGCTCAACCGTATATTTATAAGCTGGAAAAGCTCTAAATGTTCCCCAACTGGCAAATCCTAATAACTTACCTGACTCATCTACTACCCCAATGACAGGGAAACCATTTTCTCTTTTTACCGAAAACCATGTTTTCATTGAATCAAGTGAACGGGGAACATAGTCATACAATGCGGTAGAGTTAACAATCGCATCATTTAGAATTTCTAATATTGCTGCCGCATGCTCTGCTTCATTACAATCAATTAAACGGAAATTAGAATCGAGGGAATAGTTCATAAAGATTCCTTAAAAGCGGGCACGAGTTGATTAGAAACGACTAAAATATAACGAGCAACTTGAGCTGAATGATTACTGTATATGACAGGTTGATCTAATTGCATTGCCAAGCAATCCCCTTGACCTAATGCATAAGAAGTTTCACCTAATTGAATTTCAATTTTCCCTTCAACGACCCAAAGCTGCTGCTGTACCACTCTAGAGCTTTCATTAGTTTCATAAGTAATTCGAGAATGAGGCGGAAATTCAATTTCAACAATCTGAAAGGGTAATTTTAAGTTCGGAGGTGAAACTGTACGGCGTATATAGCCAGTTTCCGGATCTCGCCACTCAGCTTGTTCATTCCGACGAATAAGCGGTTGAGATGATGAATTCCCCGCTTCATTCGTAAAAATTTGAGTTAAAGGTACTTCAAGACCATTCGCTAGTTTTTCAAGAACAACTGCCGTAGGGCTCGTTTCTCCTCTTTCAATTAAAGAAATAGCTGAACGGCTAACTTGGCAACGGGCAGCTAACACATCTAAAGTATATCCACGTGCTAAACGCAGCTCTCGTATTCGATGTGCAATCCTTATATTGATATCATCCATTAAAGAAGCTCAATTCCATCATTATAGATAAGTATTCCATTAAAATAGAATTACATCAAATGATTTCAAACTCTTCATTATGAATATATGGAAAATTGGGTGGACAATATAAATCTTTAGGCTTAAAAACCGAAAAATAACCATTCATAGCAGCATTCTTTAAATTACTCATGCAGAACCGATTTGGCTATGTAACAATACCCTCTAAACTATTTAAGTAAGTCTTCACATGCCATTGATTATTGGAATTGATCCAGGTTCACGCTTAACAGGTTACGGAATCATTGAAAAAGATGGTAGTAAACTACGTTTTGTTGATGCCGGTACAATCCGAACGGAAACTCAAGAGATGCCAGAGCGCTTGAAGCGTATTTTTGCTGGTGTTGAGCGAATTGTGAAATTTCATGGTCCTACTGAAGCTGCGGTTGAGCAAGTCTTTATGGCACAGAACCCCGACTCTGCCTTAAAACTTGGTCAAGCCCGTGGAGCTGCTATAGCCGCTTTAGTGAATTTAGATTTACAAGTTGCAGAATATACTGCACGCCAGATTAAACAATCTGTAGTGGGATATGGTGCTGCCGATAAAGAACAAGTCCAAATGATGGTAATGCGTTTACTTAACCTGACCATTAAACCTCAAGCCGATGCAGCCGATGCTCTTGCTGCTGCAATTTGTCATGCCCACGCTTCAGGAAGTATGAGCAAACTAACTGTTTTGAATGCCTTAGGTGGTATGGCTCGTGGACGAAGTCGCTCTAGTAGCCGTAGACGCTAAAGCTTTACTGGTTTACTACTTGAGTAATTGCTTGGTTCATCTCATAAGCTTGTAAACCGCGCATGCCTTGTTTGGCAAGTTGGTCACCTGCCTGAGCATGGAGGGTTACGATCTCATGTAGGGTAACTGCTTTATGGAACTGGGCTTTCAAGCTTGCAATCATTCCTGCTAAGACATCTCCCATTCCACCAGTTCCCATACCTGCATTACCTTGCTTACAAATATACAAGTTATCTTCTAAAATTAAGCTGCCTGCTCCTTTAAGCACCCACTGGCCTGCATATTTTTGCTGCAACGCATAAATCGCAGTAATTCTGTCATTTTCAATTTGCCAAGTAGAACAACCAAGTAATGTAGCGGCCTCCCCCGGATGAGGTGTTGCATAAATATGTAAACTCAATTTTTCAGGCTGCTTTGCGAGAAACCATAGGGCATCTGCATCTAATACAACTTCTAAATGTGAAGTCTGATTTAAATAATTAAACCACTGTTGATAGATTTGGTGTGCCCAGTCATCACGACCTAACCCCATTCCAAAACATACTGCATCAACCTGAGATAAAATTTCTTTAATACCGTTTTCATCGAAATCATTAATATCACGCAGCATAATATTAGGAGCTCGCGACAAAATAGCCTGATGATGGTTGCGATGACAAACTACCGTAACCTTGCCTGCCCCTGCATGAAAAGCAGCTTCAGCAGCCATAATGACGGCCCCGCCCATTTGCTCATGTCCACCTATCACCAAAACATGCCCATAACTTCCTTTATGTCCAAAAGCCAAACGTTTAGGAAGTTTGATATGTGTTGGCGTCAAGTAAGCAAGAGGTTTCAGCTCTTGGTCTATTGGTATTAAATTAATTAAATGAATTTGTCCTGCATATTCTTTACCTTGGCCTGTAAACAATCCTGCTTTAAGCCCTAAAACAGTAAATGTATGATCAGCCCGTATTGCGCAAGGTAAAGTAGAGCCAGTATTTGCATGTAAACCACTTGGTATATCAATCGAAATTTTTAGCCCTGCTTGCCCATTAAATTGTTGAATCGCGTGTTGCCAATAACCGTTTAATTCACGGTTTAAACCAATCCCAAACAATGCATCAATATGACAATCAAATGTCCCGTTGATCTCAAAACCTTGGTGTATTTGAACATGATTTTCTTTCGCAAAATGGACAGCGTGGTGTAAATCAGCTGACTCGCCCAACTCAGCCGCAAATATTTCAACCTGAAACCCAGCTTGTTTGAGATAGCTTGCTATAAAATAGCCATCACCAGCGTTATTACCCTGTCCGCACCAAACAGCAATATTCTTAAAATTTTGTTTTTGAAAAAGTACAATGAGTTGTTGAGTGATTGACCAAGCTGCTTGTTGCATTAGGCCTAATGAGGAGTTTTGCGCAGCAAACCAACGTTGCTCCCATGCCTGGATATCTTGGCTATGGTAAACTACCGCCTGCATATTCTTATCCTCTTGCATTTTTCGGTTTATGACATCTTCCAACACATCACGCATTGCAGTGCAACAAATTGATCCACATGAATTAAAAGCATGGATCAAAGCTCAAGCATTAGACTTGGGTTTTGCTGATTGTGTCATTGCCAAACCAGATGCTCAAGAGCAAATGCCACGTTTTTTAGATTACCTTGAACGTGGTTATCATGCAGATATGACCTATTTAGAAGAAAATCTGGAAAAGCGAGCAGATCCAACTTTATTGGTGCCAGGAACAAAAAGTATTATTTGCGTACGTATGAATTATTTGGTGGAATCGCCAAAACCGCGATATGTACCTTTTGAACCAAACTCTGCGATTATTGCCCGTTATGCTCGTGGTCGTGATTACCATAAGGTGATGCGTGGCAGATTAAAAACGTTAGCCACACGTATCCGTGAAAAAGTGGGAGATTTTGAATCTCGCCCTTTTGCAGACTCGGCACCTATTTTTGAGAAATCATTAGCTGAAAGTGCTGGGATGGGCTGGACAGGTAAACATACTTTACTCATTCATAAAAAGTCGGGTTCATTCTTTGTCTTAGGTGAACTATTTACATCACTCGACTTACCTTTTGATGAACCTGCTACTTCTCACTGCGGTTCTTGTAGTGCGTGTATTGATATTTGCCCGACACAAGCGATTGTCGAACCTTATATGTTAGATGCTAGACGCTGTATTGCTTATCTCACCATCGAATATAAAGGAATCATTGCAGAAGAATTACGTGCAGGCATTGGTAACCGGATATTTGGTTGTGATGACTGCCAATTAATTTGCCCGTGGAATAGTTTTGCTAAAACAGCGTCTATTCCCGATTTCAATCCTAGACATGGTTTAGATAATATTAGTCTGCTTGATATTTGGCAGTGGGACGAAGCTACTTTTTTAGCCAATACAGAAGGCAGCCCAATACGACGTACAGGTTATCAATCCTTCAAACGTAATATTGCTATCGGTTTAGGCAACGCACCGTACTCAAAAGAAATTGTAGATCAGCTAAACAAAGGCAAAAGTTTACATGACGAAATCGTCAATGTGCATATTGATTGGGCAATTGAACAGCAACTTAATCAACTTTAGCTATCAAATTAAAAAAATGATGTTTTTTGCCCTATAGCTTTAATACGAATTCTGTATGATTATGTACAGTGAATTAATGCCATCATCATGGATATGACAATGACTCTACGTAATGATTGGACTCGTGAAGAAATCCAAGCTCTATATGAACAACCTTTTTTGGATTTAGTTTTTAAGGCTCAACAAGTACACCGTGAGCACTTCACTGCCAATACAATTCAGGTCAGCACCCTTTTATCTATTAAAACGGGTAAATGTCCTGAAGATTGCAAATATTGCTCTCAATCTGCACATTACGATTCAAAATTAGAAGCAGAAAAACGTATTGCTGTTGAAAAAGTAATTAGCGAAGCAAAAGCTGCAAAAGATTCAGGTTCATCTCGTTTTTGTATGGGTGCTGCTTGGCGTAACCCTCATGAGCGCGATATGCCTTATGTTTTAGAAATGGTACGTGAAGTTAAAGCATTAGGTATGGAAACCTGTATGACTTTAGGTATGCTTAATCAATCACAAGCAGAACGCCTAAAAGATGCTGGTTTAGACTATTACAACCATAACCTTGATACTTCTCGCGAGTATTATTCCCACATCATCAGCACACGTACTTTTGATGATCGTTTGAATACTTTAGATTATGTACGTCAAGCTGGTATGAAAGTATGTAGTGGCGGTATTGTTGGTTTAGGTGAAAGCCGTGAAGATCGCATTGGTTTGTTACATGAGTTAGCAACCTTGCCTATTCATCCAGAATCTGTGCCAATCAACATGCTTGTTCCAATTGAAGGTACACCATTAGCTGATGTTGAAAAACTAGATGTTATTGAATGGATTCGTACTATTGCGGTAGCACGTATCATTATGCCGCATAGTTATATTCGTTTATCTGCTGGTCGTGAATCTTTAAGTGACTCAGATCAAGCTTTAGCATTTATGGCGGGTGCAAATTCTCTGTTCTCTGGTGATAAATTACTTACGACGCCAAATACAGGTGAAGGTAAAGACCAAGCGTTATTTAATAAATTAGGGTTAACAGCTGAAAAGCCAAAACCAACTGTTTCTGATTTATCAGTAGATGCGATGAGTGCTTAACCTCATCAAAATTGAAAAGCCCTGATCATTCAGGGCTTTTTTCATTTATACAGAAGTGACTAATATTCCATAAGTAGCATTCAGAAAGGTTCCAACTCGAATAATATCCCTACCTGCCGCATGTGTAACCGATAACTCTTGGCTCAATACATCAAAGTGAAAAGTTTCAAAAACATCTTGATGGTGTAAGAGCCAAGTCACTGTATCTGCTATATTATCATCCGCAATATAAGTTAAGGCTTTAAAGTCTTTACTCATAAATAACTCTTAAAAATAAATTTTATGAATTTTATATGAGTTCATTCTACCTTAAAAGAAAATCTAAGCAGCCTTCGGATTCACTAATGAACGCCCCGACAATAAGCTTGTTAACGCTTTAGGTGAAAACTCTAAAGAAAGTACATGATTCTTTAAATTGATTGAGTGGCTACTAATCAATGGTAAAAGGCCCTCTTCTGTTTCTAAAACATACTCATCCGCAATGTTTAGAATACCTTCTAGATTTGTTGTGCTAGAGGCTAGATCGTGGCTAAAGACATCATAAATTGTTTGTAAATTAAACGTCGTGTTCTGTTCAGTAGGATGTTTGAGTAAATAGTCTTTTAAAAACAAGACTAATTTATGAGCAAAGAAAAAATAATTCGGTTTATACGTGTATTTCATGTTGTTCATGGAACCAAACTCCAGATGATCTTTTATTGAATTACAACTAAAACACTAGGAATTAAACCTTAAAATTTTCTTAAAAAAATAAATATATTTACACGATATATAAAAATTAATTATAATAATAAAAATCAACCAGTTAATTTATCAAAAAATATATAATTTATATAAAATTACAATAAAAGAATCAATTCTTAAAAATTAAAAAACTTAAATGAAAATTATTATCAAATTAATTTAAATAAAATAATTTCATGATATTTTACCATATGGTATAAATTAAAATAAAAACCGCATTTATCAATAAAAAATAACCAATCAAAATACATAAAAATATAATGTTATTCTTGTTTTTTACTTGAAAGGTGCTATATTTCCACCGCATTACTTGATCAGAATAAAAGCACTGAAGAGTAATAAAGCGATATTTATTGAATATTCTGGGGATTTTATGAAAAAATTTATTTTTATTGCGGCTAGTTCTCTTTTTAATATTGCAGCAGCACAAGCAGCTGATGGTACGATCACTATTAATGGTTTAGTAACTGATAATACGTGTACGATTGATACTGGTGATAAAAATCTCACTGTAAATTTACCAACAGTATCATCTCAATCTTTGAAAAATGCGGGCGATGTTGCTGGTCGTACACCTTTTCAAATCAATTTAACGAATTGTGCTTCAGTTGGTAAAGTCGCGACTTATTTTGAACCAGGCGCAACAGTTGATTTTAATACTGGTCGACTATTGAACCAAGCTACCTCTGGTGCAGCTGCTAATGTCAACATCCAATTATTGGGTAGCAACAATGCAGTAATTCCTGTAATTGCGAAAGGTGCTTCTGGTGCACAAGATAACTCACAATGGGTAAATGTTTCTGCTGGGGGGAATGCCGATCTTAATTATTATGCTGAATATTATGCAACTGGAGCATCTACAGCAGGTACTGTAACGTCACAAGTGAAATACACGATTATTTATCAATAAATTAAAACCAGCTTCTATTTTTAAATAGAAGCTATATCTCATCTATTATTTATTATTGAGAATATGACTCATGCTTTTTCGTGGTCGTAAATTTTTTTGGGGAATGGCTTGTCTTCAAGCATTAATTGCTACTACAGGGCATGCCGAAATAGTACTTCATGGTACACGTGTAATCTATCTATCAGATGCTCGAGAAGTAAACTTACAACTCAGCAATAACGGTACAGCGCCTTCCTTGGTTCAAGCTTGGATTGATGATGGAAACGCTAAATCAACTCCCGATGAAGCGAATGTCCCTTTTATCATTACACCACCTATTTCAAGAGTAGAACCCTCTAAAGGGCAAACTTTACGAATTACTGCACTACCTAATGCTTCTCAATTAAACCAAAATAAAGAAAGTGTATTTTGGCTTAATGTATTAGATATACCACCAAGGCCGGAAGGTAAAAAACAAGAAAATAATGATGTATTAACCAATAATTTTCTTCAATTAGCGATACGTTCACGAATTAAGTTCTTTTATCGCCCAGTAAATTTAAAGGAAAATATTAATACATTAAGTGAAAAAATTCAGTGGGTAAAAAATGGTGAAAACTTGCTTATTAAAAACCCTACTCCCTTTTACATTACAATAAGCTCAATTTTTCAAGAAATAAATCATCAAAAAACAGATTTATTAAAACAGGGTTTAATGCTTTCTCCTTTTTCAGAAGATCAAATAAAACTTAAAAATAGCAATATAACAAATATGAGCTTTGTTTATATAAATGATTATGGTGGAAGAATTGAACAAGTAATAAGGTTCTAAGCTTACCTACTTTTTAATTTAAACACCTACACATGAACAGGCATAAAGACGATGTCAGAATGGTTCATATCCAGTATATGCTTTAAAAAGCGCACTACATATTATTTAGTATTGAGTCTCGCAATTAATATCCCTTTAACTGTATATGCATCAGACAATATGAATAGGGAAAATATTTTAAAAGCTGATTTTGATACTAATTTTTTAGTGGGAAATGCACAGAAAATTGATATTGGTCGATTTAAGTACGGCAATCCTATTTTACCGGGTGAATATAGTCTTGACGTCTATATTAATGGGCAGTGGTTAGGAAAACGAAAGTTTGTTTTTAAAAGTACTCGTTCGAATGAGAATGCAAAGACCTGTTTTACCCCAGATATGCTTTTAGAATATGGAGTTAAACCAGAAATTCTTCATCATGAAGTAAGTAGTACCTTTACCTGTAATGACTTGGACAAGTGGGTTAACGATGCTTTTTATCAATTTGATACTTCTCGTCTGAGACTTGATATTTCAATACCACAAGTTGCTTTACAAAAGAATGCTCAAGGGTATGTCGACCCACGTTTATGGGACCGCGGTATAAATGCAGCTTTTTTTGCATACAATGCTTCTGCCTATCGTATTGTAAATAATAACCATGAAAAAAATCATGCGTTTATGGGTACAAATGTTGGTCTAAATCTCTATGATTGGCAATTACGCCATACTGGGCAGTGGAAATGGCAAGATCATAATGAAATACAAGAAAAGGTTTCTTCCTACACATCAAATAATACATATGCCCAAAAGGCTTTTCCCAAGCTCAATAGTATTGTTACCTTAGGTGATTATTTTACCAATAATAATTTTTTTGATGCCCTACCTTATCGTGGGATTAACATATCAAGTGATGACCGCATGCTTCCTAACAGTATGCTCGGATATGCTCCCCAAATTCGAGGTTATGCTAAAACCAATGCAAAAGTAGAGGTACGTCAGCAAGGAAATTTAATTTATCAAACGACTGTTACACCCGGAAGTTTTGAAATTAATGATCTTTATCCCACAGGCTTCGGTGGCGAATTACAAGTCTCTATATATGAAACAAATGGAGAAATTCAAAAGTTTTCTATTCCTTATGCTTCTGTCATTGAGATGCTAAGACCTAAAATGAGCCGATATTCTTTTACTTTGGGACATTTTAGAGATGCCAATATCAATCTAAAACCATGGCTAGTGCAAGGTAAATATCAAAGAGGTATCAATAACTATTTAACAAGCTATACAGGCTTTCAGGCAACTGAAAACTACCAGTCTTTTTTAATAGGTAGCGCATTTGCAACCCCAATCGGTGCAATTTCATTTGATGCAACTCAGTCGTCAGCTGAGTTCGAACAAAAGCCCACCCTTAAAGGACGAAGTTATCGTTTAAGTTATAACCGACTATTTACTCCAACCAACACCAATTTAACTTTAGCTACGTATAAATATTCCACAGAAAATTATTTGAAATTACGCGATTCAATTTTAATTCGAGACTTGCAACAACAAGATATTGATAGCTTTTCCGTGGGGAAACAAAAAAGTGAATTTCAGATCACATTAAACCAAGGCCTCCCAAATCAATGGGGTAATTTTTATTTAGTAGGCTCGTGGATTAATTATTGGAACCAGCCTAATCGTAATCAACAATTCCAATTTGGATATAGCAATCAATTTAAAGATCTGACTTACAGTATTTCTGCAATTACTCATGAGCTTGACCAAGAAAATCAAAATTCTGGTCATGAAACGCAATATTTGTTGTCTTTATCTTTTCCACTTCAATTTAAAAAAAATACCGTTAATTTTAATAGTTCTATTTCAGAAGATAGCCGAACTTTAGGAATGAGTGGTTATATCGGAAACCGCTTTGATTATGGCTCATCAATTTCATATCAAGATCAAGGACAAACAAGCCTAAATATCAATGGCACCTACCGTACTAACTATACAACTATAGGCGCTTCTTTTGGTCAGTCCGATACATACCAACAAGAAATGATCAATTTAAATGGAAGCTTGGTCGCTCACTCACAAGGTATTTTATTTGGCCCAGACCAAGTACAGACCATGGTATTGGTATATGCGCCTCAAGCGACTGGTGCTCGAGTCGGCAATACCTCTGGTCTAAGCATTAATAAACAAGGTTATGCTGTCATTCCTTATGTAACCCCCTATCGCTTAAATGACATTAGCCTTGACCCTCAAGGGATGCCATCAACTGTTGAACTTACGGAAACAAGTCATCGTATTGCCCCATATGCAGGATCGATCACTAAAGTTAACTTTTCAACAAAAACGGGATATGCAGTTTTTATTAGCACCCAAACACCTAATGGCGGCCATTTGCCATTTGCAGCACAAGTTTTTAATCAAAACAATGAAATAGTCGGAATGGTAGCCCAAGGTAGCCGGATTTATTTACGTACTCCCCTAACTCAAGATCATCTTTATGTGAAATGGGGACAAAGTAATAGTGAAGAATGTCAACTTGATTATGACATCCAATCAAAAATCTTACAGGAAAAACAATCAATTATTATGACAGAGGCAGTCTGCAAATGAAAAAAATGCTTATAAAGAGCGGTTTACTCATCACTAGTTTTTTTATTTATAACCAAACCTATGCCAACTGTACTTTAAGCAAGGGCTTTACCACAGTCGATATTCCAATGACGATTGGAACTATTGTAGTACGCCCGACCGATCCAATCGGAACAGTTCTCCAAAAGAATACTTTTACTATTTCACCCAATAATTCGACTGCAACTTGCAACCGTGTCAGTGACCAAATTACAGCGGCACTTCCATTAAACTATCCTGTTAGCTCGATTGGAAATAATGTGTATGCAACCAATATTCCGGGTATAGGTATTCGACTTTATAGAGAGGCATTCGACTCTACAGATTTTTCTGGATATTACCCTTATAAACGCAGCTTGACTCCTAATACAACATATACGCTTTCACCAGGATATTTTGTTATGGAAGTGATTAAAACTGCTGCAACTACAGGTTCAGGTGCATTAGTTGCTGGTCGTTACAGTACCTATTATGTAACAGGACAACAAAATCGCCCTTTCTTAACAACTACAGTATTGAGCAGCTCCCCTATTCTTATTGCATCATCTTCTTGTGAAATTCAAAACGGCATAGATACGGTTGTTCAGCTTCCCACTGTGATGAAATCAGGTTTTAGAGCTATTGGATCAACTCAAGGTGAGAAAAACTTTAATTTATCGATTCTTTGTAATGGTGGGGAAAATAACTCAGGTGTACCAACGAGTAATACTCTGAGTTTAAGCTTTGACTACATTTCTGACACTTCAAATAGTCAGGTTATTAATAACAGTGCTGCTGAGTCAACTAAAGCGAACGGAGTTGGTGTGGAATTGTTATGGAATATGAATGGCGCGAACAATCCTATTCGAAAAGGAAACAAACTAGATATTGGTACAGTAAGTTCTAACCAGACAGTACAGTACGATATTCCTTTAACAGCGCGTTATTATCAAACTGCTTCGAATGTAACAGCCGGTGAAGTCAAAGCTAATGCAACAGTAACGATCCAATATGATTAGTATTTCTTCTGAGCGCTAGAGCTTAGTAGTAATTAGTCGGCTTTATAGAATGAATAATTTTTAATTAATACTAAAAAAGTCAAATGATCACACACATTATTTTTTAAATTTTACTAATAAATAAATTAAAAAAATGCTCATAAGCGAAAAAAGCTAATGAGCATTAGTGATAACCACTTAACCTGAAATACAAATTGTGGGAAATAGATCACAATTTGCATGACTATAATTTCAAAATTTAGCTTAAATATCAAGTCTTTTTTTTAACAAAAGTTTGATAAATTTATTTAACCCCTTAATTTTAAATAAAAATAAATTAAAAATAAAGTTTGCAATTTCTATTTTACAGGCTTTCTAAAGAATTATCATTCTATTAATTCAAAAAACATAAATTTTATATATACGAATGTATAGTAAAATTAAAAAGTGCTTAATTAGGAGGGTTTAGTTAGAAGTAAATATTATGTAATTCGATAAATTATAAAGCTTTACACAACCTATAAGAAAAAAAACAAACACATATCTGGAAATATTTTTCAATTACAGCCTAACTTCAAGTTTTTATTACAAAACCACATGCTCATTATTTGGAAAATATTTTGTATTTTATTATTAAGTTTAGGGGCTTTCGGAGTTGGTTTAGGTATTAGTTATTTAGATTTTTTCTTATTTTTTATTGGATTACTTTTCCTGCTGTGTTTTTTTCTAGCCTTGAAGCAAGCAAGAGAAGATGCAGGAAGTTTTCCTGATGAATAAAAATTAATTAAGCTAATTGAAGTCAAGGCTTAAGCAATATTAAACACGAAAAGGTTCAAAACAATCTAAAAGAAAATCCATCACTACCCTTACTGCAGGACTACTCCGCAGATCTTCATGAATTACTAACCAAATTTCAGCACTCATTGGGTCATCATCAGGTAATTTTACTAAATGACCTTGCTGGCCTAAAAAATCAGGTAGTACAGCTAAGCCAACTGCTCCACAAGTAGCCCGCCATTGAAGCTCAGGATGATTCGTAACCATAACAGGCTCTTTATAATTTAACCGTTGTTTTAGCTTTTGCTGTTTTTGTCCTTGAACTCCACCAACTTCAACGCTAATCCATCCATAGTTTTCTTCTTGTATAGCATCCAAATATTCTTGGGCTGCATATATACCAAAAGGAACTTCACCAGCTTTACGCGCAATTAGATAATCATCTTTAGGGCGTCCAAAGCGAACTGCGATATCTGCTTCACGATGCTGTAAGGAGGCATAATGAACATCACCGAGTATTCTCAATTGTAGCTCAGGATATTGACGATAAAACTTACCAAGATGAGGCATTACCAAATGTGCAGCCGTAGCTGGCGGTAGACTTACCGAAACTACTCCACTAATTTCCTGTTGTCCTGCCTGAGCCAGACGTTCAATAGAAAATGTTTCTTCCATCATACGTGTCACGATTTTGGCCAGACGCTCTCCCTCTGAAGTTAAAATATAAGTACGAGGTCTACGGTCCACTAATTTTAGTTTTAAATTATCTTCTAACTGGGCAATTCTTCTTGCAACAGTAGCATGGTCAACACCTAACTTTCTTGCAGCAGCTGAAAGTGTCTTCTCTTCAGAAAAAACTGAAAAGTAATGTAAATTTTCCCAATCAATCATTGTGCAAATTTTCACATCAGAGATGAATTAATATGGAATTGTACACCTTTATGTGATTACTCAGAATAAAGACATTCTTTTTCGGAGCCCAATCATGAATAAATCAATGGTGTATGCCTATACTGGTGTTGTAATCACAATGCTGTTTTGGGGCTCGGCATTTAATGCGATGTCTTATGTGATTCAATATATGCCACCTCTTTCAGCAGCAGCTGAACGTTTTACAATTGCAAGCCTTGGTCTATTTATTCTTTTTGCAGCTATAGGAAAGCTACGTTGGGCCGCATTACGGCAAAATTTAGCTATCTATCTTATTATTGGAATTATAGGTATTGCCGGTTTTAACCTAGGCTGTTTCTATGGTTTACAAACCACCTCAGCAGTCAATGGCGCTTTAATCATGGCCACAACACCTTTAATTACTTTATTGTTAACAATTTTACTTGATGGAGAAAAACTAACACTTAATAAGTCTATTGGTGTTGTATTTGGCTTAAGTGGTGTACTTTTTGTTATTAGTCATGGCCATATTTCAACGCTACTACATTTAAAAATAGCAATCGGTGACTTATTCATCTTACTAGGTGGTGTCAGTTTTTGTTTAGCGAATGTGCTATCACGCCGTTATGTAAAAAATGCTACACCTTTAGAGACCACAACATTTTCTATGATGTTCGGTGCTTTGACTTTAATCATATTAAGTGTAATTTTTGAGCACCCTTCTCAAGCAATTGCTATAGCGCCTATCACTGCACACTTAGCTATGGGATACGTCATTATTTGTTCTACCATGATTGCTTATTTATTTTGGTTTAATGGTATTCAAAAACTAGGTGCAGGCCGAGCATCAATCTTTTTTAACTTTGTTCCGGTTTTTAGTATGTTAGTTGCCTTGTTAGCTGGTCAATCACTTAATATCTGGCAACTTATAGGCACAGCTTTAGTCATGCTTGGCGTGATGAGTAGTGGAGGATTTATTCAGATTAAACGTCCTGCACTTATAGCTAAGCCTTGCACAAAGTAATGATCACACAAATTCATCTTAATTATTGCGTTGTAACAAAGAATGTATGTTTCTTTAAAACTTAACAAATGGTTGCCATATATAGTTTTAAAACACAACAAGGAGAATTAAGATGAATTTGGATTTTACAACTATCGAAAAACAGGCCAAATTGCTAAAAGAAGAGCAAGAGAAACTAGAACAGCAAGATCATGATTTTCAGTTAGCTTTAGACAAGCATAGAGAATCATTAAAAAATTTATTTAAAGAACTTTTTCATGATCGAGAAATTAAAACAGAAAATGGAGGACAGTTTTGTGTAGTATTTGGTGATTTTAAAATATCTCTACTCATTGAAACAGCCAAATTCGAGAACGGTGTTCCTGTTAAATTAAATTCCGTTAATCCAATTATTGTTAAATTTAAAAAGGATAAGCCCGTTGCAAAAGCCCAATTTTCTGATGCAACCCAATATCTTGATAGTGGTTTTGAAACACCCCACTATCAGTACTATTACAAACACGCTGATAAAACACAATTAGTTCAATTTTCGGAGTTACCTGTATTTTTTCAAGCAATCCTTGATGCAGAAGTCTGATTATCTGCCCTCAATGGAGGGCTTTTTTATAAACTGAATTTACGGATCAAACAGACTCATCTTTATAAAAATAGCCATAACATCAGTTTCGTTTTCTCAACTCATTTTAATTTAAAAACAAAAAAATTTTAAGGTATCGGCTCAAAAAACCATTTGCTTCTTTCTCAAATAACTTGTATATACATGTTTGTATTTGTTTATACATAAATGGATCTAATAATAGAAAAAGCTCTTAAAGGATAAGGAGAGTGTTATGGACTCATCAGCTGGGAAATCGAAAAGCGGATTTGTTGAAAACCGAAGTATTGACTTTATTCCTGAAAATGAAAGGCATGGCAATATATT
The DNA here is from genome assembly GCF_009759685.1 of Acinetobacter baumannii. NCBI lineage: Bacteria > Pseudomonadati > Pseudomonadota > Gammaproteobacteria > Moraxellales > Moraxellaceae > Acinetobacter > Acinetobacter baumannii. Next base: position 3,174,838 of record NZ_CP046654.1, on the reverse strand, counting down.
TGCCCAATTTACGCTTTGGTTCGGGGCCAATTTACAGATTACAGCTATTGTTACAGGTGCATTAGCCGTCGTATTAGGTGGTGATGTATTTTGGTCAATCATTGGCCTCTTTATTGGACAATGCTTTGGTGCTGCCGTTATGGCTTTACACGCAGCTCAAGGTCCAAAACTTGGCCTCCCACAAATGATTTCGAGTCGAGTCCAATTTGGGGTATATGGTGCCTGTATCCCCATCATTCTTGTTTGTCTTATGTATATTGGCTTTACGGCCACTGGTGAGGTACTCGCTGGTAAAGCAATTGCTCATCTAGCACAGGTGAGTAATACAACAGGTATTTTAATCTATGCTTGTTTTATTATTATATTTGCGACAATTGGCTATCGTTTAATTCATTGGGTAGGCAAAGTTGCAAGTGTTATTGGTTTAATTGCTTTTGTTATTATTTTAACTCAAATTTTAGCTCTCTCTAATATTTCAGAATTGCTTGCTGTACGGCATTTTAGCTGGTCATCATTTTTATTAGCAGTTTCTCTTTCTGCTTCTTGGCAAATTTCATTTGGACCTTATGTAGCAGATTATTCTCGTTATCTTCCTACAAAAACCTCTTCAACACGTGTATTTTGGGCAGTTGGCCTTGGGTCTTTAATAGGTTCCCAAATTTCAATGATGCTCGGTGTATTCATTGCTCAAGTCTCGAATGGTGGTTTTGTTGGAAATGAAGTTCAGTACGTTGTAGGCATGAATCCAATCGCTCTTGTGATTACTTTTTTATATTTTAGTATTGCGTTCGGAAAGGTCACTTTATCTACACTTAATGCTTATGGCAGTTTTATGTGTATTGCGACCATTTGGAACAGTTTTAAGCCAAGTGCTCAAATTTCAAAATTAACGCGACTTACAATTGTTCTTGCAATGGTAATTATCTCAACATTTATTGCAGTTGTAGGTGAACATACTTTTTTAAGCGCATTCAAATCTTTTATTTTGTTCCTTCTTACATTTTTCATTCCTTGGAGTGCAATTAATTTAGTTGATTACTATTTTATTTCTAAAGAAGAATGCGATGTAAATGCCTTATATGACCCAAATGGTAAATATGGCCGCTGGAACACTATTGGAATCGCTTGTTATTGTATTGGTATCTTACTTCAGTTGCCCTTTATTGATAGTAAATTCTATAAAGGACAAATTGCCGAAATGTTGGGTGGAGTCGATTTATCTTGGCTAGTGGGATTGTTATCCACTGCAGTTTTATATTATGTACTTGCCAAAAGAGCTCAAATAAAAATTTCAAAAGCTCTTCAACTTGAACGAGTAAAATAATGTTAAGACGAGATATCAAAGTCTAAAATAACACTTTGATATCTCATTAATATTTTTCTACTGTTGAGCAGTACTTGGTTGTGCAGAGGCAGGTAATCCAAATAACTTGTCGAATGTCCAATTAAATATGAATGTATAAATTGGAATGATAATAATAAATGCAACATCTAACCAAAATGCGGCAACAAGAGAAATATTCATCCACCACGCAATAAGCGGAATTAAGAACATTACTAAAGTAATTTGAAATCCGATCGCATGCGCAATTCTTCGTTTAACCGTACGCGACTTACTTTCTTGGCGAGCCTCCCATTTTTCATAAAGAATGTTGTAGATAAAGTTCCACGTTACCGCAATAGTAGTAATCATCACTGAAAGTGGCCCAGTGTGCTCTACACTATCTCCGGCCAAAAGAGCCAAACCTACTGATGAAATCACCATTCCAATAATTTCATATGAAGAAACATAAACAATACGACGTTTTAAACCTTGCATAATCTTTCAACTTTTATCACTTCTTTTTATTTTAGTTTCAGTTAAAATCACATATAAAGTTAACAGCTTTCAGTTCTACTGATATCAAAATGAATTTTAATAGTGAAAATATCGAACTTTTCTTAACTGTATTAGATACTGGATCTTTCTCGGCCGCGGCACGAAAGTTAAATCGAGTGCCATCAGCAGTGAGTATGGCAATTGCCAATATTGAAGCAGAACTTGGTTACCACTTATTTGAACGTACACACCGCAAAGTTATTCCTATCGCGGCGGCTTTAGCATTGGAACCTCAAGCCCGTATTATTGCTGAACAGCTTAGGCTATTAGCTACGCATGCTTATGAACTTTCACTTGGTCTTGAAAGTAAATTAAAAATAGGTGTGGTTTCAGATGCGAATACTGAATTACTTTTTAAAGCCATAAAGCAACTAGCAGAGAAGTTTCCTCTTCTTAACCTAGAAATTATTACAGCTCCTCAAGATGATATTCTAAATTTACTTTATACAGAAAATATTAGCCTTTGCCTTGCAGGTTCAAACCTCAATATAAAAATGCGTGAAAGCTTACAATTAGTAATGACAGAAACAGTTATTGCTACGATCTCTGCTCATCATCCGTTTTTAAAAGAACAGAATAAGTTAAACACGATTGAAGAGTTAATTAATATTCGGCAAATTGTGGTCGCAAGTAGTGAGCTGGATATGGAAGACTCACGTTCAATCATTGGAGCAATGTACTGGAAAACGAATAGCTTACAAACAGCAATTAATATGGTCGAAGCTGGCTTAGGATGGGGAAATTTTCCCTTATCTTTGGTAAAAGAAAAGATTGAACAAGGCCACTTAGTTCAATTAGATTTTAAAAATACGAAAAATCATTTGCCTTTATCTATTTATCTCATTTGGCTTCAAGATAAACCGTTATCGAAAGCAGCCAGAGAGCTTGTCCAGATTGTTCAAGCAAACTTATCTCAAAATTGTCATTAAAAAACCGCCATTTAGACGGTTTTTTTAGGAGCTATTTAGATTTATTAGACTCTATAACTTTTTCATCATAATGCTTATAACAATAGCCAAACATCGCACCTGCACTGAAGAAAAACATTGCTTTAAACATGATGACACTCCTATGCCTTATTGATTGAACGTTAAACTTAGCATTTAGCCATGTTTCACTTTGAGTACTATTTAAATCAGTTTTGTTCATAATGAAAAATTACGTGACAATCTTTTTCAATTTATTAAAAACACTTATTTTATTGATTTTATTATATTAATTTTATAAAAAACGAGAACTCTATGATTAAATTAAAGAAAGCAAAAAGCCTATTCATGATGAATAGGCTTCTTACTGTATTTCAGGACTAAGCAATAATAATAATTATCAAAAATACTCTACTACTGTATAAATTCCAAGTGTTTTAGTCAAGTATAAAATTGATCAATTACAAAAGGTTGTAGAAAATGAGAAACAATCTTCATTCTAGGTTTTATCCATAAAACTTACTTTAAATTTATACTATTTTTGACCCTGTACGGGTTCTATTTCTAGCTTTGAAAGGACAAAATTTTATAGGTTAATATTGATAGATTTAATAAGTTCATCTCGATAGGGACCAAGAATAATTTGCTCAACCTTGTTCATTCTATTACGTATATCCTGAACATGAGCAATATTCTTAACGTCCAGCTTTTCTTCATACTGATCTGTTCTTTTGCTCGCTAATGGTTTATTAGTTAAATGATTTAACACAAAATAAAATGTTCTACGTAGATCTTGAAAAGTAAAAGAAAGATTACATCGCTCATTAATTTTTTTTCTAAATTTCGAAATATTAATAATATGACCAGATTCAGATTTTACAGATGGAAAAACCCACTCTCCTTTATTTTGTATTCTTCGTTTTTTCATCAGATGCCAAAGAAAGTTTCCCATATAAATTTTATAGCACACATTATTATATGGATTTATAAAAGAAAGAGTTCCTTCCTCTAAATCTATATTTTTCCAATGTAAAGATTCACACTCATTCCTAAAAAGCCCTGTTAATATAAGTGTTAATAAAAAATCCTTATTTGTTTCATTTTCCTGTCCCCTACCTTTATATTCAATAATTGCTTGCACCCACTTGGTTAGATTATCCACATCGATATAGTTTCTTCGAGGTGGAATTTCTTCCCAGAGCTGTTTCTTCTTTAACAAATTAACCGGGTTTATCCTTGGTATAATTACTTCACAATTTTTATTTTGGTAATACATAATTGAAAAACGATAGACCGCTCTAAGTACACGCATAGATAAATTAGCTTTTGCATAACTATACTGAGATAACTGAATATACTTTTCTTCAATCATCTGTTCAGTAATATCAATCAGTTTAAGTTCACTTAAGTCTATTAAATATTTTTCTATAACTTCTCTATAGTCGGCTAATGTCCTTTCTTTTAACTCGTGGTGATTTATATATACTTGGAAAGCTTCTTTGAGATAAGGCTGGTCAATTTTCTCATTTAAACTATTTTTTAATATTTTATTATTTTTAATGCTTAAAGAGTTTGAGTCAGTTAACTCTTTTAACTTCTGCTGTGCAAGTATACGGGCGTCTTCAAGAGTAATTTTTTCGTAATCCCCTAATTTACAACGAATTGATTTCCCTTTTACTTTCTTTTCCACAATGTAAGTTTTATAAGAGTTATTTACACGAATAGCAAAGCCAATAATCTCACTGTCACGATAAATAGCCGGTGTGAGTTCAAGTTGATCGATAAATGACTTAGTTAGCTTTACTCGTGAAGTGCTCATAAGCTAGAATCCCTATCGCTTGTGATAATTAACAATATAGCAAAATATTTTTCAGGTCTACTGCTGCTACTTTTGAAAAATACTTGTGTTTAATAAAAAAATTGATTAGTATTGCAGGCACTGAAAAGCCTTGAGATTAAAAGCTTTTCTGATTATAGGGCCTATAGCTCAGTCGGTTAGAGCAGCGGACTCATAATCCGTTGGTCCACAGTTCGAGTCTGTGTGGGCCCACCAAATACAAACCCCAAAAACTTTAAGTTTTTGGGGTTTTTTAACTTTAGATATTTTTAAAATATAGCCAAATATCACTTCATTATTCAAAAATTGTTCAATTAAACGTTAAAAGTCTTTTCCAATTTCCATATTGTTGAGCTTTCTTTTTCAACCTTTGGGACTGTTATATATGTTTGAGTTGATTATTTGACCTGTTCTTAAGCTAAATTTTGTTTCAGGATTGATTTTGAGCTTTCTATTTGAACATCCCAAAACTTTTCCCATAAATCACAATATTCGAGGCATAGGTTTTCTAAATAAGTGTAGTCTTCTTCTGTACAAGCTTGCATTAAAATAAACCATAGATCTTCTTCATGATCGTCATCTGCTGCCTCAGCAGTTTCATCTTCAGATACTCCATGCACATGGTAATAGCCACCACCCTCGACCGCTATACCTACAGCACTGGTTGCTTTTCGTAAAGGTGGACTGTACAAAATAACTTCTTCTTCAGCTACAGCTAATAAAGCAGAAACGGCTTTATAGTCTTTATAGGAATTTTCTAGAAACTCTCTCACCTGATGTGCAATTTCTGTTGGTTGATAACTCCGGCGCTCTTCCTCCGTCACTCCAAAATCATCAAGGACATCTTCAAATAAAGGATAATGTGCATATTCTGGGTTACCTTGATAATAACCGTCTTTGTCGGTCCCAGGCCGAAACCCAAACTCATCAAATATGTTAAGACTCAAAAGACAGCGCGGAAACATCTTTGCACCTGCATGCAACCTAGGTTCTAACTGCTTTGTCTGGTATTGAGCCATTATAAAGCGTCTGTAAATGTTTGTACGATTGCATGGCGATACTCTAAATGAATACGCTTTAAGTTTTCTTTATTAATTTCACCGTTATTTAAAGTTTGTATTGCAGGATGATGAGATACTGTGCATATTCTTATTTAAATGAACAGGCATTCTTACTTTAAGTTGGACACCTGTTCTTATTTTACTTGGACAACAAGAATCTAAACCTGCTGCCAATCATCAGCTACCTCTTTCCAATTTACTTCACGAGCAACTGGATTCCCATTCTGATCTTGTCCAGTCCAAACATTCCAGTAATCAGGATCATCTGATCTTGGTCTATGTTCAGCCGAAAGATGATTCATTTGGACTAATACAGGCAATTCCGAAGCCCAACCAAGTAGTATTGCATTTTTGGAAGGTAACGAGGGTAAATCTCTCAATAATCCACGGAGATTATCAGGCACCAATTTGTGTATCAGTTCTTGATCCCGTTCATTGCTAATCCGATGAAGTAAGAAACTATTACACTGAGAAAGAACAGTCGGTGAGAGTTCACTAGGTCTTTGTGACGAAAGCATCATACCTAATCCAAACTTTCGCCCTTCACGAGCTATTTTTTCAAAAACTTGACAACATATAGATGATGAATTGTGATATTCGGTATCATCCTTATACCGTTTCACAAAAGTATGAGCCTCCTCCATAACTAATACTGTAGGAAGTACTTGCCCTTGATTCATTCGACGATATCTTTGTAAGGATTCCAATGTCATTCGAGCTATAGTAGCTGCAATGATATGTGCAATTTCTGCTGGAACTAATGAAAGGTCGATAACTGTAACTGTTCCATTTGAAGCATTGTTATCCCCGATATAATCAGAAAGCCAACCATCCAAAGTCATTTCTTTTGCACCGTCAATCTGACTTGTTAAGACTTTCATTCGAGTATCTGAGAGAAGAGTCTTAATTCTCATTTGCATGGTATCAATATATTCTGAGACACCTAGCAATTCGGCATTTCCTTCAATACTTTTTAATAAATTTTCACCAGAAAATGGTCTTGGAATATCAGCATCTATTGGCAATGCATCCATTGCACTGCCACCAAATGAGGTATAGGCAGTTTTTAGTAATTGTAAGAAGTCATTAATCTCTGTTCTATCAAAGTCAAATATTGCGTATTGTGCTGAACGTGCTTGTTCAAAGTGGGTTATCTTATCTGTAATTGCTGTTAAACAAGTTTGTTGATTACTATCAAATACATCTTGATCAGTTAATCCAATTCTCCATTTTTTTAACTTTTCAAAAAAATTCTTCGCTTTGGGAAAGTTTCCCCAAGGTGAACCTGAGTTAATTTCGATTTGGGTAATGCTAATGAGTGTTCTTAAATATTGTTTCATTTCTTGATGGGCAGATTGCTCAATATTAAAAACACCTTCCCGAACCGAACGTAAAGCTTGAATTAATGTAGGACGTTGGGTCTTAAGGCTTGCTTGTGTAAAAGAAACCCACTCAGAACTATTCCAAAGCCATAAAGGAACTTGAAGTTGCTGTATGTCCTCATCTTTGGGTTCTACAGAAAAGATTCGAACGTTTACTTTGTCTTTAAAAGTTTCTGAATATTCGCCATTTGGATCTAATATGATAAATCGGGCATTTGGCTGACTATGTCTAACTTTTTCTGCTGCATCAAGTGACCAGCGAATCAAACCAGCTACAGAACAAGATTTACCACTTCCAGTATTGCCCAATACTGCTAAATGACGACCAAAAAGACGATCTGGATCAATCATCACTTTTGCACCATTTGCCAATGGACTGGTGCCAATACAAACTCTTCGATTATCACCAGATTCAACTATATCTTGTAATTGATGTTGAGTTGGCAAAATGACAGGTGCTCCCACTGTGGGGTAGCTTTCTACACCTCTTTGAAATTTATAATAAACTCTATCATTTTCTTCTTTATCATAAACCAGACAGCCCAATGGATTTAGGCTCATTTTACGCAAAGGATATGGTAAATCAACTAAACCAAAATCCTGCATTCCTTTTCTTTTTGGGTATTGTGAGCGTTCTATAGTAATCCATTCAACTTGTCCAACTAGATAACCAGCATCACTAGCAATAAGAACATATCCATTAACCCTTGGGAAAGATCTTGGTGTTCCTGTATTTAATGCAGTTCCTTCGGGGGCTTCAATATCGAGTAAAACTTTAATTTCGCTAGGTGAAACAAAATCAACAGTTCCTATTCTTAATGAATCTACATAAGCCAATGGTGAAATACTCATAATTAAATATCCCCATTAATTTTACTTGAGGCATCTGAAACAGAAGATTCTTGATTTGAAGGTAGTCTTTGTTTTAAAAGTTCACTCATCCGAGAAGTGGTTTTATCAATTGCGGCTTTAGGTAAATAATATTGTGTTAAGTTTGTTAGATCTGCTAGTGCAGGACCTATAAGTAAACTAATTTGAGAATGACGTCCCAACTCTTCATACAATTTCATGATTCTTCCCATATTGTCATCACGAGAAATAATGACCAAATGAGTCGATGGGATCGTTAACATATCTCGAATAACTCTATTGATATGATCATCACCAAAACTATAGCCATATGTAACTAGAGTGCTATTAGGACGACAAATAGCAGCAGCTAGATCACGAAATAGCTCAACATAAGGATAGTTTGCCGTTTCTTGATCTTTTGCTGAGTTTGGGTAAATCATTAATTTATGTGGTGTAATCTCTTCGTACCCAGCAACTTCAAGATATGGTTTTATTGACGTTGCTCCAAATGGTAAGCCAATTCGCCTAATATCCTTTCCAGCTTGAAGCCAATCTACAGAGCCATGAAGTTTTGTATATCGAACCACCCCTTCAAGATACCGAGGTTCTCCACGGATACCAGGAGGATTATAGTGCATGTCTAAATCTAAACGAGATGACCTAAAAATAGGCATTAAATTGCCTAAAAATCTATCAAGTAAGTGAATACCTGCTAATTCTGAACCAGCTTCGATAAGTCGATCATAGTTCGTTGTAAAAATATTTAACCTATCTCGTACACCAGTACGACTAGCAAAGCTCATTAGAAATGTAACTAAGATATTGAAAGCATTTTCTCTTTTTTCAAAGTTTGCTGTGGCAATACCATTTTCACTAACCAATATTGAATTAGCAAAGCCTTGCATTGCTGTTTCTAATTCTTTTTTAAGGGCAATAGCTTTATCATCATTCAAAATTTCTAGCCCACGAAGCAATTCATTTGCTACACGTAATTGATCTTCTAAGTTACCCTTTTTACGACCAGTCGCTTCAGAGGATTTTTTTGCTGCCTGATTTACTTCATTGTTAAAATTATTAAGTGTTAAAGCATTCATACCCGTAGCAGCTTTATCTGCTGCTAAATAATGAATTGCATGAGTTAAACCAGAACCCGCAAGCAAAGAAAGATGCTCCGATTGAAATAGAGCCGTTAACCATGGCTCAATTCTTGATCGAAGTTCTTTATAAGAAAATGATTCATTGGGATTGAGCCAAGCACACTCAACACCGTCACATAAAGAATATTTCGCAGAATCAGTAGAATCCTGTTTAAATTGAATAGGTGAGTGATCATCCCTAACTTTTATAATATTAATCATATATATCCCCCTTAAATTTAATTATCTCAACTCAATCTCTTTCTTAAGCTTATTGTATTGATAACTCATGATCTGCCCATTTACTAATAACTCAACGGCTTGCTGAATTACTTCTAAAGGTGCAATAAACCACTCTTTAGGTTGATGATTTTTACCATCTTTATCTGCCACTAATATATCAAGGCAAGATTCACCAAAAAAGGCATGTAGGTAATATTCAAATTTTTGAGGATTAATATTGAAAGCTTGATATTCAGCAATGACTTCAACATCAGCCATCAAATAAGTAGGCTCTTTTTTTGCATTCGCAATACGTTTTTCAACAGTTGTCGTGGCGAAACCAATTTTGTAAAGATGATCGTATGATTGGATACGTGGATCTGTACTTTTAGATTTTAAAATATAAATATAGCCTGTCGATGTATCATCATCAGTGATACCGCCAAAATTAGTGTAGAAATTGGAATTTGCTTGCTCATTGGTTTCTGAAACAATACGTCCATCTTTATATAATGCTTTAGCTAATGAACGGTACAGCATAGTTGATTCAGTACCATTCTCAAAGATAGTGCGTGTTCTACCATCTTTCCTAGTTCGGACATTATTTACTGTCTTGTCCTCCCTAGTAAATGTAAAGTCTGCTAAATAAATTAATAGACCATTTAATACATAGTAACTGCCTTTTTCGAGCTGATAACTTTTATCATGAAATGGTAATAGCTTACGCTTACCTTCACGAAGCTCTCTGTGAACACCTTTAAATAGGTGCTCAAATTGATCAAAATCCTTACAACGTTTACGTTTAGCAACTTCATCTGCTGCTGCACGTTGGACAGGCACATGCTTGATTTTAAAGATGTCCCCATCTTTACCATCATCAAGTAATCCTAGATCATCATCGTTAAAAATATCTTCAAGTGATTTAATATCTGACATATCTTTAATCCTGATGTTGTGGCAGCAAATTATGTTCATCATAATCTGCTAAAGCCATGTATTGCTCTGGATTGGCTTTCATCGCTTCTAGGCGGCTAGCGAGCATATATTCAGTGATATTTGCCATATTTTTCGCAGGTACACGCCCATGCTGTGTCACAAAATTATTAATTTCATTAAACTTAGAGACTAATTGTTCATCAGCCGTTAGAGCAGACGTCTTTTTCTTTACGTTTAAAAGACCTAAGTCATCATCAGCAATCATCTCTTGAAGCCAGCTAAAATCTTCCACGTTTTACACTCCAGCTCGTCTACGTTGCTCACGGATATAGATCAGGCATTCGGCTAATCGTTTCTCAATTAAGTTATTTGATTCTAGACTAGGCTCACGACCAAACTGAACTTTAAAAGCTTTTAACTTAGGCCATAGCTCAATGGCTTCTTCTTGAGTCATACTAATCTTAGTTGCTTCAATTGCTTCCTTAATCAATTTTAGTACATTGACTGTGACTTCTTTTGATAGGATTTCAAACGCTTTTTGGAATGGATTCACAGATTGAATTAAATCAATATTCAGGTCTTCGATATTGATAAATTTATCCGCCATACGAATAAATTTTTTATCACCAACTTCTTTGACTTCTGCTGTGCTAATCACTGAGTCAACGACTAAATATTGACTCACTTCTTCAAGTTCAGCTTTCGTTAAGTCAGGATATTTTGTTTGGATAATCTTAGGGATAAGGACTTTATTCACCACTTCAGGCTCAACCTTACCTGCTGAACCTGCAATCACTTTAGCATCTTGAAGAATCGCTGCTTTTAGGTCCACAAGATCATTTTCAATAATAGCCTTTGTTTTTGCTGTACTTGGTTCTTTAAAACCTTTGATCGTAAGCGTACCTGATGGAACAATATCCTCATCATCACGTTTGGTTTTAAATTTGAAGTTTGGTGCAAGTATTTGTTCCATTAACAAAGATGCAGTAATAGCTTTAAGCATATTGTTTACTGCAAATTTAACTTCAGTATCCTGTGCATCAGGTTGAGCAATAAGGTTGGTAAATTGCGCATGTGATTTGTTCGAGCTATCTCGTGTACAACGTCCCACAATTTGCACAATTTCAGTTAAAGAGCCACGATAACCAATCGTTAAAGCATGTTCACAGAATTGCCAGTCAAAGCCTTCCTTCGCCATGCCTAGGGCAATGATAAGATCAAGATCATCTACGGTTTTAATATTACGTAGATATTCAACAACTTTATCACGACCATCTTCTTCAACGAGGTCTGCTACTTTTAAGATCTTACCATCTGCACGCTTGACGGTGATAATTCCAGTATCAGGATCTTTAGCAACAAATTCACCAATGATTTCGAGGATCGCATCCACCTCATCATATTTATCTTTGGTTGATTCACCTGAATTTACGTTTGGAATATGAATGATGGTTTTTTTATCGGTATCTAGTACTTCTGCAATTGCAATAACGCCTTCATCATCTTTTGCAAAGTAACGTCCTTTATAGAAGTGATAGCCAATACCTAAAGACTTTAAATAGGTATAGCCATTAAGTTGTTCGTAATAGTTAAACGAAACTTTATCAAACTTCGCTTCATCTTCAGGCGTAAGTACAGGAACGCTATCGCCACGGAAGTATGAACCTGTCATCGCAACAATATGAGCCGAGGTATTGTCCATTAAAGATTTAAGAACAGTACCTAGAATATTGTCAGCATCGGCTGAAACATGATGAAATTCATCAATTGCCACTAATGTATTATCAAATACATGATCTTCAAGCTCTTCAAAGGCAAATCTTAGTGTTGCATGAGTACATACTAAAATTTGATCTGTACCTTCCATAAAGCGTTTAAAGGCTTTTACTTTGCTTTTATCACCACCAGCAGTACATAAGTTGTTTTCAGGTTTGATATTCCAATCTGCAAAAAAACCACTTTCGCTCAGCTTTGTGCTAGCAAATGAACCACCAATAGAGCGTTCAGGTACAGCTACAATAACTTTGCTCAACCCTTGGTTGTATATCTTGTCTAAACCCAAAAACATTAATGCACGAGATTTACCTGATGCGGGTGGGGCTTTTAAGAGTAAATACTGACTATTACGAGATTGAAAGGCACGAGCTTGCATAGCTCGCATCCCCATCTTATTAATTGAGGTACTTTCACCAGTCTGTTCATAATTAACTTCTATAATATTTTTCATCTTAGATTTTACCCACCAACTCTTTATACATACTCAATAAAACACGTAATCTTTGCTCATCTGTCAAAAATCTCTCTTTTTGATAAAGTGATTCAATAATATTATCTAAATCTTGATGTGCCTTTAATAAGTCATCGGGCATATAATCTTGATGATATAACTCTGCTAGAGTTTTAGTAGTGTATTTTTCCCTAATTGAAAGTATTTCTAAAGCCTTAATAGTTATTAATTCTTTAATATTTGATTTTATTTCTGGTAGAGGAAAAGTATTATAAGTTAACTTTACAGAGTAGGCATATCCACCACCTGCAGGTTTGCCACTAGTAATTTCCATCCAAACATGATGCATTTTTGATGAAAGTATTCCAAAAATAAATATATCTAACTCATATATAGCAAATCCTTTAGCACTAATAACAGTATCATCATTAGTAATACCTACGGGTAAATATATTCTTCTTTCTGTTGTGGTCTGCGGAACAATGATAGCGGATTTATCCTGATGAGTTTTATAACAAAATCTGTAAGGTTTATCAGCAACTTTTCTTGCATCTCTTCCTGCAGATAAACGGTACTCTTTGCATTGAGCAACTTTTTTAGCAATAAAAGAATAACTTAATGCTTCTTGATAACTTTCATCATCTATCCAAAGACAATATCTATATTTATTGTTCAGAAAATCTGCTCCCCCCATATATCTTCTGATAAACTTTTTTGCATTAGGATTTTCTGAGATAAAATTATCTTTTTCCTCGCTAGTAATTATGAGGTTTTTTCCATCTATCGCATTACTTCCCATAGTCATAATAGGACGAGGGCTTAAAGGCTTTGTACTTGAATGGACAAAAATGTTATCGGCATCTGTTAGATAAGCATTGATATAGTTAGCTTCTTTAATAATTCCATTTTCAATTATATATTTTTTGCTATTTAAACCTTTTTTCTGCAACCCTAAAACTACACACATAACTGAAGCGGGATCTTTAGCATTATTCTCCCAAAAAAATGGACGATATGCGAAGAATATTTCTATACCTTTAGAAAAAATAAGAGGCCATATTAATTCTACTTGCTCGCCCTGAATAATTGAGCTAGTAGTTACAAAAGCTATTTTTGCGTTACATTTTAAAACATATTCTGATGCTTTATATAACCAACAAGAAACATAATCTAATTTAAGAAAAGAGACATTTGAAGGAAAGACATTACACATATCTATTTTTTGTTGTGATGTTTGTTTATTAAAGCCTTTATAAGGTGGATTACCAAATATATATATACTGCCTAAAGAATCACTAGGACAAACTTCAAGCCAATCTACTTGAGTAGCATTCGCACACACTATCTGACCAGTATGCTTCAATGGTAGTAAAGCTGAAGTTGTTCCAAATTCCTCCTTAAAAATTATATTCATTTGATGTTCAGCTAACCATAATGACAAAATGGCTATTTCATGGGCAAAATCGTCAAGTTCAATACCATAAAATTGTGAGACCTGAATCACTGAAAATGGTTTTGAAAGCTGACCTGTTTTTTCTAGTTCTAGCTCTTGAACACGCTTTAAAAGCTCCATTTCAAATTTACGAAGCTCTTTATACGCAATAATAAGAAAGTTACCTGAACCACAAGCAGGGTCAAAAAATTTAAGTTGCCCCAAACGTTGCTGTAATTTTAATAGCTTATTAATGCTGTCTTGGTTTTTCTCTAATTCTTCGTACAAGTCATTTAAGAATAATGGTTCAATCACCTTCATAATGTTTGGCACAGAGGTGTAATGCTGTCCCATCGTGCTACGCTGTTCAGTATGAACAACCGCTTGGAACATAGAACCAAAAATATCAGGGTTAATATCAGACCAATCTAATTCAGCACCACACTCAATTAAAATCCGACGTGATTTGCGTGTGAATTTCGGAACTTGAATATCATCTTTAAACAAACCACCATTTACATAAGGAAAATCTGCTAAGTAATCAGGTAAATCTGTTTCACGATCTTCAGCCGATTGGTTTAACACTTTAAATAATCGACCAATTAAAGCTGATAAATCTGATCCATCTTCATTACTCTTTGATATTGCCGAAGTGAACTGTTTGTCCTTAAAAATTTCGGTATCTTCAGCAAAATAACAAAATAACAGGCGAGATAAGAAGATATTAAGGTGATGTAAGTTTTCTTTATTATTTAAGTCATCTTCATCGAAATTATCGGCTTTAATTTCGTCAAATAGTTTTGCTAATTTTTCAGCAGCCTTAACATCCGCAGGGTTTTCACCTTGATATACGGCTTTCTCCATCCCAGCCCATGGTAAGAAGAAATCAAATTTTTTAGCTAAATCGCCAAAAGGAACATCCAATGTATCTTGTGTTTTAGTATCTACGGCTAATAGAGTTTTAAAGTCAGTCACGATCAAGAAACGAATCTTATTACTCTCAGTTCGCTTTTCCTTTTTCATTTGATCAATCAAACCATGCAAATCATGCTGTTTTGCAATTTTGAAGTATATTTGGCGCTTCCAAAAAACGGTGTTTTCCTTATCTTCAGCTAAATTACGCTCACCATTACGCACTCGTCCAATAGTTTGGCTACGATGCCCATAAGCTAAAAGCAACTCATAGATAAAGTCTTGTTTATTTAGCTCATCTTGAGCAATTTTATGGATGAGCTGTTTAACATTTTCTTCGATTTGGACGATATTCATAAATGCTGATGACCGTATAAAAGCTAATAATTAGTTTAAAGAAACAATAAGTTAAATTGAATGAGACTTCTTGTGTATACGACACAAATTGACGTGGAATTAATCGAAGTTCATAGGGTGCTTAATATGGAATTCTGAATCATTCCAATGATGCTTAATGAATTCCTTTTCATTAAAATCTTTTATTAATCTTGATCTAAGCACATCAAACCCCTGCCAATAGAATTCATCTAATGAGCGATTAGGTAATGCATCTGCGAGATCATCCATCCAAGGTATATGACGCAGTTGATCAATCAGTGGCAAGGGATGTGTTTCTTCTGCCCATATTTTTTTCGCCATTTCTTCTGAAATCAAGAAGCTATATATATTCGGATGATGGTATGAACTATGGTATTTTTTTAAGGTTTTAAACAGTAAGCATAAATAAAGTAGAGAGTTATATCCACCGACACCAGTGATATCACTAATATGATAAGGGGTATGGAAACACTCTAAATATTGATTTGAATACAGCTTAGCTACAATTAGTGACCCTTCCGCATTAAGACAGCGAATAAATTTAACTTCTTTGACTGACTGATTTTTTAAGAACTCTTTTTCAGGATTAGGGGTCAATAACCATCTTATATCTTTATCTATATTCTCATCGAAACGGAAGCTCTCAACTTTGAATGGTCTTTCCTTTCCAAAGAGTAACCAATTTGAATTCGCAGATAAAAAATTTGCGATCTGTTCTAGTTGGTTAAAAGTTGGTTCCATTTCTGCTCTGAACCAAGATTCAGCACTATCTGCTGAGCTTTCCCCAATCTTATATGCTAATTCAGCAACTGTAAGGTCTTTGAAATGCAGACTTTTTTTAATCTCATTAAAAAGAAAGTTAAGTCTCTCAGCTACATCTTTTTTACGCTGGGTCGGTGTTCTTGCTTGTAGAAAATTTTCAATGACTTTAGCTGCTTCTAGATGAATATTATTATCCATAACAAAAGAATCATATAGACGAGACATCGTCTCGGCATTAATAGATCGTTGATTTACCTTAGCAGCTTCATCAATCTTTAACTTTAAATCCTCAGGAATCCGGAGGTTAAATTGAATGTCTTTTTTTTTCATAGATTCCACGAACAGTAGGAATAAGCAATAGTAGCATTATGATGCAAAAAAACTATTGCGCATATAGAATCATTTTAATACTATAGAATCAAAATGCTACTACTGGTCAATAATTAATATGCGAACAACCAAGCAATTAAATCTAAGGTTGCCTGAAGAGTTGGTTTTTTGGGTGAAAAAAATGGCTAAGAAAAGACATCAATCGATGAATTCTTATGTATTAACTGAACTTGAACGCATGAAGAAGGAGTCGAAAAATGAACTAAATTAATTTTTTATTTTATCTATGGAGAAAGATCAATGACTCATGCTCGAACATGAGCCATTGAAAAGTGTCTTTGAGTACCGACACGCTTAGTATTTTGTTCAATTACTTTTTTAAAGTCAATAAAGCAAAATGCTTGCTCTTTCTCCCTTTATCCATTTATTTGATTTTGGGAGTTTTCAAATGAAAATACCTGTTGTAGTACAAAGAAAAATTTGTGAGTTCTTGGCGCAAGGTAATACACATCGCCAAATTGCAAAAAGAGTTAATGTGTCTCCAACAACAGTTGGTGTTATTGCTAAAAAATTAAATGAAATTGAAATACCTATTGCTGAGGTGTTGAAAGCATCTAATCAAGAGTTTGTAGATGTTGTGCAAACAGGTGTTGCAAGAAATATCATGAAGTGCAAACCGCTACCAGACTTTACATATATCAATGATCAAATGAAGATCAGAGATATGACACTTAAGCAATTGTGGATTGAGTTCAAAGAAACAGAGCCAGAAGGTGTTTCTTATTCTCGATTTATGAAGTTGTATAAACAGTGGTTGAAAAAATTACACCCCTCTATGCGCCAACATTATACTGCTGGTCAGACATTGCTTGTCGACTTTTGTGGTAAAACAATGCCAATTCACGACATTAATTCAGGCCAGGTGAGGAATGTTCAAATCTTTGTAGGTGTATTGGGTGCTTCAAGTTTAATCACTGTGATTGCAGCCGAAACTCAACAAACACATGACTGGTTAAAATGTTTCACAGCCACTTTTAATCGTATAGGTGGTGTTCCTAGAGAAGTAATCACAGATAATCTGAAAGCGGCTGTTATTAAAACAGGGCGTAATGGAACGGTTTTCAATAAAACATTTGAACAATTTGCGGACTATCATGATTTTGCAATTCTGAATACTCGCCCACGTACTCCCAAGGACAAAGGGCTAGCAGAGGTTTGTGTTCAAATTATCCAACGTTCTGTCTTGGTTAAATTAAGAGAAAGAAAATTTTTCTCACTTGAAGAATTGCAAAAAGCTATCGATGTAGAAGTTGATAGAATCAACAATGGTGTCACTAAGCGTTTTCCTGAAAGTCGATCAGATCGTTTTCATCGATTTGAAAAAAATGAATTGCTTGCACTACCTAAACATCCATATCCTTTTTCAAAATGGATATTTCAACAAACCGTTTCAGAGTTTTATCAGTTCACCATTGATGGGAATATTTATTCTGTTCCCTATACTCTGATAGGTAAGAAGTTAGATATCGGTATTACAAGTCATGAAGTGCAATTCTATTATGAGAATGAATTAATTACTTCGCACAGTTTATTAGAAGGCTATGGTCAAGCAAGTATTCTAGACGAGCATATGCCAGCCAATCATAGGCTTTATAATACTTTAAGCCCAGCAAGTATTAGGCAGTGGGCTAAATCTCTTGGAAACTATGTTTATGAGTTTGTGGAAAAAATTCTAAATAAGTCCAAGCAACTCGCTCGTAATATTAAGTCTTTAAATAAGCTTAGAGATTATATTTTAGAAAATAAGCTTGATTCTGTCCTTAATCAGGCTTGTGAGTATGCATTAAAATATAATCTATTAGCAGTTACAGACCTCTTGTATGTACTCAAAAATAGAAAATATATCCAACCTCTAAACACCACTCAAACAATGAAACCCTATACACACGCGAACTTACGTGGTGCTAATTATTTCGGAGGGGATGCAAGATGACTACAAAGAGCGTTATTGCACAAAAAATGCAAGATTTAAAACTTAATGGTTGTTTGAATTGCTTTGTTGATCATTATGATGAAATGGTTAACAGTAAAAAGACCTCATTAGAAATTCTCAATGAATTACTAATCGCCGAGCAAAATGAAGTCAGCAATCGAAAAATCTTATCATTGCTAAATAAATCGAATATACGATATCCGACAAGTAGCCTGACAGAAATAGATTGTTCCAATAAAAAAGGGCTTACAAGTGATATTTTACAAAGCTTTGCTGATTGCGAGTGGATCAAGTCTAAACATAATCTAATTTTTACAGGTGCAACTGGTATAGGTAAGACATGGCTTGCCTCTGCATTTGGAACAAACGCATGTAAATTGGGTTTTAAAGTCATCTTTTATAATACAACTGAGTTGTTCGAAGATTTCAATACTGCGGTAAATTTGGGAACTATCTCGACTTTAAAGAAGAGATTACTTTCCTGTAAATTGCTCATTTTGGATGATTTTGGTTTATCACAGATCAATAATTCTTGGTTAGCTCATTTTATTAGTGTTATTGATAAACATAGTGACAATGGTTCACTACTAATCACAAGTCAATATGAAACCAATCTATGGCTAAACCACTTTGAGGACCAAACGGTTGGTGAGGCATTATTAGATCGTATTGTTCATAGGTCCCATATTTTCAATTTGGCAGGTGAATCTATGCGAAAAAAACGAGGTAAAAAAATCGAGTAATTTTTTTATTTTTGTCCAAGTAAAGCGACACTTTAATTTACGTATAAGTTTATTAAAGTGTCCAACTTGGATGAGAATGGGTGTTCAAGTAAGTGTTGATTTTGCAATACTGGATGTCTCGTGATCTTGGCTCTTAATTGAGTTAAAAAATTAAGATTTTTGTCCCAAAGTTCAGCTGAAATGCTTTGTTTCATCCCTGCAAGTGCTTTTTTCCTAGGATTATTAAAGTCCTCAAATTTTTTAGGCATAATCCACTCTCATTAAACTTATTAATTTTTTAAATTTCCGTATTCTGTTTTTAAAACAAATAGTTAAGATAAAAATAAGACTCTTTTGTTGAAAATTCATATTAGAATTAAAATTCTACTAAATCAAATAGAATATTTAAAAAATTTAAAAATAATCTTGATTAGCTTTTATAATATTCGCTTGAATAAAATTATGTTTTTGATTATGATTAATTTGATTAAAATTTTAAAATCTATATCAAGTAATAATTAGTTTCAATTATATGGAAATGTAATGTCAAAAAAAGAAGATATTATAAATACTGCTTTAGAACTTTTTAACCAAATTGGTTACAACGCTACAGGAGTAGACAAAATTATTGCTGAATCAAATGTAGCCAAGATGACTTTCTACAAATATTTTCCCTCTAAAGAAAGTTTAATCATGGAATGCCTACATCATCGAAATATTAATATACAAAATTCAATTTATGAAAAATTAAGCTTACATCCAGATGTGAGTCCAATTGAGAAAATACATCTAATTTTTAATTGGTATATTGACTGGATTAATAGTAAGAATTTTAATGGTTGCCTATTCAAAAAGGCTTTTATTGAAGTGTCTAAACAATACACCTCAATTCGTGAACCATTTCAAGAATATACAAACTGGCTTATAAATTTATTAAATAGTTTATTAGTAGAGCTAGATATTAAAGACCCTACTCCACTTACTCATATCATCATTTCAATTATTGATGGTATTATTATTGATGGGACAATTGATAAAGATCTGATTGATCCCTCTAAGAAATGGCAATATATTGAGTATTTGATTAAAACTGAAAATCCTTAATACTTCTAATATATACAATAATATTTTAAAAATTCAATTATATATTTTTCTATTATAAAATTAGAATATAATATTTAAAAATATTTTTAAATTAAAATAAATAAAATTTGTTTGGAAGATAATTTTCTACCTTTTTAGACAAACTCATATTAGAATTCTGCAACCTTATTGTCTCCCACATCTCTATGAAAAAGTTTTTAGGCAATTCTATCTTCAAAGCAGTTGGTTGGACCTATGATGCAGATCCTACAATTCTTGAGAAAAAACAAGTTATTATCGGTTTTGAACATACTTCTAACCTTGATGCGATCTTATCAATTGCTTTGTTTCAAATATTAGATTTAAAAATTCATACACTAATAAAAAAGAACTTTTCAAAGGTCCAATGAAGCCTATTCTTGAAAAGCTAGGTGGCATTCCCGTAGACCGAAAAGCAAGCAAAGATATCGTCTCTCAAATGGTCGAAAAATTCCAAAGTAGCGATACATTTAACCTAGTAATTGCACCTGAAGCAACGCGTGCCAAAGATGGATCGGAACGCAAACCTATTCGTACTGGTTTTTGGCATATTGCTAAGGCAGCAAATGTTCCAATTGTACTGATGTATGCAAATGCAAGAACCCAAAAAGGCGGTATTTTAGGTAAGATTTATCCTACCGACTTACAAAAAGATCTTGAAACGATTAAAGAACTTTATGCGCAATATGATATTGATGTGAAAATTAACTAGCTAACTCTCTCATGAAGTTTGAGCCTATATTTTTATGTAAATTTAGGCTCTCTGAGCTTATTTAATTGGCTAACAAAACGTAAGGCAACAGTTTTCAAGAAAACCATGCCTATGCTAATATTCTGTCACTTTTGCATTTTTTAATTTTTGGAGTTCACTTCCATGGCGGGTCATTCTAAATGGGCCAATATTAAGCATCGTAAAGCGAAACAAGATGCCAGTCGCGGTAAAGTTTTTACTAAATATATTCGTGAAATTGTCACTGCTGCAAAACTTGGTGGTGCAGATCCTGCCAGTAACCCTCGCCTTCGTGCTGTTGTCGAAAAAGCGCTTTCTGTCAACATGACACGAGATACCATTAACCGTGCAATTCAACGCGGTGTGGGTGGTGAAGATAATGATGATTTAAAAGAAGTAACCTACGAAGGTTATGGTGTAGGTGGTGTTGCTGTTCTTGTTGAAACAATGACAGACAACCTGAACCGTACAGTTCCAGATGTTCGCCATTGTTTCAGCAAAACTAATGGTAACTTAGGTACCGCAGGTTCTGTTGCTTACCTATTTACCAAACGTGGTGAGATTACTTTTGACGATGTTTCTTTAGAAGATAAGATCATGGACGTTGCTTTAGAAGCTGGTGCAGAAGATATTGAAGTTTCAGAAGATGAAATTTTAGTAATCACTTCTCCAGAGACTTTTGGTGAGGTTCAAGATGCTCTAGCAGCTGCTGGTTTAAAATCAGATAATGCTGAAGTAGTGATGAGCCCTTCTACTAAAGCAGAAATCACTGATATTGATCAAGCTAAACAAGTGATGAAACTCATTGATATGCTTGAAGATCTAGACGATGTACAAAACGTTTATACAAACGTTGAGTTTAGTGATGAAGTTTTAGCGCAACTTGATGCCTAAGACGAGAAAACGCACCAAATGGTGCGTTTTTTATACTTTATTTAATAAGTTATAACAGTTAAATACATTGTATTCTTTAATGACAAAGCTCGAATGCAGAGCAACGACATTATCAATTTTACCAATCCGTCTTAATAAAATTTCGCTGTAGTCGTCCATATTACGTGCAACTAATTCAAGAATAAAATCGGCGCTTTGACCAGTCACCAAAAAAGCATTTGTTACTTCAGGAATGGCTTCAATTTCAGAAAGAAATTTATCAAATGTCTCACTATCATGCTTGCTTAAAGAGACTTGTAGCAAAATATGCAAGGTAAAACCCAATTTGCTAAAGTTAATTTCTCTTTTGAGTTGCCCCATGATATTAGCTTCAATCAAGTGTTTAATTCGGCGATGAACAGAACTAACTGAAAGATTAATCCGTTCTGAAAGCTCATTCAAATTCAGGTCTTCATGAGACAAAATTTCCAGAATTTGTTTATCAAAACGGTCTAACTCCATTCTTTGCTCCAATTAACACGCTTTATAAATTACAGTATATCCTAAAGCTAAGCCTACTTTGGAAATCAAATACCATTAAAAGAGAGAATTAAGCTTTACCCCCCTCTTAACTTAAACTTTTGCTTGTTAACTGTGCAGTAGTATAACGTTCATAGCGCATTTTCAATTACTTATAGCCTATAACTCTTCAATGATTTAATTAGTATATGAATAAAAATATATTTAATTTTTAAAAATTTTATAATTTCTTAATTAAAATCAATGAGTTTAAATAATTTTAAAAAGTTGGCACTCTTTTTGTTATGCACATATTGGAAATCTTTTATATCCAATGTGGGGAATGCCTGTGAAAAATATCAAAACATTAATTCTTGCAATGAGCACTATCAGCTTAACTGGTGTAGTTATGCCAGCTCATGCTGCTACTGATGCGGAAGTAGATGCTTTACGCAAAGAAGTTAGTGAGTTAAAGCAACTGGTCCAGCAATTATCAAATCAGCAAAAAGCGGTAACTGGAGTAAATACTCCAACAGTGCCGCCAACTACAATTGCAGCAAGCTCACCCGTTCCTCAGAGCAAACCGGGTTGGATGCAAATGCCTGATGGCCAAACGCAAGTCAAGCTTTATGGGAATGTCCGTGTAGATGCAACCTATGACTTTAAGGGGTCAAATGGCAGCATTTCAAATGGTGCTAACTATCCTTTGAATAAAGATGACCCAAGACAGGACTCCTTAAATGTATCTGCAGCGACTACACGCATTGGGTTAGATCTTACTCGACCTACACAATACGGCGATTTAACAGGCAAAATTGAAGCCGATTTTATGGGAGGCAATGGCGATAATGGTAGTGGAACTTTCCGTGTACGCCATGCCTATATGTCTTTAGGCAAATGGTTAGCTGGTCAAACCACTTCACCTTTCGTCAATACAGATACTTCTCCGGAAACACTAGACTTTACCGGTGCAGTAGGTACAGGAACCACACGTACTGTACAGGTTCGCTATACTCAACCAATTAATGCTCAACAAAAAATATTAGTTGCTTTAGAAGGTGGTGATGTTGAAAAAGTGAGTAATGCTGCGGGAGGGAGCCGTTTCCCTGCTCTAACAACTCGTTATGATTTCAAAACCGCAGATAATAAAGGCTTATTACAGCTTCATGGTCTTGCCCATGAAAATCGAGTAGCGCCTAAAGATGGTTCATCTGAAGAAAAATTTGGCTGGGGTGTAGGCATCGGTGGCAAGTACGATATCACGCCTCAGGATAGTGTCGTTGCCAACTATTATCATGTTAAAGGTGATGGCCGCTATTTATCTTATAGCAACTCTGCATATGCATACGATACAACTACTCAAGATATCAACTTAGGTGAATTTGATAGTGCGGTGATCGGCTACCAACGGAAATGGAGCCCTATTCTCCGCTCTACTTTCGCAATAGGTGGTATTCAATATAAAGATGATAACGTCTATGCAAATAGCAATTTAACCAATACTAGCTATAACAAAGAAATTTATAACGCTTTGGTCAACTTAATCTGGAATCCGGTTAAAAATATTGATTTAGGTGCAGAATATACTTACGGCCAGCGTGAAACTTTTGCAGGTGATAAAGGTGATTACTCACGCATAAATTTATTGGCAAAATATAATTTCTAAAATTTAGATGTAAAAAAAAGAGCCACTCATGGCTCTTTTTTATTGTCACAATTAGTGCATTGCCTGAATTTTTTCCAAGAAAATTTTAGCGCGCTCATGACGTGCCTCTAAATTATCAAAGAATTCATGGGTTGGGCAATCTTCAAGAATTTTACCTTCATCCATAAAAATTAAACGGTTAGATACGCGTTTTGCAAAGCCCATTTCATGTGTTACACACATCATGGTCATACCTTCATGAGCAAGTTGCACCATCACTTCAAGAACCTCGCCTACCATTTCTGGGTCGAGTGCCGAAGTAGGTTCATCAAACAACATACAGATTGGGTCCATTGATAAGCCACGGGCAATAGCGACACGCTGTTGCTGACCACCAGAAAGTTGCCCTGGAAATTTATCCTTATGGGCAAGCAGACCTACACGTTCTAAATATTTAAGACCTTTTTCACGCGCTTCAGCAACTGAACGTTTTAAAACTTTTACTTGGGCAATGGTTAAATTTTCCAAAACAGTCATGTGAGGAAAAAGTTCAAAATGCTGGAACACCATTCCTACCCGAGAACGGAACTTTGCAAGATCAGTTTTCGGATCTTTTAATGAAACCCCATCAACAATAATGTCACCTTGCTGAAACGGCTCTAAAGCATTTACAGTTTTGATGAGCGTTGATTTGCCTGAACCGGATGGCCCACAAACAACAACGACATCACCTTTTTCAATACTCGTCGTGCAATCTGTTAAAACCTGAAAATCACCATACCATTTAGAGATATGTTGGATGTCTATCATTGGCATTTAAAATCTCCAATTAGCGAATGATGGCAATTTTTTTCTGCAAACGTTTGACTAATTGCGATAGCACAAACGAGCTACAGAAATACACCACAGCGACGATTAAATAGAATGTTGCTTTCGTTTCAGGACCATAGGTATTAGCCAAAGTATCTGCACGCCCCAAGAAGTCTGGTGCACTAATGACATAAACTAATGACACATCCTGAAATAGAATGATGGTTTGAGTAAGTAATACCGGAAGCATATTGCGAAAGGCCTGCGGTAACACCACATAACGCATGGATTGTCCGTAGGTAAAACCTAAAGCATAGCCTGCATTGACTTGCCCTTTTGAAATAGACTGAATACCCGAACGTACAATTTCCGAGAAAAACGCAGCTTCAAAAATGGCAAAGGTCACAACGCTGGAAAATAATGGCCCCCAATACGTATCTGATTGAAACTCAAATATCTTTGGCAACAAGAAATAAAAAATAAAAATAACCTGAATTAATGGAATACCACGGAATAAATCGACATAGAACTTCGCAAAGTTACTTGCAAGGGCGTTGTTGGATAAACGCATCATTGCCAAAGGAGTTCCGATGAGGATGCCCCCCATCATTGCAAGCACGGTTACGGTAAGTGTAAAAATAAATCCTTCTTTTAAAGCCGCAATAACATCAGGATTATGCAATAGAGAAAAATCCATAATTATTTTCCTCCCGAGCCTAAACCTGGTACAGCCATGCGTTTTTCAATCCATGCCATTATAAATTTAATGGTGTATGTAATGATTAAATAGACAGGTGTAGACAGAATAAGAATGATAATGTCCTGTGAAGTCTCTTCACGCATGGTTTTGGTATAAGCAAAGAAATTTAAAACACTTAAGGCATATAAAACTGCCGAGTTTTTAAAGACGTTCATTGCTTCTGACGTAATCGTTGGCCATACCGTACGGTATGCCACTGGCAAAATCACATAACGATAACTTTGAGCGGTGGTAAATCCCATAGCCGATGCCGCAAACTTTTGACCACGAGAAACCGTGTTAATTCCGGCTCTGACATGCTCCGAAACACGCGCCGCAGTATAAAGACCTAAAGCAAAAACACCGATAATAGCAGGTTGTTGATTTAAAATGTTTTTCCACCATCCCCCTGCTACAACATCTCCACTTCCTGCACTTAAACTGTCCGGTAAGAACTCCGGAAAAACAAAAGCCCAGAAGAATAACTGTACAATTAATGGAATATTACGGAATATTTCGACATAGCAGTTGCCGATAAAAGCAAGTGGTTTATTGGGTAAAGTACGAATTACCCCGAGGAGAGAACCTAATAAAAATGCGATAAGAAAGGCTACAATGGCAGTCCAAACCATAGTAAAGACACCAGAACCTAACATTTGTAACCATGTGGGCGCCTCAGCATAGGCATTGTAGCTAGAACTACCAATAACCTTACAAACTGATTCTGCCCATGCGGCTTTATCGACACCATATTCATTAGACTCCGCACAGAATATAGTCCAGTTTAGTGAGCCGACTGACATGTTTGCCCCTTAAATTAATATCTTTAGAAAATAGACCACTTGTGCAAATGAATTTTTACACCTGCACAAGTAAATTTAGGACAAAAAGATCCAGTTAGATTCCTGCATCTGTTGGGTGAGCTTTGAGTTTTTTATAAGATGAACTTTGTTGCATGTTCAAATTAGTATTTTTCGGTGGAATTGGTGATAAGAACCATTTTTTATATAAAGCATCCATTTGACCAGTTTTCCATAAGTTATTTACAGTACGGTCAGCAATTGCTTTAAATTTTGGATCATCTTTTGCAATCATAATGCCATAAGGTTCTGATGAAAGTACTGGACCAACAATTGCAAATGCTTTAGGTGTAGAAGACTTAGCAATTAAGCCTGCTAAAATATTATCATCCATTACAAATGCAGCAGCGCGTCCAGATGCCATCATGGCAAAAGAGTCAGCATGGTCTTTACCATAAATATTTTGTACATTAATTGCTTGGCCTTTTTCATTCATCTTAATGTACTTGTCAGATGTAGTACCTTGAGTCGTAACAACTGCTTTACCATTTAAGTCTGCCAAACTTTTAATACCAGAGTTTGCTTTAACAGCCATGCGTACTTCTGTTGCATAGTAGTTAGTTGAGAAACCCACTTGTTGCTGACGCTGTTTAGAGTTTGTGGTGGTACCACATTCCATATCAATATTGCCCGCTAAAAGCTCAGGAATACGTGTTGATGAAGTTACTGCCTTGTATTCAACTTTTAAACCCGGCATTTTCAATTCTTTTTTAATATCATTTGCAAACTGGTTACAAATGTCGACTGCATAACCTACTGGTTTACCTGCAACAACATATGAAATCGGGTCAGACGATTCTCGGTGGCCAATAACGATTTTCCCAGTACTTTTAATTTTAGCTAATGTATCTGCTGCCTGAATTTGAGAAGTAGCACCAACCGTACAAAGCATAACTGTTGAAACAATGAGAGAGGTTGCAGAACGTTTCATAAGAACTCCTTGATGATCATTCCCTCTATTTGTCTACAGAATCATTCATATAGAGAAATAGAGTGATTTATTATTAAATTGCAATTATCGAGCCAACTTTTCCAAGTAGGACACGTCCATTTGCTTCACTTATTATTTATCTGTTTCGCAGAATTAATACCTTTAAAACTGCTCACATGTTTCTACTTTAATCTATGTTTTAATCTTCTGTCTATTATTAAGCTCATCTATTTACACTTAAATGTGGCAATTATTGATTACAATGTAAACACATGCACAATAAAGTGGCTTAAATTTTTCTAAAAACTGTTTTTAGCAAAAGTAACTTTTATCCCCAAAATAAAAGATCAAATTTATTAGTAGCTTATACTTAAGTTGAATAAACAGTAATAAATATTAAATTAAGCATCAAAATAATGTACATAAATGTTTTATTAAAAATCATTTATAAAATTGATAGTAATATTTTTTAAGTATCTTTAAAGTTAAAAAATAAAAAAGCCCCGATTTTATCGGAGCTTTTTAAAAACTAAAATTTAAATTCCTCGCCAATCAACGCGTGCATTACGTTCAGTTTGATATATTCTTAAAACGTACTGTCCAAGCGGCAAATCAAGTAAATATTTCTGATAATTACTCCAATCGGGCGATACTTCCCCATCTTCTTCCCTTTCCCATGGTGTACCTTTTATTTCTAATAAAGGTGCAAGCATAGAACATACTGAAATATCAGCGAGGCTTAAGCGGTCACCAACCATATAACGTGCTTGGTTTTCAATTAAATAGTGGTTTAACTCATTAATAAGTTCATCCATGCGTCCTTTTGACTGACTTACGAGCTCTTCTTCAAGCTTATAGTTCTTCTTGACTAGAGTCTTGAGAAACGGTTTTGATATTTTCTCAAACTGTCGTAAGTAGCCTTGTTCGCCCATCATAATCTCTAGAGCATGATCACCTTGAGCTAAAGTATGAGCAAGTGCCCAACGACGTACATGCACCCCAAGTTCATCTGCCAAACTATCAATTTTAAGAGTTTGCTGTCTAAGTTGTTCATCACGGCGTAAAAGTGCATGTTCCGGATAAGTATCATCCAGATAAAGCGCAATTTTAGTCGACTCAGCAATCCAGCGATGGTCATCTTTTAAAATCGGCAACAAATTTTGACCTGTTTTAAGTTGTGCAAAAGCACGGTGAAATCCAGGAATCAAATTATGTGCAACGTAATCAAGTTCTTTATGGTCTAACAACCAGCGAGCTTTTTCACAATAATGAGACAAAGGAAACTGATACAAAACCCGCATAAAATCTCCACGTTTATTTTTATTTGACTATTCGTACAAAAATCGTCTTCGGTAAGTAGATACTTTAGAAGCTATTTTTAATGAAAACAATGGATATTGTGCTCATTTTTCGCTGACAGTTAGGTCTATATTTTTTATATCTTTTTTTACCGTACTTATAGCTGTTTTTCATATTAAAGTCCTTTTAGTTATTCATTTTACAAATAAAAAATATAATTTATTGATTTTTAATATATTTCTATATCTCTATTTATCTATTAAAAATCAAAAAAAGTGCTTTGCATTTTTATTCATAAGCTGAGCATAAGTCCTCGTTTAGTGGAAAAATATTTCTTTTGTAAGGTAATGACAGCAATACAAGGTGTCATTATGTCTAATTCTCTATCTAAAACGACGGCATACGTCCAAGTCATTCAAAATGATCAACAAGCAATTAATGCTGCTTATCAAGTGGCTGATTTTGCTTTAGAGGGTCGTAATACACGTGATCAACAACGCTTATTACCGCATGAGCAAATCGAAAGCTTTAGCCAAAAAGGTTTAGGCGGAATTCGCATTGCAAAAAAATATGGCGGCGCTTTTGTTTCCAATAAAACTTTGGCACAAGTTTTCCGTATTTTAAGTAAAGGCGATGCAAATGTTGGTCAGATTCCACAAAATCAGATTAGCCTGTTAAACCTGATTGAAATCATGGGTACAGAACAACAAAAACAATTTATCTTTTCAGAAATATTAGCCGGTAAACGTCTTGCCAACGGTGGTCCCGAACGAAATACCCATGACTCAAAAACCTTAAAAACCACGCTTACTATTGAAAACGGCAAATATTTTTTAAACGGCGAAAAGTTTTATTCGACAGGAACAAGTTTTGCGCATTGGCTTGCAATTAAAGCTGTTCATCCTGAAGGTCATGTCGTTTTAGTAATTGTTAACCGAGATGCTCAAGGCATTGAAGTTATTAATGACTGGAATGGGTTTGGTCAGCGTACTACAGCCAGTGGTACGGTTAAATTAAATAATGTTGAAGTTAATCCTGAACTTATTTTTGATGAGCGATTATTAACACAAGTTCCAACCTATCGCGGTGCGTATTCGCAGTTATTACAAGTGGCAATTGATGTCGGTATTGCGGAAGCTGCTTTTGAAGATACTTTATCGACCATACACAAAGCGCGCCCAATTATTGATGCAAATGTTGAAAAAGCCAGCTTTGAACATTACACCCTACAAGAGGTGGGTAAGTTAAATATTTTACTCGACGCAGCAATTTTACTGCTTGATGAAGCTGCTGAATATTTAGATGAACTTGATCAACTTCAAACGGTGACTGACGAACAAGTAGCAAAAGCTTCAATTTTAGTCGCAGAAGCAAAAGTCTATGCCAATGATGCTGCCCTACAAATCTCTGAAAAACTACTAGAGCTAGGCGGTAGCCGCTCAAGCTTAAGCCAACATAATTTAGATCAACATTGGCGAAATGCTCGTGTACATACCTTGCACGACCCTGTTCGCTGGAAATTACATGCCATTGGCAATTATTACCTTAATGGTCATTTCCCTGCCCGCCATGCCTGGATTTAAGGAGCAATTGTCATGACGTCATATCAGTCGGTTCAAACCAAACAAACATCGGCATCAGGCCAAGCACATATTATTCAAAATGATGCTGAAGCATTAGAAATTGCCGAACAATTTGCCGAACAATTTAAAAAAACCGCAGTTGAGCGAGACGCTAAACGAATTTTACCGTATACCGAAATTGATGCTTTGAGCCAGTCTGGACTTTGGGCAATTACAGTGCCAAAGCAATATGGCGGTGCCGAAGTTTCAAGTCATACTGTTGCTAAAGTGATTGCACTTTTAAGCGGTGCAGATGGTTCAATCGGGCAAATTCCACAAAACCACTTCTATGCATTAGAAGTGTTACGCAATACAGGTACAGAAACTCAGAAACAACGTTTATACGGCGAAGTGTTAAATGGCACCCGCTTTGGTAATGCACTTGCTGAGTTTAAAACTAAAACTTCAACCCATAAACAAACTAACATTCGTCCGCATGAAAATGGATATCTCATTCAGGGTGAAAAGTTTTACTGCACAGGAAGTTTATTTGCTCACCGTATTCCAACCTTAGTTTTAGATGATGCAGGTCGAGAGTATTTAGCCTTTGTAAAAAGTGGTTCACAAGGATTAAAACTTGTTGATGACTGGTCTGGATTTGGACAAAAAACTACAGGCAGCGGCACAGTTAAGTTTGATCAGGTTTTTGTCGATGCAGATGATGTTATTCCTTTTGATACAGCATTTTTACGACCAACCTTAGTCGGACCTTTTGCCCAAATCATGCATGCATCGATTGAGGTAGGCATTGCACGTGCAGCCTTTGAAGAAAGCTTGCAAAGAGTGCATCAAGCTCGCCCATGGATTGATTCAAATGTAGAAACAGCCAACCAAGATCCTTTAACGATTTATGAATTAGGACGCATTGCGGTAGATGTACGAGCTAGTGAAGTCCTATTAAAACAGGCAGCTCAATCAATTGATGCCGCAAAAATTGAAACCACACCTGAAAGCATTGCAAAAGCTTCAATTGATGTTGCCAAAGTACGTGCTCATAGTAGCGATACCGCACTAAAAGCATCGTCTAAGCTGATTGAACTTGCTGGTAGTCGTGGTAGTCAATCACAAGATGGTCTAGACCGTTTCTGGCGTAATGCCCGTGTACATACCTTACATGATGCCGCACGATGGAAATATTACTTTATTGGGAACTATGTGCTTAACGGTGTTCTACCACCTCGTCGGGGGACATTGTAATGGCAGATTTCAAAGCAAAAGAGATTTTATTAAACGCCTTTGACATGAACTGTGTTGGGCATATCAATCATGGCTTATGGACACATCCACGTGATGAATCACACCGCTTTAATGAACTGAGCTATTGGACAGAACAAGCTAAGACCTTAGAAAGTGGTTTATTTGACGGCTTGTTTATAGCCGATATTACTGGTGTGTATGACGTCTATCAAAATGGTATTGATCTGACTTTAAAAGAGTCCATTCAACTTCCGAGCCATGACCCATCTACACTCATTTCTGCTATGGCGGCAGTCACTCAAAACTTAAGTTTTGGGGTCACTGTGAACTTAAGCTATGAGCATCCATATCAATTTGCACGCCGCTTTGCGAGTCTCGACCATTTAACTCAAGGTCGTATTGGCTGGAATATCGTGACAGGTTATCTAGATAGTGCGGAACGCTTAATTGGTCAAAAAGGTTTAAAAGACCACGATGCTCGCTATGAACAAGCTGAAGAATTTTTAGAGCTTTGCTATAAATATTGGGAAGGTTCATGGGAAAACGACGCCGTTAAAAAAGATAAAGTACAGCGTGTTTTTACAGACCCGTCTAAAGTTCACACCATTCACCACCACGGAAAATATTACCAAAGCGAAGGTGTGTTTCAGGTGTCTCCTTCTGTGCAACGCACCCCGACACTGTTTCAAGCAGGTGCTTCACCAAAAGGCATGCAGTTTGCGACTCGCCATGCTGAATGTGTATTTATTGGAGGCGACAAACCCGAAAAAATTCGCGAACAAGTGAAAAAGATTCGTACTCTTGCCGAACAGCAAGGACGCTCAGCGAATGATATTAAAGTGTTTGTCGGCATAACTGTTGTTGTGGCCGAAACACATGATCTGGCTGTACAAAAACTTAATGAATATCGTCAGTATGCGAGCCCTGAAGCAGGCTTAGCGCATTATGCGAGTTCAACAGGCATTGACTTAAGTAAGTTTGCTGACGATGAAGCGATTCCTTACCAAAAAAGTAACAGCATTGTTTCGATTACCGAAAAATTTAAAGAGCAACAAATCACGAAAAATGACTTAAAAGCTCAGCATGTTTTAGGCGGTCGTTATCCCCTCATCGTGGGTAGTGGCGAAGAAGTTGCTGAATACTTAATTCATCTTTTAGATGAAACAGATATTGATGGCTTTAATTTGACACGTACTGTTGCACCAGAGTCTCACCACGACTTTATTCGCTTAGTCATTCCTGAGCTACAACAACGTGGTCGCTATAAAACTGCATATAAAACCGGTTCACTGCGGAACAAAATTTTTAATCGGGGTGATCAATTACCAAAACAACACCCTGTTCAAGCGTTCCGATGTAGTCCCTATAACAACAGCAAAAACTTAACAACAATTGAAGAAATAACCGCTTAAATTTGGAGATAGAAATGGCTCAAACAGCCTCAAAAAAATGGCTAGGCGTAGGCTTAGTCGTTGTAGTCCTCATTGTTGCTTTATTCTTTTGGAATAAACATCGCCAAAGTGGCTCAAATGAACTTGTGATTGGTATTAGCCCACCATTTGCAAAAACTTTACAAGCTGCTGCCGATGAAGCAAAGAAACAGGGTTTAAATGTAAAACTGGTCGAATTTTCTGACTGGAATACACCAAACATTACTTTAAATCACGGGGATATTGATGCGAACTTTTTCCAGCACCAACCTTTCTTAGACAATGCAATTAAAGAAACAGGCTTTAAGTTAAAGGCATTTGCAGTGGGTGCAGCATCACATGTGGGGCTTTATTCAAAGAAATATAAAAACCTTGATGAATTGCCGCAAAACGCACGTGTAGTCATTCCAAATGATCCAGTGAATCAAGGTCGTGCCCTACTACTCTTACAGCAAGCTAAATTAATTACGCTTAAAGATTCAAATAATCATTTATCTGCACTTAAAGATGTAGTTTCAAACCCTAAAAATTTGCAATTCGTAGAGGTTGAAGGACCACAGACTGCTCGTGCAATTGATGATGTTGACTTGGCTTTTGGCTATCCACATTACTTACGCTTAGCAAAAACAGCTGACCCTGAAAGTGCACTTTTACTTGATGACAATACCAATAAACGTTATGCAATTTTGTTTGTAGTGCGTGATGACTACCAAGATAAGGGCGACAAATTAAAGAAATTTGTTGAGATCTATCAAAACTCACCAAAAGTTAAAGCTGTGTTAGATGCCGAGATTGGGCCAACACTTTGGTTCCCTGGCTGGAAGTAATAACGGAAAGATTATGGCGATTCAGTTCAAACAGCATAAGCCTTGGTTACTCGGAATTACGGTTTTAATCGTAGTTCTGGGCCTCGTAGGTTACCGTTATATTAAAAATAAACAAGCCGATGATGTTTTAACGATCGGGATTAGCCCGCCTTATGCTGAGCTATTACAAAGCGTTGCCAATGAAGTAGAAAAGCAAGGTGTTCATGTCAAACTCGTTGAATTTTCTGATTGGCGAGCACCCAATGTTGCCGTACAAAACGGTGATATTGATGCAAACTTTTTCCAGCAAAGCGTATTTCTACGTAATGCTGTTAAAGAAACGGGTTATGACTTACATGCATTTGCCGTGGGCTCAGGAAGTCATGTGGGTTTATATTCAAAAAAATATAAATCACTTACAGACTTACCTACAAATGCACGTGTTGCTATTCCAAACGATCCGGTCAATTTAGCCCGTGCTTTAATTTTATTGCACCGTGCAGGTTTAATTCAGCTTAAAGACATTAATAATGAACTTTCAACCACTCAAGACATCATTGCTAATCCTAAACAGCTAAGCTTTGTTGAGGTTGAAGGCCCTCAAACCGCACATGCATATAACGATGTCGATTTAATTTTCGGCTTTCCTCACTACTTAAAGATGGCAAAGGTAACCGACCCACATAGCGCATTATTTTTAGATCCAATCGATAAAAAATATGCAATTTTGTTTGTGACCCGTCGCGATTACCAAGATAAAAACCAAAAACTTGCAACCTTTGTTAAAGCATTCCAGAACTCAAAACAAGCACAAGATATTCTGGATAAAGACTTTGGCCAAGGTATGTGGTTTCAAGGCTGGAAATAAGGAGAATGACCATGGTGAGTTTTGGATCACAAGTTGATTTTTCTCTACCTCACATCAAAATTCGTGGTTTAAATAAGTTTTACCAATCGCAGGGTCAAAAGCTGCATGCTTTAAAAGAGATTAACCTTGATATTCCTCAAGGTAAGATTTTAGGCATTATTGGTAAAAGTGGTGCGGGAAAATCTTCCTTACTCCGCACTTTAAATGGCTTAGAACAAGTAAATACTGGTAGCATTCATATTCATCAACAAAACATTGCTGAATTGAGCCATTCCGAGCTTATTCAAACCCGTCAACGAATTGGAATGATTTTTCAACATTTCAATTTAATGTCGGCAAAAACAGTTTGGGAAAACGTGGCATTGCCCTTAAAAGTTTCCAATTACAACAAAGCAGATATTGACCAACGCGTAAATGAGGTTCTAGCTCTCGTAGGTCTTGCAGATAAATCTAACTATTATCCATCACAACTTTCTGGCGGACAAAAGCAACGTGTTGGTATTGCACGCGCACTTGTTCACCACCCAGAAATTTTACTGTGTGACGAGGCAACCTCGGCACTTGATCCTGAAAGTACTGCCACTATTTTGGCTTTACTTAAAAAGATTAATCAGGAACTTGGTCTCACCATTGTATTAATTACTCATGAAATGCAAGTGATTCGAGAAATTTGTGATCAAGTCGTGGTGATTGACCAAGGTGAGATTGTAGAGGCTGGGCAAGTTTGGTCGGTATTTTCACGACCAGAGCAACAAATTACTCAAGAACTATTAAACCTTGAGCAGATCACTCTGCCTTTTAAAATCAGCCGTCTACCCGATGAAGATTCGACTCATATTATTGTAAAACTGAAATATGAGGCTGAAGCACATCAGGTTCCAGATATTCAAGAACTACTTGCCAAATTCAAAGCACCCGTCAATTTATACCAAAGTCAGGTCGATACCATTCAAGGGCACATTATTGGCTCACTTTTAGTCGGTATTCCTAACGTAGAAATTGATCTTTCATCTATACAACAAGATGCATTAACAGCAATCGCACAATTTGAGGTACTTGGCTATGCAAGACCAGCTCATTGATTTATTAATTACTGGAACTGTAGATACCTTGCTCATGGTAGGCGCATCTGCGTTCATTGCCTTTTTAATTGGCTTACCTATCGCTGTTATTTTAGTCAGCACTTCTGAACATGGCATTCATCCGTCGCAAAAGATTAATCAAGCTTTGGGTTGGGTCATCAATATCACTCGCTCAATACCCTTTCTAATTTTAATGGTTGCACTTATTCCGCTTACTCGCTGGATTGTGGGTACAAGTTATGGCGTATGGGCAGCGGTTGTTCCCTTAACGATTGCGGCCATTCCGTTTTTTGCCCGTATTGCAGAAGTCAGCTTACGTGAAGTCGATCAAGGCTTAATTGAAGCTGCACAAGCCATGGGTTGTAACCGCAAACAAATTATCTGGCACGTACTTTTACCAGAGGCTTTGCCAGGTATTGTGGCAGGCTTTACAGTGACTATTGTGACAATGATTAACTCATCTGCGATTGCTGGTGCTATTGGTGCAGGTGGCTTAGGAGACATTGCTTATCGATATGGTTATCAACGTTTTGATATGCAAATTATGTTGGCTGTTATTTTAGTATTGATTGTTTTAGTCATGTTAGTACAAGCGACTGGTGATGCATTAGCCCAGCAACTCGATAAACGTAAAGTTTAAACACAACAGAACCCTGCTCTAGCCATGACTTTGTCATGGCTTTCATGTAAAATCAGCCACAATTTTTAATTTACATATTTGTGAGTGGTTTTCATGGGTTTTAATTGCGGTATTGTTGGTCTGCCAAATGTAGGGAAATCTACCCTTTTCAATGCATTAACTAAAGCAGCGATTGCAGCGGAAAACTTCCCGTTCTGTACCATTGAGCCAAACACAGGTATTGTTCCTGTTCCAGATCCACGTTTAGATAAACTTGCTGCAATTGTTAACCCTCAGCGTGTTTTGCCGACCACTATGGAATTTGTGGACATTGCAGGTCTTGTTGCTGGTGCATCAAAAGGCGAAGGTTTGGGTAACCAGTTTCTTGCTAACATTCGTGAAACTGATGCAATTGCACACGTTGTACGTTGTTTCGAAGACGAAAACGTCATCCACGTAAATGGTAAAATTGATCCATTAGATGACATTGCAACTATCAATACTGAACTTGCACTTGCAGACCTTGAGACTGTTGCTAAAGCAATTTTACGTTTAACTAAAGTTGCTAAAGGCGGTGACAAAGAAGCTGTAGCAACTAAAGCAGTTTTAGAAAAAATCCAACCGTTACTTGACGAAGGTAAACCAGCTCGCGCGGCTGATTTGTCTGATGACGAACGCAAATTAATTCGTGGTTTTGGTTTAATGACTTTGAAACCAACCATGTACATTGCAAACGTTGCAGAAGACGGTTTTGAAAACAATCCACATTTAGAAGCTGTTAAAAAACTTGCTGCCGAAGAAAACGCAATTGTTGTGCCGCTTTGCAACCAAATCGAAGCTGAAATTTCATTATTAGAAGATGAAGATCGTGCTGAGTTCCTAGAAGCAATGGGCATGGAAGAACCAGGCTTAAACGTAGTTATTCGTGCAGGCTATAAACTTTTAGGTTTACAAACTTATTTCACTGCTGGTGTACAAGAAGTTCGTGCATGGACAGTAAAAGTTGGTGCGACGGCTCCTCAAGCAGCTGGTGTTATTCATACTGATTTCGAAAAAGGCTTTATCCGTGCTGAAGTTGTTGCATATGATGACTTCGTACAATACAACGGTGAAAACGGCGCTAAAGAAGCAGGTAAATGGCGTTTAGAAGGTAAAACTTACGTTGTTCAAGACGGCGATGTAATGCACTTCCGTTTTAACGTTTAAGTTAAAGCTTAAAAAAAGCCCCACTAGATTGGGGCTTTTTTTATATTTAATGGCTTAAATCCATCATCTCTCGTTTACTGCGCGCCTCGTGTAAAATTCGCTCATGCAAAGGCTTTCTAAAACCTAACATAAATATAAATTCAGCCAATACAAATAGTGGTCCAATTGCAAGTCCTATTACATCATCAACAAAAGCAGGCTTTTTCTTTTCAAAATAATGCCCCACAAACTGAAAGACCCACCCCACCACAAAGAAACCAATACTTGCAGCCAACCATTGTCCTAAAGGAAGTTCGGCAATTTGGCTCGCTAATGGATACACAGCCACCAATATCATGAGCATGATTAAGCCAAAAACTTTATCTAGAAATAAATAATAGATTGTACTGAATGCAATCAGTACCATAGCTAAAGTAACTTTAAAATTACCAATATCGATTCCTGCCCTCGCTGTTAAACATAAAATTGAAAACACGATGAGTGGAATGCCTATAAAATGCGTCAAAATATTTTGATGATTTAAATGATAAGCCGCATATTGGCTCAGTTTCTGCTCCAGATTTGACATGAGTTATTCCCTATTCACCTAACTATAGTCATACTGTACAAATAAGGAAAATTTAAAGTTGTCAGCTATTTGACAAAGTAATGAATTTTTTCATGGATGACCGAATATTGGACCTAATTTATATTAACCGATTAAAAGAAAACACATGGTTTAGTGTGCTTCCGGAAGCATTCCAAAAGTTTATTTTAGAACATGGCAAGCAAATTACTTTTGAGAAAAATAGCTACGTTTTCCATGCTCAAGATGAGTTTGATGGTATTTATACCGTCCTTGAAGGCTCAATTAGCTTGGGTTATGTCGATGTAAATGGTAATGAAGCACTTTCTGCAATTGCTGAGCCGATTATGTGGTTCGGTGAAATATCTTTAATTGATCATGAGCCACGGTCACACGACGCGATTGCTTTGAAAAAAAGTATAGTTCTGCATATTCCTGCAAAACCATTAAATGAGCTACTAAAAGAACATCCATATTATTGGTATTATTTTGCACGTTTAACTAGCCAAAAACTCAGGTACGTTTTCTTAGAACAGATTGCGATACAAACACGCAGTATTTCTCAAAGGCTTGCACAACGTCTTCTGTTCATTTTAGAAGGATACGGTAACCATATTCTTATTCAAGATCATCACATTCAGATTTCTCAAGAGCAATTAGCCAACATGTTGACTACATCTAGGCAGACGATCAACCATGAATTGAGCCTACTTGAAAAACAAAATATTATTAAAATTGCTTTTAGAAAAATTGAGATTTTAGATATTGAAAAACTAAAAGTAATTGCTCAAGTTCATTCATAATTGTACGAAACGCCGCTATATAATAAAAACTTAAAATTAAATTAAAAAATTAGATAACACTGCAAATCAAAACATTGTTCAAACTCTATTTCCACAAAATAAATGTTTTAAAGCAGAATTTTTCACCTTACACTCAAGCTGAGCAATAATACTCAACAAGGCGCTGATTAACATGAAAAAATTATCAACAATTCTTACAGCAGGCGTATTGGCTATGTTAAGTGTTTCGGCATTTGCATGTCCAAAAGGAACTCAACTACAAGGCGGTACTGGACCAAATCACAAAGGTGGAAAATGTGTAGCGGTAAATGGAAAAGCTACAGCTCAAAAAGCAAAGAAAGAGGCAACTAAAACTAAACAGGAAGTTAAAAAAGACTTAACCATGCAAAAGCATGATGCAATGACTAGTGCGACTCATGCACAACATGAATCACATCAAATGACTCACCAAATGAAGCAAGATGCTGTAAAAACTGCCAACACAGCTAAAGCTGCAACAAAACCGTAATTATCATTCACCCATTATCGTTTAAAGCAAAAAAGCGAGATTGATCATCTCGCTTTTTTATATGTATAGGCTTTATTTAGGAGATGTGTTTCCTAAATTCGGATTTTCAATCGCTTCCTTACACTGTTGTTTATCGCGCTCATAATCTGCCTGTTTTTGAGCAACCGAACTATTATTTTCAAGCGTTTCGCGCGCCCATACATCTAGACTCGTTAAAGCTTTACGGCAAAGCG
Source organism: Acinetobacter baumannii (assembly GCF_009759685.1). Taxonomy (NCBI): domain Bacteria; kingdom Pseudomonadati; phylum Pseudomonadota; class Gammaproteobacteria; order Moraxellales; family Moraxellaceae; genus Acinetobacter; species Acinetobacter baumannii. The sequence continues at coordinate 3,135,384 of NZ_CP046654.1, read as the reverse complement.
CATATTTTCCTTCAGTGACCGAATCTGTCATTTTTACATTAATACGCCAGTCTGTACTGAGCTGACGTAGTGGTTTACGAACATTATCATTAATTTGACTGAGCTGTTTTTCATAAACTAAATGATCAACAGTATTGATTAATGTCCATGCCTTTTTTGCATAAACTGTCGCATCATTCGTTAATTTCGGCGCTGGTTTAATTTCTACTTTTTTATCTGAGCTCTGATTGCCATTATCACAACCTTGCAATATAAATACGCTCGCACTCAGGATGGCGATATAAACTAAACGAGTCTTTGATTTGAACATATCAAACTGCCGAATTAAACATTTCGGCACTATGCTATTAAATTCGGCTACAATACTCAATCTTTCAAGTTTTTATAATTGGTTTACTGCCAAGGTGTATTGTGTCAAATCAACAACAGATGGCTGCTCAAACAGCAACTTTTTGGCAAGGTGCCAAAGATAGTCAAGCCATCGTTCTCACCTACTTACCAGTTTCTTTTGCCTTTGGCGTTTCTGCATCTCAATTTGGTTTTAGCCCATGGGAAGCATTTTTTCTTTCTTGTTCCATGTATGCAGGTGCAAGCCAATTTTTAGTGGTCGCACTTTTAGCAAGTGGTTCTTCTATATGGTTAACCGCTTTAACAGTCATTGCACTTGATATACGACATGTACTTTATGGGCCTGCTCTTTATAATTTAATTCCCACTAAATTAAATTTAAAGAAGACAGCCGTTTGGGCTTGGGGTTTAACGGACGAAGTTTTTGCCAGTGGTATGATCCAACTTTCACAGCGCAGACAACAATGGTCCGAGTCTTGGATGTTGGGCTTAAGTCTATTTAGCTGGATGTCTTGGGCAAGTGGTTCATTATTAGGTGGTTTATTTGCAGATCAAGTCGCACACCTTCCAAAGTTTTTACAAGCAGCTTTAGACTTCTTATTACCTGCTTTATTTTTAAGTTTTTTATTAGCGGCATTTGAACGAAAGCATAGCCTTGTAGTTGCTGTATCGTTAGTGGTTTCAGCTTTGGCATGTTATTGGATTAACTTATCAGCAGCTATCTTTATTGGCATTCTTTCAGGCATTTTAGCAGGTCTATTTAAATATTATGTGCTGAAACAATTTGATGAGGTTGAAGCTTAATATGAACCTAGAAATTATTTTGGTCGGCATTATTGTGGGTATTGCTAATTTTGCTTCACGCTTCGGACCATTTTTCGTAATACAAAAACTACAGGGCAACCAACAAAGACGCGGCTCAATCTGGTTAAAAATCGCTTTGGGAAGTATTGGTATATCTGCGATTAGCGCCATGCTTGTGGTTGCAACCCTTCCACCTTTACTTGAAACCCCAAATAAGAGTTTAGCAATGCTTATCGGTTTTATGGTTCTAGCTGGTCTTTATTTTAAATTTAAGAAAATTGTTCCTGCCACCTTAACAGCCGCAATCGTTTATGGCCTTATCTATACTTATTTACCTTTATAAATAGATAAACTGATCAACCTTATATAATATATAAATGCTAGAAGTGATTAAGAATAATAACTTCTAGCATAAAAACTCATTTATGAAATTTATTAGAAGATAAATCCATCTAGCGATTAGAGATAAAAATGTCACAAGTTAAAATTTATGCAAATGAACAAACGATTATTCAGTATCGCGAACTGCTCTCTCATGCGATCCATCAAGCACTTATTGAAGAATTGAAGTATCCCATCGAGAAAAGATTTCAACGCTTCATTAGCCTTAAACCTGAGAATTTTATTTATCCATCTGATAGAAGCCAACATTACATTATCATCGAACTCTCAATGTTTGCAGGCCGCAGTCCAGCCACTAAAAAGCAACTTATTCAAACCTTATTTCGCAATATTGAAGAGCAATGCAAAATTGCACCTCAGGACATTGAAATTACCATTTTTGAAACACCTAAAGAAAATTGGGGCATCCGTGGTAAAAATGCAGATGAATTGCTTTTAAACTATCAGGTTAATATCTAAAAACTACATTTTTAATTGTCCGACAAAATTACTTTTTTTATGCATGATAAGGCTTAACTCCACCCTAAGTTCTGCTATGCTTAAAAAAATAATTTTGTCAGGATGATTCGCATGAGCGTGACACTCGGTACCCCACTTCAATCTTCTGCATTTAAAGTTTTATTGTTAGGTTCAGGAGAGCTTGGCAAAGAAGTTGTAATTTCCTTACAACGCCTTGGTGTAGAAGTACATGCAGCCGACCGTTATGATCATGCTCCAGCTATGCAAGTAGCACATTTTTCTTATGTGTTAAACATGGCAGATCCAGCCCAATTAAAACAACTCATTGAAAAAGTTAAACCAAATTTAATTGTTCCAGAAATTGAAGCGATTGCGACAGAAGTTTTACTGGAAATTGAAGCAAATAAAACTGCAACAGTCATCCCATCTGCTAAAGCTGTAAACCTGACCATGAACCGCGAAGGTATTCGCCGTCTTGCTGCTGAAGAACTTGGTTTACCAACATCTGCTTATCGTTTTGCTGATACGCTCGAAAGCTTCCGCGCTGCTTGTGATGATATTGGTTATCCAAACTTTGTAAAACCGGTCATGTCTTCTTCTGGTAAAGGACAGTCTCGTGTAAAAAGTTTCGATGAAGTCGATGCTGCATGGGAATATGCAATGCAAGGTGGCCGTGTTAACCAAGGCACTGTTATTATCGAGTCTCAAATTGATTTTGACTTTGAAATTACACTCCTTACCGTTCGCGCTAAAAACCCTGAAACAGGTGAAATTGAAACGCACTACTGTGACCCAATTGGTCACCGCCAAGATGCCGGTGATTATGTAGAAAGCTGGCAGCCACAACCAATGACTCCTGCAGCACTCGAGGAAGCCAAACGCATTGCAAATAAAGTGACTACAGCACTTGGTGGCTGTGGTATTTTTGGTGTAGAACTGTTTATTAAAGGCGACAAGGTTTGGTTTAGTGAGGTTTCACCTCGTCCACATGATACAGGCCTCGTCACTTTAGCATCTCAATTTCAAAGTGAATTTGAATTACATGCACGTGCAATTTTAGGCTTACCTGTAAATACAGCACGTCACAGTGTTGCCGCAAGTGCGGTAATTTATGCTGGAGTTGATGCTAACAATTTAAGTTATAGCAATCTAAATGTGGCTTTAGCTCATCCAGATACCGACTTACGTTTGTTTGGTAAACCGGAAGGTTTCAAACGTCGTCGTATGGGTGTGGCAACTGCTCGCGCTGAAAATACTGATCTTGCCCGTACTTTAGCGAAAGAAACCGCTGATCAAGTAAGCGTTCAAACTAACTCTTAATTTTTACTTATTGGTAGACCCATTTTCATGATCAATACATCGCCATTGCTGAACTATGTCTCAAGTCATCATGATATTAAAGCCATTAATCAGTGGCGAACGGATGTAGAAAAGCAATTGCAAGATTCATATGAAAATGGGCAATCTATTCGAGAAATCATTAAAGCTCGTTCAGATTTAGTAGATGAAGCGCTCGTCTTTTTATGGAAACATGCAGAACTTGACCAGTCAAAACTAGGTCTTTTTGCAGTAGGTGGTTACGGGCGCCGTGAAATGCTGCCCTATTCTGATGTAGATATCATGATTTTGTCTGAAGATGAAATCAGTGAAGAAAATGAAAAACGTATCTCTACATTTATTTCCTCTTTATGGGATGTAGGAAATTTCAAACCAGGTATTAGTGTTCGTACCATTCAAAGCTGTGTTGAACAAGCCGCTACCGATTTAACTGTTGCCACTACATTAATTGAAGCGCGTTTAATTACAGGTAATACACAACTTGCGAAATGGCCTCGCCGTATTGTTTCACAAACATGGACAGACAAAACATTTTATGACGCAAAAATGGCTGAACAAGCCAAGCGTTATCACCAACACAACAATACTGAAAGTAATTTAGAACCTGACATTAAAAATGCACCGGGCGGTATTCGTGACATTAATCAAATTGGTTGGATTGCCAAACGCCACTTCCGTGTGAACCGTATCTATGACTTAGTGCATTTAGGTTTCATTTCAGAGTTTGAATTGGCTGTTTTAGAAGAAGCTGAAAGCTTTCTTTGGGAAATTCGACATCATTTACACCGTTTAGCCAAACGTGATGAAAACCGTTTACTCTTTGACCACCAAAGAGAAATTGCTGCTAAATTTGGTTACGTTCGTCAAGAAGGCCAACCTGTAAATTACGGCGTTGAGCAATTCATGAAACGCTACTACCGTACGGCGCAGCAGGTTTCAACACTCAATGAAATGTTGCTGGCGTATTTTAGTGAGTCTGTCATTACTCCTCGACTCCCCAACTATGAACGCAAAATTGAAGTTGTGAACGATCACTTTAAGATTGTCGACAATAAACTTGCAGTACAGCATCATAAAATTTTTGCAGAGCATCCGAGCGCGATCTTAGAGTTGTTCTATATTTTAGCGAATCGACCAGATATTGAAGGTATTCGCGCTCGAACTTTGCGCTTACTCATTCTTGCTGCAAAACGAATTAACCAAAGTTATCGTGATAACCCAGAGCATCAAGCACTATTTATGTCGATTATTCGCTCACCATATCGACTATACGATACCTTGGTCGCGATGAAACGTTATGGTGTGTTAGGAAACTATATTCCTGCTTTTGGCCAAATTATGGGTCTTATGCAATATGACCTATTCCATATCTATACGGTTGATGCTCATACATTATTATTGCTGCGTAATTTAAATCGTTTTAGAGAACCTGAATTTGCCAAAGAATTCCCTGTGGTAAGTTCGGTTTTCCAACGTCTTGCTCGTCAAGATATTGTCTTTATTGCTGCTTTATTCCACGACATTGCAAAAGGCCGTGGTGGTGACCATAGTGAACTTGGCGCAGAAGACGCGATTGAGTTTGGACGTGCACATGGCTTTACTGAGCGTGAATGCAAATTAATTGCATGGCTTATTCAAAACCATTTGCTCATGTCACTTACAGCTCAGAAAAAAGATATTTCTGATCCAGATGTCGTGAAAGATTTTGCAGAAAAACTTGGCGACATGGAGCATCTTGATTATCTCTATACTTTAACAGTTGCAGATATTAACGCCACAAATCCAAAACTTTGGAACACATGGCGCGCATCGCTTATGCGTCAACTTTATACGCATGCCCGTGATGTAATCCGTACAGGTTTAGGTCGTCCTGTTGACTACCAAATGTTAATTGAAGACACCAAATTTGCAGCAAGTGAATTACTGGTAAATAACTTTGCATTGGCTGATGTCGAAAAAGTATGGCAAGAACTTGGTGATGAATACTTCATTAAAGAGTCGGCAGATGAAATTGCATGGCATACACAAGCAATTTTAAAACATGGTGATAATCCAGAGCCATTAGTCCTCTTGCGTGCTCACCGTAAAGCAGCTCAAGATGCGGTGCAAATCTTTATTTATACACGTGACCAACCTAACCTGTTTGCCACCACTGTTGCTGTTTTAGACCGAATGAACCTAGACGTTCAGGACGCAAAAATTATCACGGCCAGTACCGCATTTAGCTTAGACACTTATGTTGTACTCGATCGTTTCGGTACATTGCTTACCGACCCAGAACGTGAAGAAACCGTTAAAAATGCGTTAGTGAAGGCGCTTAGCCAACCAGACCAATACCCGGGACTCATGCAACGTCGTATTCCACGTCAATTACGTCACTTCGATATTGAAAATACAGTCGACGTAACATTAAATGAAGCCTTACAGCAAAATATGGTCGAAATTTCAACACTCGATCACCCTGGCCTACTTGCACGCGTGGGTGGTTTATTTATGATGCAAGGTTTAGACATCCATTCAGCCCGAATTGCAACTTTAGGTGAACGTGCCGAAGATATTTTCTTTGTCACCAAAAAAGATGGGAAACCGCTGAATAACGAAGAGGTCAAACTCTTCTCGGAAAAACTGAAAGCTGCATTAGATGAAGCATCTAATCAAATTTGTCAGCACTGAAACTCAACTACTTGGTAACTGTTTAATGAACTCTAGCTTGTCGTTATTACACCCGTATCCATTTGAAAAGTTAAACCAACTTTTTAAGGATATTACCCCAGCGAACCTTCCCTTGATTCCTCTATCAATTGGCGAACCTAAGCATCCAGCACCAGAGTTTGTTAAACAGGCTATTATTGATAACTTTAACCATTTATCAACTTATCCAAACAGCAAAGGCTTACCTGAGCTTCGCCAGAGTATTGCAGACTGGCTAACTAAACGCTTTAAACTTAACAGTATTAGCGCTGAAAACCACATTTTGCCAGTGTCTGGTACGCGTGAAGGAATTTTCTCTTTTGTTCAAGCATTAATTAACCGTGAAGATGCACCGTATGTGGTAATGCCGAACCCGTTTTATCAAATTTATGAAGGTGCTGCTTTACTCGCAGGTGCAAAGCCATACTTCATTAATTGCACAGAAGAAAATGGCTATTTAGGTGACTTTGATGCTGTGCCAGCAGAAGTTTGGGAAAAAACAGCCCTTCTTTTTGTATGTACACCGGGTAACCCAACAGGTACTGTGCTTTCTAAAGAACAATTTAAAAAGCTGATTGCCTTATCTGATCAATATAATTTCGTTATTGCGTCTGATGAATGCTATTCAGAACTTTGGTTTGACCAAGCTCCTACGGGTTTATTAGAAGTATGTGCGGAACTTGGCCGTGATGACTACAAAAACTGTATCGTTTTTCATTCACTTTCAAAACGCTCAAATTTACCAGGTATGCGTTCAGGTTTTGTAGCGGGCGATGCTGCTTTATTAAAGCCATATTTGCAATACCGTACCTATCACGGCGCAGCAATGCCAGTACAACATCAGCTTGCCTCAATTGCAGCATGGAATGATGAAAGCCATGTTGAAGAAAACCGTAAGCAATATCGTGCAAAATTTGACTTATTTCAATCTGAGCTAGGTCATTTGCTTCCATTACAAAAACCAGATGCTGGTTTTTACTATTGGTTAAAAGTGGATAATGATGAAACTTTTGCCAAAATGCTGATGGAAAAAGCACATATTAAAGTCTTACCGGGCCGTTATTTATCTCGTGATACCGAACAAGGTAACCCTGGAGCTAACCATGTACGTATGGCGTTAGTGGCAGATTTAGCTCAATGTGAAGAAGTAGTTAAGCGTTTAAAAGCGATTCTGTAAGCCTCTTCTTAGCAGTTGTACAGCCTTTTACTCAGGTTGTACAACTGGGCTATAACACTATTTATATGTAATCAAAAGCACAGCAAAAAGAATAAAAGCTACCGCAGAACAATAATATAAACCTGTTGCAGAGCGCTTAATTTTGACTAAGATTCGTTCATAGGCTAGCAGTTTAACCAATAAGATATTCCAGATTAACACCACACCGACCATCCATACACTCATAAGCAGTTTTTGAAATAAACTAAATTTATGTTGTATAAGCAGCATTAAGCTACTATAAAACATAATATTTTTTGGATTTAGAAGACTCGATTGCAAACCTAATACCAAGCTTTTAATTTTGTTGCGCTTATCTTCTGCTTGGTCACTTAAATTATTTACATCGGTTGAGAAATTTAGAACTGTAGATCGGGCTGCATTAAAACAAAGAAAACTCAAATAAGCCAAATACAAAGCGCCAAGCCATTTAAATATTAAAAGTAAGATACTACTTAGATTTCCAAGCAACATAAAACTAAACAGGCATCCAACCAGAATTAAAGCATTTCCCAAAGTGATTCCTAGAACAATACCATATGTATAACGGTGTCCTTTTTGTAGAAGACTAGTGAGAATAAGAAAGAAATCTGGACCCGGTGATAAGAGTGCTAAAAAATGAGTAAATGCAATAACTAAAAAAACTTCCATAACAGCTTCATCTGTAAAACAGTCTGGAAAATCTTAGAAATAGAGCTAAACAATTTCTTGTAAATTATTGCGCGGCTGCGAGCTGGAACTGCCGAGGAGTTACCCCTGTATGTGCTTTAAAAGCTTTATGGAAATGACTTTGATCACTAAAACCTAAATTTACAGCCAATTCGGCAAGTGGCACGCCTTGTTTGAGCTGCTCTCGAGCCTGATTAATTTTTAAATTAATTTGAAATGCATGTGGAGTTAAACCTACATTTGCTTTGAATAGACGTATGATTGCATATCTGCTTAAACCTACTCGTTGAGCAAGTTCTTCTAAAGAAATAAAACCCTCTGAGGATGAAATCACATCGATCAGGTTTAAAAAGTCTTTATATAAATATTGAGGCTTTTGTATTTCTTCTAAAATAAAATGAGGTAATAACAAATGAATCAGGCAATGGAGAAGAGACTGCTCTTTTTCAAAAATTAATTTTTGCGCATCAAATAATGTCTCATTCATTTCAGTAAAAGCTTCATATAAAGATTCGTCTTTTATAATGAGCGGCTTATGCTGAGGTATATGTAAATCAAGACCTTGCTCTTGAAATTCTGAATACAGTTGATTTAACCATGCTAGATCTAAATGAAGCATCTGGTAACTCCATGCCTGATTTGGCATAGGATTACATGAATGCTCAACATGTGCGGGCACAATGACTAATGTACCCGCCGAGATCTTTTGTGCAGTGCCAAAAGAACTTTGAAAAACACTATTCCCCTCATCTATAGCACCAATTGAAAATGTTGGATGGCTATGAGACTTATAACATGTTCTGCCAAAACATGACCTTCGGGTTTCCATATAAGGCATTCGCCGATCTTGCCAAAACTCGAAAGTTTGAGGAATAGCGTTCATTGAACCCATTAACTCGCTAATGCTTTTTCAATATCAGCTTCCAATGCTTCAGGCTTGGTTGTTGGTGCATAACGATTTAAAACCGAACCATCTTTACCAACTAAAAACTTGGTAAAGTTCCATTTAATAGTACTGCTTCCTAAAATTCCTTTTGCTTCACGGGTTAAATATCTAAAGATCACATGAGCTTCAGGACCTTTTACATCTACTTTGGCAAACATAGGGAATTTCACTCCATAGTTACGCTGGCAGAATGTACCTATCTCTTTATTGCTTCCGGGATCTTGCCCACCAAACTGATTGCAGGGAAAACCTAAAACTTCTAAACCTTGGTCTTTATATTTTTCATAAAGTTTTTCGAGGCCCGCAAACTGTGGAGTAAAACCACATTTACTTGCAGTATTTACAATTAATAAAACTTTACCTTTGTAATCAGCGAATTGTTTAATATCTCCCTCTAACAATTCAGCTTCAAACTGATAAATGTTACTCATGGATAGGTTTCCTCATCATTTTTTTCTTGTGTTTTCAGTTGTAATGATGCCGAGTTCACACAGTAGCGCAAACCTGTCGGCTGTGGTCCATCTTCAAAAACATGCCCAAGATGAGCTTCGCAATCATGACAAACAATTTCCGTTCTGACCATACCATGCGTTAAATCTTCATGTTCATCAATAACGCTTCCATTCAGAGGGCGAAAGAAACTTGGCCAACCACAACCACTATCATACTTTGCATCTGACGAAAACAATTCCGCGCCACAACAACGACAAACATAAGTGCCATGTTGCTTAGTATTCCAGTATTGCCCCGTAAATGCTGGTTCAGTGCCCTTTTGTCGCGTTATCCGATATTCTTCAGGTGATAACTCTCTTTGCCATTCTCGGTCTGTTTTATTAACTTTTCCCATGACCTGCACCTTTTATTCTGATGTAAACATAAATTGATAATCGTATTTTATATTTACGCCATTCATCAAAAAAACACTAGTCTCTGAACGTAAAATTTGTTGGATTTTAAACATCTAAGTAACAGAAAGCAAAAAGTAAGCAAAATACAAAAACAAAAGAAAGCATTTTTTTATTTTATTTCCTTTTAAGGAAGCAAAGATGGTGCTATTCTTGGGTGGCACGGTTGTATAGGACAAAACATGTCTCAGAAAAAAAGTGTGCTTTTCCAGCAACTATTACCAGTTATCAAACAATATCAGCAATCGGGCTTTACCCATGAAAAAATTGTTGAATTACTTAAAGATCAACATGATCTGAATTTGGTAACAGTCAAAACATTTAAAAGTTATTTATACCGATATGCAAAAGTGAATCCAGCTATGTCTAAAAATACTGCTACTCTCCAATCCATGCCAACTTCCCGAGAAATTAAAAAATCATCGAAGCTTGAGCATGTTTGTTATGACATTCGCGGACCAGTATTACGAGCCGCCAATGAAATGGAAGAGCAAGGACATAAAATCATTAAGCTGAATATCGGCAACCCTGCCCCATTTGGTTTTGAAGCACCACAAGAAATTATTAATGACGTTGCTTTAAACCTACCAAATGCAATTGGTTATGTAGATTCAAAAGGTATCTTTCCGGCACGTAAAGCAATCTGCCAGTACTACCAGCAAAAAGGCATCTTAAATATGCACGTTAATGACGTGTATATCGGTAATGGTGTATCTGAACTCATTGTCATGGCTATGCAAGGCCTACTCGATGATGGTGATGAAATGCTCATTCCGATGCCGGACTATCCGCTTTGGACAGCTGCCGTTAACCTGTCAGGCGGTACAGCCATTCACTATAAGTGTGATGAAGAAAACAGTTGGTATCCTGATATTGCCGATATTGAAAGTAAAATTACTTCAAACACACGTGGTATTGTCATTATCAATCCGAACAACCCAACTGGTTCGGTATATCCACGTCATGTGCTTGAGCAAATTGTGGCACTTGCAAAGAAACATGACCTGATTTTATTTGCTGACGAAATTTACGACAAAATCGTTTACGATGGCATTGAACATGTTGCTGTTGCTTCTTTAGCAGGCGACCAATTATGTATTTCTTTCAATGGGCTATCAAAAGCATATCGTATTGCTGGTTTCCGTTCAGGCTGGATGGCAATCACAGGCGATAAGAGCCGTGCAGCAGACTATATCGAAGGTCTGGATATGTTAGCTTCAATGCGTTTATGTGCAAACGTACAAGCTCAGTATGCAATTCAAACAGCGCTTGGTGGCTATCAGTCTATTAATGACTTGATCCGACCAGGGGGACGCTTATATGAACAGCGTAATATCGCATGGGAAATGTTAAATGAAATTCCTGGGGTAAGCTGTGTTAAACCAGAAGGTGCGATGTATTGCTTCCCGTGTCTTGACCCTAACATTTACCCAATCGAAGATGATGAAAAGTTAATGTTAGATTTACTTCGTGCTGAAAAAGTACTATTAGTTCAAGGAACAGGTTTTAACTGGCCAACACCAGACCATTTCCGTGTTGTTTTCTTACCGGCAGAAAACGAATTACGTGAAGCAATTGGCCGTTTAGGTCGTTTCTTGGCCAATCGCCGTTAAAAAATGCATAATAAAAAAGGTATCTTAAATTAGGTGCCTTTTTTTATTTTTACATCATTTAAATAATTATTTAATAACTAATATCACCTATTTTAATCAGATCAATAAACCAAATTAATATACTGAATAATATAAACTTTTAAAAATAATATATAAGAATTATTTTCTCAAAAAATCTCATCCATATTTTTTTACCAAACGTTTAAATTATTATATTTATCCCCTATTCCTCCTTTCGTTATTATGCAAAAAATGCATAAGTTGATATTTTTTTGCATTTCACACTGCTTCAAAATCGAGCAACAATCCCTTCCCATAACAACATCACCATATTCGATTCGGTTAATACTGATGCAAATTTAGGAAGATGAAATCAGTTACAGGACCGAACTGAACTACAAGGAAAGCTTTCAATCATCGTTATCCCATCTAAAAGATGATTGAACCCAAAGGATAGAGGTTCCTATGAAGCAAAAGAAATTGCTCAAGTATATTGTGGTTGCTATTTTACTAGGAGTATTGACGGGTTGGATCTGTCATCACTTCTTTAATGAAGGCGAGCAACTGAAGCAAATCGCTTCTTATTTCAACATCGTCACAGATATCTTTTTACGTCTCATCAAAATGATTATTGCCCCATTGGTATTTGCTACAATTGTGTGTGGCATTGTGTCAATGGGCAAATCAACTTCAATTGGTAGCATTACACTTAAGTCAATGACTTGGTTTATTACCGCTTCGTTTGTCTCACTTGCCATCGGTATGGGTTTAGCAAACTTTTTCCAACCTGGCGCGGCGCTAGACCTAGCATTACCAACAGCTCAACAACTTAGTAGTTCTTCTCTCCCAACAACTACTGGTTTTACCTTGCAATCATTCTTGAGTCACGTGTTCCCACGCAGCATTGCAGAAGCAATGGCGAACAATGATATTTTACAAGTCCTTGTTTTCTCTATTTTCTTTGGTTCAGCTCTTGCTTTTGTAAATCAGGGCAAAGAAAAAGACTCAGTTATCATTCGCTTAACTGATGAACTCAGTAAAATCATGTTTCGCATTACTGACTACGTAATGATGTTCGCACCTTTTGCAGTATTTGCTGCAATCGCTTCAGCAATTACAGTACAAGGCTTAGGCTTAATTGTTGATTATGGCATTTTAATCGCAGAATTCTACTTCGGTCTGCTATTACTTTGGGTCATTTTGTTCTCTGTTGGCGCAATCGTACTTAAAAAAGATATCTTCCGTTTAGGTAAATTGATTCGTGAACCTGTAACACTTGCTTTTGCTACAGCTTCAAGTGAATCAGCCTATCCTAAAGTTATGGATGCTTTAAATAAGTTCGGCGTGCCTAAAAAAGTAACTAGCTTCATTTTACCTTTGGGTTATTCATTTAACCTTGATGGTTCGATGATGTACACCACCTTTGCGGTACTCTTTATCGCCCAAGCTTACAATATTGATCTGAGCTTCACTCAACAAATCTTGATTTTGTTAACGCTTATGGTGACAAGTAAAGGTATTGCGGGTGTTTCAAGAGCTTCTATTGTGGTTATCTCGGCAACACTCACAATGTTCCATTTGCCTGAAGCCGGCATTCTATTATTACTTGGTATTGATCAGTTCCTTGATATGGGCCGTACTGCAACAAATGTAGTAGGTAACAGTATTGCGACCGCAGTTGTTGCCAAGCTTGAAGGCGATAAAGTGGCAGATACTGAAGAATTACCAGAGCCTGTATTAATTAAATCAACTCAAGAACAAACAATCGCTTAAGTTTCCTTTTTCTCCCACTCTCCCAACTTAAGAGCAATTTTATACGACCTTATAAAATTGCTCTTTTTTTCTTTCGAACTAAACAATAAAAAGTTATCAGTATTTCTATATTAAATAATAGGCCAAATTATGGATTTTAATTCCTATTAAATTTCTTAAAAGTAAACCTTAAAAACAGAATAAAAAACAATCATTCAAAAATTTATATACTTAGAAACATGCACTAACTGATTATTTTTTAATTCAATTTATGATTGATTCATTATATTAAACAATTAAGATTATTATTTAATTTGAACATGAAAAATTTTATTTTATATTCTTAATAAATATAGTTTTAAAAATCAATTCAATAAATCCACCAAATGTTAAATAAAGGCCCAACCCAACCTATTATTTTTTAATTTTATAAAGACTAAAAAATCATTTGCGTGAATTATATTAAAAAGTAAATAAATTCAGATAAATTAGAAAAACTTAATAGATTTTTTATTTTTTTCATGATATTTATTAGCGCTGAATAAAAGCAATGTTTAAATGATTGTTGTCGAAACAAAATGATATTCAAGGATGCTTTTATTCAAACAAGTTACGGATATGTTTTACATGGTATGTATTTTGCTTAGGAAAAGCAGGCGTATTCGGCAAACTTTATACTTCGTCACTTCATAAGGATATTTTCGATGTTGACTAAAACTGTTAAATCTTTCGGTTTAGCGATGGGCTTATTAGCCTGCTCTCTCCCACTTTACGCAAAAAACAATGTTGTTGTTGTCGCTACTGGCGGTACCATTGCTGGTGCTGGCGCAAGCTCAGCAAATAGTGCAACTTATACGGCGGCCAAAGTTCCAGTTGATGCTTTAATCAATGCAGTTCCTCAAATTCAAGATTTGGCGAATGTATCTGGTATCCAAGCATTACAAGTAGCTTCTGAAAGTATTACTGACAAGGAATTATTACAAATTGCTCGTCAAGTAAATGAACTTGTTAAAAAGCCAACTGTAAATGGCGTTGTGATTACACACGGTACAGATACTTTAGAAGAAACAGCATTTTTCTTAAATCTTGTTGTTCATACTGATAAACCAATCGTACTTGTTGGCTCAATGCGCCCATCAACTGCTCTTTCAGCAGATGGTCCACTTAACCTTTATAGTGCTGTTGCATTGGCCGCTTCTGATGATGCAAAAAATAAAGGTGTTATGGTTCTCATGAACGACTCTATTTTTGCTGCTCGTGATGTAACTAAAGGCATTAACATTCATACAAATGCTTTTGTAAGCCAATGGGGCGCTTTGGGTACACTTGTTGAAGGCAAACCATATTGGTTTAGACAATCTGTTAAACGTCATACCAATGCTTCAGAATTTAATATTGAAAATATTAAAGGTGATGCTCTTCCAACAGTACAAATCGTTTATGGTTCTGACTCTATGCTTCCTGACGCTTATGAAGCATATGCAAAAGCTGGCGCTAAAGCGATTATTCATGCAGGTACAGGTAATGGTTCTGTAGCGAAATATATCGTTCCAACATTACAAAATCTTCATGACAAAAACGGTATTCAAATTATCCGCTCATCACGCGTTCCACAAGGTTTTGTATTACGTGATGCAGAACAACCTGACTCTAAATATGGTTGGGTAGCAGCTCATGATTTGAATCCTCAAAAAGCACGTCTTCTTGCAGCGTTGGCACTTACAAAAACTAACGATGCGAAAGAAATTCAACGCATGTTCTGGCAGTACTAAAATTTCTAGCCAGCCCAAATCAATTTGGGCTGGTTCTTTTTATTCGCTTTAATTTTCTATTTAAAAATAAAAGAACAACTTTGATCAATCCTTCACTTTCGTGTTCTCAACCTTCTGTTTAAATACTAAAATCCATAACAGTTGCCAAAATATTAAGCATTTCGTTTGAACTTTGCGTGTTAAACTATGCTGCGGTCGCATTAAGGATTGGTTTATGCAGTTTGTTCATCTCGGTATTTACACAGAATTTTCGATTACAGAGTCGATTGTTCGCATACCCGACTTGGTCAAGACTGCGGTAAAGGATGAAATGCCTGCGCTGGCACTTACCGACTTATCTAACCTTCATGCTGCTGTAAAGTTTTATAATTCTTGCCTTAAGAAAGGCATTAAGCCAATTTTGGGTAGTACAATCCGTCTTAATGATGCCCAACATCGTGCAACTTTGCTTGCAATGAGTGATATTGGATGGAAAGGACTGACCGAAATTGTTTCGCGTGGCTTTATTGAAGGTCAACAACTCAGTATCCCTTGTGTACAAAAAGAATGGGTCCTAGAGCAGCATCAAGATATTATTGTTTTACTTGGCCAACATAGTGATGTTGGGCAAATGCTTTGCTCATCTAACCCGCAAAAAGCAGAACCTTTACTTGAAGAGTGGATCGAAAAGTTTGGTAATCGTGTTTATCTAGCCTTAACACGTACTGATCGTCCTGGCGAAGAAGACTTTATTCAAGAAGCAGCCAAACTTGCAGCCAAATATAATATTGGTGTTGTTGCACACAACGATGTGCACTTTATTGAAAAAGAAGATTTCGAAGCGCACGAAGCTCGTGTATGTATTGCAGATGGTTATGTTTTAGCAGATGATCGACGTCCGCGCTTATATAGCCCAGAGCAATATTTCAAAACTTCTGATGAAATGATTGAGCTGTTCTCAGATATTCCTAGTGCTATTGAAAACACCTATCAAATCGCTAAACGCTGTAATGTCACTTTAAAGCTCGGCACTTACTTTTTACCTGAGTACCCAATTCCTGATGGTTTTACCATCGATACCTATTTTGAGCACTTATCAAAAGAAGGTTTGGAAGAGCGCTTAAATTACCTTTACCCTGTCGAAAAGCGTGGTGAAGACTGGCCTGAAATTCGTAAACCATATGATGAACGAATAGATTATGAAGTCGGAATCATCCTGAAAATGGGATTCCCTGGTTACTTCCTGATTGTCATGGACTTCATTCAATGGGCGAAAAACAATGGTGTCCCTGTTGGACCGGGCCGTGGTTCAGGTGCAGGTTCATTAGTAGCTTATAGCTTAAAAATTACAGATCTTGATCCACTTCGTTATGACCTACTCTTCGAACGTTTCTTAAACCCGGAACGTGTATCGATGCCCGACTTTGACGTCGATTTCTGTATCGCAGGTCGTGACCGTGTGATCGATTATGTATCACGTACTTATGGCCGTGAAGCGGTGTCTCAGATTGCAACGTTCGGTACGATGGCTGCGAAAGGTGCGATTCGTGACGTTGCCCGCGTTTTAGGAAAGTCTTATGGTCTAGCTGACCGTATTTCAAAAATGGTTCCAACTAAGCCACTTGGTGTGGATTTGGCAACTGCGATTGAAATGGAACCTCAGCTTAAAGATATTGTTACCAACCCTTCCAACCCAGATAATGATGATGCCAGCGAAATTTGGGAAATGGCATTAAAGTTAGAAGGTATTACCAGAAATACAGGTAAACATGCCGGTGGTGTTGTTATTGCACCCGGTAAAATTACCGACTTCTCTGCTGTGCTTTGTGACGCAGACGGTACTAACCGCGTAGCACAGTATGATAAAGATGATGTAGAAGCTGCAGGTCTCGTAAAGTTCGACTTCTTGGGTCTACGTAACTTAACCGTTATTGAAGATGCTATTCAAAATATTAATAAAAACCGCGATAGCAATGACCCTTTAAACATTTCGCACGTCCCTCTTGACGACCCTAAAGCTTATTCTGTCTTTGCTGATGCAAATACAACCGCGGTATTCCAGTTTGAATCCGTCGGTATGAAACGAATGCTGAAAGAAGCACGTCCAAGTAAATTCGAAGAAATTATTGCGTTCGTATCTTTATATCGTCCGGGTCCGATGGATCTGATCCCAGACTTTATTCACCGTATGCATGGTGGAGAATTTGAGTATCTTCATCCATTGCTAGAAGGTGTATTAGAACCAACCTACGGGATTATGGTTTACCAAGAACAGGTAATGCAAACTGCACAGATTTGTGCAGGTTACACACTCGGTGGCGCTGACTTGCTCCGCCGTGCAATGGGTAAAAAGAAACCTGAAGAAATGGTGAAACAGCGCCAAATCTTCCTTGAGGGTGCTGGACAAAAAGGTATTGATGAAAGCACAGCTAACCATATCTTCGACTATATGGAAAAGTTCGCAGGCTATGGTTTTAACAAATCGCACGCCGCAGCCTATGCACTTGTTGCATACCATACAGCATGGTTAAAAGCCCACTATCCTGCCGAATTTATGGCAGCAGTAATGTCATCGGAAATGCAGAACACTGACAGTGTCGTATTTTTGATTGATGACTGCCGAAATAACGGGCTCGAGGTCTTACCGCCATCGGTCAATATGTCGACTTATCATTTCCATGCGAGCGATGATAAAACCATTGTTTATGGTTTAGGGGCAATTAAAGGTGTTGGTGAACAGGCAATGCAGTCTGTTATTGACTCACGTCGCCAACAAGGGCCTTATACTGACCTATTTGATTTCTGCCATCGTATTGATTTGAAAAAAATCAATAAACGAACCTTAGAAGCACTTATCCGTGCTGGTGCGCTTGATTGTTTAGGTATTGAACGTTCAAGTCTAATGGCTCAATTGCCAGAAGCTGTCCAAGCTGCCGAACAGGCACGTAGTAACCGTGAAAGCGGTATTATGGACTTATTTGGTGAAGTTGAAGAAGTTCAACGTAAACCAGCTAAACCTGTTAAGCCATGGAGTGATGAAGTTCGTCTCAAAGGCGAAAAAGATACACTTGGACTATATTTAACAGGTCACCCAATTGATGTTTATCGTCAAGAACTCAAAGCGTTTATTCCTGCAAAACTTAATGAAATTACTGCAACTCGTCGCGGTGTAACGACTGTTTATGCAGGACTTGTCCTTGATGTAGCGAATTTCCCAAACCGTGTTGTTATTGTGCTTGACGACGGAACAGCACGTATTGAAGTCAGCTGTAACCACGAACGTTTCCAACGCTTTAAAGATATTATTCAAGTTGAGCGCGTAGTCGTCTTTGAAGGCGAGATCTATGAGCGTGAAGGTTTTGATCGTCCAATGGGACGCTTGAACAAAGCGTTTAGCTTAAATGAAATCAGACAAAAACGCGCCAATAGCATTCAAATCAAGTTAACCCATGATCTATTGCAACCAAGTTTGGCAAAAGATCTACAAAATATATTATTGCCTTATTGTAATGTCGATATGCATCAGCATATTGCAATACAGTTACAGATTGACCAACCATATGCTCAGGCTGAGCTTCAGCTTGGCCCACAATGGAAAGTCGCTCCTTTAGATGAACTTCTTGCAAAATTAAGAGATTACTTTGGTAAGGATAATATTCATATTGAATATCAGGTAAAATCTAAGGCAGCTAAAGCAGCAGAACCTGTTCGTCCACAACCTGTTGCCTCACCTCCTGTGGACATGACTATTGATGATGCATTGGATTCATACCAAAGCGAAGTTTCTCAATATTCGTAATTTCTGGAAATCTTATGAGTTTGTTTGACGACACCGCCGTGTCAAAACAATTAGCACAAGTGCGTATTGTCATGGTCAATACCACTTTACCGGCTAATATTGGCAGTGCTTTACGCGCAATGAAAACGATGGGCTTGAGTAAGTTGGTTCTGGTTTCACCAAAAATGTATCCACATCCAGATATTCAGGCGCTTGCTGCTGGTGCACAAGATTTATTAGAACAGGTTGAAATTGTTGAAACACTCGAAGAAGCAATTAAAGATTGCCATTTAGTTTTCGGGACAAGTGCTCGAAGCCGTACTATTCCATGGCCTTTGTTAGATGTTCGCCCTGCTTCCAAAGAAGCAATCAAGGCGGCTGCTCAAGGACAACAAATTGCGATCGTTTTTGGACGTGAAGACCGCGGTTTAACCAATGAAGAATTGGCTTTGGCAAATTATCACCTTACTATTCCTGTAAACTCGGACTATGGTGTACTTAACGTTGCTCAAGCGATTCAAGTAGTTTGTTATGAACTTCGTATGTCGGTATTAGAGCAAAAAGAAGTTGCTTCTGATGCTGGGCAAATGCCGCTTACTCAAGGTCAAAGCATGCAATGGGATGAGCCGTTAGTGACTCAGCAGCAAATGGAAGAGTTCTACCCTCATTTGGAAAAAATGCTCACCGAAATTGAATTTTTAGATCCAGAAAATCCACGTTTACTACCTTTACGCTTGCGTCGTTTATTTGGTCGTATACAATTAGATCGTATGGAATATCATTTACTTCGCGGTATTTTTAGTCGAGTCCAAGCCCTCACAAGCGGCAAATGGAAAAAAGCATCATCGGACAAGGAGGATCAATCCAATGCTTAAACAGCTTAAAGAAGATATACAGGCTGTATTCGCGCGAGATCCTGCTGCACGAAATACACTCGAAGTACTTACCACTTACCCAGGTATACACGCTTTACTTTTGCATAGACTTGCACATGAATTGTGGAAAAAAGATTGCAAAGGTACCGCCCGTTTTGTTTCGTCATTTAGTCGTTTTGCAACGGGTATAGAAATTCACCCTGGAGCTAAAATCGGCAAACGCTTCTTTATCGATCATGGCATGGGCGTTGTAATTGGTGAAACTGCTGAAATTGGTGATGATGTAACGCTATACCACGGTGTTACCTTAGGTGGTACGACTTGGAATAAAGGTAAGCGTCACCCAACTTTAGAAGATGGCGTGGTTGTTGGTGCTGGTGCGAAAATCTTAGGTCCATTTACGGTAGGTAAAGGCGCCAAAGTTGGTTCAAATGCGGTAGTCACAAAAGCAGTTCCTGCTGGTGTAACAGCTGTTGGTAACCCTGCACGTTATATCTATAAAGATGCCGACAAAACTAAAGATAAAGATGAAGAACGTCGCCGTGATTATGCACAAAGTATTGGTTTTGCTCCGTATGCGACTACTGCTGATCAATCTGACCCAATTTTAGAAGGAATGCGTGTTTTACTTGACCGTATTCAGCACAATGAAACGCGTATGAATAATTTGTGCCAGCGTTTGTCCGAACTTGACCCAACTTTCAAAAAAGAAAGTCAAGATGAACAGCCTTTTAGTGATGAAGAGCTAAAAATTCTTGAAGAAGTTCGTCGTGAATGCGGTGCGCAAAACAAGACATCAAAAACGTAATATTCTTGATTCATAATGTAACACGCTTACCCTTGCATGTCGGTTTAGGTTTTCCTAGACTTGTTGTACCTTATTTAACTTTATAAAATGAACGGAAGATCCTATGAATTTTAAGCCTTTGGCATATATCCTTCTTGCGACCTCAAGTTTAACAGCGTGTACCATGGCACCTGTAAAAGAACAAAAAATTGAGCCGTTTGTTTTTAAGGAACCAGAGCTTACACCTCCATTTTATGCATTAAACCCATTTAATTATGATGCTCCACCTGCATTTGAAGTTGCTTTAAAAGAAGCTGCTGCACAGCCTGTAACCAAAATGGTTGTAACTCGTCAGGACGATCCAACCAAAACACTTACATTAGATACGAATAAATTGATCGTACCTACAGTCAACAACTCACAACGTTCAATGAAGTACGCAGTTTTAGCGGGCGATAATGAAATTGATGTAACTGAAATTGATGACTTCTTACAACTTGTTGAAGGTAAAGCGCGTCACTATCCACCTCGTTTTACTGACCGTCAAGAACGTAAAGGCTTTGAAAGCAAACTTAAGGAAGTGACTCAGCGCTTAGATACTTTAGCTGCTAATCCAGATGCTTCATTTGATATTCTTATTCGTGCTTTTAAAGCAAGTGTACTTGCCCGTAACCTTGATTTAGGTACTGCTCATACCACTAAGTCTTTAGAATATGCACAAAGACTTTTAAAAATTAATCCAGATGATGCTGAGGCGAATTTCTGGTTTGGTTTTGGTTTGTCTGAAGGTGGCGGTCAACGTGAGGCTATTCCGTATTTAGATAAAGCTATTAAAGGTAATGTTCAGGAAGCATATTTAGCCGCTGCAAATAACTATATTGCAATGGAACAAAAGAAAAATGCGATTCAGACTCTAAAAAATTACAAGGTTAAATACCCTGATGAAGCTGAAGTAGCAGACCGTTTAATTCAAGAAATTGAAAAACAAGGTCGCTGGAATGTATGGCAAGTTTTAACAAACCCTGCTATGTCTTCTGCTACCCCAAGCGCAGCTACAAAAAAGTAAGCACTTAAACTTTAAAAAAGGGCTGATTTGACAGCCCTTTTTTAAAGTTTGATCAATTGAAAAATACTTTAAAATTTGTATGATCAGCATATTACTGATCCACATATTTGACCATAATGTTTGTTAGAAAAAGAAACTCAGCGCTCTTCACGGTCATACTCCTCGGTTCAATCCTGAGTGGATGTCAGGTCGTCAATGTTAAGCAACAAGCTCTCAACGTTACTATTGCAAATGAGCGTAATAGTATTCTTACCCAAGATAAACTAAGTGAAGCAAGTCTTAATGTTTTGTCCATGTCAGGGCAAGAAGCTAAGGCCTGTACAGACTCCCCTGATACTTGTGTTAATCAACTTAAAAATCTGCCCCAAATTTTAGATGAACAGCTGTTATCGGCTGCGAGTGAAATGTATCTGGCGAAAGCAATGGCTTTGTCAGATTCTTCTGAATGTAAAATTAGTCGTTTCACTAAACATAAGCCAACTGAAGAACAAAAAGTTATTCAAAATAAATATGATGAATGCTTAGATCAACAGTTAAGTCTACTCGATAAGAGTATCCGTTATAGCTATGCTTATCTGTTTTCTACAAAACGTCAGCCGACTGATCGTATTTTTGATAATAGACAAGTTCAGATACGCGACTTCTATAATCAAGCGATTGCCAAAATGGTCAGTGTGTATGATTTAAGGTATCCACAAAAAAATGTGGTAGAGCCACAAATCCATATTGGTAAGAGTGTATATTCAATTGATTTTGAGTTTCATAGACAATTATCTGGCCAAAAATTAGAAAAATTAATTTCAAGTTATAACTTAAATTTCTCAGGTTTAAGAACAATCAACCGTCGTGATGGTTTCGGTTCCGAATTTGTGGCTGTCTTCCCAAGTTCAGGCAAAGAAGACATTAATGAATACATTTTAGATCCACTTAATTACAGCTATAAAAATGGTGTAAATCCTAATATTCACCATGCACGTTATTTAGCGGCAACTATTGTTGCGGAGCCTAAACATGCCAAAACCGTTCAAGAAATTATTAATGATCCAGAATTTGTAATTCGGGTTTATGATCCTTATCGAACCGATAATATTAATGTCGCTGGTAAGCAATATCCTTTAGCTGCAAACTTCTCAGCTCCTTATGGCCTGTGGTTAGCAGAAAACAACCTAGGTGTAGCGGCTTATTTGAGTTTGATTGATCGTGATCAGCACTTAACCATGCCGCATTTATATATGCTTGAACCTTATAACCCAAACAAAAAAATTATTGTGTTGGTCCATGGTTTGGCAAGTAGCCCCGAGGCATGGATTGCACTCACTAACGATGTCATGGGCGATACTGTTTTAAGAGATAACTATCAAGTTTGGCAAGTCTTCTACTCGACCAATATGCCAATTCTGGAAAGCCGGTTCCAGATTTATGCACTCTTAAAACAAGCGTTCGGTTCGTTAAACCCAAGTGATCCTGCTGCGCATGATGCGGTGCTTGTAGGTCATAGTATGGGAGGAATTATTAGCCGTTTACTTGTAAGTGATGCTGATATTACTAAACCTGCCTTGGAGATGATGACGATCCGTCAGCAAAACCGTTTTAAGAAACATCCTATGGTGACTGAACGGCTGCAAATGCATTCAATTAGTAACTTTGATCGTGCAATTTTCTTGGCATCGCCACACCGAGGTACTGATTATGCAGATCGTTGGTTTACCTTGGCAGCACGTAAAATTATCCGCTTACCGGGTGCTTTTTTATCAGCTGTTGCAACTTCGCTCACCACAGAAAATTTAGATATTAAAGATTTCTTGAATAATATTGATAATGGCCTGATTCAAAATGGACCAAGCGACTTAAGCCATCAATCTAAATTTATGGAACTCACTGAGAATATTAATCCACATCAAGGGTTAATCTTCCACTCAATTATGGGCAACATTACCAAAAGTGATGATCCAAATGTGATTACCGATGGTATTGTTCCTTATAAAAGTGCTCACTTAGAAGGTGCTAAATCTGAGAAAGTTCTACCGGGTGGACACTCTATTCAGTTAACACCACAAGCCGTATTAGAACTACGTCGTATTTTACGAGAGCATTTAGTTGAACATGGTTTGTATAAACCATAAAAAATAAAAAGAGCCAAAGGATATCCTTTGGCTCTTTTGTTTTAGGCTAGATTTTACTGCCCAGAACGAATGATGTAATCAAACGCAGAGAGTGATGCTTTAGCGCCTTCACCTGTAGCAATAATGATCTGCTTGTACGGTACAGTGGTACAGTCACCTGCAGCAAATACACCTTTTACATTGGTTTCGTTGCGGTCATTGACAATGATCTCGCCACGGTTGGTTAACTCAACCTCACTGTCTTTTAAGAAGTCAGTGTTTGGAAGTAAACCAATCTGTACAAAGATCCCTGCAAGCTCTACCACATGCTCTTCATCAGTTGCACGGTCTTTATATTTAAGACCGGTTACTTGTGAACCGTCGCCTAACACTTCTGTACTTAACGCATTCATAATCACTGTGGTGTTTGGCAAGCTATTTAACTTGTTTTGCAAGACTTGGTCAGCACGAAGTTTAGTGTCAAACTCAACCAGAGTTACATGCTCAACAATACCTGCAAGGTCAATCGCCGCTTCAACACCTGAGTTACCGCCACCAATCACGGCAACACGTTTGCCTTTGAACAATGGACCATCACAGTGTGGACAGTACGCTACACCACGGGTACGGTATTCAGCTTCACCCGGTACATTCATTTCTCTCCAACGTGCACCTGTTGAAAGGATCACAGTTTTCGATTCAAGTTTTGCACCGTTTTCAAGTTCAACTTCAACCAAGCCATTTGCTGTTTGGTCTGCACCAGTGATTTTGCTGACACGTTGCAGGTTCATGATATCCACATCGTATTCACGAACATGTGCTTCCATTTCAGCAGCAAACTTAGGACCTTGGGTCTTTTGCACAGAAGTGAAGTTTTCAATGTCCATGGTGTCCATGACCTGACCACCAAAGCGTTCAGCCACGATACCTGTGTTAATGCCTTTACGTGCCGCATAGATTGCAGCTGTTGCACCTGCAGGTCCACCACCAATCACCAATACATCAAACGCATCTTTGGCATTGAGTGCTGCTGCGTCTTTTTCAGCTGAATTGGTATCAAGTTTTGCCACAATCTCTTCAAGCGTCATACGACCTTGACCAATGTGCTCATTGTCCTGGAATACCATCGGTACAGCCATGATTTTGCGTTGTTCCACTTCGTCTTGGAAGAATGCACCATCAATCATGGTTGCTGTAGTGTTCGGATTATAAATAGCAATCAGGTTAAGCGCCTGTACCACGTCCGGACAGTTATGACAGCTAAGCGATACGAATACATCAAAGTTAGCTTTGAGGTTTAAGCCTTTAATCTGATTTAAAACTTCATCCGACACTTTAGGTGCATAGCCAGACACTTGTAACAGCGCCAAGATCAAAGACGTAAACTCATGACCCATTGGTAAGCCTGCGAAGAACACACGAGGTTGTTCACCTGCTTTAGCCACACCAAAGCTTGGACGACGTGTATTGTTACCGTCAAAACGGGCTGTTACCTTGTCAGAAAGCTCAGCGATTTCAGTTACTAATTCTTTAATTTGAGCAGCTTTGTCTGATTCATCTAAAGCAGCAACTAATTCGATTGGACTTTCTAAACGTTCTAGGTAAGCTTTTAATTGAGTTTTAATGTTTTGATCTAACATCTGTTTTTTACTCCAATGCATCCAAATTCTTTCAATAGATGCATAGTACGTTAAAACAATGAATAGGTAAAACAGTATGTTTTTATATATTTGATCGGTTTTTTAGATTTTATTATTTCTTCAATCAAAAAAAGCCAACCTGAACTCATCCCAGCGCAGGTCGGCAAACTGGTTAAACTAGAGTAAGACCACACCAAATACAGCCCCAGCAATCAAAACATGCAATGGATGAACTTTTTTAATTAAAGATAATAAAGTTGCAATGACTACCATAATGATAAGTAAAGTATTTATTGCCGCTGCTTCAGAAATAATCCATGCACTGGCAAGCACAGTCCCCACAGTGACAGGTTGTAAAGCAAGCTGTAAAACACGGCGCCATTTCTTATCTTTGAATTTTGACCAGCCTCTCATCACAAATACAGTAATAAGAGATGACGGTAAAAATTTAGCAGTAGACGTCACCAATAGACCAGACAACCCTGCTACATGCCACCCTACCAAAGGTACAATCATCATATTTGGACCAGGTGCAGCTTGTGCCATGGCAAACAGAGCACTAAATTCTTGCGCCGTCATCCAGTGATGGATATCGACTACTTGGCGTTGCATTTCGGGCAAAATCGTATTCCCACCACCAAATGCAATAAGAGACAACTGAGTAAAAATGATTGCTAAAGTAAGTAGTACGGCACCCATTACACACGTCTCCAAATGATGGCTGAATAAAACGCAAGTAAAATCAGCATAGTCAAAAGTAAAGGAATTTTTAGAAAGGCAATGCTGACAATTGCCGCTACCACAAGACAGATTGCTAATGGATTACGTAACAAAGGCTTAAGCATTTTCAGACCTGTGGCAACCAGAAGCCCTGCTGCTGCTGCTCCTAAACCTTCAAAAAGGTGTTTAACCATTAAGTTGTCTTGGAACTGCTCATAGACATAATGTAAAAGTACAACAATTACGGTAGGTGCGAAGATTAAACCAATGAGTGAGCTCACTGCTCCACGGACACCGCGAAACTCCATGCCAATCGCAACCGATAAATTAATAATATTGCCGCCCGGTAAAAATTGACACAGACCAAGTAACTCAGTGAATTTTTCAGGGCTTAACCAATGCCTTTGCTCTACAATAACTTTACGGGCTAAAGGCAGCACACCACCAAATCCAATTAAACCTAATGTTAAAAAACCTAAAAATAACTCTGTGCAAGTAGGAACGGTATCCTTCTGCACGGCAATCTCAACATGGTTCATTTTCGTTACTTTTCACTTTATCTGACCAAGATAGAATGATACTTTTATGATATATCTACAAATGCTTTTATTTTCATTAACCATACCCTAAAGGTATTCCTATGCTCGATTTATATAAGCTTCATGCCTTTGTAGTAGTGGTTGAAGAAAGAAATATTACTCACGCGGCAAACCGTTTGTTTATTCAACAGCCACCTTTAACGCGTTTACTTAAAAAACTTGAACAAGAACTCGGTACACAGTTACTTATTCGTCAACCGCGCGGGATTGAACCGACGGAAGCGGGTTTAGCATTATTTAAAGAAGCACAACTTTTATTAGAACATGCCCGCCATATTCCCCAATTGGTCCAAGATGTTAGCCAAGGTAAAACCGGACAACTCAATATTGGCTTTACAAGTTCCGCAGGTTTGCATCCGCTCATTTCACTCGTATTACGTTCATATCGAGAAATGTACCCTGCTGTGCAAACCAAACTTGAAGAAGCAGGCAGTCAAAAGCAACTGGACTGGTTAATTTCAGAAAAACTTGATATTGCTTTTTTAAGAGCGCCGATTAGCCGAGATATTGGTTTAAAGCATCTTCATATATTAGACGAGCCAATGGTGGTGGCCTTACCTATCGGCCATCCACTTACACAGAAGAAAAAAATTAGTTTAAGTAACTTGTCAGAGGAAAATTTTGTTTTATACCGTCGCTCTTCAGGGCAAGGCTTATATGACAATATTTTATATAGCTGCTATCAGGCAGGTTTTAGTCCGCGTATTATTCAAGAAGCGCCACGCCCTACTGCGACCCTCAATTTAGTGGCTGCCGGTATTGGAATTAGTATTGTGCCCGCTTCAATGCATAACTTTTGGGACCATGAAATCGTCTATCGCGAGTTTGATGATTCGATAAAACTAAATGCGCCTATTTACTTAATTACACGAGAAAATGAAAACTCAGCTAAAGTGTCAAACTTCATTGAACTCATGCAAAAACTATTACCAACAATGACCTAAGTGTAAAAGCTAGGCAATAAAAAGTGCCTATATAAAGGCACTTTGTTAAAGTCATTTTTAGCAAAAAATAGTTTAAATAAATTTTACGATTTTAAGAGTAATACTTTTTCTTTAACCAAAGCGAAACCGAAACCAGTGAGATCAACACTGGTACTTCAACCAATGGCCCGATCACTGTGGTAAATGCTACAGGTGATGCTAAACCAAAAGTTGCAATAGCTACAGCTAAAGCCAACTCAAAGTTATTACCTGCCGCGGTAAATGAAATAGCAGTGGTACGTGGGTAATTATTCCCCATACGTTTACTCATAAAGAAACTAATAAAGAACATTACGACAAAGTAAATCGTGAGTGGAATCGCAATACGTAATACATCTAAAGGTAAGCTCACCACATCGCCACCTTTTAAACTAAACATCGCCACAATGGTAAAAAGTAAAGCAATTAAACTAATCGGGCTGATCTTTGGTAAAAATTTAGTTTGATACCATTCCAACCCTTTCGACTTGACTAAAATCAAACGCGTCAAGAACCCCATTAAGAATGGAATACCTAAGTACACCAAAACAGCATGTGTGATGGTCCAGAAATTGACATCAATCACTTGTCCTGCCACACCAAAATATGGCGGCAAGAAAGTTAAGAACAACCATGCATAGGTACTAAAAAATAAAATCTGAAAAATACTGTTAAAGGCGACCAAAGCTGCAACATATTGGTTGTCACCACAAGCTAAGCCATTCCAGACCAATACCATTGCAATACAACGTGCTAAGCCTATCAAAATAAGGCCCGTCATATAATCCGGATAGCTATGCAAAAAAACAATCGCAAGGATAAACATTAAAACTGGAGCAATAATCCAGTTTTGTACCAAAGATAAAGTTAAGGTTTTCTTATCCTTAAATACTTCTGGTAAAGCCGCATAGTCCACTTTTGCCAATGGCGGATACATCATTAAAATCAAACCGATTGCGATTGGAATATTAACGTTATCTACACTTAACTCATTTAAAGACACAGATGCCTGAGGAAAAAAAACTCCAATCGCTAAACCTAAAGCCATTGCTATAAAAATCCATAGCGTTAGATTTCGATCTAAAAAGGAAAGCCCTTGTTTGGTCATGTTCTACTCGAAGAAGAAATTAATTGCGTTCAATACACAAGTGGCTCATACACTTATGCTAAATAATTCTGCATTTTCTAAGACAAAATTTAGGAAGATTAATCACAACACGTTGTCGTGATGAAAGGCTGATCTTGTTGTTTTATTCTTGTCCCACTCTCATCATTTTCTATCACCTTTAGAATATCTAAAGCCCAGACAGGTAAATCAGGATTTAAGCTGTAATAGACCCACTGGCCTTTTCTTTCATCCAGTAATACGCCATGAGTTCTTAATAAGGCCAAGTGTCTGGAGATTTTCGGTTGGCTCAACTCAAGCTGTTCTGTTAGCTCACAAACACAAATATTTTGTTTATTTAGAACTAATTTAAGAATATTTAACCGAGTTTGGTCAGATAGACATTTAAAGAAATCGACTTGGTTGATCATATCTTCAACACAATATATTCGTTATTGCAAATATACGGATATCCATATATAAATGCAATATCTTAATTTGACAATAAATTTACCATGACTGAGCTAGTGAAGATTTACCATAACCCTGCTTGCGGAACCTCACGCAATACATTGGCGCTTATTCGTCATGCAGGAATTGAACCTATCGTTATTGAATATTTGCAAACACCACCAAGTAAAGATGAACTAATCCAACTCATTAAGGATTCGAACCTAACTGTACGTGAAGCAATTCGTAAAAATGTTGAACCCTATAAAGATTTAGAGTTAGAACAAGACCATTGGACCGATGAACAGTTAATTGATTTTATGGTGCAATATCCAATTTTAATTAATCGCCCATTTGTGGTTACACCAAAAGGCACGCGACTTTGCCGCCCTTCTGAGATTGTACTGGACATTTTAGATTCACAAAACTTAGGCTATTTTGCAAAAGAAGATGGTGAAATCATTATTGATGAGCAAGGCCGTCGTATAAAGTAATTGAAGATACTTATTAATATAAAAAGCTAAATGGCATGGCACCGTTTAGCTTTTTTTGAATGAAACGGATTAAAAATAAGATTTGATAAAAGGAAGCAATTGCTCTCCTATTACCATGCCTAATAAACCGACTAATGCAACAAGAGGTGGAGCTGGTGACTTAACATTTAAAACATAATATAAGACACCAACAAGCACCCCTACAGCCAAAGATAACAAGTACATTTTCATCGTACATACCTTAAGGAAACAAACTATTTAATGAGGCAGGTCCTATACTGGTTTATTTAAAATGCAAAACACGAGCACCCAAGTGCGCCCCAGAAAGATTTTTTGTCCTTATCATTTACAGGCACGTCAAGCATCCAAGCGTGGCTGTGTCCATGCATGCCACAACTGCTAGCACATTCACACAATGCACTTTGTGACTGTAATGATTGATTCGAAGGTGCATTACGATTTTCAGATAAGCGCCACTGACCACCGAAGCGTTTTACTGGCGACCATGTTGGAGATGCTGGCGGTAACGGCGGATCGTCTTGCTTAAACTCTGCCCCTGCGTACACCACTTTTCCACCTAAAACAGTGAGTACAGACTCAATCCACTGGATATCTTCTGCTTCAACTTTAAAGTAGTCATCTGACAGCACAACCAAGTCAGCAAGTTCACCTGCTGTGAGTGAACCCTTAATATCTTTTTCACCTGAGAACCAAGCCGAACCTTTCGTCCAGAGTTTGAGGGCGGTTTGACGATCTAATAGATTTTTTTCATCATACAAAGGTAACCCACCAACTGTCTTACCTGTAGTCAGCCAATACAAACACACCCAAGGGTTATAAGAGGCCACACGAGTCGCATCCGTTCCCGCACCCACAGGAACACCGAGTTCTAACATTTTCTTAACGGGTGGCGTTGCTTGGGCAGCTTCGGCACCATAGCGTTTTACGAAAATCTCACCTTGATATGCCATACGATGCTGAATCGCGATACCACCACCCAACGCACCAATACGTTCGATATTACGCTCAGATACAGTTTCGGCATGGTCAATAATAAATCGTGTCGCAAATGGCTGTTTTGAATTGACGCGCTCAAATACATTGAGTAACCGACTAATACTTTCATCATAAGTTGCATGAATACGGAATGGCCATTTCTTTTCAGCCAAATGCTCTACAATAGCTTCGAGTTCACCTTCCATTTTTTCTGGTAAATCCGGACGTGGCTCATAGAAATCTTCAAAGTCACCCGCTGACCAAGTCAGGTTCTCACCTGCTCCATTCATTCTAAATAATTCATCACCATCACCCGGAAATGTCATTTCTGTCCAGCGACGATAATCATCAAGCTCTTGGCCTGCCTTTTGAGCAAATAGGTTATAAGCAATTCGCACAGTCATTTGATTTTGATCATGTAATTGCTTAATCACATCATAATCTTCAGGGTAGTTTTGACCTCCACCACCTGCATCAATTGCTGAAGTAATACCTAATCGGTTTAATTCACGCATGAAATGACGAGTTGAATTGACTTGATCTTCAACTGGCAATTTTGGTGCTTTCCCTAA
This sequence comes from Acinetobacter baumannii, assembly GCF_009759685.1. Classification (NCBI taxonomy): domain Bacteria; kingdom Pseudomonadati; phylum Pseudomonadota; class Gammaproteobacteria; order Moraxellales; family Moraxellaceae; genus Acinetobacter; species Acinetobacter baumannii. The sequence continues at coordinate 3,104,344 of NZ_CP046654.1, read as the reverse complement.
GGTCGAATATAAAATCATAGCCGATGGCGTTGCGAGCAAGAGACCTGTTGGCTCACCTTTTTCATTTCGTACAATCTTGCCACCCAGCGGGTCTGGTGTGTCTTTGTTAAAGCCTAATACATCAAGGGCAGCTCGGTTCAACATGGCACTAGCGTATAGATGTAAAACGAATACTGGAGTATCTGGCGCAGCTTTATTAATTTCTTCTAAAGTCGGTAAACGCTTTTCAGCAAACTGGAATTCAGTCCAACCGCCTACGACACGAACCCACTGTGGAGCTGGCGTATTATCTGCTTGTTCTTTGAGTAAGCGTAACGCATCGGCAACGGATGGCACACCTTCCCAGCGCAGTTCCATATTGTAATTGAGGCCACCACGAATAATATGCAAATGACTGTCATTTAGACCCGGTATAACGCGACGACCATTTAAGTCTACAACTTTACTTGTTGGAGTTGCGAGTTTCATAACCTCATCAGTTGTACCCGTGCGGACGACTTTACCATCTGCAATCGCTATTGCTTGTACTTCGGGGTTCTGAGGATCTAGTGTTGTGATTTTACCGTTTTTAAGTATGAGGTTTATGTCGGTCATTCTGAACTCCATTCTTGTGAATTATCGTTCTAAAAAAATAAAGATATATCTGTATTAATATCACTTAAATATTGAATACTAGACATACCTTTACCTAAATCAGTACTGTTTTATTTTGCAGGAACTGGTGCAAGTACTTCATGTTTTGATGTTGTACGCTCAGGTGCCTTATGGACCATCGTATAGGCATAGTCCACACCCATACCATAAGCACCAGAATGCTCACGTACAATCGCCATAACTGCATCGTATGTATCACGGTGTGCCCAATCACGCTGCCATTCGAGTAATACTTGTTGCCAAGTTACCGGAACAACACCTGCCTGAATCATGCGTTGCATGGCGTAGTCATGTGCTTCTTTCGATGTACCGCCTGAAGCATCTGCGACCATATAAATCTCATAATCGCCTTCAAGCATGGCACCGAAAGCAAAGGTGTTGTTGCACACTTCAGTCCACAAACCAGAAACAATCACTTTTTTACGATTATTTTTTGCAAGCGAATCACGTACTTTTTGATCATCCCATGAGTTCATTGAAGTACGTTCTAGTAATGGAGCATCTGGAAATACGTCTAAAAGTTCTGGATAGGTATGACCAGAGAAGCTTTCAGTTTCAACTGTCGTAATCGTGACAGGAATATTGAATGTTTTAGCTGCTTTTGCTAACCCTACAGTATTATTCTTTAATACTTGGCGATCTATTGACTGTACCCCAAAAGCCATTTGCGGCTGATGATCAATAAAAATAACCTGACAATTGGTTGGTGATAGTTGTTCTAAAAGTGATTTATTCACGTCTAAACTCCATTATTCATTATATAAGGCTTTTAAAATTGCCTACTGGTTATTATCAAAACAGATAAAAATGTAAAAACATAGACAGCAAAACAGCTCGAATCTGTATCCTGTATGGATACAATCAAATCAATGATTGCTTTTTAATTTTTATAGTTTAATCATGGATATATATTTTTTAATTTTTAGTTATCCATGGATCGATTAGACTGTATTTCCACTTTTGTAAGTGTCGTAGAACATGGGAATTTTAGTAGCGCAGCTAGAGCACTCGATATTTCTCGTGATTTGGTAGCCAAACGTGTTTGCTATCTCGAAAATGATTTAAAAACAACGCTATTAAATCGAACAACCAGACAAATGAATCTGACCAGTTGTGGGGAAAAATTTTACCAACATTGCAAGGTTATATTGAGTGAATTTGAATGGGCAACTTACGAGATTAGCTATAACCAGCAATATCCTGAAGGCGAACTCAAGCTCAATACGCCCATGTCTTTTAGCAACATTTTCCTTCAACATATCATTTCAGACTTTATTGAGAAATATCCCAGTATTAAAATTGATTTATTTATGACAGATCAGCTATTAGATGTGAATCAACACAAATTTGATCTGACCATACGCTTAGATGGATCTGCGCCAAGTTTGGCAAATAGTAAAATTTTAAATACCTATCAACGTTATTTATATGCAACACCTGAATATTTCAATCAACATGGATTACCTACTTCTTTAGAAGAACTTAAAGAACATAAGTTTCTAATTTACTATCAAGATAGCCGACATAAAAAATTGATTTTTCAAAAAGATCAGAAAGAAGTGTCTTTTAATTGTTTCCCTGTGATGACGTGTAATAATGGTGAACTATTATTGGATATGTGTTTAAAAGATCACGGTATTGTTTTTCTTCCAGAGTTTATTGCAGAGCCTTATTACAAAGAAGGTAAGTTACAGAAATGTTTGGAAGATTATACCAGTCAGCCACTTCACTTATATGTCACATGGCCAAATCGTAAGATTTTATCGAAGAAAGTAAAACTATTTATTGATTTTTTAACACATCAAATCATTCCCATAAAATAACCAATCTGGGCCTTTTCCACAGGAATTGGCCCAGATTTTTAATTAGTTTGAGGTGTTTCAATTCTCTTATTTTTAAATAAATTTAATAAATTTTGCTCGGCAGATACTGTACTGTTTTCTTCAATAAATGTGGTTGCGTAGTGTTCTAAATGTTCTTCCATCAATTGCGTTGCTCGTTTTTCATCGCCTTGTTCAATGGCATCTAAAATTGCACGGTGTTCATCTGCCGAACAATTATTATGTTTTGGAATTTCATATAAGCCAATTAATAACGAAGTCCTCGCAATAAGTGTCTGCAAATAACTGGTCATGATCGAATTTTGATTAGCTTCGACAAGTTTTAGGTGAAATTGACCTGATAGCTTAATCCATTCGGCCCAATTTCCAGCTAAACGCTCATCCGACTCTTGTTCTACTAAAGTCCGAAGCTCACTAAAATCTAGGTGATGAGACTTTTGTGCTAGTTTTTTTACAGTGGCGATTTCAAGCATGCTGCGTGCTTCAAAGACTTCTTTTGTTTCATTTGCACTATGTTTTGCGATGAGTGCCCCACGATTGGGCTGAATTTCGATGACCTTATCATGTGCAAGTTTGACGAAAACACGTCTTAACACTCCTCGCGTTACACCAAATGCTTCACATAAAGGTGCTTCAACTAAACGTGCGCCCGGAGCGAGTTGTCGATTTAAAATAGCATCTACAATTGCGTTATATATATGGTCATCAATTTCATCATTGCTCATTTCTACGGCTTTTTTTGGTGCATTCGATGACATTGATTTCTCCATTTTTATTAATGTCTCCTCTTTTTAGAACTTCATCTATTTTGAATAGTGTAAGTTTAACTTAAGCGTTTGGAAATATTTCTCTCATTTTCACACTATCTATGCTGAGCTGAACAATTCAATATTAAATTTATAAATACCCACTTATATACCTAAATTTATTTGCTTTTTATAAAAATTAGGCACGTCTCAGTTTATAAATCTCTCTCTTTATATTCCCAAATTGTATCAAGCGAAATCACTCATCAATACTCCATCTCAAGTTTGGCATAACTTTTGCTCAATAAATTGTGCACAATCTAAATATAACATTGTGCACAATTTTAACTTCATTCTTTTAGTCAGTATTTCAAGCTGCTGAAGAACGTGCCCGCCCAACATAGGGAAGTGAGTGTTCAAGATGAATAATACCGAAGCGATAATTAAACCTTCTTATGATGCAAAACTAACAAATCAAGACTTAGCTCCTTTAAAAAAGCAAACTTGGGGCGCTTATAATATTTTTGCCTTCTGGATGTCGGATGTTCATAGCGTCGGCGGTTATGTCATGGCTGGAAGCCTTTTTGCACTCGGGCTCAATAGCTGGCAGGTACTTCTATCTTTACTCATCGGCATTGCCATAGTTCAGTTTTTTACAAATCTAATTGCCAAGTCTAGCCAACAAACAGGCACGCCCTATCCTGTGATTTGTCGTGCCACTTTCGGTGTGCTTGGTGCAAATATTCCTGCCGTTATCCGTGGTCTTATTGCTGTCGCATGGTATGGCATTCAAACATATTTGGCCTCCAGTGCCTTTTTATTGGTCATTTTAAAGTTCTTTCCAGACTGGTCAGCCTATGCTGATGTTTCAACTTACGGCTTTCTTGGGCTTTCCTATTTAGGATGGGTTGGCTTCATGCTGCTTTGGTTACTACAAGCGATTGTTTTTTGGTCTGGTATGGACAGCATTCGTAAGTTTATTGACTGGGCAGGTCCGGCTGTCTACGTTGTAATGTTTGCCATGGCAGTCTGGCTCATCTGGAAAGCTGGCTGGCAGAATATTGATTTAAATTTAAGTGGGGTTCAATACGACGGTTTTGCAGTTGTACCAGTCATGATTGGTGCTATTGCGCTTGTTGTCTCATATTTTTCAGGACCGATGCTGAATTTTGGCGACTTCTCTCGTTATGGCAAAAGCTTTAACGCGATTAAAATGGGCAACTTTCTTGGCTTACCAATTAACTTCTTAGGCTTTTCTTTACTTACTGTGGTGTGTATTGCAGCAACACTTCCAGTGTACGGCAAGCTCATTACAGACCCTGTCGAGATGGTTGGAAAACTGGATAACACATTTGTAGTCATTTTAGGTAGTTTGACCTTAATGATTGCCACTATCGGAATTAATATTGTTGCTAACTTTGTTTCACCTGCCTTTGATTTTTCTAATGTTTCACCAAGCAAAATTAGCTGGCGTATGGGTGGAATGATTGCAGCAGTAGGTTCAATTTTCATTACCCCATGGAATTTGTTCAATAACCCTCAAGTGATCCATTACACCATTGATATTTTAGGTGCATTTATCGGTCCACTTTTTGGTGTATTGCTAGCAGATTTTTATCTTGTTAAAAAACAAAAAATCGTGGTAGATGATTTATATACTTTAGATACTCAAGGCTCGTATTGGTACAAAAATGGTTATAACCACTCTGCCTTTTATGCGTTAATTCCAGCTTCATTAATTCCTATTCTCTGCGTACTTTTACCACAACTGTCTGGGCTGGCTAATTTCACATGGTTTATTGGGATGGGATTCGGTTTTGTCATTTACCGATTTCTTAACCAACCGCTTGCCCATGCTAAATCGGCAATGATTAAGGTAAAAATACAATGAAAATTAAAATTATTAATCCTAATACCACCCAAGGCATGACTGACAAAATTGCTGCATCAGCAAAGATAGTCGCAAATTCTGATACTCAAATTATTGCTGTGAGTCCTCAAATGGGCCCTGCAACAATTGAAAGTTATTATGATGAAGCCCTAAGTGCCGTAGGTGTGCTAGAGGAAATTCGCCAAGGTGAACTTCTAGATGTAGATGCTTATGTTATTGCCTGTTTTGGTGATCCTGCGCTTTATGCCGCCCGTGAAATGACGTCAGCACCTGTGATTGGGATTGCCGAAGCAGCTATGCGAACTGCAAGTTATGTCAGTACTGGTTTTAGTGTGGTCACGACCTTACAACGCACAGTGAATATGAGTTGGCATCTGGCTCATCGCTACGGGGCTACGCCATTTTGCAAAAATGTTCGAGCTTGTGACATTGCAGTTGAAGAGTTGGAGCTTCCTGACTCAGATGCTTATCGAACAATACGAGATGAGTGCAAAAAAGCACTCGCAGAAGATAAAAGCGATGCAATTGTTTTAGGCTGTGCAGGTATGAGTGATTTATGCCTAAAACTACAAAACGAATTGGAAGTGATTGTTATTGACGGCGTTGCAGCAGCAGTTAAACAAGCTGAAATGTTAGTTCAGTTAAATTTAAAAACAAGCAAAGTTGGTGATTGGGCCTCACCTCCTGTAAAGAACTACACAGGCATATTGTCAGGTTTTGGAGTACGCTAAAGAGTTAATATTTCAATTCCAGCTCAAAACTCAGAGTTGGAATTGAAATAAAGAATAATTAAAGGAATTAAGCCTCTGCTAACTCTGGTTGTTGTTCTTCTTTATAAAATGGCACATCGCCATTAATAGTTGCGCGGTGCATGATGCGATGAGCATCTCCGTAATCAAATAATGCTTTATGTTGTGTGCAACGGTTATCCCAAATCGCGACGTCACCGTCTTGCCATTTCCAGCGTAAATGAAATTGCTCTTGGGTCGCATGTTCAAACAAGAAATTAAGTAATTGCTCACTTTCTTGTTCGGGTAACTCATTAATGTGTGTGGTAAAACCCTCACTTACGAACAACAAAGGCTCACCTGTAACCGGATGAGTACGCACCACTGGGTGAACCACTGGTGGGTTACGCTTAAAGGTTTGCAAAAGCTTTTCACGTTCTTCTTCGTTATGGGCAAAACGCTCAAGCGGAAAAGACTTACGAATATCGTGGGTTGCAGTTAAGCCACGTAGTTTTCGCTGTAACTCAAGCGGAAGTCCTTTAAAAGCTGCTGTGTTGCTCGACCACAACGTGTCACCACCTACAGGTGGAATTTTAATAGCTTGCAACACACAACCTAAAGGTGGAGTTTTACTAAAAGTCACATCTGTATGCCAAAGTTCATTGTCACGCAAATCTTGTTTCCAGCTATCGAGCACCATCACCTCAGGTACATCTTCAATTGAAGGATAAATCGGGTGCACATGCAATGTGCCAAAACTACGTGCCAAGTCTGCTTGTGCTTGTGGTGCTAATTGTTGCTTTCGAAAAAAAATGACCTGATGATCAAGCAAAGCCTGCTGGATTTGTTGCGTTGTCTGTTCATTTAACGCATTCAAATCAATATCGTGAATAATTGCGCCAATGGTAGGCTTGATCACTTCTATATTTAAGTTTGCTACTACTGTATTCATCTTCTTTACTACAACTGCTGACCATACCAAGGAGAAAACTGTTTTTGTAACCAACGTAAAAACAGCTCAAAACTAACTGCGACAATCGCAATCACAATAATGCCCAGAATCACCGTATCGGTAATTAAGAACTGTGCTGCCGATTGCACTATAAAACCAATACCACGGTCCGCTGCAACCAACTCAGCTGCAACTAATGTTGACCAGCCCACCCCAAGACCAATACGAATACCGGTAATAATATGAGGCAAAGCCGTTGGTAAAATGACATACCAAAAGACTTGTGACTGGCTTGCTCCTAATGACAATGCCGCACGTTCACGATTTAGCTGATGGCTTAACACACCATGCGCACTACTAATAATGACAGGCGCCAAAATCGAGAAGAAAATCAAAAGTACTTTTGTGGTTTCACCAATACCGAACCAAATAACAAGTAACGGCAAATAAGCTAACGGTGGAATTGGACGTAATAATTCAACCAAAGGATCTAGAACAGCACGAACCCATTTGTTCAGCCCCATCCACAAACCCAGCGGAACACCAATCACCACGGCAGCAATCAAAGCTAAAAATACACGAGAAATGCTGGCTGCCAAATGTTGCCACAAAGTTGCTTTCATAAAGCCTTCTTGGCTGACCGATATAAATTTTTGCCAGACTGCCTGTGGACTCGGTAAAAACAGTTCAGGTACAACATGCAAAGCAGTAATGAGGAACCAGAGTGCAACTACACTTCCCACACTGATTATACTGACCGCCAAAGTACGATGCTTCTCAAAAAATGACGATAGAAATGAAGCATTTTCTGTTTGCACATTTAACTCAGGTTTAAGCTCTGCTTTGTCATATTCATAGACGTTATCTTTAGTGTTCATGTAGGTAACGCCTCCTTACCGCTTTGTTTTTGTGCCCTTAAACTTTCAAATAGCTGTTCTCTGAGCTGAATAAATTGAGAATCCGATTTAATTGAGCGAATAGACTCGCCCTGACGGTACCGTTGGGCAAAATCGAGGTGTAGAGTTTCTACAATTTTGCCTGGATGCGCCGTCATCAGAACTAACTGATTGCTGAGCAATAACGCTTCTTCAATGTCATGAGTAATCAAAAAGAAGCTTTTATTTTGTTGAATCCATAAATCGAGCACTAACTGCTGCATGTTTTCACGAGTAAAAGCATCCAATGCAGCAAAAGGTTCATCTAATAAAATAAACGGCGCGTGGCTGATCAAAGCTCTGGCAATACCAACACGTTGTTTCATACCACCGGAAAGTTCCCAGATATTGGCTTTTTCAACGTGACTTAAACCCACAATTTTTAAAATTGCACTCACTTGTTTCTCAATCTCTGCACGCTTTAAACCTTTTAACTGCAAAGCGAAGCCAACATTATCTGCAACATTCAACCAAGGAAGTAAGGCGTGATCTTGAAATACAACAGCACGAGTTACATCTGGTCCAGTTACGACTTCATGATTTACAAGCACATCACCAGAACTCGGCTTTTGAAACCCTGCCAAGATATTAAGCAAAGTTGTTTTGCCACAACCCGACTCACCTAAAATCACGGTTAAAGAACTTTCTTCAATGGTTAGGTTAATGTCTTGTAAAACTGGCTTTTGCTGTTTAGGAAAAGTCAGATGAATATGTTTGGCTTCAAGTACACTCATGACAACTCCTTAAGGCTGCAAAAATGAAGAATTCACATTGCCTTTATAATCGGCTTTAAGTTGATCGACTTTGCCCTGACCTTTTAAGAATTTCGCTGTATCAAAAATATTTTGCGCAAATTCACCATCTAATGTTTGTTTTTGCTGAGCGTGGTCAAGGTAAATATTTCCACTTAATAAAAGCGGGATATCTTTTGCATCAGAACCTGTGAGCTGCGCAATTTTTTGCACGTTATCGGCATCTTTAACGTAAGCGGCTGGGTCTTGGTTATATTTTTCGAGTTGCTCAAGTGTGGTTTGGACAAAAGCTTTCAAAAAGTCAGGATTTTTCTCTGCAAAGTCTTTACGTACAACCCATAAGTCATAAGTTGGAGCACCCCATTCACCGACTTGTTTTGAGTCAGTTAAAACCGTACCAGATGCTTTGGCTTTACTTAAAACAGGTTCCCACACATAGGCAGCATCAATATCACCACGTTCCCAAGCAGCTGAAATTTCAGGTGGACGCAAGTTAATAATTTTTACTTTGTCTTCTGGAATGTTCCAATGTTTAAGTGCAGACAAAAGGCTGTAATGGGTTGTCGAAACAAACGGTACAGCAATGGTTTTGCCAATTAAATCTTGAGGAGTTTTAATGCCTGATTTATTACTCACCACGAGTGCTTCAGATGCACCAAGTTTTGAAGTAATTAAGAATACTTCAATCGGTAAATTACGGCTTGCCGCGGCAGCAAGTGGGCTTGAACCAATATTACCAAGTACCACATCACCTGAAGCAAGTGCATTGACAACATCTGAACCCGCATCAAATTTTTTCCATTGAATAGTACGTTGACTATGTTTTTCATAGTCTCCATTCGCCTGTGCAACTTTGCTTGGGTCAACCCCAGTTTGATAAGCAATCACAACAGGTTTGTTGTCACGAACTGAAGCACTTGTATTATTGTCTTTTTTATTTTGCCATACGATAAATGCAATAATTGCGACTATAACAATTGCCGTGATAATCAACGGTTTGGTCTTCGTGCTCATAATTTCATGATCTTTCAATAATATAAGCTCATGGTATGCAGCTGGCCTTATAATGAAAAATAAAAAAATATGAGTTGCTTATCTGGTTTTTATAAATAACTTTTCTTCATAAGTTTTTATCTTTTGGTAAAAAGCAAATTTCAAGTAAACTTACAGATTAGTGGTAAAATTAAATTACTTATATATCAATAATTAAAAACGATATTCCCAAATCATATGATCAGAAGTCCCTGACATCCCCCTTTTAATTATTTTATCCTACTCATATTTCATCATTTTTATTTTTGTCTCTATACCCAGAGTTTTGCATCTAATTAATTTTCGAGATTTTTTATAACGCTCAGATTTTTATTATCTTTTTATCTTAAAACTTCTGCAAATATTGAGATTTGGACAAATCTTTTTCTGGTTTATACATGACGCAAATTTACTTTTTATTTTTTAAGAGGAGAAAAATTCTTTTGTTTAAGCATTCTCAAATTTTGACAAAAACATTAATTACAACGTCTTTGCTTACATTCAGCCTCTCAAGTCATGCAGCGCTTACCTTTGGCAATGTTGAAGAAGGTGAACTTAAAGTAAGTGGTACTGTTCGGGCTAAATATATTTATGATTTTGACTCTGATCCCACTACCAGTAAATTTTCTTTTAATGACGCGGTCTTATGGCTAGATTACAACTCCCCGAAATGGATTGGCCGCCTAGATTATCGGGTTTATGAATATTACGGGCATTTAGGAGATGCCAATTGGCTTACCAATGCGTGGTTAGGTTATAAAATTAATGACAACAGTAAAATTATTGCTGGCTTAAACCCAGTTCCTTTTGGCTTGGGCCGCTTTTGGGGAAATACTTATTATTTAGGCATTGCCAATAGTGCTGGTTGGGAAGATGTACACAACCTTGGGGTAAAATATGATTTCAATGATGGAATCAATGAAGCACAACTCGCCTTTTATCCTACAGATGGTGGCACCTATAGAGGTAAAAGCAAAGACTCGAGTCGTTTTAGTATCAACCCTGTCAATGCAGATGACTCTGTACCGCAAGGCACTAATACCAAAGAAAAGAACTCAATTGTTGTTCGCGGAGCTCATACCTTTAAGAATATCTTAGGCCAAGAAAATTTCTCTACTCAACTTGGCGCCTCCGCATGGTATTCCACCATTGAAAATAAGCGTTCAGGGCAAGATGGCGATCGCCAAGTTTATTCGGTTTTTAGCAATACCAATTACAACCAATGGAATTTACAGCTTTTGGCTGGTTATCAAGACATTGATAATGCCGACACCCAATATAAAGATCATCTGACCTTGGGCGGTTTCGATTATTCATTTAACTCGGCAACAAAAGGTCAGATTTATTCAGCCGAACTGAGCTATTTATTTCCTCAGCAGTTTGGCCCAATTACCTCTGTTCGTCCGTACTTGAACTATAGTTCTTATCGAAAAGAGCAAGATGGCTTTAAAGACTCCACCCGTTTTATTCCCGGCATTGCCTTTAACTATCAAAAATTGACAGTACAAGCCGAGTTGCTGATGGGTAAACATGATCCATATTTAGGCGATAGCGAAGGCCTTGCGGCTGGTGGAAGCAATGATAAATGGAATAAAAAAGCATTTGTAATTTTTGCTTATTACTTCTAATTCTTAAAATAAAGGCCAACAGATGTTGGCCTTTGTTTTTATTTAGATATTTATTTTTACTCTAATCGATTACTGGTGAATTATTGAGAGGAAGTTCTACTTTATCTTCATCGATAACATCGACATCTTGGGCGGTAGGCTCAAACTTAATCAGCAGTCCAATTACAATTAAAGGAATAAATGCAAAGATAGAAATAATCAGGTAAACATCAGTTTTATATCCCGCCATCCAGATCGGTAAAACAAACAAAGCAATTGCTTGAGCAACGCCCGTTACTGCACGGTTAAAGCCAACACCTACGCCACGAATCGAAGCTGGATAAGCCATAGTTGGATAAACCATCATTTGTGCACCTGGCCCAAAACCTTCAGCAAAAAGCCACAAACCGAGCATGCCAATTGCGGTATAGAGTAAAAAGCTATTACCGGGTTCACCAATGAATGCCAAAGCAATCAGGGCAATAAACTGGAGTAAAAAGCCTGTAAGCAATACATGACGAGATTTAAATCTACTAGCAACAAATACGCCTAACAGCCCGCCTGTAAATGCAAACAATAAATTAAGCCCAAGTGTGGTGGTAATGGTCGTCAAGACATCTGTATGAAAGAATCGCGTTAAAATAGAAGGTAAAAAGAAGGCAATGGTCGTGTACTGAAATGCCACCGAAATGTGAATCACAATTGCCACAATAGTTCTTGGCAAATAGGTTTTATTAAATAAAACCGCAAACCCCTCGCGCTTTTTCTTTTCAGCAGTTCTTTCTACTTTTTCAACTGTAGCAACTGCATGAATTGCATAGGATTCTTGTAGAACTTTAGCTGCGCCTTTTAAATCGCCTTGGTTTGCAAGCCAGATTGGTGACTCAGTTAAATATTTACCGCGAATAAAAATAATGAGTAACGCTGGCACTGCTCCAAAAATTAAAGATGCTCTCCATAACCAGTTGCTATGCTCAGGGGGTAAAAGAAAATAAAGCGCCAGAACTAGGCCAAAACACACCGAAGAAGCGGCATACCACATTGGGCACCATGCGGCTAAACGCGCTGCCTTATTGCTACTACCGTTAAATTTGGAAAACTCAGATAAGTATGACATTGCCACAGGCAAATCAATACCAACACTAATTCCCATAATAAATCTGGCTAAAATCAAAACCCAAACATTTGGTGCAAAGCCTGCGACAATTGCCGCAATGACAAACAGCACCATGTCAGTCATGAAGACCCGATAACGGCCAATTTTATCTGTCAGCCAACCACCAATCAGGTTACCCACAATGGTTCCGCAGACAATTGCTGAAGCCACCACACCAGTCATCACAGGGCTTAAAGAAAATTCTGAGATAACTTGTTCAATACCGAAAGAGAGCGTTGTTAGATCATAGGCATCAATAAATACGCCAATCAGTGCCAACCAAATAACTTTATTCGATTTACCCTTCCCTGCAAATTTGGAAATTAATTGTGAAACATCATCGGGAGATTTAATTTCATAACGATGGTTATGATCGAGTTCTTGTGTGCTCACTTAATAATTCCTGTATTTTAATCACAGGAACAAAATAATAATTATTCACACCATACAAAAACAAATTAATCTGATGTTTTAATCTAAATTATAGAATTATCTTTTCATTATTAACTCAGCAATAAAATCGATATAAAAATAAAAAATAAAAGCTGGCATTAACCAGCTATTTATTTAAAGTCTTTGCAAAATATCAACTCGCCTCAGCAAGTTTTAACTCTTTTAGATTACGATATTTTGCACCTCGGTGATTTTCAGGCAAATATGGCCCAGCACCAAATAGTTTTTCTCTTAATGTTCCTTGTGCATATGAGGTTTGATATACCCCTCGTTTTTGCAACTCTGGAACAATAAATTCGACCACATCGGCAAAGGTTTGATGCGCCAAAATATAGGCAAGGTTAAAGCCATCGACATCGGTATCTTCAACCCATTGCTCTAGAGCATCCGAAACGGTTTCTGCCGAACCTACAAGAACAGGTCCATTACCACCTAAACTATTCCAATTTGCAATTTCTTCAATGGTCCAAACACGTTCTGGGTCTGCATTTACATAAGAATCTAATAAAGATTGAATGGCATTGGTTTGAATATATTCAACTTTATCGGTCGGTTGATATTGTGAAAAATCGACACCAGACCAGCCAGACAGCAATGTTAATGCCCCATCGTAGCTTCCATAGCTTTGATATTCTTTAAACTTAGCCTGTGCTTTTGCATCGGTTTCATCAGTGACAATCGACAAAAGTGCATAAATTTTAACTGAGTACGGGTCGCGGCCTTCTTGAACCAATTTTTGACGAATACCCTGTACCACTTTTTTAGTGGCAATTTTAGACGGCGCCGCAATAAATACACACTCAGCATTTTGACTGGCAAACTTCTGCCCGCGTGAAGATGCGCCTGCTTGGTAAAGTACTGGCGTTCGCTGTGGTGATGGTTCACAAATATGGATGCCCGGTACAGTGAAGTATTTACCCTCATGCTGAATTGGATGCACTTTTTTATGGTCAGCAAAAATACCGCTTTCACGATCGCGCAGTACCGAACCTTCTTCCCAAGACCCTTCCCAAAGTTTGTAAAGGACTTCTAAGTACTCATCAGCAATATCATAACGATTGTCATGGTTAACCTGAGTTTTTAGGCCCAAGTTTTTCGAACCGCTTTCCAAATAAGAAGTCACGATATTCCAACCAACTCGCCCTTTGGTTAAATGGTCTAGCGTGCTAATACGTCTAGCAAAAGGATAAGGATGTTCAAAGGAAATAGAAGTCGTGACACCAAAACCCAAGTGCTTTGTGACTGCGGCCATCGCTGGCACAATCTGCAAAGGATCATTGACTGGAACTTGCACCGCTCCTGTTAAGGCATGTTCAGCACTTTGATGATAAACGTCATAAATACCAAGCACATCTGCAATAAAAATACCGTCAAAAAAACCACGCTCAAGAATTTGGGCTAAATCCGTCCAATATTCTAAATCTTTATATTCAACAGATCGATCTTGAGGATGTCGCCATAATCCAGGAGATTGATGGGCTATACAATTCATTTCAAAAGCGTTAAAACTAATTCTCTTAGTCATAAAATATCAACCAGCATTTTATTTAATTTTATACTAAAGCAATTTTTATATTTTCTTTATAATATATACCCCAAACAAAATATGATTTTATTCTAATAGTTTTTTTATAATTTATTTTAAAAAATATAAATAACGTTAAGCCGCTAAAAATAGCAGCTTAACATCTAAAACTATAATTTATTGTTTAGAAACTTCACCAATACGCCATTGATAAGGTGGTAATGTGCCGTTTACACTAAAATCACCAATAATTCGATTTTTAAATACTCTCGGGTTATGTGAAGCTAAAGTTCGTACGTTACGCCAGTATCGATCTAGGCCTAAATCTTTGTCAGTTGCAGAAGCACCTAAAGCGTCAAATAAAATCGTAGAAGCATTTAAAATTAGATCGGTAATGACCGTTTGAGACTGTGCACTTTCAAGCTCGGCAAGTGCATTTTGCTCTTCTTCAAGCTGCTCATTATTTTTAAATGCAGCCAAGTAAGCACGTTGTAAGCTTTGTGCAACTTTTTCAACAATCGCTCCTGCACTATAAGCCGCGCCACGAATTTGTCCTACTACTTGTAAAATTTGCGGATCCTGTTTTACAAATTGGGCATTTGCATGCGTGTAGTTTCGGGTACGTTTCGCAACAGCTTGAGAAACATCATAGGTTGCAGCACGCCCTAGACCTGTAATGATTGCCAGTTGGACCAGTTGATAGTAAGCCGCCGAATATTTAAAACGGTCATCGTCAGGTAAAATTTCAGCTTCATCGACCAATACATCGTGGAAATATGCCGTACCACTTGCAGTAAGCTGCTGACCAAAACCATTCCAGTCATCGACAATTTCAACGCCTTCATCTTCACGGCGAACAACAACTGAGCCAGACTCTCCTTTTAAATCTGTTACCCCAACATCCACCCAGTCTGCATATAGGCTCCCTGTGGTGTAGTATTTTTTACCTTTAACGCGAATTTTTCCGTCACTGTCTCGATATAAGTGAGTTTCAAACTGATCGATTGACTCTTTCCCGCCTTCAGACCATGCACTACCCACTGTTTCGCCATTTGCAATTCGATTAATCCAACGCTGCTGGAATGCCTTATCTTTACTCACCAAGACATCTTCAGTAAAACCAAAATGCACACGCAAAGCTTGCGGTAAGTTTGAGTCGGCCTCTGCAAGTTCAATGAGCAATGCAAATAGTTCAGGAATAGTTGCATCAAAACCACCATGAGCTTTAGGAAGTCGTAACCGTGTAAAACCAATATCTTTGAGCCACTGAAGTTGCTCATACGGCAAAATATGCTGCTGCTCACGGATTAAAGCCCCTTCTTTAATACGGGCAAAAGTCGGTCTGAAGTTACTTGCCAATTCATCATACCGTTCAGAAGGTCCTTCACCCCATACCCGCGAAATGATTGAAGCCTGACTCAGTGCAGCGTGAGTTAATGAACCGAGATGATGCTCAAAATTTAAATTTGTCATGTAAGTAAAACCAATATTGCTTTGCTTTTACCATAAAATATTTATTTCACATGAAAACGATTATTTTTTTATAACAGTATTCAATCTTGATATAACACCAATCAAAAGCATGGCATTGCTAAGCAATTTGTTTTTTGTGAAGACTATGCTGACTTTGCAATAAGGTTTGCATATATTCTGAATAGACAGAAAGTTTTTCGAAAATATGCTCTGAGTAAAACATGTCATCAATTAAGTGTGTCATTTGATTGACAGTAAAGGTATCGCATAGGCCGACCAGTGCTGCATTCATTTGAGCAAACAGAGCGCATAATTGAACATACACTTCATCTTTATTTTTAAATAATAATTTACGCATATCCAACTGATCCAAGTCTTTTAGACCCTCATCTTTTACGACTTTTACCCAATGAATTTTTATTTTTAAGAACTGTTCAAGTTGCTTTAACGCTTCTAAATCAAGCTCTAAATGGGTAATTAAAAAAACTGTAGAGATATCACTTCGACATAATGCTTTAATTAAATTTAAATAAATAAATTCAGCTTCTCCCATCTCTATTAATTCTAAATCTAGATATATTTTTAGGCTTTCTAAAACTTCGTCTACCTTAAATACGACCTTCTTGTCAGCTTGATAGTATTTATTAAGGATAGTTAGCACAGGTGGAGTCGCCGGTGTTGTATAAATGGCTGCTTTGTTTAAGTTCGCAAAAATAAATGGCGAGAATAGATAAGCCAAACTGCTTTGCTGTGGCTCAATGTGAGACTGAATTAAATACACGGTTTGAGTTTTAGAAAAATCCCTGAGTACTTTCGCTCTAAGTAAGGTTGCTTCAAGGTTCACATAAATCTGTTCCAACTGATCTATTACCAAGGTGGAAATAGACTGATTTTTAATAATTTTATGAATAATGTTCAGTTGAGAAGTGATAAACATTTTTTAACATCCAAGCTATTTTAGAAGCGCTACACTTACACTTAGGTCTTTAAGAAACACGCAACAACCAGGCCCTACACAAAACAACAATGGAACAAAAAAGAAGAACACTATCATGTACTTATATAAAATCTAAAACAGCGTTCACATTATGTCTTGAAAGTTGATTTAGGTTGGCGGTAAATCCTGTTCATTTTTATTTTGAACTTTAGAGGACTGGATATATAGCTACAGATGATTGAAAAAAAACTATAGCACGCTATCAAAACACGGTTTAACTGTTATAGTTTTATAAAAAATTTCTGTATCTACATATACAAATACAGTGAGTGCATGATTAAGAAAACTTCTTAAGGTAGGTAGTTTTCATGAAACGATCTATTGCATATCGCCAGATATTTCATCAATGTTTCAATGCAACATGTATTTTTACAAATGCAACATCAAGCCTAAACTTTGTTAACAGATTGAGAACAATCAATCGTTCTATTCTCTTGAAATATCAAGCAATTATGTTGCTTTACCCTGTTGGCACTTTACTTGCTAAGAACATTTATCACAGAAGTAAGCTTAATTGCCAAAGTACTTTTTTGCCTGAAATTAAGTATTTAAATCATTTAATCATCATCAGCTAGTTCACAGGGGGAAAGTTTATGAGCCTCGGTCTAACCGCTTTAGAATTAGCACGAATACAATTTGCTTTTACAGTATCCTTCCATATTATTTTTCCGGCCACCTCTATTGGACTTGCCTGTTTTTTGGCAGTTTTAGAATGGAAATGGTTAAGAACGCAAAACCCTATCTATAAAGATCTATTTAAATACTGGATTAAGATCTTTGCCGTTGCGTTTGGTATGGGAGTTGTTTCCGGTGTCGTGATGAGTTACCAGTTTGGTACCAACTGGAGTGAGTTTTCACGAGTAGCAGGAAGTATTACTGGTCCTTTACTTACCTATGAAGTCTTGAGTGCCTTCTTCTTAGAAGCGGGTTTCTTAGGAATCATGCTGTTTGGTTGGGGCCGTGTTGGTCCTAGAGCCCATTTCTTTGCAACGCTTATGGTTGCCATCGGAACATGTATTTCCATGTTCTGGATTCTATCTTCCAATAGCTGGATGCAAACGCCGCAAGGTTTTGCCATCGAAAATGGCATTATTGTGCCAAAAGACTGGCTAGCTATTGTCTTCAACCCGTCCTTCCCTTACCGCTTTGCACATATGGGTGCTGCTGCCTTCTTGGTTTCATCTTTATTGGTAGTGGGAACATCTGCTTGGCACTTGGTAAAAGGCCGTCGTGATGACTTGGTAAAAAAATCGTTCTCGATGGGTTTATGGATGGTGCTTGTGACTTCTTGTTTACAAGTGGTGATCGGCGATAACCACGGTTTAAATACTCGTGAGCATCAGCCTGCCAAACTTGCTGCAATGGAAGGTCACTGGGAAACCAATCATAACGAGCCTATGCCGCTACTGTTATTTGCCATTCCGGATATGAAAGAAGAACGAAATCACTTTGAAGTGGGCGTTCCATATTTGGGTAGTTTAATTTTGACTCACAGTTTAGATGGGCAAGTGACTGGCTTAAAAGAATTCGCACCTGAAGACCGTCCAAACTCGACCATTATTTTCTGGAGTTTCCGTGTCATGGTGGGTCTTGGCGTCCTTATGGTCACCTTATCACTCATTGCTCTTTGGTTACGTAAAAGAGGAAAACTCTATGAAACATCATGGTTTCATAAATTTGCTGTAGTGATGGGACCTGCAGGTTATGTGGCAATGCTGGCTGGGTGGATTACTACCGAAGTAGGCCGTCAACCTTGGGTGGTCTATGGCATTATGCGGACCAAAGATGGTTTATCGCATACTGTTTCAGCAGATCAGGTGGGTCTAAGTCTCTTTATTTTTGTGGTGGTGTATACAATCGTTTTTGGTAGTGGAATTTACTACACCTTAAAACTCATTAATAAAGGCCCTGTATTTATCGACACGCCAAATATGGAAGCAGGCGGCGTAGGACACTTTAAAACACCGATGCGTCCACTTAGTGCAGTTGATGAAAATATTGACAGCAAACAAAACTCTGGGGAGAACCGTCATGATTGATCTTTCTTTAATATGGGTCGGTATTATCGGTTTAGGTGTTTTAATTTACGTGGTCATGGATGGCTTTGACTTAGGAATCGGGATTATGTTCCCATTCATTAAGAATAGCCAAGAACGTGACGTGATGATGAATACCGTCGCTCCTGTCTGGGATGGTAATGAAACCTGGATGGTACTTGGGGGTGCTGGCCTGTATGCCGCCTTCCCGCTCGTCTATTCAACGGTTTTATCTGCGCTCTACCTGCCTATAATTTTCATGGTAATTGCCTTAATTTTCCGTGGGGTTGCTTTTGAATTCCGTTTTAAAGCTCATCGGACCAAACACCTTTGGGACTTAGCTTTTATTTGGGGTTCGGTTTTAACGAGCTTCCTCCAAGGGATTATTTTAGGGGCCTATATTCAAGGTATTAAAACCGAAAACGGTATTTTTGCCGGTGGCCCTTTTGACTGGCTTACTGCATTCTCCATTTTCACAGGTATTGGTGTAGTTGCCATGTATGCCACTTTAGGCTGTGGTTGGCTCATTTTAAAAACTGAAAAAGGCTTGCAGCAACGTATGTATGAGCTGATGCCAAAGTTAATTATTGCGCTGCTCATTATCTTTGGTGCCGTCAGTTTATATACGCCGTTAACACACCCCGAAATTGCAGATCGCTGGTTCTCTTTACCAAATCTGTTTTATTTTAGTCCAGTGCCTATTTTGGTCTTACTATTTGTTGGCCTGATTTTATCGGCATGTAAAAAACAGCAAGACCACAAACCATTTATATATACCTTGGCATTGGTCTTCCTTGCCTTTACTGGTTTTGTGATTAGTTTGTGGCCAAATATCATTCCACCATCAGTTACGATTTGGCAAGCGGCAGCGCCTCATTCCAGCCAAATGTTTGCTTTAGTGGGTGCGCTTATTTTGATTCCAATCATTATTACTTACACCATTGTGTCTTACTGGGTATTCCGTGACAAAGTTCGTGTAGGTGATGAAGGTTATCATTAAGGTACGGGGGTGTTATGAAAAAGTCGTCAGTTAAACTCAGTCAAACCCAATGGTTTATTCTGTTATGGCTTGGTGGTTTTTTAGCATTAGCTGTGATTGCGGGTTTGTTTAAAGTGATATTGATTTATGCTGCCCCTTACTTAAAGTAAACCCATCCTTATAAACAAATGCCGTTTGTAGATTCTGCAAGCGGCATTTATTATTGGTTCAGTGCATCTTTTATTTTGTTATTTCGTGCAGCCCATACATGTATAAATCAGAACAACTCGCCCATAGCATTCGCCAACTTATTGAAAGCGGCACTTTAAATGCACATGAGAAATTACCTTCATTAAGAGATCAGGTCCAACGTTCTGGTTTTAGTTTAATGACTGTGATGAATGCTTATCAGGAGCTTGAATCACAAGGTCTGATCTATTCAAAGGAAAAGTCTGGCTATTTTGTTGCCGAGCAAATTGCACTAAAACCACTGGAACAATATTCGGTCGTTTCACTTAATTCTAAAATTGAAATTAATTCTTTAGTTTTTAAATATCTTAAATCGATTCAACATGAGTCTGTTGTGCCTTTTGGTTCAGCTTTTCCTGATAGTCAACTTTTAGCTGCTCCCAAACTTATTCAAATTATGGGGCAACTTGCACGGCAAAGACAAAGCTATGACCAGACAGCAAGCCTACCTCCCGGTAATTTAGCGTTAAGAAAACTGATTGCTCAGCGCTATTGTATGCAAGGTATACAGACCGATCCAGATGACATTGTCATTACATCCGGAGGATTAGATGCACTCAATCTTTCTTTACAAGCAGTAGCCAAACCGGGTGACTATATTCTATTGCAACAAACCGTGTTTTACGGTGCTTGGCAGGCTGCTGAACGTTTAGGGCTTAAGGTCATTACCATTCCCGAACATCCACAACATGGTTTTGACCTAGAGGCTTTTGAACAGGTTATTCATACATATCCAATTAAAGTATGTTGGCTCATGTTAAATAGCCACAACCCGATCGGGTTTACGGTCAGTGATGAGATTAAATATAAAATTGCCAAACTGCTTCATGAACACCAAATTTACTTAATTGAAGATGATGTCTATGAAGAGCTTTATTATGGCGGGCAAAAACCACTTTCGATGAAGTACTTTGACCAACAAAATCTGGTACTGCACTGCTCTTCATTTTCTAAAACTTTAGGGGCAGGTTTTCGGGTAGGTTGGGTCTATGCGGGTAAATTTTCGGACCATATCCAACACTTGCAGCTCATGAGTACTATTTCAGTGAATGCACTTATCCAAAATGCCTTGGTTGAGTTCTTGTCTCATCATCATTATGAAAAGCATTTGCGCACACTTAGACTTTCACTTGAACGTTATAAAAAGCACTTTTACCACTATTTGAAGCAACATCTGCCCGCGACCTGCGAAATTTATTATTACCCAAGCGGTTATTTTCTATGGGTTAAATTGCCTCATAAACTCGATAGCATGCAAATTTATGAAGAACTCATCCAACAAGATATTGGTGTTGCGCCAAGCCCACTCTTTAGTGTTTTACCCGCACAGCAACATTATTTAAGAATCAATTGTTCTTTTGAGTGGAACGAAAAAATTCAAGCTGCTTTAGATCAAGTCATCAAAACTATTCAACAAAGGGTCAAAGCAAGCCTGTAAAGTGATGCTTCGACCTAAGCACAATTTTAAAGTATTTAATTTATGATAGTTTCATCTTAAAGCGCGATTTTAAGGGTAAGAATATCTGGATGTTAATATGGAAATAGATGAAGAACTGACTCTTAAAAAAATACAGATTTTTTTGGCCTTTATGCGCTGTGGCAACTTATCTAAAACCGCGGCAGAAATGCAACTGAGTAATGTCAGTGTTCATAAAGCACTACACTCTTTAGAAAGCGCTTTACGTTGCCCTCTTTTTAAAAATGAAGGCCGTAACCTCATTCCTTTAAAAAGTGCTTATGTATTTGAAGAACGGGCGCAAAAAATCGTACAAGACATTTTTATTACCGTAAATAAAACCAGAGAAGCCGCTGGTTTTGCAGCCAAGGTTTTACATTTAGGGTCTCTTTATTCTTTGACGGTAAACACAATTCCAAATGTGATTAGTGGTCTTAAACTCAGACGTAGTGAGCTTGATATTCAATTATTACTCAGTTCAAATCAGGATTTGGTGAAAAAGCTCAAAGCAACTGAGCTGGATGCAATCATTGTAGCTTTAAATGAAACCACTCAAGATGATGACTTTGAAATTTTGCCGATGTTTTCAGACGATATCTTTCTGGCAGTCAATAAAGATTCAAAATATGCTGAGTTTAAAGATATTGATTTAAGCCTTTTAAAAGAAGAAACTTTTTTAACTTTAACCAAGGGTTTTGCAACTCATAACGACAGCGACATCATTTTTAAAAAAGCCGGTTTTTCACCTAAAGTTGCTTTGCAGGTCAATGATATTTTTACCTTAATTAGTATGGTTAGCTCAGGTGTAGGTTTCGCACTATTACCTGGTCGTATTTCTGCGGTTTATGAAAGTTCGGTAAAACTTATTCCCTTAAAACAGCAATACCACATGCAACAAGAAATTGGTCTGGTCTTTTTAAAAAGTAAAGAACGCGACCCAAACTTACTTGCTCTGATTGCTGAATGTCGTATGTTTGCATCTAACTTTAAAAGATAGAAGCTGCTGCGAATAACAACAGCTCTTTTGCCTGATTATAAAATACGTATTAACCCACCAAAGCTTTAACCGCAAAGAACAGAATAGTTGGACCCATTAAACAGCCAAGGCCCGTGTGAAAAGTTGCTGTAAGTGCACCGTAAGGCACTAAACGGCGGTCTGTAGCAGCTAAACCAGCTGACACACCACTTACCGTTCCTGCCAAACCACCAAAAATCATCGCAGAACGTGGATTGTCTAATCCCATAAATTTCGCAGTGAGTGGTGTTGAGACCATTACACAGATTGCTTTCACCAAGCCCGTTGCAATTGATAACGCCATGACCTCAGAACTCGCACCAATGGCCGCACCCGTAACAGGCCCAACAATGTAAGTCACTGCACCTGCGCCAATTGTGGTAATACTTACCGCATCGCGATAGCCAAAAATCCACGCAAACATACAACCGACAATAAATGGCAAAATGGTCCCGAGAAATAAAGAGAAGGCACCAATAAATCCAGCTTTTTTGGCCTCAGTCGCTTGTACTTCAAATGCTGTAGCTACAATAGTAAAGTCACGAAGCATTGCACCGCCCATGAGTCCTACACCTGTAAAAAGTGCAAGGTCGGTCAAGCCTTTTTCACCACCTGTCATTTTTCCGCCAAACCATGCCAAAATCAAACCAATTACAATCGCAATTGCTGAAGCATGCACACGTCCATTAGTTAAATATTTAGAGAGCTTGGTCGACAGCCACATAATTAAGGCAATTAAAGCAAAAGCTGTAATTAAACCTAAATGTGTTAAGTCTTTTAATAATAATTCAACCATGAACTTTACCTCCGATTCGGTTTAAGGCTGTGTCCTCTTCTTTAGGTAAAGGGCTGGCTTTGTTATATCGGCTTAGACCAGCAATAGTGAGCGTACAAACTGCAACTGAGACTACAGCCGCAAAGAGTGCCATATGGCCACTAGATAATGCTGCCACTACATTTTGTTGGGCTGCCATAGCAACAACAACCGGGATATACATGGTGCCCCAGAATGAAACTCCTTTTTCAGTTTCAACTGTCATCATTCCACGTTTTTCCATCCATAACCGTATACAAATGAGTAAAATCATGGCGATACCCACGCCACCAACATTGGACTTTACACCCAATAAAACGCCTAATAGATCACCAGCAATTACACCAACCAAGGTGCAAAGTGCGAGTAAACCAACTCCATATATAATCATGACAATCCCTCATATCCTTGGATCATTTATGCTTTTGTAAAATCTGACTCAAAAAGAAAAACTATTTGCCTGTTCTTTTTGCATTGCCATCTGAATGCTGTCTAAACGTGTTCCCTGAAATGACAATACAGTTCCTTCTTTAAATGTTCGACGTGCAAGTGTAGTAAGCACCGTTCCCGGCAAAGCTTCGATCTGTAACCTCACACCTCGCTCCCATGCAGCTTGGATGGTATTTTCCCAATCTACAGTTCGACTCATATTAAAAGCCAAGTCATCACCAATCTGTTCTGGCCTGCTAAGCGTACGAGCCGTTGTACCACTTAAATAACGTATTTTAGGCTGCTTTAAAGTCACTCCCTCCATAGACGCTGCAAGTTGCTTTGCTTGCTGACTTAATAATTCACAGTGCGATGGCACCGATATATCTAATTTTTTTGCCACCACGCCTTGTTGCTTTGCCAAAACAGCAACTTGAGTCATGGCTTCAAAGCTTCCTGAAATAACAATCTGGTTATGTGCATTAATATTTGCGACAAACACCTCTGGCGTTATTTCATAAATTTGTTTGACCCATGTTTCAACAGCTGCACGGTCTGTACCAATCAGGGCCGTCATACCATAGCCAGTTGGATAGGCGTTTTGCATGAGTTCACCTCGATAGGCAACCAAACGAACAGCATCTTCATAGGCTAAAACTTCTGCTACAACCGCAGCCGACCATGCGCCAATTGATAGACCCGCTACATAATCAGGTGTTAAGTTTTCCGCTGTTAATAAAGCTGAACTCACCACACCTGAAATCAGTAAACAAAGCTGTACTGCACGTGTCGACTGCAATGCAGCCGGACTATCTAGCATCAAAACATCTGCTTTGAGTGCATCCGATGCACGCTCAAGGTATTCTTTAACCAGAGCGTTTTGAGGTAAGTCGTGCAGCATATTGCTTCGTTGCACACCTTGTCCCGGATATACCCAAATTGAAGCCATGATATCTATTCCCTAATTCCATGGGTTTTCTAATAAAACAGCACCATCAGGACGTTTTAATAGAACTTTTCTGCTATTCCTTGCCCATTCTTTTAATGCCAAACCGCCTTGTTGAAGTTGAAGCTGTATATCCACATTCAGCCCTGCTTGCTGAAAATTTTCGAGTAGCTCAACCGCCTGCTTTTTGGCAAAAGGCTGTTCAGCTCGAATCAACAAATCTATGTCACTTTGCTCGGTTACTGTTTCAATTCCCGTTGCTAGTTCAAAGCCGAAACTTCCTGTATATCCCCAACATTCTGAAAAGTTTTTCATAATGCTGGAAATGCTCTGTAAACGTTCTGCCAAGTGCTCAAACTGTTGCGTATCTACGCGAGTCAGCGCTTCTGGCTTAAGCTGTCTGCTAATTAAAGATCTTGGCATTTGAGCTGCATATCGTTGATAGCGAAGTTGTCCTCTTACACCCACAGCCACCTGATCTACAGGAGTAATTGCCCGTCGAACCACAACAGGATCACCACGTTGCAATACCTCTCTCACCCAATGCGGAGCATCATCAGCCAAGCAATCGACCGTCATACCCCACAACAAATCATGGGCTTCGAGCTTAAGTTTCATAACCATTGCTCACGCAATAATTCACGGACCTTTTTAGACATTTGACGGTTTTGGCCATGCAGTCTTTGTTCCAGTCCTCTCGATTGCTCAGCATTAATTTCTTTAAACGTTTGAGCAATTGCCTGTTTCGCTAACAAAAGATCATCGTTTGTCGGTTGTTCAGGGTTTTCAACAGATAACAGTTCAGATAACAAACCAAGCGTGGCATAACTTTCAATGTCATAAGCCATTGGTGGAATGCTTGAGGCCAATTGCTCTAACTCATCAACCGACCGTAAGGTAACGCGTGCAGCAGATTCCTTACCCATTGCATGCACCATAACACCTGAATCTTTTAAGGCAATAATACGATTGGCTTGGTATCCATGCGCCAAGAAAGCACCAGACATCGACTTACCAACCAATAAACTCACAATTGGATGACCTGCCAATCTGGCTCTAGCATAGCTATCTACTGCACCCGCTAAAGCTTGATGAATGCCTAATAATTCTTCACGACGCCCATAGGCCTGACTTGGAACATCAACCAGACATAAAATAGCGCGTTTAGTTTCAGCCTGTGCATCGGCTTGGATCACATCATCGACTACTTTTGCCAAACTCCAGCCTTCTAATAATCCAACTTCTCCTTGTTTTGCCCGTGGGAACAGATTATTGGTATCTTGCACAACGGTAATCACGCGCACCACTTGCTGATCAATCTGACCATCAGCCACCCAAATCGAAGCTGGAAAACCTTCAACTGTCTTAAAACCCTGCGTAAGTGCTTTAAACCAATGTGCACCACGAGTAGATGCTTTTAATGTATCAACGGCGATATTCATGCTTGCTCTCCTTGATACAAAGCTTGAACTTGTGCTGGGGTAATCTGCTCAGCAGTATCAACTTGTTGTAGCTTTTCTAAATAGAATGAGTAATTTGAACTACGATGCTGATGAGGTACGCCTTGAGTTAAATAAGCGATGACTTGCTGACGAATTTTCTGGCGATCATCGTCTACATAAGCATCTGCCAAACCACTAGTGAAGCGCTGATTACCACCCGTAATACTCCATATAAATGGACGATCTTTAGCGTTATATTCTTGTACACCAGCTTCTTGTTCTATCACTTGTGGGCCATTTAGACCTAAACGTCCTTCTTGTGTCATTACAATATAGCTACATAGTCCAGCTGCAATTGACATACCGCCGAAGCACCCTACACTGCCTGCGACCACAGCAATTACGGGTTGATACTGCCGTAAGTTCACAATTGCAGCCTGAATTTCAGCAATTGCAGCCAAACCCAGATTTGCTTCTTGTAAGCGAACGCCACCTGTTTCCAACAATAAAATTGCAGCTGTTGGAATGCCTTTTAGATTGTCTTCAACCGCAAGTTCTAAGGCACCCGCAATTTTGGCACCGCCCACCTCACCTAAACTGCCACCTTGAAATAAGCCTTCAATAGAAATTAAAACCACTGGGCGTTCTTGAATAGATCCTTTTGCAATCACCACGCCATCATCGGCTTGCGGCACAATATTCTGTTTAACGAGCCAAGGCGACATAACACGGGCAAATGGGTCGAGTAACTCTCGAAAAGTCCCTTCATCTAATAATGCTTTAGCACGCTCTCTTGCACTCAGCTCAATAAAATCTTGTTTATTTAACAAGCTCTCGATATCAGTCATGAGCAATCTCCTCCAATGCTTGTTCCAGACGTAAGCGAACGACACCGGGAGTTGCACCAAAGTCATGAATATCAATATTGACCGCTGGCGGTATTTGAGCAGTAAAAATCCGTTCAAAAAGATTGTGCCAACGTGCTGCACTGCCATCTACAGAGGTAACGACATGAATAGAGGCTTTTCCCTTTTCACCAGGTTCCATCAAAATTTCTAAATCGCCCGAGCCAACACATCCTACCAACGCTTTTTTTACAGGTGGCTCTGTCGCCACAAATTCAAAATGAAGTGTTTCCATAATCAAAATCCTTCTTTATTTTTTGACAGATGTCTGCTCAACACGATCTATAAATAGTGTTGCTGCTAATAAGTCTGCGGCACCACCAGCAGACGCCTTCATCCGAAGCAGGTCAATCTCTAAAAGATGCAAAGCACGTCGACCTTCTAAGCTTGAACTACCGCCCAAATCCAGTATTTGCTGAGCACCTTGTTGCATACGCTTTAAACCAGATGTGCCAGAGCGATAAAGCACACAGGTATCGGTCAGGTCAGTCATCATGGCAAGTAAGGCATCTAAGCGTGCGAACTCTTCTTTCATGGGTTTACTACGACTTTGATAAAGTTGCTTTAACCCAAAATTTACGATGGTTGGAAAACCTTGTTGTGCCTGTTCTTTGGCACCAAAGATCCCTAATTTCTTTTGGACTTGCTGACCATGACTCAATGCCTGCTCTGGAATAAAACGATCTTCAAGCTGAGCAATCTGACCTGCTAACTGGCATAGCTCAACAGCTGATAAATATTGTTGATTATTGCGTGCTAATGCTGCTGCCGTTACCATTAACCCTAATGCCCAAATTGCACCGCGATGTGTGTTTACACCATCTGTCGCCAACATCATAGTCTTTTCACCTTGGCGACCAATTTCTCCAATGTCTTCGCGTAAGGCCAGACAAACTTTTCCATGATGCTTTGCAGCTTGTGCCATCGCATCAAACATAGGCCCTAAACTTTTCGCAGAGCGCTCCATTAACTCCAAAGTCAGGTCATTGTGTGCACCACTGCCACGGCGATCGACCAAAGCTGGTTTCGGTGTCAGATTAACTTCATCAATTAACGCTTCGACTGCCATATCTGCCAAAAGCTGACTATCGCTGAGCGTTTGATATTGAACTTGTGCCATCATTACCAACTCCTGAATTTTGCAGGTGGTTGATATAAACCATCTGACCATGTCACCAAGTCGGCAATATTTTTCGCCGCTAAAAGTTCACGTGTGGCATCGGTACGGCGAATACCTAAATCTTCAGGGAATACCACCAGACCTTCACTTCTTAAACGTGCTGTTGTTTTTGGGTCTTGAGTTAAACCAATACTGGTCACACCTGCCACCGCAGCAATCATGGCTTGGCGCTCTTCTTGGCTGCTTGCTTTATATAGATAAGCAATGCCTTCTTCAGTCAGTAAATGGGTCACATCATCGCCATAAATCATGATCGGGGCTAAAGGCAAACCTGCGGTTTTAGCCACATCAATCGCATCGAGACGTTCTACAAAAGTTGGCTTGCCGCCCTCTTGGAAGGTTTCCACCATTTGTACAACTAACTTTTTACCACGTGCCAAATAAGTTTCGGTTTCATTGGCACCTTGCAAACGCATATCTAACCATGCTGGCGTATCATGACGACGTCCACGCGGATCATGCCCCATGTTTGGCGCTCCACCAAAACCAGCTAAACGCCCTTTGGTGACAGTTGAAGAATGCCCCATTCCATCAACTTGCAAAGTTGCGCCAATAAACAAGTCAACGGCGTACTGACCTGCGAGCTGACACATCATGCGGTTGGAACGTAAAGCGCCATCACGACCTGTAAAGAAAACGTCGGGACGAGCTGCAACATATTTTTCCATACCGAGTTCGGTACCAAAGCAATGCACGCTTTCAACCCAACCTGTTTCAATCGCTGGAATTAAGGTTGGATGCGGATTTAGTGTCCAGTTTCGGCAAATTTTTCCTTTTAAACCTAAAGACTCACCATAGGTCGGTAAAATCAGTTCAATTGCCGCAGTGTTAAAACCAATACCATGGTTTAACGATTGCACATTATGCTTTTCATAAATTCCGCGAATTGCCATCATGGCCATAAGCACATGCACTGGCTTGATATGTTTCGGGTCACGAGTAAATAACGGTTCGATATAAAATGGCTGATCTGCGACCACCACATAATCCACCCAAGAAGCAGGAATATCGACACGTGGTAAATCTGAAACGTCATCGACCAGCTCATTGACCTGAACAATCACAATACCGTCACTAAAAGCCGCAGGTTCAATAAGCGCCGGAGAGTCTTCAGTACTTGGGCCTGTATAGATATTGCCTTGACGGTCTGCCATAAAACCCGCTGAGAGCACCACATTTGGAATGAGGTCGACTACCAAACGTGAATATAGTTCGATATAGGTATGAATCGCACCAATCTCTAGTAAACCATCTTCAATTAACTGACTAATACGCAAACTTTGTGGGCCAGCAAAAGAAAAATCGAGCTTACGCGCAATGCCTTTTTCAAACAGATCAAGATGTTCCGAACGTCCCACGCTTGGCATGATCATATGTAAATCATACAAAACATCTGGATTGGTTTGTGCCAAAGAACGCGAAAGGAAATCTGCCTGCTTTTGGTTATTTCCTTCGAGTACAACCTTGTCACCCGGTGTAATTAAAGTTTCTAAAACTTTAATAATGTCTTGAGGTGGAATCACCACACCATCGGTATATTGGTTTGCCATCTCTAGTTTTAATTGTTTGGCATGACGCCGCTTTGTCCATAATCGTTCTTTATTCTGAACTGATCCTTCCATGTACTTACCTATAGATCGCAGTTTTGTTCTGAATCTATAAAAACGCTTTATGGAATTTCGATCAATCAACTTACTTCGTTAGTTATTAACTTCAGGTTAATGATTAATTTTATATTCGATGAATTTCTTCAAAAAACCAATCTAGACAGATTTTGACTTTGGGTAAATTTGCGTATTGTGGTCGGTACACCAAATAATAAGAAAAGGGCGATGAGAAGTGAATTTGAGGAAATAATCGTATCAAACGCCCGGTTTGTATATCTTTTTGCACCATAACACTACGCGCTAATGCAACACCATGTCCTTCCATTGCAGCCTGTAAAACTGCAGATGAACTGTTGATTTGCATACCACGGCTAATATTGATGTCATTCAAACCTACACTTTTTAGCCAAGATTGCCACCCCGGAAATTGTTGATGTTTTTCCATAGAAAGATCATGAATTAAAGTGATATTTTTCAGATCATTTGGGGTTAAGAGAAATGAATGTTCATTTAAAAATGCGGGCGAACATACGGGATAAACCTCTTCATCCATAAGTTTAACGGCTTCTAAACCTTGCCATTGTCCTTGACCATATCTGACACCCACATCGACTTTTTGTTCTAAAAAATCTACGGTTTTCAAGTTAATGTCTAAACGAATATCAATATCTGGATATTGTTTTTGAAAATGATCAATTCTTGGTAATAGCCATTTTTCGGCAAATGCTGGACTGACCGCAATATTAAGCATACCTGATAGAGAATCTTGTTTTAATTTCTCCAAAGCCAAAGTGAGCTTATCAAAACCCGCCCGAATATCCGGTAAAACCGATTCAGCCAGTTCAGTAGCGACCAGTCGATTTTTACCGTTAGTTTGCCGATGAAACAACGGAAAGCCTAACCAATCTTCAAGTGTACGTACCAATTGCCCCACCGCAGCAGGTGTCACATTCAACTCTTTTGCTGCAGCAGAAAAACTTTTGTGTCGTGCACTGGCTTCAAAAGCACGAAGTGCATTGAGATAAACTGGTGAATTCATAGCGCTAAAGTTTTTCTTTATTGGGTAAGTAGATTATCTCATTTGTACTTATAAGTCTTTATTTCTAAAATGCTCTGTAATCTATTCATAACGATTAAATTTTTACATCTTGAGTAGGCTTGCTCACTCACTTTATTTATTTTGTTATTGAATAAAGAGAATTGCCTTTAGGAGGAGAGTATTCATGTTGATCCATGCCGATTTTTCACAGGCTGTGATTATCAAACCTGAAGACTATCACTGGGTGAAATCTCCCCGTGGGGAAGTTGATCGTGTCATGCTCGATCGTATTGGCGATGAAATAGCTCGTGCAACCAGTTTGGTGAAATATGCGCCCCATACAACCTTCCCTGAACATCGACATCATCATGGTGAAGAAATCCTCGTACTTTCAGG
Source organism: Acinetobacter baumannii (assembly GCF_009759685.1). NCBI lineage: Bacteria > Pseudomonadati > Pseudomonadota > Gammaproteobacteria > Moraxellales > Moraxellaceae > Acinetobacter > Acinetobacter baumannii. The sequence goes on along the minus strand of NZ_CP046654.1, from coordinate 3,073,109 downwards.
CGTATTTACTGAAAATCAAAATCAGCACTACCCTGCTGGATGGTATTTACGGAGTCCCCATCAGTCAGTACACCAACCATCGAGTGAAGAAGGTACATTGATTTTTGTCAAACTTATGCAAATTCCTACGTCAGAAACTCAAGCTTTACGGATCAATACCAATGACCCAGCACAATGGCAAGAAATAGATTCGCGTTTAATTTTCACATTGGTTGACGCAAGTTATGAACACACCTATTTAGAAAAACTCAAGCCGCAGCAACTTTTTATTGAAGATGCCGAGGGTGGAATCGAAATTTTGATTACCCGAGGTCAATTGGTCGATAAAGAAGTGGCTTATGAAACTGGCACATGGATACGCCTACCACCGAAAACACATGTACATTTTCAAGCTGGTTTGTCTGGCGCTTCTATTTATGTAAAAACCGGACATCTAGCCTCAGCCATTGCGGAATATAATTAAAGGCTCTTTATGCTTCAAAATACCATGCACCGCCAAGTATTAATTTTGGCGAGTTCCCAATCACTTTTCCAAACCGTTTCTGTCATGGTCATGACCATTGGTGGCTTGGCTGGGGCAAATATTGCAAATACCCCAACACTTGCAACGCTGCCTATCGCCTCTATGTTTTTGGGTACGGCTTTAATGATGTTCCCTGCATCAATGCTCATGGCACGTGTAGGACGACGTAACGGTTTTCTATTTGGCGCTTTTTTAGGTGTGCTCGGTGGCATTATCGCAGCAATGGGTATTTTTTATAGCTCACTCATGCTTCTGGCTTTGGGTACGCTATGTGTCGGGGCCTATCAATCCTTTGCTCAGTTTTACCGTTTTGCTGCCAGTGAAGTGGCAAATGATGCGTTCCGCTCACGCGCTATTTCTTGGGTAATGGCAGGTGGAATTGTTGCAGCACTGATTGGCCCAACTTTAGCACGCTTCGGCGGACCTTTATTCCAGCATTTAGAATATATCGGTTCATTTTTAATTATTAGTATCATCTCACTTGTGGCAATGGGCATTTTATCTAACCTACATATTGCCGATACAGTTGAGCAGAAATCCAACTTTACTGCTGGTCGTCCATGGCAACAGATTGTCTTTCAACCGACCTATTTAGTTGCTCTGTTTGGTGCCGTCACAGGTTATGGCATTATGATTTTAGGTATGACCGCAACACCAATTGCTATGCGGCATTCACACCATGAACTTGGGTCAATTACGACAGTCATTCAACTACATGTACTTGGTATGTTTTTACCCTCATTCTTTACTGGAAACTTAATTGCTCGCTTTGGTGTGCTTAAAATCATGTTTGCAGGTCTTTTATTATTTGCTTGCTATATCGGATTTGCTCTCTCAGGTATTCAGTTCACATCTTTTGCAATATCTTTAATTTTATTGGGTGTGGGATGGAACTTTTTATTTATTGGCAGTACTTCTTTACTCACAGGAACTTATTCTGTGGCTGAAAAAGCCAAGGCCCAAGCCATTAACGATATGACCGTTTTTGTTGTCGGTTTGATTTGTTCGTTTAGTGCAGGTGCTTTACTGGATTTATTCGGCTGGAAAGCAATGAATATAGCGTTAATACCATGGTTGGTGATTGCCGCAGCTTCTCTCTTCTGGCTAAGCCAAAAAAGAGAAAAGCAGTTTGTTTAAATTCTTTTTAACGCGGTTTGCTCAATAGCCATTCTAGATTTTGACGGACCGCAGGCCACTCATGTTTTAAAATACTGTAAACATGAGTGTCCCGCAAAATATCATCTTTCACAATTTGATGACTTCTTAGCACACCATCGAGCTTTGCACCCAAGCGTACAATCGCGGCTTGGCTTTGAACATTTAATGAAGATGTGCGTAACTCAACCGCAATACAGTTTAAAGTCTCAAATGCATGAGTTAGCAATAGTTTTTTACATTCAGTATTTACAGGCGTACGCTGTGCAGACTTTCGGTACCATGTCGAACCAATTTCTACACGGCGATGCGCTTCTTCAATATGCATGAGTGTTGTCATGCCCAGCGCTCGTCCCGTTTTTCGGTCTTCAATATAAAAAGGCAACATAGAGCCGGATTTTTGCAAATCAAGACGTCTTTCAATTTCAGCAGTCATCTGTTCAGGTCTTGGCACACGGGTATACCAAAGATTATAGAGCTCCCCATCGCAAACGGCCTCTTTGAGCGCTTCAGCTTGAGTTACATCTAGCGGCTTTAAAATAACGTGCTCACCCACTAATTCAACAGGTGTAGTCAAAGACATCTTTATCTCCTCAATTGATATTAAGCTTTTATATTTTCAAAATTATTTATTTAACTCAGCCACACTGTACATGGCATTCGCTATAGTTTGATGACCAGATTTCGATAGGCCATCTGCCGCGCCTAAAATGTCTCGGCGTTCTTTGTTTTGCCCAAGTTTTGATTTTCCTTGCAGCTTGGTAATTTCAATCTCAATACCTACAATGGCTTTTAACATCGGTTCAAGATAATCCTTTGGTGCATCGGACATTTTCCATGGTTCAGGTTGAGATGCTTCATGAGTACGGGTTAAACGAGCCACAACACCGCGAACGTAACGTTCGTCATCTCGAATCGTCACTTTGCCATAAGCATGCACAACCCTATAGTTCCATGTAGGTACTTGTCTGTGCTGTTCATGTTTGGATGGGTACCAGTTTGGTGAAATATACGCATCGCCTGCTTGAAAAACGACCAATACCTCATCTCCATTTTTAATGTCCTGCCAAACAGAATTATTTCGTGACACATGGGCATGTAGCATGCCAAATTTCCCTTCATTTGTTTGCAACTCGAATGGAAGATGATTTGCATCTAAGCCATTACTTCCATGCGTAAAAAGCACCCCAAATGGATAGTCTGCAATAAGAGAATGCAATACATCCAAACGGTTTTCTGCAAAATCATCAGGGATATACATGGCTAAAAACCTCGCTGTAAATATCAGGGCTATTTATATTTTGTGTTGTAAATTTTCTGGTTTATGTGGTTTATTAAAAAGAACCACTTTGTATTTTTTTAAGTAGACCAGAATTATGGCAAGAATGGCAAAAGTTGTGGAACTTCCGTCTATTGCAAAGATTGATAAAAGCAAAGGAAAGATAAGTGCTCAACTGACTCAAGCTTTACGTGAAGCTGTACAAAGTGGTGATTTACAACCCGGCGATCCATTGCCTTCTTCTCGTGAACTAGCTTTAACCCTAGGTGTCGCTCGCGGAACCATTATTGAAGCTTATGATCAGCTTTTAGCTGAAGGTGTGTTTGACTCTCAACCACGAACTGGCACTTATGTGTCTCATGCTTTGATTAAAACATCTGTAATACAACACTCATCAAAAGAAAATAAACCTAACTCGATATCTTTGACCAAATCGGCACGTTCTTATGCCAAAGTGCTTGATGAATTTAAGCCACTTCCCCATGTTCCTTTTGCAGTATCTGTCCCCGTCGGTCGTACTCAACCAAGTGATATCTGGCGTAAATTTGGTAATAAATATAGATCACGGGGTGCAGGTGTTCCTTCAGGATATGGTGAACCTCAAGGTGTATTATCACTAAGAATTGCTATAGCAGACTATGTACGACGGTCACGTTCTGTCCACTGCGAACCTGAACAAATTGTGATTACGCCCGGCATTCAACAATCACTTTATATTTGCAGCCAAATTTTATTTGAGGCGAAAGATGAAGTTTGGGTTGAAGATCCTGCTTATCGCGGTACAACAGCCATTTTTGAGCATACTGTACAAAACATTCGAATGGTGCGTGTTCCTGTTGATGAAGAAGGCATTCAGGTTGAAACCGGAATTAAACTTTCTAAACATGCGCGTGCTGCTTTTGTAACACCCTCTCACCAATATCCACTTGGCATGCCGATGAGTCTAGCAAGACGCACGGCATTATTAGCTTGGGCAAAACAGCAAAATGCATGGATCATTGAAGATGATTATGACAGTGAACTTCGTTACAACGGTCAGCCCTTCCCATCTTTACAAGGCATGGCACCTGACCAAGTGATTTATCTTGGGACTTTCAGCAAAGTCTTATTTCCATCGCTTAGGCTTGGCTATGCAGTGTTGCCTACAGAACTGGTAGCTCCTTTTTGTGGGCTTAGAGTATTAATTGATAGACACCCGCCTGCTGCCGACCAACACGTTTTGGCTGCTTTTATTCAAGAGGGTTATTTAGAACGGCATATTCGACGTACTCGAAATGTCTATGCAGAAGTTCGAGAATACATTATTGGCTTGATTGAAAAATACATACCTCAAGAACTGGCTTGGTTACAACCGGGCGATCAAGGCATGCATATGGTGTTATGGCTTGCTCAACATATTAATGATATTGACGTTGCAAGCTCGGCAGTCGATGCAGGTATTGCCATCAAAGCAATTTCACCGACATTTTCAAAAGAGCGGCGACGTTCGGGTTTAATTGTCGGCTTAGGCGATTTTGAACCCGAACTAATGCAACAAGCTATCAAAAAATTATCAAAGATTATTCAACAGCACGCCAAATCAATGTAGGTAAACCTTACAACAGCAACCATAGATGAATCGCAAATGGTCCAATCAGCACCATTAAAATACCAGCAATAACCATGGTTAAACTGGCAATCACCCCTTCTTCACTATTTCTTTGCTGTGCTCTGACTGTACCAAAACCATGCGCTGCGTTACCCAAGGCGGCACCATTTGCCACATTAGAACGGATTTTAGTAATTGCCAAAATTGCATCGCCACAAATCATACCGACCAAACCGGTAATAACAGTAAATAGAGAAACCAATGCTGCCGAACCGTGAATATCTTCCGCTAAAATCATGGCAAATGGTGTTGAAATAGAACGGGCCATCAAACTATTGGTGACTTCAGGGCTAAAGTGGAACCACTGCGCCATTTTATAGGCAGTCATCACACCTACACTCATCCCCACAATAATCGCAATCGAAAGGACCCCAAGGTTTTTACGTATCGTTTCCCGATAACGATAAATCGGTACAGCAAACGCAACCGTTGCTGGTCCTAATAAATTAACAATCCACTGGGTATCTTCTGAATAAGTTTGGTATGAAATTCCAAAAATCGTCATCAAAATGATGGTAAGTACAGGCACACTAATTGCGGGTGATAACCAAAGTTTTGGATGTTTTTGATAGATTCGCTTTGCCACAACATAAGCGACCAAAGTCCAGATGAGACAAAGAATTGACCAGATATTCATGTCATTATGCTCTTTAGATATGCTTATGTTGAAGACGTTTTCTAGCCTGTAAGTAAGCCTTCAAACGATTGTAATAATGAATAGTCAGTGAAGTGCTTAACATGACTAAAATGGTTCCAACCGCAATACTTAAGACGATTTGCCATCCTTCGGTCATAAACAAGGTTTTATACTGGACAACGGCAACGACTACAGGCACAAAAAACAGTAATAGCTCACCTAAAACCACAGTTGCTCCCATTGCCACCTGATCCATTTTGATAATTTTAAAGAACAGGCATAAAAGCAATAAAAACATACCTAAAATACCTGCCGAGACAGGCACACCGAGTTTTTGGTGTAAGAGATATCCGATCCACCAAAATCCAGCCAAAATGAGAATTTGTTTAACTAACACGAACAGTGATGGTTGTGAGGGTGTTCCAGAAGCAGATTCAGTACTCATTTTTCGAAATTAAATGGTTAACTACACTATTATGCTAGCTTGGTTAAACCTGCTAAATATGAATTATTCATGTTAATATTATTCCAAAATGGAATAATCTATTCTTTATTATGCTTTCTCTAAAATCATTACAGTGCTTTGTTACTCTGGTTAAAACTAAAAGTTTTACCCGTACTGCTGAAGAGTTATATCTGACTCAGCCCACCATTAGTAAAATATTACAACAACTCGAAGAGCAGCTTCAGGTACAGCTTTTGGTTAAACCCGATCATGGACGAAAAAGACAAATTGAATTAACTGAAATTGGAGAGCGTATTTATCAACATGCGGTCGAGCTTCTTCAAGCAGAGCAAAACATCTTTCTTGAAATAGAAAACTATCAACAATTAAAAACAGGTACTTTAAAACTTGGCGTTCCACCTTTAGGTTCGCAGCTCCTAACGACTGCCCTATTTGACTTTCATCGTCAATGGCCAGATATTGAATTGGCTTTTATGGAAGTGGGTTCACGCGGTATTGAACAAGCTTTGCTTAACAATGAGTTAGACGTTGGCGTTTTATTGCAGCCTTTTGATACGCAAACTTTTAATAGCATCGAGTTATGTAACTACCCTTTAATGGTACTTTTACGTCGGGATGCGACTTGGGCAACACGTAAAAAAATAAATCTAGAAGAGCTACAACATCAATCGTTTTTAATGTTTCCTGAAAATTTCTCTTTAAACAGTATTATTCTCGATGCATGTAAGCAGCATGGTTTCTACCCCACCATTGCTTGCCGGACCAGCCAATGGCATCTCTTGGCAGACATGGTGTTACAACGTATGGGAATTGCGCTTCTCCCTCAATATTATACCGACATGCTTGACCCGACTTTATTTGCAGCAGTGCCACTCGAAAAACCAAATATTCAGTGGCACTTAGTCATGGCTTGGAAAAAGAATCTTCCTGTCTCACCAGCAGTACAAGCTTGGCTTAGCATTGTCCGTCAACATTTTCAGCACATTAAACCCTAACATTGACCACCGAAATAGCTTAGTTCAAAAACCGATAAAGCTTTTCCACAAAAAAGCTACCCAATCTTGGCTTAGCTCACTTAGACTAGACCCATCTGTTTATCACACGGACAATAACAATGAATAACGAGCATTTTAAGCTGTATACAGATTCACAATTTCTAAGTCCCTATGCATTTACAGTTTTTGTAGGACTACACGAAAAACAAATTCCATTTGAAATAGCAACCATCGACTTAGGCCAGCAAGGCCAGTTTGAAATATCTTTTGTAGAAAAGTCATTAACAGCTAAAGTGCCTGTACTTGAGCATAACGATTTTGCCTTATCAGAATCCTCCGCCATTTTGGAATATCTTGAAGAGCTTTATCCAGACACAGCTATTTATCCAAAAGATATTCAAGCTCGCGCAAGAGCAAGACAAATTCAAGCATGGCTCAGATCAGACTTGGTGGCACTAAGAACTGAGCGTCCAACCGATGTTATTTTTATTCAGCCCAAGTCCACTCCACTTTCAGAAGAAGGCAAAAAAGCAGCCGAGAAGTTTTTCTTTGTTGCAGAAAAACTTCTTGCGTCTGATGCCGAATTTCTTTTTGGTTCATGGAGTATTGTGGATGCTGAACTTGCCCTGATGTTGCAACGTCTTATTCAAAATGGTGATGCTGTACCAGAGCGCCTAAAAAATTATGCATTACAGCAATGGCAACGTCCGACCGTACAAAAATGGCTTGCCTTGCGACATAAATAAATCCTTATATTTACACCAAACATGAGATAAAAAATGAGTGATTCAAACTATATTCCTCCACAAGTTTGGCAATGGACTGGAGAAAAAACCGATTTAAACCAACCTACCTCAGGTGCGCGTTACGAGCATACACTTCCAGTAGGAAAACATCCGCTCCAACTCTACTCTTTAGCAACGCCTAATGGTCAAAAAGTTACTATTTTGCTTGAAGAGCTTTTAGCGTTAGGACATAAAGATGCTGAATATGATGCTTGGCTGATTAAAATCGGAGAAGGACAGCAATTTGGCAGTGGCTTTGTAGAAATTAATCCCAACTCTAAAATTCCAGCATTGGTTGACCATAGCCAAAACCCGCCATTAAGAGTATTTGAATCTGGCTCAATTTTGCTTTACTTGGCTGAAAAGTTTAAAGCGTTTATTCCGACTGATATTGCTGCACGTACTGAATGCCTCAATTGGTTATTCTGGCAAATGGGCAGTGCACCTTACTTAGGTGGTGGTTTTGGACATTTTTATGCTTATGCCCCTGTTAAAATTGAATATGCGATTAACCGCTTTGCAATGGAAACAAAACGCTTACTTGATGTATTAGATCAGCATCTGGCAAAAAACGAATATTTGGCTGGTTCTGAATATAGCATCGCTGATATTGCAGCGTTCCCTTGGTATGGCGGTCTTGTTAAAAACTGGGTGTATAACGGCGCGGAGTTTTTAGGTGTCGATCAATATAAAAATGTTCAACGTTGGGCAGATGCGATTTTAGCGCGCCCTGCGGTACAACGTGGCCGTATGCTCAATCGTACTTTTGGTGATTTAGCTACGCAGTTGCATGAACGCCATGATGCGAGTGATTTTGAGACCAAGACTCAAGATAAATTGCAGAATCAGTCTTAAAAATATCATTTAGTTTTTGACTTACCCGCAAGATATTTCATTTTTGCGGGTATTCAAAGTTGGCAAAATAGCCCGTGTATAACTCACTCAGCCAAGCGACAAAAACTCGTACGCGCGGCGAGAGCTGCCGATGCTGCGGATATAGTGCAGAAACTGACATCTTCGGGCTTTCCCATTCAGATAAAACCTCAACCAGTCGCTCATTTTTTAATTCATTTGCCACATGGTAGTGCGGTACTTGAATTAAGCCAGCCCCTTGTAAGGCAGATAATACATAGTTTTCAGCGTCATTTACCGCGATCCAGCTTTTCAAAAAATAATCTTGTTTTTTACCATTCACCATTAATTCAAATGGATAATTTCGCCCGCCTGATGTCGAGAAGAAATTAACACAATAATGTGATAACAAATCTTCTGGTTGCTCTGGCGTTCCATGTTTATTTAAATAGTCAGGACTTGCACAAATGACTTGTGGCATATCGACCAAATGTCTGGCAATTAAAGTGGAATCATCTAAACGCCCCGCCCTCACTACGCAGTCTATGCCTTCCCTGATCAGATCAACCAAGCGATCCCCCGTACTGATTACCAGTTCAATGTCGGGGTATAACTCGTGAAATTGATCTATATTGGGTAAAACAATTTTAGTTGCATGTGCGCCTGATAAATCGACACGTAATAAACCACGGGGCTGAGCAATTACATTGCGTAAAGATGATTCGGCATCATCGAGTTCCGATAATCTTTGTGTACAACGCTCATAAAATGCCTGTCCATCTAGGGATGGCCTTACATGCCGAGTCGTCCGCTCTAGTAAACGGCACTGTAAATTACTCTCTAACTCCTTAATGGCATTACTTGCTGTAGCACGTGGGATATTTAGCTGATCGGCTGCCTGACTAAAACTACCCAGCTCTACGATGCGGGTAAAAAGTTGCAAGGTATCAAATTTATCCATAGTGCTCGCTTTTAACCCTACCTATTATTAATTTATATGGAATTATCTTATCCAATTCTGATGATTTATCCCATATTTATATATTATTAAAATAAGCCATACTTACTCAAACAGGCAATCTAAAAATGAATATTTCAATAAAAACAGCTCTGGTTACTGGCGCATCACGTGGTATTGGCCGTGCTATTGCAGAACGTTTAGCTCAAGATGGTTTTTATGTGATTGTTAACTATGCTGGCAATAAAGTGCATGCCCAAGCCACTGTAGAACATATTATTGAGCAAGGTGGTCAAGCCTCAGCTATTCAGGCGGATGTTGCAAATGAACATGAGGTGAGCCGTTTGTTTCAAGAAGCTAAAGCGATTAACGGGCAATTAGACGTTGTGGTTCATAGTGCTGGTATTATGCCTATGGCAAAAATTACACCTGAAAGCCTGCCAGATTTCGATAAAGTGATTCATACCAATTTACGTGGCGCGTTTTTAATATTAGCGCATGCGGCCGAAACGGTGCCAGATGGTGGCCGGATTATTGCGCTTTCAACCAGTGTAATTGCCAAATCTTTTCCAGCTTATGGTCCTTATATTGCTTCAAAAGCAGGTGTTGAAGGTTTGGTACATGTGTTAGCAAATGAGTTACGCGGACGGAATATTACTGTAAATGCTGTTGCGCCCGGCCCGACAGGCACTGACCTTTTTTACAATGGAAAAACTGAAGAGCAAGTGGCAGCTATTGCAAAACTTGCTCCACTGGAACGAATCGGGACACCTGACGAAATTGCTGGCGTAATTGCCATGCTGGCCGGTCCAGATGGGGGCTGGGTAAATTCTCAAGTCATTCGTGTAAATGGTGGATTTGCTTAATTTTAAAAACCGTGCGGATTATTTTAATCTGTACGGTTTTTTACTAAATAATAAAATTTCTTAAATCTATTTTATTTTAATAACTTTATAAAATTAACTAATACTAATTTATATAAAATATTCACCGCTCTTATTTATCAAAATAATATATATAAATAGATATTCCTTATTTTTGCTTATATTTAAAACCGCGTAAATTGAACCTTAACAATCTGAATCAAAGATAAGGATATATTCAATGAACGCTAAATTAAATACTGAAACTCCACAAAGTTTTATCTCAAATGGTTCAAATACATCCTTTTCAGCCGAAGAAATTCTTTCTAAAGCACAGCAATATGCACAAGAACACGAATTAAATTTTAGTGGCAGTTTATCACCTGTTGACGCATGGCAACTCGTACAACAAGGAGAAGCTGTTTTAGTTGATGTGCGCACCAATGAAGAACGTAAATTTGTAGGTTATGTCCCTGAAAGTGTTCATGTTGCTTGGGCAACAGGCACATCGTTTAACCGTAATCCACGCTTTTTAAAAGAACTCGAATCAAAAGTTGGCAAAGATAAAACCATTCTTTTGTTATGTCGTAGTGGCAACCGTTCAGCACAAGCTGCCGAGGCCGCATTTAATGCAGGTTTTGAGCATATTTATAACGTTCTTGAAGGTTTCGAAGGTGATCTAAATGATCAGCAACAGCGTAATCAGAAAAATGGCTGGCGCATCCACCAACTTCCTTGGCAACAAGACTAATACTTCAATCAATTTTCAGTGAATCAAGGAAAGCTTGTGACTCAATGGAACATTAATGCGGTTGTACAAGATTTACAACAAGCAAGGCATGACTGGCGTCAGCAACAGCACAGAACAAAAGAATTTGGAGGCCGTGAACTTCCATCTAAAGAAGCTTTAAAGGCCATTTTAGATGACCTGTGCGGGATTTTATTTCCAATGCGTTTAGGCCCTGCCGACTTACGTCAGGAAACTGAAGATTCTTATATTGCCTATACTTTAAATCGGGTACTAACAGCTTTACATGCTCAAGTACAACTGGCTTTAAATTATGAAGCGAAACGACATTTGAGTCATTCAAACCCAGTGCAGCAGCCACAAGAACTTGCTCAAACTATTGTGCAGGATTTTGCCAACACTTTGCCCTCTATACGGCGCCTTTTAGACGGCGATGTGCGAGCGGCTTATGAAGGTGATCCGGCAGCACATAGTGTAGATGAAGTATTACTCTGCTATCCGGGCATATTTGCGATTATCTATCACCGAATTGCCCATCAGCTCTATGCTCAAGTGCCTTTATTGTCTCGCATTATTTCGGAGTTGGCTCACTCTGCAACAGGTATTGATATTCATCCGGGTGCGCAAATCGGTAAAGGATTTTTCATTGATCATGGTACGGGTGTGGTGATTGGCGAGACTTGTGTGATTGGGGAACGCGTTCGTATTTATCAGGCCGTGACCCTTGGAGCAAAACGCTTTGAAACCAATGATGATGGTGGTTTGAAAAAAGATTATATACGCCATCCGATTGTTGAAGATGATGTCGTGATCTATGCAGGTGCCACTATTTTAGGTCGTATTACCATTGGCCGAGGGTCAATTATTGGGGGGAATGTTTGGCTAACCCATAGTGTTGCTGCAGGTAGCCAGATTTTACAGTCACCGAATGAGTCTTATCAAAAAAATCATATTGCCGGTTAAAAACTATAGATGTGAAATAAATAGATAAGGAGATAAATAAACAAAGAACGTGCAGATTAATAAAATGCTTATTTCTAGTTTAAATATATTTTTATTTAGAAAATAGATAACTCATTAATAAGCTCAGTATTTAAAAAATTTATAACGCGATTTTAATTTTAAAACCAGAACTAATTCTAGTTTATATGCATCCTAGAATTTTTATTTTCAAAAAGCCAATGTAATAAGGAAAAATGATTCATGGCGAAAAATACAGACAAAGCCCAACTTGCACTTGGGGACCATGCGGCCCGTCAACTGGCCAATGCAACCAAGACAGCTCCCCAGCTTTCTACAATTACTCCCCGCTGGCTGACTCACTTACTTCAATGGATTCCTGTTGAAGCAGGTATTTATCGCCTAAACCGTGTCAATAATACCGATGATATTCAGGTGGCTTGCACACAACGTGATGAAGCAACTTTACCTCAAACTTTTGTTGATTATGACCCAGAGCCACGCGAATACTTTTTAAATGGTGTATCTACTGTTTTAGATGTACATACACGCGTTGCCGACCTTTACAGCAGCCCACATGACCAAATTAAAGAACAGCTTCGCTTAACCATTGAAACCATTAAAGAACGTCAAGAAAGTGAGCTTATCAATAACCCGGAATACGGTTTACTGGCAAGTGTGACAGATGACCAACGTATTTCGACTTTAAATGGCCCACCTACTCCTGATGATCTTGATGATTTGCTACGTAAAGTCTGGAAAGAACCGGGATTTTTCTTAGCACACCCTGATGCGATTGCAGCATTTGGCCGTGAATGTACACGCCGTGGTGTACCGCCTCCAACGGTTAGCTTATTTGGTTCGCAGTTCATTACATGGCGCGGAATTCCACTTATTCCATCAAATAAAATTCCTGTAGAAGATAGCAAAACTAAAATCTTGCTGCTTCGTGTTGGTGAAAAGCGTCAAGGGATTGTTGGTTTGTTCCAACCAGGTCTTGCTGGTGAACAATCACCGGGGCTTTCAGTACGTTTTATGGGCATTAACCGTAACGCAATTGCGTCATATCTGATCTCGTTATACTGCTCACTTGCAGTATTAACAGACGATGCTTTAGCAGTGTTAGATGATGTGGAGGTGGACAAATATCATGACTACCCAGTTAACTACAAGTAATCTGCAAGGTAGTTCAACGGGGCCTGAAGTGACTGGTGCTAACCCACCAGCCAACTTCCCCGATGAGTCCACCATTGCTCGACTTGCTAATGAGTTTTTTTCAGCAGTGCCAAGCTCAAGCAGTTCGACTTCTTCATCGGGCCTTAACTTGGACTTACCTGTCGGAGCGCCACCTCACCCACCGCAACCGGGTGAACCATTTTCTGCACTCAGTGGTCGTGCGCCCAATATCGCCTTTCAGAAAAGTCTCAATCCGGAATATCCTGAGCATATTCCAAATTTGCCAGACTACCCTGAACGTCGAATTGTAGCGTCTGCGCCTGTGGTGGGTGGAGCTAATTTGCCACGCCCACCATTTGAACCACATTTGCCAGAAGCTGCTCATAGTGAACCCAATGTGCCACGCATTGAACCAAGCTTGCCCACTGGTACAGGTGAATCACCTTATTATTTTTTAAATGATTTCTCTGCTCCGAATGCAATAGAACCATCTGTTAAAGGGGTTGAAGATAATTATTCGGTTGCACAGTCTTTTCAGTTGCCACATGGTGACCAGCTCAAGTCATTACTGACGGAAGATCGTTTTGCAACGAACACACCTACCCAAAGTTCGACAAGCTCTGCATTTTATTTTTTAGACTTGCCTCAAAGTGGACAAAGTTATAGTCACTATCAACCATCACAACCCACTTTTGTAGCTAGTAGTGCTCAACCACTCGATGTATATGCCATACGTCGTGATTTCCCAATTTTACAGGAACGCGTCAACGGTCGACCTTTGGTCTGGTTTGATAATGCAGCGACCACACAAAAACCGCAGCGCGTGATTGACCGGATTGCTTATTTTTATCAGCATGAAAACTCAAACATTCACCGTGCTGCCCATGAGTTAGCGGCTCGTGCAACCGACGCCTATGAGCATGCAAGAAATGTAGTTGCCCGATTTATTGGTGCACCCTCTTCTAAAGAAATTATCTTTGTTCGAGGAACAACCGAAGGGATTAACCTGATTGCAAAAACATGGGGTGAGCAAAATATTGGCGAAGGTGATGAAATTATTGTTTCTCACTTAGAACACCATGCCAATATTGTGCCTTGGTATCAACTCACTAAAAAAACTGGAGCGAAATTACGAGTCATTCCTGTGGATGACACGGGCCAGATTATTTTAGAAGAGTTACCAAAACTGATTAATGAACGTACTAAACTGTTGTCGATTACTCAAGTTTCGAATGCTTTAGGTACAGTCACACCTGTTGCTGAAGTCATTAAAATTGCCCATGCCAAAGGTGTACGCGTTTTAGTTGACGGTGCTCAATCTGTTTCGCACATCCCTACCAATGTACAAGCTCTCGATGCAGACTTTTTTGTGTTCTCTGGACATAAAGTGTTTGGGCCGACGGGCATTGGTGCGGTCTATGCAAAACCAGAGTTGCTAGAAAGCATGCCTGTTTGGGAAGGCGGCGGTAACATGATTCAGGATGTGACCTTCGAACAGGTAGTTTACCAACCTGCACCAAACAAGTTTGAAGCTGGAACTGGAAACATTGCCGATGCTGTTGGTTTAGGTGCTGCCCTTGAATATGTAGAAAGTCTAGGCATTCATAACATTGCTCGCTATGAACATGATCTACTCGAATATGGTCAAAATGCGCTGAGTAGTGTGTCTGGTTTACGCCTGATCGGAACGGCGCATCACAAAGCCAGTGTGATGTCCTTTACTTTACAAGGCTATTCAACTGAACAAGTCGGTAAAGCTTTAAATCAACATGGTATTGCTGTACGTTTTGGGCACCACTGTGCACAGCCAATTTTACGTCGTTTTGGTGTAGAACAGACCGTGCGTCCGTCTTTGGCTTTTTATAATACGACGGAAGAAATTGATTTATTGGTGTCGGTGTTACATCAACTGACACGTAATAGGCGTAGCAATTAAATCTATTTGTAGAAAAGACTGCTTTTGAGCGGTCTTTTTTATGGATTCTTTATTGAAGCTACTTTAGCTCTAAAGTCATATATAGATGTAATAAGTCAAAGTAGTTATCACGGCGGAATCTTATTATTTTAAATTCGATTTCTAAGTTAGCCTTCGGCTCGAGCTAAAAGTCATTAATAATCTAAAAAATTTAAAGTGCTTAACACGGCGGAGTCTTACCGTTTTCAAATCCAAAGAAAGTAGCTAATTCCATTACTTTTTTAAAAAAGTAACCAAAAACTTTCTCATCCACAGAACCTGTTCTCTGTTTTTATTTTTCAAAAAATATTGCAAATACATTATCTTTATAAATTATGGCAGGCTGTGGATGAAATTTAGCACTAGCAAATGCAAGTATAGACTCCGTTGTGCTAGTCTAAAAACTTGCAGATAACTTTAATCTGAGGAAATATCAATAGATATCCAACTTAATTAAACAATCCCCAAATCAATCTCAATGCAATCCCAATCAACAACACTCCCATCACCCTCTCAAAATAAACCCCAAACTCCAAAAATCTTTTACGTACGATAGGCTGTGCAAACAGTACACTCACCACCATAAACCAAATAGCGTTAACCATACACATCCATATCCCATAAAAAACCTGAACTTTCATTGGTGTGGTCGTACTTACAACCGTCGTAAAAATTGCCAGAAAAAAGATGGTGGCTTTGGGGTTCAATGCATTAGTGAGAAAACCCATTGTAAAAGCTTTAAATAAACTCGACGTATCACTGTCTGCTTGGCCATTAATATCAATAGTGGTATTCGGCTGGCTACGTAAACACTGCCATCCTAAATACACTAAGTAAGCTGCCCCCGCTGTTCTGATCAGTGACATGAGCCATTCGCTTTGCTGAATCAAAAAGCCAATACCAACAAGTGTATAAAACACATGTACTGAAATTCCGACACCAATACCAATTGCAGTCAGACATCCAATCAAATAACCATAACGTACACTTTGTCTTACCGTAATCACAAAATCTGGTCCCGGTAAAATCACCGCCATAAAGTGAATAAGAGCTAGCGTTAAAAACTCATGCCCATACAACTGCCACATAACAATTTAGTTTCCTGAAAATCACTTAAAAGATTGTATTGCGATTTTTTAGACGCGATAATCCAGTCAAAATCCAAATAACTTTTGCCTCATGAGCACAAATCAAAGTCTGGTTCTGTTAAATGAAATGGCGACTTTCGTTAAGGTTGTCGAGTCGGAAAGCTTTTCTGAAACTGCACGCCAGCTTGGTACAACACCTTCTGCTGTGAGCCGCGCGATTGCTCGATTAGAACGTGCTTTAGGCACCCGCTTACTCTATCGAACTACGCGGAAACTTCGCTTAAGTGAAAGCGGACAACAGGTCTATCAACGTTGCTTAGATATGGTGAATGCTGCACAAGCAGTCATGGAAAGTTCGGGCCAATTTCATGTCGAACCCGAAGGTATTATTCGTATGAGTGTTCCGAAAGCTGTGGGACATTTTATGATTCATCCGCATTTACCCGAATTTTTAGGACGTTATCCAAAAATTGATATTCAAATGCTTTTAGAAGATCGCTATGTAGATCTCATTGATGATGGCGTCGATTTAGCGCTTCGAATTACAGAGCAACCACCGGGTGGCCTTATGGGTCGAAAGCTGATTGATATTGATCACTTGGTTTGTGCCACACCTGAGTATTTGTCCAAGCATGGCACACCGAACCATCCTCATGATTTAAAGCAGCATGAATGCATTTACTTGGGTGAACAAGCCAGTGACTCAAAGTGGAAATTTCAACAAGGAAATAAATCGATAAGTGTTGCCGTGCGTGGTCGTTATGCTGCAAATCATACGGGTGTGCGTTTGAGTGCTGCATTACAGCATTTAGGTATTGCGAGCTTGCCGTACTTCGTTGCACGCCATGCTCTACAACAAGGCACCTTAGTTCAGGTTTTACCAGACTGGGATTTTAAAACCTATTACAGTGGTGGGCTGTGGTTACTATACCCACCGACACGGCATGTTCCGCCTAAATTGAGTGTGTTGATTCAATATTTGGCAGATAAATTAGCAGCAGAGCCGACTTTATTTAATTTAAAGTAATATAAAGTCAAAGAATTAGCACGATGGAATCCTACCTTTAATCTCTAAAGCAATCAGCTAATTCTGTTACTTTTTTTGAAAAAAGTAACCAAAAAACTTTCTCATCTACAGAACCTGACCACTGTTTACATCTATAAAAAATATTGCAAAAACATTATCTTTATAAATTATGGGCAGGCTGTAGATGAATCTTAGCTCGAGTAAATACTATCTAGAGTCCTGATCTTTAGAGGTTATTAGCACGATTACTCAACCAATAGGTCTTTTGGATTAATCGTATCGCCATAGACTGGTTTTAAGGTTTTTTCATAAGCCTGATGAATCACACCTTCTTTTGCCAGTTTCTCTAAGTCTTGGTTCAACCAGTCCAGTAACTCTTTATCGCCTTTTTTCACTGCTGGTGCAATTAAGTCCTGCTCACCTAAATTAGTAATGCCAACAGTGTAATTTGGATTTTCTTTGGCCCAAGCTAAAACCAGCAAGTTATCATGTGCAAGCGCAGCACCACGACCATCTTTTAAAGCATCAAAAGTTTCAGTGTTTTGCTCATACTTTTGTAGTTTAATCTCAGGATGAGTCTTGGTGAAGAATGAATCAGCCGTTGTACCTTTGTTTACCAGCAAGGTTTTATCTTTAAGTTGAGCCACATCGGTAATTGGATGGCTTTTAGGAGAAACCACACCGAGCGCCACTTTTAGGTAAGGCTTAGCAAAATCGACCACCTCTTTACGTTCTGGGGTAACAGTAAAGTTTGCAAAAATAATATCTACTTTATTGGCTTTTAAATATTCGACACGGTTAGCCGCTTCAGTTAAAACAAACTCAACTTTGTTTTCATCACCCAGCAGATCTTTAGCAACATGCTTGGCAATCTCTACATCAAAGCCTTGGTTTTTACCTTGAGCATCTAAATATCCAAACGGCGGTTTATCGCTAAATACGCCAATTCGTACCACACCATTCTTTTTGATCTGTTCAATACTTGACGTAGTTTGTGTGGTATCGGCCGTTTTTTCAGTAGATTGAGTTCCTTTGTCACATGCAACCAAACCTAAACTCAGTAAAGAGGCAGCTAAAATATGTTTCACGTTTTGAAATGTTAATGTTGTCATTATTTCACCCTATCGTTCTTGTAAAAATCTTATTTAAAAATAGCAGCGCCTACTTTCAGACACTGCTCTAGCGATATCGAAAATTATTGGCCTACATCTAAAAACACATTCGGATTGACCGAGTCACCGTAAATTGGCTTCAAGGTTTCATCATAAATTTTCTTAATTTCACCGCTTGTTCTTAGTTGCTTAATTTCAGTATTGAGCCAATTCAACAATTGGGTATTGCCCTTTTTAACTGCTGGTGCAATAAACTCTTGATCACCAATAGATTGAATACCTGCCACATAACTTGGGTTCTTCGCGGCCCATGCCAAAGCATAGGTACTATCTTGTGAAATCGCGTCACCACGACCGTCGGTTAAAGCTTTGAAAGCATCCGAGTTTCTTTCAAACTTGAGTAAATTTACTTTTGGATAATGCTTGGTAAAGTAGGTATCTGAACTTGTGCCTTTATTTACGATTAAGGTCTTACCTTCTAATTGGGCAATGTCAGTAATCGGTTTGGCTTTAGGCGAAACAATACCAAAAGCACCTTTTAAATAAGGCTCGGCAAAATCTACAACTTCCTTACGTTCAGGCGTTACTGTAAACGTCGCGAACACCACATCGGCACGATTTGATTTTAAAAACTCCACCCGATTTGAAGCTTCAGTCACAATAAACTCAACTTTCTTTTCATCACCAAGCAAATCTTTAGTCACCCGTTTTGCTAGAGCCACATCAAAGCCCTGATTATTCCCCGCACTATCTACATAACCAAACGGCGGATCATCAGCAAAAACAGCAACGCGTAGAACTCCATTTTTTTTGACTTGTTCTAAAGAATGGTCTTCTTGAGCATTACTTGCCTGTTCAGTTGATGGTGTTTTACTACATGCAGTTAATAAAACCCCAGCAACAGCAAAACTGCTTAATATTTTTATTGAATTACGTTTAAACATTCACTTCCTCATGATTCAAATAATAAAAATTTAGTACGACAAAATATTTAAGAAAGCTTTCGCTCGTTCTGTTTTCGGCTGTTCAAAAAATTCTTCTGGTGAAGCCTGTTCAATAATCTTGCCCTTATCCATAAAAATAATGCGGTCGGCAACCTTGCGTGCAAAGGACATCTCATGTGTCACAATCAACATGGTCATTCCTTCATTCGCCAATTTCAGTACTACATCGAGCACTTCCCTAACCATTTCCGGATCAAGCGCAGCGGTAATTTCATCAAGTAAAATCACTTGAGGTTGCATGACCAGTGAACGGACAATGGCTATACGCTGTTTTTGTCCACCAGAAAGTTGTCGTGGATAATCAAGTTTCCGCTCAAACAATCCCACTCGCTTTAGCAACTCATCTGCTACTTGTTCTGCTTCATCGCGATGGCGTTTTTGTACTTTGAGTGGTCCAAGCAAAATGTTGTCAATGACGTTCATATGCCCAAATAGCTCATAGTTCTGAAAAACCATGCCAATTTTTTGACGAGCATTAGTCCAGTCCATATCTTTACCGAGCACACCTGAGCCAGTTAAACGAATCTCGCCACCCTGAATCGGTTCTAAGCCGTTAATACAGCGCAATAAGGTACTTTTACCGCAGCCCGATGGGCCTAAAATAACAACCACCTCTCCTTGTTCTACATCCAGATCAATGCCCTGTAAAATATGACTTTGTGCAAATGATTTCTGTAATTGTTGTATCGATAACAAAGGCATAATTACCCCCAGACCTTTTCTAAATGTGCTGCCAAACGAGATAAGGGATAGCAAATCAGAAAATACAAAATAAAAATAAAGCCATAAATCCAAAGAGAAGCGCTCGGCACGGTCAACAGCGAATTTTCAATAATTTGCTGGCCAACTTTAATGACCTCAACCACACCAATCAGGACTGCCAAAGAGCTGGTTTTCACCATTCGAGTAAACAAATTAATCGCGCCTGGTGTTACTCGTTTTAGACTTTGCGGAAAAATGACATAGATCAAAGCTTGAACATGAGTTAGTCCAAGAGCATAGGCCGAATCGCGTTGATGCTGATCAATTGAAGTAATGGCTGCACGAACCAAATCGCCCATTTCTGCCGTACCCCATAAAACAAACACAACAACACACACCCACATTGCTGAAAACTGCCAGTTAAACCATGTCGCAAAGCCGAAATAAAACACGAACAGCAAAACTAAAATTGGAATGATTCGAATGGCTTCTAGATACAGGCGGCACAGCGATTTAACGACTATGTTTTTAGAAGTCATAATGACGCCGAAAACTGTGCCAAAAATTGCAGAAAAAAACACCGAAATAAAAGCAATTTTTGCCGTTGCCCAAAGTCCCCACATTAAACGTTCGAGGTGACTCGCTTGAAATAGATAATCAAGTTCCATGGCTCACCTTCCGACTTTTGTGCTCCAGATAACTGGTTAAAATAGACACGGGCAATAAAATAATCAGATAAGCCATGATGAGTAAAAACAAAGCTTCCGTAGTTTTATAGTCCATGCCAATTAAGTCTTTGGTGACAAAAAGCAGCTCAACGACAGCAATGGCACTCACCACAGAACTTTCTTTAATTAGAAATAGGCAATTTGCCCCTATTGCCGGAATTGAAATGGCAAGCGCTTGAGGGAAAATGACATATCTAAAAATTTGAGTCGGTTGTAGACCAATACTTTTTGCTGAGTCAATCTGCCCTTTGGCCACCGACTGCAAACCTGCTCGGAATGCTTCGGCCATATAGCTTCCGCCTAAAAAAGTCAATCCGATCACACCGCAAGTGAAACCATCGATTTTGATACCGAGCTTTGGCAAACCGTAATACAAAAAGAACAGTTGAATTAATAAAGGGGTATTTCGAGATAACTCAATATAGAACTGGGCAATTCTATTTAGCACCCGCACGCGATATGTGATTAAAATGCTGCAAATTAGCCCTACAATAATCGCCAAAATAATGCTGATAATTGAAATTTTCAGCGTGGTCAAAGTTGCAGAGAAAAATTGCGGCAACACACTATGGATATACTGCCAGTTCAAGGAAAATTCCAACAAATAATATTAAAACGTTATAAATATTTAGCTTTCGTCAGCCATTAAATATTTGTGTAACAAGTTTATTTTTTTCCCAATTGGTCTAAAACTATTTTTATTAGATAAGCTTTTCTATAAGTTTGATAAATTCGATTTGGCAATCGAAAACCTTCAAATCAGTTGAATACAACTGCTTAAAACATATTCACTAAAACAAAGATAAATAATAAAGCCAATAAAAATCGGACACCAAGGCCCGATTTTTATTAAATGATTTTTAAGCTATTGCTTATTTTCTAAGTACATCACCAATACTTGGGTCTTTATCAAAAACCGATTTAGCATATGGGCAAAGCGGAATTACTTTTACGTCTTTTTCACGAACAAAAGCCACCAAAGCATCAAGTAATTGGCGACCTACGCCTTGTCCACGATAATTTTCGTTTACATCTGTGGCATCAATAATTAGCATGCTTTCGCCTGCCCATGTATAAGTCATTTCGCCTGCAACGGTTTCACCATCAAGTAAGCTAAAGCTGCCGTGTTTTGTATCATCTTTTTGTTGAATATTCACAATGAATTCCTCATATTACAAATCGTATTTATTTAAAAATGACTTTATATATCTTTATCTATAAGAACAAATTTAACTGTAAAAAAATAGCCTATTTTTAGCATTGAGTCTGTATGCTTTTTAAATACAATCTTCACTTAAATTAGTGAAACTCTTGCACCAAGCTATTAATATGCGCCACCGCAGCAGTTCGGTTTTCAACACAAAGTTTTTCAAAAACATGCTCTAGATGCTTATTCACCGTCCGTGGACTCAGCTCCAAAATTTCTGCAATATCCTTATTGGTTTTCCCTAACAACAACCAGTGCATGACTTCTGCCTCACGTTGAGTCAACTGTGGGCAATATTTCAAAATATCATTCATTTCCAAGGCAGGTGTAGATGTCTTGATCTGGATGAGATAATTTTTTGCCACACTTGGCTCGGTCTCCCACGGTGTAAGTAATAAAAGCTGTAATTGCTGAGATGGTGTTGAATAAGAACAGCTGGTTAATTTTTTGGGGTCTTTTTCATGCTCTAAGTCTGAAAACCAAGCTTTTAAGCCTGCTTCAAAACCTTCTAATTCAGGTAAATATTGATTTAGTAGATCACTAGCCTTTTGAGTTTTCCAAACAATTTTACCGTGAACATCTAGCGCAAGAATGGCTGTTTCCGTTGCATCAATCACCTGTTTTTGTTGTTGCAATAGTTTGGCATGTGCCAAATGTGTTTTTACTCTTGCTAATACTTCTTCAATATTCAGTGGCTTGGTTACATAGTCCACCCCTCCGACCTGAAAACCACGCACAATATGCTCTGTTTCAGACAAGCCTGTCATAAAAATGACGGGAATAAACTGCGTAATTGGACTTGCTTTAAGCTGTATGCAACTTTCAAAACCATCCATATGTGGCATATTGCCATCAAGCAAAATCATATCTGGTAAGCATCGGTGGGCAATTTCAATAGCACTCAACCCATCAGTTGTGACAAGCACGCGATAACCTGCCTGATCCAGACTTTCATGTAGCAAGCCCAGATTTTCCGGCACATCATCCACAATCAGAATAACAGCCTGCTCATTTGGCGAAGCTTGCTGAAAAGAAACATGTTGCGTACTCATTGCTTATCCTGAATTAACCGTTGGGCGTGTTTTAAATCAAACTTTTGAATAGCCTGTTCAAGCTGTTCCCATAACTCATTATGCTCTGGAAAATTTTGACGACATTGCGTTAAAGTCTGTTGAATTCCTCGAATGTAACCCTGCCCAATCAAATCATTTAATTGTTGCAAGCTTTGCGGCAAATCGAGCAAATCGAGCAAATCATTATTTTCTGGTTGCTGGATTGGCGTATGAACAGTAGCTTGCTCTTGCTTAAACACTTTTACATCCAATGCTTGAACTTCATTATTTTCAAGGTTTACATCTGATTTGGAATCGATCCATATCAAACCTAACTTGTCCCCAATTTTACTGAGCAACAAATTGAGGTCGATTGGTTTTAACATAAAGTCTTCACTTAAGACTGCATCTTGTGGATTGACTTCGCGCTCGCCTGCATTCGCTGAAATAATTAAGATCGGCACATTGGTAATATTATTCTGACGTAATAATCGTGCTGTTTCCCACCCGCCCATCAAAGGCATATTTAAATCCATCAAAATCAGATTAGGTTGGAAAATAGGTACTCGTCTTAAACAGTCAATGCCTGACTCGGCTTCTTCAATTATAAACCCTAATGGTTTGAGAAAATTAGCAACTAAACCTCGGTCCACCGCTTCATTATCGACAACCAAAATTCGTTTTCGCTCGCCTTGATAACCCGTGATCTGGTTGGAATAAACATTAGAAATTGGATGAACTACTTCTTTTGAAGGTAAGTAAAACTTAATCTTAAATTGTGAACCCTGATTGAGCTGACTAGTCACAGATAGCTGGCCACCAAGTAAATCAATCAATAATTTTACAATTGGAAGTCCGAGCCCTGTTCCGGTAAATCCGCCTTGCACTACATTGCTGCCCCGTTCAAACGGATTAAAGATTCGCTCTAAATCTGCCTCGGCAATACCACAGCCCGTATCTCTAATTTCAAAATAAGCCGTTTGGAAACGGTACTCGACTTTCAAAGTAATTGTGCCGCTCGTTGTAAACTTTAAAGCATTGCCCAGCAAATTGATGAGCACTTGCTCTAAGCGTTTTTTGTCGGTACGAACATAGTGCGGTAAGTTCTCTCCAATTTCATAAACAAACTGTAAATTCTTCTGTTCAAACTGTGGCTGAAACATTTGAATAATCTGTTCAATAAAATTCGGGAAATGGACATCCACTACATTTAAAGAAATTTTACCTGTTTCGATTCGTGCTAAATCTAGTAAACCGTCAATCAGTGAAGTCAGATGTTGACCACTGCGGCTAATCACACCGAGCGCCATTTTTCCTTGTTCAGAGAGTTGCTCTTGTTTTTGAAGTAATTGGCTATAACCCAAAATACTATTTAGAGGTGTCCGTAGTTCGTGGCTAATGCCAATGACATAACGGCTTTTTGCATCATTGGCCCGTTCTGCTGCTGTTCTGGCATCTTGTAAGTCTTTTGAAGTGGCTTCATGGGCAGCAATTTCATCAATCAATAATGCTGTTTGTTGATGTGTCTCAATTTCAGCATTACGACGACTTTCATCGTTTAACACTAACCACCACGCAGCAACACTCATCAATAGAAATAAAATGGTGTAGATTTTTACAAACAGCGTAAATAACTGCGGAACGGCTGCCGCATTAATGGTTTCTAAATAGGTTTTTTCTTGGATATAAACCAGACTTAAACTCACTGCCAGAACAATAGACAGCCCTAAAGTCAGCAATAAATACAAACTGACCCTGCTGTTTAAACGGCTAGCCCAACGTTCTGGTAAATAGTGCCAAATGGCTTTTTTGAGTTGTACCGACCAACGCGCATCGGGTTTACATAAATCGTGACAGCGGGCTTCAAGTGAACAGCATAGAGAACAAATCGTACCGTTATAGGCTGGGCAACCCGCCAAATCGGCAAGTTCATAGTCCCGTTCACACACAACACAATTTGCAACCGAAGTCGCTTGAATTTTTTCAGGCTGGCGTGCAATGTAATATTTGCCTTTGGTTAAGTAAGCAATGACAGGAACACATAACACAGCACTTCCTAAAGCAATGAAACTCGCTAAGCCTTTCGCCATGAGTCCCAAAAAGCCCAAATAACTCAGCATCGATAGCACTGAAGCAATCAGTAAAGCACCCACACCTACAGGGTTAATGTCGTATAAATAAGCACGACGAAATTCAATTCCTTTCGGACTTAGACCTAAAGGCTTACAGATAATTAAATCGGCAACGACGGCACCAATCCATGCCAAAGCGATATTGCTATATAGTCCCAAAATACGTTCAACCGCATGGCTAATTCCCATTTCCATCAAAACAATGGCAATAAAAACGTTAAAAAGAAGCCAGACAATCCGCCCCGGATGGCTATGAGTCAAGCGGGCAAAAAAGTTTGACCATGCCAATGAGCCAGCATAAGCGTTGGTCATATTAATTTTAATTTGCGCCAAGCAAACCAGTGCTAAAGTCAGGATTAAAGCAAGCTGAGGGTTTGGAATAAACTGTTGGTAGGCGACCCAATACAAATAAGTCGGATTGTCTAGTTCAGAGACAGGAATAAACAGCTGAAAAGCCAACACCATCAGCAGCATGCCCATTAAAACTTTTAGAAATCCAAAAATAATCCAAGATGGGCCACCTAAAAAAACGGCAAAACGCCATGCGGTTCTGTTCTTTTCTTTTTGCGGTAAAAAACGTAAATAGTCGGCTTGCTCACCAATTTGGATCACAAATGAAAAAATAAGAGTGCACGCCGCACCAAAGTAATACAGATTAAAATCGGTCGAGTTTGAAACCGCTCCAACAAAATGCAAGCTATTACTTAAAATTTGTGGCTGTTTCCAAAGTACAAAAAACCATGGTAATAACAGCAATAAGAGCCAGATTGGCTGAGTGATGGTCTGAACTTTATTAATAAAACCAATGCCTTTGACCACTAAAGGCAAAATCACTAAGGCAGAAATTAAGTAACCAATAACTTGCGGAATGCCTAAGGCAAGCTCAAGTGCCATCGCCATAATGGCGGCTTCAAACGCAAGCAGAATAAAGGTAAAGCTGGCATAAATCAGAGACGTAATGGTCGAGCCAATGTAGCCGAAACCTGCACCACGAGTAAGCAAATCGACGTCTACATTATATTTTGCGGCGTAATAACTAATCGGCCAACTGGTTAAAAATATGATGGTACATACGACAATTGCTGCCCATACTGCATTGCTAAAGCCATACTGCCAAAGCATGGTTGCCCCAATTGCTTCCATAGCCAAAAAGCTGACTGTCGAAATTGCAGTATTAGTCACCGTCCAAGGTGACCACTTACGGACTGAGGTCGGTGCATATCGAAGCGCATAATCTTCAATACTTTCATCTGCCACCCAAATATTATATTCACGGCGTGTTTTGATCACACGTTGTGGCGCTTGTTGGGGGCGTGAAGAATCTGGCATAACACTCATGTTTGGCATATGGCTGCATTAAACCCAGCAATCCTTATGCCAAAAGTCATTTATCATGGCGATTTTTTCTAATACGCACATATACGCAAAATAACGTATTTTCAATTTTTCCCAAAAATCACACACTCAAAACCATCAAAAAGCAATGATCAATATTTGTGTTGATTGACCGAAAATGATTGGGAGATTGATGTTATGAGTGTATCTGAACATCCAAATCTGGACACTGTGCAAGGTACAGATTCACAAAAAGCAGTGAATGAAACCTTAGAAGATTATACTTTACGTTATGCTCCACACAGCTTTCGGCGCTGGAGTCCCAAAGTTGTTGCTATTACTGCACTTGGTGGTATTGCCTATCTTGCTGACTTTTCTATTGGCGCCAGTATTGGTATGTCTTACGGAACAACCAATGCTGTTTTCTCCATTTTATTTGCAGCAATTATTATCTTCTTAACCGGCATTCCTTTAGCCTACTACGCAGCGCGCTATAACATCGACCTTGACTTGATTACCCGCGGTGCAGGTTTTGGTTATATCGGTTCGGTCCTAACCAGTATCATTTTCGCCAGTTTCACCTTTATTTTCTTTGCCCTTGAAGGTTCAATCATGGCGCAAGGGTTATTACTCGGTTTAGGCATTCCGCTATGGGCTGGTTATCTCATCTCAACCATTATGGTCATTCCACTCGTCATTTATGGCATGAAAGCCTTAAGTAAATTACAAGTCTGGACTACCCCACTTTGGCTCGTTCTAATGATTGGTCCTGTGGCCTATCTGATTTACCAAGAACCTACCTTGGTTAGCCAGTTTGCAACGTTTACAGGTCATGAAGGTTTTGCACCTGCAGATATGGCAGCGATTATGCTTGGTGCGGGTATATGCTTATCTTTAATCATGCAAATCGGTGAGCAAATTGACTACCTACGCTTCATGCCTGCAAAAACAAAAGAAAATAGCAAAGCATGGTGGGCCGCGGTTATTTCAGCGGGTCCAGGCTGGGTAATTTTAGGAGCGATCAAACAAATTATTGGGGCATTTTTAGGTTTCTATTTACTTACTAAAATACCGGGCGTAAACAGCACTGAACCTGTTCAACAGTTTAATGCAGCGTTTCATGACATGCTTCCGGGTTGGGCTGCTTTAACACTCGCGGTTATTTTAGTGGTTATTTCTCAAATTAAAATTAATGTGACCAATGCTTACTCTGGTTCCCTTGCATGGACAAGTGCCTACACTCGTATTAGCAAACATTATCCGGGGCGTATTGTCTTTGTGATCGTAAACTTGGCAATTGCGCTTGCTTTGATGGAAGGCAACATGTTTGCGGTATTGGGTAAAATCTTAGGATTCTATTCAAACTTTGCGATTGCTTGGGTGGTGGTGGTTGCAACAGATATTTCGATCAACAAATATGTTTTAAAACTTTCACCAAAAGAACCGGAATACCGCCGTGACATGCTCTACAACGTAAACCCTGTTGGTATGGTTGCGTTCCTTGTATCAGCAGGCTTATCAATTGCAGCATTCTTCGGCTTACTGGGTAGTTTCCTAGCGCCTTACTCTCCAATTATTGCGCTTGTACTTGCCTTTGTATTAACACCAATCATGGGCCTACTAACCAAAGGAAAATACTACATCAAGTCACACGATGACGGCGTTAAAGAACCACGTTACGATGCTGAAGGTACACCAGTAGCAACTGTTTATCACTGCCGCGTATGTGAGCAAGGCTATGAGCGTCCAGATATTATGTTCTCTCACAAACATAACGGTACAATTTGTTCTTTGTGTAAAACACTCGATGCTTAGCCCCCTTTACCAATTAAAAAAAGAAGCTTTAAAGCTTCTTTTTTACATCTGATGATTTAGCCAATCGGAAATAAACGCTCAGGCACCACATCTTTCATCACAATGGTTGAGATGAGCCGTTGCACACTTGGAATAGCAGATAATTTTTCGTCATATAAACGCTGAAAAGCCGGTAAATCTTTAGCGACAACATGGAGTAAATAGTCAGGTTCACCAAACAAACGCTGCGCCTGAATAATTTGCGGAATCTCAATCACGGCATTTTCAAACTTCTCAACCGCCTGTTTATCGCCTTCTTTAAGCGTAATAAAAACAATTGCTGAAAACTCAAAACCGACTAAGTTTGGGTCGAGCTCTGCCCGATAGCCTTTGATAGCTCCCGACTCTTCTAAAGCCTTCACTCGTCTATGACAAGGTGAAATGCTCAAACCAACTTTTTCTGCCAACTCAGTGATAGATAATCGGCCATTTAATTGCAATTCAGCAAGAATCTTTTTATCTATGCGATCCATTTAGAAAAATTTACCCCAAATGTATGTGATATGAGCAAACATTTAAAAGCACATTCTAAATACATGAGCATATTATTTTCAACAAGCTCGAATAAATAGGGATTTTTTCTAAACCACGGGCGAAACCTTTGGAAAATAGTTTGCCGAGATAAGCATATGGCTTTTAACATTTTTATTGCATTTTGGAGTGTCTCCATTCTTTTTATTATTACGCCAGGGGCAGACTGGGCCTACGCCATTTCCGCAGGTATTAAGGGTAAAGTCGTCGTACCCGCTGTTGCAGGTATGCTATTTGGGCACTTTATTACGATTTTATTGGTAGCGGCTGGTGTTGGTATGCTTGTAGCAAATAACCCAACTGCTCTGATGATCCTTACTGTTGCGGGTTCTGCTTATTTATTATGGATGGGAATAAATTTATTACTCACCCCTCCAACTCCGAACGAGTCTGATTCTGAAAAGGCTCAGTCATGGTTAAGTTGGGCAACCAAAGGCGTTTACGTGAGTGGATTAAACCCGAAAGTTTTTTTGCTCTTTTTAGCCCTGCTTCCTCAATTTATTGACACGACTGCTTCATGGTCCGTAACTACACAGATTCTTGCCTTCGGTGTTGTGCACATGATTAGCTGCGCGATTATTTACTTAATGGTGGGTTATGGTTCAGAGGCTATTTTGAAAACCAGACCACAAGCAGCACAGTTAGTGGGCCGTTTTTCGGGCGGTTTGATGGTTGTTATCGCAACATGTTTATTGATTGGACAAATTTAAAAGTCATTTAGGAAAAAGTTACTGACTCACTTTTCGGGTCGGTAACTTAAATAATAAATATAAGAAAAATTTATCTCATTCGTTTGAGGTTATAGGTCACGACTCCCCAAATCACCAGTTCTTGCCCCTCTTCAATATAAATATTTTGATAATCAGGGTTTTCTGCTTTTAGCCACACTTTAGGGGGCTGAAATTGGGTATCAATCATTAAGCGCTTAACAGTGAAATCATTGTCGATAAGTGCAATCACAATATCGCCCGATTTAGCAGGAATACTACGGTCCACAATAAGCGGATCATCAATATCAATTCCGGCATCTAACATAGACAACGAATTGGCTTTGACAATAAAGGTGGCATTTTCATTTCTAATTAAATATTCATTTAAATCGAGTGCTTGCTCAATATCGTCTTGCGCTGGTGATGGGAAACCCGCAGCAACACGTTCTGTCGCCAAAGGAATATGGTAAATTTTATCGTTGTTCGGATGGACCTGCTGTATCTTTAGTTTTGAAGTGAAATCTGTCTGGTTATCGGTTTTGACATTATTCAGCAACCAATTTTTGATAAAGTTGACTTGAGATTCAGGAACACGAATCACTTTAGTGGGTTCATTGAACTGTGCTTTACGGCCGGCGTTTTCCCGTGCACCGCCATGCTCGAATTCTTTCTTCTTTGGCATATCGCCTCCATTTCACCGTTCAAATCCTACACAGACAATGTAACTTGAAAAAGTTACATTTTCAAGTTGACGAAATATTTTTTTTGCATAACAATAAATTTCATGATCAGATTTTAATCCATTTTGCTTTTAACAGGGATGTTAAAACGGAAATGGTAAGTTGAAGAGAATCAAAACCTATTGTGAAATAGTCCTTATTACTGACTGTTTTGATTTTTATCAATGAAATTCTGAACACTTAAATATGAGTTAGATTCAGTTTTTGGTATGGAGACATGCGAAATGAAAAATCAACGTGATGCAGTTTTAGGTTATGCAGATGAACAACATGCTTACTATATCCGTCTTATTGAAAATGATGCGGTATTAGGCGAAAGCTATGGAATTTTCTGTGAAAATCCGGAAAGTGAAGCAGCCGAAAGTATTATGACGACACTATTTTTAAAGAAATCATTTTGGTTAAATGGCTCAGAATTCACAGATATTGTAAAAGGCTTACATCCCCTTACCCATTCATAAGTTTAAAATAATAAAAATAAAGGAGGCATAATGCCTCCTTTATTCTCAAAAACTGTTTGCTTAAGACGTAAAGCGTCCATAAGCATCGCGTTTTTGATTACGAGAGTTCTGGCCACGACCATCTGAACGGCCACGGCGGTCATCATCGTCGTCATCGTCATCACGACGGCTGCGACCACGGCCTCGGCCACCTGAACGACCACGATCTTCATCTTCATCGTCATCATCATAACGACTGCGGCCACGGCCTCGACCACCTGAACGACCGCGATCATCATCTTCGTCATCATCATCACGACGGCTGCGACCACGGCCTCGGCCACCTGAACGGCCACGGTCATCATCTTCATCGTCGTCATCATAACGACTGCGACCACGGCCTCGGCCACCTGAACGGCCACGATCATCATCTTCGTCGTCATCGTCACGACGGCTGCGACCACGGCCTCGGCCACCTGAACGGCCACGATCATCATCTTCGTCGTCATCATAACGGCTGCGACCACGGCCTCGGCCACCTGAACGGCCACGATCATCATCTTCGTCGTCATCGTCACGACGGCTGCGACCACGACCTCGACCGCCCGAACGACCGCGATCATCATCTTCATCGTCGTCATCATAACGGCTGCGACCACGACCTCGGCCACCTGAGCGACCGCGATCATCATCTTCATCGTCATCATCACGGCGGCTGCGACCACGACCTCGACCGCCCGAACGACCGCGATCATCATCTTCATCGTCGTCATCACGACTGCGACCACGGCCTCGACCGCCCGAACGACCGCGATCATCATCTTCATCGTCGTCATCACGACTGCGACCACGGCCTCGACCGCCTGAGCGACCGCGATCATCATCTTCATCGTCGTCATCACGACTGCGGCCACGGCCTCGACCGCCTGAGCGACCGCGATCATCATCTTCGTCGTCATCATCATAACGACTGCGGCCACGGCCTCGACCGCTTGAACGGCCGCGGTCATCATCTTCGTCGTCATCATAACGGCTGCGACCACGACCATTACGATCATCGTTTTTATGACTTAAAGCACCAGCTTCACGAGCCTCTTCTGAGGTAAATTCATGTGCGTTACCACTGGCATGTGCAGCACGGCCAGCTTCACGAGCTTCTTCTGAAGTAAATTCATGCGCATTGCCACTGGCATGTGCAGCTCGCCCACCTTTACTGGCTATTTCTCTGACTCTTTCAGGATCCATACTTGCAAATCCACGATTTGAAGTACCTGAACTATTGTTATCATCTTCATATCTAGTATTAGCCATAGTTATATCTTCCTATATTAAAATTATAAGTCGCTACCGCTTTTATTGAACGGATAAATTTAAGATAAGAGATTTAAAATATTTTTATACCCATGCTATGTTTCAATCTTTTTAAATGTATATAATTTAAATTTCAAATAAAAACTCTAACATCATTATTTAAATGAAGATTTTCTTAGTTAAAATATTTATCAATTATTAGCTAATTTTACTTTTTAAATACTCACCATACTTATTATTACTCAAACCTACATAACAATATATTTTTACAAATGCATTTAAAAATTCAGGCTAAATAACACAAACTTTCATAACGTACAAATCAATAAAAAACAAAAACATCTTCACTATTGAAGAAACAAACCTAAAATATAATTAAAATTATTTAAAAACAATAACATAAACTATTACTTTTGCATAAAAACTTTACTTGAGTGATTAAAATCAAGATTTAAAATTAATATATAATATTTGTGAGAAAAGAATGATGCAACCTATTCATACACACTCAACGCTACAATATATTCATATTTCTGTACCTGAAATCTTACTCAGTAATATTCAAATAAAAAATTCTTGGCAAGATTATAACCAAGAATGGAGCTATAGATTAGACCCGCCTCACGCAAGCCATCCTTTTCAGAGAGACTTGTATATTATTAAATCAAAAAATATTGAAACGGAAGATATAAAAAAATTACTAGATAATACAGTTGTTAAAAACAGTAAAAATAAAGATGACTTAAAAAATATAGTCGAAGCGGAAACAGTAATAAAAGAAATTTTAGATTTATCTAATTATATACCTATAGAAAATTGGCTAAATGATACAGGTAATCGATCAATTGTTGAAAGTATGATTGATAAAAACAAGGTTAAGTTATTAGATATTATCTAACCTAACTTGATATGTTATATTTTTTTACATCCTTATATATAAAATAACAAAGACAACTTTTTAAAAAAGACTATTTACTCATATTCACGTGCAGATTAACCAATATAGAGGGACTGAAAATTAAATAGAGGTAGTCTAGACATGGAAAATACAACGAATCAGTATCCATCAGAAGTTCCTGCACAAGTTCAACCTCATCAACCAGGTGATCAGGAGAAAATGCATCCTGAACCAGAAATTATTAAAGCATCTCATAAAGGCAGTGAAAAACTAAAAGGCAAAGTTGCCGTCATTAGCGGTGGTGATAGCGGTATAGGCCGTTCAGTTGCCGTACTATTTGCCCGTGAAGGTGCCGATATTGCTGTACTGTACCTTGAAGAAGACCAAGATGCCGAAATTACTAAACAGCTTATTGAAAAGGAAGGACAACAATGTCTTTTATTAAAAGGTGATATTTCCGATCCAGACCTTGCAAAACAAAATATTGATAAGGTTCTACAGCATTTTGGTAAAATTAATATTTTAGTAAATAATGCGGGTGTGCAATATCAACAAAAAGAAATTGAAAGTATTAGTAATGAACAATTAGAAAAAACATTTAAAACAAATATTTTTGCCATGTTTTATTTAACCAAAGAAGCCATTCCTTATATGGAGGAAGGCGATAGCATTATTAACACCACCAGTATTACCAGTTACCAAGGTCATGATGAGTTGATTGACTATGCAAGTACTAAAGGTGCAATTACCTCTTTTACTCGTAGTCTATCGAACAATTTAATGAAGCAGAAAAAAGGTATTCGTGTAAATGGTGTTGCACCAGGCCCAATCTGGACTCCCCTTATTCCAAGTAGTTTCGATGCTGAAACTGTCGAAAAGTTTGGTAAAGATACCCCAATGGGTAGAATGGGTCAGCCAAGTGAAGTCGCACCTGCTTATCTTTTCCTTGCCTCAGATGATGCAAGTTATATTACAGGTCAGGTTATTCATGTAAATGGCGGTCAAATTGTTAATGGCTAATAACATAAGTTAGAAAAAGCCCTGAAAGCGTTTAAACTTTCAGGGCTTTTTTTATTTAAGCCGGTACATGTGCGGCTATTTGTTCTCGTGACCAAACACGGTGTGCTTTAATCAGGTTCTTAAATTTTTCCGCAACATGCTGGAACTCATCTTCAATTAAAGTTCCTTCATCCGCCACTAAACCTAATGGTTCAAGCAAATCAGATTTATTACCTAAAAATACGATTGGCTTTAAGTGCTTATAAGCTTCGAGTAAGTAATGGCGAGCTACCCCGTCTTGCATAACCGTATTTAGGTTATCGCCATCCGGAATAATTACCGCATCATAGGCAATTGAAGGCTCAGACATTTGCATGCCATCAGCCACAATAACGTTATCTTTATGATCTTTGACTGGAGCCAAGCTCGGCGCTAGTAAGTGAAGGATTACGCCTTCTTTAATTGCCCAGTTTTTAATAGCTTCTAATGCGTCAGACTTCACCATGTTATGGATAAGTACGGCAACTTTTCTACCTTGAATATCTTCAGGTGGGAAAGCTAAAAAAGATAACTTGGCAGATTTTTCAACTGCTGTTTTCTTATAGTTTAGGGTTAAGTCAGGCACTTCAATACCTAAATTTGCCCCTACTTGGCGTGCCAAATCTAAGTCGATATTAGCCAAAATTTGTTGAACTTGACGCTCACGAATATGCTTTCTTTGAACTTTACTTAATTCAAAAGTATAGGCATCGACCACATGTTTTTGTTCATGCGGTGCAAGGCTTTTGTAATATAGTCGCGGTTGAGAGAAATAATCAGAGAACGTCTCACTTCTTTGACGAAGTTTATGTCCACTAATTTTTTCAGGATAACTTTCAAAACCACCATTTGATGCCGCTGGCGGTGTTTCTACTGGCCAATTTCCATCAATTGAGTTTGGTTGATATGCAGCCTGTCCTTTATGAATGGTATGCTGATGAATACCATCACGTTGATTGTTATGGAATGGACACACAGGTTTGTTAATCGGAATTTGGTGGAAGTTTGGTCCGCCTAAACGGCTTAACTGGGTATCTGTGTATGAAAATAGACGGGCTTGTAAAAGTGGGTCATCTGTAAAATCAATACCAGGTACTACATGACCCGGACAGAAAGCTACCTGCTCTGTTTCAGCAAAGAAGTTGTCTACATTTCTATTTAAAACGAATCGACCAATTGGCGTAACAGGTACTAATTCTTCAGGAATAATTTTTGTTGGGTCCAGCAAATCGAAGTCAAAGTTCATTTCATCTTCTTCTTCGACAATCTGCACACCGAGTTCCCATTCTGGATAAAAACCTTGCTCAATTGCTTCATAAAGATCACGACGGTGGAAATCCGGATCTTTACCCGCAAGTTTTTGAGCTTCATCCCATACCAGCGCACTCAAACCTTGTTTTGGTGTCCAGTGAAATTTCACAAAATGTGATTTACCTTCAGCATTAATTAAACGG
Organism: Acinetobacter baumannii; assembly: GCF_009759685.1. Lineage (NCBI taxonomy): Bacteria > Pseudomonadati > Pseudomonadota > Gammaproteobacteria > Moraxellales > Moraxellaceae > Acinetobacter > Acinetobacter baumannii. The sequence goes on along the minus strand of NZ_CP046654.1, from coordinate 3,037,747 downwards.
AACGTATGCACACCAAAACCTTGGATCGAACGTAAGTTACGAGGAATCGCACGGTCTGACATCGCCCAAATTACAGCATGTGCTGACTCGGGCACTAAAGATACAAAATCCCAGAAAGTATCATGCGCAGTTGCACCTGTTGGGATCTCTGTGTCCGGTTCAGGTTTTACCGCATGTACAAAGTCTGGAAATTTAATCCCGTCTTGCACAAAAAAGACAGGTGCGTTATTTCCTACCAAGTCGAAGTTACCTTCTTGGGTATAAAACTTAATGGCAAAACCGCGAATATCACGGACAGTATCGGCTGAACCACGAGGCCCTTGGACTGTTGAAAAACGTACAAAAATAGGCGTCTGAATAGTTGGGTCTGTCAAGAATCCAGCTTTGGTTAAACGTTCGTTTCCTTCATATGCCTGAAAATAACCATGTGCCCCTACACCACGCGCATGCACAATACGCTCAGGTATACGCTCATGGTCAAAGTGGGTGATTTTTTCTCTTAAAATGAAATCTTCCAATAAAGTCGAGCCACGAATACCCGCTCTTAAGCTATTTTGGTTATCCGCTATTTTAACCCCCTGATTTGTGGTTAAAGCTTCATTAGTTGCATCATCTCTAACTGTGTCTAACTGTTCAGTTTTCTGGGTAGTATTGGCTTTATTATTTGCTGCATCGGCACCAGCCATTTCACTTGTTTTATTGGTTGATTTAGTATTGTCGTTCATGTCCATTACCTATGTTTTTGAAAGTTAAACTTGGGGTTGAAGTAGAAAACGTTTATAAAACTAGTTTTTAAACGTACCTAAATAAGGAAAAAGGAGTTCTACGTATTTACGAGTACTCCAAAGACCAATACTTTTATGATGAGAATCTGGGGCAAGAAACGGAGTAAGTTTACAAATTTTTATGGCAAGGTCATTTGATTGTTGGACGCGCTCTTGTAGTGCATCAAGTTCGCCATCCGAGATATAACTAAATAAATAGTCCTGAATACGCTGGCTATTCTTTAGTTCTCTGCTGTATGCCAAGAAGCTAGAAGAATGATCACTACCAGCAATCCAGTCATGAATAATTTGGCGCTCTACAGGGTTAAACACCCCAAACATTTTTCCATTTTCTTCATTAATCATTCGCCAGAATACGCTCTGTTCAGGGTCGGTATTAAACTTAATCCATTTGTGATCAGTTAAATGAGTGATTAAACCTGCAATGTCATCGGGATTGGATAACCATTGATTAATGGTCTTGCACCCAAACTGTCTGGTTTCGTTATGAATTAACTGACCGACAAGCGCCTTTCTTTTGAAAATTCTATGGACAAAGTCTTCAGTATTTAAATTTTTTATAATGTTTGAAGAGGATACCCCATGATTATTAAGGGCAAAACCATGTTTTAGCTTGGTCAAGAATAGTTCTTTATCTCTATATTTATTATAAATATCTTCAATAACTTTAATGGCTTTATAGGCATGACCATTGTCAATATTGTCGATAGTGATATGAAGATTAAAGTATTTAGAATCAATACCTAATTCAGCAAGCTCATAATTGGAAATTAAAAGATGCAGTGGTAACTGCTCATAGCCTAAATTAAAACCCACAATCTCGGGAATAAACTCAGGAGGCGCATAACCCAGAGCAAGCTGCACAACTGCTTGATGATAATACTCGTCTTCTAAAAGCAGATCGAAACTGTCTAGCCCTAGACTGCGTAAAAGGTCATCATAGATACAGACATGGTTTGCTTTTGGCTCACCTAACCCAAGCTCTTCGAGATAAGTAATAATTAATTCATGAAAAATAGGATCATTCCAATAATGCACTGAGCTATATAGCCATGCACCGTCTACTTTTTTGGTTGGAGACACCTTTATTAAAAACTCAAATGCCTGAGCGACGTTCTTAAAATACTCTCTATCTTGACCAGATTGTCTACGATTTAAATACGCCTGAAATTCCTGACAATTTTTTTTATTATCGTTTTCACACCATGCCTTAATCAAATTGATATCCGAAGGAAAATCTATTTCCTTCATCTCTAGTTTATCTATCTCTTTAGCAAGAAAATCTCTAGCCTTTTTCTCTTTCTCAAAGCTAGAAACATCAGGATCAAGGAAAAAAACAAACAATTCATAATAATTTTGTTGATTATCTTGTAATAAGTCTAATAATCGTTTTTTCACTACAACAGGCATTTTCATTCTCCGTTTGTGAGATATCAATTACCATACGTCACCCTAACTATAATCGAGTTTTAAGTTTGTTATTTTGCGTTATTAAAAAACAAGGTAAATACAATAAATCTAAAAAATTCATAGACATATAAAATAACGCAAAATTACATTTAAACTTTTAGTATTATTTAAGCTGCTGTTTTTATATAAAATTTGCAAATCTTAATCCAATTTTACATTAACTTCACCATCAAAATTATAAACATTAAAAAAATAACAAAGCAAACAATTAAATAGTTTTATAACATTTTAAAAACAATTGTAGGGAGATTTAAAATGTTCAATAAATGTTGCGAATTATTAGCAAAGGAAAAAATTAAAATTGCATTTTTTGAAAGTGCCTCTGCGGGCTACCTTGCTTATCGTTTCTCTTTAAGTCCTTATTCAGGCGATATTCTGATTGGAAGCCTTGTGAGTTACGACCTTCGCGTAAAGGAAAATACCTTACATATTTCAGAAGAGCTTATTGAAAAATATACTGCAGAATCAATGCAAGTAACTGTTGAAATGATTAATAAAGGTAAAGAACTTTTACATGCTGACCTGTATGTTGCCTGCACAGGTCTTTTGAAAAAAGGCGGCTCTGAAACACCAGAAAAACCTGTAGGTACTTTCTTTTACTCAATATATTATAAAAATAATTTTTATAATTTTAGACGTGTTTTAAGGGGGCCTGCCTTTTTAAAACTAAGAAAGTTGATTTACTATGTTACTCAAGATATAAAACTTATTATATTAGAAGACAAAAGGCGTTAATTTTATATAAAAGTTAACAAATATACATTTAGAAATATTTATTATCTTTCTTAAATATTATGTGCTGAAATGTAATTTTTTAAATGTTCATATTAATAATGTTTATGACATAAAATTATATACATTAAAAATCAGCAAGTTATTTAAAATTTATAAATTTTAAGTTTACAGTTAAATATAGGGTAACACCCCTACCCTACACATTTAAAATCTACATGTTTTAATAACCCTATCTGAAGCTCTCAGATAAAACACATCGTCATAATTGATATGAGGTATTAAAAATGAGCACTACTAATAATCAAGCAAATCAACGCAATAATCAGCAGCAACAACAACAGCAAAATGACAACCGTAATCAACAGCAACACGGTAACCAACAGCAAAACGATCAACAGCAACAAAATAACCAGCAACAACAGCAAAATGATAACCGCGGCCAACAACAAGGATCTAACCAAAAAGATTCTGGCCAACAAAACTCAAATAACAACCAACAACGTTAATCGTTTGTAGTTGTTCTTTGATGCGGTCGATCATTTAGGAAGGTGACCTCACCTTCCTAAATCAAAATATAAGCATAAAATTCAATAAAATATGAGGGAATTCTGATGACAGATCAAAATACAGATCATGCTCAATTGGTAGCTGGCGATCATAACTATTCTGACTCTCGCTGGCGCGAAAGCTATCTTACTCGACCTTATTATCAAGAAGCGCAATTAACTACACCAGATCTAGATTATGATCGTGATTTCTCTGCAGCTTATGAACTTGGTCATCGAGCTCGTTCTGAATCTAAAGAAGGAACTCAGTTTGAAGATATGGAAGGCAGCTTGCAGCAAAAATGGGAAGAACTAAAAGCTGAGTCCCGCCTAAAATGGGAACACGCTAAACAAGCGATTAAAGATGCATGGGATGATATGTAACATCCTCAAAAGGTCCATAGCTATAAGCTTATTTCCTATTGGCCCTGGGAAATAGGCTTTTTTATTGTCGTAACATTATGAGCATTAAAAAAATGGTGGCATATTAAAATTATGACTAAGATATTGATTTGCTAAATTTGGATCATCAAAAACTTCTTTTTTAAATTGTACACTCGGTGTTGTAGCGAGTACATGTGTCGGTTTAATAGTGACTTCCACTACATACTTATTTTGCTCATACTTGGCTTTTACGCCATAAATCTCAGAATCATTAATGCAAGTTCCATCTGTAAAATATACAAACATACGTACTACCTTAAATATTACTCATCATAGCGGTCTTATCAAAAATAAAGCCTGACTAGATAATCAGGTCAGGCCTTTCATCAAAATTAACTTTGATTTTTCTTAAAATATTCAATTATTTCTTCCCCATTATTTACAGGCTTTTTCTGCGAAGGGTAAGTTTCTTCATAGGCATAGGCGGGTAAAGTAATTTTAGCTCGAATTGGAGGTAATTTTTCTTGTCCACCTGTGGTAATTCGCTCAATAAAACCAGCAAGCCAAAGGACAAACTCCTGAGTATTTTTACTTTTAGAAATAAGACTTAAATCCAATTTAATTTTTGACTCTTGCAAAGGTTTAATGAGTATTTCGGCAAAATCAATATAATTATATAAAAGCTTTAATTTTGTCCCCTTTATTTCTTGTCTGAGTTCAATCATCAAATTATTAAGATCTTCCATCGGATCATCCGTAAAGCCTTTTTTTTCTTTAACATTTTGATATATTTTCTCAGCTATTTTTAAATATTGGGGCATATCCTTACCTTTTATAGTTCGCTCTTACTAAAATGAATTTTGGATGAATATAAGTAAGCTATTGTGTTTGTTTTATTAACTTTTTGAAACGGTAACTTAAGATTGCAACAAAACGGTAACAACAAATTCTCCAAATTGTAAAAATAAAATAAATACTTGATTAATTTTATATTTTTATATATTTCATTATTATTAAATTATATTTTTTATATAAAATAACGATTAAAAAAGCCTACTAATAAAGTAGGCTTTTGAAAGAAGCTAATCTATTACGAGTTTTTATTCATGTCATGAGATGTAGCTGGATCACTTGCTTCATGCATGCCGTCATTTCTTGAATTACGATCTTGGCAAGCACTCATACCCATAGCAATTGCCAACACCATACTTACTGCACAAAAGATTCTTACCATTTAAATCACCTTTATAAATATTAAAATGTAGGTTTATGAATAACATTATCTTATGTTGGCCTACCGCAGTGGTTCTCTTAACTTTTGTAGATTATGCAAGCTTTTGTAAAAACCAAAAATTATGATTAATAAAATTATATTTCTTGCAATTGATATTTTGGTTATTTTTTGGCAAGCAATGTTTAGGAGACTCTGGTCATGTTATAAAATTCGAATTATTAAATAGTTTAGCCAAACAACACACCTAATTAGAGATATTGATATACTATACAAATAAACAATTAATAAATATTTGATATATAAGATTAAAAAATAATAGTGTGACTTATATTCAAATTATTTATACTCATATTATATTTTTTAATTTTTCTATTTTCTAAATAAAAACAGTGAAATATTTATATCAAGTTATATAAATCAATCTTTTATTTTTGCAATTGACCCACCCCAATGCTCAGCTTATGATGCTCGCGCTGACCAATTTTGTCAGTCGGTTTTAGCAGACCGTCTACCTAAGTGCACTAAAAACACGTTTTTTGGTGTGACGCCCCTCGTACCTTTGATGGAGGAACGGGAGTGGGACACCCTTGGGTGTGCTGGTTTCTTAGGTATCAGTCTGCTAACCCTCTTTCGTTTCGCCACCATAATAATGAGCAATGAGTGGGCATAACTTCTTTTAACCAAGGAGTCACTCATGACTATTATTCTATATTTTTTAAATTCTTTTATTAAACCTACTTACATTCAACCTCTTTTACTCAAGCAGTCATTTCTTAGAGTTCTTTCTCATCCTCTGTTTAAAAGAACTAGCTACTATAGAGTTCGAAAAATTTTTACTTAATCTTTTTGTGTACCCATCTTGACATACAAGATTGGGGCAGAAGTTTTATGTATTCAAAATCACATAAAGATTAAAACTTCTATCAACATCACTTAACGATAACAACAACCCATGAAGAGTAACAAGAATGTTTTTTCTCTATCGTTTTGTTTTGGTGAGCCTTCTGACAATAGGTGTTTTAAATTTGATGGGGTGCAGGCCAATGAGTAAAAATGAATTTAATACGCGTTGTGTATGGGCCGGACATGACCTTTCAGCGTGTAATTGTATTTATAATTCTTTAGAGCAGCATTATTCACCTCAATTTGTAGAAAGTTTACCAAAATTAAGTTTGCAAAATATTGATGCAAAAATGAACTTTGTAGAAACCATGAATCAAACAATGCAGCAGTGCCAATTGAGTGCGAGCAAACACTAAACTAATTTATAGAGGCATGCTCTACCAAAAAATCCAAGAATGTACGTACGCGATTAGGAACATACTTATCATGGCCAATCCAGACAGCATGAAATTCTTCAGAAGCATGAATATTCCAATCTTCAAGAATTTTGACGAGTTGTTTTTGCTGTAAAGCATTTCGAATCTGGAATTCATTTAGTTGAGCAATGCCAGCACCTGCCAGTGCCAACTGTAAAATTGCTTCGCCATGGTTTACTTTTAAAACTTTAGAGGGGGTAAGGCTGATTTCCTGAGTTGCTTTTTTAAATAACCAGGTTTTGTTCTGGCGTTGATAACTTACATCTAAAAGCTGATGTTCATGTAGTTCATCTGGATGTTCGGGGCGACCGTACTTTTCAATATATACAGGTGAGCAAACATACTGTTTATAAGTACTGCCAAGCGAGCGGGCCACCAAATTGGAGCTTTTCAAAGGTCCTGTTCGAATCGCAACATCAATTCTTTGTTCAACCAAATTAATTACTTCATCACTCAAATGAGCTTCTAATTCAATTTCCGGGTAACGTTGATTAAACAAACTAATGCATGGCAATAAAAAGTGTGTCCAATATGAAAAACTGGTATGGATTCTAATTCGCCCTTTCGGTATATGATTTGCAGTAACCGCTTGTTCCAGTTCGTCTAAGTCATTGAGTATTTGAATGCCTAGCTCATAAAACTGGCATCCTTCATTGGTAAGCTGAAACTGACGTGTTGAACGATTGAGTAACCTGACACCCAGTCTTTTTTCTAAACGAGAAATTAACTTGCTTACGGCAGAAGGCGTCATGTTACACGCTCTTGCTACCGCTGAAAAACTTCCAAGCTCGACCACCCGTATAAAAATTGCCAACTCGCCAGAACGATTGATATCAAAATAAGACATAGCGAAATTTATTTATGAATTGTATTCACAGATCTTATTCCGCTTAGACCGCTATAACAAGGCATCAATTTGTTTCAACATACCTTTAATTCGTTTTAAAGAGTTCTTGAGATGAAACTTTATCAAGCTACCCTATTTTCTTTGGTTTTATTTACGAGCTTTGCACAAGCTGATGCAGAAAACAGCCAATGGATTACCACTTGGTCTGCGAGCCCTCAAAAAGTCTGGAATAAAGACTTCGTTTTTCCAACACTCATTCCAGAGCAAGTATCTAATCAGACTATTAGACAAATGAGCAAAATTAGTTTGGGCGGTGAAGCTGTTCGGCTCGTTTTTACCAATCAATATGGTAAACAGCCACTTTATATCGATCAAACAACGATTGGTTTAGCGAATGCAGTAACTCTAAAATCTAAGAGTACCTATCCCGTTTATTTTTCTGGTCAACTTAAAGCAAGAATTTTACCTGGCAAACAACTCATAAGTGATCCAATTCAGTTGCCTGTACCCGATCATGCTCAATTAGTGGTGAATAGCTTTATTCAAAAGCCTACAATGTTTAAAACATTTCATTGGGATGCCAAACAAACCAGTTGGCTGATTAGTGGAAATCAGACAACAAATTTCACTACGCCAACCGATGCCAAAACAACGACGGCACGGTTATTACTGTCTGCAATAGAGGTAAAACCCAAACAAAAGGCTCATGTAGTTGCAGTTGTTGGAGACTCAATTACCGATGGGGCGACTGCAACCTTAGATGCAAATACAAGATGGACCGATTTTTTAGCGAAGCGTTTATCAGCACACCAAGTAGCAGTGATTAATAGTGGTATTTCAGGAAATCGATTACTTACCGATGGTATGGGTGATAGCGTTTTAAAACGTTTAAACAGTGAGATATTTCAATATTCAGGCGTTAAAACTTTAATTGTTTTGGTTGGTATCAATGACATTTCATGGCCCGGTACAGCTTTTGCACCTAAACAGCAAATACCCTATTTTGAGGCGCTCACTCAAGGTTATCGACGTGTTGTAAGTGAGGCCCATAAACATAATATTCAGGTGATTGGTGCAACCTTACTTCCGTTCTCTGGTGCTTTGCCTAATACCTCTTTAGATAATTATTATCAACCCAACAAAGATCAATTACGTCAGCGCATTAACCACTGGATAAGAACTAGCCATACCTTTGATGGTGTGCTTGATCTTGATGAAGGCTTAAAAGATCCAAAACATCCCAATCGATTAAATCCAATTTATGATTCTGGAGATCATTTACATCCTAATGATCGCGGCAATCAGCATATGGCAGAATTGGTAGATTTAGATCAAATTATTAAAAATTAATGATTCCCCCATCAGATGAAATCTTCACATGATGGGGCTACTTATTTAAAAATCATAACTTGCTATCATGTTGAAGCGGTTATCAATCCCGTTACGATTATCGAATGTTTCACGTTCCCCATAAACATATTCGATACCCAAAGTAATCGGCTTATATGGGTTATAAAGTGCATTCACCCAACCTTGCCAAAGCTGTTTGTTTTGGGTGGTACTCGTACGCTGTAATTCGGCAAAACGGTTATCATTTTTAGCCTTCATATAGCCATAGCCTAAAGTCGAGCGAATTTGCGGTGTAAATTGATGAGTGATACCCAAAGAAACCGTGTCAAATTCATTGCTATGTATATTGTTTTGATCGTCTATTGCATAACCACTGTTACTCCATAGCAAGAAACGTCCATCACCTTTGACATGGTAATAATCGGCTTTAAGTAATGTATCAGGGGTAATTTGATATTTACCGCCCAAGCCTACACCCCACGCCCACTCACTATCATGGTTAGTTCTTTTTTCTGCAACAAAACTACGGCCTGAAAGCATCGAACCATGGGCAAATTTATGATTTAAACGTCCGACTAAAGCAGGTAAACGCATTTTATTATCTGGATCTGTTGCAGCAGTATATTTCGGGTCTTCAACTGATACTGCAAAACTTGTATTTGCCGTTAAGTTATCGCTATAGCGAACAAGCGACGATCTTAATAATGCACTACCTACAAATGTACCCGCATCAATTGTTTCTGGGTAATATTCAGGGGCAATAAATGTCGACCATGTTTGGCCAATAAGCCATTTATCAAAAGTTAAATAGGCATGACGTATCCGAAACTGATCACGTGTAGCCGCCCCAAAAAAGTCCATTTCTAACTTTCCGCCCACATCACCAATGGCGGTAGGTGTTTTAAAATTCAATCCGAAGCGGGTCACATAAACCGTACTGTGCAACTGGTCTTTCTGTGCAGATTCTTCTGGCGTATTTTCAAGAGGAACGCCACTAATATTGTTATACATCGTAGATGCACCCTTAATTTGATAAGAAGCATCTGCTCGTATATAACCGTATAAGTTAAATTCTGCACCAGATTTAGTTAATGTTTGCTGTATAGGTTGTGGAGCTTGAGTAACTACAGGAGCAGCTTGTTCTACTCTTTTTTGAGCTAAAGATTTTTGAGCCTCCATATTAGTTTGTAGCATAGCTCGTAGTTCTTTTATTTCTTGGCGAAGTTGCTCTATTTCAGGGTTTACTTGGCCTGCAAAAGCAGAAGACATAAGCAGAGTCACAGAAACTGCCAACAAGCTTTTTTGAACCGTTGTATTTAAAATTTTCATCATGAAATTTTCCTTTAGACCTTTTAAGTAGTCTTAAAAGTCTCGACATCCTTTTTGTTATGTACCTATCTAAAATAGATCCTTGAAAATTTGCCTTTCTTTCACAAGAAAGACGTTCCCTTATATTTTTTAGATCCACCCTCCCTAGTGCAGCAAAAGCAACTTTTTAATTTTCCATTTTTTATATTCTCTTCCACATTGAGAATATTCAGTTTTAAACCCTTATTTATATTCCCCAATAGTATTATTTTTTTGCAATAAACCCTTGATAAGTCAAAATTTGCGTATATGGCTGTACGCTTTCAAAGCCTGTCTTTTCCAAAAGCTTTATATATCCTTCAGTCGTTAAACTAAAAAAGTCCTCCGCCATACGCTCCAACATTTTTTGACATTGTTCTTCTGTTAACCCTTGAGCCAAACACAAATAACGTAATGCTTGAAGCTGTTGTGGATTTACACAAGTCATGAGGTCATAGGTAAGTAAAGGCGCCTTTTCTTTTAAGCGATCATAAATATCCTTAAAGAAGGCTGGTTTTATGTCATCTGCAATAAAATGAGCCACGAGAATAGAAAGTGCAGCATCAAAGCAACTCTCGAGAGGTAAAGCTGAAGTTTCACCGTGAACAAAAGTGACTTGGGTAGATTTACCTAAAATCTCCACCTGCTCCTGAGCTTTTTGCAGCATGGTTAAAGATGGATCAACCGCTGTGAATTGCCAGTTTGGATGTCTTTTAAGTAAATATTCGAGTTCGTAACCCGTACCACAGCCCACAATTAAGATATGAGCATCTGGTGGCAACACCGACTGCAAAATGGCATCCACCTGTTGGTGGATCACTTCATAGCCCGGAATTAATTTACGAATATGCACATCATATCCTTCGACTACTTTAGGGCTATTAAAGTCTTTTGCCATTTTGCGTGTCCTCTATTTAAACCGTATTTCGATTTTCCTTTGTTGCACTTTGACCGAGCTTTTGACTTATTTAGTCAAAGACATTTCCCGTTAAATTAAGTTCAGCTCGCATAATTTCCTGCAATTTAAACTTTTGGGCTTTGCCAGAAGCAGTCATTGGAAACTCATTAAAGAATCGGACATAACGCGGCACTTTGTTGTGTGAAATGTGTTCTTTGCAAAATTGGCGGATGCTGTCTTCATCGACTTGGTGATGCTCATGCAGAATAATGCATGCACAAAGTTCCTCACCATATTTCGCATCTGGCAAGCCAATCACCTGTACATCGCTTACGTCTGGATGAGTATATAAAAAGTCTTCAATCTCTTTTGGAAAGAGGTTTTCCCCACCACGAATCACGACATCTTTAATACGGCCTTTAATTTTAATAAAACCGTCTTGATCCATCTCGGCAATGTCACCCGTATGCATCCAGCCAGCCGCATCAATCACTTCACGGGTCTTTTCCTCTTCACCCCAATAACCAGCCATCACTGAATAACCACGGACGCATAGCTCACCCAAAGTCCCTTGCGGAACAATTTGCCCTTCTAAATCGACAATTTTAATTTCAACATGTGGATGGACATGCCCAACTGTGCTTACTCGCTTATCAATCGAATCGTTTACCGAGCTTTGTACACTCACTGGCGAGGTTTCGGTCATGCCATAACAAATGGTGATTTCAGACATATGCATTCGGTCTATAACACGTTGCATAATTTCACGTGGACAAGGACTACCTGCCATAATGCCTGTTCTTAAGCTCGACAGATCAAAATCATTAAACTGTTCATGCTCTAAGGTTGCAATAAACATGGTTGGTACGCCATAAGCTGCCGTACAACGTTCTTGATGAATCGCTTTTAAAGTTTCCAAAGGATTAAATACAGCAGATGGATAGACCATGGTTGCCCCATGCGTCACACACGCCAGATTCCCCATCACCATGCCAAAACAATGGAACAATGGCACAGAAATACAGACTTTATCTTGAGGAGTTAAACGAATGCCTTCACCGACAAAATAACCATTATTTAAAATATTATGATGGGTTAACATGGTCCCTTTCGGGTTACCTGTTGTACCTGAGGTAAATTGGATATTAATAGTTTCATCAAACTGGAGCTGTCTGGCTAATTGTTTTAATTGTTCTAGCTGTTCAGAAGTTGGTGTGGTTAGTAAATCACTAAAACGATAAATACCGGTATGTTGTTGGTCATCAATTTTAATGACAAATTTTAAATGTGGCAGTCGCTCTGAACTGAGCACTTTATCTGTACAGGTGGTTAACTCAGGAGCAATTTTTGTGAGTAATTCTTGATAATCCGTCGTTTTAAATTGAGAAGCAATAATCAATCCTTTGCATGAGACCTTATTCAACACATATTCAAGCTCATGACTTTTATAAGCTGTATTTAGATTGACTAAAATAATCCCTGCTTTAAAAGCTGCAAACTGCGTGATGGTCCATTCCACACAGTTAGGTGACCAAATCGCTAATCGGTCTCCTTTTTTTAATCCCAATTTTAATAGGCTACAAGCAAAAGCGTTTACTTCATCCTGTAAAGCTTTATAGGTTAATCGTCTGTTTTGATGAAAACTGACAATCGCTTCCTTTTCAGCATATTGCTGACAGGCCTGATCAAATTGTTCACCAATGGTCATACCCAATAAGGGTTGTGTACTTGGTCCCGAGGCGTAGCTTAACCGTTCTTGTTGCATTGAATCATTCTCCTTGATTCTTTGTAATTCTCTTCTTACCTGATCTAATTGTTGTTACTGCAACTACTTTTCCACACTACTTATTTTGTGTTGTTTTATCCTTTATATGCCCTATTTTTTCTGCACAGCATCCACACAAAAGTCAGCAATCTGTTTTGAAAAATAGTCTTTATGCGCATGATCAAACTTTGTATTTTGAGCTGGGTCTAGGGGTTCAACCACCACATAAGTCATAGCACCGACTACACAAAGTGCTGCTGTGTTTAAATCATCCAAGACAAACTCACCACTTGCATTTCCATCCGCAAGTATTTTTTTAATACTTTGTTTAATCAATTGCTTCACACGAAAACGCTCATGTTCAACCGTTGAATCGACAGGTTCAAACATGAGTGAATATGCAAGCTGAGGACTATTGAGTGCCCGTTTTACAAAGGTTGCCACCGCCTTGTGTAATTTCTGCTTTGCCGATAAGTCACTTTCGGTAATCGATTCAATCACCAATAGTTCTGTATTAATGGCATCAGACAAAACTTCTATTAGCACTTGGCTTTTATTATCGAAGTAGCGATAAACCAGACCACTTGATACACCCGCTTGCTCTGCAATTGTTTGTATTTGTGCGTCTTTGAACCCTCCCTCTGAAATTATTTTTCTGGCTGAACTCAAAATCGATTTTCGATTTTGTTCCATCCGCTCTTGCATTAAAGATGATCGTTTATAGCTCATAATTTATTCTCTAACAAATAAAATGAATTGTAAATCATTTTATGAATCTGTATTCACTTTTTCAAAAAATCATTGTATGGTAATTATCAAATACCCACAAAATATTTTATGGACAACAAATATAACCAATAGGATGAAAATATCATGAACCTACGCAGCTTGAATTTCGGTCTAGATGAAACTTTAATTGCGCTTCAAGATTCGGTAGCCGCATTTTGTGCAAAGGAAATTGCACCAATTGCCCAACAAGTTGATCAAGACAACAAATTCCCTGCACATCTCTGGAAAAAATTCGGAGATATGGGCCTTTTAGGTATGACGGTTTCTGAAGAATATGGCGGTGCCAATATGGGTTATTTAGCTCATATTATTGCCATGCAAGAAATTTCCCGTGCTTCGGCAGCCATTGGTCTTTCTTATGGTGCTCATTCTAATTTATGTGTAAACCAGATTAACCGTAACGGTAACGAGCAGCAGAAACAAAAGTATTTACCAAAATTAATTTCCGGTGAATACGTTGGTGCCCTTGCCATGTCTGAGCCGAATGCCGGTTCCGATGTCGTCAGCATGAAATTACGCGCAGAGCAAAAAGGTGATCACTTTGTTTTAAACGGTTCAAAAATGTGGATTACTAACGGCGGTGATGCAGATGTACTGGTCGTTTACGCTAAAACTGATCCACAAGCTGGCCCGAAAGGCATGACCGCATTCTTGATTGAAAAAGACATGAAAGGCTTTAGTCACGGCAACCACTTAGACAAACTCGGTATGCGCGGCTCTAACACTTACCCCCTATTCTTTGACAATGTAGAAGTCCCTGCTGAAAACGTACTTGGTGGTGTGGGTAACGGGGTTAAAGTACTCATGAGTGGTTTGGACTATGAACGAGCAGTTTTAAGTGCCGGACCTTTAGGCATTATGGATGCTTGTTTAGATGTGGTAATCCCATACTTACATCAACGTGAACAGTTTGGTCAGGCTTTAGGTGAATTCCAGCTTATGCAAGGCAAACTTGCCGATATGTATTCAACTTGGTTGGCATGTAAAGCTCTCGTTTATGCGGTTGGTGCTGCCTGTGACAAAGCTGACCATGACCGCAGCCTACGTAAAGATGCTGCAAGTGCCATTTTATATGCTGCCGAAAAAGCAACATGGATGGCGGGTGAAGCAATTCAAACTTTAGGTGGCAACGGTTATATCAATGAATTCCCTGCTGGCCGTTTATGGCGTGATGCAAAACTTTATGAAATTGGTGCGGGAACTTCTGAAATTCGCCGTATGTTGATTGGCCGCGAACTCTTCAATGAAACCAAATAATAATTATAAATAAGGACGCATCTTATGAACCAATTACAAAGCAAGATTAATGTTCGAAGTGAAGACTTCAAAACAAACCAGCAAGCCATGCAAACATTGGTCACAGATCTCAAACAAGTTGCCCAGCGTATTGCTTTAGGCGGTGGTGAAAATGCCCGTCAAAAACATTTGGCTCGAGGTAAGCTTTTACCCCGTGAACGTATTGATCAACTGATTGATGTCGGCACGGCATTTTTAGAAATTGGTCAACTGGCAGCGTACAACGTTTATGAAGATGATGTTCCTGCTGCGGGTGTGATTGCGGGTATTGGTCAGGTCAACGGCATCACTTGCATGATCGTTGCAAACGATGCAACGGTTAAAGGTGGAACGTATTACCCACTTACGGTTAAAAAGCATTTACGCGCACAAGAAATTGCTGAACAAAATCACTTGCCTTGTATTTATTTAGTAGATTCAGGCGGTGCCTATTTACCAATGCAAGATGAAGTTTTCCCAGACCGTGATCACTTTGGGCGTATTTTCTATAATCAGGCACGCATGTCGAGCCTAGGTATTGCCCAAATTGCCGTGGTAATGGGTAGCTGTACCGCAGGTGGTGCGTATGTACCAGCGATGTCTGATGAAACCATTATTGTACGTAATCAAGGTACGATTTTCTTAGGTGGTCCTCCTCTGGTAAAAGCTGCAACTGGCGAAGTGGTAAGCAGTGAAGATTTAGGCGGTGGCGATGTACACACACGTCTTTCAGGTGTAGCTGACCACTTAGCTGAAAATGATGAACATGCCATTGCGATTGCACGAAACATTGTTGCTAACTTAAATAAAAAGCCAAATGAGTTAAATAAGCAAATTGATGAACCATTATTTGATGCATCAGAACTCTATGGCGTGGTGCCAAGTGATGCGCGTAAACCTTTCGATGTGCGTGAAGTCATTGCACGTATTGTAGACGGCTCTCGCTTTGACGAGTTTAAAGCCCGCTTTGGCTCAACACTTGTAACGGGTTTCGCTTCTCTCTACGGCATGCCAGTCGGGATTATTGCCAATAACGGAATTTTATTTTCCGAGTCTGCTCAAAAAGGCGCGCACTTTATTGAACTGTGCACACAGCGCAATATTCCATTGTTATTTATACAAAACATCACTGGCTTTATGGTTGGTCGCCAGTATGAAAATGAAGGGATTGCCAAACACGGCGCTAAACTGGTGATGGCAGTTGCCACTGCAAATGTACCAAAACTCACGCTGATTATTGGTGGTTCATTTGGTGCAGGTAACTACGGTATGTGTGGCCGCGCTTATTCACCACGCTTTTTATGGACATGGCCGAACTCTCGTATTTCAGTGATGGGCGGCGAACAAGCAGCAAGCGTACTCTCAACTTTAAAACGTGATCAAATTGAGCAAAAAGGTGCCGAGTGGTCAGCGCAAGAAGAAGACGAATTTAAACAACCAATTCGTGAACAATACGAGCGCCAAGGCCATCCATACTATGCTTCTGCCCGCCTTTGGGACGACGGTGTCATTGACCCAGCGCAAACTCGTCAGGTACTTGGTTTAAGTTTGGCTGCGGCCATGAATGCTCCAATCCAGCCAACCAAATTTGGCGTGTTCCGCATGTAAGAGGTGTATATGAGCTATCAATTTTTACAACTCGAACAACAAGGTCAGGTTGCCTATGTTTGGCTGAACCGCCCTGAATTGCACAATGCTTTTAATACGACAGTCATTGAAGAATTGCATACTTGCTTTAAGCAAATTAATACTCGTGATGACATTCGTGTTGTGGTTTTAGCTGGTCGCGGTAAAAGCTTTTCGGCAGGTGCCGACCTCAACTGGATGAAACAGGCAGGTCAAGCATCTTCAGCAGAAAATGAAGCAGATGCATTAAAACTTGCGCAAATGCTTGATGCACTTGCAACACTTAAACAACCGACTATTGCTCGCGTGCATGGCATTGCCTTTGGCGGCGGTATGGGCTTAGCATCGGCATGTGATATTTGCATTGCCAGCACTGATGCCAAGTTTGCAACTTCTGAGGTTCGTTTAGGACTTGCTCCATCTACCATTAGTCCCTATGTGATTCGTGCGATTGGTGCAAGACAAGCCTCTCGTTACTTTTTAACTGCCGAGCGGATTTCAGCACGTGAAGCCAAACAAATTGGTTTAGCACACGAAGTAGCAGATGCTGAAGACTTAGATAAAAAAGTTCAAGAAATTATTGATGCTCTATTACTCGGTGGCCCGCATGCCCAAGCGGCCTCAAAACAACTCATTCAAATGGTGAGCAACCAGACCATGAGCAATGACTTGCTGCAACAGACAGCACATCATATTGCTCAAGTTCGTCAAGGCAGTGAGGCAAAAGAAGGTCTAAGTGCCTTTTTAAATAAACAACAGCCTGCTTGGGTTTCTAACTCGAATAACAACAATTAAGGACGATCATCATGTTTGAAAAGATTTTAATTGCGAACCGTGGCGAGATTGCCTGCCGCGTAATTCGTACAGCTAAAAAATTAGGTATTAGAACGGTTGCCGTTTACTCAGATGCAGACGCAAATGCACAACACGTCAAACTTGCAGATGAAGCGGTTTATATTGGTCAGTCCCCTGCAACACAAAGTTATTTACAGGTTGACCGTATTATACAAGCAGCGATTGATACAGGCAGCCAAGCGGTTCATCCGGGCTATGGCTTCCTTTCTGAAAACGACCAGTTCGCACTCGCTTGCCAACAACACAACATTTGCTTTATTGGCCCGCCAGTGGATGCCATTTTAGCGATGGGCTTAAAAGCGACCTCGAAAGCTTTAATGGAAAAAGCAGGTGTTCCTTTAACACCGGGTTATCACGGAACCAACCAAGATGCCGACTTTTTAAAACAACAGGCAGACCGAATTGGCTATCCTGTTTTAATTAAAGCCAGTGCGGGCGGCGGTGGTAAAGGCATGAGTCTGGTTGAACGCAGTGAAGATTTTCTGCATGCCTTAGCCTCTTGTAAACGTGAAGCCAAATCCAGCTTTGGTAATGATGATGTCTTGATTGAGCGTTATGTGATTCAACCGCGCCATATTGAAGTGCAAGTGTTTGGCGATACACATGGCAACTATGTACATTTGTTTGAACGTGATTGTTCGGTACAACGCCGTCACCAAAAAGTGTTAGAAGAAGCCCCTGCTCCACAAATGCCAAGCGAGAAGCTCGATGCAATGCGCCAAGCTGCAATTGATGCTGCACGTGCGGTAAATTATGTCGGTGCTGGTACAGTTGAGTTTATTGTAGAACAAGATGGAACGGCGTATTTCATGGAAATGAATACCCGTTTACAAGTCGAACACCCTGTCACCGAAATGATTACAGGTGAAGACTTGGTCGAGTGGCAACTTCGTGTGGCTTATGGTGAACCTTTACCTAAACTACAAAACGAATTAAAAATTCACGGCCATGCGCTTGAAGCACGTATTTACGCCGAAGAACCTGAAAAAGGCTTTTTACCTGCAATCGGTAAAATTGACTATTTGCATTACCCAACGCAAAACCAATATGTGCGTGTAGACAGCGGTATTGTTGAAGGCGATGAAATCACAACCTATTACGACCCAATGATTGCCAAACTGATTGTATGGGGTAAAAATCGTGAAGCTGCACTTATTCAAATGCAAAATGCTTTAAGCCAATTCCATGTGGATGGCTTAGGTAACAACATTGCCTTTCTTGAAAAAATTGTACGCAGTGAGTCTTTTAAACAAGCCAAGCTTGATACCAACCTGATTCAACGTGAACAAAACTTCTTGTTTAGTCCTGAAGAAATTAAACCGGAACTGGTGGTAGCAGCGGCATTTATTGAGTTTTTAAGCAAACTGAATAACAACAGCTCAAGCCAAAAACAGCTTTGGCAAGCTCAGCCACTTTGGCGTTTAAATATTGCTTATCAGCACAGCATTAAACTGAATTATTTAAACCAAAATATTCAAATTAAATTTGCCTCAAATGAAGATGGCTTCACCGCAGAATATAACGGTCAAAGCTACCCAATTTCAGGTCAATTGCTTGATGCACATACTGCCTCTGTTCAAATTGGTGAGACTCAGCAAAAGCTACCTTTTAACCAAAGTCAGCAAGGCATTACCTTGTTCCAAAATGGTCAAAGCTATAAGTTTGCTTATATCCGCCAAGACTTTAATCAAGCAGATAGCCAAGCCGATGAAGGTCACTTAAAAGCCCCAATGCCGGGTGTGGTCACTCAAGTGCTAGTCAGTGCAAATCATAGCGTGAAGAAAGACGATATTTTAATGACGCTTGAAGCCATGAAAATGGAATATACCATCCGTGCCCCTAAAGATGGCGTGATTGTAGATTCCTATTTCCAAGTCGGTGATCAGGTCAAAGCTGGCGATGAGCTTGTGGAATTTCAGCCTGCACAGGAGGAAGTTGCATGAGTGAGTTTGTCAAAATCGTGGAGGTCGGTCCCAGAGACGGCCTCCAAAATGAAAAGCAGGCTTTAACTGTCGAACAACGCTTAAACTTCATTAACGATCTAATCAGTGCAGGCCTAAAATCAATTGAAGTCGGTTCATGCGTTTCGGCAAAATGGGTACCGCAAATGGCCCAAAGTGACGAGCTATTTAAGTTATTACCCCAAACAACCGATGTGCAATTTAGCCTGCTTACTCCAAATATTAAAGGTTTTGAAACTGCTCAAGCGGTAGGATGCAAAGAGGTTGCGGTGTTTACCGCAGCTTCTGAAAGTTTTACCCGTAAAAATATCAACTGTTCAATCGACGAAAGCTTTGAAAAGTTTAGCGATGTCCTGAACGCAGCAAAAGCACATAACATCCGTGTACGCGGCTATGTCTCTTGTATTGTCGATTGTCCTTATGAAGGCGCAATTGCACCTGAGCAAGTGGTGAAAGTGGTTAAACGACTCTATGACATGGGCTGCTATGAAGTGTCTTTAGGTGAAACCATTGGCACCGCAACACCAGATCGCGTTCAAAAGGTATGGCAAGCCTGCCTTGCTGAACTCGATAGCAAGGTATTAGCTGGGCATTTCCACAACACCTATGGCATGGCAATTGCCAATATTTATCAGTCTTTACAGCAAGGTATTCGTGTTTTTGATTCGTCTCTTGCAGGACTTGGAGGTTGCCCTTATGCCAAAGGCGCCTCTGGCAATGTATCAACCGAAGATTTGTTTTATTTGCTGTCACACATGGGTTTTGAAACTGGCATTAATTTAGAAAAATTGATGCAAGCCAGCCAAAATATTAGCAATGTATTAAACCGAAAAAGCTTGTCGAATTATGCAAATGCGTATTGGCAAACTAAGTGTGCATAGTCATAAATTAAAATAGCTCAGCATCTGGTATAAAGCTGAATATTAGGCCAAGTACCAGATCATCCTATCTCATCTTTATCTCATTCTGTTCAGGAATTGGGATTCAATCCCTCATGCAATTTTTTAAAATTTATCGTTCATCTCTGTATTAAATGCCTCTTTAAAAAGAAGCATTTTCTACCCTATTTTTATTCTAATCCGTATTATTCTTCACCCTTTTTCAATTGTAATCCTTAAAAAATTTATCTCATTATTTATAAAAATAAGATGCATCCATTTCAATTCTTGGAGAAATATATTCTTCTACCCAATCCAACCATGCGCGTGTTTTGGCATCAATAAAATGGCGTGAAGGCAATAAGGTATAAACTCCGATATCGGGCGAACGCCACTCTGGCAAGATATGACATAATCTTCCATTTTGAACCGCGTCTAAAGCCGAAAACATTGGCAATAACGCGACACCCATATCTTGTTGTACCACATCTAGTAATAACTCAGGGTTATCTGCAATGAGTTGCCCCCCAATGTCGATTTGATAAGACTCACCATTGGCATTTAACAAATGCCAATCTGGTGTAATAGACGGGTTTACCAAGCGTAAACAGGCATGATTTTTTAAGTCTTCTGGAGACTTAGGAACACCATGTTTTTCTAGATACGCAGGTGAAGCACATAAAACAGAAAAAATAGTGCCAATTCTACGTGCCACAAAACGAGAATCTGTTAATGATTCAGTGAGATAAAGACTGACATCCACCCCTTTTGCCAACAAGTCTGGAACGTATTGTGAGGTCGTATATTCCACGGTTAATTCGGGATAATGCTTACAAAACTCGGCCATGACAGGGAAAACATAATGATGCCCAAAGCTTCCCATACTTAATACACGTAAACGACCTTTGGGTTTAGATGCCGTTCCGGTGACTTCTGCCTCTGCTTCATCCACCATTGAAATAACTTGCCGACAACGCTCTGCATAAGTCGCACCAATATCGGTCAGTGCCTGCTGGCGCGTTGAGCGTTGTATTAATTTTGTACCTAAGCGTGTTTCTAGCTCGCTGATAAGACGTGAAACCTGTGCTGTGGTCAGATCCATCTGCTCAGCTGCTGCTGTGAAACTCCCGCTATCAATCACTTTCAGGAATGCATGCATTGCATGCAAAAGTCCACCATCGAGATTTTTGCGCATAACGTAAATATCTTTTCCTAAATTACGGATTGTTGCACCAGTTTAGATCAACCACAATGACTAAATGTACATACATTGGCACTAATTCTTTTTTAAGAAGAGGAACCGATCTTTTTTATTTCGTATGTCACTTGCTCCAAATATTCAACTGGATGTTGAAAAAAGAAAGTAGTCCGAGCTACTAAAAATTCTAAGGAGATATAAATGAATATAGCTACAAAAGTCACTCCAAATATTATTGCAACAAAGGATGTGTCACTTGAAGATAAATATGTAAGTGATAACGGTACAGCATTTATGACCGGCATTCAGGCACTTGTTCGGTTGCCTCTTGCCCAAACTCGCCGTGACGCGATCAATGGTTATCATACTGCTGGTTTTATTTCTGGTTATCGTGGCTCCCCTATTGGTAACTATGATAATTTCCTTTGGCAAGTTGAAGGGTTACTCAAATCCCATAATGTCGTATTTCAACCTGGTGTAAACGAAGACTTGGCTGCTACCGCAATCTGGGGTACACAACAAGCAAATCTTTCAGGTCAAGGCAAATATGATGGAGTGTCTTCATGGTGGTATGGTAAAGGCCCGGGTGTTGACCGTTCAGGCGATGTACTCCGCCATGCTAACTTAGCTGGTACCTCTGAACGTGGTGGTGTTGTTGCTTTATTTGGTGATGACCACTCATGCAAATCTTCTACAGTTCCCCACCAGTCTGAACATGTCATGATTGGTTGCGGTATTCCAATTTTCTACCCAACATCCGTTCAACAAATTTTAGACTTTGGTGTTCACGCCATCGCAGTTTCACGTTTTTCTGGTCTTTGGACTTCAATGAAGCTAGTCAGTGAAATTGTAGAAACTTCCGCTTCAGTTCATGTCGACTTAGACCGTGTCACTCCTGTTATACCAGAAGATGTTAATTTCCCAGAGGGTGGCGTTAACATTCGTTGGCCAGATCATGGCATCCAACAAGAAGAACGTCTTTATAAATATCGCTTACCTGCTGTTTTGGCCTATGCCCGTGCGAATAAAATCAATACCGTAACATGGCCTTGTGAAAATGCCCGTATTGGTATTGCTGCAAGTGGTAAAGGTTATTTAGATACCATTGAAGCCCTACGTATTTTAGGAATTGAAGATGAAACAGCCCAACAGCTTGGGCTACGTGTTTATCAAGTTGGTCTGATTTGGCCTTTAGAACCACAAGGTATTCGTGAATTTGCCAAAGGTTTAGAAGAGTTGATCGTTATTGAAGAAAAACGTCCAATTCTTGAAACACAAATTAAAGATGAGCTTTACTCACTTCCTGATGACCAACGTCCTCGTGTCATTGGTAAAGCAACTGACGGCAAAGGTGAATGGAGTACCTCTATTGAAGAAGCACCACTCATTGGTCACTATGAGTACCAGCCTGAACCGATTGCAAAAATGCTGGCTGCTCGCTTCTTAAAACTAGATATTCCAGAAAGCTTAAAAGTACAAATTCAAAGCAGAATCGACTTACTACTAAAAGCAGAGCAAGAATCAAAACGTGTTATTGACCTTGCTGAACGTAAACCTTATTTCTGCAGTGGTTGCCCACATAACTCATCAACAGTCGTTCCTGAAGGTAGCCGTGCATTAGGTGGTATTGGTTGTCACTATATTGCTGTTTCGCTTGACCGCGGTACCGAAACATTCTCTCAAATGGGTGGTGAAGGTGTAAGCTGGGTCGGTGCATCACCTTTTACCAATGAAAAACACATTTTTGCTAACCTTGGTGATGGGACTTACTTCCACTCAGGTTACTTGGCAATTCGTCAATCTATCGCCGCAAAAACCAATATCACCTACAAAATCCTTTACAACGACGCAGTCGCTATGACAGGCGGTCAGCATGTAGATGGTCATTTGAGCGTTGCACAATTAACTCGTCAGCTCGATGCCGAAGGTATTAAAAAACAAGTCATTGTGACTGATGAAATCAAACTGTTAAATGAAGAAGACGGTATTGCACCAGGTGTAGAAATTCGCCACCGTAATGAACTTGACGCAGTTCAACGTGAGCTACGTGAAATTTCAGGTGTAACTGCTTTAATTTATGTACAAACCTGTGCCAGTGAAAAACGCCGTCGCCGTAAACGCGATGCTTACCCTGACCCAGCTGAACGTTTATTCATTAATACCGATATTTGCGAAGGCTGTGGCGACTGTTCTAAAAAATCAAACTGTTTATCTATTGAGCCAGTAGAAACAGCTTTAGGCACTAAACGTCAAATTAACCAAAGTAGTTGTAATAAGGACTTCACTTGTGCTGAAGGGTTCTGCCCAAGCTTTGTGACTGTTCATACACGTGATATGAAACGTCCTGCTAAATTTGAAGGTATTAGCGCAGGATGGCCAACGTCCCCAATTATTCCTCAGTTATATGATGTTCCAAGTCGCATTATGGTCGGTGGTATTGGTGGTACGGGTGTTGTGACTATCGGTGCACTTCTTGGTATGGCAGCTCACCTAGAAGGCAAAGCAACACGTGTTATGGATATGGCAGGTCTTGCGCAAAAAGGTGGTACGGTTTATTCATACGTACAACTTGCAGCAAGTGATGAGCAAATTTCTTCGACCAAAATTCCAGCAGGTCAATGTGAATTACTCATTGGTGCAGATGCGGTAGTTGCTGGTAGTGGTGCAGCCCTTTCGCGCTTAAAAGAAGATGCTCTAGTCATTGTGAATGAAGACAGCACTCCTACTTCTGAGTTTATTAAATCTCGTGACTGGTATGCGCCTATTACCGATTTAATTGATCGTCTTCGTGGTCGTGTTCGTCAAGGTCAACTGGTTTCTCTACCAGCGGCTCGCATTGCCACACTACTCTTAGGTGATTCAATTTATACCAACCAGTTATTACTCGGTATGGCATGGCAATCTGGTCGCATTCCGCTATTACGTGAAAGCATTGAAAAAGCAATTCGCCTAAATGGTACGGCTGTTGAAAAGAACATCGAAGCTTTCCGCGTGGGTTGTCATCTTGCAAGTGACCCGACTTTAGCTGCTCGTTTACTTGCAGCAATGCCAAAAACTAAAACTCCGCAAACTTTGGCTGAACTTGTTGAAGACCGTTCTGCTCGTCTAACAGACTACTGGAATGAAGCTTATGCAGCTAAATACCGCACACTTGTAGAATTGGCAGCTAAAAAGTTACCAGAAGAGTTAACAGGTACGATTGCAACTCAGCTTTATAGAGTTATGGCTTATAAAGATGAATATGAAGTTGCACGTCTACTAACAGGTAAAAGCTTCAAAGAATCGATCGAAACCCAATTCGGTAAAGGCTTACGTTTAACGTATCATCTTGCTCCGCCAGCATTACTTGGTGGCCTGAAAAATGTCCGTAAACGTGCGTTTGGTTACTGGATGCGCTTCCCAATGATGATGCTTGCTCGTTTACAATGGCTTCGTGAAACTTTCCTTGACCCATTTGCACGTCAAGAAGAACGTCAACACGAACAAGCTTGGCGTGACCGTTACATCGCATTTGTTGAAGCACTTGTTGAAGCACCAGACAATCATAACTTGGCAGTTGCTGAACAAATTGCAAAACTACCGGCAGAAGTCCGCGGTTATGGACATATCAAAATGAAAGCAATGGACGCTGCAAAACAACGTTGGGATGAACTTACCCCAACACTACTAAAAGTCCGTAACTAAAAATTAAATCTCAAAATAAAAAAGTCATCCTTAGGGATGACTTTTTATTGGCTCAAAAATTTATTTAGTCATTTTACGTAAAGTCAAAATCTGCTCGCTTCGTCCAAATGGACCATACACATCATGTAAAACTGCACTGGTTAAACCAATGCCATCCGAACCATATTGCTGAACGGTTTCCAAACCTAGCCATTTCCCTTGCGGATAACGGTGCATGTGGATTTGTAAATCAAGATTTGGGAAGCCCCAAGTAAATTCTCCTTCTTGTCTTGGGACAATGCCGTTTGCCGCATCTACCATGCCAATTAAATGCGCAAAATCTGTGGTCGGCTGCCCTTCAACCATTTCTTTGTCATTGTTTAGCCAAACAATGCCTTTGCCCGCGCGATGCTGATCATTAGTTTTAGTGACTAATGTCTGGATAAAACCACCCGGCCATCTTTTCATGCCCGACCACTCAGTAAAGGTATCGGGATGATGAATTGGTTGATCTTCAAGCCCCGCAATCTCGGAACTGTCTTGAGTGCACATGCGCCACGCTCTAGCCACAATACAAGTTTTACCTTGTGCTTGTAGTTCTGCTTCAATCAATTCAATCGTTTTACCGGCACGAATGACATGGGTCTTAATCGTAAATTCACCAAATGCAATTAATCCAAAAATATCAAAACTAATTCGGCCAATTCGCATATCTTGTCGCGGTGAAAACTGTTCTAACTCTACTGCGATGACACCACTTGCAGGCGCCATATGCTGTTCATGAGGGTTCCAAGCACCTTGTGCATGAACAGTTGAGCAATAATGAGCAATCACTTCACCTTGAGGACCAATTGTTCTATTCAGTAATTGATAATAAGCATTCATGATTTTCTTTCCTTAGTCCTTATACAACTTCAATATTTGATGAAAATTCACGTTTTAATGCTTATGTTAACCCTCTATTTCTTTGGCTCAACTGGTTTTTCCTACCAAAAACTAATGAGTCTAAAATTACAAATTTAATCACTAGGTAAAATTTCGCATGTCAATTTCACCCAGCGATTCTAGAACTTACCATTCACTAAAAAGCAAAAGCATCTTGATCGAGCTCCATCACAGATTCAGCTCCAGACTCAATAGAAGCAGCATGACTCTGTGTACGATGCAAAAGCTTTTGATAGAAAAACTTAGCTGTCGTTAATTTTGCTTTATAAAAATCTTCCTCTTGTGTACCCGATTCTAATTTTTCATGGGCAACTTGTGCCATTCGAGCCCACAAATACGCGAACACAACGTAACTGGAAAAATAAAGATAATCTACTGAAGCGGCTCCTATTTCTTCAGGGTTGTGCTTGGCTTTCTCTGCAATCGATTTGGTCAGTGACAGCCATTGCTGCTTAAGCTCAGCTAATTTTTCTAGATAAGGTTTCAGCACTTCATTGAATTGGTGCTGGCTAATAAACTGCTCAATTAAATCAGTCATGTTCTTTAAAAGTTTGCCTTCCGACTTGAGGACTTTACGTGCCAGCAGATCTAGAGACTGAATCTCTGTTGTTCCTTCATACAAGGTTGAGATACGTGCATCACGTACAATTTGCTCCATACCATGCTCAACAATAAAGCCGTGGCCGCCAAATACTTGAACGCCATGCTTTGCAGACTCATTACCCGACTCTGTTAAAAAGGCCTTAGCAATTGGCGTTAAAAAAGCCAGTAATTCGTCGGAGTGTTTTTGCTGTTCCTGATCGTTTGAGCTTTCGACAATATCGACATGCTGAGCCAGAAAATAAGCCAGCGCACGACCACCTTCGGAAAAAGCTTTTTGTGTCATTAACATTGAACGTACAGCGGGATGCACAATAATTGGATCGGCATTTTTGTCAGGATATTTAGGACCGGATAACGAACGCATAGCGAGGCGCTCTTTGGCATAACTTAATGAGCCTTGAAATGAAATTTCAGAAGCAGCAAGCCCTTGTACTGCCGTTCCAATACGTGCGGTATTCATAAAGGTAAACATACTATTGAGCCCGCGATTTTCAGGGCCAATTAAGTAACCTTTTGCGCCATCAAAATTCAGTACACAGGTGGCATTGCCATGAATCCCCATTTTATGTTCAATCGCGCTACAGACGACTTTATTACGGTCCAGCACCTGACCGTCGTCACTCACATTAAATTTAGGCACAATAAATAAAGAAATACCTTTGGTCCCTGCAGGTGCGTGAGGCAAACGGGCTAAAACAATATGAATAATATTTTCAGAAAGATCATGCTCACCCGCCGAGATAAAAATCTTTTCACCTGTAATGGAGTAGCTACCGTCCGGATTTGGTTCTGCTTTCGTTCTAATTAACCCAAGGTCTGAGCCTGCATGTGATTCGGTTAAACACATCGTTCCGGTCCAAACACCGCTAATGAGTTTAGTCAAAAACTTTTGTTTTTGTTGCTCGGTCCCATGATGCTCAATCGTTCTCATTGCGCCATGTGACAATCCCGGATACATTGCCCAAGCCCAATTAGAACCACATAACATTTCAGAAATCGCAATCCGCAGCAATGTCGGCAAGCCCTGCCCACCATATTCCGGATCGGCTGTTAATGAAGTAAAACCAAGCTCGGCATATTTTTGGTAGGCTTCTTTAAACCCTTTCGGGGTTGTGACTACGCCTTGATTTAAATGACAGCCTTCCTGATCACCATTTTGGTTAATCGGTGCCAACTCATTTTCACAAAAATCTGCTGCTGCTTCTAAATATTGATCAATTAATTCTCGATTTACGCTTTCCTGATATTTTCTTAAACCTTGATAGTTTTGTTCTGTTTGAAGCATTTCATGCAGTACAAATTGCATATCACGTAATGGAGCTTTGTATAAAGGCATAGTTTTTTCCTTTCACTTCACTGCCTATGTCATGGGCAGATATCGTTTTTCCTTAAAATGGACTTTTTATTGTTTCAATCTCACCAAAATATCAAAAAATTTCTTATAGCAAAATATATTTTCACTAGTTTAATAAAATTATTCTAACTTAGCCATAGAGATAAAATATAAATATATGTTTTCAAAAAAAAATATAAGATAAAAATTAATTAGTCTTGTTTAACTAGAATAAATTTATATTTTGTATTGCAAAATTTTATTCCGTAAAAAATCAATTTATAGTATGGTGATTAGATTGCTTAATCATGCAAGGACGATTTATGGAAAGCCCGAAATACACAGGTCTTGAATTTTTAACCGCTTTAAAAAATGGTGAAGTTTCTCCATCACCTATGGCTCACACTATACCAATGGAACTCGTTGAAGTTTCTGAAGGTAAAGCAACTTATAAAGTTACTCCCCGCAAAGAACATAGAAATATTCAAGGTGGTGTACACGGCGGCTTTTGCGCCACAGCTTTAGATACAGCAACTGGCAGTGCAGCTCACACTTTACTTGAACATGGTGTCGGCTATGGAACCATTGATTTAAATGTAAAAATGATCCGCCCCATGCAGGTTGATACGTCTTACTATGCGACGGCCGAGTTGATCAATGCGGGCCGCAATATTATTAGTACCCAAGGTAAAATCGTAGATGAGAACGGCAAAGTGTATGCTTTTGCTTCGGCAACCTTAATGATTATTCGCAAATAATAAAATATCTAAGCTCCTATTTATGGAGCTTTTTCTTGCTTTGCTATCTTGTTCATTTCATAAAAATCTAAGCGATCAATCACGAAACTTAACATTGCCATCGCTAAACCTAAGGCTGCACATGCTTCCCATCCCCAATGTTTCCAAGCATACACCGCAATAAAAGAACCTAAGGCGGCTCCGCCAAAATATAAGGTCATATAAATTGAATTAATACGGGAGCGTGCCTCGGCCGAAATTCGATAGACCAAATTTTGGTTAAGCACATGAAATGCTGATAAACCGAAGTACGCCATAATCACACCAACAGCGTAGGCAACCAGAGACTGCTGCGCAAAAAATAGGGGTATCCATGCACTCATTAATAACCCCATGCAAATCACTGCAATTTTATTTTCAAGACCTGCTGCAATTTTCTTACCTGCCCATGGGGTCGCAAATACACCGGCCAAGCCCACTATTCCAAATAAACCAATCTGGAAATCGTTAAAGTGATAAGGCTCATTCGCCAAAATAAAAGTCATGGTAGTAAAAATAAGAGCCAAAATACCAAAGCCAATTCCCCCTGCCAAACCACGGCGTAGTAAATGAGGCTGATGAACAGCTAATGAAAATAGTGAACCATAAATCTGTAGAATATTAAGTTGGTGAGACTTACGCGCAACTGGTAACTTTACCCACATTACCCAAGCAAACACCAAAATGACAATTCCGCTAATTAAATAAACCGCATGCCAAGACCAAACTGTAGAAAGTAAGCCTGCAATAGAGCGTGCCAATAATATTCCCAAGAACAAACCACTCATGAGAGTGCCTACAACTTGAGGGCTTTTTTTCGGGCTGGCTAAACCTGCGGCAAAAGGAACCAAAACTTGAGTCGCAATCGAAAAGAATGTGGCTAAAAAGGTAAAGCCATATAAAGCTGGCAAGGTTTGACTTAAGGATAGTCCTACTTGTGCAAGCCCCGTACAACACATGAGCAAGCAAATATAACTACGCTTTTCAAAAAAGTCGCCTAAGGGAACCAATATAAAAAGGCCAACTGCATATGACAGTTGGCTAATCACAATAGTTAAAGCAACTTGGTCGGCATTAACTTTTAATGCTTCAGCAATCGAATAGATTAAGGGCTGGTTATAATAGTTTGAACCCGCACAAATTCCACATGTCATTGCCATGATAAAAATAAAGCTTTTTGACAGTATATTTTCTGCATTGGGCTCAACTATTTTTTCCATTTTTAACTACGCCCTATTTTAAAATTTATACATCGAAACAAAGTTTACACGTGATACATCAGCGGTTCTGCCGTCAAACACTTCTCGTTTGCCTTGGTGATATTCCATCCCAATATCCATTTGCTCAATCGGTGAATAAAAGACGTTAGCTGCGTAGTCCGTTAAGCGTTTATTAGCATCTGGGTTGAGTTTGGCATATGCCGTGTCGTCGTCATAATCAAACATTGAAGCCGATAAGTTTGCACGCCATTGCTCATTAAATTTATATGAATAACCAATATTGATGCTATTCAACTTATTCATAACCAAATCTGTTTTGTCTTCGTTTAATGAGAAATCACCCGCGGCATTTAAACTTGTTGAATTTGCCAACCCACTTTGGGTGGTATACGGCATAAATTTTTGATCACCGACAATATATTGATAATTTGCTTGTACTGATTGTTGTGGCGTGAGTTGATATTTTAAGCCGCCTCCAGCACCCCAACTTACTTTCTTCACCGTGGCAGTTGCGACATCTGTAGACTTTTCATTAATAAAGCCTTGAGCAAGTGCCGTTAAAGGACCTTGTTTAAAGGTATAGCGACCCGTTAAAGTTGGAAATGCCGATACTCTCGAACCTGTATATTCCAAAGCTACTTTTAAATCATTATTGGCATCAATTTTCCAGTCATAGCGAATTTGAGGAGTACGCGTATAAGAGGTTCCCACAAATTGGGTGTAATCAACAGCTTCTGTACGGGTTTCCATGTTAGACATGAGTGACCATGTTTGACCAAAGGTCCAGTCTTTATAGGTAAAAAATGCATGACGGATGCGGAATTTACCATCCCCCGTTCCCATGTTAGAACTATCAAAGAAATCGGCCTCGATATTCCCTGTAACCGCTTTATTTGGGCTATTAAAATAAACGCCTAATCGGCTTGCATTAATCATGGCATCAGAGCGTGCATGGTTTGAACGTTTTTCACTTTCAAAAGGTGTTCGGTACAGGCTGCTGGTCGTTCTACCACCCGAATCAGGCGATGATTTAAAATCGACCGCTGCATCAATACGGGCAATACCGTAAACCTTAACATTATCCGTCCAAGTGACCCATGAAGGAGCAACTGGCTTTTCTGTTACCGTTGCTTTAGTTTTTTCAATGTTCTCTTCGATCTTAACCTGTTTGACCTGTAAATTATTTTGAGTTTGTTTCTGAGCAGCAAGTTCTGCTTTTAATTTTTGCAGCTCAGTTTCTAGCAAATTAATTCTTTGTTCTGTCGTATCTGAAGAATTTGCAAAAATAGTCCCTGAAGCCGCAGCACAAGCTGCAGCTAAAATTAATTTTTTCATCTTTTAATCCTTAAAGAAGCGTTTTTCCGTGTGTATTTAGGCTACACGTGCATCGATTAATTCACAGTCAGTGACTGCCTGTAATTCATCAAAAGTTAAGCCGTCTACCATTTCCTTGACGTAAGCTTTTTGGTCTTTGAGTTCAATAATGCATAAATCGGTATAAATACGGTTTACACACTGCTCACCCGTTATTGGATAGCTCAGTTCTTTTACAATTTTGGGCTCACCTTTTTTAGTGACATGCTCCATATAGACATAAATCGTTTTTGCACCAACTGCCAAATCCATAGCACCGCCAACTGCCGGCACATCATCTGCCTTACCGGTATGCCAGTTTGCCAAGTCTCCATTTACCGCAACTTGGAATGCACCAATCACACAAATGTCCAGATGACCGCCACGCATAATGTCAAATGAGTCGCCATGATGCATAAAGCATCCACCGTCTAACAAAGTAACAAGTTCTTTTCCAGCATTAACCAAATCTTGATCTTCCTCACCCGGTTGTGGTGGTGGACCAAAAGCCAAAACTCCATTTTCCGAATGTAAAAAGATTTCTTTGTCTTTTGGCAAAAATTTAGCAACGTTGGTCGGTAAGCCAATCCCTAAATTGACATAAGAACCTTCCGGAATGTCATTGGCAATGAGCTTGGCAATATCTTCACGAGAACGCTTTTGAACTGACATTAGATATCTCCTACTTTTACAACGTGCTGTACAAAAATTCCCGGTGTAATAATGCACTCAGGGTCAAGCGTTCCTAGCTCTACGGTGTCATTCACTTGAACAATCGTGGTCTTGGCGGCTTTTGCCATAATTGGGCCAAAATTGCGGGCCGCTTTGCGGTAAGTTAAATTGCCCCAGCGGTCAGCTTTATCGGCATAAATCAGTGCAAAATCAGCTTCAAGTGGGTATTCAAGCACATAGTTTTTACCGTTAATGGTTCGGGTCTCTTTACCCTCGGCAACTTTAGTGCCATAACCAGTCGGAGTAAAAATAGCCCCGAGACCAGCACCTGCGGCCTGAATACGACAAGCCAAATTACCTTGTGGAACCAGTTCTAACTCAATTTTTCCCGCTCTATATAAGTCTTGAAAAACGGTTGATCCAGCAGATTTCGGAAAAGAACAAATCATTTTTTTGACACAGCCAGCAATAATCAGATTTGTTAAACCACGATCACCAGAAGCTGCATTGTTATTTACAATGGTGAGTTCTTTTTTTCCTAAATCGATTAAGGCTTCAATTAATTCAGCAGGTTGCCCCGTCACACCAAACCCGCCTGTCATGATGGTTGCCCCATCAGGAATAGCTTTTAAAATCGGTTCGATGTCACTGGTGATTTTATTTATCATCTCACTTGTCCCTTTTCATCCTTAATTTAAGGTGACAGATTGATCTGTCACTCTGCCTTTTGCGGGTTAAATAGTCGGTCTTTAATAAATAACAATGGAATTACACCGCAGATAAAATAAGCTGCAGCCATCACCAAGAGCCCTAAACCAATAGAACCGTTTTGCGATAGATAACCAATTGTTAATGGAGAGAAAATTGAAAGTACTTTGCCAATGTTATAAGCACCGCCCACTGCCGAGCCTCGAATAGAAGTCGGGAAGCTTTCTGTCATATAGGTGGCATTAATTGCGTAAGGTATACCGTAAAGGAAACCGAAGAACAGCATCATCCATAAAATGTTGGTTGGTGTATTTAAGTAGACAATGACCGGAATAAATAAGGCTGTACCAATGGTTCCAAAAGCGAATACAGCGCGGCGTCCTAATTTATCGGCAACGATCCCTGCGATTACTTTGGCAAACATCATAATTAGGAATGTACCGACCATATACATGGCCATTTCTTTAAACTTGATGCCAAGATCAGACTCTAAATAAGCAGGTAACCAGTTACTTACGCCGTAATAACCAAACTGCAATGCCCCAGTACTAATAATCCAAAGAATAAACATGGTGCCGTGTTTTTTATCTCTTAAAATCTCAAGATATGGATTTTGACGTTTTTTAGGTTGGTTACTTTGAGCGACATCTAGCGCTTTTAATTGACGAGCTTTTTTCCATGACTCAGGTTCAGGTACACAAAAATGCATCAAAACTGACAAAACCACAGGCGTAATTGCAATCCAGTATAGAAAACGCCAGCCATGTTCAGGAATAATATGACCTGCTAGTAATGTCGCTAATAAAGAACCTAGTGTATAACCTGTCATCAGCGTTGCTAAAACGGTAGAACGGTGTTTGGTTGGCACCATTTCAGACATAAGAATGTTACAGGCAATATAAAGTGCACCTAAGCCCATGGCGCCTATTGTTCTTAAAACTGCAAATTGCATATAAGAATGTGTAAAGCCGAGTGCGCAGGTTAATATCGAAGAAAAAGCAATAAAGAAAACAATAATGCGAACCCGACCAAAACGGTCGCAAGCCCAACCACCAATAAGACCACCCACGGCCGAACCAAATAGTGTCAAGCTTCCTAATGTTCCGGCTTGCACACCAGTTAAATGAAACTCTGCTTTAAGACTAGTGAGGCTTAATGCCAAAAAACCTAAATCGGCCCCGTCACATAAAAGTGTAAAAAAAGCGAATATAAAAGCTGTAATCCAAATCTTTTTTGGTGTTTGAATAGCTTCAGTGCTACTCATATTCTCTGTAACAGTCTTTGTTGTCATGTCCATATCCTCAGAAGGAACATGAGGCATCCCATGCCTCATGGCATTTGATTTTTTATTAGGCTGTAGCTTCCCTAATCATGTTTTTGGCAATAATAAGTTGTTGAATTTGCGTGGTTCCTTCATATAAACGGAACAAACGCACATCTCGATAAAAACGCTCGATGGCATATTCACTGATATAGCCCGCACCACCGTGAATCTGTACACAGCGGTCAGCAACACGACCACACATTTCGGTCGCAAACATTTTTGCGCAAGATGCTTCCGTACTAATGTTTTCACCATTGTCACGGCGGCGAGCTGCATCTAGGACCATACATTTAGCTGCATAAATCTCGGCTTTTGAGTCGGCAAGCATGGCTTGAATAAGCTGAAAGTTCGCAATAGGCTGACCAAACTGCTTACGCTCAATCGCATAGTGCAATGCGTCGTTTAACATGCGTTCGGCAACACCCACGCTATAGGCACCAATGTGCAAACGCCCTTTATCAAGCACTTTCATGGCCGTTTTAAAACCGACACCTTCTACGCCACCAATGAGTGCAGAAGCAGGTACACGGCAATTTTCAAAAATCACATCACAGGTATGTGAACCCTTTTGCCCCATTTTTTGGTCAATTTTGCCTAATGTAATGCCCGGTGTATTGGCCTCGACTAAAAAAGCTGAAATGCCACCCGACCCTTTAATTTCAGGATTCGTTCGAGCCATTACGGTAAAAGTTGCAGCATGGGGTGCATTGGTAATAAAACGTTTGGTGCCGTTTAATACATAAAAATCGCCGTCTTTTACAGCACTGGTTTTTAAAGAGGCAGCATCAGAACCAGATTCAGGCTCGGTTAAACAAAATGAACCAATAATTTCGCCACTTGCATAACGCGGTAAATATTTCTGCTTTTGCTCTTCTGTGCCATCAATCAAAATTGCACTTGAGCCAATCCCGTTATTGGTGCCAATTAAAGAGCGAAAAGCCGGTGAAGTTTGCCCAAGTTCAAATGCAACTCTGACTTCCTCTTCCATAGTGATACCTAAGCCACCATATTCTTCGGGAATTGTAAGACCAAACAAACCAAGCTCACGCATTTGCTGCACAATGTCATCCGGAATTTTGTCTTTCTCTACCACTTCGTTTTCACGAGGGATCAATTCATTTTTTACAAAATCTCGAATTGTTGAAAGTAACTGCTCCAACATCCCTTCATCACGGATCATCTGTGATCTCCCTTTTTATGTATTTCCATCGTACCCATCAGCCATCTCCAGCTAATCTGGATACCATATTTTAAATCTTGTTTACTGCGGATGTGTTTCATAGTACGAGAACAAAAATACAAATTTCAAGCTTTTTTGAAAATTAATTTCGTTTAACGAAATTTAAAATTAGACCACTACGTAATATCAATAACTTAGATCTTTTAAAAGATAACAACTACGCTCTTAAAAGAAATAAGACTTGAAATAAATTCCAAAATAAGCATCATAAAAGGAATATAGTTTTGATATGCGAAACAAGGAATTCAAAAATGAGTGTGTCAACAGGGAATAATTTCGTAGAAGTCGACTTTTCTATTCAAAAAATAGCGGTTGTTAAAATTAACCGCCCAGAAGCAAAAAATGCTTTAAACGGTGAAGTTCGTAAACAACTCGCACAAGCTTTTACCGAGTTAAGTTTTAACGATGAGATCAATGCGGTTGTGCTCACAGGCGGTGAAGAAGTCTTTGCTGCAGGTGCAGATCTAAAAGAAATGGCAACCGCAACTTCCACAGAAATGTTATTGCGTCATACAGAACGTTATTGGAATGCGATTGCCCAGTGCCCTAAACCCGTGATTGCTGCCGTAAATGGTTATGCATTAGGGGGTGGCTGCGAACTTGCAATGCATGCTGACATTATTATTGCAGGTAAAGGCGCAACCTTTGGCCAGCCGGAAATTAAAGTTGGTTTAATGCCTGGTGCTGGCGGTACACAACGTTTATTCCGTGCTGTGGGTAAATTCCATGCCATGCGCATGATTATGACGGGCGCCATGGTCAAAGCCGAAGAAGCTTATTTGATTGGTCTTGTTTCACAAGTCACAGAAGATGACCAAACTATTCCAACTGCAATTCAAATGGCACAAAGCCTCGCAAAAATGCCGCCGATTGCCCTGCAACAAATTAAAGAAGTTGCGTTGATGAGCGAGGATGTTCCATTAAATGCAGGCTTAACTCTAGAACGAAAAGCATTCCAGTTACTGTTTTCGACCGAAGATAAAAATGAAGGCGTTCAAGCTTTTATCGAAAAGCGCAAGCCGTCGTATCAAGGTAAATAATTTAAAACCATAATAACAAAGGAATGAAAATGGCCAGAAAAGTATTGATTAGTGCAGGTGGTTCAGGGATTGGACGATGCATTGCCGAGGTATTTTTAAACAATCAGGATGAAGTTTTTGTTTGTGATATTAATGCTAAAAGCCTAGAACAATTTCAACAAGATTATCCAAAGCTACATATATATACCTGTGATTTGGCTGATCATGAGCAAATTAAACTGATGTTTAGTCAAGCCATTCAGAAACTTGGCGGTATTGATATTTTAGTCAATAACACAGGCATCTCCGGCCCAACCGTTGCAGCAGATGAGCTAAGTTTTGAAGATTGGAACACGGTGATTAATTTAAACCTGAATAGCACTTTTTTAATTACCCAGTTAGCCATTCCCTATTTAAAGCAAGCACAGGCAGGCGTGATTATAAATATGTCATCTATTGCCGGACGCTTAGGCTATCCATATCGATTGGCCTATTCCACTTCAAAATGGGGACTGATTGGTTTTACCAAAACGCTTTCTATGGAACTCGGTGCAGATAATATTCGAGTTAACGCTATTCTTCCGGGTGCAGTCGATGGTGATCGGGTTCAACGCGTATTACAGGCCCGTGCCGATGTAGCGCAGACCTCACTTGAAGAAGTGACTCAAAATGCACTGAAAAATCAGTCGCTCAAATATTTTGTCAATCCAAAGCATATTGCAGATTTATGCCTATTTTTAGCGTCAGACAGTGGTCGCTCAATTTCAGGACAAATCTTACCAATTGATGGTGATAAACAATGCTTAAGCTAAATCACCCAACCCTATTTTTCCGTTTAATTTCAAATATAGATCAATAATCAGGATGATCGACATGACTTATGATATTAAAAGCATGGCTGTGATTGGTGTAGGTGTTATGGGCAGTGGTATTGCTCAAATTGCTGCACAGTCAGGTCATACCACTTATTTATATGATGCCAAAGCAGGTGCAGCAGAACAGGCTAAAGAAAAACTGGCTGCTACATTTCAAAAGTTAGTCGACAAAAATAAGATTACATCTGAGCAAGCAGCAGCGGCAAATAACCATTTAATTGTTGCTCATCAAATTGAAGATTTAAAAAATTGCGACCTCATTGTAGAAGCAATTGTTGAACGTCTTGATATCAAACAAAGCTTGATGCAGCAGCTTGAAGATATTGTTTCGGATAATACTATTTTAGCCTCAAACACTTCTTCTCTTTCTATTACAGCCATTGCTGCAAATTGCAAAAAGCCTGAGCGTGTTGTGGGTTATCACTTTTTTAACCCAGTTCCACTTATGAAAGTGGTCGAAGTCATTCGTGGTTTAAAAACAGACCCACTTATTATTGATGCTTTAAACGATCTGTCTCGTGCATTTGGTCATCGCCCTGTTGTAGCGAAGGACACCCCTGGATTTATTATTAATCACGCGGGCCGAGCTTATGGCACCGAAGCGCTCAAAATTTTAAATGAGAATGTCTGTGATATCAGTGAAATTGATCGAATTTTACGTGACGGCGTAGGATTTAGAATGGGTCCTTTTGAATTACTCGATTTAACAGGCCTTGATGTTTCGCATCCAGTTATGGAGTCGATTTATCATCAGTACTATGAAGAAGCCCGCTACAAACCAAACCCGCTCACCAAACAAATGCTAGATGCTAAACAACTTGGACGTAAAGTTAATCAGGGTTTTTATAACTATGAAACTGGTTCAAAAACAGGTGAACAACCTGCGAAGTTTGTAGAGCGTTTAGCAAAATATCCAAAAGTTTGGATCGCTGCCGATTTTTTAGATGATAAGAAACAGCTCGAAGATTATTTAACTCAGCAAAATATTACCCTAGACACCAATTCTGAACCACAAACAGATAGCTTATGTTTACTTGCTTGTTACGGTGAAGATACCACTCAAGCGGCTACTCGCCTTGGGGTTAATCCAGAACATGCTGTTGCTATAGACATGCTTTATGGCATTGCAAAGCACCGTACCTTAATGCCTTCACTCATTACCAAACCTGAATACCGACAAGCCTCTCACTCTATTTTCAATCTAGATGGAAATATGGTCAGCATGATTGCTGAAAGTATTGGCTTTGTTGCGCAGCGCGTTTTAGCAATGGTCATTAATTTAGGTTGCGATATTGCCCAGCAAAATATTGCAACGGTAGATGACATTAATGCTGCAGTACGTCTTGGCTTAGGCTACCCATTTGGTCCAATTGAATGGGGCGATCAAGTCGGCAGTGAAAAAATCTTACTTATTCTGAACCGTATAACAGCACTTACGCATGACCCGCGTTACCGCCCTAGCCCGTGGTTACAGCGTCGTGTCGCACTTCATTTACCTCTTACTTTTACTCACGAGTCTTGAAAAGGAATTTCTCAATGTTAAATGCATATATCTATGATGGTTTGCGTAGTCCATTTGGCCGTCATGCGGGTGAACTTGCCTCAATTCGTCCTGATGATTTAGCAGCAACGGTCATTCAAAAACTACTTGAAAAAACTGGTGTACCGGGCGCGGATATTGAAGATGTTATTTTAGGCGACACTAATCAAGCGGGTGAAGATAGTCGTAATGTGGCACGAAATGCATTATTACTTGCAGGTTTACCTGTCACTGTACCGGGCCAGACGGTAAACCGCCTATGTGCTAGTGGTTTAGGTGCCGTGATTGACTCAGCACGTGCCATTACTTGTGGTGAAGGCGAACTGTATATTGCAGGTGGTGTAGAAAGTATGTCACGTGCACCCTTTGTGATGGGTAAAGCAGAAAGTGCTTATAGCCGTGATGCAAAAATTTATGACACCACCATTGGTTCTCGCTTTCCCAATAAAAAAATTATTGCGCAGTACGGCGGTCATTCAATGCCTGAAACGGGCGATAACGTTGCAGCCGAGTTTGGGATTAGCCGTGAGCAAGCTGATTTATTTGCAGCTCAATCACAAGCCAAATATCAAAAAGCCAAAGAAGAAGGTTTCTTTGCCAATGAAATTACGCCAATTGAGGTTTTCCAAGGCAAAAAATTGCCACCTAAACTCGTTTCTGAAGATGAACACCCTCGCCCAAGTTCAACTGTTGAAGCACTTACAAAGTTAAAACCGCTCTTTGAAGGTGGCGTGGTCACTGCGGGTAATGCCTCAGGTATTAATGATGGTGCAGCAGCACTCTTGATTGGTTCAGAAGCAGCGGGTCAAAAATATGGCCTAAAACCAATGGCAAAAATCTTGTCTGCTGCGGCGGCTGGTATTGAACCACGCATTATGGGTGCAGGTCCGATCGAAGCCATTAAAAAAGCTGTTGCGCGTGCTGGTCTTACTTTAGATGACATGGACATTATTGAAATTAATGAAGCCTTTGCTTCACAAGTTTTATCTTGTTTAAAAGGTTTAAATGTTGATTTTAATGATCCACGTGTGAACCCGAACGGTGGTGCGATTGCTGTTGGTCATCCACTTGGTGCTTCAGGCGCTCGTCTTGCGTTAACAGTAGCGCGCGAGTTAATTCGCCGTAAGAAGAAATATGCCGTGGTGAGCCTATGTATTGGTGTAGGTCAAGGTCTTGCGATGGTGATTGAAAACGTTTCATAACCATTGAACCCGATATCCATTCATCACAACAGCGCAGTGATGAATGGATTTATTTTGCAGAGCGAAATATAATGGCAAAACTATTGCTTTAATTATATTTGAGGATCGAATGTCTCAAAACACGGAAACTGAAAAACCAATAAATTTTGATGAGATACGTTTAGATCCTATTTCGCATATACATCGGGAAAATAACCCGCAATTTATTGCTTCTTTAGCGCGCGGTTTAGAACTTTTAAGATGCTTTTCTGCAAATAATCAGGTGCTTGGCAACCAAGAATTAGCAAAAATGACAGGTTTACCTAAACCGACCATTGCACGTATTACCAATACCCTTGTTTCATTAGGTTATTTAAAACAATTGCCTAACTCGACCAAATACACACTAGATATTGGTGTCTTATCTTTAGGATATGCAGCTTTATCTAACATCTCGATTCGTAATATTGCTCATCAATATATGGAAGAGATGAGTCAGTATGTTCAAGCGCCTGTGGCGATGGCAACGCGTGACCGCTTAAATATGGTGTATATCGATGTTGTGCAAATTGAAACTGCATTGAATATGCGCCGTCCAATTGGTTCTACTTTGCCAATCCATAGTAGTTCAATGGGACGAGCATGCTTGGCTGCGACTCCTGAACGTGAGCGCAATTTTCTACTTGATGCGTTGAAACAAAAGAATCCAGAAAACTGGCCAGCCATAAAACGCTCATTAGAACGAGCTTTCCGTGATTATCAAGATTATGGATATTGTTTGTCGTTAGGTGAGTGGCATAAAGAAGTGAACTCAGTGGCTGTACCTTTAGTTAGTTCTAAACATGGTCTTTATGTTTTTAACTGTGGTGCGCCAAGTTTTCATTTAAATCCGGAAAAACTTGAAGGTGAAATTGGACCACGTTTAATCCACATGGTGCACAATATTCAAGATGCCTTGAATGAAACGCACTAATAACCGTACTTAAAAGAGTCATGGTTGTGTTGATTAAAGTTCCACTTTCATTATGACTATAGGCATGATGAAAAACGCACTCTATACCCCAACCATTATTTTAATGGCAATTGCCGCAGGCATTTGTACAGGTGGAAATTATTTTAGTCAGCCACTTATTCACTCAATTAGTGTAAGTCTAAATTTAACTGAAACAACTACAGCGTGGGTGCCAACTCTAGCCCAAATCACCTACGCATGTGGCTTACTCTTTTTAATGCCATTAGGGGACATAATAGAAAAGCGCAAACTGCTATTTATCTTTATGTTATTGGCTTCAAGTGGATTAATTATTAGCGGTTTTTCGCACAATATTTATCTTTTACTGCTTGGCACTATCATTACTGGTTTATTTTCCAGCGCAGCTCAACTTTTGTTACCACTTGCTGCAAGTCTGGTTCCAATTCAACAAAGCGGCCGTGTTGTAGGCTTTTTACTGAGTGGACTGATGATGGGGGTTTTACTCGCCCGCTCCCTTTCTGGACTGATGTCTACGCTTTTCGCTTGGAATATTATTTATCTGGTCAGTGGTTTTCTATTACTTGTTATTGCCTTTATTTTGCATCGTAATATCGGGTTATTTCCATCAACCAAATCTGAAAACTATGTAAAAACTATTCGCTCTTTACCGCAGATTTTTATTCAAAATTGGCGGTTAAGAACCAGAACTTAT
Source organism: Acinetobacter baumannii (assembly GCF_009759685.1). Classification (NCBI taxonomy): domain Bacteria; kingdom Pseudomonadati; phylum Pseudomonadota; class Gammaproteobacteria; order Moraxellales; family Moraxellaceae; genus Acinetobacter; species Acinetobacter baumannii. Next base: position 2,996,349 of record NZ_CP046654.1, on the reverse strand, counting down.
ATTGGTGGTTTTACATTTGCTTGTGTAAGTTTAACCTTTACCACCATGTCGTTGCTTCTGGCTCCAGCACCTTATTTTTTTAGTGACTTTACCATTGGGCTTTTCAGTTTTGTTGGCGTGTTAGGAACGTTCGTTGCCAATTTTTCAGGTAAATTTATTGACCAAGGCTATATCCATAAAATTTCAATTTATTGCGGCATTGGGCTTATTGTAAGTTGGATTCTTTTTTCACTTTTACCCTACCATTTTGCTTTTTATATTATAGCCTTACTTATTCTCTACGCTTCTCTTTCTGCGGTACATGTCACCAATCAAAGTATTGTATTTAAACTTAATCAAGAACTACGTTCGCGGTTTAATGCCATTTATATGACAGGTTACTTTGCTGGCGGCGCTTTAGGCACAACGGCAGGAAGTTATGCTTGGAAACACTTCGGATGGACAGGTGTCTGTATTTTAGGCTTAATTTTTGCCGTGCTATGTCTTTATTATTGTGTGCTTGATGCAAAAAATCAGCACAATTAAAGCTTGTGCTGATCTTATATAAAGTAGGCAATAGTTCGTTATAGAACCCCTAATAACCGACCACGAATAATATCTTCTGCCTCTTTGACAATCCGGCTAACCAGTTCATCGCATGTCGGAATATCATGGATTAAGCTTGCGACTAAACCGCATGACCATGCACCTGCATTAACATCACCATTAATCATGACTTTTGGATAAACCCCTGCAACTTCTTCAATAATATCTTCAAATTTAATGTTATCGCCGAGTGCTTTTTCTTTTGCCACGATTTTTTCTACGGCCGCATTATTCATGACACGTTCAGTATTTCGCAAAGCACGCATAATTAAACGCGTATCTCGTTCGGTTGCATTTAAAATCGCCTGTTTCACATTTTCATGTACGGGAGCTTCCTGAGTCGCAATAAAACGCGTGCCCATATTAATTCCATCAGCTCCCATCGCTAAAGCAGCCGCGAGTGAGCGCCCATCTGCCATACCACCTGAGGCAACAAACGGGATGTCTAATGCATCGGCTGCTAAGGGCAATAAAATCATATTTGGCACGTCATCTTCACCAGGATGCCCACCACACTCAAAACCATCTACAGAAACCGCATCACATCCAATTTGCTGAGCTTTTAAGCTATGTCGAACCGAAGTACATTTGTGAATTACTTTAATACCAGCAGCCTTTAAATATGGCATCACCTGTTCAGGATTACGCCCTGCTGTTTCTACAATCTTTACGCCACCTTTAATAATTGCCTCTACAAAACCCGGATAATCAGGAGTATTTACGGTAGGTAAAAAGGTTAAATTTACCCCAAAAGGTTTATCGGTCATTTCTCGGCAACGTGCAATTTCTTTTGCCAGATTTTCAGGTGTACGCTGAGTCAGGCCAGTGATAATACCTAACCCGCCCGCGTTCGAAACCGCAGCAGCAAGCTCTGCAAAACCAACATAATGCATACCGCCTTGAATAATTGGATGCTCAATTTCAAATAGTTCTGTAATTTTGGTCTTCATATTCTTTCCACTCACTGTTCTATAGCCAGCCTCTTATTTCCCTAGCAGGGCTAGATGCTTATTTACACATAAATCCTATCAGTATTTAAAGTAATTTAAGTTAAAAATTTCACAATACAAAATTTTATACCACAATATAAAACAAAATAATTGATAACGGAATTATTTTTCGATAGCATCAGTTTAAATTTTAGACGGAAAATTATTTAAAGGAATGAACGATGCAGCAGAACAACAAAACCCAAAGCGAGCTTAAAACAGGCACAATTCATAAGTATTTTGATAGAAATATACTAACGCTCACCATGAGTAATGCCACTAAAAAGAATGCAATTAATTATGAAATGTATGCAGCTTTAAGTCAGGCATTAGATCAAGCTGCAACCAATCAAGACATTCATGTGGTTGTGCTTACTGGTGAAGACTCCGCATTTACCAGCGGCAATGATGTAAACGCATTTGAAAAACGAGATACCACCACTTCAGAACCACCCGCTTCGATTGTTTTCTTAAAAAGCTTAGCAACTTTTCCAAAACCGATTATTGCTAAAGTAAATGGTGTGGCAATTGGCATTGGCAGCACTATGCTTCTACATTGCGACCTTGTATATGCAAGCCAAAACTCTATTTTTCAGTTCCCCTTTGTGAATTTAGGGCTTGTACCTGAAGCGGGTTCAAGTTACATCTTGCCAAGATTATTGGGCTTTGCTCGAGCTTCGGAAATTATTTTACTCGGTGAAAAGTTTTCGGTGGAACAAGCAAAAAATTATGGTCTGGTAAATGAAATATTTGAAGCCAATGAGCTGGATCAAGTGGTTGAAGATGTGGCAATTAAACTTGCTCACAAACCAAGCCAAGCCTTACAGCTCAGTAAAAAGTTACTAAGAGATATGCCAATTGATGATCTACTCAATCGTATTGACCATGAGTCGACTATTTTCTCGCATTGTTTACAAGGTTCCGAGTTTAAAGAAGCATTAAGTGCTTTCAAAGAAAAACGGAAACCGAACTTTCATAAGCAAACAGCCTAAAGCTTACCCAATAAAAAGCCAGCCTTGAAAAAAACAAAGCTGGCTCTTATAAATGGATCAAATAGGTTTAGCTAATCTCGGTACGAATATTATTCACCATATGTAAAAGACGTGGTGCAATATCTTCTTCGAGTTTTTCACGGTTCATAATAAAGCTTGGACCACCACAGTTAAACACCAATAAACCATGTTGTTCATGAATGAGTGGAACCGCAACCGAATTGACATCTTTATGCCATTCGCCAATAGAAAAACAGTATCCAAAATCTTGGTAATCTTTAAAGGCTTTGTCTAAATCACGGTTAATTTTGATCCAGTCTTCTTTGTGCTTGTTACGAATGGCATTAAGTAAGAACTCTCTTTCATCTTCAGGCATTGCAGCTAAACACGCACGTCCCATCGAACTTAAATGAATCGGTAAATAGGTTCCAACTTGACGGCGCATGGTCATATTGCCTTTGCCTTGCACCACATCAAGATAAATCATGTTCAGTCGATCACGTGTTGCCATGGCTACAGCAGCGCCAGCATAGTCTGCCAAATTTTTCATATATGGATGAGCAATAGAGCGAATCGATACGTTAGACAGCATCGAATAACCAAACGCAAGAACTCCAACTGAAAGCTGAAATTTGCTTGAGTTAGGTACTTGTTTGATATAACCCAAACGCGACAAGGTATGTGTGAGGCGAGTAATGGTTGGTTTTGGCAAACCTGTCATCTGAGCAAGCTCTTGATTGCCCAAATGCTGATGTTTAGGCGTAAAACAACGTAATAGCTCTAAACCACGTGCTAATGCAGTAATAAATTGACGATCATTTTCATCCTGCATGTCTTCAATCGGATGTAATAATTCATGCCTTAAAGGCGCTAATAATTTTTCTGTCTGTTCTGCATCAACTGCATCATTCATTGTCATACCAATCCATATTTTGTTTCGCACTGCGAAAATTATAATCTATTTTTTCTATAAATAGCAAAAGAGCAAACATCCTAGTCTGCATTTTAAAGATAACTTCATTTAACTTATTAAAGCGAAAGATTAAATATTTTATTTTCTGATTTTAAATATAATTTTAATCTTCCGCTTCTAAGCCACCTACCCAATTACGCCCTTTTCTTTAAGCTCTGCTAGTTTTTCTGAAGAAACTATTCGCCCCAAAACGGCCTGCGTATGCTCACCCAACAGCGGAGGTGCTGTTTTGTACTCAACTGGCGTTCTAGAAAGTTTGATTGGTGACCCAATTACCTTCAGTTTTTCACGTTGAGGATGGTTCATCTCGACTAACATTTCACGGGCAATCACTTGCGGTTCTTGAAAAGCTTGTTCCAAGTTATTGATTACACCTACGGGAACTTTAGCAGCATAAATTGCATCTACCCATTCATCTGCTGTTTTTGTTAAAAAGTGAGTTTGTAAAATTCCGATAATTTCATCGCGATGCTTAATTCGGTCTGCATTTCGGGCAAAACGTACATCATTTGGTAAATCGGGTAAACCAATACTTCGACAGAGTTGAATAAACTGAGTGTCATTTCCACATGCAATAATAAAATCACGGTCAGAAGCTTTGAACACTTGATAAGGCACAATATTAGCGTGTGCATTGCCATAACGCTTAGGGATATTTCCTGATGACAAATAATTCATTCCCTGATTTGCCATTGTGGCAATTTGAACATCAAGCAAAGCCATATCAATATATTGGCCTAAACCCGTCACATGGCGGTTGAGTAAAGCAGCCTGTATGGCAATCGTAGAATAAAGTCCCGTGGCTAAGTCAGAAAATGCAACGCCTACTTTTTGTGGACCACCACCCGGCAAATCATCACGCTCACCTGTAACTGACATGAGTCCGCCCATGCCCTGAATAATAAAGTCATAACCGGGCTCTTCTGCTCTTGGGCCAGTTTGACCAAAACCAGTAATCGAGCAATACACCAGTTTAGGGTTAATCGCAGATAAAGACTCGTAATCCAAACCGTACTTCTTTAAAGAACCCGCTTTGTAGTTTTCAATCACGACATCGGTATCTTGAATAAGCGCTTTAATCAATTCTTGGCCATCAGGATTGGCAATGTCGATGGCAACCGATAGTTTATTGCGGTTGGTTGACTGATAATAAGCGGCTTCTTGAGTATCTTGGCCTGAGTCATCTTTCATCCAAGGTGGTCCCCAAGAACGGGTATCGTCACCAACTTTCGGCCGTTCAATCTTGATTACTTCTGCGCCTAAATCGGCAAGAATCTGCCCACACCAAGGCCCAGCCAATACCCGACTTAAGTCAAGCACCCGAATTCCATTTAAAGCACCCATCTTTATCCCACTATATTTTGTGACTTATTTCCTATAGGAAAACTTATCCATTTAAAATTTCGCATAGCGATATATATTTTTAATATACACACCTCTTTTGAAAAATCAAACTTTAATTTTCCACTAAAAATAATGATTTTTTACAAGAAAATATAGCTTAAATAAATCAACAAATTAGCCAAATATAAATCAACAACAGAGTATCGCATTGCGAAATTAATTTTCAAAATATATTGTTTTGCGTTCGTCCTTTGATTACTATCACTTCAAATATTGGTGATTTTACGAACATCACATTGATGTTTTCTGCATGTAGTAAAAGGACGAGACTATGATTCGAGATCAGGAAACCTTAGATCAACTTGTTGATATGATTCGACAATTTGTTGAAGGTGTATTAATTCCTCATGAGAATGAAGTCGCTGAAACGGATGAAATTCCTCAAGATATCGTTGAGCAAATGAAAGCGCTCGGTTTATTTGGTTTAACCATTCCAGAAGAATACGAAGGTCTTGGCCTGACGATGGAAGAAGAAGTCTATGTGGCTTTTGAATTAGGTCGTACCTCTCCTGCTTTTCGCTCTCTGATTGGAACCAATAATGGTATTGGTTCAAGTGGCCTGATTATTGATGGGACCGAAGCACAAAAATCATTTTTCTTGCCACGTTTAGCACGTGGTGAAGTGATCAGCTCTTTTTGCTTAACCGAACCGGACGCAGGTTCTGATGCGGCATCTTTAAAAACCAGTGCAGTAAAAGATGGCGATTTTTATGTGTTAAACGGCACTAAACGCTTTATTACCAATGCACCTCATGCTGGTGTATTTACAGTCATGGCACGCACAAACTTTGACATTAAAGGTGCTGGCGGCATTTCTGCCTTTATTGTTGATAGCCAAACTCCAGGCATTTCTCTTGGCAAACGCGATAAAAAAATGGGACAAAAAGGTGCCCATACCTGTGACGTTATTTTTGAAAATTGCCGCATCCCTGCTTCGGCACTCATTGGTGGTGTTGAAGGTGTTGGTTTTAAAACGGCCATGAAAGTACTCGATAAAGGCCGTTTGCATATTGCTGCCTTGAGTGTCGGCGCAGCAACACGAATGCTAGACGATTCTTTAAATTACGCCATCGAACGCAAGCAATTTGGACAACCGATTGCCGAATTCCAACTCATTCAAGCCATGCTTGCTGACTCGAAAGCCGAGATTTATGCCGCCAAATGTATGGTCTTAGACGCTGCACGCCTACGCGATGCAGGGCAAAACGTTAGCACGGAAGCATCTTGCGCAAAAATGTTTGCAACCGAAATGTGTGGCCGCGTTGCTGATCGCTGCGTACAAATTCACGGCGGTGCGGGCTATATCAGTGAATATGCCATTGAACGTTTTTATCGAGATGTTCGTTTGTTCCGTCTTTATGAAGGGACCACTCAAATTCAACAAGTGATTATTGCCCGAAACATGATTCGCGCTGCGTCTTAATCAAATTTTAAGCACTTTAAAACGACTTGAAGTGCTTTCAATCAAATGTAGGTAATGGATTATGGCTACAAATTACAAAGAAGGTCTTTCTCGTATACAGCCTCATACGTGGAAAATAGCATTTATTTTTGCATTTCTAGCACTATTGGTAGATGGTGCAGATTTGATGCTGCTGTCTTATAGCTTAAATAGTATTAAGGCAGATTTTGGATTAAGTTCAGTACAAGCAGGTATGCTTGGCAGTTTTACATTAGCAGGTATGGCTGTTGGTGGAATTTTTGGGGGATGGGCGTGCGATAAATTTGGTCGTGTGCGCATTGTTGTTATTTCTATTTTAACTTTCTCACTCCTCACCTGTGGCTTAGGTTTCACTCAAAGCTTTCTTCAGTTTGGTATTTTAAGATTTTTTGCATCACTGGGTTTGGGTTCACTTTATATTGCCTGTAATACCCTCATGGCCGAATATGTCCCAACCCGTTATCGCACCACAGTACTTGGAACCTTACAAGCTGGCTGGACCGTCGGCTATATTGTTGCGACCTTGCTTGCAGGCTGGATTATTCCTGATCATGGCTGGCGCATGTTGTTTTATGTTGCGATTATTCCGGTCATTATTGCTGTTCTCATGCATGTGCTTGTACCAGAACCAGAAGCATGGCAAAAGTCTCGACTACAACAACCAGTCATGGCTCAAAACGCATCGAAAACCTCGGCATTTAAGCTTATTTTCCAAGATAAACGAAACCGTAATATGTTTATCTTATGGGCTTTAACAGCTGGCTTCTTACAGTTTGGCTATTATGGCGTAAATAACTGGATGCCGTCATATCTAGAAAGTGAACTCGGTATGAAGTTTAAGGAAATGACCGCCTATATGGTAGGTACATATACCGCTATGATTTTAGGTAAAGTTCTTGCGGGCATGATGGCCGATAAATTAGGACGTCGTTTTACTTATGCCTTTGGTGCAATCGGCACTGCTATTTTCTTACCTCTGATTGTCTTTTATAACTCGCCAAGCAACATTCTATATTTACTGGTGACCTTTGGTTTCCTCTACGGCATCCCGTATGGCGTAAATGCAACCTACATGACCGAAAGCTTTGCGACAGCCATTCGCGGTACAGCCATTGGTGGTGCTTATAACGTCGGACGTTTAGGCGCTGCATTAGCCCCTGCAACGATTGGTTTCTTAGCCTCTGGCGGCTCAATTGGGTTAGGCTTTGTCGTCATGGGCGCTGCCTACCTCATTTGTGGTGTGATACCAGCCCTATTCATTAAAGAAAAAATATACGACCCTCAAAAGTCGTAAAAGATCCATCACAAAAAATCCTATAGGTCCTATGCCTATAGAATTGATGGTCTAACGATCTAAACATGTGTTTTAGATGGTTAGCAGGAAATAAGGAGTTTACTCCTCAAAGTTACTCCTTATTTCCACATATATAGAGTTTATTACTCTTCATTTTAATTTTTTAGGTAAGCTTAGCTCCCAAGGGAGCTAAGCTTAAAAATATATTGGCCTAAACTATCTTTAAGGTCGTTCACCCTGCCCCAAACGGCGTTCAATATCATCGAGTACATTTGGCAAATCAGCGACACTATCAATCACATAGTGAGCGCCCGACGCATTCATTTTTTGGTATGCCTTATCTTTTAGAACAATCTGTTCATCGGCCGATAATGCACTCCACTCTTCATAGCTTAAACCGACTTCATTGCCACTAATCGCAAGTCCGACGGTCCAGCATCCAGCATTTAAACCTTCATCGATACCCACCACGGTATCATCTACTTTTACAACAGTTTTGATGTCCGATACGTCGAGTTGAATTAAGTTCTTCCATAACATTTCAGGATATGGACGGCCATATTTCACGTCACTGGCAGTAACGATACAGTCTGGACGGTAGCCCTGATCGGCAGCATCTTTAACCAAACGACCAATCATCATGGATGCATAGCCCGTATTACTACCAATTTTTGCACCACGCTTTTTAATATTTTCAAACGTTTCCAATGCACCCGGAATTAAAGCAGAACATTTCGGAATAGAATTTAACTGGTACGGAATAAAGTCTTTATATAAACGGTCAATATCTGCTTCAGTTGCCGCCTGCCCGTATACTTCCTGCCATGCCGCTGCTACACGCGGCATTTTTAAAACAGCTGCAATATGGTCACGTTTTTCTAACCCCATTGGGGCACGCGCTTCTTCAACCGTAATTTCAACTTTATTGTCTTTAAATAAAGCCATAAAAGCTAAAATTGGTGCGCGTGAGCCAAAATCTACTGTTGTACCAGCCCAGTCAAAAACCACAGCCTGAATTTGTGTGTTGTTGGTTGTCATGATGTATCCCCTTAATTTAATAAAAATTATGCTGTTACAGCTTGGTTTAGGTGGTTTTCGCAGTAGCTCGCAATTGCAGCAAGAAGCCCTTCAATATCTTGAATATAAACTTCGCCAATATTGCCTATACGGAAGCAGTTGAGATCTGTGACTTTGCCCGGATAAATTACATAGCCTGATTTTTTTAGCGTTTCATAGAATGACTGAAAGCTAAATTTCTCGGCTGTTGGGTAAAGAAAAGTGGTAATGATGGGTGATTGTGGGCACTCTTCACCGAGCACCAATTCAAAGCCAAGTTGTTGCATACCTTTAGATAAGGTTTGTTGGTTTTGTAAATAACGTTGATAACGTGCAGCAACACCGCCTTCTGTCTCAAGCTCAAGTAATGCTTGATAAAATGCACGTACCACATGGGTTGGCGAGGTAAAACGCCATTTACCGTTATGCTGCTCCATCGTATTCCACTGGTCATACAAATCGAGACTGACCGAACGTGCCAAGCCTTTACATGCTTCTAGGCAATCACGCTTTGCCAAAATAAAGCCAAAGCCCGGAACACCTTGAATACATTTATTTGCACTTGAAATTAGAAAATCAATTTCAAGCTCAGCCATATCCATAGGTACTCCACCAAATGAACTCATGGCATCCACAATCCAGATTTTTCCTGCTGCTTTAACTAAACGGCCAATGTCTTGAATCGGATTTAAAATACCAGTGGTGGTTTCACAGTGCACACAAGCAACATGGCTAATGGTTTTATCTTCTAAAACGCGCTCAATCTCTTGTAAATCTGGTGTTTGAGTTTCTAAATAGTTCAGCTCTACAACTTCAATATTTAAGCAACGCGCCATTTGCACCATACGTGCACCATATGCGCCGTTATTAATGATCAAGATTTTGCCATCACGCGGAATAGCTGAACCAAGTACAGACTCCACAGCAAAACTTCCACTGCCTTGCATTAACACAGCCGTATATTTTTCAGGTTGACTGGTCGCCAAGTTGACTAGACGAGAGCGGATATCTTGTACCAGTGAGTTGTATTCTTGGTCCCAAGTACACCAGTCTTTTTGCATTGCACGGCGTACTGTTGCCGATGTTGATAATGGTCCTGGAGTAAGAAGCAAATACTTGTTCTCTAAATCCATATCGAGTTGGGGTTGCATGTTCATAATGTTACTCATTTCTTTCGCGTTCATTTCAATATACATCAATCTGGTTTAAACCAGATGACAAACTAGTAAATATTTTGTTCTAATATTTCTTTCATAAAGCCAGCCCCTGTAGTCATGCCTTTGCCAGCAATCGCACTCACCAGAAAGATATTTTTTTCAGCTTCAGTGACACAGGCCAACTCATGTTCATGGGTCAGGTAATAACCATTCCAACGTTTTTGAATTGGAGGTAAATTCAGCCCTAGTTTTTCATGGCAGTAAGCTTGGATAAATTCATTAATCTCTTCACGCTGCTCGAACTGAGGCGCTTCATTAATCGAATGATATTCATGACTATCGCCTACGATCAGTTCGCCAAATTCGTTTTGTTTAATCAGAATATGAATACCGAATTCTTTAATGAAACCCTGTTGTGACGCTTTAACCAGCTCGGCATGACTTGGGCAAATTTCAAAAGCCGGATAACGTGAAATAGATAAGCCTGAATAAAGAGAAGCATTTAATTTTTGGTGAAACCGTTGAGTCAGGGCCATTTGTAAGCCACAGCGTTTCAGATTCAAGCTTTGTAAGAGATCCGGATATAAAACATCGATGATTTCACCGTGGCAGATCAAAACTTTATTTGCCCGATATGCCTCGCCACTTGCAAAGCGAACCTGACAAATTTCATGTTGATATTGGGTTTGAACGACACAAGCATTGGTATAAATCTTTACGCCTTTTCTTTCGGCATATGCCAATAGTCGCTGCCCAACCACATGCGGTTCGACCGAATAATCTTCTTCAAAAACCAAACCGCCTTGAAACTGCTGCGAAGGATTTAAATAAGAAAATTGGGTGACCAATTCCTCATGGCTAAACAAATGAACTGGAATTTGGTAATTATTTGCACGCTCGGCAAACTCATTTAAAACCTGCCATTCAAGTGCCGTGTTTGCCAGATAGACACCTTGGCGTTGAGCAAACGAAATATCGGTTTCAGTTTGAATACGCTGATAAAAAGAACGCGTTTCAAGCGCGTACTTTCGCCACTGTTGCTCTGGATGGGTTAAGGTCGATGTTCCGACCATGCCGAAATTACGGCGAGTTGCGCCCACAGGCTTGGCATTTTTCTCGAAGATGCAAACTTTCAAGCCTTGTTCTTGTGCCTGTATTGCAGCGGACAAACCTAAAATACCGGCTCCGACAACAATTAAATCAAACTGTGCATTATTCATAAGACTTCCAATTTGCGAAATTTAGGATGAATAAACCCTTGCCTTGTTGAACAAAGCATTTCGTTTCAGTCGGTTAAATAAAAATTGTGTTTAGCTAAAACTTAGTGAGCGCTTTCACGCCATTGCTGACTTCTTGCCATAATTTTTCTGGTAAATAACCAATGAATGAGTTTTACAACACATGAAGTGGTTAAAATGAGAATGCTCATAGCAACAGCGGCAACCGTGTCTCCCGCATCATCCATATTTAAAACGGCCACCGCAGCTAAACTAGTGTCTGGTGAATAAAGGAAAATGGCAGCCGACACAGTGGTCATCGCATTAACAAAAACATAGACCGATACATCGCATAGCGCTGGAAAACACATTGGCAAATACACTTTCCAAAAGGTTTTCCACTTCGATGTTCCTAGAGTTTCCGCCGCCTGATCGAGCTGTAGCGGAATCTGTTTAATCGCATTGGTTAAAGTGAGATGTGGCACAGTGTAATAATGCACAATGGTTGAAATCACCAAAATGGTCATAGTTCCATACAGCACATTTAACGGGTTACTTTGCTGGTTAAAAAACAAAATATAAGCAATACCTAGAACCAGCCCCGGTACGGCAAGAGGTAATAAAACCAAAGCTTGCACATAGTTTTTAATGAGTGGATGTGCCTTAAAACGTTCGGTTAATAGTGCCACCATAAAAATGAGTGCCGTTCCAAAAACCGTACTAAAGAGTGCCATGCGAACCGAGTTAAAGTACGCTACCCAACCGCCACCATCGACATATTCAAAACTGTAATGTGCTAAGGTCAAAGACAAATCATAAGGCCAAGACTGAATAAAAGATGCGAGCACAGCCGTAAAGATAATCAGTAAAATCGCACCTGAAACTAATCCACAAAATATGCTCAGAACAACTTCAAGTTTTTTATTCGATGCTGAAACATAAGGTTTAGCCTGAAAGGCTTGAAACCGTGCATGCCGCTTGCTTTGTATTCGATCGAAAATAAATACAAACACTGCTGGTAGCAATAACAAGATGGAAATCACCGCACCCATGCTCATATTTTGCTGCCCAATAATCTGCTTATAGACATCAAGCGCCATCATGTTAAATGAACCGCCAATGACTTTCGGAATTCCGAAATCGGTCAGCACATAAATAAAAGCCACCAGACTTGCGCTGATGAGTCCATACCGAATTGCTGGTAGTGTGACATGGTAATGCGTCTTCCAGATATTTTTACCCAGTGACAAAGATGCCTCAATTAAACGCTGATCGACACTGCGAAAAGACACCATCATCAACATCAAAATTGCTGGAAATAGCCAAAAGCAGTAGCTGATTAAAATACCGATTGGACCATAAATTTGTATATCGCCCAGCAAAGGTTTAAACACACCTTGCTTACCAAATAAATAAACCAATGCCAAAGACGGTAAAAGTGACGGCGCTAAAATGGGTAAAAAAGCGACCACTTTAAAGAAGCCTTTGCCTTTCATATTGACGTTGGTAAGTGCAAAAGCATAAATACTGGCAAGCAACACTGTAATGACAGTGGCAGCACAAGCAACCCACACCGAGTTAAATACAGAGCTGAGTAAAGCTGGACTTGCAAAATAGTTATAAAAATTTTCAAGGCCAACAAAATTTTGATTTTCATCAAAAAATGCATTTTCAAACAGCATCATTAAAGGTGCAATAATCGCTAAAGTCAAAGCGATTGCGACCATAGCCAAAGCAATATTTGATCTTAATGAATATGCAGTTTTTCGACGCGGCTGTGTTTTTAAAACCGCTGAAGCAGCTTCATTTAACATAGTGCGTACCCTTGTTCGTCAAAGACATGAATGAGCTGATTAGGCACTTTTATAAACATGAGTTCTTGCAAAGATTTGAACTTGGTATTTTCAATTTCAATTTGCAACAGGTGTTTTGCCTGCTCAATTCCATCGATATGAATAGCGCAAAACAAACGACGCTTGGCGCCCAAAAATTCAGTGCTTAATACTTTAACTGGCAAATACAATGACTCTTTATCACTACCAAAATCATCAACCAACTCGACGGCTTCGGGTCTAAAACCAATGCTGTAGCTTTGCCCTGCTTTAAGTTTTTGCTGTTCCAAATTTAGAGGAATAAAACCTAAAACCTCGAGCTGATTAACAACCGAACAAGTGGCTGCCAAAAAGTTCATGGTGCCAATAAACTTTGCAACGAATTGGGTTTGTGGCTTGTAATAAATATTATGCGGCGTATCAATTTGTTCAATAACGCCATGATTCATTACCACAACACGATCAGAAATGCTTAATGCTTCTTCTTGGTCGTGTGTGACCATAATAGTTGGCAAATTAAGCTGCGATTGAATCGAACGGATCTTCTGTCTTAGGTTTAGACGTACCTGAGCATCAAGTGCAGAAAGCGGTTCATCGAGCAGTAAAATATCAGGATTCGGTGCAATTGCCCGAGCCAGCGCAACACGTTGCTGCTGCCCGCCTGACAATTGATTTGGATATTTTTTAGCAATATCGGGTAATTCAATCAGTTCTAATAACTGCTGAACCCTTTGGCTACGCTGTGCCTTATCCCACTTTTTTTTGTCTAAGCCAAACGCAATATTTTCTTCAACGTTTAAGTTTGGAAATAACGCATAGTTCTGAAACACAATGCCGCAGTGACGCTTTTCAGCACTCAACAAGGTAATGTCTGTGCCCTTTTTTATAACCTTTCCATAATCAGGTTTTTCTAGACCCGCAATTATGCGTAGCAGTGTGGTTTTACCACATCCTGAAGGCCCTAAAAAGCTCACGAACTCCCCAGCTTTCAGGTCTAAATTAATATGCGTTAGGACCTGAAAGTGTTGGAACTTTTTTTGGATATCCACCACTTCTAAAACCGAAGGGCTATGTTCAGGATATTTATAGGTCGTTAATGTCGACAATAAATGCCCTGCTAACTCACCCTTTTGGTTTTGTCCAAGCAGCGATGATTGCAACGACGAAGGAATTTGCATAATGAGGCCTTTATCCAAAAGATCACTTTTCAAAACGCTTTGACCATTCAGCCAAAATACGTTCACGCTGCTCGGCTGCCCAATAAAAATCATTTTTTACGAGCCTTTGAGAAAGATTTTTCGGGAAGTCCATAGTGGTATTTTCAATGCCTTTATAGGCCACCATTGAAAAGTTATGGGCATAGGCTTCGTTTGCCGCTTTGCTTACCGACCAATTTATAAATTTCTGTGCGCTGCTTAATTTTTTGGTTCCTTTCACAATTGCTGAGGCTTCCATTTCCCAGCCTAAACCTTCAGTTGGATAAACCACTTCTAAAGGTGCACCCTCTGCTTTTAATTTAAATGCCGGATAACCGAAAGAAACTCCAATTGGGATTTCGCCTTGTGCAGCCATCTTGCAAGGTTTTGAGCCAGAGTGCGGATATTGTGAAATGTTTTTATCTAAAGCCTGCATATAGTCCCATGCCTGCTTTTCGCCCCAAATCTGCATCCAAGCCGTGACATCTAAATAGCCTGTGCCACTCGAAGCTGGGTTTGGCATCACAATCAAGTTTTTATAAATCGGGTTGGTTAAATCTTTCCAAGTTTTTGGAATCGGTAACTTACGTTTTTCTAATTCGACTTTATTGACACAAATTGCAGATTCCCATGCATCCATACTCGTCCAAGTCGGTACAGTTTTTTGGCTTACAAATTCTGGTTTTAAATTTTGCACACCTTCAGGTTTGAAAGGCTCGAGCATGTCTTTTTTTTCCATGACCAGTAAGCTAGTTAAAGCCACACCAAAAACCACATCCGCTTGTGGGTTTTTCTGCTCTGCCAAAAGTTTAGCAGTGATTACACCAGTTGAATCACGTACCCATTTTACTTTGAGTTCAGGATAGGCTTTATGCAATTCTTCTTGGTATTGTTTAAGTTGGTCGGCTTCCACTGCCGTATAGACTGTAATTTCTTCTGATTGTTTTGATGTTGCTGATGAACATCCCATTTGAATAGTGACTACCACACCTAAAACTGATGCAGTACCGAGTTTAATTGTCTGTTGAACATACTGTTTCATCTGCAAACCATCGAATGCAATTATTTGATGATGGTATTTCAACAGCTTTATATGACAGTTTAATTAATCTGGTTTAAACCAGATTGCATTTTTATGCTCGCGCTTCGAAATGTAAATCTAAAACATCATGTAGCCAATATTCTTGGTCAACATCGGTAATCACACCTTCTTCATTTCTGTTGCTACGACAAATATATAAACCAAGCGCGCCAACATTCACATGCAGTGCTTTGACCTGCTGTTCCGATAAAGCTGTTGGATACAGATTAATATCAGCTCTGGTGATATGGCAGTTATATTGATTTGCCATCAGTAAAGTAATGGATTGCTTGAGATCATGAGTTAAAAACTCGGGAAAAAGCTCGGCATTTACCCGTAAATGCTCAACCAAAACAGGGCGACCATTAATACAACGACGTCGCCAAACTGAATAAATTGGATGCCCTTTTTCAACTTTTAAATGCTTGGCATCCCAAGAAGTGGCCTGAGTCAGTTCACTCGAAATCACTTCTGTAGAAGGTTCATAGCCTTGTTCAATCACAAACTGATTAAAGTTTTTTGTCGATTGCGGGTGATAAATAATACGAGGAGAACGAACATACCAACCACGGCGGTCTAGTCGATAAATCAGGCCATCAGTTTCCAAAGCCAGTAAAGCTTCACGTGCAGCCACGCGAGTGGTTTGAAATTGTTCAGAAAGCACTCTTTCCGAAGGGAGTTTTGCGTGGGCTTCTAATACGCCAGATTCAATATCATGGGCAATTGCATCGCGAATAGGAATATATTTAGGTATGCGTGCTTGGTCCTGTTCCATACAAACTTAGAATTTATAAATAAAGAAATTAATAGCAATATACTGAAAAAATATGACAAAAGCTTTTATTAATGCTGATCTTTTAAGCAAAACAATCTCTTAAGCTAGTACGGCCTACTTAAATTTTTCTATAAAAAAAGAGCATTTTCATGCCCTTTTTATTTTTACTTAGTCTTTAGCTTGCGTGCTTAAAACTATCAATTTGCTTAATTTCATAAGGCAAACCGACATAGTTTTCAGCCAATGTGGTTTTACCTGCAATCGAGCCAAGCACATAACTTAACTCGGCTTGTTTAATCTTATGATCAAACTCACTTTCAGTTTCAAAACGATGCAATAAATGAGTCATCCACCAAGAAAAACGCTCTGCTTTCCATACGCGTTGTAGGCATTTTTCAGAGTATTCATTTATCCCTTGTTCGGAACCTTCGGCATAATATTCAATGAGTGCGCTTGATAAATAAGCAATATCAGAGGCAGCGAGATTTAAGCCTTTTGCTCCAGTCGGTGGAACAATATGCGCAGCATCACCTGCTAAAAATAGTTTTCCGAAACGCATTGGTTCGGTCACAAAGCTACGTAACGGCGCGATACTTTTTTCAATAGAAGGTCCTGTCACTAACTTTTCACGGCTTTCAGGGTCTAGACGGTTTTTTAGCTCATCCCAGAACTTTTCATCTGACCAGTCTTCTACATGATCTGTTAAAGGCACTTGTAAATAATAACGGCTACGCGTTTCTGAACGCATACTACATAAAGCAAATCCACGTTCTGACTGTACGTAAATGAGTTCATCCGCTACAGGTGGAACATCGGCCAACACCCCTAACCAGCCAAACGGATAAACTTTTTCAAAGGTTTTAATTTTGTCTTCTGGGACACTGGCACGGCAGACACCGTGGTAACCATCACACCCTGCTATAAAGTCACACTGAATTTGAAAAGCTTTACCTTGGTACTCAAACTCAACTTTCGGTGCAGTGTAGAAATCTTTTACTTGTACATTTTGAGCTTCATAATATGAAGTGAGCTGTGCTGCTTCACGCGCAGTCATTAAATCTTTGGTGACTTCGGTCTGGCCATATACAGTCACTTGTTTACCACCTGTAAGTGCTGCCAAATCAACCCGATGCTTTTCACCATTGGTTAAGATTTCGATGCCCGAATGTGGTAATCCTTTTTCTTTTAAGTTTTGGTCAACGCCTGCTTGTTTAAGTAAATCGACCGAAACTTGCTCTAAAATTCCTGCGCGAATCCGTGAAGCCACATATTCAGCACTACGTTGCTCAACAATAATATGATCAATTCCAGCTTTATATAGAAGTTGCCCAAGCAATAACCCTGCTGGTCCAGAACCAATAATTGCAACCTGTGTCTTTAAAATATCCATAACTTCATCCTTGTTTCATCCTGACTTTTAAATTACTGGCTTTAAGTTTTGTTCACTATGTATCCAAGACGAAAATAACCGTTTATCATTTAGTTTGTCCGAATAGCGGACAGAAACAACCAAAATAACAGGAATGAAAGGATGCCTTCTCTCGATGCTTTTCTAGAGCACCCGAACTCGCATGAGAAAATTCGTCAAGATGACTACATTGCAGGATTAGCAAAAGGCTTGGCTTTATTGGAAGCTTTTGGAACAGATCGGCAACGGCTTAATGTCACTCAAGTGGCAGAACGAACAGGTATTAGTCGTACAGCGGCAAGGCGTTACCTAAAAACTTTAAAATACTTAGGCTATTTAGAAACCGATGAACATTACTTTTGGCTCACTCATCGCGTACTGCGCTTTTCGAGTTCTTATCTAAGCTCTGCCCACCTGCCTAAAGTTGCTCAATCATTTTTAAATCTTTTGTGTGCCCAGACATCTCTGACTTTTTCGATTGTGGTGTTAGACGATAACGAAGTGGTGCCGATTGCCCGTAGTTATTTACCACAGCAAGATAATTTGCGCGTTAGCCCTTATGGTATGCATTTAGGAAACCGTCTCCCTGCCCATGCCACTTCCACGGGTAAAGTATTGCTAGCAGCACTACCTGAAGAAGCGCAACATACGTGGGTAAAAAATTACGGTTTAAAACGCTTAACGCCTTTTACCATAGTAGATGAGTCAAAGTTTTTTGAAGTGCTTAAGGGTATTTCGTTATCGGATTATTGTCTTTCTAAAGAAGAACATGAACTTGGTGTAATTGCGATTGCCGTACCCGTATTTAACGCCCAAGGTCAAGCCATAGCAGCACTTAACTGCATGTCTCAAACCAACCGCATACAAGAAGATTATTTGGTTCAGCAAATTTTGCCATTGCTGCGTAACACGGCAAATGAACTTAGAAATGTAATTTAAATAGACTTAGAAACTCTTGTCATCAATTAGAGGTACAAGAGTTTCAACTCATAATTTTAAATAGCGAATTTTTTGACTTGTTGGCTTGCCAAATCTAAAGCATTGCTGCGATAGGCCTGCATGTCTAAGCCTTCTGCATATATAAAATCGACGTCATGAATGCCCATTAGCCCTAACACTGCTTTGAGATAAGGCGTGACTGCCTCAGTTTCTTGGCCGACATGAATACCACCCCGACTACTTACCACCACCGCTTTTACCCCTTCAACCAAACCTTGAGGATAAGTTTCGGTATAGCGGAATGTTTGTCTTACTCGTGCCACCAAATCAAACCAGTTTTTAAGTTGAGTCGGGACATTTAAGTTGTACATGGGTGCGCCAATGATCAATAAATCAGCGCTTTTTAATTCAGCAATTAATTCGTCCGACAAAGCAACGATTCGTTGAATGTCTTGATTTACATTTTCAGCCCCACGAAGCGCCTGAAAAATTTCTAGATCTAATACAGGCAGATTCATTTCAGCTAAATTGCGTATGGTAATGTCATCTTGCAAACCTTGGTCTTTTCGATATTCAAGCATGACATCAATTAGGCGATTGGTTTGTGAACCCTCACCCATAATGCTGGATTTTAATACCAATATTTTAGCCATGACCATCTCCACGTTTTTGATGAAGCCATATTAACTCCACAATAAATTCAACAGTGGTGATATTATTTCTTATCATTGGTTCCTTTTAGGCAACAATCATGCAACATGAGCTAAGTGCAATTTCTATATTTGTGACGGTGGTTGAAGCTGGAAGTTTTGTAAAAGCTGCCGAGCAATTGCATTTAACTCGCTCAGCCATAAGTAAAAATATTGCTCGGCTTGAAGAACAGCTTGGTGTGGTTCTATTTAAAAGAACAACACGTTCACTCAGCATGACTGACGAAGGTACTTTGTTTTATGAACATAGCCGTCGAGCATTAAGTGAAATACAAAATGCAGCAGCTTTATTAGACCAAAGGAAAATTAACGCAACAGGTCGATTAAGAATATCTGTGCCTGTACTTTTTGGACAACTCTTTGCTGCCCCGCTCATGGTTAAATTTGCTCATCAACATGCGGACTTACAGTTAGAAATTTCATTTAATGACCGAAATGTAGACTTGATCGAAGAAGGTTTTGATTTATGTATAAGAATCGGGGCATTGCCTGACACCACTCAGCTCGTTGCCAAACCGATTGGTGAGCATCGAATGCTACTTTGTGCCTCACCTGACTATTTAAATAAAGCTGGTCCCGTAGAACATATTGAAGACTTAGACCAGCACGCTACTATTGCCGATCCGCATTTTGGTCAAATGCAAAAATGGCGACTTCAAAAGGAAAATGACGAGCCTTTCTTTATTAAGCCCAAAGCAAAACTTCTTTTAAATGACTTACAAGCCATTAAAAATGCAGCGCTTGCTGGAGCTGGTATCGCTTGGCTACCCGACTGGCTCATTCAAAATGAATTACAGGACGGTAAGCTGGTACAAGTGTTAGACACCATGTCGAGCACTGCTTTTCCGATTCATTTGGTATGGCCTACATTGCCTTTTATGCCACTAAAAACCCGCCTTGCAATTGATTATTTGGCGCAGCATTTACCCCCTGAACTGAACAAACAAGCTTAAAATAAAAAAGGCCTCGTCCACTTGAACAAGGCTTTTTTAATATTCAAAGCCAACGTTTATTGCTCAGATTCAAACTCTTTAATTGCCTCTTTAGCAATTCGAAAACTATCTACAGCAGCAGGCACGCCACAGTAAATTGCAACCTGCAAAAGCACTTCACGAATTTTCTCTTTAGGTACACCATTTCGAAGTGCACCTTTAACATGTAGTTTTAATTCATGCGGACGATTTAAAGCTGAGATCATTGCCAAATTAATTAAACTGCGCTCAGGCTTACTTAATTCTTCACGCCCCCAAACAGCTCCCCAGCAATATTCAGTGACTAATTCTTGAAGAGGAAGGTTAAATTCATCGGCATTGTTGATTGAATTATTTACATATTCTTCACCAAGAACTTGTTTACGGATTGCTAAACCCTTTTCAAATTTTTCATTACTCATATATTCAATCCTCCAAACAAGGTGTATTTAATTTCCAGATAATCTTCAATACCGTATTTAGAACCTTCACGCCCCAAACCAGACTGTTTAATGCCACCAAAAGGCGCAACTTCATTTGAAATAAGGCCTTTATTAATTCCGACCATGCCATACTCAAGCTGTTCACTCATTCGCCAAGCACGGCCTAAATCTTTGGTATAACAATATGCGGCTAAACCAAATTCAGTTGCATTTGCCATTTCAACTGCTTGTTGCTCAGTTTCAAATTTAAATACAGCTGCTAGCGGACCAAACGTTTCTTGGGTTGCAACATCCATATCAGCGGTAACATCTGCAATTAGTGTCGGTTCAAAAAATAATTCACCCGCAGTATGCCTTTTACCACCAATCACAAGACGACCATTTTTATCTAATGCATCTTGAATATGAGCTTCAACTTTTTTCACCGCATTGGCATTAATTAATGGCCCAATGTCATGCCCAGCTTCTAATCCATTACCAATATTAAAGTTTTGGATTTTTTGGCTTATGGCAGCAATAAATTTTTCATAAATGCCCGCCTGCACTAAAAATCGATTGACACATACACAGGTTTGCCCTGCATTTCTAAATTTGGCAATGAGTGCTCCCTCAATTGCTGCATCTAAATCGGCATCATCAAATACAATGAACGGCGCATTGCCACCTAACTCTAAGGAAACTTTTTTTAAGGTTTTTGCTGAACGCTCAAGCAGCATTTTGCCAACTGGTGTTGAACCGGTAAAAGTAAACTTGCGTACGACATCACTTTCAAAAATCGCATCACCAATATGAACTGCATCACCTGTAATCACACTAAAAATTTCAGCAGGCACACCCGCTTGCAGAGCTAAGTCCACTAAGGCCAAAGCAGTAAAAGGTGTTTCTGGTGCTGGTTTTACAATACAAGGACAACCTGCCGCCAAGGCTGGAGCAACCTTACGCGTAATCATGGCAGCGGGAAAATTCCACGGCGTAATAGCTGCAACGACGCCAATAGGCTGTTTATTTACAACAATACGAGCATCTGGATATGGGCTTGGAATAATATCTCCATACACTCGTTTTGCTTCTTCGGCAAACCATTCAATAAAACTGGCAGCATATAAAATTTCACCTTTGGCTTCGGCTAAAGGCTTTCCTTGCTCACTCGTTAAAATAAAAGCCAATTCATCTGCATTTGAAATAATTAAATCGAACCATTTTTTTAAAATAATTGATCGATCTTTTGCTGTTTTATTTTTCCATAACGGCCAAGCATCTTTGGCAGCTTCAATGGCACGCTCGGCTTCAGCCTTGCCCATATTTGGGACAGTACCAATAATCTCTAATGTCGCCGGATTTAAAATTTTGGATGTTTGTTGATGGTCTGCATCGCACCACTTTCCAGCAATAAAAGCTTGCTGACGAAATAAAGCGAGTTCATTAAGCTGCATGATCATTATCCTGTTGAGATCTTCTGCATTGATAGTGGAGCGATACATAAATTAAATAGCTCACCATCAACTTTGTATTATGGCATACCAAAAATTAATTTAAAAAAAATTTTCGGTATGCCCGAATGTTTAAATGTCTTTAGAAATAATAAAACAGCGTTAAGTTAAGCAACTTATTCCACTGGTTATCATCCCCTTTTGCCAATGAATCTTGAGTCCCACCAATGAATGGGTCATTTTTACTCATGATGTATTCAGCCACCAAAGATAGCTGTTTATGGTCAATAGACACACCAATAATATTACGAATCGAATCTTTCATACTGTCCTGATCTTTATCGTAATGACTGTACATAAAGTACGGCGTAATGTTTCCGATTTGCTTAACATTTTTGAAAGAATACCCAACATCTGCAGTATAGAATGTTCCTTTGTTAGCTACATAATATTCGGTGTCGTAGGACCCCATGAGTGACTGATTAGGATTAAGCTGATCCTGATTAGTTACATCATTTTTACCGCCTGTAAGGGTCACATTAAAATTGCCATAATTGGCTTTACCAAAAAGTGCCCATGCATGACGGCGCCCATCACTTGAAGCAGTTTTATTTTCAATATCAGATGTCCAATAGGAGCCACCGAGCTGTGTGGTTAAACCATTAATTCCAAGATTTATATCTTGAGACACTCGGCCTACCCACATGTTCTTTTCTTGCAAATCGGTTTTATTCGGATCGTCTGAACTCACATAGTTTGCAGTGTAGCGACCTGAATCTTGGGTAGAGCCTGTGTAGTTTCCACCATCTACCGCAAAATACCCCACATCAAACTTGGTTGCTGTCGGCAATTCAAAATGATAATTCAAACCAAGATTATGAACATCTTCTAAACCTGCGGTTGTGCTCATACTTCCATATAGGCTATTTCCCCAAAAACGTCCCGGTCCAAATGGAATCGGCTGAACACCTGCCACCACTTGATCTGTTTTATTTAATTTGTACCCTACATAACCATCAATCAACGTAGAAAAATCACATAGACGGTCATATTGATAACAACGATATTCCGCATGACCAAATAACGGTCCACGCTCGTAGTCCAGTTTTAACTGCGCAGCATCAAAACGAATTTTTTGATCAGAACCAGACTCTCCATAGTGTTTATCTTGATAGTTAGCGCGAACATAGCCGGATACGGTGAGCTTGCCGTATTCATCATCGGTGTTTCCAAAACTTATACCTGCGTAACTCGGATAGATTACAGCCATTAATGCTGTGCTTAGAGCCACTTGTAAATAGCTTTTTTTCATTGTCGGATTCCTTTCACTACAATGCTTATTGAGGTAATTTTGCGTTTAATGCAGGTGCAGAACATTTAATCTTTCCTAGATTAAAGACGTAATACACCACCAGACTCACCACCAATCCAATAACCCATGAAATATCCGCATCCGGAATTACATCGGCCAGTGCACCTGTGAAAAACGCATTTTTTAAGAACGGAATTTGTACCGCAATCCCAATGAAATAAGCCGTAAGCGCTTTTGCATTAAATTTGCCGTAAATACCACCATCACGCGCAAAGATCGATTGAATGTCATAAGACTTTTTATTCACGACATAGAAATCTAGTAAATTAATAGACACCCATGGCACCAAAATAAATAACAAGGCAAAAATCACATTCAAGAAGAAACTAATAAAGTTACTTGATGCCCAAAGCGCCGTTAAAGTCGCTAGAACTAATACAATGATTGATAACACGACTCGGATATTTCGGCTTGGCATCCACTGCCCTGCAAAAGTCTGAATAGAGGTAATACAGGAAAGAACAGCACCGTAGAGGTTCATGGCATTATGACCAATGATATTGCATAAGAACAAAATCATAAGAACATAACCGAACAGCCCAGTGCCTGACTTTACCGCTTCCATAGCATCTGCCGTTGAGCCAATACTGACTGCAATCGTCCCAAATGCCATCGCAAAAATAGTTCCTAACGATGCGCCTAAATAGGTAAAGATAAATGGCTTATAAATACCAATCGACTTCGGTAAATATCGTGAATAATCTGAGGTATAAGGTGAAAAACTAATTTGCCATACCGCACACAAACCAAACATGGCAAACCAGCCTTTCATATTGAAAGAGCCTTTAGCAAGTACATCTGCATTAATATGCGGCACCATAATCATGAGGCCAATGAGCAACGAACCACCCATAAACCAAGTTCCAATTTTATTGAACTTATGAATAAAGTGGTAACCGATCACGCCTATTGTGGTTGCTGCAATCGCACCAATCACGGTCGCAGTCGGCACAGGAATAGCAGGAACAACGGTATGAAGGGTTTTGCCTGACAAAATAATGTTAGAGATGAAAAAACCTAAATAAATGAGGGTGGTAAACAGTACAACCAGCAATGCCCCATAACGCCCGAACTGCGCACGGCTCTGAATCATTTGAGGAATGCCGACCTGCGGGCCTTGTGCAGAAGTTAAAGCAAGAATCGCTGCACCAAAAAAATGTCCGCAGCAGATCGCAAGCAATGCACTTACAATATTGAGGTTAAAGGTTAAAATTGACATTGCACCCGTAATGACGGCGAGCGGTGCAATATTGGTACAAAACCATAATGTGAATAGATCGCGAACTTTCCCATTACGTTCAGAGGGAGCAACATAATCAATGGAATGACTTTCGATGGCGAAAGCATTATTGCTATTTTCGTTTTGGCTCATATCCTTAATCTCTCTTTGAGGAATTCATTTCCTCAACATCAAAAAATCTGCCCAGCCAAAGTCATTTCAATATGACTCGGCTTCATCTTTTTATTTCCTTTTACAAACAGCTCATATCTCTGTTTGTGTTGTTTTAGCCAAGAAAAAGGTAAAGCCAGTCCAATCAATACTTGATTAAGCATCGATACATCTAGTTTTACGTTTTCAACTATTTAAAGCTTTAGGCGATTGCTGGGTTTGACTGATTCATTTTTTCATCCTTGAAATTAAAATCCCGATATATTTTCATGCCTCAAGTCATGATTTATCTCATGACAAATGGGTCATCAATTGGCTCATCTGAGGTACGTAACCAAACTGTTTTGGTGGTGGTGTAATCTAAAACAGCATTTGCGCCACCTTCCCGCCCATGTCCCGAAAGCCCATGTCCACCAAAAGGCGCAAGTGGAGAAACCGCGCGGTAAGTATTTAACCAAACAATTCCCGACCCAATGACTTTGGTCATACGGTGAGCACGGCTTAAATTGGTGGTAAAAACGCCTGCCGCCAGCCCGTAAGGCGTGCTATTGGCTTTTTGCACAGCTTCCGCTTCATCTTTGAAACTATCTACCGATAACACCGGACCAAATAGTTCTGTGGTAATGCAATCTGCTTGAGGTGCATCGGTACAATCTAAAATGGTCGGTGGATAGTAATACCCTGCTCGCTCAAGGCTTTTCCCGCCAGTAAGAAGTTTTGCCCCTTGCTGGATTGAACTTGCAACGACTTGCTCAATTTTTTGGCGTTGGCGTAAGGTACAAAGCGGTCCAAACTCGGTTGCCATTTCATGAGGTAAACCAATTTTTATGGTTTGTACACGCTCAACCAAACGCTGAACAAATTCATCTTTAATGCTTTCTTCAACCAGTAAGCGTGAACCTGCTACACAACTCTGCCCTGTTGCAGCAAAAATAGCAGCGACCTGAGCGTTTACCGCACTTTGAATATCTGCATCAGCAAATACAATAAATGGTGATTTGCCACCTAATTCGAGTGAAACTTTTGCAAGATTTTCAGCCGAGTTACGCACAATGTGCCGTGCCGTTTCCGGACCACCTGTAAACGCAACATGGGTAACATCAGGATGACTACTCAACACGGCGCCACATTCAGGCCCGAAACCGGTAATCACATTGACCACTCCTGCCGGGAAACCCGCTTCATGGACTAATTTGGCAAAGGCTAACAATGGTCCAGGGCCGTCTTCAGAAGCTTTTAACACGACGGTACAACCTGCCGCTAAAGCAGGCCCTACCTTCACTGCCGATAGAAATAACTGACTGTTCCAAGGAACAATTGCAGCAACCACACCTACTGGTTCACGAACAATCCATGCTTGCATGTCTGCCTTATCAATTGGTAGAAAACTGCCCTCTAATTTGTCGGCAATACCTGCATAGTAGCGATAATATTCAGCGACATAGGCAATCTGGCTCGATGTTTCACGAATAATTTTGCCCGTGTCACTGGTTTCAATTTGAGCAAGTTGCGGTGCAGCTTTTTCAATTAAATCAGCCAATTTATAGAGCAATTTACCGCGCTGGGAGGCCGTTAAACCTGCCCACTCCGGTGCTTTTAATGCCTGAGATGCCGCTTGAACTGCTCGGTTGACTTCATCGGTTCGAGCTTCCGGCATGTGTGCCCAAACTTCACCTGTTGCAGGATTAATACTTTCAAACGTCGCTGCACCAGATTCAAACTGACCATTAATATAAAGCTGAAAGTCTGCTGTCATGATATTCGCCTCTATGCAAATGCCGGCATAACTTCATTGATCATACGTTCTAATGAGGCTTTTTTACGTTCAAAGCTCATGCCTGTATCAATCCAGAAAGAATATTCGTTATAGCCCATCGCTTCATAGGCTTTTAAGCGATCAATGACTTCTTGGGCTTGCCCAATCACGTTATTTTTGCGCATCGCCTCAGGTGTATAAAAAGGATGTGCAGCAATTTCTTCAGGGCTTAAAGGTGCAATTAAACCTTGTTTAATTTCACGCTCATTTTTAAACCAAGCGCCGAAGTAGTTATAGAAGGTATTGATTTCATCTGCTGCCAGTTGAGCATCTTCTTCACTATCTGCCACATAGGTATGGCGGAGCAACATAATTTCCGGACGCGGTACATCACTGAACTTTTCACAAGCTGCATTGAAATGTCCCATGAGTTTTTCAACTTCTTCATCACCTAAATGTAACGGCGTTACCTGTACATTACAGCCATTTTGCACAGCAAATTCGTGGCTATTTGGATCACGGGCAGCAACCCAAATTGGTGGATGCGGTTGTTGAAGCGGTTTAGGTGCTGAGGTGGTTTTTGGAAACTGCCAAAATTCACCGTTATGCTCATAATCGCCTTTCCAAAGGTTTTTAATTGCGGGAATCATTTCACGTAAACGCTGGCCTGCACTCCATGCATCCATGCCCGGAACCATACGTTCATATTCAAACGAATAAGCACCACGAGCAATACCAATATCTAAACGGCCATTGGTAATAATGTCGGTCATTGCAGCTTCACCTGCAAGTTTAATCGGATGCCAGAATGGCGCTACCACCGTACCTGTACCTAAACGAACATTTTTGGTTTTATTCGCTAAATCGACCAGATTTAAAAATGGGTTCGGTGCAATGGTAAAGTTCATGGCATGGTGTTCGCCTGTCCAAACCGCATGCATACCGCCACGGTCTGCAATTTGACAAAGCTCAATCATTTCATCATAAAGCTGCTTCTGGGTTTGCTGATCAGAAACACGTTCCATATGCACAAATAATGAAAAACGCATGATTAAACTTCCTCTTTAACGATTTGACGAACTGTACCTGTTGTCTGATTTCCGTAATAAACACCATAAGTTTTCAAATGGTTTTCTTTGCGATAGCGCATCAGCATACTTTCTAAAGCACTGTCTACAAACTCAAGTTTCTCAAGATCATTTAAATCGACAAACTGACCTTTGGTGGCTTGAGCTACGGGTGTGTTGCATAAAAATGAAATATATTGCTGCTGGTTTTCAACGTTTTCATATACAGAGTAAATGAAGTTGGCAGAAGCATCTGGCTGGTATTGTGCAAAGATTTTCTCAAGCGCTTTATCGGCACCGTCTTTATCTACCATGACATGGGGAATAGTCCATTTATGATCGGCAGTTTCTTCGAGTAAAATGGTATTTTCATGTCCGATAATGGCACTCATCACCACTTTAGGACCAGAGATGACCTCGGCAGAAAGTTTGGCCGGAGTGAAATATCCGCCACGATAATAACCAAGACCAGCAAAACCTGTCGAAGCAAAATCTTCAACTTTACCAATTAAAATGGCATGGTCACCTGCATCGACAACTTGGTAGGTTGTACAGTCAAACCATGCACTGACATGATCGATCAGCGGGTTCTGGCAAGCGCTTTTTGACCATGAAATATTTGCAAAACGATCTTCGCTTGGACGAGCAAAGGTATTTGAAACATCCTTTTGCTCTTCTGCCAAAATATTGATTGCGAAATGAGTGGTATTTGCAAAGTTATGATAATTGCTTGATGTCTTGGCAATACTCACGAGAAGTAAAGCTGGGTCCAAAGACACCGAAGCAAAAGAGTTCGCTGTAAAGCCAAGTGGCGTTCCATCTTCTTTACAGGTTGTGACCACCGTAACGCCTGTCATAAATGACCCGAAAGCATCACGAAGTTCACGCATTTTATTAATCGTATCCATTTCACTCATTGTTATATTCCTTCAGCAATGTGTAGCAAATTAAACGCTGGTTTCCAACCACGCTTGCATTGCATTATTCACTTTGTCAGGTGCAGTTAAGTTCACCATGTGACGTTCATTTTCAATGACAATTGCAGTGCCATGCTTTGCCTGTTTTGCCATCTGTAATGCCATTTCTGCAGTTGAATTCGGATCATCCGTACCGGTCAACACCAAAGCAGGACAAGTGATCTTTGACCAGTCATCTGCATAGGTTTCATCGCCTTGTGCAAACGCAGAATACGCAGTGGTATAACCAGACAAGTCGACATTTTCGAGCCAAGTTTTTACTTTGGCAGCAGCTATACGCTCGACTTCACTTTCGCCAAACCAGCGCTGTAGCGGAGTCTCAACATCAATACGGCCTGTTTTTAACTCTTCAGCTCTTTGGATGACTGCATGACGCGCCTGTGGTGTCCGTTTATACACACCATTGAGTACAGCCATCCGTTTAACTAAATCAGGACGGGTAACACTGACGCCTGTGGTAATTAGCGAGCCCATTGAATGCCCTGCTAAATTTACCGGGCCTAATTTTAAGGCTGTAATAAATTCGATGGTCCATTCAACAAAATCTTGTAATTTTGCGTCTGCCGGTAATTTGGTGCTTTGACCATGTCCCGGCATATCTACTGAAATCACATGATAATGTTTAGAAAAATATTCAATTTGTGGATACCATGCCGCAGCTTGCATTCCCACTCCATGGATCAGAACCAGAGGCTCTCCTTCGCCTTGCTCAAAATAGTGAGCAATACGGTTATTTGACAGCTGCAGGGTTTTTGACATCATGACCTAACTCTTCCAAATCTTTATAACGATCACCAATACGATGATGTGGCCGACCACCTGTTGCTGCACCAATCACAACAACCAGTTCGTCGGCAGCAGGTGCATCTGGAATTGCAAATTGCAATGTTAAGTAATGAGAACGGCGGCCTTCGTCATTTTTATCCATCATTGGAATTAAAATCGGCGCATTTGCTGGGCCACGGGTATTGTTAAATGCCAAATAAGATTTCGCACCGACAGCGCTACGGTAAGTATTACCAAAATGTAAGGTGTGAATTAAAGCTGATGCATGCTCAAGTTCACCATTTAAGCCCACCACTGCACTTTTACCAAAAGCTTCAACAGCCTCGCCCGAACCGACTTCATCAAGAATAAGCTTGGTTAAGTGCTCACTTAAGATCGGCGCAATGCGACGAATTTCCGGTGTTAGGTTTTCTACATAACCTTGCCCTGCCCACGGGTTTTTAATGACCGCTGCTGCTGCCACCATTTTTAAAGGCTTGGCTGCTTCTTTGCCGCCATCTACATAAGTGGTTTCTACATGAAGCACAGTTTTACGTATGAGTTCCATTGCTCTTCCTTGCAAGTAAATTATCTTGTCATTCGTATTATGGTATACCATAATACATACTGAAAAAAAAGCAAGAGTTTGCTATGCTAATTTTTATTGAAAAACATGTAATGAAACTCAACATGTTAAAAAACAGGAAAATTTAATTATCTATGAATCTTAAAATTGAAAACCCGCCCGTAACTTTACGAGAGCTGTGTTTAGATAAAGTGCGTAATGCCATTATTACGGGCTATTTCCCTTCAGGAAAAAGATTGGTTGAAAGAACCTTATGTGAAGAACTTGGCGTAAGCCGTTCTGTAGTTCGCGAAGTGATTCGTTATTTGGAAGCAGAAGGTTTAGTCGAGATTTTGCCAAATAAAGGCCCTATCGTTTCGCTACTTAACTGGGACATCGCTTCACAAATTTATGAAATTCGTCTTTTGTTAGAGCAAAGTGCTGTGGTCGACTGCACTAAAAATCTAGATGAAAAAACTGCTGAAAAATTAAAACTTCTATTAGAAGATCTTAAAGCTGCATTTGCCGCCGATGACATCAATCTCATTATTGCGACCTCTACCCGGCTTTATGAAACTATTTTTACTACAGCCAATCACCATATTGCTTGGGAAGTGGTTCAACGTTTAAACGGTCGAATTAGCCGTCTTCGTGCCATGACCATGAAATCAACAAAGCGTGAAATTTCAGGTTATCAACGTATTAAAAATATGTGTGAGGCCATCTATCTTCACAAAGACCCTGAAAAGGCAAAACAAGCTGTTGCTGAACATATTGCTGAAGCTGCTGCTGTCGCAAAAAATATTTTAGATGCGTGAAATCACAAATTTTAGGAAAAGGTAAATAGACCTTTATTGAATAAGTTATAGGGAAATACGATATGTCTGCGTACTGGATTGCTCATGTCACCATTCATGATATGGAACAATATAAACAATATATGGCCACTGCTCCGCAAGCTTTTCAAAAGTACGGCGCCAAGTTTCTTGCGCGTGGCGGTGCCTCTGAAGTCTTAGAAGGACAAGAGTTTGAACGCCACGTGGTGATTGAGTTTCCAGATATGGAAACTGCACGTGAATGTTATTTTTCACCTGAATATCAGCTTGCCAAAAGTAAACGCCAAGGCTGCTGTGATGTCATGGTGAGTTTTGTTGAAGGGATCTAAATAGCTGAATTGATTTCTCAACTTGAGAAATCAATTCTATTTTAAGTTGTTACATCAGCGAGCTTATTTATATGTTTTAAATAAACCCTATAAAAACCTCACCATTAACTCATCGTTCAATCGAAAACTTTCAAGCAAACTAATCAGCTTCTTCTTTTTTAGAAGAAGACCCCAAAGCCATACTCGAAAATACGCCATCGCGATAAATCCACGCATGTAATAATGCAGCAGACAGATGACCAATCACGACAGCAAATAATAGCCAAGCCAAAATTCCATGTAATGTACGGAACCAAGCGTAAAGCGTAGAGTTAGTGGGTGCTATAGGTGGAAGATCCCAACCCGGAAATAAAGTGACAGGCCAATTACCTGCCGATAGCGTTGCCCATCCGAGCAATGGCAAACTAAACATCAAAATATAAAGTAGCCAATGTGATGCATGAGCAAGAAACGCTTGCCAGCGTGGTACAGACGGCGGCAAAGGTGGAATTGGATAACAGAGTCGATTTATTAATCTTATGATGACCAATAGTAAGATTGCGATTCCTAAAGGACGGTGAATATCGATTAACCACGGACGCCAAGTCATTGAGGTGGTCATTCCTACCCCAATAAATAGCATAGCCAGAATTGCTGCCGCCATAAGCCAATGTAGTATTCGAGCAGTCATATTAAAATGACGTGGAGCAGTATCGTTAGATTTATTTTGCATTGTTCATCTCTCCTATTTGCCCACGGCATCCGTTGCTTTGCCAAATCCAATTTCACGTAATCGAGCATTGTAAGACTGTGAATAGATAGCCGCTCGTGCTGCGAGTACTGGGTCATCTGATAACTCAATTCCCGGTGGCACCAAAGTTGGGTCAAAGTTAATATCACGACAAGCGCCATTTACCTGATCAGTTACATTTTTGACTTCTAATGTTCCGGCTATAACTTCTTTACGGTCTTTTGGCCAAGGCTGAGATGGGTCATTCACCGGGTCTCCTGGCTCGGCAAGTTGCAAAACTAAGTCCCAATAGAGCGGCCCTTCAGCCAAACGTTTTTTGATGTCTTTAAATAAGAAATCATGATCAGCTTGATCACGTTGTTCTTTGGTCAGACTAATAAATTTTGAATGAGGACGCATAGACCAACGGACTGGCTGTTCTTGTCCATTGGCTGCCCGCAATATAAAGGCATTTACGACATAAAATTCTGCACCGCTGAAACTACCAGTTAATGGCATCTTGGCCTTTTGCTCAATAGACTTACGCGCTTCGGGATATTCTTTTAAAAATGCCTCAACAAGGACTGGATCAGGTTTACCAGTAGACGGAACCGGTTTAAATGCTTTTTGCTGCGCCAAAAAACCTTCAGCATTTCGAGTCGGGAAATAAGGAAAGTTGTTTAATTTCATGCGCCACTGCGAATGATCGGCTGGAGAAAGTAATAAAGCCATACTCACTGTTGCGGTAGAATTATCTGCCGCATGCGGGTTACCGCTTCCAATAGAAAATCGGCCAATTGCCGGTATATCAGACTTGGCAAATACAGTGGCTTTAGAGAGTGCTGCTGCCGCACCATTACTATGGTAAGTGCCATTAAAACAAATACCTTTACCGTGTGCACGTCGATATCCGGGATCAAAGTTTTTTAATGTGTCACCCAAAAAAGTTTTGGATGTTGTTCGATGTCCAAATAGACCAGCGGTCCAAGCAAATGCCAATACTAAAGCGCCTGCGATTACAGCAATACCCACGAATCGCAGCCAGTACTTCTTTAGAGTTTTAAAATTCAAATTATTCATTCTTCATCCTGTGTAAATTATATAGCTGCATTTATAAAGAAAAGTTTGATCCTATAAAAAGAGTATTACTTATATTGATGGAATTATGTTCATGATTAGCTAAGTAAATAAAATCCCGAAATTTCTGGATCCAATAGTGATAAACCTTAATATAATATTTGTTTGTGGACCATATAAGTTACGTACCGTGAGGTTATTATTAAGTTTATTAACATTTGAATGGAGATAAATAAAGCATGGGAACGAAAAAAGTAAAAGTTCCCACATTTTGAAAAGTCGCATTGGCTTTTAGTTTTATAAGTTGGCTATAAATTTTATTTTTTAACTATTAGATCATTTTCATATTAACTGCACTCATGCTCCAGCCAACCAACTGGCTTTGAGCATGAGTGAATCGTTTAACCTTTCTCTTTTAACCGTTTTGGCGTAGCCCATATTAGTAGTGCAATACACACAACACATAAGCTTGCAATAATATACAGCGCAGGCGTTGTACTACCTGTTATGTCTTTAATATGGCCAACCATAATAGGACTAACAATTCCCCCTACTTGCCCTAATGTATTAATGAGCGCTGTACCACCCGCAGCCCCCGCCCCAGCTCCGACCAAGACTTTAGGTGGTAAATTCCAGAAAGAAGGAATTGCAGCAACAATACCTGCCCCTAATAAAGCAAGCGAAATGACTACAACAACGGGGTTCGCATCAAAGAAACCTGCTGTAAAGAAACCAATAGCACCTAAAGAGAGTAAACCAGCAGTAAATTTTAAACGCTCCCCAGATTTATCTGCTAAACGTCCAACAATTACCATTGTAATTGCTCCCATGAGGTATGGAATGGCACTAAGAAAACCAATCATTTGGGTATCATCAATGCCTGAGCTTTTTATTAACTGAGGCCCCCAGAAATTTAAACCATAAGATGCAATCTGAATCAGAAAATAGATAGCACCTAAAATTAATAATCCCGGGGTTTTAATGGCAGCCCATAATGAATGAGAAGCCTTTTCTGGTTGTTTAGGTTCAACCAAACGTTTTAAGTGAACTTTTTCTGAGGATGATAGCCATTGCGCATCATCAATATGATCTTTTAAATAAGTAAGAACACAAAGACCCAGTAAAACGCAAGGCACGCCACCGACTAAAAATAACCAATGCCAGCCACGCATGTTCATCACACCATCAAGTGATGACAATAACACCCCTGAAATTGGTCCTCCAAAGATGCCTGAAAAAGCAGAAGCAAGGAAAAATAATGAAATAATTCGGCCACGATAGCTTTGAGGAAACCAAAGCGTCATGTAATACAGCACACCCGGAGCAAAGCCAGCCTCCATTGCACCAATCAAGAAACGTAATACATAAAATTGCCACTCTGTGGTCACAAATACCATTAAGGCCGTTGCAACACCCCAAGAAATCATGATGCGTGCAATCCATTTTCTCGCACCAAATTTATGTAGCAATAAATTACTGGGTACTTCAAATATTACATACCCAATTACAAACAAACTGGCACCAAGGCCATAAGCTGTATTGCTTAGAGATAAATCAGCTTGTAACTGAAACTTGGCGAAACTAATGTTGATACGATCAAAAAAAGCAAATAAGTAACACACCATAATTAATGGCATGATTTTCCATGCTACTTTTTTTATTAATTGCTTTTCGGCAATTGCTTCAGCCGATAATTCCATGCTTTGCGTTAAACTCATTTATTTTCTCCTGAAAATGAGCCTCAAGACGCGTCCTATCAAGTTTTTAAAGACGAGTTGACCGATGACGATACAAATATCGTCTCATTTCCAACTATCTTGAGTGACGTATCTTAATTAAGTGATTTGATATAATCCGGTATAGGATGCAAGTCTGTATTTCTCCCCGCCTTAGCAAGCTGGCTTGGCGTGTCATGTCCTAAAAGAGCTGGTAAGGTTCTCGAAAGTTGAATAAGAGCATCTAAATCAATCGTGGTGGGTATTCCAATTTCCTCACACATATTGACCAAATCTTCAGTACAGATATTTCCAGAAGCCCCTGGTGCAAACGGGCACCCACCTAAACCACCCAATGCAGCATCAAACCGTCTTGCTCCAACCGCATAAGCTGCAAGAACATTAGTTAATCCCAATCCACGTGTATTATGAAAATGTAGGGTTAACTGCTCAGGCGAAATTAACGATAAAACGCGAGAGACAATTCTTTTCACTTGCACTGGGTTCGCCATGCCAGTGGTATCTGCCAGTGTAATGTTATGAATACCCAGTTTTAGATAGTGCTCAACTAGGCTAAACACTTCCCTTTCACTAATCTTACCTTCAAATGGACAGCCAAACGTTGTCGCAACAGTTCCATTAAACTGTGTTTTACCCTGTAGCTGCTCCACAATTTCGGTAAATCCTGTAAATGATTGAGCTTTAGTCATACGCATATTGGCAAGGTTGTGGGTTTGGCTAGCAGAGAGGACAAGATTCAACTCATTTGCATTGGCTTCCACTGCCCGAAGCGCGCCTTTTAAATTTGGAATTAGCCCAACATAAATAATATCTTTATGGCGTGTAATTCCAGTAAAAACCTCCTCACCATCTCTCAAATTTGGAATCGCTTTTGGCGAGACAAAAGAGCCTGCTTCAATTCGAGAGAAACCCATTGTCGACAATTGATTAATCAAATCAATTTTCTTATCGGTAGGTACCCAAGTTGGCTCAATTTGCAAACCATCTCGTGGAGAAACTTCTTGTACAACAAGTAAGTCGGAAAATGCTGTCATTGCACTACTCCCGATACACGTAGGCTTTCAATTTCTTCAGCTTGATATCCGTATTGTTTTAAAACAGATTCGGTATGCTCACCCAGCTCAGGACCACGCCATTTGACCTGCCCCGGTGTTTCGGAAAGCTTCGGAACAATACCCGGCATTTTTACCACCTGACCATCAGGCAACTCGGTTGAAAGCAACATATCACGTGCATTAAAGTGCGGATCATTGACCATATCGGCTACAGAATAAATTCGCCCCGATGGAACCTCAGCTTGTTCAAGCTGTTGTAAGACTTCATCAATTGAATGCTGTCGACTCCATGATTCAATTGCAGCATCGAGCAAATCACTTTGCTGCGCACGCCCATCGTTGTGTTCAAACTC
This sequence comes from Acinetobacter baumannii, assembly GCF_009759685.1. Taxonomy (NCBI): domain Bacteria; kingdom Pseudomonadati; phylum Pseudomonadota; class Gammaproteobacteria; order Moraxellales; family Moraxellaceae; genus Acinetobacter; species Acinetobacter baumannii. The sequence continues at coordinate 2,960,469 of NZ_CP046654.1, read as the reverse complement.
AGGTCGATTTGCCAAATCTTCACGACCAATTACATGCATTAAGCGTTTAAAAATTGGGTCACTGTTTCCTGCAATCACCACAAAAGCATTGTCTTTGGTTCGATAGGTATTTGAAGGTGCAATACCCGGTAATGAACCTCCAGAACGCTCCCGAATAAAACCATGCAAGTCGTATTCCGGGACAACACTTTCCATAATATTGAAGACACTCTCTGCGAGTGACACGTCAACAATCTGTCCGTTACCATTATTGGTTTTAATATTCACAATCGACATTAAAGCGCCAATCACCGCATGTAATGAAGCAAGTGAGTCACCCAAACTCACGCCAACTCGTGCAGGCGCAGAATCTTGAGAACCCGTTGTATAACGAATTCCACCCATTGCCTCACCAATTGCACCAAAGCCCGGCTTGTCTTTATAAGGGCCAGATTGACCATAACCAGATATGCGAACAAAAGTCAGTTTAGGATTAATTGATTTTAGGGTTTCCCAATCTAGGCCTAATTTTTCAAGCGCACCGGGACGCATGTTTTCGACCAGAATGTCGGTATCGACAATCATCTTTTTGATTAAAGCAATTGCTTCTGGTGACTTGAGATTAAGCGCTAAAGATTTCTTATTACGTGACTGTAAATACCACCACAAAGATGTTCCGTGATGTAACTTACGCCATTTACGAAGTGGATCGCCTTTGCCAATAGGTTCAATTTTTATGACTTCAGCACCGAACTCAGCAAGAATGCGTGTTGCAAAAGGAGCTGCAATTAGCGTTCCTATTTCTAGGACTTTTATTTTCTCAAGGGCTAGACTCATAACAATCCATATTATATCTACTTCCGATAGAATTAAATTTATGGCGCAATGAGCAGTAATACAATTCTTAAAAGATCAACAAGTCTTCGTGTTTTGCGAAACCTATAAAAATCATTTAGGTATAATTTCTTTATGTGGATGCATAAAATATTGTTTTAAAAGCAAAGTTACTGGATTTAAAAACTCATCACGCTTGGACACAAGATATAAGTCCCTTTTTGCCCAATCATCGGTTAACTCTACACTTGCCAGTCCTAATGGTTTACCAAAGATTTCAAAAACCTTATGTGGCAAAATTCCAATTCCCATACCCGCCTGTACCATACGGCAAACAGCATCGAAACTTGTCACCAATATTCTGAGTTTGAGCTGCTTTCCTAACGCTTCAGACTTTTGCTGCAAAATCCGGTTAATCGCACTTTGAGTATGTAAACCAATAAAGTCGTAATCTAATGCATCTTCAAAGGAAATGATTTTCTGTTCACTTAAATATTGCTGGTTTTGTATGACCGCGACCAGCCGATCGCTACGATAATGATAATAATCCAGATCTTCTGATAAATTCTCGGCAATACAGATGCCTAAGTCGGCAATTTTATTACTTACATTTTGAATAATTTCTATACTTGGGCGCTCTTCAAGCTCAATTTTAATTTGAGGGTTTTCAACAATAAAAGGATGTAGACTTTCGGGTAAAAACTGAATGATCGTTGATAAATTTGCCTGTAATCGTACAAAACCTTTAATACCTATTTTGTATTCTTCTAACTCAACCGAAGCTTTATAAACCGAGTCTAAGATGGTTCTGCAATGATAAAGCAGGCTTTCACCAGCAGGTGTAATTTGCATGCCCTTACCATCACGAATAAACAGTTTGGTACCAATCAAATGTTCTAAATCAGTCAAACGCTTACTTGCGGCAGACAGCGCAATCATATTTTTTTCAGCGGCCTTGCTCAGAGATTTTTCATCACAAACAGACTGGAAAATCGTTAAGGTGACCAAATCCAATTTACGAATAATATTTTCTATATGCACTACAGATGACCCATCTTATAACTTGAAACTCATAACGCTATAATAAATATATAGAATTATAAAAATTTTATATTTCTCGCCTATGATTCGGATAAATAAAATATTATAAAAAGCTTAAACTTACCAAGTTAAAATCAAATATAAATATGTTATAAACAAGTAAGGCTCTCCTCATTAATTTTCGCAACAATCCATATAAGTAGGATGAAATTATACTTAGAAAAAAAGAAGTTAAAAAAATTATTATTTTCTTAACTTCTTAATTTTTGTAGATTTAAATTAAATAACTTTATGAACTAAAGAAAGAAACAGCTTCATCTATTAAATCCGCAACTTCAACTGGCTTGGAAGCTAATGAAGCATGGCTCGCATCTAAAGAAATAACATTTTTAGCATTTAATCTAGATGACATAAATTCTTGATTTTCAGGACTAATCATTCGATCCTGAGTAGAAATTTGATACCACGAAGGTTTAGTTTTCCAAGCTGGTGAGGTAATGGTGTCGCCAAAGGTGCTTGCTAACGGAGCTTTTTGTGTTACTCCCATAACTAGACCTTCATCTTCTGTTAAATCTTGACAGAAACTTTCATGAAATTTATCTGCTTTAAGCCAAAGGTAACCATCACTATCTGGTGATAAATTAGGAGCAGCTACAGGTAGATGCTTTTGTGTAATCTCCCCTGGACTCTCATTTGTATCAGGAGCAAACGCTGCAATATAGACGAGGCCAACTACATTTGGAAGATTACCCGCTTCAGTAATAACCGCACCTCCATAAGAGTGCCCAACTAATATTACGTCACCATCAACCTGAGCTATCATTTTCTTTGTCCGTTCGACATCATCAGCTAGTGAGGTTAATGGCAATTCAACTGCTTGTAATGAGGTAAAACCTCTATGGGAAAGTTCAATAATAACTTTACTCCAGTGGGCTGCACCTCCCCAAAAGCCATGTACTAATATAATTGTTGGTTTATTACTCATTGTTTTCTCCTATCTTTTGCTATGACGTTGAATTTCATAAATTAAATTAAAAATATTTATCCATAAAGTTTCGATAACTTGATCAAATATCAAACTATAAAATCTTCTAAAATGATTATTTGTTATAAAACCACTTTCCACAATTACCAAAACAGCATATTTTTTTGCAGAAACATTTTTTTCGATGAGATGTAGTGAGATGGAAAATGAGCAAGATGTAAATAAATTAACTGATATTTTTTTTGATATTTACAAGAATGCAAAAATATCAGGACAAATTTATCAAGTCGAAAATTATAAAAATAAAAATATTGTTTTTCTGGATAGTGATTATTCGTATATTCATATATTTCAAGGAAGTAGTTTTAAAATTAAAAGTGATGAACAAAAAATAAATGAGATCGTAAACGACGGGGATGTTATCGTTATTCCTTCAAGATTTAAGCATTCTATCGAAATTATAGAAGATAAAGCTGCAGAACCAGTTGTTATTACATGTGTTTTTCAATTAAACGGTGTATATGGACAAACAATCGCTGAAGGATTGCCTAAATATATAGTCGTTCCTTCTCACCAAGATGGTAAAGTTGCTGAATGGATCCCAATGACAGTAGCTGCAATAAAATTAGAACTTGATCAACCTTCTTTAGGTAGTCAGGTTATGCTTTCAAGTGTTATCGATTTGCTGTTAGTGTGGTCAATAAGATTCTGGCTAAACAAAGAAACACTTAACCATAAAAGTTGGATTTCAGCTTTGCAGAGTCCTACTATTAGCAAGGCATTATTCTTAATGCATTCTAATCCTACTAAAGAGTGGACCGTAGAAATTCTTGCCAAAGAAACTAATCAATCTAAATCAAAGTTTTCAAAAAATTTTATACAATTGGTAGGTACTACCCCAATTAATTATCTCAAACATTGGCGAATGAAGTTAGCAAAACAATATTTAATGGAAACGAATAAAAGTATTTCACAAATTGCTGATTTAGTTGGTTATTCTTCACCAGCTGCTTTTACCAGATCTTTTATTCAAACATTTGGTTATAGCCCAAGAAAATTTAGAGAAATTTCAGAAACTAAAACTTAATAGAAAGGAAAATTTCTAACTTAAATAATAAAACACTAAAAACTATATCTTCATTTTCTCAATGAAACTCAGAATTATTTTGCTAAAAAATAAAAAATTCTACTAACATAAAAATAATTTTCGCTTAAGCTTATTTTTTTATAGGTAGTAGTAAAACAGGGTCTTCAATATCGTAACCAGTTTCTTCTGGAACCCCCAAATATTTAACGACAACCAACCTCTTATTTTGTTTAGGCACACTATAATTTTGGGAAATTTTTATTGCTTTGCTGTAATGAACCGCAACATGGGTCTTACTTTGTAAAGATGGCGATTTTACAACATATTCTGTTTTATATTGCGTGATCTTTCCTGAAGGATCAAACCAAGACAATACCTGATTCTGATGAGTTTTTAACGTTTGAATTTTTACAGTCTTACTATTACTTACGACTAAGGGGGTTAAATTCCTTTTAATTTTATTAAGTGCCTTATTAAACGCTGTACTATCTTGATCATAATCAATCTTATGTGTTTTTGGATTGATATAGAGAGATTTAACTTCAATCAGTTTATCAGGCGATTTACTATTTAATAGATAATAATATAGTTGTGGTAGGCGTCCTCGGCCATCTTCATAATGTCTTAATACATAAAGTTTCTTCTCTTTTTGCTGATAGCCCAATACTTCAATTTTTTGTTCACCACCCACTGTCGCATAGCTATGTGCGGATAAGGTAAGAATCGTGCTAAAAGTTAAAAATTTTAGAAATTTCATTAGTTCATATCCTTGTGATCTGATAACTATATTGTATAAATACCAATCAGTTTAAAATGACACTTGAGTAAGTGTTACTTGCTGTTTTTATATTCTTTTGTACACAAGCAATTTTTTAAGGGGGCTTTATTTATTATTTCTCTCCCCCCTTCAAAACAACTCGTCTAGCTTTTACATATAAACCCTCATAGAAGAACAGGCTAACACTTGCTAGCATCGACATGAGTAAACATACATGGACTAAAATTTCTAACAAAAGAGTTTAAAAAATAATCCAACATCTTTTCCCGCTCGAGTGCCCCATCTGAGCTTAAAAGCTGAATGATTGTGCCCTCCACCATATATACAAATAGCTTGGCATCGGTAAAAGAAGCATCTGCGTTTAGCACTCTAAGCTGGCTATAAATTTCATTTTTGAGCCATGTTCTATAGCGCATTGCAGTCTGATAGGCGATGGGATAACTATTTTTAATCTCAAAAATAGCTTTAAATAATAAGTAATACGGCCCTTCTAAATCGGTATGTAAATAATAAAGCTTTTTAAGTTTATCGATGGCAAGGGTACTTAAGTCATACTCGACCATTGCGACTACTTGCTCTTGGAGCTTTTCTTTTTGCACCATAAGGCAAATTTCAATAAGCCGCTCTTTTGATTGAAAGTAATTATAAAAAGTCGCTTTCGTAATTTCTGATTCTTTCACTATTCTGTCGACCCCAATAAGGTGAAAACCACGGTGGTGAAACAGATCAATTGCTTTATTTACAACGTATAGGGTACGTGTTGGGAGAACTAAATTTGGCATAGTTTTACCGTTATAAAAATTTTTGTTGTATGTAGAGATAAAAAAGCCTGTGCCCTTTTTGGGAGAAAAAAAGGCACAGCAAAGCCGTAAAGACTGTGCTTGGCACATCTCGAGTTTGTTATTGCTGAGTTTTAAGTAAAAATGACTTTAAGCCTGAAAACCTTGGGTTGTTCAAACTGCTTTAATTTTTAAGCTGTGTCGTTATAGCTTTTGGCATTGAGAGCCAAGAAATAATGGATGTGCAAAGCCAACTCCTTTTTATTGGGAGTTCTGCCGACATGAATAGAAATTATGGTGGCAGAACGAGAAAGGGTTCGCGGACTGGTTTCGACTCCAGCACACCCGAAGGTGTCCCTCTCCCGTCCTACCGCTACGGGAGGAGACTGGGAGTTTACACATAAGACTATTCCTCAGAAGAAATAATCCTGATGTGGTCGAAAAAATCGGTCCGCGACGACCGGCTGGCAATGTGGCCAGCAGGCAAAGAATAGTGCCCAACCCTATTGCAGTCAAGCACACAAAATGCCATTTGTTTTAAATTAAATCATTAGAAAAGTAAGGCTAAATAATGAAGGAGTTATTGTTAAGTGAAGAAATAAAAAACAGCCTTGGGAGGCTGTTTTTTACGATAGCTATTTAATAGAAAGTGTTTTGGAGAATAAAGTTAAATAAATCTACTTACTCCATCAATTTTTCTAATAAAGTGGAATTTAAGTTACAATCCTTATGAATTGTTAATGGAAATCCTGGAATATTTAATATTTTAGAATTCAAACTAACTACAATATTATCTTCATTTTTTTCGATATTAAATAAATTAGCTTTTTCTCCAATATTATTTCTTGCAATTGTATTTAGATCAAACATATTATTTTCATTTTTAACACCATCAATACAAGGCGCCAAAGCAGACAGTAATATTTGTCTAACAGCTTCTATCTCACTAATTTTAATATAAGCAGAAGCCATTTCTAAAAAGCGTATTATATCTGCATAACTTTCATTAATAGAAGATAAGTCACCACTATGTATATTATCAATTTGATTAAAAGCGACCTCTATTTTATCAGTATTAGTCACTTTATATTCTTCTGGATAGTAGGATTCTATGGCCCCTTTTCTTAATACAAATACTCCTATTTTTTCTAATACTCTTAGCAAAGTAATATATCTTGTTTTTAATTTACTCCAATTTTCAAAATTCGGAATTTCTTCGAACTCTGAATCCCTTAAATTAAACAATAAAGTAAAACAAGCTCTCTTCTTAGCCTTATTTTCATCATCTTTATGCCCCAAAATCCAATAGGATTGTTTCATTGCAAAACTTGAAATTGCATCCCATTCGTTATTGATTAATTGAATTAGCTCTTGATCTACTTTTCTCACTAAATCAAATGGATCGACTCCTATTTCTGTAACAATGATATCTAAAACACTTGGGTTCGCATTAAAAATTTTATTTAAAAAATCTGTAGTATCTACGATTGAATCAGCATCTGCTAAAATTAAAGGTTCTTTGCCCATAGCAACTAACAATTTATATACAATAGGTAATTGATCTTTTCCAATCACAGGTAAAAATTGGCACCCACTAGCCTCTAAATACATTTGAAGTTTAGCAGCTAGAGCATTACAAATTACAACATCAGATGGCCCTTCAACTAAAAGTGGTCTTTTACAAAAGAATGTCATCTTATGTTCTTGTCCTAGTCTGGAAACTAGAGATTTAATATTCCTACCTTGTAGTTCACCCATTTCATTTGTTAATTGTTTAAGAGGTTGATCCAAATCATCACAGAAAACCAATGAAAATAAGTCATTAACACTTTGAATGTTAATCATACTTGGTGAATGTGTTGCTATAATAACTATCTTATTACGTTTATTAATAGATACATCTAACATCTCTCCAAGAAGAAATGATTGTAATTGAGGATGTAAAGATACTTCAGGTTCATCTATAAGTAGAAATTTTACCTCATCATCATATAGCGCTGATAAAATTCCAACTAAGTGCATTAAACCAGAAGCCTCTCTACTTGAGGTATATTTTTTAGATCCATCAAGTTTTGAAAAATATACTTTTAATACTCCACCATCTGGAACTATCTCAATATCTCGTTTAAATAGCTTTCTCAATCGTTCTTGGACTTTAATTCTAATATCATGCCGAATTGATAATGTATGAATATCACCATTAATAGACTGCATATGATGGCGTCGAACTCCATCACTAACAGCACCGAAATTATCTGATTCAAAATTATAATGATCACCAGAATAATGTCCTAGTGCATCAGAACGATACTGTTCCGAAACCCCCATTCTTCCCGCTGAAATCAATCTAGTTTTGCCAAGCTGATTAAACTCATGGGAATTAGCAAAAAGACTTCTTAGACTACGTAATAAATGTGTCTTTCCAGCGCCATTGGGACCTAAAATACACGTAAAAGGTGAAACTAAAGTTAAACTTTTTTCTAAAGTTCCATTAGCACTATCAATATTACAGACTAGAGGGATAGGAAAACTTAACATTTAAATCCTTAGATATTAAAAATATTTTATTCTTTCATTTTTACTATTTTAAATAATAAATTGATAGATAGTAAAAGAATTAAAATTAAATTTTCCAAATTATCCTCTTGGAATTATAAAAAATATTTTAAACAGCCCAAGACAATCAACTCAATTCATTTCCATCTACATGTGCATTTCATATAAGCTTTATCGTAAATTCCAGCAAAACGTTAAAGAACAAAATCTATGTGTGAATGTCAAAATGTCGGTGAATTTTTTGTATGCCCTGACAGCTTTTCAAATATTTTCAGCAATAACTACGAAATGAAAAATAGGTTTTCTCACTACATCATTGAAGAAGCTCCATGCGAAGAAACTCGTCCAAAATTTAATTATAGTGAGTTTTATTATGTCTGCTCTGAGTGTGAGCAAGCATGGTATTTCGAGTGTTATCCAGATATACCAACAACACCTATTTTTGGAATTAAACTTTCAAATGTGAACCAAACATTAAGCCAAAATCGAATAAACAGTATTAAGCAATTCTTGGTTGTTTTAACTCATGAAGGCTTTTCAGAAAATAAGTGCATTCATAAAGGTTGTACTGACTACTCACTTAATGGAATTAACGTATGCCTTAATCATTTTGGTTATAAGTTTAGTACCTGATAAGTTTTCCTTTCAACTTAACAGGTACTAGGCGAAATACCCAAGGATAAAATAATCTGAATTTATAGACTTAAATTTTTTGATAATTTTCATCGATAGAAATCAAAAGATCCTGCGCTGGAAACCATCCATTTGCTTCTGCTTTTTGTAACCAATATTGAGCTAATGGAATGTTTTGATCCACAAGATCTCCATTGAAATAAAGCAATCCTAAACTCCACTCAGCAGCAGCAATACCTTGTTCAGCAGCAATGTTATAAAGTTCAACAGCTTTATTAATGTTCTGTTCAACACCAGAGCCGTTTTCATATATATCAGCTAAATTATTTATTGCTGGATAAAAATTTTCTTTTACCGCCTTTTGATAGTATTCAATAGCTAACATAGGATCAGGTTCTCTAAAATGAACACCTAGCATGTAAATCGCTGCCAAATTATTTTCATTTGCCAACATTTGTAATTCTTCTAAAGAAATATCTTTTTCAACTTTATAACAAGGCTTACTTGTCCATGTTAAAGCCCAATTATACTGAGCAATAAAAGACCGATAATATGTAGCTGCTATCCACAACCATGCTCGCCCCTCATTAATGTCTTGTTCATGTCCATTTAATCCTAAACAATAATTAATCCCTATAATCATTTGTTCGTGGACACTAAAATGCTGCGCTTTATCAGCTACTTCTTTTACAGATACAAAAGCCACTCTGAACCCTTAAATTAAAAAAATAATAAAATATAAGTAAATTTAGCTATTAAATATAATTCAATGTTCTATAAAACATAAGCACAATAAAGTTAAAAAGATGATTTAAGTCGAGGGAACTAGATAAAATAAAAGCAGCATACTGATGAGAAGCTGCTTTTATTTGGACATATGAGGTTATGTCACATAAAGTGGCTAAATATAAAAATTAATTACCTATGACAGATGGTCTATTTCGATCACTGAGTTGACCAACCCCTGCTTCCATGAGCTTACTAGCTAATTCATTTCGTCCATTTTTCATAGACCATTTCATTTCTTCATCCATAATAACTATTGCGACTAGAAACTCCATTTTCCCATTTGGAAGTTGTGTACCAAGAGGTAGAGGTTTTTGGGCTTTGGTGATTAAGACATTAATTTTGTCATTCTCATTTTCTCCAACTGATATGGCTTCTACAGTCAATCCATTATACTTTTCAACTCTTTTGAGAAAGCCTGCATCATTTAACAATTCAGCTTGTACTGCCCATTGTAAAAACCACAGTGGCCATTCAGCATTTTTATCTTTAGTCATTAATATTAATTCATATCCATAACCTGCTGCACCAGAGAGAGCCACGGTTTGTGTTTTTGATTTTACATTTGCTGAACTTGAAACAACTCGCCCTAAATTATCTTTCTCAACTTTTACATCTGAAACAGTTGCTTGAGCTGGCATATCAGAGTTTGTAAGTCCAAACGTAGAATAAACAGTAATATCTTTGCCAATTTTATCAGCTGGAATTACATATAAACCACCACCAGGCCAAACACCAGCCATGTGAGCTATTTTTAGAATATCATCCGGTAATTTACCTATATTTTCTTCATAATATTGAGTTCTAGTGTTATACACATTTTGCCAGATAGCTTCTTGATCTTGTTGAGCGCAACTTACTGTAGAAAGTGATGTTAAGCCGACAAGTCCTATTAACTTCTTTAATTTATTAAGCATTTAAAAATTTCTTTTAGCATTTTCTAGTTTTATTATTTTATTAGTCAATGTTAGATAAAGCAAAAAGAATCTATTTAATATAATGAAAATTATAAAGGAGTAAATAAAAACAGCCTAGAAAGACTGTTTTTGAAGATGACTGGCATAGGTATTCCTAGAATTTAGTGGCTATTTAAGATAATCAGACAGACATCAATAAAATAACGTAAGATGCAACACTAAACTAAAAGAATTAAAAATTCTTAATAAGAATATATAGTCTAGGGTAAATAACCTTGTAAAGATTGTAATAATGGCATTACACCAGAGGAAAGTGTAATAACAGTACTAAGATCTGTTAAATATTTTTTCCAATTTTCACTTTGGCTAGAATCACACATAAATTTTTCATAATTTTTATCAACAATTACATGACCAATTGATTTTTCTAAGATATCTATTAATTTTTCATGCCCATAAATTTGGTAGTTATCCAGAACATTTAAAACTTTTTTAAGCTGATCGATTAGATAAACTTTTACTTTTGCATCTACACTATCCAATTTGATAACTTCATCCAATAACTGACGAGTATTTTCTTTCAAGTTTGTGATTTCATCATCGGTTAAAGCTTTATTAATACTTGAAATATGATCCCACGCTCTAACATGAGATGCTAAAGAAATCTCTACGATTGGGTAAAGATCATTTAATTTAGCATTAAATTGACCTACTTGCTCAAATGGATGGGTCAATACGTTAACCAATTTAGTGACCCATGTCCTATCATTAAGTAATGGATTATCTGCTTCTAAATGACTAGCTACATCATAGGCCATTTGAGACAGATAGACTAAATGTTTTTTGATATCAGAATCCCTAGGAAGATCTAAAACCGCCCTAAAACATTCATATGGCCTAACATCTGGTTGATTATGATATTTTTTAAGATTTCTTACTAAATTAAAGAGGATTAATGGTTTATTCATAAGTATGCAATTAGTGTAATTAATTTATCGATTATAATTTATTTTACCTAATTATGAGAATCAAAGGCATGAGTTTAAACTATATAGGATGGTACTTCTTAATACAGTGCCCTTATGCATTAGCTCACAAAATTTATGATAAAGATGGAAACTTCGAACGTTGGTTTTGTACTGGCTAGTTATCTTTAAATCTCTAACCATCAAATAACCACCTATCACGGAGCAAGTCTGTAACATGTAGATGTAAATAAAGCGACTCTATTATTTAAACCGTCTGTTATCACAACTTCATAATGCGCGAATTTTTTACTACTGCCGACCTTGGTTGCCGTTGCAAATAACACCTTATCTTTCGCACCACTCATATAGCGAATATCCGCCTGTAGGCCAGTATATGGCGCATCTCCTGCATTACAAGCCATCGCAAAAGCAATATCGGCTAAAGAAAATATGACACCACCATGCACGCCGCCCAATGCATTCATGTGTTCGTCTTTTACATTAAGCTTGCAACGCGCTTCATCAAAACTGCGATGCAGCACTTGCACACCCAATAACTCGGCGAATTGATCAACCGCAGTATTTTCCATTTTTTGCACAAACGTCTCCCTACTCGTGCGAGTATTCCTTAAGTGTTATGAACTCATGTGTATTGAAATCGACTGATTAAAAGCCGTTAAACACTATCTTGTTTAATCTGATAGTTTGAAGAACTAAAGTCCTTATAGGTCAGACGGTCATCTGACTCTGAGCTTAAAGGCTGAACTTCTTGCATTGAGTTTAAGCAGCGCTGTGCAAGCTCCATGTATTCTTGCGTGCCTCTGGTTTTCCACTTTTTTTCTTGTTCTGATAAATCACGTGCAACCTTGGCAGGACTACCCATTGCCAATACATTTGCCGGAATAATATCTTTGGTTTTGACTAGACTATTTGCACCAATAATAGTGTTTTCACCAATTTCGGCATAGTCCAAAATTACGCTGTTCATGCCGACCAAAACATTTTTACCAATGCGGCAGCCATGCAAAATTGCCCCATGCCCGATGTGCCCCATTTCCTCAACTAAAGTCACGCTTTGCGGAAAGCCATGTACGGTGCAGCTATCTTGTATATTGGCATTTTGGTTAATATGGATACGACCAAAATCGGCACGCAATGAGGCAAATGGCCCTACATATACGCCCGCTTCAATAATCACATCACCAATTAAAACAGCGGTTGGATGTACAAAAGCGTCTGGGCTAACCACCGGAATAACACCGTCAATACTATAACAAGGCATGATTTAACCTCTCATTTGTTGCCACCAAACCTCCGAAACGGCGCCAATAATGTGCTGTGGCATTTGGCATTGGTCCTTCTGCTGTTGCGGCAACAGACAAGAAGTATTCATCGGCAGGTTCAAATACTTTTTTATAAATATTCATTGATAAAGTTCGTGCACTAATCGCAGGCCAGTCAGTTGGCAACAACTCAAGCGGTAATGCAGGGTCTTTCAACAAAATTCTTCGATAATAGTGAATCAGCAAAGTTCGAATTTGAAAGGCCTGAACTGGTTCGAGTTGTTCGTTTTCCTGCATCAGCAACACGCCAATTTCTCTAAAAATATCGAGAAACTGTAGATATCTTTGGCGTAATTCATCGATTGGCCAGTTGGTTCTGAGCATACGACCAATGGTATCGACCGAATTATTAAAGAGCTGCAATGTTTCGGCTTTAAACACCACCACTTGCTCACTCATATTTAAGTCAACCAACAAGCGTTGCAGTTCAATACGGTTACAACCCGGATAAGCCATTAAGTTTGTCGAAATATTGGCAAATCCTAACCATTCGAGTTCTTTCTTTAGCAACGCTTTATTTTCAGTATCGAGGCTAGACATCAGAATAAGATCCCAATAATGGTCCCACTCTTTCATCTGATCGTTATAAATACGTTGCTCGGCTTGCAAATAGGTCGAACGGCTTGAATCGGTAATTCGATAAAAACTGGTTCTGCCAATTTTGTCTGAACATAACCAATCATTTTTAACTAAACGAAAAACAGAGGTTCTTACAGCGCGGTCATTAAAACCAAATAGCTCTAATAACTGAATCAAGCTTGCGAGACTAATGTTTCCACCCCGATGAAGTACTGAATCTCCAAAAATTGTCGAAATAAGCGAAGTTCCACTTAAGGTTTCATTCTTTACAACAGAATCAATTATTTGCTGTATTTTTGCACTCATACTCATGTCTTGGCGTTTAGTTTCAGGGTATAGATTCTATACCCTGAATGATCTTGATGTTAAGCAATCTGACGCATATCGATTACCCGCTTTGCCTTACCTTCCGAACGAGGTAAGGTCGCTTCTGTCACAACTTCTACAGTAACGCTAATCCCAATCATGGTTTTAATGCGTTTCATCAACTCCTGAGCAAGTTGATTGGCCTGTATAGTACAGTTATGACACATCTCTGTACGAATATGCAAAGTATCCATATGGCCTTTTTTAGTCACCAAAATTTCATAATTTGGAACTAAATGCGGAACTTGCAAAATTTGCTCTTCAATTTGGGTCGGGAAAACGTTCACGCCGCGAATAATCAGCATGTCGTCACTACGACCCACAATTTTATCCATCTTACGCATCGCCAGATTTTCACCCGGTAGTAAGCGGGTCAAATCACGAGTACGGTAACGAATAATCGGTAAGCCTTCTTTGGTAATGGTTGTAAAGACTAGCTCGCCAAGTTCGCCATCTTTACAGACTTCACCTGTTTCAGGGTTAATAATTTCTGGGTAGAAATGATCTTCCCAAATGGTTAGTCCTTCGCCCTCACCTAAACACTGCATCGCAACGCCCGGCCCCATCACCTCAGACAAGCCATAAATATCGAGTGCTTTAATATTAAGGCGTTCTTCAATTTCACGGCGCAGTTCGTTGGTCCACGGCTCGGCACCAAAAATCCCGACTTTTAAAGAGGTATTACGTGCAGTACCAAATTGCTGTTCAAGCTTTTCAATAATACTCACGCAATACGATGGCGTAACCATAATTGCAGTCGGTTTAAAGTCTTGAATAAGCTGAACTTGCTTTTCAGTTTGCCCGCCAGACATTGGAATAACCGTTGCACCTAAGCGCTCGGCACCATAATGTGCACCTAGACCACCTGTAAATAGTCCATAGCCATAAGCCACCTGAACCATATCTTTCGCGGTTAATCCTGCCATGCGTAAGCAACGCGCAACAATGTCCGACCAAGTATTAATATCTTTTTGGGTATAACCCACCACAGTCGGTTTACCCGTTGTACCCGATGATGCATGTAAACGCACAATTTGCTCTTGCGGCACGGCAAACATCCCAAACGGATAGTTGTCTCTTAAATCCTGTTTGGTGGTAAATGGAAACTTCGCCAGATCGTCTAAAGTTACGAAGTCATCAGGATGTACACCTGCTTCATCGAACTTTTTCTTATAGACCGGACTATTTTCATATACAAAAGTCAGGGTTTGTTTTAACCGTTTAGTTTGCAGCTCTCGAAGCTCTGCAAGTGTTAATTGTTCAACATTATCCGTTGTAAGGCTGTCCATCGCCTCTCTCCTCATTATGTAATTTTAAAAACCGTCTGAATTAATTTAAGTTTTCCAAAATCAGTGCAACGCCTTGTCCAACACCTACACACATCGTGCAAAGTGCATAGCGTCCACCTCGTTTTTTTAGCTCACGTGTTGCCGTAATCACCAAGCGTGTACCACTCATACCGAGCGGATGTCCGAGTGCAATCGCACCGCCATTTGGGTTCACGCGTTCATCGTCATCTTTTAGACCAAGTTCACGCATACAAGCCAAAGATTGGGCTGCGAATGCTTCATTCAGCTCAATCACATCCATCTGATCTAGCGTTAAACCTGTTTGCTTTAAAATTTTCTGCACAGCCGGAACAGGACCTATACCCATATATTTGGGTTCAACTCCTGCACTTGCAATGCCTATCACGCGTGCTAAAGGTTTTAAACCATGTGTATCTGCAAATTCACGGTTGGTAATTAACACACACGCAGCACCGTCATTTACACCAGAGGCATTTCCGGCAGTCACTGATCCACCTTCTTTTTTAAATGGTGCTTTTAGTTTAGCGAGTGCTTCAAGTGTTGTTTCGCGCGGATGTTCATCACGGTTCACCACAACTACGTTTTTCTTACGGTCTACAATCTCGACAGGCAATATCTCATCGTTAAAGAAACCGTTTTGTTGTGCCGCAGCGGTTTTTTGTTGACTACGCAATGCAAACGCATCTTGGTCTTCACGACTAATCTGATATTTTTCAGCTACATTTTCAGCAGTTTCAGGCATGCTGTCGGTGCCGTATTGCGCTTTAAGTTGCTTATTTACAAAACGCCAGCCAATGGTGGTGTCATAAATTTCAGGTGTACGGCTAAAGGCTTCGGTCGGTTTAGCCTGTACAAATGGCGCACGGCTCATTGACTCAACACCACCTGCCAACACAAATTGTGCTTCACCAGCTTTAATTGAGCGTGCTGCAAGACCTACCGCATCTAAACCCGAAGCACACAAACGATTGACGGTCATGGCTGGCACTGTATCAGGTAAGCCTGCCAAGAGTGTTGCCATACGTGCAACGTTACGGTTGTCTTCACCTGCTTGGTTGGCACATCCTAAAAACACTTCGTCTACCGTATTCCACGGTAGGTTCGGGTGTTTATCTTTTAAATATTTGATGGGCAATGCAGCTAAATCATCTGCACGTACAGCACTTAGGGCACCTGCATATCGTCCAATTGGGGTACGAATAAAATCGCAAATTAAAACGTCTTCCATGTTGACTCCTGATTATGCAAATTCGGTCATATCACGTGAATATTGAGTAGCAATGTTTTGAGTTTTTGCTACATATTGCTTGAGATAGATACTCGCGCGATATTTTTCCTCTCCATACAGTGCATATAAGTTATTTAAGGTTTGGAGCACATAAGCGCCACCCATTTGTGTCAACCACTGGTAAGGGCCTTTAGGATAATTCACTCCATATTTCATGGCATTATCAATATCTTCCAGACTCGCAACTCCATGTAAACTTGCTTCGCAGGCTTCATTAATGAGTAAAGCGATGGTACGTAAGGTTAACAGTGCCGGATGGTCTTTAATCCACATCACGCTCATACCAAACTGTGCAAAGTAAGCCTCAACTTTAGCCAGATCATTTGTTTCACAAAGCTCGTTATGACTGAGTACTAAAGCCTCTGCGTGCTCAAAATCATGGTGCCAATCCATTAAAACCACTTTACGGCTTAGGTAATGAATATTGGCTGACTCACCTTGGCTTAAACGCAAGTCGATATCATCAATTTGAAGGATATTGTCATCACTTGCAGATCCGCTTTTTAAACCTAAACGGGTTAAAAACGCAGGTAGCTGAGACCAAGTCCCTTTTAGCTGAATATGGGCATCAACTGGTTTGGCAACCACAGCTTGAGGCTGAAATGCCTCATACTGATTTTTTTCGTTATAACTATAGAAACCCTGTTTTGACTTACGGCCCCAAGCTCCTGCATCGACCAATTCTTTTTGAATGAGGCTTGGGCGGTAGCGTGGCTCATAAAAAAACTCTTGATAAACGCTTTGCGTCACCGAAAAGTTAACATCTTGCCCAATGAGGTCGGTGAGTTCACACGGCCCCATCGCAAAACCGCCACATTGCTTTAAGGCATAATCTAGCTGGTCATAGCTGGTGACTTGTTCTTGCAGTGCTCTAAAGCCTTCTGCATAAAACGGACGTGCAATTCGGTTAACAATAAAACCCGGAGTCGACTTGGTGAGTACCGGAATTTTTTTCCAGTCCAACATTAAGTTTTTTAAAGCCAAACATAAGCTATTTGGTGTTTTTAAGCCTTGTACAATTTCAACCAGTTTCATGACTGGCGCAGGGTTAAAAAAGTGTAAACCCACTACGCGCTCAGGGTGAGCAATGCCCGCCGAAATTGCAGTCACTGAAATTGAAGATGTGTTACTTGCAAAAATAGTTTGCGCACTACAAATTTCAGCGAGCTGTTTAAATAAAGATTGTTTAACTTCTTTTTTCTCAACGACCGCTTCAATAACCAAGTCAGCATCACGCAGTGCTTCAACTTGATTCACCACAGTTAAACGCGCTAAAGCTTCATCAGCTTGCTGTTGTGTGAGCTTGCTCTTTTCAACCAGCTTTTTAAATGTCTGCCCTAAGCCTTGAGTGGCTTGTTGCGCTTTTTGAGCGTCTAGATCATATAAAACAGTCGAGTGCCCATTAACAATGGCTAACTGAGCAATGCCGATGCCCATAGTGCCAGAACCAATAACGGCAATTCGGGCACGAGATAAGTCTAAATCTGTCATACTTAGCGCCCTTTAAAATTTGGTTCACGTTTATTCATAAAGGCTTGTACACCTTCACGATAATCTTCGGAACGGCCTGCAATGCGTTGTAAATCTCGTTCTAACAGCATTTGCTCATCAAAAGTGTTATTGCTTGATTGATGAATGGCTTTTTTAATGAGAGATAGACCAAATGTAGGCTGTTTCGCTAAACGTTCAGCGAGTTCAGTCACTTTTGTTTTAAGCTCGGTGTCTTCAACCACATCCCAAATCATGCCCCATTCTTTTGCGGTTTCTGCCGGTAACTTGTCACCTAACAAAGCCAATCCCATCGCACGTGCATGGCCTACGGCACGTGGTAAAAACCATGTACCCGCAGAGTCTGGAACCAAACCTAAGCGACAAAATGCTTGTACGAAGTTTGCCGATTTAGCTGCAATCACCAAATCACATGCCAGTGCAATATTTGCCCCTGCACCTGCTGCTACACCATTTACCGCGCAAATCACAGGCTTTGGCATATTTACAATCGTTTTAATGAGCGGGTTATAGTAAGTTTCAATGGAATATCCTAAATCTGGAGCTTCAGCGTTTGGGTCAACTACACGGTCGCCTAAGTCTTGCCCTGCACAGAAGCCACGGCCTTCACCACTAATCACAACACAACGAACATCCGGATTTTTGGTCCACTGGTTTAAAACCTCAGCCACTTCACGGTGCATATCAACGTTAAAGCTATTCAGTGCTTTTGGGCGGTTAAATGTCAGGTAGCCAACACCATTTTTTTCTTCAGCAATAATATTTTGATAGTCCATCACTCACCTCTAAACACTGGCTTTCTTTTCTCAAAGAAAGCATTAATCCCTTCGTTTCGATCTTTTGTAGCCGCCAGCCAGACAAAGTTTTGACGTTCAAACTTGAGTCCCTGACTTAACGTTGTTTCATGAATACTTTTAATTGATTGTTTAATCACACGAATCGCTAAAGGCGCTTGTTTCGCAATTTTGGCTGCAAGCTGAACCGCATATTCAACGGTTAATTCGGTCGGAACCACTTGACTGCAAATGCCATGTTGCTCCGCCTGTTTTGCCGAAATCATTTCACCTGTCATGGCCCAGCGCATGGTAAGTTGTTGCCCAACCAAGCGTGCTAAACGCTGTGTTCCGCCTGCACCCGGCAACATACCAAGGCCAATTTCAGGTAAAGAGAATCGGGCATTTTCACCGCAAATCACCATATCTGAATGCAAAACCAACTCGAACCCAGCGCCTAAGGCATAGCCATTGACCGCGCTAATGAGTGGCTTACTAAACGCATCAATTTTTTGCCAAAGCTTCGGGCGAATATCGAGTTGCAAAGACACGGCATCCATTGCAGCCAACTCACTAAGATCTGCTCCAGCCGCAAAACATTGAGCGTTACCCGTTAAAACCACTGCTTTGACTTGAGCATTATGTTCAGCTTCTTCGAGCAACTCGCACAAACACTGCAATGTTGCATTGTTTAAAGCATTTCTTTTTTCCGGACGGTTTAGGGTTAATAACAAAACACCGTCAGCAGCTGTACTGGCTTTGATCAACTCTTGCATGACAGCCTCTATTCATCAAAACTCAAGCGAACATTTGAGCCTTTTGGTAAGGTCTGACAGCTCAGCACATAGCCCTTTTCAACTTCATCTTCTTCAAGACTATAGTTAAGGAACATGTCGACTTCGCCTGAAAGTACCTTACAGCGACAGGTCGCACACACCCCACCTTTACATGCATACGGTAAGTCGGCACCCGCACGTAAAGCCGCATCAAGAATACTTTCGTCGTCCTGAGCTACAGAAACAATCAGTTCACGGCCATCTAAAATGATGTTTACTTTTTCTTCTTTACGGTTTGCATCCGCTTCAACACTACGTTTACGCGCTTGTCCCGTATGGAAACGTTCGGTGTGAATGCGCTCTTTGGCAATACCAAAGTTCGGTAAAGTATTTTCTACGGCATTCATCATTTCGTCCGGGCCGCAGGCAAAAACATGGTCGAAATTTGTTTCAAGCACTTCAAAATCAAAAAGTTGCTTAAGCTTTTCTGCATCAATACGACCGTTCATTAGTTCACTATCGTTGAACTCACGAGAAAAAATATTGATGAGTTGAAAGCGTTCTTTAAACTGATCTTTCAAATCCATAATTTGCTCGGCAAACATGGTTTGTTTCCATGAGCGATTACCATAGAGCAAAGTAAAGTTAGCTTCAGGTTGTTCAAATAAAACTTGTTTAATAATTGATAAAATTGGCGTGATACCACTGCCCGCAGCAACACCTAAATAGTTTTGTCCGCCCATCTTGGCTGCTTTTTGAAAAAACACACCTTGTGGTGGCATGACTTCAAGCACATCGCCCACTTTTAAATGGTCATTTGCCCAGTTTGAAAATTGACCCTGATCAATTTTTTTAACCGCAATACTGATATCTTCTTTGCCCGCATAGCTACAAATTGAATAACAACGGCGGATTTCACCCGCTTCAGTTAAATGGCGAATGGTTAAATGTTGCCCCGGTTGAAATTGAAATTGTTCTTGTTGTTCAGGTACAACATCAAATGCAATACAAATTGCCTGATCGGTTTGGGGTGTAATACTTTTTACTTTTAATGGTACAAATTGGCTCATGGCTGATTTCCTTATCTAAAGACTTAAATACATTTGAAGTAATCAAAAGGCTCAAGACAGTCCTGACATTTATAAAGTGCTTTACAGGCAGTAGAACTAAACTCTGTTAACAGTCGGGTATGTCGGCTTTTGCAACGTGGGCACTCGACACCATCATTTAAATGAACGTGAGTTCCACACTGATGCGCCAACCCTTCAGGTGGTGCAATGCCATAAACTTGCAGTTTCTTTTTCCCTGCTTCAGACATCCAGTCCGTGGTCCATGCTTCTGATAAATCGACCATGACTTTGACCGGTGTCAAAGCTTCTGCGGTAAATGCCTCAACAATTTGTGCTTTGAGCATATCTGTTGCCGGGCAACCGCTATATGTTGGAGTTAGACGAACAATAATTTCTTGTTGATCGTTAATCTCTACACCGCGAATCATGCCCAAATCGACAACCGATAAAACCGGAATTTCAGGGTCACTTACCGTTTGTAGAACATCCCAACATTGGTCGATGCAATGACGAATCATTTGCATGGCTCACCTCCTTGTCTTACCAGGTCATTCCCGGATAAGTTCTTTGAATACATTGCATTTCAGCCAACAAATAACCTAAATGCTCGGTATGCAATCCTTGTTTCGCACCACGGCGATAAGCACCGTTCACAGCAACATTTAATTCAAAACGCTTAAGCTCATCTGCAATGGTTTGGTTCCATTGTTCTTTTTCATTTGAAAAATCTGGAATCACGCCTTCTGCAACTAGTGCTTGCTCGTCTGCACTCAGTTCAAATAATTCAGCGGTAAAGCGCCATAAATTATTTAAACCGTCTTGCACACGTTGATGCGCTTCATCTGTGCTTAAACTTAAACGTTCCATCCAGCTTGTCGAAAAGCGGATGTGATACTTCACTTCTTTTAAAGATTTCACAGCAAGGGCACTTAATTCGGGAAGTGAGCTTTGCGCTAAAGCCGTAAATAAATGAAGATGGTAATGGTCCATCAACCACTGGCGTACTATCGTTTGTGCAAAGTCACCATTGGGTTGTTCACACAACAATAGGTTTAAAAACTCACGTTCTGTACGGAAATACGCAAGTTGGTCTTCATCACGCTTAGCTTCATCATATTGACCAGCCAAAGTTAGAAAGTTTCTTGCTTGACCTAACAAGTCCAAGCCGATATTGGCTAAGGCAATATCAATTTCAAGCTCAGGTGCATGCCCGCACCATTCAGCCAAACGCTGAGATAAAACCAGTTGGCTGTCGCCAATATGTAATAAGAATTTAGATAAAACTGAATGATTCATTTGCCATTCCCCTTACATGTGCTCAATGCCATCTGGGATATGGTAAAAAGTCGGATGACGATAAACCTTGTCTAAAGAAGGATCGAAAAATTCAGCTTTTTCATCTGGCTGTGATGACTTAATCAGTTCTGAACGAACTACCCAAATGCTAATTCCTTCATTACGGCGCGTGTAAACATCACGAGCATGTTGCAGTGCAATTTCATCATCAGGTGCTCTTAAGCTGCCTACATGACGGTGGCTTAAGCCTTGTTTACTACGTACAAATACTTCGTAGAGCGACCAGTTATTTTTATCTTCCATTTTGATTTCCTCAAATTTTTCCATAAATCTTGTTAAGCCACTTTGTTCGCTTCAAGCTGCTGTTTTTTCGCGTAGACTACTGCTGCATCACGAACCCATTTGCCGTTTTCCCATGCTTTACGGCGTGCTTCGATACGCTCGTGATTACATGGTCCACGTCCGGCAATCACTTCATTAAATTCGTGCCAGTCAATCTCGCCAAACTCATAGTGGCCTGTTTCTTCATTGAACTTTAAATCTGGGTCCGGTACTTCCAAGCCAAGTTGCAACACTTGTGGTACGGTGTTATCGACAAACTTTTGACGTAATTCATCGTTACTAAAGCGTTTGATTTTCCACGCCATGCTTTGTGCACTGTTTGGAGAATGCTCATCACTTGGACCAAACATCATCAGTGCAGGCCACCAGAAACGGTTCACTGCATCTTGTGCCATCTGTTTTTGTTCCGGTGTACCGTTTGCCAAAGCCATCATGGCTTCAAAACCTTGACGTTGGTGGAAACTTTCTTCTTTACAAATACGTACCATCGCACGTGCATATGGCCCATATGAAGTACGGCAAAGCGCAACTTGGTTCACAATGGCTGCCCCATCGACAAGCCAACCAATTGCAGCGACATCTGCCCAAGTCAAAGTTGGATAGTTAAAGATTGATGAGTATTTCATTTTCCCATTAATCAACTTTTCCATCATGTCATCACGGTCAGCACCTAAGGTTTCTGCCGCGCTATACAGATATAAACCATGACCCGCTTCATCTTGTACTTTCGCGAGCAAAACCGCTTTACGTTTTAAAGTTGGTGCACGAGTAATCCAGTTTCCTTCAGGCAACATACCTACAATTTCAGAATGGCCATGTTGCCCGATTTGACGAATCAATGTTTTGCGGTAGGCATCAGGCATTTGATCCTTAGCCTCGATCGTAATTTCATTGGCAATATTTTGTTCAAATTTCTGGTAATTGTTTTCCATTCTTTCATTCCCTGTAGGTATCACCCTTAAATCTATTTTTCGATACACAAAAAACAAAGTCAACTAATTTTTTGGTATCAAATTTAATCTACAACAGCAAAACAATTCAAACTATTGAAATTTATAAAATTAAGTTAAATGTAAAAAACTTTTTTACTTTTAAAAATCAAAATAAAGTTGACTTTTATACAAATTAATCTGAAATTATGAATCATATTTTTGCAATTTTTATAATTGATGTATCAAATAAAAAAGGAGTTTGGTCATGCTTGAACAAGCACACCTAGAAGGAACCTCAACTGACACAGATTTTCAGCAGTCTGAGCATCAACTGCCTCATCTTGCTTCTTATGTCTATGGAACATGGCATTCGTCTGACGAAGAATTACGTACCGTTTATCATGCCATTACAGGTGAATCGATTTATGCCGTAAGTAGTCATGGCATAGATATGAAACGTGTTGTTCAGTATGCCAAACAGAATGGTTCAGAACTGGCTACCTGGACGTTTCACCAACGTGCCAATGCGTTAAAACAAATTGCCCAACATTTACTTGAACGTAAGGAAGACTTCTACAAACTTGCTTATGCGACAGGCGCAACTCGTAAAGATGCGTGGATTGATATTGAAGGCGGGATCCAGACATTATTTGCTTATTCAAGTCTGGTTCGCCGTGAACTCAATGATGAAAAAATTATTACTGAAGATAGCTGGATTCAATTATCTAAAAATGGGACTTTCGGCGCTAAACACATTTTAAGTCCTAAAGCAGGTGTTGCCGTTCACATTAATGCTTTTAACTTTCCAATTTGGGGAATGCTTGAAAAGATTGCACCGACGCTACTTGCAGGCGTGCCATGTATTGTGAAACCAGCAACCGATGGTGCTCAATTAACTCAAGCAGTTGTAAAAGCCATTGAAGAAACACATGTCTTACCCAAAGGCTCACTACAACTCATTTGCGGTCAGACTTATGACCTGTTAGAACAGTTAGGTCCACAAGACTGCGTGACTTTTACAGGTTCTGCCTACACAGGCCAAAAACTACGTAACCACCCTCACCTCAATAAATATTCGATTCCATTTAGCATGGAAGCCGACTCGGTAAACAGTGCAATTTTAAGCCCTGAGGCAAATGAAGAAACTGTCGATTTATTTGTGCGTGAAGTCTTCCGTGAAATGACCACAAAAGCAGGCCAAAAATGTACTGCCATTCGTCGTGCATTTGTTCCTGAAAATTTGTTAGCGACTGTACAAGAGAAGCTGACTGCCAAACTTGCTAAAGTTGTGGTGGGCGACCCTCAAAAAGAAGAAACCACCATGGGGGCTTTAGCGAGCATTAAACAAAAACATGACGTTGCAGAAAAAGTTGCTGAACTCAGCAAAGACGCAAAAATTGTTTTTGGTGGTAACGATAGTTTTACATTTAATGCAGACCATCCTGAAAAAGGTGCTTTTTTCGCTCCAACTTTATTGGTGTGCGAACAGCCTTTACAAGCGACGAATGTTCATACCACGGAAGCTTTCGGTCCGGTATGTACACTCATGCCATATCAAAACATTGAAGAACTAGCTGACCTTGTTTCACGTGGTGAAGGTAGCCTAGTGGCTTCTGTCGTTAAAAATAACGATGAGAATATTGAGCAGATTATTCAAAAAATTGCGCCTTGGCATGGTCGTGTGCATGTACTCGATGCAGAGTCAGCAAAAGAAAGTACAGGACATGGTTCACCACTTCCACATTTAGTACACGGCGGCCCTGGCCGTGCAGGTGGCGGTGAAGAGTTAGGTGGTATTCGCGCGGTTAAACATTATATGCAGCGCACTGCAATTCAAGGCTCTCCAAATAGCCTGACGCAAATTACTCACTCATGGACTGCTGGCTCAAAAGTTAATGAGGACCGTGTACATCCATTTAAAAAGTCTTTTGATGAGTTAGTGATTGGTGAACGCCTATTAACAGCGCGTCGTACAGTCACCGAAGCAGATATTGTTAATTTCGCGTGTTTAAGCGGTGACTACTTCTATGCACATACCGACAAAATCGCAGCGGCCGAGTCTTTCTTTGGTGAACGCGTTGCACATGGATATTTCATTGTGTCTGCCGCAGCAGGTCTATTTGTCGATGCAGCACAAGGCCCTGTGATTGCCAATTATGGTATGGACAACTTACGTTTTGTTGAACCGGTTAAAATTGGTGACTCAATCCAAGTTGAACTCACCTGTAAACAAAAAACACCTAAACCACAAAAAGACCCGTCTCAGCCTGCACATGGCGTTGTGGTATGGGATATTAAAGTCAAAAACCAACGCGGTGAACTTGTCGCAACTTACGACATTTTAACTTTAGTTGCTCGCGAGGCTTAATGTTTAAAATGAGATGGGGTCACCTCGTCCCCATCTCATTTTTTTAACACTCAATGGCGTTAACAGCGAGACCACCTTTTGAAGTCTCTTTATATTTCTCAGACATATCTTTACCTGTTTCCTTCATAGTCTGAATGACTTTATCTAGTGTGACAAAGTGTTCATCGTCATCATGAAGTGCCATTTGGGCTGCATTAATGGCTTTTACGGCTGCAATTGCATTTCGCTCAATACAAGGCACCTGAACCAAACCACCAATCGGGTCACACGTTAAACCTAAATTATGTTCAAGCCCAATTTCAGCCGCATGTTCCACCTGTTCAGGCGATGCTCCTAAAATCTCGGCTAAACCCGCCGAAGCCATTGCACATGCCGAACCGACTTCGCCCTGACACCCTACTTCTGCACCAGAAATAGAAGCATTGAGTTTACATAAAATACCGACGGCTGCCGCACTTAGAAAAAAGCGAACTACTTTATCTTCGGAAAAGTCTTTAGAAAAAGTCACGTAGTAATATAAAACCGCCGGAATAATTCCTGCTGCACCATTTGTAGGTGCCGTCACTACTCGACCGCCAGCAGCATTTTCTTCATTTACCGCTAAGGCAAATAAATTGACCCATTCCATCGCATGAAAGGTCGTCACAATCAGGTTTGAGTTTTTCTTATTTAATAACTTATCGTGAATTTTTTTAGCCCGACGTTTTACGTTTAAACCGCCCGGTAATATTCCTTCATTAATTAATCCATTGTGAATACATTGCTGCATCACTTTCCAGATTTCCATAATCTTGCTGCGAATCTCAGTTTCACTCCGCCAGCTTTTCTCGTTTTCAAGCATTAATTCACTCACTGATAAATGATGAGTTCTACATAAGCTTAAAAGTTCAGCCGCACTGTGAAATGGATATGGAACTTTAACGTCGTTGGTTTCAGTTTGGGTGTATGTTAATTGTCTTTCACTGACAATAAAGCCACCACCAATCGAATAGTAAGTTTCTGCATACAAAACTTCTTGTGCCCCGTTATACGCAATCAGTTCCATTGCGTTGGGGTGATAAGGCAAAGATTCATCTAAAAAAAGTACATCATGCTTATAGTCAAAAGAAATAGTCTTTTGCTGATTAAGTTGGATTGCTTTATTTTCAAGAACATCTTCAATCAGGCTTGTGCTTACTTGGGTATCAATATGTTCAGGGTCAAAACCCATTAAACCTAACAGAACAGCCTTATCTGTCGCATGACCGACACCGGTTGCCGACAGCGAACCGTATAACTTCACCTGAACTCTAACCGTGGCTTGTAAATCGTCTTGCTTCAATAAATCTTCCACAAAACTGTATGCCGCTCGCATGGGTCCAACTGTATGGGAGCTAGATGGGCCGATGCCAATTTTAAAAAGATCAAATACACTAATAAACACGTGGTCCTACCTTCGATTCATTATTATTCGTATGTTCGTCATTATTGTGTCCTTTCGGATAGCTCTAAAATTATCATTAAGCCATCTATAAAGCACTGAAAATAAATGGTTCATTGCCTAAAAACAACACAATCAATTGCTAATATAGCCTTTTTAAAAAATTGAATTTTCCATTAATTTAAATGGTAAATGACTCAACCAATATTGAAGAATTGTTCTTTTGAGCAAATAAAATCACAAACCTTTGCCAATTTTTTATAAAAAATATTTGGTTTTCAATTTATTTACTTGAAATTTAAACTATTTAAAATCAATTAAAAACAAACATTTACATAGTATTTAAATCATTCATTGCCCATAAATAGAATAAAAATCCCCCTATTTACCAATAACCATATATCGTATACGATATATGAAAGAACAATAGTTCTGTCGTTAAGGAAAACGTAATGACAAGTCAGTTTAAAAAACAGTTATCTCTAATGGATCTTACATTCATTGGCTTAGGCGCCATTTTCGGTTCAGGATGGTTATTTTCAGCAAGTCATGTGGCCTCTCAAGCCGGCCCTGCGGGTATATTGTCATGGATTATTGGGGGCTTTGCCGTTTTAATTCTGGGAATTATTTATTGTGAGTTAGGCGCAGCCTTACCCCGAGCAGGCGGTATTATCCGTTATCCCGTATTTTCACATGGCCCATTACAAGGATATTTATTGGGTTCTGTGACCGTCATTGCCTTTTCAAGTTTAATTGCAATTGAAGTCGTCGCTGCTCGTGAATATGCAGCAGCATGGTTCCCTTCTCTTACCGCCGTACATGATGGTGTTCGGTCTCCAACTACCATTGGATGGCTGTTTCAGTTTGCACTTTTATGCGTATTTTTTGCATTAAACTATTACAGCGTAAAGACCTTTGCAATTGCCAACAACCTGATTAGTGCATTGAAATTTGCTGTTCCGGTTTTAGTGATGGTCGCACTTCTATACCATTTTAAACCTGCAAACTTTTCAATGACCGAGTTTGCTCCAATGGGCGCTCACGGCGTACAAGGTGCCGTATCTGCTGGCGGTATTATTTTTGCGTATTTGGGTTTAACGCCGATTATTTCGGTAGCAAGTGAAGTAAAACGTCCTCAATTTACGATTCCTTTTGCACTCATCTTATCTGTCGTTTTGGCAACGATTATTTATGTAGTGCTTCAAGTTGCTTTCTTAGGTGCAGTACCTACCGATATGTTAGCAAATGGCTGGTCAGGACTTAGTGACAAGTTCCCATTACCTTACCGTGACATTGCCATGTTATTAGGTTTGGGATGGTTAGCACTCTTAGTTGTTTCAGATGCCATTATTTCTCCGTCTGGCTGCGGCAATATCTATATGGCTGCAACTCCACGTGTCATTTATGCATGGTCAAACAGTAATACATTCTTCCGTATTTTTACGCGTGTAGATCCAAAATCAGGTATTCCTCGTTATGCATTATGGTTAACGTTTGCACTTTCAGTATTTTGGACCATGCCGTTTCCATCTTGGGATAAATTAATTTCCGTAGTTTCAGCAGCGTTAGTTTTAAGTTATGCCCTTGCTCCTGTCACAGTGGGTGCTTTACGCCGTAATGCTCCTGAGCTTGAACGTCCATTCTATGTAAAAGGATTTACTGTTCTCGGGCCGCTCGCTTTTGTCATTGCGTCTTTTATTGTGTATTGGTCTGGCTGGAATGTCATTTCATGGCTATTAGGCGCACAAATCGTGTTGTTTGCACTCTACGTCATTTTTAAGCGCTACGTGCCAACCCAAGAAGTCAGCCTTGCCCAACAGTTAAAGTCATCAACATGGCTCCTTGTTTACTACATTTTAATGATTCTTGCCTCTTACCTTGGCAGCTTCGGTGATGGCGCATCACACCTATTGGCTGCGCCTTTCGACACCTTATTCGTCATGGTGATTTCTCTTGGTTGCTACTACTGGGGTATACGCTCAGGTTTACCAAAAGCACTGATTAAAAATGACGATGAAGCTTAGCGATCATTTGCTTAAACACATATAAGTTAAGGTTTTCTTTTGATTAATACCGTATACAAAATACAATATTTTCAAATGTAAAACCTTCGCTTTGATAACTCTCCAACGTCAGAAGAAGCACTTTTGACGTTCACTCTCAAGTGAGGTTGATAATGTTAAATATTACTGGTCAAAATTTTATTGCAGGTCAACGTTCAAGTGCAGGCAGTAAGTTTGTATTAAGCTACGATGCTGCAACAGATGAAGCATTACCCTATCAGTTTGCTCAAGCAACTCCTGAAGAAATTGATCAGGCAGCTCAAGCAGCTGCATTGGCTTATCCGGCTTTTAGACAAACTACGCCAGAACAACGCGCCGTTTTTCTAGAAACGATTGCCAGTGAAATTGATGCGCTTGATGACCAGTTTATTGCAACAGTCTGTCAAGAAACTGCTTTGCCGGAAGCGCGTATTCGCGGTGAACGTGGGCGAACTACAGGTCAATTACGTCTGTTTGCTCAAGTATTACGCCGTGGTGACTATTTAGGTGCCCGTATTGATTTGGCTTTACCTGAGCGTCAACCACTTCCACGTCCAGATTTACGTCAATATAAAATCGGTGTTGGACCAGTTGCTGTATTTGGCGCTAGTAATTTCCCTCTTGCCTTTTCTACTGCGGGTGGTGATACAGCTTCGGCACTTGCGGCTGGATGTCCAGTTATTGTGAAGGCTCATAGCGGTCACATGGCAACGGCCGAATCCATTGCAAATGCCATTTGTAGTGCGATTGAGAAATGCGCTATGCCAAAAGGCATCTTTAGCATGATTTATGGTCAAGGTGTCGGTGAGCCACTGGTAAAACATCCTGCAATTAAAGCCGTTGGATTTACAGGTTCACTTAAAGGTGGCCGCGCTCTATGCGATTTAGCTGCCGCACGTCCTGAACCTATTCCTGTTTTTGCCGAAATGTCGAGCATTAACCCAATGATTTTATTACCCGAAGCTCTAAAAGTGCGTGGTGATAAAATTGCGACCGAACTTAGTGGTTCAGTGGTTTTAGGCTGCGGTCAGTTTTGTACCAATCCGGGTTTAATTATTGGAATTAAATCACCGGAATTTAGCCAATTCCTTGAGCATTTCAAGGCTGCAATGGCTCAACAACCGCCACAAACTATGCTTAACAAAGGTACTTTAAGAAGCTACGAGCATGGTCTTAAAGAATTACTCGCACATGACAAAATTGAGCATTTAGCGGGTCAACCTCAACAAGGTCCGCAAGCCTATCCTCAGCTCTTTAAAGCCGATGTATCTCTTTTACTAGAGCATGATGAATTACTTCAAGAAGAAGTGTTCGGCCCAACGACGATTGTGATTGAAGTTGAATCGGCAGAGCAGCTTGCTCTCGCTTTAAATGGTCTACGTGGTCAACTTACAGCATCATTAATTGCCGAGCCACAAGATTTTGAGAACTTCGCGACACTTATTCCATTACTTGAAGAAAAAGCAGGACGTTTACTTCTAAATGGTTACCCAACAGGTGTGGAAGTCTGCGATGCCATGGTACACGGCGGGCCATATCCTGCAACTTCAGATGCACGTGGCACATCGGTAGGAACCTTAGCAATCGAACGTTATTTACGTCCAGTATGCTACCAAAACTATCCAGATCACTTATTGCCACTCGCCCTTCAAAATGCCAATCCGCTTGGTATTGCGCGCTTGGTCAATGGTGAAATGAGTAAAGCTGCTCTTTAATTTTTTTAAAGGAGTTTATCCAAGAGATGAACTCCTTTTTTAGTTCAAAGCCACCAGCATAACCGCACATTATTTAAATAAAAAAGTGCAAAAAATGAATATCACGATGCTCCATCAAATCAATGCGTAACATATTTTCAAATAAGGATATTGGTATATGACGACAACACTAAAAAAGGTTGTAGCGGCCTCCATGGTTGGCTCCGTAGCAGAATGGTATGAATTTTTCCTTTATGGAACCGCTTCTGCCCTCGTCTTTGGCGAACTTTTCTTTCAACAAACCGGCAATGCTATAGATGGAATTTTGGCGGCCTTTGCTCTGTATGCCGTTGGCTTTTTAGCAAGACCTCTCGGTGGCCTCGTGTTTGGTCACTACGGCGATAAAATTGGACGTAAGAAATTATTGCAAATTAGCCTGATTATTGTCGGTATCACTACTTTTTTAATGGGCTGTATTCCGACCTTTCATCAAATTGGCTATTGGGCACCTACACTCCTAGTGATACTGCGTTTAATTCAAGGTTTTGCTTTTGGTGGTGAATGGGGCGGCGCAGTTATTTTAGTTTCAGAGCACAGTCCAGATGATCGCAGAGGTTATTGGGCAAGCTGGCCACAAACTGGTGTACCGCTCGGGAATTTAGTAGCCACACTGGTTTTATTATTACTTTCAAAAAACCTCTCACCCGAACAATTCCTAGACTGGGGGTGGCGCTGTGCATTCTGGTTCTCAGCAGTCGTGGTACTGATTGGTTTATGGATTCGAAAAAATGTAGACGATGCCGAAGTGTTTAAAGAAGCACAGGCCAAACAACAGCTTCTTGAAAAACAACAACTCGGGATTATTGAGGTTTTAAAATATCATAAGAAATCTGTTATTGCGGGTATCGGTGCCAGATTTGCAGAAAACATTTTGTACTATATGGTGGTTACTTTTTCGATCAGTTATTTAAAGTTAGTCGTCCATAAAGATACTTCGCAGATCTTACTGCTCATGTTTGGTGCTCATCTGATCCATTTCTTTATTATTCCTTTTATGGGACATTTAAGCGATATATTTGGCCGCAAACCTATTTATCTTATTGGAGCTGTACTTACTGCTTTTTGGGGTTTTGTCGGCTTTCCTTTAATGGATACAGGCAATGACTGGCTCATTATGTTAGCAATTGTGCTTGGTTTATTTATTGAGTCCATGACCTATTCGCCTTACTCTGCCCTAATGACTGAGTTATTTCCTACTCATATTCGCTATACGGCGCTTTCATTTTGTTATCAAGTCGCACCAATTATGGCAGGTTCTCTCGCTCCATTAATTGCCTTAACCTTACTCAAAGAATTTAATAGCTCAATTCCGATTTCTTTATATTTGGTTGCCGCAAGCCTGATCTCTATTGTCTCGATTTTGCTAGTGAAAGAAACCAAAGGCCGATCATTGGCTTTTAAAGATTAATCTTTAATATACAAATTCAGCACTTAATAATGATTTGGGTTGTTTTATACAGCCCAATTTTTTATCTAAATATTTTTGATAGAGGCCCGATACAAAGTAGGTGACATGCCTGTATGCAACTTAAACTGACGACAAAAAGCACTATGGTCGGTATAACCACAGCGCAAACCAATTTGAGTGATTGGTAAATCTGTCGCCAATAGTTCAGTGGCGACTTGAAGACGAATTTTGCTAATCATTTGCCGAGGCGTTAAATGGTATATTTTTTTGCAATAACGTTCTAACTGAGCCACCGACACGCCAGCAATTGCGGTCAAATGCGCCAAAGTAATGGTTTCGGCATAATTCTTTTTAATATATTCCTCAACCTGAACCATTTTATAAAAAGCAGGATGTGTATTTTCAGGCACATTTAAATCATTAGATATACCCGCTATTCCTACTAAGTTTCCATCCACATCAAATAAAGGTTCTTTATAAGTTAAACACCAACCCGACTGATTTTTTGCATATAAATGTAGTTCTAATTGCTCTGTTAACTTTTTACCGCGGCGAATAACTTGCAAGTCTTGCGATGTATATATTTTTCCAAGTGAATGAGGAAAAACTTCAGAAGAGGTTTTTCCCAATATTGCAGTTTTATCTTTTAGACCGCAGCGGTTTACAAGCGTTTGATTGACAAAGACATAGCGTGCTTCGGTATTTTTGATGAAAAACACCACCGAAGATAAAGCATCAAATAATGGTTCTATACTTTCCAGATTTTTTAAAAAATCTTCCAAAGTTGTGGTTAGTTTGGGAATTTGAACCAAAGTCATGAGCTAGAGCGGACAAAGTAATAACTTGTCTACTCTAGAACATTTCATTTTTGATTTAAAGGAGAAGTAGACATCGCCATGAGGCTTTTTACACGGGTAGGAAGTAATGGTGGTCGAGAGTTAGGCAACTGCCAATCAAACAGGCAAGCCGCTGCTGTTGCACAAGTACTTCCCTGACATGCTCCCATTCCACAGCGTGTATGTAATTTTGCATCCATCCAGCTACTACGTTCGGCAACTTTGTCAAAAGTTACATCTTCACATCGACAAAAAATAGTGTCTGGACGTGCAAGTGTTTTTAACTCAGCACGTAATTTGAAGCTTTTCTCAAGGAGATGTGCAAATAAACGATACCGTTGTCTTTGAGCAAATAATTGTCTCGCTTTTTCATTTTGGCCTATAGCGGCATAACCTGCGATGCTACCTTCAACCATCGCCAGCTCACTTCCGCCAAAACCTGTACACTCACCTGCTGCCCACACCTGTGGCTGTGATGTACGTTGATAGTCATCGACCGTAATCGCATTGTCCTTAATTTGACAACCCATTAACTGCCCTAATTGAGTATTCGGGACTAAACCAAATCCGCACGCGAGTCGATCACACTCAATTTCAATGATTCCCTTCGGCGTTTGTAGCCTTACTCGTTCAAGACGCTCCTGACCAATCGCCTCAACCACATAACTGTCAGGTTGATATAAACGATAAGGCAAAGATAACGCCTGTATTATTTTCGAAGGCCAACGCCAAAGTTGTAGTGCAAACTTACGAACGGAAGATGAAGCCGCCTGTTCGGCAACATAGAGAACTTGAGCCTCTGCTTTTTTTGCCGTATCCGCACTTGCTAA
Organism: Acinetobacter baumannii; assembly: GCF_009759685.1. NCBI lineage: Bacteria > Pseudomonadati > Pseudomonadota > Gammaproteobacteria > Moraxellales > Moraxellaceae > Acinetobacter > Acinetobacter baumannii. The sequence continues at coordinate 2,926,884 of NZ_CP046654.1, read as the reverse complement.
AAGTAAGGGTCCAGAGCCCGCAATCACAATGCGTTCATTTTTGACAGGTGTGCCTGCTTTAATTAAGGCTTGCAAACCACCTGCCCATGTTACGCCAGGTAAAGTCCAACCGGGAAAAGGCAAAAACAGTTCTCTTGCTCCCGTACACAATATAAGCTGGCGATAAGACAAGTTTAGGCTGTCGTGAGGTCGCTCAACAAGCAATTGGCCTGCAAAAGGTGCGGCGACAATTTTCGCACCAAACATAAATTCAATATTAGAATGAGCCTTAATTTGTTGATATTTCTGCTGCGCCATTTCAGGTACAGGAAAAATCGGACCGGCCCGCCAGATTTGACCGCCCGCCTGTGGGTTATTATCCAATATTAAAATTCGCCCGCCACTTTCGGCGGCTGCAATAGCAGCTGACAACCCTGCAGGCCCAGCACCGACAACCACCACATCGTATTGTTTTTCCATTATTGTGTTTCCACCTTCATGTCTTGCTGGCACAGCGTCTGACAAGCAAGCACTCTGAGTCCATTAATATTGACACGACATTCCTGACACACTCCCATTCCACAAAATGGAGTGCGTTTTTCACCACAGACAGACAAACGACTATAAGACTTCGCTTGTGCTAAAGCAGCAGCAACACTGGTGCCCTCAATCACAGAAACCGATTGTCCGTTAATAAAAAGCTGAATCATCTATGCAGCTCCTATAAAGCGCTGAGGTAAAAAAGGTTCTGGATCTATATCAAAAGTTATTCCACATATGTGTGAGGCAATCAGTTTTGCTGTACCTGTTGCTGTGGTTACACCTAATCCTTCATGACCTACCGCTAAATAAACCGATTGAAATGTAGGATGTCGTCCAATTATCGGAATACCATCTGGTGTGGCTGCGCGAAAGCCAGTCCATGCCCGAATAACATTAAGGTCAGCCAAAGCTGGAAAATAATCCGCAGCCTCTTTAAGCACCCGTGTAAAGACTTCTGGCTCTACAGTCGGATCAACCGTATTGAACTGACGAGATGACCCAATAAAAAGCTGGCCCGTCGGTCTAGGCTGAATATTACAAGCCACCGAAATTCCACTTGTCGCTTGAGTACTGGCCGCATAAGCCAAAGCCACTAATGTATGTTTTACATTTAATTCAGGGTAACGGTCAGTAATCGCCAAATGACCTTTTTTAGGTTCAATCGGTAGCTCTGGAAAAAAATCTGTCGCATGAATACCGTTAGCCAAAACGATATGCGCAGCTTCTAACCATGTTCCATCACTTAGCTGAACCCGATTTTCTTCAATATGAATAACTTTAGCTTGTTGCACCTGAACCTTGTGGGGAATTTTTTTTAACAACCATTCGGCAGCACAGGGTGCATATAAAATTCCATCATCAAAAACTTCTAAACCACCATAAAGACCCTGCTTTAAGTGAGGTTCAAGCTGACGGATTTCCTCTGCGTTTCGAAGTTGGCAACGGACACCTTGTGCAGTGAGACGTTGATATTTTTCCTCAGCAATCTGCATTTCTTCTGGGCTACTTGCCAGCCATAAAGTTGGCGTTTGGCGATAGGCACATTCTTCCGAAAGCTCGTGCCCTAATTCATGCCATAGCTGAACTGACCAATGACTAAGTTTTAATTCAGCTTCCAAGTCATCCATAATGACCAAATGCCCCATGCCCGCGGCTGTTGCACCACCGATCCGAGCATCCAAAACTTGCACATTTAACCCTTGCCGAGCCAATTCATAAGCACATGCAGCACCTACAATGCCTGCCCCAATGACGATGGCATCGGTTCTCATAGCTGAATACCCCAAGCAAATGGGTCATTTTCATCCATAAATAAAGTTGCTTCAGCACTCATGTAAGCTTCTCCACGAATGGTTGGAATCACATATTCCCCTGCTTGCTCATACGAGGCAATAAACTGGCTACCAATAATGCTGGCTTGTTTCCATAACTTTCCTGACTCAAGTTTGCCATCTGCAGCCAAGCAAGCAATTTTCGCACTGGTTCCGGTTCCACATGGTGAACGGTCATAGGCCTTGCCTGGACAAAGCACGAAATTTTTACTATCTGCTTCGGTGTCACTTGCAAATAATTCGATATGGTCAATTTCTTGCCCATCTTTACCAGTTATTCCTTGTGCCGTAAGTGCTTGTCTAACAGTCCACGCATATTCAGTAAGTTGATCTAAATTATCACTTGAAACACGTTGACCATGATCATTAATCAAGAAGAACCAGTTACCGCCCCATGCAATATCACCAGTAACTTTTCCATATTTTTCAACATCAACTTCGACTGCTTTTTTATAACGATATGCCGGTACATTTCGCACACTCACTGAATGGTCTTCATGCAATGTCGCTTCAACATCACCTACTGGAGTTTCAATTAAGTGTGTACCAACTTGTATTTTTCCCAAGTGTGCTAACGAAGCCACTAAACCAATCGTGCCATGACCACACATGCCTAGGTAGCCCGTGTTATTAAAGAAAATAACACCCGCGCTCGCTTTGGGATTCACTGGCTTACACAATAATGCGCCAACCAACACATCATTACCGCGCGGCTCTAACATGGTTGCTCTACGGAAATGGTCATATTGTTCTGATAATATTTTTCGGCGGCTTTCCATATCTCCTGTGCCTAAATCAGGAAAACCTTCAAGCACTAATCGTGTTGGTTCACCACCAGTATGAGAGTCCAAAATTTTTACTGTTTTCATAGAAGTATCCTTACATTTTCCTTTAGGATGACTGATCTGAAAACAGCAAGCTTGATCGTTTTCTTATAAATCTATGACGAAATCAGCATAGTGAAAACTTACTCCAGCTAAAATAAAGACAAAAAAATTAGGCCATTGGCCTAATTGAAATGATAAAGAATGCAGCGCTTATTTTTTCACATTTTTATGGTGAGGTAAGTGCTCATAAAGTGATTGGCAAACACCATTAATATGCTCTTCAATTAACTTAACCGCCAAATCAACATCCTTGGCTTTACAGGCTTTCACAATTTCTTTGTGCTCATCATTTGCACGTGATTTGCCTTCGGAAACATTCATCTGCAATCTTAAATAGCGCTCAATTTTATCGTAAATAGAACGAATTAATCCGAGCATATAAGGTCGCTGTGCTGGTTCATAAAGGCACGCATGTAACTGCCAATTTAGTGTGGTCCAGCTTCCAATATCCATGTTATCGATAAAGGCATTACAAATTTCATCTGCCTTTTTATAAGTTTCTTCTGTCATATTCGGCACGGCGAGCTGAATCAACTTCGTTTCTAACATAACCCGTACTTCAAAAATCTGAGCTAATTCTTCTTCAGAGATTCGGGTCACAATTGCACCGCGATTTTTTATAAACTCTACTAAGCCTTCGGCTTCAAGTTGCTTTAAGGCTTCACGTACCGGAATTTTGCTGACATTAAATAGCTTGGCAATTTCATCCTGACGGATAGGCTCACCTTCAGCAATATGCCCTGCAATAATTGCTTCTCTAATATATTTGACAATAACTTCAGATACCGAAGGCATTGCACCAAGATTTGATACATTAAAAGATGGTAGCGTCACGAATATTCTCTTAACCTCAAAATATGACACAAACAAAAGGATGATAATTTTAGTCATCCACCATAATGAAATTATTGCTTTGAAAGCATCATTTTCGGTACGGCTTATCCTTCATATAAAGCTTTTAAAAACTATTTTTATATCACTATAAACCAATAATTTTTAAAATCATTCATATACAAAGTATACTTTATACCATTTAATTCACAAAACTATTATTAGACTATGCCGAAATCGTCATTATTTTAGTGTATTTAACCAAGCAAATCGTCATAAATACCAGCATACTACCCTGTTCTCTTGATGGGAAACTGTCAAAAATTCTTATCCATTGAGCTGATTATTCCTTACAAGGTAGAAATTATTATCTTGTAGAAATCTTGCTGCATAAAACTTTCAGAGTTTGAGTCACTTCATATGAGTACGCCAACAGAAGCAAAATTTTCCCTGACTTATTATACGGGTTTCTTATCTGTACTATTTGCTGCTTTTCTATGGGGTACGGCAGGCACAGCAGCATCTTTTGCAAAGGGCATCAGTCCACTTGTAATTGCTACTATTTCTGTGGGCTTCGGTGGTTTAATTCACACATTTTTAAGTTTAAAAGCTATTAAAAAAGATTACCGAAAGCTTTTTGACTATAAAACTAAAGTTTTGATTGCCGTCATTGTTTCTATTCTTTGTCCATTTGCTTTTTATTCCTCGGTCTCATTAGCTGGTGTTTCTATTGGTACTGTTATTTCAATTGGCTGCGCCCCTTTGTTCTCAGTTATGCTTGAGTGGCTATTAGATAAACGTAAGCTTTCTTTAAAATGGCTTATCAGTTTTATTCTTGGTTTTTTAGGAGTCGTTTTACTCTCATATGCAGGCGAACACAGTCACCAACATCAAGGCGTCCAATCCGAACGGCTATTAGGTGTATTTTTTGGCTTACTCTCAAGTCTGAGTTATGCAACATATTCGTGGATTATGAAAAACTTAATCCATAAAGGCATCAACTCAAGAGCTGCCATGGGCGTGATCTTTGGGATTTCAGCAGTTCTGTTATTACCTACTTTATTAATTACAGCAACTCACCTATTTAATTATCCAAATAATATTTGGGTAGCCCTTTATATCCCAATCGTACCTATGTTCTTAGGCTATTTATTTTTTAGCTTTGGTTTAAAACGTATTCCAGCCAGTCAAGCCATGACGTTAGCTTTGGTCGAAATTCCTGTTGCAGCTTTATTGGCAGTTGTTGTAGTAGGCGAAAGTTTAACAATGAATAGTTATTTAGGTTTAGTTTTAATATTCCTCTGCGTTATTGTCCTCACTAAAAAATAAATAATAGAAGTAAAAAAGAGGCTAAATCGTTAGCCTCTTTTTTTATAGATATTTGCTTAGATTCCAGCTGACCAGTTACGGTACCAAGTACGGAATAATTCATACTGAGTTTCAACGTATTTACGTTGTGATTCACTCAATGCATCCGTTTCGTTAAAATGTAAGGTATATTCTTTATCGCCATTAAGTACCATTAAGTACTTGTAATAAAGGACTAAATCAGTACCTTCATCAAAAGACGATAAAACTTCTAAAGCGCTTGATAATTCTTGTGCCAAACGACGAGCTTTCGCATCCCCTGCTGCAGCTTTCTTACTAAGGTCAACCAACTGCAAAACTTCTTTAGGCAAAGCATTACCAATGCCCGTAATTGCACCCGTTGCATTGCAGTTAACGAAACCATGGAAAACTTGAGTATCTACACCAGCCATTAATGTCACAGAGTCATCTTGGGAAGTGATGAACTCAGCTGCATAACGCATATCAGCAGCACCACCAAACTCTTTAAAACCAATTAAGTTTGGAAATTCACGGCGTAATTCAAAAAACAAATCTGCACGAGTCGCAAATCCATAATACGGGCTATTGTAAATTACCGCAGGTAAGCTAGGAGCAGCTTTTAAAATCGCAGAAAAGTGTGCCTTTTGTGCAGTTGGTGATGTACCACGTGATAATACACGTGGAATTACCATAAGCCCTTGTGCACCTACTTTTTCTGCATGAGCTGCATGAGAAACTGCTTCTTTTGAATTAACTGCCCCAGTACCCACAATTGTCGGAATACCAGCAGCTACAAGTCGTGCTACACCTTCTTGACGTTGAGCTTCGGTCAATAAAGGCCAATCGCCCATTGAACCACAATACACTACCGCACTCATTCCCGCTTCAATAAGTTCATGCCCTTTTTTCACAAGCGCATCAAAATCTGGCTCACGGTTAGGAGTACATGGGGTCATTAGCGCCGGGATACATCCTGTGAAGATATTACTCATAATTATTCCTCAGTAATATAGTTAAAACTATTGGTAGTTGTACTTTTGAGTTAATCCATCTCAAAAGTTATGGAATGGGTATCAATAGCTGTCCAATCATTCTTCATATATCGTATACGATATACATAAAAAAGAATAGTCTTTGTTCTAAAATTCTTTTCCTCTAAAAAAATGTATAAAAAACAAAGATAAAAACTGTAAAACTGATAAATAGGATATGTTTTAAAAGCTTTTTTCTGATTTATTAATAATAAAGATTCAAAAATTAAACGGGTCTGAAGAAAATTATTTACTTTTAAAATGGTTAAAAAAGATACAGGATACATTAGCCATTAGTCGCACATCCCTATTTTTACTCATTTTTACTGGTAAAGTGCTTTACATGGTTTGATACAACCTACTTAACTCAGATGCATAATTCACCTGTTACCTGCATCTGAAGTTTCTCTGCCTCTAGTCCGCTAGGGGCTTTTTTTATGATTACTTAAAATATGTTCTATTCAATAGTTTGGAATAATACAAAGAAAAAAGCCTACTCAAGAAGCAGGCTTTTTTAATCATTTATTTTGAATCATTGGCTTTTTTAACTTTAGCATCGTAATGACGATAGCAATAACCAAAAACTGCTCCAGCACTAAAGAAAAACATTGCTTGCATCATAGCTCGGTCCTACACATGATTTAAAAGGAACTTAAAACTTAACACCTATGTTTGTTTTTCTTTGAATGAGGTTTAACAGGTTTTTGTGCATTATGAAAATTTATGTGATTAAGCTTAACAATTTATTTGGCTGTCTAAAAAAAGCCTGTCTTTTGACAGGCCTTCTTGTTCGAACTTAAGCTAATTCTTTAATTAAAGAATTAACCACATGTTGCTTGAGTAATTTTTTTAGAAGTTGGATCAATTGTGACAGTTACTCGATTTGAACGATAATCCATTGTCATCGGTTGACCTGGAGCAACTTTACGAACAATTTCTGACTTCGTTTTTTGCTTAATTTGATCATCGGTTAAACCAGATAGCCCAACTAATTTTTGAGCTTCTTCTGAAACACAGTTCGCCTGATTATCACGGAATAATTTCCACTCTTCGACGACTTGTCCATTTGGCAAATGGCAATAACCTACCTGACCATTTGCTTCATTTCTAATTTCTAATTTCCCGCCTTGTTCAACGCAATATTGACTAGCAGGATTTGGTGAACCAATTTTTGGAGGAGTTGAATCTTTATGTTGTACTGATGAGCAAGCCGTTAACGAAACAAGCGCTAAACCAAGAAAGATAATTTTTTTCATAAATTTTGCTTCTTACTAAAAGAAATAAAGATATCAAAAAAATTTATGTTTTATATGACTTGTTTACAATAAAAAACCTTCATAGAGAGCAACTTACAAAATAATTCTCTATTGCAAATGTTAAATTATGATGCGTTATATCTAACAATAAAATTTATCTTCTATGGTCTTTCTAAAATACGCGGCCCGGCACCTTCTTGCCCCAACACATCATTGGGATTTCTTAATGGACATTGTTCTAATGACAAACAACCACATCCAATACACCAATCCATTTCGTCTCTGAGTCTTGTGAGTTTTTAAATACGCTCATCCAAATTCTTCCGCCAATCGAGAGATAGCTCTTTCCATTGTTGTGCAGTTAATTTAGAACCCATCGGATATTTACTTAGGGCTTGTTTTATTTCATCTAATGGAATACCAACTTTTTGAGCAATTTTAATGATCGCAATGTAACGTAACACCACTAGAGTAAAACGGCGTTGGTTACCATTGGTTCTTATACTTTTAATTAAACCTTTAGATTCGTAAAAATGAAGGGTTGAAACTGCAACACCGCTACGTTTTGCAACCTCACCAACCGTTAACAAACGACTTTGATTCCTTTCACTCATTTTTATTAATCTCAAGCTTAGTTGAGGTCTTATAAAAGGTTGCTAAAATTTTGTCAAATTGCAATCTAACTTTAACCCTTCAGCAATTTAAGCTATTTATAAAAATTAAAAACTATAATTTGCAAACTTGAATAAAAAATCATCAAAATTATTTAAATTCACTATTCATTTTAGATTCAATAAAAATATTATGGTCTGTTTTCACAACCACATATCCAGAACATATTATAAACAAATGGCATAGGTGCACCTAAAGGATAGACTTTAGCCTCCTCTATTTTATATGTCTTTTTTCTTGATTCGATATGTAAAATACTATCGCAACGTGCAATTACAGTTCCTTTTTTATATAGTTTTTTTCTTTCATTTTTTGCATCGAATTTATATACCAAAAAGTAAACTTTTTCCCCTACCTCTATCCTTGAATGATTAACCATAATGTAACCATTACAATACTTACATTGCCAATCGTCCATATCTTAAAATATCACATACTCAAATGAGAAAAATAGAATAACTGTTTTAGTATAAATTTATTAAAAATATAAATCTAAAAAAATATTTAAATTTAAAAAATAATACTTATTTGAGACGTTCATCACACAATTTTTCTAGCTAAAACTAAGTAGATAAATATATAAAAGACAAATAGTTACACAAATATAAAATTATTCCTATTTTCTATAGAGTGTACTTTTTTGACAATAGAAAGTTAAAATTATTTTTAATAATATTACACAAATATAATATATTATTTATTATATGTAATAAAATTAAAAAATACTTTATTATTCAGCACAAATAATAAAGATTAGATATTTTCATCATTAATTGAAAAAAATTCATTTTTATAAGCAGTTAAAAAATCTAAAATATATAAAAATATAACTTATTTTTTAATTATGGCTATTCAACGTCAAAAACTCGAACTCCCATCTGGACATAATAAATTATTACTCCATTCTTGCTGTGCTCCCTGCTCTGGAGAAGTAATGGAGTCATTAATTGAGTCTAATATAAACTTTTCTATATTCTTTTATAATCCTAATATTCATCCGGTAAAAGAATATCTCATTCGTAAAGAAGAAAATATCCGCTTCGCAGAAAAACATAATATTCCCTTTATCGATGCGGATTATGACACCGATAATTGGTTTGCCCGTGCTAAAGGTATGGAAAATGAACCTGAACGCGGTATCCGCTGTACCATGTGTTTTGATATGCGCTTCGAGCGTACCGCTTTATATGCTTATGAACATGGGTTTAGTCTAATCAGCAGCTCTTTAGGGATTTCAAGATGGAAAAATATGGCGCAAATCAATGATTGCGGGATTCGCGCTGCTTCACACTATCCCGATATTCAGTACTGGGACTACAACTGGCGAAAAAATGGTGGCTCTAGCCGCATGATTGAGATTAGTAAACGTGAAGAATTTTACCAACAAGAATATTGTGGCTGCGTGTATTCCCTACGTGATACGAATCGCTGGCGTATGAGTAATGGTCGAGATCGCATTAAAATAGGTGTTAAGTTTTATAGTAATGCAATGGAAAATGATTAAAAAACTTATAGAGATTCAAAAATAAATATTTAATCATATTTATTTACTTCTAGATTTTCTAACCGCAAATAAAAAGAGCCACATCTGGAGAATGTGGCTAAAAGGTGTACTTAGACGAGCTTTGTTTTATTAGAATAATAAAGCTAGCTTAAAATAAGATTAATAAAAAAATTTTATTTTAGAAAGTTATAAAAATAAGCAATTTCTTTTCTCATCAAATTTATTGTGTTAGTTTTTAATACTTTAATGTTTCTATAAAACATTCATATCCAATATATAATTTCATCAATTAGTCAGAATGAAGTGTAATTATGATTCAAAATGAAACGATCGAAGTCTCGCCAGTTCAACAACAAGACTATACTCAATGGTTAGAATATTGGGTTGCCTATCAAAATTTCTATCAGGTCAATTTACCTCCTCATATCACAAAAATGACTTGGGATCGTTTTTTCGATGAAAAAGAACCTATTTATTGTGCAGTTGCCAAAAATAAAGAACGTATCTTAGGTTTTGTCACTTATATGTTTCATCGGTCTACTTGGGCAGAAAATAACTACTGTTATTTAGAAGATCTGTATGTATCACCTGAAGTTCGTGGACGACAAATTGGTAAACAACTTATTGAGTATGTACAGAAGCAAGCCACCGAACATAGCTGTGAACGTTTATATTGGCATACTCAAGAAAGTAATCAAACAGCCCAAAAGCTCTATGATTGGATTGCACAAAAGCCCGGCGTTATTCAATACCGTATGTCTTTGAACTAAGCGAAGTTAAACACCAAAAATTTTCACTCTTTTGGTGTTTTAGCTTTAATCATTTTTGACATCCAATTAGATTGGTACTTAAAGCTTGCTGCGAATGAGTTTGACTACCTTATCATTCACATTTGAGCATTGATTAAATGCTGCAAAACGCTGGAGTTCTTGATCTAATTCAAAAAAGAAATGCTCTTTATCTTTTACCGTTTTTTCTAAATGTAGACTAATCACTTCTAGTTCTTTTACTGTCCGGTGTGCTTTACAGTCGACTCGTCCTACTAACTCATTTTGATAAAGAATAGGCAAACAAAAATATCCAAATACCCGTTTGGCCGCTGGCACATAGCATTCGATCCGATAATCAAATTCAAATAAGGAAGTTAAACGGTCACGATGAATAAGAGAGTTATCAAAAGGCGAAAGTATTTTTAGACCAAAATCAGTATCCAATTGTTGCTCTATTGCAGTTACATCAACATATAAATTTTGTCCGTCGGCAAGTTTAATCGCTGATACAACACCTGCATCAATCTGCTCTTTCAGCACGACACGCATGGTTTCTTTTAAATCATTTTTCTTTAAATGAACCAATTGTTTCCACGTAAATGCACCATGAGCTCGAAGCGTATTATTAAATAAATACTGAGCATATTCGTAAAGCGTAGGCAAACTTAAATCAATATTTTCAGGTAGGCAGCGTTCAGTTAAATCGTAAACTTTTTCCATACCATTACGTTCACAGATCATCAGGTCACCTTGCATATATAACTGCTCAAAAGCACGGCGGCCTGGACCGGTATTCCACCAATTCCCTAAACTCTCTTTATTTTTCTTATCAATATCCCTTAACCGAATTTTACCTTCGGCACGAACACGTGCCAGAATTTCATTCATAAGGCGTTGATCGCCTCTATTAAAATAGCGACTTTCCCCTTTTCTGACAGACATCATTGCCGGTAATGCATATCGATAATCTTTCATAGGAAGATAAGATGCCGCATGATACCAATATTCGAAAATCTGCCGCTCACGAACCAAACTGTTTAAATGGCTTAAATCATAATCTGGCACTCGACTCCACAATATATGGTGATGAGCACGTTCAACGACAGATATGGTATCAATCTGTACATAACCTAAATGCTCAATCGCCTCTAATGTTCCTTGCCTACCTGCTGCGAATGGACTATTTTTTCCTAAGCCCTGTTTTAATAAAGCTATTTTTTTCAAAGAAGATGTCATAAAAATCAAATATTGTTGTGTTCATTTAAAAACTAAAAGTTTCAATATTATCCTATCACTTTTCTTTAACCATCTTCCCTTCAAAATAGTATTTCTTTGGGTCCGTAATATTCTTTAATCACCTAAACTTTTATTAGTGAATTTTGTTATAACTTCTTGGAGCTAACCTTACCACTAACACAATAACCAATATCACACTACATAAATGAAAAATCCAACCTGCCTTATAAGTCCCTGTAAAGTCATGCAAAGCTGCTACAAACCAAGGCGGTATTGCAGCAAGTAAAAAACCGCCTCCTTGCATAAGTGCAGATAAAGCACCCGCATTGTTCGGCTCTTCAAAATGGTCTAATGCCACAATAAGTGTTAAGGCAAAACAACCTCCCAAGCCTATTCCTAAACAAATTGCCCATAACACAGATGCAAATTCAGGTATAAAAGCAAGTCCTGCAAAGCCAGCAAATTGCATGAATAGAGTAAACCACAACCACGGACGTCGATCTTTATATTTCCTAGCTAAAATAGGCAAAGACAGAGCCGAGGCTGCTTGACTCAAGGCAAGTAAGGCAAGCAATTTCCCACTTTGAGAAATACTCCAGCCATGATCTTGAAACGAAGGTGCCAACCACGCAACCACCGAAGAATAGCCACCATTGACCAAACCAAAACACAGCATTAACAACCATGTTCTAGGTTTCTTTAATAATGTTTTTACAGGTGACAGATGGGCAGTCGAACTTACAATGGAGGGTAAAAAAATAAATGTTGATACTAGTGCTAATACAGCGGGTATAGTAAAGAAAGCCAGCCCCAGTGACCATAGACCCGTTATATTGGAAATCACAGGTGCCAACCATGCGCCTAGTGCGCCACCACCCATAAGCATAGCTGAATAAAGCCCCATCATTGGCCCGATATGTTGACTAAACTCTCGTTTAATAATTCCTGGAAAAGCAGCCTGTATCAGCGCGACGCCTAAACCAATAATTATTGCACTAGCAATTAAACCCTCAGCTGTAGGAAATAAAAATCTAAGTGCGCATCCAATACAAATAGTCAGCAAAGCACCCAAAACAACTCTACGTTCTCCGACCATGCTCTGTACGATTGGACCAATAAAGGCAATAAGCCCCATCAACATCATGGGCAATAAAGTGAGTAGAGCTATTCCTTGTAGACTTAATCCAGTACCTGCTCGAATCTTTGAGACTAAAGGACCAATACTGGTCATAAAAGGTCTTAAATTGAGTCCAACCAGAGCGACTGTCAAAATAAGCATGGGACGAGCCAAGAAAGCTCCAGTCTGCTTCATTACTTTAGGCCCGATTGCTTAGCTTTATAATTTTTCCAAAACACATAAAGGTCGGTACGGTCTTCAAATCGAACAGGCACATATTCGATTTTCATGGACTGTTCAGCAAATGGTTTTACAAGATCGGCATATATTTCAGCTGTAGATAAACCAAACGGTGCGCCGTCTTCATTAGAGTAAGCATAGTTAACTGTCTTTATACCCGCTAAACGCATTGCAGCCATACACATAGGACATGGATGCCCGCTTGCAAATACCGAACAGCCTTCTAAATTCGCGGTTCCTAGAACTTGGCTGGCTGCCCGAATCGCCAATAGTTCAGCATGTGCAGTCGGATCATTGGTTGTCAAAATTTGATTAACACCTGAAGCAATTACTTTGCCATCTTTTACAATTACTGCGCCAAATGGTCGGCCACCTTTTTCTATATTGTTATAAGCAAGCTCAATGGCTTGACGTAAAAATTCCTGATTTGCTTTCATTTATTCTTCCTCCATCTACTTTGCACCAGCTACAAGAAGGAGTTTTTCAATTTCACGATATCCTCTTGTACGTGCATGTTGTAATGGTGTGATCCCATCTTTATCTGCCAAATTCGGATTGGCACCAGCTTTTAGCAAAAGTGCCACAATTTGCTGATAATTGGATTTGCCATTACCTAAAATGATTGCTTCTAGTAAAGCTGTCCAACCTAAATTATTGACATGATTTACGTTTACACCTGCAGCAATTAAAGTACGGACAGTTTCTACATGGCCCCGTTCTGCTGCTGGAATAAGCGCGGTTCCCCCATAACGGTTAGTACTCTTTAAATCGGCACCATGCATGAGTGTCATTCTTAAAATTTTTAAATAACCTTGTGCACCTGCATACAAATAAGGACTATCTTGTATATTATCTTTAGCATTTACATCTGCGCCGGCCTCAATCAACATATGAGCCGCATGTATATGGTTTGCTCTTGTTGCCACCATTAATGCTGTTGAACCTGTTTCATCACGTGCATCAATTAAGGTCTTTTGAGACAAAATATGTTTTATTAACTGAATATCGTCATTTGCAGCTGCCATGTGTAAAGGGTATTCATCCTTTGCATTTACCACATTTGTAAAACCCAAAGCACCCATCGCAATGATCAGATTGATCCATATGAGGGACTTACGCATGAAACACTCCAAATCAAAATGAATTGCATAATAATTTGGCACTAGAATAAGCACGCTTAAAAGTATTTGGAAATTAAATTATTTAATCGATTGTATTAAGATTATAAATACTCAAGTATCTTGTTCTCTGCGTTATTGATGGTATTCATTTATGTTTGACCCTCGTCTTCTTCGTGCATTTGTGACCATTTTTGAAAGTGGTAGTTTTACAGCCGCCGCTGATAAGTTGCATCTGACACAATCAACTATTAGTCAGCAGTTAGCACGCCTCGAAGAATCGGTTGGTCACTCCCTTATTGATCGCACAGCAAGACCATTACAATTAACAGCTTCAGGTGAATATTTAATTGGTTATGCTCAAAGAATTTTGACGCTTCAACAAGAGGCTGAGGCGGTCTTAAAAGATCCAGCTGGCAGCATCCCTATTCGAATTGGATTGCCAGAAGATATGATGAGTACTGCTATGGCAGAAGTTTTCGGTCTATTTACTCAAGAACATCGTACTATTCGGTTAGATGTCACTTCAGGCTTAAGCCGTAACCTGACAGAGCGCTATCGTAATGGTGAACTGGATATTGTTATTGTGAAAGAATCAGCAGCCAGCGCCGATTGTTATGCCTCTTTTCCTGAAGAAATGGCATGGTTTGAAAGTGAAAATGCGATTACGCCTTTGTCTGAACCAATTCGTTTAGTGACCTTTCCTCAAGGTGGACTTTACCGAGATGAAATGTTTGAGACATTAGAACGTGAACGACGACGTTGGTATATTGCTTTTACAGGAAGTAGTTTAGAAAGTGTTCTAGTAAGTGTCGAAACAGGTTTGGGAATATCTTTACTACCAGTTAGTACCACAAAAGGCCGTCGTGTACGTAGATATAAATCTTTAGGTGAAGCTTCACCTATGGTTGTTTCAATTTATACATGGGAAAAAGCTGGGTTGATTTCCCAGCTTGTCGATCACATGACTACCGTTTTACATGATCGCTTCCAATCAGGCTCCTAGGTTTAACTGATGTCATTTAAGCTTTCGGCAATCAGCTTTTCCGCCATTTCTTGAGTTTTCTTCAAGCCTGGCATTCTATATTCTGTATGGCCATAATCTTGTATAGATTTCCAGCGACCACCCCAGGTAAGCCCGACAGACTCAGCAACTTGCCCATATAGGCGGTAACCCTGCATAGCCCATGGGTCACGTTCAGAAATAACAACTTTACCGTTTCGCTTAAAGGCCACATCTGCCGCTAAACCAAATTGATGATAACTTTGATACCCTTTTGCTCTGGTTGTATTCGGATTGCCTGCCAACATATTTTGACGTGCTGGACTACGATAACCTTCAAGCAAAACAAGTTCATAACCATATTGTTCTTTCATAATTTTAAAGACCATAAGCAAACGCTGCTTATAGCGTGGGTTCATTTTATCCCACTTACGGTTGACTAAACTCGTATCTAAAATCGCACGGCCATCAAAACTTGTATTATCAATTGGTGAAGAATTTATAACACCACTTTCTTGAGAAGCATATTGCTGCTCTAACTGAGTTGCTTCAACAATTGCAGCTTCAATCAGGCTTTCATCTACTTCAGGTGGAGGCGATAATATTTCTCCATTTAATAATGCATAAATTTGCGGATCAGTTTTTTTAAGATACTCGGCTTCAATTCGTGTTGAACTGATTGGGCGAGTAAAAGCAAAAATTAAAATACTGGCAAATAAAAAAAATCCTGCGATTACAATCCACCATTGCTGTAAATGCCAATGTGATTGTAGTTTTTCAGGAGCCGCAGCCTGATTCATTGTTTGAGCAAATTGTCTAACTTGATTTAGCTGCCGACGCCCCTGAGGTAATAAAGATAGAACAAATGTTCTACCCTTATTTCTTAACTCATAAGACATCAAAAATGCTAACCCTATAGCAAGGCAAGCAAAACAAAAGAAAATTAGAAAAATCATCATGACTTAACTAATTCACAGCAAATGGACTTCGTGTAATCTTAATATCAACCGAAGCTTTAGGTGGTTCCACATCAGCCTCTTGTTCAACCGGAGCTTTATTTACCTCAGCGGGTTTGGCTTGAACCACTTTCGTCTGGGTAGCCGGTTTTTGCTGAACTACCTGTAGTTTTGGCTGTACAGGTTTAGCTACAGCCTGTTGCTTAGGTACAACCTGTTCACCTGTTAACTGTGCATCAAAAGGTGAAACACGTTGCGGGTTAGGTACTGCCTCTTTATGAGGAGCAGGCTTAAAAATGTTACTTAACTCATTCTCTTTAGGTTGCTCAAAACCATCATGGCTCATCGGATCAGTTTGCTCTTGCTGATCACTTACTGCTTGGTCATGTGCAGAAGAATTAGTCATCAAGACTTGGTCAAGCTCCTGATCTTGATTCGATTTGCTCTCAACACTTGTAGGGTCGGATGAATACGGTTGAGACAAGAACAGGAACAACGAGATACTTACAAAAACACCTGCAATAATACCAATGATGATATAGATTACGGGTGATCTCGACTTTTTTTTATTCGATTGCAAAACTCGAATAGAAGTTGGTTTTTCCTGAGCCATTTCTTTCCATCATCAAGGTAAGTAAATTGTAATATGTGCCTGCTCTTGTGGGGCAGAAATCACATTTTGATAATTAGATAATGCTTTATCATTTTGATTGTTAAGCATAAATCTTAAACCTGCAAAGGTAAGTAATGCAAAAATCAATAAGAAAATCAAAATCCAGAAAAAAGGTAACTCACGATGGATAATATTTCGTATCTGATCAGGAATTGCCGAGAATGGCGAAAAAGCCACTTTTTTCCCTTTCAGATAATCAATTTCATCGCCTACTCGTGCCACCAAATGGTTAAGGCTTTCAATTGACTCAATTCGGTATTTACCCTGAAAACCTAATAATAAGCAGTAATGGAAGACTTCAAGAGCAGCTAATCGCTCTTTTCCACGACTACGTAGTTGCTCTAAAATTTCGAAGAATTGATAACCCGCTAACTGTGAACCAAACAGGCTTAACTGTAATGGACTAATTAACCAAGAATTTTGTAAATTAAAATAGCTTGGGTCTTGCTGGGTTACGATCGTTTCATCAATCAGCGCACAAAACGCATATTTAGCATCATGAATATCATCAGCTGAAAATTGTAACTTTTTCGCTTGTTGCTCAAATCGATTAAGCAAATCTAGAATTTTTTCACGAAAGCGCTGTGGATCAGCTGGCACATACTGATTTCGAATTAAAAAGATTAAGTAAAAACCATCATGCAATAAATCAATCAGATTAATTGCC
Organism: Acinetobacter baumannii; assembly: GCF_009759685.1. Lineage (NCBI taxonomy): Bacteria > Pseudomonadati > Pseudomonadota > Gammaproteobacteria > Moraxellales > Moraxellaceae > Acinetobacter > Acinetobacter baumannii. The sequence continues at coordinate 2,909,741 of NZ_CP046654.1, read as the reverse complement.
TGTAATTTTACTTGGGACTGGCTATTATTATTCCCCCCTGTCCCAATTTGCCCATCGTCAAATAAAGAAGGAGCACCTGTAGATTGTGACATTTTTCTCTCCTTTATCTCTAAGCGTTCATGACCGCAATCAGCTCAATACTGATATCTTGGAATCCAGCCGGAACATAAATACAAATCGTTTCTGAATCCAACATACGTTGATAGAGCTCATGATGCGGTTCGATTTCAAAATAGCTCACACCAGAACGTACTGGAATAGCAGTTGGAACTTGGATTAAGTGGTGTAATGGAATTGCTGGTAATGCTGCAACAACACGTTGTTCAACATCTAAAGTACTACCGATTTTAAAACGTAGAGGAACGATTTGAATCAACTCATGGGTCTGCATCGCGCTACTTGATACAGCAATATAAAGTCTGGTATCTCGAGTAATCTTATCGGTTTCGAGACTTCCCACCCAATATGAAGGGCGAATTTCTTTAAGGGCAATACTGATGTAACGACTCGAAATAATCGTATCGAGTAAATCACGTAAAATTGTGTCGAGTTGGGTGAAGCTCTCTTGCAAATTATGATGTTTATATCCAGGTAACTGATCAACTTCATAAGCTGTCGAGAAGGTTAATAACGAACCTGCTAAACGTAGCAATTCAAAGAATAATCGTTCCGGATGAATTTGCGGATATTGCAAGAAATGGCTCAGACCAGCATGAGCAGTATTTAAAGCATTTACCAACCAAAACGAAACGATATCACCTGAACGGAATTCAATTAATTTCTGCTCATTTTCTCGGTTATTGGTTTGAATCGTTTTAATTTTTGCCTTAATAACATTCAAGGTTCTTTTTAAATTTGAAACCAAGGTCTCAGATGCATCGACATGCAAAATGGGCGGAATAAATTTGCGGTCAATTTCAAAAGCACCTGAACTCTGACGTTTAATTTTGCCTATTGGCAAATACAGGAAACCATCTAAATTATGATCAGGATTACTATGTGCATCTAATAATTTAAACACAGCTCGACGACGTAATAAGCTGATATCAGCCTCTGTCGCGTTTGTGAACAGATCATGGGTCTCAACCAAATGTGATTGATAGCGCCCCTTTTGTGATTGATTTTGATCGATTAAATTTTGTTTATTGGCTTGTAATAATGGTAATGCCAAATAGATGACCATTTCACCACGTAAATTAAGCTCATCAAGCAAAATAGGTTCAGGTAATAAGTCATAAGCAGGCGCTTGATATATTTCACCGTCTTGCCAAATCATTTCTACTGATTCAAGTGCAAGAATATGCGTACTTAACTGTGCTTCATCAAAACTAAGTTTTTGAACGCCATAGGAAAATGGCACAACAGCACGAACCGTATGATTTAAACGTTGTTCATGATAGGTATCTTGAATCTGGAAATGTTGAGGTCTTAAAAATAAACCTTCGCCCCACAGGACTTTTTCAGCTTTAAACATATCTCTTTACCAATCTTTATTCATATTCATTTTTAGGTTGAACACCTAACATTTCCTGAACCATTTGCAATGGATGCTCATCTTTAATCACTTGTGCTAACCATTCATGCAGCGGCATTTGGCTCCATTTAATGGTCTTTTGGAGCATATAGCTCACAGGACTATGTGGCTCATTTGCTTGAAAATAATCAGCTATTTCTTGCAGCACTTTCATTGCTTGCTCGCGATTGGCCAAGTGAGTTTGTGCTTGTGGCTGAAACATAGGCTGGTCTGATACGATTTGTACAGGCACTTGATTTTCCATAGACGGTGTCGTGATGACAGCGGCCTGTTCTTGGCTCGGCGCAAGCCCAGTACCAAAAGCCTCTGCTTTGTAAATTTTACGTAAAGTGCTGTGTATTGTTTCAAATGCAGAATCAATTGCAGCAAAACTCGGTGAATCTAATCCCATTAAATGGTCGAGTGTCTGCTTTAAAACATTCCACTCCGTTAAAACCGAATTAAACTCTTGATAATTTGAGTATTGAAAGGTTTTAGAGGTATTAAAGATCGCTTGATCAAATTGTTCTAATTCAGATGGACCTGACTGACTCTCGTACTCTTCTGTTTGCTTACGGCGTATATTTTCGTGATATAGAAAATTATCGTAATCAAGCAAGTTATAATAAGGAGCTGTGTTGGTTAAAGGTACTTTCTTCAACAGCATTGGCAACTGATTAATAAGACCTTGTAATAAACCAATACGCTGATCCAAATCATCATCTTCAATAATCGGATGAATATCCTGCCAATATTGGTTCAGCATGGTATGAGTTAAAGTGATTCCCTTTACCATGCCTTCAAAACCATTTAGATGAGTCCAGGCTTCTATTACCCAAGTTAATAGACGGATATCTTTGGTTTTTTCAATGAGCAAAGCGCTTACACTCTTCGCAACAAAGTCCCAATCTGCCTGCTTCCGTTCAGCAACCCAATCCCCCTGATCTAATAATAGATCATCCTGTGTTCTGGCTTTCTTTATCTCGTGAAATTCATTAGAAAATGAATAATCCTCACCACAAAGCAAGCTGTCATTAATGGGTTTAAGTAGTTCAGAAATATCAATACTCATCTAATTTTGGCTCTATTAAATTTTTAAACTTCTGATTTCAACTTTTTACTAGTCCGTTTTTTAGCAGGCTTCGCCACAGGATCTAGTAAATATTGGATCTCGTCATCTTTTGCATCAATCATGATCAATTTCGGCAATTTTTGATCTGCCAAAGCCACTAAAATTTCAGTTGCCAAAGCAGGTAAAACTGTAGAATTTAAGATGTTATCAACATTACGGGCGCCACTATCCACTTCAGTACAACGGCTGAGTAGCAACTCAACCAAGTCATCTGAATATTGAACTTCCGTTCTATATTGTTTTTCAATTCGAGCAGTAATTTTGCCCAATTTGTGTTTAATAATTCGAACCAATAAATCATCATGCAATGGGAAATATGGCACAACTCTCATACGCCCTAAGAAGGCTGGCTTAAACTGTTTATATAAACTCGGTTTTAAATGTTCGATTAAATCTTCCGCGGTAGGCCATTCTTCTACAGGCTGATTTAAACATGCCTGCATAATTGCACTCGAGCCCGTATTTGAAGTTAATAAGATTGTCGTGTTTTTAAAATCAATAACGCGCCCTTCACCATCCTCTAAAGTACCTTTATCAAATACTTGATAGAACAACTCCTGAACATCGCTATGTGCTTTTTCAATTTCGTCGAGTAACACAACACTATAAGGATTACGGCGTACAGCTTCAGTTAAAACCCCACCCTGACCATAGCCAACATAGCCTGGAGGAGCACCTTTAAGCGAAGAGACAGTATGTGCTTCTTGATACTCAGACATATTAATCGTGATTAAATGCTGTTCACCGCCATATAACTCATTAGCCAAGGCTAAAGCAGTTTCAGTTTTACCAACCCCACTAGGCCCGACTAAAAGGAACACCCCTTGAGGTTTATTTGGATCTTCTAATTTAGCTTTTGAAGTTTTAATCCCTTGGACTAATTGTGTAAGTGCATAATCTTGCCCCATTACACGCTCACCTAATTTATCTTCAAGCGTTAAAATCTGCTTAATTTCATCATTGACCATTTTCCCAACAGGAATACCTGTCCAATCAGAAATAATTTCATTGATAATCTGAGAGTTTACTCGCTCAAAAACTAACGGCTGTTGTCCCTGAATATCAGCAAGGTCTTTGCGTATTAAATTAATCTGATCGTAGGCTTCAGACTCATTAGAATGGCTCTGCGCTTCTAATTCCTGAATTTTACGAACTAGCTCTAATTCTTTTTGCCATTGTTCCTGAGTCTCTTGGATCTCACTTTGTAATGACTCTAGTTGGTTTTTCAGATTTTCTAATCTTTCATGATGTATTGGAATTTGACGGTGTTCATTTTCCAAAATTTGTTGCTCAAGCTTTAAGTTATGTTCTTGTGCTTTCAATTGATCAAGTTTGACTGGTTGTGCATTTTGGGTCAAAGCTACACGCGCTGCTGCAGTATCAAGAACACTTACTGCTTTGTCTGGGAGTTGACGACCACTAATATAGCGATGAGAGGCATGTACAGCCGTTACAATTGCTTCATCATCAATTTGTAAATTAAAGTGCTTTTGCATTACGGGAATCATTGCACGTAGCATATCCACAGCAACTTCTTCGGCCGGTTCTTCAACCTTTACCACCTGAAAACGGCGGCTCAATGCAGCATCTTTCTCAAAATACTGTTTATATTCTGCCCATGTTGTTGCAGCAATAGTACGTAACTCGCCACGAGCAAGTGCAGGTTTTAAAAGATTGGCAGCATCGTTTTGCCCCGCTTGGCCACCTGCTCCAATAAGCGTATGCGCTTCATCAATAAATAAAATAATAGGATGAGCCGATGATTGGACTTCTTGAATAACTTGCTTTAAACGGTTTTCAAATTCACCTTTAACACTTGCCCCAGCTTGCAAAAGCCCCATATCTAAAACGTGCAAATGAACATTTTTTAATGCTTCAGGAACTAAACCTTGAGCAATTTTTAAAGCCAACCCTTCAACTACAGCTGTTTTACCTACACCTGGCTCACCAGTTAAAATTGGGTTGTTCTGACGTCTGCGCATTAAAATATCGAGCATCAAACGAATTTCATATTCACGCCCAATAACAGGGTCAATCCCGCCGTTCTTCGCTTTTTCAGTTAAATTAATTGTATATTGATCTAAAGCAGGTGTTTTTTGAGTTTTTGCAGTTGGAGTAGCGGCTTGTTCTAATTCATCTGCTTGTGAAGATGTTTTTGATTCTTCTTGTTGTTCTACACTTTTTTCACAAATTTCAAGAAACTTATGTTTCATTGAGTCTATCGGGAAAAGATCAAATAAACTCGAAGCTCTTGTTGCAATTTGATAGAGGTCTGGTGCAGTTAATAATGCAACCAATAAATGACCACTACGAATGACAGGATTTTGTTCTGCTGAAGCCAATAACCAAGCTTGTTCAAATAAACGAACAATTGATTTAGCAAAAATTGGAGTACGTGTATTACCTTTTGGTAATTGAGAAATTGTTTCTTTTAAATCATCTGCCAAAGCATCGGCTGAGATTTTATATTTTTTTAATAAAATTTTTAAATCGTTTTCTAAAGACTGATTAAGTAACTCTAAAAATAAATGTTCAATTTCAATTTCGTAGTTTTGCTGAAGAACACAAGCATTAGCAGATTTTTCTAAAGCAGTGCGTGCAGCTGTAGAAAGTTTTGTAATTAAAATTTTTAAACTACTCATCATTACTCTCAATATTTTTAAATAATTTAATACTTAAAATCATAATGCCCGTATATTACCAAAATTTAGCTTTATCCGACAAATAACCCAGCATTACAATCATTAATATGATTTATTCGATTTCTTATATCTAAATAAAAAATCTAATACCATTTAAGATCATTTAATTAGTACACATATCTTTTTAACTTAAACATTTAAGAAAAAAAGATATACCCTCTGCTATCCTTGATTAACCAAACTTTGTTTCGGTAATAATTTACAGCCACACGATAATGAATCATTTACTCTTGCAGCTGCTTTTCCCATCACTTGCATATTTGGGTCACCGGAAACAATCGTAGAAACCGTTTTATGCGCCGGACAAGTTGCTTTATCACCTACACATGCAATTGCGATTCCATCAATTAAAAATGCACTATTACCAGAAATGACTTGCCCTCCACCTGTCGTTGGGCATCCAATCGTAATGTAAGGGCTAGCCATATTCTTCTCCTTATCCCTATAAAACGGTGAACTCAATTCGGCGGTTTTTCTTTCTACCTTCCGCAGAAGTATTGTCCGCTACAGGCTTAGATGAACCTAAACCTTCGGTAGATAAATGATCAGCAGGAATATTCTTACTAATTAAATAATTTTTAACTGCTAAAGCTCGATCTTGGCTGAGTTTTAAGTTTTTGGTCGCATCACCAGAACTATCGGTATGCCCCACAATTTTGACTTTTTTCCCGCCCACTTTATTTAAAGCAACAGCCATTTCATCAAGAATTTTTTGCCCAGCTTCAGTTAATACTGCACTACCAGATTCAAATTCAATAATTCGATTTTTTAAAGCATCATCAATAATCTTCTGCTCAGCCTGATTTACAGAAAGCTGGGAAAATAATTGATATGGAGGCTGTACCAAATTCTGAAAAGACTGAATGGTTGGCTGTATTTCTGTCGGATTTAGCATTTTCCCGGTCAGTTCAAATCGGGTTCCATTAACACTTAACTTACCCTGAGAAACTTTTTTAAGATCAGGTGTAATCACTCGTGTGACAGAGTCACTCCATCCATTTGGAGCGGCAACTGGTCGAACTTGTATTTTATCAACAACTTGATCTGCACCATAAACAGACTGCATTTTCATTAAAATAGCCTGTTTACTTGCTTCATTTGGCACTACACCTTCTACAACTATAGGCTGTGCTAAAGCATAATTCGCAATTGCATATATAAAACAGCCTTTTATAAATTGTGAAAGTTTAATTTGATATTTTTGATTCATTGTTATTCACCCAAAAAAGTCTGTCTAAATAGTTTTAAACCTTGATTTAAACTTAATTGGCGTTGACATAAAGATTGTTCTAGCGTTGCTAAACCAGCATTCTGTTCCAAATAAGTATCAATCCATTGAGCTTGTATTAAAGAAACCCAATGTTTGCTATCCATATTCTGAGTAAAAATATCGCTAAGAGCTAAAATATCAGCACCCTGAAAACCAAAGAATAATACCGGCTGCTCCCGATGTAACAACCCAATTAATACTTCGGTATTATGCTGTTTTAAAAAACGACAAATAATACTGACCCAGAATGCCGCTATTTCATAACAATAAGCAGGATTATTAATCGGTAGAATCAAGACTTTATTTAAACGGCTAGTCCCATTTTGTAAAATTGGTTGTAGTAGTAATCCTAAACCAATCATGCTTTGAGCTAACTCATAAATACTTAGCTTCATTAACTGAGCAAATGAATGCATGGTATGATTTTCATAAAAACCTACACATTCACGTTCAGATAAAACCTGAATTTGATTTGGTAAATGATTTAGCTTACCAAATAATAAGTCAGAGTCTTTAATCCCTCTTAATGCGCGATTATTTTGAAATAAATCAACTAAGACATGCTTATAGCTATAAGGTGCATATAATAAATTTTCATATGGCAAATCAATCTCAAGTAAATGACTGAGTACCATCGGAAAAGCTCGGCCTGAACTGTCTTCGCTCGCCAACAAATTAGCAGCCAAGAACATGTTCTCTTGTGGATTTGCAATAAAGAAATCCAATGAAGGCAACTTGCTATATGCCTCTTTGAACATATTTGACTGCATTGCATATTCCAATGCTTCTGTTATCCACTGATCAAGTACCTGTATTAAGGCATATTGACCTTTTGTCTTTAAGAAGTCACCACGTGCAGGGCTTTTACCGTAATACAGAGGAGTTGTTTTTAATGTATGCATCAATGCTCCTCCTTGAATGTAGAGGTTAGTTTCCATGTCATGGCTTAACTCCCGCAGCAGGTTGTGCTAGTGCAGAAACTGGATTTTCAGTTTTGGCAGGAGCAGCAGCCTGAGCTGGTGCTTGCTGTGCGGATACAACGCGAGCAGCTTTATCCGCAGTCACTTTGTCCACCAGTTGCATACCAGAGTAGCCACGGCTTGAACCGATACTTCCTGAATTACTACTAATAAGACGGAAGTTCATTTTCACAAAGAGTGATGGATCTGTCTTACTGCGCCAAAGCATTTCAAAACCACCGTTTTGCTCTTTACGCTGTGCACTATCGATTAAACGGTTAATCCCGTATTCGCCTGGTTCATCAAAAATGGTATGTGTCTGACCTTGTAAATCTACAGCCGTAATACGAGCACCCGGAATACTGCCTTGATTTGGCCAAATAAAGTTAACCCATTGCTGCACCCCATTTTCATAAGTCATACGCTGACCATCAATATCAACGGTATATGAAAGTAACTGCGGGTTTTGAATTGGGTAGAACTGGAAGTTAGACTGATTGGTTGCCGGAGCAGCTGGTGCTTGGCTATTTAACTCACCTGTTGCCATTCCATTTGTAGGTGCAACATAGCGTTGGAAGTTCATAACAAATTGTGGGTTTAAACTAATCCCCAAATCTTTCCATGTTTTGGAGGTTAAGGTATAACCGCGGCGGATAACAAACGGGTCTAAACTCTCTTTAACAAAACGGGAAATACTGCCGTTCTCACCAAGAATTTGTCCAATTTCACTACTTGTTGCTTGTAAAGAAGCTGATGAGTTAAATGGATATTTCTTAGCAAGATTTGCAGTAAATGGTTGATAGGCTTGCATTACCCATAGCTTATTGATTTCATCTTGAGTAGGTGTAATTAAACTTTCAAAGGCTTGGGTAAGTGGACTCACCACTAATTTTTGTAGAAGTTGCTGATCAATTTCACTGAAACCAACCGCCATCTTTTCATCTACAATTTTTTGAGTCTGGTTAAATACCGATGTCTGCTCATTTAAAGTTTGCTTAACCAATGTCATCGCATTCGGTCCGATCTCACCCGCATTCTTAAGTTCATTAAACTTACTACGTACTAAGGCAAGATTCGTCATATATTCATCAAGCAAAGATTTACCTTGCTGATCATCACGTTTACGAACCAATTGATAGAACATTTGATATTCTTGAGAAATAGGCCCTTGAGCATTCGTTACAGCCTGATTTGCTAATTGTTTATCATCATGATTTAAAACCTTACGTTTAAACCATGCAATAAATCCTTTTTGAGGCGCTGCTAACTCTGCTTGAACAACCGGATTATCCCAATTTGTTTCAATGGCTACGCGTTCAATAAGTGTGCGAATTGGTGAATTTTGTGGTTCGCCCAATACATCAATATTTTTAACTTGCTGAGCAAACTGAGTTGCTTTTGCATAGTGAATACCGCTTAAGAATTTTCTCCACTCTGCAATATATTCTTGTTTATACAATGCAGTAAGCTGCTTTCTGATTTGCTCTGGACTACCAGAGAAAGTTAAATCATCAGATTGACGGCTATTAAGCACCCAGTCTTTAGTATCCGTAGGTTTGTCTGCTGCTTCCTCAATTGCTTTTTCTACATACTCGTTCCAAGCTTTTTGAGTAAATACCCCTGGTAATGCATAACTACCCAATACAATATTTTTATTTGCGTCACCAACAATCTGGCTCACAGTTAAAGCTGGGAAGCGCACAGCAGCACGCATTTTAATTTCGTTATAAACACGGTCACGCGCTGGCATACCTCTAATAACAGAGAGCAATACTTGACGTGTCTGATCTACGAGTTGAGAGTCAGCATCCAAAATCGGGAATTGTTTATCATTTGCCAATGTCATTGCGTAAGATAAGATCTGCTCAGCTTCTTGAATCATATCTGCACGTGGCATCTGCCCTTTATTGGCATCAAGCCAAGAACGCCAGAAACGCGTTACCTGATCACTTAAGTGACTCGCATCCATATACTGTGGATTGCTCATCATTAAATATGCTTTTAAAGCATTATAAGCATCTTGAGGATTGGTATCCGAAGGCTCCAAATATTGCTGAGTTTGAGCAGTTTGCTTGATCTCAACATTGGTATGATTTGCTTTTAAAGTTGCTTCGTTATTTTTTACACGCTGCAAATACTGAGCAATATTTTGCTGTGTAGGTATCAAAACAATTTGCTTAACACCTTTTAAATATTCAGCTTTTAGTTTTTCACGTAGCTCATTACCTTGATATAAACCAAAACTAAATTTTAGTGGTCTATTTTCATCAAATTCGTCTAACTGTTGTAGACGTCTTTGCAAGATAAGTAAGGCCTCTAATTGAGTCGACAATTGTTGACCTGAACTCTTTTCCAATTGAACAACTTTATTTAAATCAGCTTGAACTTCGGCAATAAGTTGTTGATTGTTACGATATGACCAAACCCACACACCCAGAATAATGGATACGCCAGCTAAAGCACCAATAAATGCAATATAACGCTGACGCTTTTTGCTTGTATTGACATGCTGTTTAACCAGATCTTTATCTTTTAAAATGACATCTGAAAACAAGCCTTTTAAGAAATAACCATGGTTAGGCGTTGTTTTTAGCTGATCTTTTACTTCACTTTGAGCAATTTGGGAAAGTTGGAATTCCTGTGCAATTTGCTCAGTCATTGGACTTTCTATTACGCCTTCTTGCAAAGCACTTGTGAAATAAAACCCGCGGAAAACTGGTTGGAACTGGTAAGGGTTATCTTCAAACAGTGTCGCAATAAAACTTTTTAATGCTGGTTTTAATGTCTTAAATTCTAATGGGAAAGTCATCACACTAGGTGAGATATTTTGAGAATGTCGACGGCTAAGATGAGTTGAACTGACCCCTTTTAAACCGTCATAAAGAATATTGTAGTGTTTCTCAAAAAGATCTACGGCATTATGAGAAGAGTTTTGCTCATATGGTAGTGTTGCGCCCCACGCCTGATTATATTCTTGCGCTTCATAGAATTCGAAAAATTCGGTAAAACCCGCGATCAAATCCATTTTTGAAAAGACTAGATATACGGGTACAACCACTTCTAAACGTTCGGTTAAATCCTGAATACGAGCGCGTAAATTTTTCGCAAGCTTTAATGAGTGTTCAGGACTCTGACTAACAAGCTCAGCAATACTAACAATAAGAATTAAACCATTTACTGGAGCCTTAGAACGGTTCTTCTTTAAGATATTTAAAAAGCCTAACCATTCAGAGTGATCTTCGCTATAGACTGAATAACGTCCAGCGGTGTCGAGTAAAATACCCTCAGTTGAAAAAAACCAGTCACAATTACGCGTACCGCTTAAACCAGCCGAAACCATTTTTTGATGGGTTTCTTCAAAAGGAAACTTTAAACCGGAATTATAGATCGCAGAACTTTTACCAGCAGCCGGGTTACCAATGACCATATACCATGGCAACTCATATAGTGCTGCGTTCCCCTTTTTATCGCCTAACTTTGACTTACGAATCAATTGAATAGATTCTTTCATTTGTTGGCTAATAAGTTGCAGCTCTTCTTTATCTTTATTTTTGCCGTACTCTGCTTGGGTATCCTTTTCAATCGCTTGCGCAAGCTCTTCACCTTGAACAGCATGCTTTTTACGCTGAATTAGCCAATAAATTCCATAAGCGATGAGCCCTAAAGCATATGCAGATGCTAAAGCCCAAAATATATGGCGAGGAATTGAAGTATAGGAAGACATCAATGCCACGAACAATGACAAGGCGATAATTGCTTTAGGATTCGTGATGTACTGCCACAAGTAGCCTAAAATTGTATGCATTCTATTCTCGTTCTAAGTTCAAAGTTTAAATTAGCTATTCAACACCATCGCATCATCTTCTGAATTTTCAGTGACACTCTGCACAAATGTATGTGCTGACACTGTATTTTCTCCAAAGACAAAAGGAACGATATGTTCAGGAAAATGCATACTGAGCATAAAGCCATAAATATCAACTAAATGCTGGGTATGCCCCAATGAAGATTTCACATAAATATAGTGATGTGTTTCAACAGATGTTTGTGCAAACTGCTGCTGTAATTGCTTCGCTGCTTTTATATCTGTCTGGTCTGAAAGAATAAGTACGTATGGCTCATCTCCCTCATACTGCGGTAATTCATTTAAGTTCAGCGTATGAAGAACTTTGGCTGCTTTTTCTTGGCCCACCACAATTTTTAAGTTTTTAGCCGGTTCGAGTTCTTCGATTTTTAATGATGGGTCCGCAAGGAGGCAGCTTGCAGCAAATTCAGCCGGAATATAATCTTTGACCATCCATGATTTTTCATCAATAAGATCTTGATCAATCTCTGAATCAACAGCCAGCATGAGAAATACCTCATGCTCTTTCTTTTGAATGCGTTTTAATAAATGAATAAATTCTTGATAAGCTACACGCTCACCCAAAAAGTGATATTCGATATGAACTTTTTGGGAAATAATGCCAATCTCATTAAAAAACTCTAAAATCAGATCATTACTTTGCTCATCATTCCAAACATGTAATAAATCTTCTGGAAGAAAAATATGCAAATTCAGTCGATTTAAACGGTGTACTTCAACTACTGGTGTTTCCGTATCTTCATATTCGCTATTTGGATCGACCCATGCAGGATGCATATGATATTCACGGATCTGATGAGATTCATAAAATAAAATTGAGCGCTTTAAATGTTCAGCCAAGCGATACAAATTCTCTATATTTTGTTCTAGTTGTTGCCTGATTAAAGACATGATACGAACTTGTCTTGGCGAAGCAGCGTATTGAATATCCTCATCATTTGTCTCAGCTAAATCTTTAATTCGATAAGATAAAAGAGGCAATCCATACGAATTCAACAATTGCTCATCAAGCTCCGGACTTTTAAAATTTTGTATTTCTTCAATAATAGTTTCATTCTCGCCTAGGGCATGTATGGCAAAAGCGGAATATACATTAAAATCCAGCTGTTCTAGAGGTTGTTCAATTGCAGCAGATGATTTTTGACTATCATCATTTTGGCTTTGATTTACAGCTTTCTCTTTCTTTTCTTTATAACTTTTATAAGCGCTATAAATCAGCCAAGGCGATAAGATCGCCAATGTAATAATTGCCGGTAATAAAAGAAAATAAAGGAAAAAATCCCCTTTATCAGGGTTATATTGAACATCTCGCCAGTAGAAAATAATCAATCCACTAACAATTGTAAAAATAGCGATGAATGAGAGTAATATTTTTTTAATCATATTTGCTCTCCAATAAGGCTATAACATGTTTCATGGCTATGGGTGCTAGGCTTGCGAGACATTAAAAAAGCACCTTGCCCTAAGCCATTGGCTTGGCTTTGAGTCAGGCGAACAGGTTGTATTTCCGACTCATCTAATATCAGTCTAAGATCGATTGAAAGTGTCGGACTGCACCATGTTTCTACAATTTTTTTAAGCTTTAAACTAAGCTCTTGATGAGGTAAAAATTTTAAATATTGCTGACGCTTAAGTGGACCTATCTGAATCTCAATTTTTCCATCAATTTGTTGAATCGTTTCCCCACAAAACGTGTTAATACCAAGTAAGCTAGGCTGGCTTCCACCTAAAGTTGTTAACTGATCACTTGCTAACTTAAATGATTCTTGTATGAACTCTTTAATTGTAATTTCATGCTTAAATATACAACTCAACATTGTTTTCAAAGCATGAACGGTATTATTTTGCCCCTGCATTAAGCCTGAAAATTCAGCAAAATATTCATCCAAATCTTGTTGTTGATGTTGTGATCGAACATAACCATTTAAAGCATGCAGGATATCCAAATAATCATTTTTATTTTCTATTTCATATCGCACAGGCAAGTGATAAGTAATACTTGACTCTACATACTGACCAGTTAACTTATGATTAAATAAACTCAAAAACTCTTTAGTTTCAGCTCGTTGCTGCCGTGGAGCCTGCTTAATTTTATTTGTATAAGTATAAGGTAATGCCCCTTGTATACCGGTAAGACCAACGATCAGGTTTGTTAAATGAACACGCTCATCTACTAATTCTAAACTTTCAATTTCAGTAGCCGGAAAGTTTAAGTTAAACGAGGTCTCAAATTTAAAATGATCAGTCCATGACGAACAGGCATCATTAGCTGGGCTATGACGCAATAACCGTGTTGCTTGAATAAATTCAAAAGATTTGGGGCGTTGAAACAACTCAGCCGTTATAGAAGAGTCTTGCCACCAACGTTCTGACTGCATTGGTATAACTCCTGCTGAGATGAATAATCCTTAACCACCAAATCAACAAAACTATTAATTTGAACCTTTAAATTAAAAACACGACTTAATAACTGACTAAAAATATATAAGCTATGCCCTCTAAATACAGATGAATCAATTTGTAATTCAGCTTTTACCCCTCTCACAAACATTGGAAATGGTTTGCCATCTACAAGTTTATGGGTAAGTGAAAATTCTAATTTTTTAATTGATTCAATAATTAAATAATTTTCTTTTGACTGCGGTAAGTTATATAAAGCCAACAGCTCTTTAACATGAGAAACAGCATCCCCTTTCATAAGCGCTAAGCTATTTAATGAAAGATGCGAAATCACACGCCATTGCTCACTTTGGCCTTGTTCAAATTTATAAGGTTTGGTTGGTCGCTTTAAGACAATCGCACGTCTCGCCAAGCTACTATCGTTTAAATTTAATACGTTATTAGACTGACCCAGCGCTTCATGAGGCAAGTCACGGTTTGAACATAATAATTTGGTGCTAATAAAATCTGAGCGTGTTGAAAATGGATTTAAATTTTTAGAAATAATCGAATAGCCCATTTCAACGAAATTGGACTGTAACTTTTGATAGTTTACTGAGTAAAAAAAGCGAGCTGTATCATTGTGGTAATGGCTCATCGCAAAAAAAGGCAAAACAGGAACATAGCTTTCTTCCTGATTTGTTTTTTCACGCACCATATTCATCTCAAGTATTGAATATACCTGATAAAACTCAGGATGATGTGCATCTGTAACTAAAGGATATTCTAACTGCTTGTGAACTATCTTCTGAGGTTCAGCATATTTTTCAAATAAATTAATTACTGGGGTAGTAAATAATTTAAAGTTTGCAATATTTAGCTCAGAATAGTTTCTAACAACGGCTTGATCATTTAAGTTTAATTTGAAATGAATTAAAAGCTCAAATTCGGATACATGCTGAGGTATTCGCTTTAAAAAATCCAAATCGAGCTTAAGATAACTAAACTTTTCCGGGAAACAAAAGTATTCCATCAACAAACGATAAGCATGATGGGTATGTTGATCAAGCGGTAATAAACTTTCTTGTTCTGCAAAACCAATCAATTCGAATGGATTCTTGCTCAATTCTACAATTGTTTGTCCATATTTAACCGCAAAACTGGTTCCTTTTTTGAAAATACTATCAAGGACCTGTAGAGGAAAATTAGAGATAGCATCCAAATAAATAGGAAGCTTCTCATCAGTTAAACAAGCATGAGCATTATTAAAAATTTCAAATTTAAGGCTCAACGTCGCATTTTGATTTAAGTGCATATGTGCACTAGGTGTAGTTTTAAAATCCAAACCACTTAAATGAATAGGCAGTAATTTAACATCTTGAGTTGTATTAAACTCACACTGTACTCCTTTGAAACTACGAGATTTCAAAACCGTATGATGAGGTACAAGATGAGGTTCTGTAAGCTGTTTAATCTTATTAATATCTTCAAAGCTAACAACTGAACACGCAGGAAAATGTCGTAAGTATTGAGGAAACATCACCTCAAATAAAGAACGAGTAAAAACATCGTAACTATCTGTTAGTTTTTTATCGATTCGAGCAGCAATCAGCGAAAAAGCCTGAATCAGACGTTCAATATGTGGGTCATCAATTTGCTCTTGATTTAAAGATAAGCGCTGAGCAATTTTTGGATATTTTTGGGCAAATTCCCGAGATTGTTGACCAAATTCTTGTAATTGTTTTTCATAAAACGGTAAAAGCTCTTCTATCACAACACACCCACTACGCTTAAGTTCTTGCTGAAATTACATATTGCTGCGTTGTTGGTTTTAACAATGCATCAAATACAACAGGTTCATATAAGGGGTGAATATTTAGATAAGCCTGAATACTTAAACATAATGCGCCCATATTATGTCCATCTAATAACATCTCTACCCGTATTTGTCTTAGCCGAGGTTCATGAGCTGCTATTGATTGCTCAATGGATTGGCAAATTTTATCCCGATCCAGAGGGTTGGCTGTAGAAAGCCCCACAAAATCAATAATCCCGAACTGAAGTATCGATTTTTTTACAAGTGGATAGTCATCAATCACATGATCTAACTTTGCTACCCGACTATTGAGCAAATCTTCTAAATCCTTTGCTACAGATTCTCTTAATTGCTGAATAGAAAGACCTTTTGCATAATCTTCACTTTCTGGAATTAAGCGATCAAATAAAGTTGAACGAAATCCGTATGGATAAAGCCGATCTAAGTTCATTCGAGTTCACAACAAAGTATATTTAAAGACAGCAGAGGCTAACTTTATGTCAGCCTCCACCAAATATTCACTTAAATAATTACGCTGCGTAAGAAGCTGTATTATTAGAAAGTGACCATTTCTTAGTAACAGCACCTTTAGCAGTACCGTTAATATCTTGTTGGTTATAAGTCCACTCAACAGCAGCATATTTCAAACCGAATGCTTCTGTAGGAACGCCTTCTTCGTTAACAGTTGGAGTTACACTAGAAACTAGAACGTGCTTCAATTTGATTTGTAAGTACTTGATACGTTTATCGCCATTTGCACGATAGAAGTCGATTTGTACTTCATCAAATGTATAACCAGCTGAACAAGCTTCCCATAATTTAGGGCTAGTTGCGTCTAAGTCTTTCACGAAAACCATGTCAGAATGTTCAACACGTTCAGCAGTGTGGCCGCCTACACTACTTGAAGTAGCAGATTTAGGTTGACGGATGTTATGAGACCAAGAGTTAACTTCTAACCAACCTTTGTGCTCAGAATCACGAGATTCTCCATCAACTTTATATTTACCGCGAAACTCAACGTATATATCCTTCATTTAGAACTTTCCTATTTTTAATTTAAAGTTATTCTTTAGCTGACCTTGATTAATTTGAGGACTGAGGTAACTCAGTGACAAGTCGTAAAGAAACCGACAACTCATCCAGCTGGAAATGTGGTCGCAAGAAAACCACAGATTTGTAGTGACCTGGTTGAGCAGGATCTTCTACAACTTTTACAGATGCTTCACGTAACGGGTATTGAGCTTTTGCTTCTTGAGAAGCACCATCGTCAAGTAAGACATACTGTGACAACCACTCATTTAAGAATGCTTCAACATTTCCAGCAGAAGCAAAGCTACCCACTTTATCTCGCATCATTGCTTTTAAGTAATGTGCAATACGTGAAACAGCCATGATGTACTGAATCTGACTTGATAAAGCCGAGTTTGCATTGGCTGTATCATTGTCATATTTTTTAGGTTTTTGAGTTGATTGCGCGCCAAAGAAAGCTGCGTAATCTGTATTTTTACAATGTACTAACGGAATGAAGCCTAGATCGCTTAACTCTTTTTCACGGCGATCCGTGATTGCAATTTCAGTTGGACACTTGAATACCACTTCGCCATCTTGTGTTTTAAAAGTATGTACTGGCAAGCCCTCAACTAAACCACCACCTTCAACACCGCGAATAGCAGCACACCAACCATGCATATCAAATGCATTTGTTAAGCGAGTACCAAAAGCATAAGCTGCATTCATCCACAAATATTCATTGTGGTTTTCACCAGAAACATCTTCAATAAAATTAAAGCCTTCTGTCGCAGTACCTTCTTTTGGATGATATGGGAGACGACCCAAGACATGAGGTAAAGTCAATGCAACATAACGTGAGTCTTCACTATCACGGAACGAACGCCATTGAACATATTCAGCGGTTTCAAAGATTTTTGAAACATCTCTAGGACGATCAATATCTGTAAATGATTCAAGGCCTAAAATGCTCGGACTAGCAGCTGAAATAAATGGTGCATGTGCTGCCGCTGCAACATGAGAGATTTGCTCAAGCAAATACATATCAGATGGAGTACGATCAAACTCAAAATCACCAATTAATGCTGAGTATGGTGCACCACCAAAAGAGCCGTATTCTTCTTCGTAGATTTTCTTAAACAAAGTGCTTTGATCAAAGTCTGTAGCACCTTGGAAATCTTTTACCAACTCTTTCTTAGTCGTATTGAGCATACGAATTTTAATGAGCGGATTTGAAGGCGTTTCCTGACAAAAGTAATAAAGACCACGCCAAGTTGACTCAATTTTTTGGAATTGTTCATTGTGCATGATCTGACTTAACTGCTTTGAAATCAGAGCATCAATTTCTGCAATACGCTTATCAATTGATAAAGTCATATTTTCAGAAACAGTAATGGTTCCTGCCATTACTTCTTTAGCAAGCTCACCAATTAAGCTTTTAGCACGAGAATGTTCTTCTTCATTTCGTGCAATACGACTTTGTTCAACAATCGAATCTAAAAGATTAACTTCTTCATTTTCAACAAGTGGCATTGCTGCTGATTGAGTATTATTCATGATCGGCCTCCGCACTTAATTTACGGATTTGATCAGTATTTTTAAGAACCTCATCAAGCAGATCTTCTAAACGCTCACTGTTTGAAATTTTGTTTCTTAAATCGGTTAAACGCTCACGCGCCTCAACCAATTTCTTTAATGGATCAACTTGCTGTACAACATTTTCCGGGCGAAAATCTTCCATTGATTTAAATGTTAAATCAACAGCCATTTTACCGCCTTCTTCTGTCAACGTATTGTCTACTTGAAAAGCAGCTCTTGGAGACAGAGATTCCATTACTTCATCAATATTATCTAAATCGACATTAATGAATTTTTTATCTTTTAATTTTGTACGCTCAAGCTCAGATGCAGCTGAAAAATCACCCATTACACCTACAACGAATGGTAGTTCTTTCGCTTCTTTCGCATCACCAATTTCGACATCATATGTAAGCTGAACACGTGGAGGTCGAATTCGCTGAAGCTTCTTTTGTACGCTTTCTCTCTTAGCCATAAGATTCTATTCCGGATTATTTAATTAAAGGGTCAAAAGGCGAACTTTTTGATTTATTGACAGTGGCTGCAGGTGCAGTTTTAGGTTTTACTGTGGTGGCCTTTGCTGGACTTACTACTCGTTTATTTGACGTTCTAGAAGCACTCACTTTATTACGCGTTGCGTACTGTTTTTTATAACTTCTTTTTTCATTATCAGTAGAACTGCTTTCCGAGTTGTTAGTTTTGAAACTCGATGGATCAGGAGCCGGCATTGCAGTATGAATATTTTCAACTAACTGCTTTGCAGGAGGATATGTTATGTCATTCGTTAAATATCGCATTTCCTGATTACGCATTTGTTGCAATGAATTATTTGCAATGCTCACACCAGATAAAAATAAGACATCAGTGATTAATGAACCGCGTATATTTTGACTTTGCAATTGACTTGCTAAATTCAATGCTTTAACTGGTTGATTGGTTTGATAAAACCGCATAGCAGCTTTAGCTAATAAATCATTTTTTTGAGTTGTATTATCACTATCACAAACTTGTTTAAAAATATTCAATAGCTCAGGGTCATTTTGGCCTTCTGCTAGAGGATTCTTCTTAATACAACTTTTTTTAAGTTTTACAGGCTCTAGTTCTGCTGCTTGAGCATATGATAGACCGATAATGTTTCCAGTCAAAAAAAGTATCAAAATACTTCGTTTCAACACAACTTTCATTCCTCTGTTTTCTTATTTATTCAAGGCCTTACCGAAAAGTTAATATTTTTAGAATATTAAAAAATCAGTATAAAAACCTTATATTCAAAAAATTTAGTCGCAGTTTAACATATAAATAAACATATTTTATATAAAAAACATATTAACTTAAACTAAAAGCTAATAGTTAAGATGCCTATAAAATATAGCTTAATAAAGTTTTTCTTATAAAAAAATAATATTGTTAATTTTTGTAAATAAAAATAAATTATTGATTTTTATTAGTTTATTTAAAAATTAAACTAAATTAAAAATTGATTTAAATATCATGAGATTAGGCATTATGAAACATTTTCTTAAGAATATTTAATCATAAATGGCATCTAAGTTAATCCTATTTGATTAGTATCGATACAGCCCACTTTACAAAAAGACAGGCTCTACATAAAGTCCATAAAGTTGTCAAGACTAATCTGTCTACCTATCATATTTTTTTAAAATTAATTTAATGCTTCCTTAGCACTAAAAAACATACTTCCCTACATAACCATAAATTTTCTATATTTTTTGCTTAAACATGGCTTTAGATAAAAATTACAAGTAATTATTTTTGGTTCTTGTAATGGCTCAGACCAAGAGAAGTTTATTCAACCTAAATTTTATTTTCTCAAAAATTGTAGTTCTTAACTTTATAGCTCATATGAATTACCAATTTTTTCAAAGAATTAATACTACCCACCAGTATCCAAAATATCTGGCTATTTTGGCTGATATAGATACCCTCATAGCTATAAAAAAAGTAATATTTTTAATCTGCGAATTAATCATGACTTGAATAACAAATAGATTGGTTCATTTATGCTGCTTTATACAAAAAGTACATTGTTGGCAATGATTAGCGGCAGCTTGAGCGCTAATATAAATCAAATCAATTCATCGATTGATTGCATAGGTTAAGATTGTTAGAAGAGAATATGGTCTGAAATATTAATCGATAAATTTTATTTAGTACCGTCTATACATCACAATTCCACTATTAACATACTTTTTTAATTGCAGCTTTGCTCTGCTTACTTTCACTCATTCCCGTTTTAAAGGAGAAAACCAATGTCTAAACAAATGGATCAGGCCATTCAAAGTGTCATTGATTTACATGTTTTGATCGAAAATGTTTTTACAGGTCAAAATGCAGAACAAAGTCTCACACCACTTTTAAACAGTTTTGATCAAAATTTTAAGATGGTTACGGTTCAAGGTCAGAGTATTGGTTTAGCTGAAGTTAAAAACTTACTTAGTCAAAATATTGGAAAGAAGCCCTCTTTAAAAATCACTATTCTTAAAAGCACAGCCTTATACGAATTTGAAAATTACTGTTGGGTGCAATATCAGGAACATCAGCAAACAAGTGAAACCGAAACAGTACGGACTTCCACAGCCTGCATTAAAGTAGAAGACGAAAAATGTTATTGGGTTTATTTGCATGAAACTTTAGTTCCCTCATCTTCTTAACTCATCTAGAGCACCTTAAAGATGGCACCTATTTTGCTTAACAATATTACGTTTTATGAAAATCGTAATACTGATCAAAATGGGGAGCTCTCGATATGGGTTATGTTGCAAAGGAATTTACGCAAAAGAACAAGCTGATTCTCAGTATTTGTTCTTTCGTTATTCCAATATGTCTTTGGTGCGCAATTAGTTACTTACCTTTTGTTTGGCATCCTCAAGTACAAATCACAAGTTCAGGCAGTGTTCCTTACTTACAAGTAGGAAGTCGCGTTGATAAAAATGTGTTCTATCTCGAAGCACAAAATGCAGTCAATCGAGATTCTGCACCACCACAAGGTATTTTAGTCAATCCAATTTATTTACCCGCTCCCCATGAAGTCGCTAAGGCTTTGGTCACCGCATTTACCACACCACCTGAACAACCTGATTCGCCATGGTTTCATCAAAGTTTATGGCACAGTATTAAACTGGTATTTTCAGCTTTTTTTATCTCTTCCTTAATTGGGATTCCACTGGGTATTTTGTGTGGTTTTTCTAAGCGGATATCCCTGTTAACAGAACCGTTTGTCGAGTTTTTCCGTTACTTACCTGCACCTGCATTTGGTGCGCTTGCAGTGGCAATTTTAGGGATTAATGACGCACCTAAAATTGCCATTATTGTGATCGGCACTCTTTTTCAGCAAATTCTCATTATTGCCAATACCACACGAATGGTTGATCGAAGCTTAATTGAAGCTGGTTATACGCTTGGCACCAATAAGCTCAAAAGTTTATTTCACGTGGTGATTCCTGCTGCGTTACCTGATATTTACCGTGACTTACGTGTGCTATTGGGCTGGGCATGGACCTATTTAATTGTTTCAGAGTTGATTGGTACGACCTCGGGTATTACATGGTTTATCACCCAACAGGCACGCTATCAAAACTTTGACAATGTCTATGCGGCTATTTTGATTATTGGCGTGATTGGGCTGGTCTGTGATTGGGTATTAATGAAATTAGGTGAGCGGATGTTCACTTGGAAAGTAGGAGCAAAATAATGAACGATTCAACATTTAACGCACATGAATACTTTCAAAAAATTTATGAACGTCCTGTGATTTTAGAAGCTAAACAACTGAGCCAAGTTTTTAAGCATGGTCAAACTGAACGCACTGTTTTAAATAAGCTCGATTTAAAAATTCATAAAAGAGAATTTATTTGTGTGATTGGCCCTTCTGGCTGCGGTAAATCGACGCTAAGCCGTGTTATTGCAGGTTTAGACCCCTACCGTAGTGGAGAAGTTTTAGTAGACGGCGAATGTATTACGGGGCCATGTCCTGAACGCGGCATGGTGTTTCAGGGCTATACCCTTTTCCCTTGGAAAACCGTAAAAGAAAACGTGATGTTTGGTCCGCAAATGCGCGGGGCTAGTCAAATGACAGCCGAAGCTCAAGCACGCGAATGGATCAATATTATTGGTTTAGAAAAATATGAAAATCAGTATCCGCACCAACTTTCTGGTGGCATGAAACAGCGCGTTGCGATTGCTAGAGCTTTGGTTAATCAACCTAAAATATTACTCATGGATGAGCCTTTTGGTGCACTCGACCCGCACACCCGTCAAAAAATGCAAAAGCACTTAATGGATTTATGGCAAAACATTGATATCACCATTATTTTTGTGACCCATGACATGGATGAAGCCATTTTGCTGGCAGACCGAATTGTGGCACTCAAAGCCAACCCGGGTGAAATTAAGGAAATTATTGAAGTTAATTTACCTCGCCCACGCTCACTCGATTTAATGAGCACACCTGAGTTTAAACAGCTCCGTTCACGGGTAGATTATCTGGTACATGCTGAAGAAGACGAGCTTGACCCTGCGTTGCAAAACTTACCAAAAATACCGCGTATGACTCAGGTCAGTACAGAAAAATAAGTAAGACATTAAAAAGCCCAAGTTCAACTTGGGCTTTTTGCTTTATGGAGCTTATTTGAGTTGTTCGATGAGTGTTGGATAAATCAACCCATCTACATTTTGTTCAGTTTTATAAATACCGTTTTCGACGTTAAATTTATTGACGTGATAGCTAGAGCCATAAATCGAGTCAAAGCCTTGAGATTTAGTAAATACTTTTTTATTGGCATTGATATCTAATAGATGCGTACCGCTGACCATCAACTCATATTGCTTTGGATCAACCCCTGAACGGTTTGCCATAATTTTAACCGCATCGGCATGGGTTGCAGGGTCATTAATATATTTAACTGTTTTATCCCACACTTGAATGATTTTTTTCCATTCGTCTTGATGAGCTGTTAAATGACTCATGTTGACTGTTAAGGTGTCGTAAATTAAACCCGGCTTGTCTTTAGAGGTATAGATAATTTTAGAGCCTGCCACTGCTTTTAATGCCTGACCTGCAACGGGTTGCCAAACAGCAATCGCGGAAATATCTGGGCTATTAAACACTTGAGGTAATTGGTTCGTCGCTGAATTTACCAGCTTCACCTCATTCGCTTTAATGTTATGGTCGGTTAAAGCTGTTGCTAATAAAAGATGGTCAACCAAGCCTTTTTCGACACCGATCGATTTTCCTTTTAAGTCTTGAATGGTATTAATGCCCTCTTTTGCAATAATGACATCATTGCCCGCGGAATAATCCGTTGCCATGATCATCATGCCTTGCGTACCACCCGAAGCTGTTACCAAGTTATCGCCATTGGTGACCAACACAGCGTCGAGCTGATTTGCCGAAAAGGCCGAAAGAGAAGCCGAATAATCAAACCATTTAAACTCTACATTTAACCCTGCTTCTTTTAACCAGCCTTTTTCAATAGCCACTTGCCAAGCCACCCAGCCCGGCCAATCACTATAGCCGATGGTAATTGGTTTTGTATTTGCGGCTGCCTGAGCATCTTGTTTAGCCTCGGGCACTTTAGCCGTATTGTCACATCCACCCAATACAACTGCCGATAAAATAGATACGGATAACAACGCTTTTTTAATCATATAGAAACTTCCCCAACATTTTTACTAACGACACTTTGAGCGGTTTGATTGAGTGACTGTATGTAAGCTCGCCAACCTCCAAAATGGCTAATATCGATTGCATCCTGAATGGCATACGCTTCGCAAATAAAGCCTTTAACCCATGTACCATCTTTTAGTTTCAGGTTCCCAATACCAAGTGGTGCAGGTACTTCAGCCACAATGGCTCCAAAATTTGCTAAAGGAACATCCCACACTTCGACTTCAATTGATGTCCCTTCTGCATCACATTGCAGGCCTGGCTTTGGTGGTGTGGTATTTTTTAAAGCAAAGAGTTTATAAGCATCTGTCGTCTGAGTTTTCTTGAGCAAAGTGGCATTACGGCTAGTGAGCTGAAAATTAAGGGGCATGCCTGTTAAATGTGCTCCCACAACGGCAAGCTGTACTGAATGATTCGAATGGATTTTTATACTTTTTTGATAATGTTGAGTTGATTTACCTAAACTCAGCGATGTCTCGGTTTGCCAAAGCTGCGCAAAATTGGCGAGTGCCTGATCGTGCCAAGCTGGTGCAATAAAGGTTACGCCGCTTGGTAGACCGTCTTCACGAAGTACATTAGGTAAAGCTAAAGCAGAAAGATCGGCAAAATTAACAAAGTTGGTATAGGCCCCCATGTGTGCATTTTTAGTCAACGGGTCGGCTTCAACTTCGGCAATGGTGTAAATGGTTGGCGCTGTCGGAACCATCAATGCATCAAAAGGTTGTAAAGCCAAATTAATTTTTCGAGCTAGTACGGCGCGGTTATATTCGGCTTGAAGTGCATCTGTTGCCTTGAATTTATCTGCCTGCGCAATAATCTGGGCAATGACTGGATGAGCCTTTTCACGTGTTGTCATGCGTTCAACGGCGACTGTTCTTTCCGCTACCCAAGCATCATTATATAGTGCGGCAGCAAGTTCATTGAATGCACTGAAATCAATACTCTCAACGTCATAGCCCAGTTTTTTTACACGCTCGACTGCAACTAAAAAGGCTTTTTCAGATTCCAGATCGCCATAAAACTCAAGCTGAGCCGGAATAGCTATTTTTCGTTTAGAAAACTGAGTTGGTACATTAGCTGGATGTACTCGTGAATATTCATCTGTTTCATCATAGCCCTGCATTAAATTCGCAATGGTCCACGCATCATCAATATTCAGTGCAAAAATAGAAATGACATCAATGGTTCGACATGCAGGAATTAGACCTGTGGTAGAAAACCAGCCTTTTGTCGGTTTAAGGCCCACAATATTGTTATGGCCCGCAGGAACACGCCCTGACCCTGCCGTATCTGTCCCTAAACTAAAAGGTACAATACCGTTGGCAACCACTACTGACGAACCAGAACTTGAACCACCACTAATATATTCGGGGTTAAAACTATTTTTTACTGCACCATAGGGCGAGCGAACGCCAACTAGTCCCGTTGCAAACTGATCGAGATTAGTTTTACCAACCACAATTGCCCCTGCTTTTTTTAGTTTGGCAACGACGGCAGCATCTTGGTTTGCTAAATATTGAACCTCTTTACAGGCAGCAGTAGTGTGAAAGCCAGCGACATCAATGTTGTCTTTAACTGCAAATGGCACACCATATAGAGGTAGGTCAGTAATATTCTGGTCTTTTAAAATATCAATTTGCGATTGAATCTGCTCGTTCGATGCAATTTCAATCCATGCATGATCATCATTTTTAATTTCTGCCACATAGCCAATCAGATCCTTAAGATGGATTTGCCCGTTTTGATATGCTGTTTTCCAGTCTTGGATGGTCCATAAATTTTTCAACACGCTACTCCTCATTTAGTCATTTTGTTGTATAGGCGGCATGACGGCATCCATCAGTTCTAGATGTCCTTTGATCACCCCTTTCAGCACAATAAATTGCTGGCTAATTTGTCTAAGCTCAGAACTCGCGCCCTGCATTAACATGACTTGTAATATCTTTTGTTGGTCGAGCTGAATATGAAGTGAACTAATCACCTGTGCTAAAAACTGTTGTTGCAAGTCAACCAATTGATTGCGCAAGGTCATTTGGCTAGCGTCATAAAGCAGCGTTAATGTGCCCACCATGACTTCATTGGCCTGTGCTTGCTCTGCAATCAGGTGTTTATTAATCATGTCGACAATGGCTTGCGAGCGACTTTCATAGTTCTGCTCGACAATTTTTTGGTCGAGCGCGTTGAGGGTCGATTCAGGTACGGTAATACTGATTCGAGCCAACTTTCGTTTCGGCACAGTCTTATCCTTTTGCTTTATTCGGATGATTGTTTTGTTTGATATATACGCCTGCGCGTACGCTAAGCAATTCGACTAAAAATGCTTTTAAAGTTTGCTTTGGTTTAACCACAGGTTTTACATCGTTCATATCGCACCTCTAGCTTGGTATTACCAAATTCAGTTTTTGTATTACTGATAAGAGATGCAGAAAATGTGCCAGTTTTTAAGTGTGTTTTGATGGATTAAACGGGTATTTATGAGTGTTTTTTGGGCAGAAACATTCAAGTTGTGCAAAATCAGGGCAACAAAATACATTTGCTATTTCGAAAAAAGCTAAACCAAGAAAGCATTAAGAAATATTAATTTAATTGAACAAATGAGTTTTAATTTAAAATTATTTTGTCATATCATATAGTTATTCAATATATTGTCATTAAAGTATGAACTATAAGCTATATTATTGGGCAGACGACCTAAATTTTTATTTTTCAGATAATCATATAGCTTCTGAACAAGCTATAGAAATAAAGCGTCTTAATTTTTTCATTGGTAAAAATAATGCAGGAAAAAGCCGCTTTTTACGCACCCTATACGCTTCTAATAAAAATATTCGTGATAATAATTTTTATGATGCTACATCAGAAATATCTACCTTAAAAGAATTAGTAGAAAATGAATCCAATAGTATTTGGATGGGTAATGGTAGCTCTAGTTCATACAGAGCAGACTTATTAAATTATATTAATGACATACTTGAAACTAAAGTATTTCCACGTGTTAGATATAAGGATTATTTTTTAAAAAACTTTGAGAAAATAAAATTATATCGTATAAAAGATAAAGAGATTTTTACTACTATCACTCAACAAATAAGCACAAAAATTGAGGAAAATGATTTATTAATCGCTAATGATAGTGGAAAAAAATATATTCCTATATTACGCGGTATGCGACCTGTTATAAACGAGAAAAATAAATTACCTTATCTAGAACGTACACAGAAAGACTATTTTAATAATCAACATGAATATAGTTCTACTAATATCATTACTGGTGAACTTTTATATGAAGACTTAAAAATTCATTTATTAGGTGAGCCAGAGCAACGTGATCTAATTAAAGATTATGAAGAAAAGCTTAGCCAATACTTCTTTGATAATGAACCAGTTTCACTTATTCCAAAGCATGATCAAGATGTTGTTAATATTAAAATAGGAAAGGATAAGCAATTCCCTATTTCACAATTAGGTGACGGTTTACAACAAGCTATTATTTTAACTTATGAAGCTTTCACTAAAAAAGATGAAATCTATTCCTTTTTTATAGAAGAACCTGAGTTGCATATGCATGCTGGCATGGTTCGCCAACTCATGAATTTTTATTTAAATGAAACTAACCATTATTATTTTTTTACTACACACTCGAATCATCTTTTAGATATGGCAGATGAGTCAGACCAAGTTATTATCCAAAAATTTGTTAAACAACCTAAATCTGAAAATCCAAAAGAATTTGAATTTAAAATTTACCGTTGTGATAGAGATCGTGACTTACTCGCTTCATTAGGCGTAAAACCCTCATCAGTCTATTTAGCCAACTGTACAATTTGGGTTGAAGGCATAACTGATCGTCTTTATATCACAAAATATATGGAAAAATATTTAAGTGAATTAGAAAATTCGGATCTTGAGCAATATAAGAAATATCGACGCTTCATGCCCAATTACCACTACACATTTGTAGAATATGCAGGAAGTAACTTAACACATTGGTCTTTTAGTGATGATTATGCGGATCATTTAGAAGATAAAGGCTTAAGTGCAAAAGCTGTTGCAAGTGAAATGCTATTAATCGCAGATGGCGATATTCAAGGAAAAGCTGATCGTGTGAGAATCTTAAAATCTGAATTAAACAAAGAAAATTATTATATTTTAGAATGTAAAGAAACAGAAAATACTTTGCCCAAATCATCAATAGTTCGAGTAGCAAAAGTCCGTTTTCCTCGCATGAAGCCTGAGACTAAAAAGAGTTATGATATTTCACTTATTGACAGTATTACTGATGAAAATTACTTTGATCATGCAAATTATGGAATTGGAAAATTAATTGATTCAAAAATAAAGAAACCGTCTTCTACTACAAAAAAACTGCATTTGCAGATGGTAATGGTGTGGGGACTATAAAATATAAGTTAGATTTTTGCCGCGAAATAATTAAAGATTTTGATGAAAACCCTGACTGGCAGCTTACCCCTAAGGCAAAGGCACTTTGTGAAAGAATTTTTAAGCATATAGAAAAATGTAATCAATAAGCTAACCCTATGGTGACTGATTAATCATCGTATGTGCCCATACCGATAAAGACTCTAAAACAGGCTTAAAAGATTGGCCTAATTCGGTCATTTCATAAACCACTTTAATCGGTGCTTTTTCACCATAAACGGTTCGAGAGATTAAGCCACTTTGCTCTAATTGTTTAAGTTGAAGGCTTAAGGTCATTTCTGTGATGGTTGGCATTAATTGATTGATTTCATTAAAGCGTTTTGGCCCATCTTTTAGATAATACAAAATCACGCATTTCCATTTTCCACCCACCAAATCCATAGCCATACTGATATGACATGGATAGGTTTTTCCATTCATGCTGATTTCACATTTATTTTCAGTTTTTGCCATTTTTAAACGCTACCTATCAATTTTGATAGTTATTGTACGCCCATACTATAAAAATTATAGTGACTATTATTTTTATAGTTAAAAGGTATGATTATGGCTTTACTCATTTTGGCTCATCCCTACTACGCTCAATCAATTGCAAATAAAACGATTGTGAGTGAACTCGTAAAAACCTATCCGGACCTTGAAGTGCGAGATATTTTCCAGCTTTATCCGGACTATAAAATTGACGTAAGTGCTGAACAAAAAGCGTTGTTACGCCACGACACGATTATTCTGCAATATCCAATGTTCTGGTTTAATATGCCCGCAATTTTGAAGCTATGGTTTGATGAAGTTTTTACTTATCAGTTTGCTTATGGCTCTCAAGGCGACAAATTAAAAGATAAGAAAGTCATTATTAGTATGACAGTCGGGCAAAAAGAAGCCGATATGGTGAACGACCGAGAAAACTTAGCGGATAGTTTTTTAAAAGCGGTTCAATATTCAATTCAATATACACAAATGCAATTAAGCGCTACTTACTTGCTTTATCACGTATCGCCTTTATCGGGTAACCCAGAGTCGAAAATTAAATTAGAAGCTGTTGAACATGGCCATAAAGTATTAAAACATTTGACCGAAGCATAATAAAAAAAGAGAGCATCAATATCGATGCTCTCTTTTGGTTTAAGCGACTGGTGCCAAAGTAAATAGCACTTGTCCTGTTTTTACGGTTTGCCCTTTTTCAATGGTAATGGTTTCTACTTTCATGCGTTCCGGCGCAATAATCGGAATTTCAATTTTCATTGCTTCAATTACTGCAAGGGTTGCACCTTCTTCAACAATATCTCCTGATGCACATTCAATTTTCCAGATTGAACCCGGCATGTGTGATTCGACTGCACAGCCTCCTTCAGGAATAACCACGGTTTCACCTTCATCAACAGCATCTAGGCTTTCAGAAATATATTCTTGCAAACCTGCTTCGTGCCAACGGCGGCGCTCAGCCTCAAAGTTAGCTTGTTGCATGTCTTTAAAGGCTTGAATGCTGTCTTGATGTGTTTTTAAAAACTCGTTGTATTCTTTTAAGTTAAGCACACCATCTTCAATACGAAGTTGTAGACGCCCCGCCTTAAAGTCTTCACGCATTTGCAGAAGTTCAGTCTCAGAAACTTCATAAAACTTAACTTGGTCAAAAAAGCGCAGTAACCATGGTTTGCCTTCTTCGAAGTTGGCATTTTTACGGTAAGGGCTCCACATTTGGGTCGTGCGACCGACAAACTGGTAGCCACCCGGCCCTTCCATACCGTACACACACATATACGCCCCGCCAATGCCGACCGCATTTTCAGGTGTCCAAGTTCGCGCAGGGTTATATTTTGTGGTCACTAAACGTTGGCGTGGATCGAGTGGCGTTGCAACGGGTGCACCTAAATACACATCGCCTAAACCCATCACCAAATAGTTTGCGCTATAAACCACATCTTTAACTGCTTGCTTAGAAGCTAAGCCATTAATACGACGAATAAACTCGACGTTATCTGGGCACCACGGTGCATCTGGACGAACAATTTGTGTATAGCGCTCGGTGGCAAGTTGAGTCTGCGAATCTTCCCAAGCCAAAGGCAAATAGACAGTCCGTGAAGGCACCTGCATATTTTGAATGTCGGGTAATTCGGCTTCTGCTTGTTGAAGTTTCTGTAAAAGCTCAAGTTGATCAAGCTGGATTGAATCAAAATGAATTTGCAGTGAACGAATGCCCGGTGTTAAGTCGATAATACCCTGAATGTTTTGATCTTTGACCCATTGCATGAGTGCATGAATACGGAAGCGTAAATTTAGGTCAAGTACTAACTCGCCATATTCCACCAACAAATAGCTATTTCCTGCTGGTCGATAGGTCACGCTTGGTAAGTCAGCTTTACCGTCTAAAGTGGCTAAAACTGCATCTTTTAAAGTGTCGGGTTCTGATTGAATGGTTGGGTTGAAATCGATTTGTGTTGTATCAGTCGAGGTTAAACTTTGATGATATTTTTGATCGAGTGCTTTTGCTTGCGCATAACTCACGGGTACAAATTTGACCTTGTCGCCTGCTTTTAGCTGCCCGATTTTCCAAAGTTCGGAATGAATGACTACCGCAGGGCAAACAAAGCCACCTAAGCTCGGACCATCTGGACCCAGAATAATTGGCATATCGCCCGTAAAATCAATTGCGCCAATGGCATAAGCATTGTCGTGAATATTGGAAGGATGTAAGCCTGCCTCACCACCGTCTTCACGTGCCCACTCTGGTTTTGGGCCAATTAAACGAATGCCTGTGCGGCTTGAGTTATAGTGAATTTCAAACTCATTGGCAAAGAAGGTATCAATATCTTGTTTAGTGAAAAAATCTGGTGCGCCATGTGGCCCATACATGACGGCAATTTCCCAGTTTTGGGTAAAGCTAGGAATTTGCGCTTGAGCTAAAGCTGTAGTCGATTGAGCGGAATATTCAGTAATTGGCAACATATCGCCAATTAATAAATTACGGCCTGCATGTCCACCAAACTGCCCTAAAGTGAAAGTCGCCTGTGACCCTAAATACTCAGGAACATCGAAACCACCTTTCACGCCTATATAGCTACGGCAACCTGAACGGATAATCCCACATTTTAAAACTTGACCTTTTTTTACATTGATGGTTTGCCACATCGGCACCAGTTGGCCATCAAGTTTTGAAGGCATATCACCGCCCGTAATCACAATTTGGCTGTCGCAGTGAAACTTTAAAGTTGGCCCTTGCAAGGTACATTCAAGCCCTGCCGTATTTGGCTCATTGGCTAGAAGCTGGTTTGCCACAGTTAAACTGAGTGGATCGATGGCACCTGATGGCGGCACCCCAACATCCCAATAACCTAGTCGACCTGTTACATCCTGAATGGCGGTTTGAATGCCAGCCTGCAACACCTCAATTTTTTGAGTTTTCCATTCAAAGGTATTTAAAAATCGAGTGGTTTGAGTACCTAAAGCAAACACATCACAAGCAATAATGTTTTGTAAATATTCTAAATTGGTTTCGATGCCAGCCACCTGCGTGTTGGCAAGACTAGCACTCATTGCCTGTATGGCTTGGTCCCGTGTTGCAGCAGTCACAATGATTTTGGCAATCATTGGGTCATAAAAAGACGATACCGTTGAACCTGTTTCAACCCATGTTTCGACTCGGGCTTGCGGGTCAAATTTAACGTGTGTAAGCAGGCCTGCACTCGGCTGGAACTGTTTAATTGGGTCTTCGGCATAAAGACGAACTTGAATGGAATATCCTGTTGGCTCTAATTTTTCTGTTGGTGCTAACCAGTCACCGCTTGCCAAAGTAACCATCCATTCAACTAAGTCGACACTAAACACTTGCTCAGTCACGCCGTGCTCGACTTGCAAACGCGTGTTGACCTCTAAGAAATAAAATTCTTGGGTTTCGGTGTCCATGACAAACTCAACCGTGCCTGCCGAGCGGTAGTTCACCGACTGCATGAGTTGAATCGCAACTTTTTGAAGGTAGTCACGTTGCTGTTCATTTAAGTGTGGCGCGGGTGTTTCTTCAATGACTTTCTGATTACGGCGTTGTACCGAACAATCACGCTCACCTAACGCTAAAACTTGCCCTTTCCCATCACCAAAAATTTGTACTTCGATATGGCGTGCGTGTTGTACAAATTTTTCTAAATACAAACCTGCATCTTTAAAATTGACCTGAGCTAAATAAGACACGGTTTGATAAGCATCTTTTAACTCGGTTTCATTCCAGACCAGACGCATGCCAATACCCCCACCGCCCGCGGTACTTTTCAGCATGACTGGATAGCCAATACGGGCCGCCTCGGTTAAGGCCTCGGCTTCATCGGCAAGTAGTGAGCTGCCCGGAAGTAGAGGTACATTACTTTTAATAGCAAGTTCACGTGCAGTATGTTTTAAACCAAAGTCGAGCATTTGGCTTGAAGTTGGCCCAATAAACGCAATGCCTTGGCTTTCGCACAAATCACAAAACTC
The DNA here is from genome assembly GCF_009759685.1 of Acinetobacter baumannii. Taxonomy (NCBI): domain Bacteria; kingdom Pseudomonadati; phylum Pseudomonadota; class Gammaproteobacteria; order Moraxellales; family Moraxellaceae; genus Acinetobacter; species Acinetobacter baumannii. Next base: position 2,876,932 of record NZ_CP046654.1, on the reverse strand, counting down.
AGCATTTTCAGACAAAAAACCATAACCGGGATGAATGGCTTCTGCTCCCGACTGTTTTGCTACTTCAAGGATTTTTTCAATATTTAAATAACTTTGATGTGCAGGTGCAGGGCCAATCAGAAAAGCTTCATCGGCCAAAGTCACGTGTAACGAGTCACGGTCAGCTTCGGAGTAAACTGCAACCGAAGCGATCCCGAGTTTTTTAAGGGTACGAATTACACGACAGGCAATTGCACCGCGGTTGGCAATCAGAACTTTTTTAAACATGCTTACACCCCTTCCGCTTCACGGACAACCAATTGAATTTTGGTTGGGTTATATGCATTACATGGGTTATTGAGCTGCGGACAATTTGAAATTAAAACAATCAAATCCATTTCCGCCCGAACTTCGACGTATTTCCCCGGTCCTGAAATTCCATCATCAAATTTAAGCTGGCCGTCTGGTGTAACAGGCACATTCATAAAGAAGTTAATGTTTGGGCCGATGTGACGGACATTTAAGCCATGCTTTTTTGCAATCGGGTGTTTTGCCAAGGCATACATAAAGTTGTTACGGCAACTATGCATTGGGTAGGTTTCATGTGCATAGCGAACTGTATTACTTTCACATGAGCAAGCACCGCCAATGGTGTCATGGCGCCCACAGTTATCATCATGAATAACGGCAATTGGACGGCCCAAGTTACTGTAGAGTTTGGTGCCCTTTTCTAAATAGATTTGTTGGTTGATAGCCAAGGTATCCATTGCGCTATAACGCTCAGTCGGGTTTTCTGCACTCATAAATAAAGTATCGACTGCTTGGTTTCCCTCAAGGTCAATAATTCGAAAATATTGGCCTTTTTTAACCTCACACATCCAGGCTTCGCCAGCAGGACAAACTTCATTTAAAACTGCTTTTTCAAATGATTGTAAAACTGTCATGATGCTTCTCCTGATTTAAATATTGCTAAGTGCGTAGTAGCGGGCTGTGTTTTGAAACGCGCGCTGATTTTGCGAACATGCATCACGACAAATATCGCTGTCTGTTAGTGAATTGGCTTTAAATAAACTGAGTTGAATATCGGCAGGTTGATAGCTTGGGCTAGTGTCTAAACCATGCGGCGCAGCAGATAAAAATACTAAGCAGTCCATTTCAAAGCGCAGTTCAATGCTTTGATTGGTGTTATCAGAACTGACATAAGACAAAGCACCGTTTTCATCTGGTGCAACTTTAGAAAATAGGTTAACCGTGGCACTCAGGTCTTGGCTGGCAAGTCCGTATTTACACATTTCAATCAATAAGCTGTCTAAGCCGTTTTGGTACATATCATTGCGGGCATCTTGAAATGTACGAGTACCGAATTGCTTTTCAATTTGTTCTGGTCGGCTTGGGCCACAAAGTGCATCATTCCAACCATGATCATCACGAACAATGGAAGCCATGACACGGCCAAGGTCTGAGTACAATACATTGGAAGCTTTTAAATAGGCGGTGTGTTGCCCTTTTAAACTGTCGGGCATGTTAAAACGTTCAAGCACATCGGCAGCATTTACACAAAACAACGAAACATTTGCCTGAGCGCCAAGCGAAGTAAATCTAAGAATAGTTCCCTTTTGAATACGACCCGACCAGTGATGTCCTCCGGGTAAAAGTTCGGTCCAAATCGCCTGATTGTTATGATAACTTGCAGTGTTCATAGCTACTCCTGTCGGATAGTTTTAGACTTCCTCCCGGGCTTTTATCCCTCCGTGTAGTTCGCTAGGAACCGTGAACTCTCGGTCCAGACATACTGTAAGTATCGGAACCCTAGATCACTTTTGATTGTTTAAGACTATGCAAAGGACATGCCAGCTTAGTATTACGTTTTTGATTAAAAGTAATACTCTATTTGAGCAAATTGGGTGCGCTTTAGAATGGAAAATAAAAAAGCTGCACTAAAAATTGTGCATCTTGAAAATAAAAAAAGCCCCTTTTATTAAGAGGCTCTAGAGTGAAATTATAAGGCTGAGATTTTTAAGGAAGCAGAATCACCTTACGGCAGTCCTCTTCTCTTTCATTAAAAATGCGATAACCTTCTGCGGCATCTTCTAATTTCATTCGGTGGGTAATAATCGTTTCAGGTGTTAATTCACCACGCTCAATCAATTCTAAGAGTTGCGGTAAATATTGATGCACATGAGTTTGGCCCATTTTAAAAGTTAAGCCTTTATCAAAAGCATCACCAAATAAGAAACCATGAATTGGACCTGCATATACGCCCGGTACACTCACCACACCACCACGGCGAACCGCGGCTATACATTGACGAAGCGCTGCGCCACTTGAACCTTCAAGTTTTAAATTGGTCAGGACTGTTTCAATAACACTGCCCTTTGCCTCAAAACCAATCGCATCAATCACCGCGTCGACCCCACGGTAATTGTCCGTATTTTGAATAATAAATTCGGCTGCATCGACTTCATCAAAATTAACCGGAATAGCGTCATAGGTTGCCGCCGCATAGTTCAATCGATATTCATTGTGATCGACCATAAATATTTTTTCAGCCCCAAGCATCTTGGCACAAGCAGCACTTAATAGCCCGACCGGACCAGCACCATAAATTGCAACGGTTGAGCCACGTTTCACTTGGGCATTGGTCACGGCTTGCCAAGCCGTAGGCAAAATATCGGTCAAGAAAAGTACTTTTTCATCTGACAGTGAGCCGGGTACTTTAAAAGGTCCTTTATTGGCTTTTGGCACACGCACATATTCTGCTTGCCCGCCCGGTACACCGCCGTAAAGATGACTATAGCCAAATAAAGCTGCACCCGGTGGAATCTGCTTTTTATTGATAATCGCGCCGCGCCCTGTATTGGTGGTCTCACATGCAGCGGTTAAGTCGAGTTGGCAAAAGAAACATTCACCACAGGCAATCACAAATGGTACAATCACACGGTCGCCCTTTTTTACTTGAGTGACGGCTGGACCGACCTCTTCAACAATGCCCATGAACTCATGCCCAAAGATATCGCCATGTTCAGTCTTTGGGATTTTGCCTCGATATAAATGTAAGTCGGACCCACATATCGCTGTGGCAGTCACACGTAAAATAATGTCATCTGGTTCTTGTATAATCGGGTCTGCAACCGTTTCTACTCGAACGTCTTCTGCACCGTGGTAAGTAAGAGCGCGCATTTGTTATTCCTCTATTTCCTATAATTGTCATTTGATTATGAGGAGGCTTTCTTTACGGTTTGCAACGATTGTTATTTTTCACGTAAGGCATATTGCTCAAATGCAAATGAGTTAAGGCTCCACTTCTAACAAAAAACGTGCAATATAGAGATGAAATCACGCCGACAAACTAGAATTCCACCCTAGTGAAAAGCATGCTAATATCCAAATTCTGACAATTACTCATGTCAAATTTACTTTAGAGGGAACAAGATGTTAAAAACTCAAAAAATCAACATCATACAAGAATTTGATGCACCCGTAGACAAGGTCTTTGCAGCCTTAAGTGAACACGAAAACCTAAGTAAACTTTTTGCCCCTGCTAAAGTCACTCGCATTAGTAATGGAAAGGATGCACGTAATGGGGTTGGCTCTGCACGCAAGATGTCTATTCCGTTTACACCTTCATTTGTTGAAACAAATTTAGTCTACAAAGAAAATGAACTGATCGAGTACGCAATTACAAGCGGCATTAGCCCAATTAAGGCACACCGTGGTGTGATGCAATTTACTGACTTGGGAAATAACCGAACTCGTTTAAATTACACCATTAGCTTTAAAGGTCGCGTTCCTTTTATTGGCCCAATTATTAAAGCGGCTTTACAAAATGGCGTGAGCCGTGGCCTTAAAAAACTTAAGTTTTAATAGTCCCATACCCACTAAAAAAGCCCAGTGATGGGCTTTTTTTAGTGTTTCTAGATTTAACACTCAGACAGCTTTCTTAAAAAATAATCTAATAATTTATCTCGTTCATCTGTTTCCTCTTTACTTAAAAGCTGAACCATTGCCCCATCAATCACAAACAAAAACATGTGAGCATCTTCCATTAAAGCTGTGGGTTTGACGGTTAAAAGTAGGCCATGTATTTGGGTCACTAACCAGTTTCTATAATCAACCACTACTTTGTAGGCAGTGGGATAAAACTTTTCAATTTCAAAAATGGCCTTAAAAGGCAAACGGTACAGCCCTTCGAGGTTGGCATGGAGATAAAATATTTTTCTCAGCTTATCAAACACCATAAGTTCACGATAAGAATGAATAATAGAAAATACCTCTTCTTTTAATCCATCTTTTTGAAAGGTTAAGCACATTTCAATGAGCCTTTCTTTTGAATGAAAATGGTTATAAAACGTGGCTTTGGTCACCTTAGATTCGGCAATAATTCGGTCAATACCGACTTTATGAAATCCATATTGGTTAAATAAATCTTTTGCTGTATGAAGCACTCTGAGTGCTCTAAATGAAGCTTCTAAATTTGGCATAGTTATACCGTTTAAAATAATTTTTTGTTGTATATAAAAGAGATAAACATACCGTCACTCTTAAATTGAGTGCTAAATACAGGCATGCAAAAGCCGCACAATAAAGATGTGCTCGCCTATCTCGGGTTTATTGTTGCTATGATTTTTTAGTCGTAACGATGTTTAGGTGTAAAAACCTAGAGTCGGTTAAACCAATTTATAGAGTATTTAAACGGTATAAATAGAGAGATTTTGGCAAAGGCCAAAAATTGAGAAGAATTAGTACGCATAGCGGACTCCTAGATGAAATAGAAGTTCTACCAGATCACTGCTAAATGATTATGGTGGCAGAACGAAGAAGGGTTAGCAGACCAGTCATCTAGGAACTGGCACGCCCGAAGGCGTCCCTCCTCCGTCCTACCGCTACGAAGGGGGACGAACGAGTTCACCACCAAAAAATTACTTTTTTGATGTTCTAGATGAAAACGGTCTGCTAAAACCGACTGGCAATGTAGGCCAGCAGGCAAAGGATAGTATTCGCTATTGTTGGCGTCAAGCGTAGGAAATGACATTTGTTTTAAAATAGATCATTAAAAAGTAAGGGGAAATAATTCAGCTTTTCCCGTTAAAAATTAGTTTATAAAACACAGAAATTAACTATCGAAAATGGGCCAATATATTCATAGAAAAATAAGAATATACCTTTCATGCTTTATTAATTTGATAGCTATCTAGCAAACTATAGATTAGCTTTAGATATGAATTATGTATTTGAATTATTTTTAATATATGTCTTTTTAACGTAACGAGAATAGTAAAATGGAATATACTTAAAAAAAACTAGCCCTTATTAGGGCTAGCTTTTCAATCTTCACACAAATAAAAACTTATCAGCCTACCAGATCATTTACCCCTAGATGGGCAAATTTACCATTTATGATACGACCATCATCTAACTGCACATTTTTAAATTCAATGGTTCCTTCTGACTCATTGACAGTTACACCAGTACAATGATCATTTGTCAATTTACAATTCCATTTCAAATGAATATTTACATTCAATTGATCTTTTTTAGGTCTTTGATACGCTACATTTGCTTTTTTAGTAATAGTATCGTATTTCACCGTAAACTCGAGATCAGACTTATGATCTCTACTCATAAAACGAAAATATTTACTTTCATTTTCTGCATATGCAGCTGCCGCAACTGTCTCATCAATTTTAAAAACTTCACTTCCTGCTGTAACTTGCCCATAAGGAATTTTTTTCTCGAAACCACCTGAGACCTTTAACTGCGGAGATGCAACATATTCAATAGGGTTAGTAAATGAATTATTGATAAATTTAAAGGTAGTTAGACCATTTTCATAATCTGTATTTAATATAAAATCCTGATTAAAATATCCTTTGTATATATAAACTTCTTTTGGCTGTTCATTACTAAAATAATTTCCCTCAGTTAATATGAACCTATCATGTTCAGGATCCAGAGGATTAGAAAAGTTAAAATAATATTCTTTATCTGTGTTAAAAGTTAAGACAGAACTGGTTGTCCAATTCATAAATCTTTGTATTGTCGCCAGCTTACCATTAACGACTAAATCTGATTTAGCTGGATATTCATTAAAACGTTTCGTGTTCCATACTGGCCAATCAGAATTTACTTCGAATTTAATAGAGCCTTTAATTTTGGCAGTCGAAGCAAAGTCAATATTATTTAAACGCCCTGATACAGCACCATTTGCGCTTATAATAAAGTAAGTTTTACCATCACTTTGTTTTTCGAATTTATAAGAGAATGTATCACTACATGAGTTTCGGCATTGGACAGCCAAATGGCCTTTATCATTCTCTGAATAGCTCAAAACCCCAACCTTATCACTTTTGGGATAAAAATAAAGACCAGCCAAATTGTTAATATGCGCAGATAAATCATTACCTGGAGTAAGAATCTCTAAATCCCACATACTATTATTTGAAGCGGATACCTCAATTACACTGTTTGTATGAAATGGTGAGAACTTAATAGTTGAGTTATTAGTAACTCCTGAATTTTCAATTTCAAAATAGCCATGTGCCAAATCTGGGCTTAATACAGACGCTTCTACAATAGGCTTCGGTACAGGTGTATCTGATGTCGCTGAATCATCCCCACTACCTCCACCACCACATGCAGCTAAAAGAATAGAAAAAAGTGCTAAGGGTAATAGTTTTATGTGATTATAAAGCATAAAAAATATTCACTTTTATTAAAGATTTAAATTAAACTCAAAGAGTCTTTTGAACGATTCATTGAGCTTCTATAAAATTATTTTTTTGTTTGTATCTCCCAAAATTTATCGCCCTCAGAATTAACATAGTCAGTTATAAAATTTTCAAAATTGACTGAACAATACCAATCTGAGCGATTATCAAAAGGTAAAGCGATAAGTACAGCGCCATAATCCTTACTTTCAGGATCACACCTTAACAGTAACAAATCTGAATCACCATAAAACTCACCAATTATCAAATCCCCCTTAGTGAAGTCTTTAGGTCTTAACTCTCTATAATATTTATTAGATGACTGTAACTCATCAATACTAAATATTCTCGCTCCCCATTGCCCATATTCCTCATCCTTGAATAAATCAGCCCCATTACTAACTAAAAGGAACTCCTTAAACTCTGTTGGTAATTGCAAATCGATATCACCAAATCTATCTGGTGAAATACCATTATTCAAAATACAACGAAACTGAAAAAAAGTTTTTTCTCCTCTATGAACAGCATGCTTTGGCTCTTTACTCCAAAGAGTCTCTATTTTTCTTAATGCTTCATTTAACAGCTTCATTTACATATTTCTCCAAAAAGAATTAAACTCCTGTTGATGTGTTTTTCTTTGCACAGGTGTTAAATTCCAGAATTCATTTGTTCCACCAAACTCTCTAGGTTTAATATGATGAATATCATATTCAGACCAACCACCACGCGGAGTTTCATAACCTCGTTTATACCACTCCTGAATAAACTTACCACGTTCTTGCGCTCCCCAAGAAACACGACTTAATTCAGGTACTTTTTTTAAGTCACCAACTGGAAATGATATAGTTCTTCCTGTTCTTAAATCGGGTACATTCGGATAAAAATCACCTGCCTTATTTAAAATTTCACGATTTAGCCCAGCAGAATAATTTTTTCCAATTATATTCTTTTCGGATTTCAGAATATCAACATTCTTGCCTGCTTTTAAATCAATACCTATTAGCAAATCAATTGCTGCAAATGCTCTATCCCCAGGTGTGGATGTAGGGCTAATCAAAGTTTTGATATTGTCCCCAATATCAATTACTCCCTGAACACCTTCTTCCTTAAAAATCTTAATAACATCGTCGGGTTTAAGATTTGCTCTTACTGAGGCTGGCATATCAGTAATTCTTTTAGCTACTCTATATGCCGCTTTTCCTGCGGTTGTTGCAAGCTTACCCAATGTGTTGTTTTCAACAGCTATATTCGCACTATTTGCCGCAGTATTAACATCGTATCCAGCAAAAGCAGCTGTCGTACCCGCAATAAGTTTACTTGTATCCTTAATTTTTGTTCTTTCTGCATCTGTTAGGTCGAGTGCAGTTTTACCCGCTGGAATCATAAGCTCTGCAACTATTTCACCAACCCCTGCTCCAATTGCACCCGCTTCACAACTCTGTTTTGTAGCTGCCGCCGTAGCACACCCCACAACAGCATGGGCAATTTTATGAATTGTATATTCAAATATGTTCGGATCGACTTTATCTAAACTCGTTCCAATCTGACTAGCCAACTCTCCTTGTAATGCCCCTGCTAGACCTGCAAGTAAGGCAACCTGTAAATTATCTCCCAGATCTCCACCATTAATTGCAGTTTGTACTAAAGTTGATCCTACTGAAGATGCAAAATTGTTTGCCAATCTGTCTGACAGAAGAGTACTGTCTGGTTTTAAATTTAGAGCAGTACCAACTTGACTTAATAAACCTGCTGTTACCACAGATGCAGCCAGATTTTTAATGGAGTCTTTACTTCCCATCTCTTTTAGGGTCTTACCAATATCCCCACCGTTATTAATCAGACCAATACTTGCCTGAGCAGCTAGACTCGTAACTGCTGCATTTGCCATTGCCCCTAATGTTGATGGAACGATTGCTCCTGCTGCTGTAGTCGTCACTCCAGCAGTTCCAAGCATACTTGCACCCAGTCCTACAGTTGTACCACTTGCTGCGGTTCCCCCCGCTGCTCCAGCCGCTGCAGCAGTACCTGAACCCATCGTAGCAATTGTCACAATGATAACAATAATGGCAGCTCCAGCCGCTGTGAGACCTTGTGATTTATAATCCCAATCCTTTTGGGTTAATAAAACTGTTTGCCAATCTATATCTTTACGGTTTACTAAATCTTTAAGATAGGCGCTTCCCGGTTGATTTGCTAATTTTAAAATTGCATCACGTAATTCGACTTTATTAACATCTTTTTCACTAATAGGAACTTGTACACTTAAACCACCTGCTGCATTAAAAACTGGGGGTTGTGGTCCATTAAAATTAGGGAGCTGTGCAGTTTCAGTAATTGATCCTTTGTCCTGCATAGACTGCCAGACAACAGAGTTCTTTTTTCTATTTAGGCTTTCTTCAACTAGATTCTTTGCAGGAACTAAAGTAATCGTTCCCCCTGCCTCAATTGTAGCACTTTTGAGATACGTAAACTCGGTCCCTTCAAGTCTTGTGTCATATCCTGATTTTGTACCAATATAATCAGCTTTTAATTTTGCAGGTATTTCTGTAGTTTGATTTCTGGTTGCATTGGTTTTTGACGTACCAAGATTAATCCCTAACCATGAAGATTTTTTAACCTGATTTACGTTTGAGTTATTCACAGCAGCTACAGTTAAAAAATTCAGGTCTCCGCCAGATCGAATTGAAATTTTTCCGCCATTAGCATTAAATCGGGCAGAATAAATATCTACAGATGTATTCAAAGCAGGATCTCTTGTACCATCTGCCCGTAACGGGTTTTTAAATTGGCTGATAACGTTAATATTCTTACCATAAATATCAACAGAAGCAGGTGTTACAACATCTCCAATCGTTGTTGTGGTGGTAGTTTTTTTCTTACCATACCAAGATCTTTTCGTTTCTGTTTTTGTACTACGGTCATATAAAGTTTCAAGTGCCGTATCAAACAATATACTTTTATCTGCTTCAATATTTACATCACCTTGAGCAGAATTAATCCCTACACCTTGCAGTACTAAATTGTCATTAACAGTTTTCCCTATAGCACGTATGTTTACCCCTTTATTTCCGTTTATATTCGTTGGATTTACATACTCTCTATAACTGTAATTCTGGTCAGTCTCGTTACCCTTTTCGTATACATCCAAATTACCGTCAATAATAATACTTGCACTTAGTTCTTTTGCAGTGGTCCCTTCTTTTTTTGCAGTAGCTCGATATTTCCCATTTAAAACACCCTGAGCTTGAATATTAACTATTCCTTGTTTTGCATCAATATTTGCGCCAGTAATTGAAACTCCTTTTTTAGAAGATATATTAATATTTCCAGTATTCGTAGATAACTCGCTATTAAAGTTTTCCACCCCAGTGATTGTGTTAGCGATAAAATTTTTCTTTTCCTGATCATCCTGACTGTTGATTAAATCTTTCTTCTTGGATACGCCATTGACTTTATCAGCAATCCCATCAATCACAAGGTCTCCCTTTGTTGAAACGATATTGATATCTTTTTGAACATTTATTTTTGTTCCTTTAATATCGACGCTTGTACCTTCTAAACTAAGACCACCTTTCCTAGAGATGATGCCAACAAAACCTGCTTCATTTAGATTAGGTGCAAAATTTTCACCTTCAATCCTTATGGCTCCTTGTTTAGACCGAACATCAATATCATTTTCTGCAACTAATGTGATTGTGTCATGCCCATGAGTTGGTTTAATGACAAAGTCTTTATTAAGCTGAATCGACAAGTTACCGTTTATATTTTTTAGTTTAGTATCTAATTGAAGTAACTCACTTCCAGTTGCTCTAAAATCTATTCCGTTATTCGATAGCTGGTTTGCCTCAACAATAACTGCTCCACCATACCCTTGCCCATCAATACTTCCGTTACTAATTGCAGATAAAACACCTTTAGCATCTAAAATATAATTTTGATAAGCATTGATATTCCCCTTCGAGCTTAGGGCAATATGTTGATTTGCTCTGGTATTTGTGCGTTCTAATATAAGATCTTTATCGGAGTTTATTTCAATATTTTTTGTGGAGTTTAAATCAATATCATGTACTTGAGCATTGTTTCCTGCCCGAATTGATATTCCACCATTCGATGCATTAATTACACCGCTGCTTATATCTAAAACTCCGGTTTTACTCCACAAAGTTACGTCTTTTGCATTAATAAAACCTGATGCAACTGCAGCTTTCATACCCGTGGTATAGCCATTATTGCCATCTAGTGTTAGATCCCCGCCAGAAAGAAGTAATACATTTCCATCTGTAGACTTAAGATCCACCGTATTTATTTTTGTAATAGCATTTTCGCCTTTTGACCCTAGGATAATTCCATTTTTTGCATTTATTCTATTTTTTAGGGTATACCATCCATCATTTTGAGTCTCAAGATTTACATTCCCATTCCCCAAAATTGAAACTTTACCTTCAGATGAGCTTACATTGAGACTTTTTGCATACAGGTTACCGATGTCAGTTTGCACATCAATATCTTTTTTTGTCAGTAAGCTTGTATCGGTGCGAAGGATAAGATTATTTTTTGCAGCTATATTTATCGTACCTTGTGTTTTTAAGCTCACAGGACTGACATCATTACCGATCTCAATATCATTACCAGCGTATAGATTTATATTATTAGAATTTTCCTGAACAATAGAGCTATTTAGTTTTATATTTTTTGCACCCTTAATATTAAAATCTTTTCCAGCATAAAGTTTGGTATTATTAATACCTAACAAAGAACTTGCAGTATTACCCAAACTTATTAAATTTACATTTCCAGCTTTAGACTCAATGCTGGAGTTAGCAATATTTAAATTATTTTTTGATTGGATGCTAAGATCATTATTACTAGTGATCCCTTTTCCATTTTGTATATCAATATTATTGTTTGCTAATAGAGAAATATCACCTTGACTTAAGATGTTGCTGTCCTTTCCTAAGTTGAAATTCAATGAGTCACTATAGATGCCCCCTCCAACTCCAGCATTTTGAATATTTACATCATTTTGTAAGCTAACATCTCCTTTAGCCGATAAGAAAATAGAGCTTAACGTTGTTCCTAATTTATCTATTTTCCCTCCATTCAATGCCAAGTTTCTATCTGAACTTATAAATATATTGCCATTTGATTGGATTGCCCCCGAAGAGGTAAAATCTCCATTATTTTGACTAGATAAATTTAATACAGAATTTTGGCTACCTGTAGTTTTGATGGTTCCGTTATTTTCAATTTTCCCTGCACTTGTAATTACCAGATTGTTGACTGCCTGAATGGTCCCTGCGTTAGTCACGCCCAAACCTTTTTCAGTTCCCATCAAATAGATGTTGTTGGCATACATCCCACCCAGCGCTTTAACATCCACAGCCAATGCCGGTGCAGTTCCAGTACCTGTTTTAGCTGTAACCTCCTGTAAATCTGCACTGACATTATTTGCCCCTGCAATCACCTGAATATCATTTTTGGCACGTAGCTCAGCACTAAGTTCTAATGCACGAGCATAGAGGTCAACATAGTTTGCATCATTATTATTTCCCCCTAATCCAAACTTAGAGTTAGGATTTGCTGAAACCGTAATTCTTCCTTGATCAACTGTGAACTGTTTAATACTACCATCGGCATTTAATTGAGGTTTACCTGTGGTAAAAATTGCCTTATTGGCATTAATAAAACCACCACCTTTAATGTTAATTCCAGATGGGTTGGCAATAATGACATCTGCCATTTGCCCTGCAACTTCCAAGTTCCCCTCAAAACGTGAAGCGGCTGATGAATTTACTTCATTGAGGATGACACGCGCTTCACCAGTCGCTAAAAATGGGTTTGCCGCCACTGCTCCTACGGTTTTAGTGGTAGCCCCTTGGCGGCTGTTATTTAAAACAGCACCTTCAGCCAATACATCAAACTGTTTATAGATATTGTGGGAAATACCATTTTTAGGAGTCTGAATGTTAACCACTGGAACAGTTTTACCTGCTGAGTTCTTACCAGCAGCTATGATAGCTCGGTTTGCAGCATTCGCTGCACTATCTGCAACGATATCAGCATAGACTGGAGCAAAAGGCACCAATAAGCTCATACTTGTCACTAATGCCTTGACATGCCACAGTTGATGAAATGATTTTTCTTGTCCCGATGATTGCCCATAACTCACTATTTCTGAGGAACTAGATTGCCCTGCCGCCTTGCTCTGGCTTCTGACATTCTCGGCAACTGCCATAAACATGTTACGGGCTTTGTTAAAAATGATTCGATAAAGATTTTTATTCATAAGTCAGTTTTCTCTAATTAAAATGAATCTCAAGTTATTAATAAAATTAATAAAAAGCATTTAGACTAAATCCCAAAATCCAGTCTTTTTTTATACTCTTTGGTGCGATTAGGCCTCGCCCTGTAAAGGCATCAATATAAAAATGGTTCAGATAACTTCGTAGTCCTACGACACTCCCCATCAGATGGCGCTGTCCGGCAATACTGTTCTCACCGTTCACCCAGCCCTGATCTACAGCCATGTAAAATTGAGTATTAGGAAGTTGTGTATTTACGCTGATTTCCTGTTGTAAATACTGTCCGTTATCGCCTGATAGCATCAATTCACCATCGAAACCTCGGACGCTATAACGACCACCGATATAAAAACGATCATTAGGCACTAAAACTCGTGGAGCATATTGTCCACGCCAGTTCAGACGGTATTGGGCTGGCGTATCCAAAAGCTGAAATGGCATTTGAAAACGTAAATCGGCACTCCAGATCGGAGCACGGGAATACCCTTCTGGCGGTAATGGATTTTTATCAACATCCTTAATTTGTTCTTCTGGTGCTAATAATGCATCAAAGGCACCTGTACCATGCCGATAATCCAAGCCTGCATCTAATACAGCAACCCCCAGATATTGCCGATGTTGTATTCCTGCATTCCAGCCTGACGTTCTTCTACGTTGAACTTCAATTTCAATATCATCAATAAAGTTTGAGTTTTGCTTATGGTAGAGCTTGCCATAGAGACTGGTTTTATGTTGCCCACTTCGGCTAAGGACTCGAGATACATTCAAGTTACCCTGCTCACTTAAGCCGTGATAACGTAGTACACTATTTGCACCCAATACATTTTGCTCGTATTGATAACGGCTATAGCTAGTACTGAAATCATAGTTTCCTAACGGAAGCTGATAACTTACAAAGTAGTTTTTATTTAAGTCTCGATGTAAGTTATCTAATGAATGACTAAAATTAAAGGAAAGAGAATCGCTTAAGTAGAATGGATTGTTAATATTGACTCCTAAGCTACCGATGTATTTACCAGTATCTTTACTACCTGAATTATCCAAGCCTAAATTTAAACTGATCTTTGAATGTGCCTGTAACTTAATAACCAGATCGCTATAACCTTGAGTTTCCTGAACAGACTCGTTTGACGGCAAAATTTGTATATCTACCGTATAAGCTCGTTTTAAGTTTTCTAGCCCCTGATCAAGTTGTTGTAAATTCAGGAAATCACCTTCTTTAAAGGGTAAAGCTGCTTTAAGTTGTAATAAGGAGAGTTGCTCACCTTCTACGATGATTTTACGTAAGCGCCCAATCTGCACACCAAGTCGCAAAGAACCTTGCTGGATATCTTGAGGGTCAACAGTAACCTGACTGGTAATAAATCCTTTTTTAATCAACTCATTTTGGGCAAAATTAACGAGGTTATGTAAGCTTTGCGTACCGATACATTCGCCAATGATCTTCTGGGGATGGTTCCAGATTGCCCGAAGCATAAAGTGAAATTTATAATATTCAGGGTCCTGTAACGTTTTGCTATCAAAATTAATATTCTTGACCTGAACACATGGCTCTTCCGGAACAACTATAGTTTTAAAATCCTGCAATTGGGTAGTGACAGGTTTAGGTGGAAGTTGAGTGATTTGCGCTTCTAATTGTTGATTAAGCTCTTTTAAACGTTGTTCCTGACGTATACGATCTGGTAAAGAAATATCATCGATAGCATAAGCATGCGTAGCTAACCCATATAAAAGAAAAAAAGCGTGAGTAAAAAAAATTTTGTTTTGCATAAAATATTATTTTTAATTTACCAAATAGATAAAAAATCAAACAAAAACTACATGAATCATTCATAATCAACAATAAATGTCATAAAAAATTCATAATTGAAACATTTTGGAAATTTTTTAAATATTTTTAATTTTTATTAATGTATACCCATGATTTAAATATTTAGAAAACAATAATTGTTCATTAAAATTAATTTCCATCTTCTTTTATAAAATATAAATTCAATTCTTTTCATATTTTTAGAAGTATTTTACTTACTAGGCTAATTTTTATCATTATTATTAAAAAAGAAGATTTAATAGGAATTAAGCAACCTAAAACCACTCAACTCCTTACAAAGCCTTAATCAATCCATCAACTTTTTACGGCGATACAACCCACAATCCCCTGAAAATAGCGCTGCCAACAAACAAGTAATAATCGCATAAGTGGCAACATTCATTCCAAATAGCTCAACAGCTAAAATAATAGAGGTTAACGGTGCCTTACTCGCGCCTGAAAAAAGACTGACCAACCCTAAGCCTGCAAGCAATGAAATAGGCAGGTTTAAAACCGCCCCTAAAGCATTACCTAATGTCGCACCCACATAAAAGAGTGGTGTAATTTCACCACCTTTAAAACCCGAACCTAAAGTAATGGCAGTAAAAATGGTCTTGTTAAAAAAGTCGTAAAACTCAATCGGCACATAAAAAGATGAAATGATTTTATCTGTACCCAAACCATTGTATTGCTGATGCGCAGTGAACAAAGTGAGTAGCATAATGACGATACCACCCACCATCGTTCTTAAAGGCAAATACCGAACATATTTATAAAAGACATCACTCGCAAAATGAATAGCTGCAATAAAGAAACGCGCAACTAAACCAAAGATCAACCCTGCCGCAATCAGGCTCATGAGCGTTCCAAAATGAATGGCTGGAAATTCACTAATCACATAAAAAACATGCGGATGAACAATTTCGAATAGCTCAGGTATGGCCGAAGCAATCAGCGCCGACACAAAACATGGAAAAATGGCTGAGTATCTTAAATTACCTAAGGCAGTAATTTCTAAACCATAGATTGCACCCGCCAGAGGCAAGCCAAACACCCCAGCAAAGCCCGCGCCGATACTGGCGATTAAGCAAATTTTTCGGTTATCTTCCGAGATTTTTAAAATATGGCTCAGGTGGTCAATTAAAGCACCCGAAAGCTGAACCGCTGGCGCCTCTCGCCCTGCCGAACCACCAAACAACTGCGTTAAAATTGAGGTAATAAAAATGATGGGACTCATTCGTTTTGGAATAAACGACTTGGGTTGATGAATTTCATCTATGAGTAAATGAGTTCCACGTTCAATCGGTGATCCATATTTTTTAATGAGATAACCAATACCAAACCCCACGAAAGGCAAAAAGTAGATGAGCCAGTGATGCAGGCTTCTCACTTTATTTGAAATATCAAAAGCCACAAAAATTAAAGTCGATGCCAACCCTGCAACGACTCCAATCACAATCGAAATGACGAGCCAGTAGACACTGTATTTTAGAATTTGATCATATTCAGATGAAGGTAGAATTTTCATTCGCTTTCTTCAATTCGCCTTTGAGTGAGTGCCAAATTCTCAAATTGTTTTTATGCTGCCAGCTCATTAAGTGAGAAATGCTTAAACTGGGCTAAAAATTAAAGCCCGCATATGCGAGCTTTCAATACAGTGATTAATTTTTAGTATCACCAAACTGTGACAAATATCTCATAATTACTGTGTTTTTTCAAGACGAAATTCGTTAACGACAACGTTGAAAAAATTCCTCACTGATTTGATAGATAAAGGTTATGTTGAGTCTTAGCGAACTAAGACTCAATCAATTTAAAACAGTTCATAGCTTAGTGAATACTCGCAATGGCAGTTTCTGCATGGCAGGTCGTGCCTTTTTCGGCACCAATCTGAATAACACCACTTCGATGTGCCAGTACCTGCACTTCCATTTTCATGGCTTCCATAATGGCAACCACTTGCCCCTCGGTGACCTGCTCACCATTTTCAACTTTCCAAGCACTAATCACACCATTGATGGGTGCCAGTAAATGCTCGGCACTGACTTCTGGCTCGGCTGTTTGGGCTTGAACGGCGGTTGCTGGCCCTTGTGCAAACATGCCCGCAGGTAAACCTAGACGGTGTAACTTGCCATCAATTTCAATGTAGCTGAGCAGCATTGGTTGTTGATGGTTTGGAATGCCGCGTTTGGTTGGCTTTAACTCTTGTTTAAAGTCATTTTCGATCCAGCGTGTATGTACATTAAATTCATCGGTAAAGTCAGGTTCATTGAGTACCGCACGGTGGAAGTCTAAAACCGACGCCACGCCTTCAATTTTGAATTGTTTCAAAGCACGTTTCGCACGGGCAATTGCAACTTCGCGGGTTGGACCACTGACAATCAGTTTTGCCATGAGTGAGTCAAAGTGGCTAGATACTAATGAACCCGTGCGAACGCCAGTGTCCATGCGTACCCCGTTACCAAACGGCGCTTCAAACAAACTCAACACACCAAAGGCCGGAATAAACCCACGGGCTGGGTCTTCGGCATTAATACGGAACTCTATCGCATGACCTTGTGCTTTTGGAGTTTCTTTAATAGAAAGCACTTCACCTTGAGCCACGCGAATTTGTTCAACGACCAAATCGACTTTTGAGGTTTCTTCGGTCACTGGGTGCTCAACTTGCAAACGTGTGTTTACTTCTAAGAATGAAAGCTTGCCGTCACGACTCAGTAAATATTCAACTGTACCCGCACCCACATAGTTTGCAGCCTGACAAATGTTTTTTGCCGAGCTTAAAATTTGCTGATAAATCTCATCGCTAATAAATGGCGCTGGTGCTTCTTCAACTAACTTCTGGTTACGGCGTTGCAACGAGCAATCGCGTGTACCCAGTACCACAATATTGCCATGTTGGTCGGCTATTACTTGCGCTTCTACATGGCGCGGTTTATCTAAATATTGCTCGACAAAACATTCACCACGACCAAAGGCAGCTTTTGCCTCTCGTACTGCCGACTCATAAAGCTCTTTCACTTCTTCGAGTTTCCACGCGACTTTTAAGCCACGGCCACCACCACCGAATGCGGCTTTAATGGCAATTGGTAAACCATATTGTTTGGCAAACTCTAAAGCTTCATCTGCATTATTAAGTGGGTCTTGTGTACCCTGAACCAACGGCGCACCAACCGAAGCTGCAATTTTACGTGCTTCGATTTTATCACCTAGTTTTTCAATGGCACTTGGAGATGGCCCTACCCATTTTAAGCCCGCATCAATCACAGCTTGGGCAAATTCAGCACGTTCAGATAAAAAGCCATAACCCGGATGGACCATGGTCGCTTTTGATTTTTTTGCAACTTCAATAATGGCTGGAATATTTAGGTAGGTTTCACTGGCAGTTGCACCAGCCAAGCCCCATGCTTCATCCGCAAGTTCAACATGCATGCTACCAATATCGTCATCTGCATATAACGCGACTGAAGAAATTCCCATATCACGACAAGCATGAATAATACGAACAGCAATTTCACCACGGTTAGCAATCAATAATTTTTCTGTATTCATCATTCATTCTCAAAATCTGTAAATTCGGCAATTTTTTTAAATTTGATGCGGCAACCTGCCGGAATCTGTGCCACCAAATCCCAATGGTGTTTAGCAACTGAGGCAATGACCGGATATCCGCCCGTTAAAGGGTGATCATTCATAAACAAAACGGGCTGACCACTCGGTGGAATTTGCAAAGCGCCAATGCATGTGCCTTCACTTTCCAGTTCATGGGTGATTTTGCGAGATAAAGGCTGTGCACCTGAAAGTCTTAGCCCGACGCGGTTGCTTTCATTGGTTACCAACCATTCTTGCTGACAGAGCAGTTCAATACTGTCTTGTTCAAACCAGTCTGTACGTGGGCCCATCACAATATCTAGCTCAACGACTTCGCCAGCTTTTGGCAAATCACTTTTACCCACTTCATTTACACTAATGTTGGTTGCCTTTACCTGTCCCTGATAAATGGTATCTCCAAGCTTTAAAGGCTCTGGCCCTAACACTGCCAAGCTATCAAACGAAGCACTATTGAGCACTGGTTCAACGTCGATACCACCGCGAACTGCCAGATAGTTTCTTAAGCCTGCTGTCGGCGGCAGAATTTGAAATTCATCGCCTTCGTCCAAATCAATCGGTTGATAGCTTGCAAAGTCTGCGGTTTGACCATCGGCAAATTTCACACGAATGTTTGAGATCGCGCCTGCCACCGCAATAACGCCTGCATGCTGCATTTTGGCTTTTAGGCCGCCATTTAAAACTTCAATGACAGGTGTATCGGTTGGGTTACCCACAATACGGTTGGCACTATGCATGGCAGATAAATCCATTGCACCAGCCACGCCAACACCAATATTGGTCTGGTTTAAACGCCCTTCGTCTTGAATAAGCATTTGTAGACTTGGCGCCGTGATCGTAAAAAGTGGCACAGACTTAGACTGTTTAGACTCAACCTTAAGCGTGATTTGTTGCGGTACAGTCACAGTAGTTGGTCGATGCGTGACATCTTCAAAATGTACGGTCATACCCGGTAACAGCAATGCAGGATTTTTACGCTCTAAATCCCACATTTTTTCTGTTGTTGTACCAATCAGCTGCCAACCACCCGGACTGTCTTTTGGGTAAATACCAGAGTATTTTCCAGCCAACCCCAAAGAGCCTGACGGTATTTTTTTACGGGGAACCGTTAAGCGTGGAATATCGGTAAAAGGCTTATCGGGACTGCTCATATACGCAAAGCCCGGCGCAAACCCAATAAAAGCCACATTCCACACGCTTTGGTGATGTTTTCTAATCACATCAGCAACAGTCAGCCCTTGTAACTCGGCAACTTGCGCAAGGTCTTCGCCGTTATAGCAAATCGGCACAATCACTTCTTGGCCGCTACGCTCAAATCCAGAATCAATTTTGAGGCTCTGAATTGAAGCAACCAGCGTTTTAAAACTGGTTTCGATCTCATTAAAAAAAACCAAAATTGTTTTTGCAGCGGGGACTAAGTCTTTAATTCCATTCAATTGCGTATTTTGCAATTTATTGTACAACGCCAATGTTTCTTCTAAGCTCGCAAGCTCAATAAGAAAACAATCGGCGTTTACCGATAAAAAACGCATTTGCTTATCCTTTTTAATTCTTCTTTAGCTATTTAGCCCATCCAAGCACGGTCAGGAATATCGGTAATAAACATGTAACCCGGTGCATGACTAATCGCAAAAGGAATTTTCGAGTTCATGACTGCTGCTTGCGGTGTTACCCCACATGCCCAAAATACTGGAATTTCACCCGCTTCAATACGGGAAGCATCACCAAAGTCAGGCTTATTTACATCCTTAATACCTAAGCTTTCAGGGTGCCCGATATGTACAGGTGCCCCATGTACACTTGGCATACGCGCTGTAATTTTTACTGCTTCACTAATTTGATGAGATGGAATTGGTCGCATGGAAACCACCATATTTCCTGAAATACGCCCTGCCGGTTCGCACTTTATATTGCTCAGATACATCGGCACATTGGTGTCATCATGAATGTGGCGAACTTCAATCCCCGCTTCTTGCAAAGCTGTTTCAAACGAAAAACTACAGCCAATTAAGAAAGTCACTAAATCAGGATGAGCATTATAAATCTCTCTCGCATCGGTCACTTCATCGACCATTTCGCCATCTTTCCAAATGCGATAACGTGGAAAGTCAGTTCGAATGTCTGAATCTGCTGCAAGCTTAGTTGCATAGATGCCTTCTTCGAGCACATCAAGCACTGGGCAGCTTTGCGGGTTACGGTGTGCATAGAGTAAAAAGTCATATGCCCAATCTCTTGGCACTGAAATCATGTTGACCTGCGTCATACCCGCAGCCATGCCCGCCGTTGGTTTATCGAAACCTGCACGGATTTTTAAACGTGCATGTAATGCGGCTTCAAGCTGAGCTGGGTCGACTTTAATATCCTTATACATTGCGCTCTTCCTTATGCTTTATTTACAAATGGTCGAATTTCAATATTATTTTTTACAAGCTCGGCTTTAATGGCAGCCGACATTTCTAGTGCACCGTCGGTATCGCCGTGTAAGCAAATCGTGTCAGCCTGAATTGGGGTAAATACACCATCAATTGACTCAACCCCACCATTTTTAAGCATAGACACCACACGGCTCGCAACAAATGCCGAGTCGTGTAAAACCGCACCTTCTAAACGGCGAGACACCAATGAACCATCGCTGTTATAAGCACGGTCTGCAAATGCTTCGGACACAACTTTTAAACCAGCAGCTCGTGCTTGCTCTACCAAGTTAGACCCCGCCAAAGCAACTAAAACCAGTTCAGGGTTATACATTTTAATGGCATCAATTACGGCTGCTGCCTGAGCTTGGTCATGGGCAATGGTGTTGTAGAGTGCACCGTGTGGTTTAACGTACTGCACTTTTGAGCCAGCTACTTTCGCTAAACCATCGAGTGCAGAAATTTGGTAAAGCACGTCGGCAATGAGTTCGTCACGTGACAAATCCATATTACGACGGCCAAATCCAACAAGGTCTGGATAAGACACGTGAGCGCCAATAGTCACGCCAAGTTCAACCGCTTTACGAACTGTTTTTAAAATGCCGAGCGGGTCACCAGCATGAAAACCACAAGCAATGTTGGCACTGGTCACAACAGGTAAAATCTGGTCATCATTACCCATTTTCCATGAGCCAAAGCTTTCGCCCAAATCACTATTTAAATCTACAAACATGGCATTATTCCTTTATCAATTCATGTCGTCTGGCTTAAAGTTTGGTCAAATAATTAAATACTGTCGTAAATGACATATAGCCCATCCACCACGTCAACAAACATGTTAATCCACCTAAAATAAGCAACCACTTTGGATAGTTATAATTACCCATTAAATCTTTACGGCATGCAGCCACATACACAAAAATTGTAAGGCCAATTGGCAACACCAATCCGTTAAAACCACCTACGAAAATGAGTAGGCCTGCCGGAGTTGCACCCAATAACACATAGAGCAATAACGCTAATGCGATAAAGGTAATGGTCGTATAGTTGGTCTGTTTTGGTGTTAAGTTCTTTTTAAATGCAGTAAAGAATGAAACTGAGGTATATGCTGCGCCGATCGTGCTACTAATACCAGCTGCCCAGAAAATTAAACCAAATAATTTAAAACCAAATGTGCCTGCCGCATATTGGAATGCTTGGGCTGCCGGATTGGCATCGTGACTGGCTAAATCAATATGAGCACCGCTTACCACCACACCTAAGAATGCTAAGAACAACACATAACGCATGATGCCGACTACAATAATGCCCTTGGTCGCAGCTTTGGCAACTTCATTAATATTTTCAGGTCCAATAGCGCCTTTATCGAGTAAGCGATGCGCACCTGCGTAACAGATATAACCACCAACTGTACCGCCAACAATAGTGGTAATAATGGCAAAGTCGATTTGGTCTGGAGCAAAGGTTTGCTGAACTGCTTGCCCAACAGGAGGCATTACAATGACGGCCACAATAATAATCAGCAAGATTTTAAGCAATCCCAACACGATCATGCTTTTATCCATGGCAAGCGTGGCTTTTTTAGAGGCAAAAATCAAAATGGCTAAGGCGCCACTTAAAATACCGCCCCACTTTGTATCTAGGCCAAAAAGTGCATTTAAACCTAAAGCTGCACCTGCAATATTACCGACACTAAAGAAAAACCCACCCAATATCACCAGAAACGCCAGTAAATAACCACTACCCAGTAAGGCTTTATTGGCAATGTCTGATGCACGCATCTGGGTAAGTGTCACTACTCGCCAGATATTTTGTTGGACGACATAATCAATCAAAATAGAAATTAAAATTGCAAAGCCAAATGCAGCACCTAACTTAACTGTAAATACAGCAGTTTGGGTTAAAAATCCTGGCCCCATTGCAGAGGTCGCCATCATAAAAATTGAGGCAACAATGGCCCATTGGCGATCTGATAAAAAAGAAGATTTCAGTAAAGACATATTAATGCGTTCCTCATCCATTTGAGCTTAACAACGCTATTTTCAAATTGAATCAAGAACATCATTTTTTGTCCCAAACGATATTCTTTAATCCTTTTAAATGACAAAGATTCCCTGTTCCCCAATCAACACAATCGGTGATCAAATCTTGTGTTTAAAATAAGAACATAGCTAATCCCTACGAACAATAAGACTTTTTACAGAAATTTAAAATTTTAAGATTTTGATTTTTATAAATTTATACTCAAAATAAAGAGTGAGATAAATTTTACTTATTGAAGTACATAAGCTGCTTTTATCGTTTTACCTACAAAACAGCTTTTTTTAATAAGAAAAAACAGGAGTAAAAAGCATCCAAGAAACATCTTATTTTTTAATTTGTTCATTGAGTCTTTTCATGGCACTTTCTGAAACCTGAACCGCTACTTCAGTTAATTTTTCTTTCAAAGCAACGTCATTACCATGAATATAAATAGACGTGAAATGAAAGGTTTTTAAACGGATGGGCGTATTTAATATTTCCAATCGTCCGTCGGTAATTTCCTTTAATGCCGTTAAGGTCGGCACGACCGCAATACCCAAACCTTGCTCGGCTAGACGCAATAACGTCGCTAAAGAATAACTAGTAATAGAAAGTGGTTCATCAATCCCCTTTTCTTTCATTTTTGCCTTTAATTCTTTATAGGGATAGGTAATTTTTGGATAGGTTAAAATGGTATGCGACATTAAGGTTTTAAAAGACATTTGCCCAATTCCACCTTTAAAAGATGGCGCCGCCAAGAAACTCAGTTCAAAGTTACAAAGCGACTGCTCAATACATTCAAAAGCCAAAGTTGGCCCAAGCAAAAAGGCCATGTCCAAGTCGCCTGTACGTACCCCTTCTTGCAAGTTAGGGGTCAGATCTACCACAATTTCAACCGAAACTTTTGGGAATTCCTGTTGAACTTTTTCGATATATTCAACCAACCATGTATACACAATGGTTTCGGAAACGCCTAAACGTATGGTTCCGGTCAGGTGCTGATTTTCGGTAAGCTCTGCAACCAGATCAGTTTCTAAACGCATAAACTTTTCAGCATACTTAAATAATGTCATGCCTTTATGGGTCAGTTTAAACTGCCGCAAGCTCCGGTCTAAAACTTTAAAACCTAATTCATTTTCAAGAGATGTGATTTTTTGAGATACCGCAGGCTGCGTGGTTTGTAATTTAGTTGCTGCCTTATTGAAGCTATTTAAAGTCACCACCCAGTAAAATGCTTCAAGATTCTTTAAATTCACGTTTCGTCCTGTCTTAAAAATTCCTTTACTTTTATAGTATGTAAGCTTTTAGCTGAGTTAGGCTACCCATTTATTCGTTTTTAGTTAAATTTGATTTATTTCACTTAAAAAATAACGTTGAGCTTTTGATAGAAACTTACTTAAAGCTAAATGTATTCAATGTTTTCATTCTTCTAAAATCTACAAATATAAAATACTATAAATTGCATCAACCGCCCTTAAGGACGGTTGATCGTTATAAATTAAAAGTAATTGAAGGTAATTTTTATAACATCACACGTGGTTACTGTGCTGCATTCACACCAACAATAAACTGGCTACAATTAGAACCTTCAGAGGCATTACCTAATTGATTTTCAGAAAACTTAAACTTTGATGCCACAGAAGCATAATCTTTCTTAAGGGTTTGGCCTGTAAGCTCACCTAACTCTTTTACTTGTTCAGGCTTCAAGATTTCATGTTCAACTGCCTGATTCACCATTACACATGCGGTGGTCATCGCATCATAACGTGCGGCCGTTTTAGAGTAACCTATCGCACCGACTACAACACCAATAATTAAACCAACCACTACAGCCAAAGTTACATGCATTTTATTCATTTTAAATACCTAAAAAATCAAACTAAAAAGGAGCACTTTAAGAGTTTGTGCTCAAGCCTGATTAAGATAACTACTTTTTCTTGATCATAAAAGTTAGAATCTTTCAGATTTATTGATAGTTAATGTAATCATTTTACATTTTAATTCTTTGAATATTTACTTAAATACTCTCAAAAAAGATTAAATATTTTTCTGTTTCTTCTGCCTTTTTAAAATAATTAAGTTTTAAAAACTGGTTTATAAAACTTATGAAATTTATATAGATATATTAGGTTTGATAGGCCAAAATGAATGAGTACTTTAAAACTATTTTATAAAAAACTGTAAATAAGTCTGAATATAAGAGGACATTTAATGAAGAACTTTCTCACCAAGAAAATGTACGCAACTAGAGCTTTATTTTTTGCTGTAGGTGTTACGGCTTTGAATGTTTCCCCTATTGTTATTTCTACTACTCATGCAGCGACAGAACAAAAAATGGATAATTTATCGACTACACTTTCATTAATTTTTGCAGATAAACCCATAGAAGCTTCTTTATTTAGCCCTCAATTTTTAGGACAAGTTCCCATCACACAAATTCAAAAAATTGTTGATGATTTAAAAGTCTCTTTAGGTGCTCTTAAAAGTATTAATGTTTCAAATGGCTCTGGGACTATTAATTTCGAAAAGGGAGAATTACCCGTTTCAATTAGCTTAAATGAGCAAGGACAAATTAGTACTCTTTGGTTTAGCGCGCCTCATTTTAAGACAATAAGCCTAGACGAAATGGTTAAAGATCTA
Organism: Acinetobacter baumannii; assembly: GCF_009759685.1. Classification (NCBI taxonomy): domain Bacteria; kingdom Pseudomonadati; phylum Pseudomonadota; class Gammaproteobacteria; order Moraxellales; family Moraxellaceae; genus Acinetobacter; species Acinetobacter baumannii. The sequence goes on along the minus strand of NZ_CP046654.1, from coordinate 2,851,452 downwards.
CATGAAAATGCAATCGGTAAAACATCTCTTTTAGTTATTGTAGATAACAAGCCTGTGGTTGTAGAAAACGATAAAACTCCTATGGCTGTCGGTTCGACTTTTAAGTTACTGGTTTTAAAAACTTATGAAGATGCGATAAAAAAAGGCGAATTAAAAAGAGAAACTATTGTTTCTTTAAAAGAAAAGAATCGCTCATTGCCAACTGGAGTTTTACAAAACTTGCCTGCTGGTACGCCTGTAAATCTCGAACTTCTTGCACAGTTAATGATACAAATTAGCGATAATACAGCAACCGATAGCTTGATAGAGGTATTAAAGAAACCTCGTATAGAAGCGTTGTCACCTAGAAATTCTCCTCTGCTGACGACACGAGAGCTATTTCAACTGATTGACCCAAGTAATGAAAAGCTCAGAAATAAGTTTAAAACAGGAACAAAGTCGGCTCGTCTAGAAGCACTCGCTGAGCTAGACAAACTACCGCTACCAAGTGTGAGTAGCATTGGAAAATCGGCTACTTGGCAAGATGCTGAATGGTATATGTCAGCCCATGAGATTTGTCCTCTTCTTGAAAGTGTTCAAGATGCTCCGGCTCTGAACAGTTCTTTAAATCCACTTTTTAAAAATTTAAATTGGCAAAAGATTGGTTTCAAAGGTGGATCCGAATACGGCGTCATCAACTTTTCTGTAATTGGAAAAACTCAAAAAGGCCATAAAGTGTGTGCCGTATTTACCGCAAATGGAAATGAGCCACAACCCGAATCAAAACTAGCAATATTATTTACAGGCATGCTTCAAGCTGTTGATTCTATAAATCCTTAAGTACAAAAGCCCATCATGAGTGGCTTTTAGCAATTCCTTATGATGGGCTATTTTGATTTAGAGTTATTCAAAGAATAATCGTAAAAGTATTTTAATTAAACTGAACAATAGATAGAAATTCGCTATAAATATTAATCTATTTATAAAAGATGCTAAAAATGAAAAAAGTTCTCTTGTTTGACCTAGATCAAACTATTCTTAACCGAAATGAATCACTTTTAAAATTTCTTAACTGGCAAGTAAGCTACTTAAACTTGGTACCCCATGAGCTAAAAAAATCTTTTATTAACCGATTCATAGAGCTAGACAATAACGGAAGCGTTTGGAAAGATATTGTTTACAGTCAATTAATTAAAGATTTTAATATCAAAAAATATGATACATCTGAATTGCTGCAATCTTACATTAATGATTTTAATAAATTCTCTACAGCATTTGAAAATGCTCCAAAAACTATTCAAAATCTTCATGCTCAAGGGTACACATTAGGCTTAGTATCCAATGGAAAAACACCTTTTCAGGAGAAAAATTTTTATGCTTTAGAATTAACGGACTATTTTTCGATTATCGTGATTTCTGAAGCTATAGGTTTAAGAAAACCAGATCCTGAAATCTATTTATACACTTGCAATCAACTAGATTGTAAGCCATCAGATTGTATTTTTATTGGAGACAATCCCAAAGCAGATATAGAAGGTGCCAAAAAAATTGGTATGAAAACAATATATTTTCATCCAACTCTTACCCTTCATCCTTCTCTTTCAGATGCAAGTATTCATCATTACGATGAACTCGAAGAAACGGTTAGAAGGTTAATTAATCCGCATCATTTTTAATCTAATACGCACTATATGAAAAAGGCTAATTTAAATAATTAGCTAAATTATTTATCTTGTTTTATATCGTATGAATATTTTTGAAAAAACGAAGTCTTGAATATTATAGATAATACTTGCAGGAAAAAATGATGGAAATTTCATTAAGATTCGCGACCCCTGCCGATCTAAAAGCTATAAACGAACGCTATGCCGAAATTGATTTTGTACCATCACATGATGATGAATTTATTGTACTAGCTTCTATTAGTGAGAAAACTGTTGGGCAAGGTAGAGTTGTAGGTATTGATGCTAACAGCGGCGAGCTTGGTGGAATTTATGTTTTTCCGGGCAATGAAGGGTTAGGAATCGCCCGTAAGGTAGTTGATTTCTTAATTAAAAATTCAGATTTTTCTATGCTTTACTGTTTACCCTTTGCCGAGTTAGAGGGCTTTTATGGCTCTCTGGGTTTTGCTGCTGTGAAAGACATAGCTCAAGTTCCAGAAGCTATACTAAAAAAACATGAGTGGTGTAACAGTAATTACGACAAACCGGTTTTACTTTTAGAAAGAAGTAAATAAAGGAATACCTATAAAAAAACCGCCCCAGAAGGCGGTGGCTGAATTTAAACCAGCAATATATAGAAGTATGGTGGACGAATACTTCTATATTCTTTTACGAAGGAGTTTTATTGGTTTTCATAAAATCTTCCGATTTAAAATATTTAATAATCATATCTGCATGCTCTTCTTTAGGAGGAGCAACAGTCACAGGAAATGATTCTTTAGAAATTTTAAATCCGTGCGGAATTAATTGTGAAATTGGTGGAAATTTAGGTTTTCCACCATCGGTAATTCGCTCGATAAAACTTGCTAACCAGAGCAAATACTCTCCTTCGTTTTCAAACTTCGGCATTACACTTAGATCAACTTTGACTTTACATTCACTAAGAGGCTTCGTGAGCTGCTCGTCAAAATCAATATAATTGAACTTAAGTTTAAACTCAGTCCCTTTAATGGCCTTACGTATCTGACTGATTAAACAATTCAGATTTTGTGTAAGGTCATTGGTGAATAAGTCGTCTTTTTTTAATATTCTTATAAACCTTTTCAGCCACGGCTAAATACTTTAGCATTTTTACCCTCCTCAATCTCAATTGTTATAAAGTTTTGATCTTAAAATGTTTTATGGTTCTGATTATGATTAAACAAATGTAAAGGAGTGAAACAATATTATACTCAAACGTAAGTAGTTAAAGCTTTATGTAAAGACTATTGAACAATCACCTAAAAAAATTATGGTTTTGATAACTCATCCGCAATTTTTTTAAAAATATTATTATCTTTTGAAATATTTATTTTCAATTAAAATTTACCATTTGGTAAAATTAATATGGTCTCATTTGCTGATCTCGTCTTACGAGTCCTAAAACTGATCTACGAACTCTTATTTCATCTTCAGAAAATGGTAAATGCTCTTTTAGCTCATCTATAGAAAGTGAATTATTTTCTATTAAAAAACAGTCTTGTTCGGTCGTCCAACGTGAAGCTATTGATTCGGTTTGTTTCCAGTAACGTTTCATATGCCCTAGTAAATTAATCAGTCTAAAAGCTTACGATGAGTGCAAGCTTTTTATAGATTTTGTGCGGAAAGAAGAATAGGAATAGTACCGAAATACTCAAAAATAAAAAAGCCAAACACCTCAATAAAGCACTGTTTGGCCTTTCATAAAAACTGGTTTAATCCAACTCTAATTGTTGTCTCAATTTTAAAATATCGACTAGTCCTTTATCCCTTTTTTGAGATAAATCGATATCTTTATAATGTGTTAAAAGCTCTTTAGTTTGTTCTTCTAGCAACTCAGTAGTTTCTTCAGAGTGCTGAAAATTTTGCATATCATTCCACCATTCGGTCATAGGTGGTCCTAAATGGTGAATTGCCTCTTTAAACCCCTTCTGATTGGCAAGTTCCATATTTATATAGGGGCCAAATAAAGCCCATCTCAGCCCGGGCCCACTGGTGATTGCGATATCAACATCTTCTGCCGAACACACCCCTTCTTTAACCAGTGAAAATGCCTCTCGCCACAAAGCAGCTTGTAAACGATTTGCTACATGCCCTTTAACTTCTTTATTTAAAACAATCGGATGCTTACCCAAACTTTGATAAAACTCGGAAGCTTTCTTTAAAATTTGCGGATCTGTTAATTTTCCACCCACAATTTCAACCAAAGGTAATAGATGAGGTGGGTTAAATGGATGACCTAAAAAAATACGCTCGGGATGAGTTGCATCTTTTTGAAAGTCAGAAACTTTTAAGCCTGAAGAACTTGAAGCAATTAATGTTTTTTCAGGGCAATATGAAGTGATTTCTTGATATAAATTTTGCTTTAAATCTAACCTCTCCGGTGCATTTTCTTGAATAAAATCGGCATCAATCACCGCATCTTTTAAGTTGTTGTAAAGCCCTAAATTTAGGAAAATATCTTGTAAATGATGACTTGAATCTGTTTGCTGATCTAAAGCGAGCAAATCACTAAGATTTGCCTGTATTCTCTTTTTAAATAATTCTTCGTCTATTGGATAAGGGTCATACACCTTTACCTTAAAGCCTTTATATAAAAATAATGCTGTCCAGCTTGCACCAATGACACCGACACCAACCACACCGATTGTTTTAATTCCTTCCATATCTTCCTCGTGACCTTATTACTTCAAAACTTTTCTTATTCCCTTTCATGACTATAAAAATAGTCGACTTCTTACCTTTTCTCAGTTATTCAAAGCCAATTTATAATAAACACGCCTAACCAAAACTTCATACCATTATTGTACTTTTCTTGCATTACCTTCATTTTTTAAGCAAATTTTAGCTACTGCTTGCAGCCCTATAAGCACTAAGGGTGTATGATTGGCAAGATTTTGAGCCATGTAACTTTAATATGACAAATACATTTTCTGACCACAAGCAAGTTGAAGTGGTATCTACTTTTGCTGAACTTGTGAATACACATTTTCAGGGAAATAAGAATGCTATTTGTTGGCATAGAAATTTGGTGGGCGACTTTAAAGAAATTGTGGCTAAACTTGAGTTAAAAGAAAATATTACCGAAATTTCTACAGAAGACCTGTTGGCACTTGAGCTTTCAGAACAAGGTGATTTGGCTCGAGATATTATTTTAAAAGACATGCAGTTCTTAACTGATATGGGTGCATCACCTGTACTTAATTTACTTAAGCATTATGAACGTGATGAAGAGCTCGATTTTATTTCAACAGATGTCTATTCATTTCATGTTGATCGTTCCCCTATTGAAACCAACACATTCTTATGTACTTATCACGGTGCGGCTAGTGACATTGTTCTCAATGATCAGGTTGAACAAAAAGTTTTAATTCCAGAAATTAGAGAAAAGCTCAAAGCTTTACATGACGGCCCAGAAGCCGAATTTGAAAGCTTTTTAGCAGAGTATTTTTTTGATTTACATTATCAGCCTAAAGCCCATGCCCAACCTATAAATTTGGGTACAGGACACTTATGGCGCTTAGCAGTAGATCATCCAACTCAAAAGGTTTTACCGTGTGTGCATAGAGCACCTGTTGAAAAAGATGGTGAATATCGATTGCTACTGATTTGTTAGGTATTTCAATACTTTATATAAAAAAAGTCAAAAACCAAAAATTACTTTTAGAATCGTGAATAATTTCTGGTCGTTAAACCACAGTAAAAAGATAAATCTGAACATTTATCAAAAATAAAATAATAAAAAATTATGATTTAAAGTAGTTGACCCTCACGTAACGTAAGCCCCTAGCATAAAACACGCCTAAGGAAGAAGGAGCTAAAAAGATGCTGTTAAAAGTTGGTGAATTGGCTAAGCAAACAGGACTTACTGTCCGTGCTCTTCATCACTATGACGATATCGGTTTACTTCAGCCTTCGGCCCGTTCCGATGCTGGTTATCGACTATATACCCCTAAAGACATTACTCGTTTGCATCAAATTCAAGCATTACGAGGGCTGGGTATGTCGCTAGCCGAAATCTATACGGTTCTTGAAGATCCCAATCTAGCACTTTTACCGATTATTGATCGGCAGATTCAAGCAATTGATCAAAGACTGGCAGAGCAGAAGAAATTGCGAAATCAGCTAGGACAATTGAAATCTCAGCTCATCAATGGTGAAGAACTTGATTTGGAGGATTGGCTAAATATGCTGGAGCTTATAGCAATGTACGAGAAATACTTTACGCAAGAAGAACTTGAAAAGCTTACATTTTTACAATCAGGTACTAAAAGCCACCAAGAATGGCAAGAGTTAACTCAGACTGTAAATACGGTATTTAATGCTGGAGAATCATCTAGCAGTGAAACCGTTCAAAAGCTCGCCCATAAGTGGATGAGAACACTTGAGCAGAATACGCGCACCAATCCAGAATGGCTTGTTAAATTAAATAACATCAATTCTGCAGAACCTGAATTTCAGGAAAAATTAGGAGTAATGCCAGAAGTTGTTGAGTTTTTACTTAAGGCCTTTTCAGAGAGTAAGCTGAGTATTTTTGCTCGTTATTTATCTGATAATGAGTTTGCTTTTTTAAAGGAAAATTATGTTCGCGAAATGAAAAAATGGCCTCAACTATTAGTCGATATTGAGAAATTGATTGACGCTGAGGTTAAACCGAATAGTGAAGGAGCAAAACGTTTGGCACAGCAATGGCTCTCTATGCTACAAGGTTATACTGGCGAAAATCCAAGCACTCAAGAAAAGATCCGTTCAGCAATGCAAAATGAACCAAGCCTTGCTGACGGTACTTGGCTTAAACCGGTTACCCTACAATTTCTAGAAAAAGCAGTAGCAGCATTCAAGCATAGTGCTTAGTTCTATCTATCAATTTAAATGGCTCTTTTTCAGGAAGAGCCATTTACCCGTAAATATGATTAAAGTAAAGAAACAGTTTCAGGATTTTTAGTCATAAAATTTAATATTGCAGACTGTGATTTAATACTAACTAAATGACTTCGAAATTCATTTTATAATTCTGTCCATTCTCGCAATTGCATAAGTAATGTATTCAAAATAATATTCAGACAAATAGATTATAACTTTACATATTGTTTAGCTTATAGATCAATACTAAGAAGACTGTGAAGTTAAATTTAAAATGAATCATTTTGGCAGTTAAAGCCATCCATATTTAATTAGAGAAACATTTGATATGAAAAAATATTTATTATTAATTTTATTCAGCTTTTATTCGGTTCATTCATTTGCTTCGGACAAACTACATGGCAGTGTTTGGAAAACTATTGATGATGCCACCAATCAACCGAGAGCACTGGTAAAATTTAGCCAAGACAAAAACGGAGTTCTATCCGCAAATATTGAAAAAATCCTTGTTCCAAGTGAAGCCAATAAATGTACGATGTGTGAAGGGACTTATAAAAATAAATCTTTAATTGGTTTAACCATTGTCAAAAATTTAAAAAACGTAGGTCAAAATAAATATGACAAAGGATCTATTCTCGATCCTCAGTCAGACAAGACTTATCGCTTTAGCGTAACCGTATCACCAGATGGGGAAAAACTTACCGCTCGCGGCTACATTGGTATTTCTGCAATTGGCCGAAACCAAACATGGTATCGAGTTAAATAATCCATGAGTAGCTTGTGACCAACTCTCTGAAGCTACTCACCGATCATAATTACGGTCTATATGTGCACTATATAAATTCTGTATGTAGACCGTATTATGACCGATACTTGGCCTGAATCATCAGCATGATAATGACGAATAGCGAAGGTATGGCAGCAATCACAAATAAATGGGTAATGACCAGAAATTGAGAGAGATAACCGCCAAATAACGGCCCAATGACAGAACCCAAACGAGCAATTCCAATACTCCAGCCCACCCCTGTAGTACGAAGTGAAACTGGGTAATAACTGGCCGACAAAGCATTAATGGCAGGTTGCCCACCAACAATGGCAAAGCCAGCAATAAAAATGATAATAAACAATAAAACGATATGACTAACAGAATAGCCAATTAAAGCAACACTAATCACTGCAACCAGAAAAACAGGAATTAATACTTTATAAAATCCTGTCTTATCAATTTTAAGGCCCATCACCACACTACCAATCGTACCGCCTAATTGTAGAGTGGAGCCGATCAACAATGCCTGATTTAATGAAAGCCCTGACTCTTTGGCCAAAGTCGGTAGCCAATTTGCCAGAAAATATAAACTGATCATATTTAAAATACTGATGGTCCAGATGGAATAGGTAAAAAACGCACGCTGATTTTTAAATAACTCAAGCGGTGACTTTTTAACCTGAACCTCAGTATTATTGATGATTTTTATCTCTGCATTGAATGTTAATGCTGGATAAAACTTCTTTAACCAAAACAAAATTTTGGAGCTATTTTTGCTATTTTTGCTATTTTCACTTAAAAAATATAAAGATTCTGGTAACTTAAAGAATGTGATAAAGAAAATAATTAAAGGGATAATACCGCCAAAATAAAAAATCGCCTGCCATCCTCCCCAAGGAACTAGTAAGGCTGATATTCCGCCCCCCAACATTGCCCCTACCGTATAGCCACAAGAAATGACCATCATGGTAAAAATACGAGATTTATATGGAACAATTTCGGAACTATAAGCCATCACATTTGGCATGATACCGCCTAAAAAAATTCCTGTAACAAAGCGGATTACAGTCAATTGCTCAATATTGCCCACATGTGGCGTCAACAGCATCAATATGGAGAATATAAAGGTCGAGATCAGTAGTATCGGACGGCGACCAAAACGATCAGAAAGTGAACTTAATAAAAATGATCCAACAAACAAACCAAACAAACTTGCACTAAACACAACTCCCAACATCGATTTTTGAACACCCCATTCTTCTATAATCAGTGGGGCTGCGTAAGCCATGGACTGAATGTCATACCCATCCATAATCATTAGTAATAAGCAGGTAACCAAAATAAATTTTTGATAAGGTCCAACTTTCTGCTGATTGATCAAATCACTTAATACAATTTCTTTCATGGTATTCCTTTCTCCATGACTCGCTTTAAATTAATTCCATTTTAATTACGATATACGTAATCTATTTACGATTAGCGTAAAAATAAAATAGCAATATTATCGCCACAAAGTCAAAAATATTAATTTTTATAATATAAACAGAATGTTATACCTAATTATTTAATCTAACCTGAGTAATGAGCTCACATCATCGCATGGTGTATATGGTCTGCTCATCTAATAAAAATCAAGCAAACCATACATCCTTTTATTTAAATAACTCATTTACCTCAAACAAGTTGGCTTAAAAAATACTCCACCACCACCTCCCTTTCACCCAAACTATTTGTACTTAAAAACTCGAACATCAAGCCATCTATTAAGTTTAAAACCATATTGGCATCGGGTTTTAACGCACGTATTTCTAAACTAAAAATCAGTTCAAAAATTTCACGAGTCAGCCATTTTCTATACTCTATTGCCATACGGTAAGCCTGCTGGTAAGCCACTTTAATTTCAAAAAAGGCTTTAAGTAGCAAGTGATACAGACTGTTAGAGTTAACATGTAAAACTACTATTTCCTTGAGCTTATCGGTTGGCGTGCAATAACGGCTTGAATAGATAATCGCAAGCACGTCTTCTTTAAGTAGACTTTTTTGGAAAGCTATACACATTTCAATAAGTCGTTCTTTTGAGTGAAAATAGTTATACAAGGTGGCTTTCGGTATTTCTGATTCTTTGACAATCAGGTCTACGCCTGTTGTATGGAATCCATGTGTGGTAAACAAACGAATAGCGGTACGAATAATGTGTAATTTTTTAGAAGAGGTTTCTAAATTTGGCATAGTTTTACCGTTATAAATTCTTGTTGTATGTACAGAGATAGAAATGCCGTCACTCTTAAAATGAGTGCTAAATACAGGCATGCAAAAGCCGCACAAGTGGTGTGCTCGCCTATCTCAAGTTTTGTTGTTGATATGATTTTTTAGTCGTGACGATTCTTAAGGTGTAGAAAACCTAGAGCCGTTTTAAAGACTGTTCCGGTGGTATAAATAGAGAAAATTTGGCAAAGGCCAATAAATAAGAAATAGTACGCATGTGCGAACTCCTTTGGGTAAGAAAGAAGTTTCGCCACATCACTGCTAAATGATTATGGTGGCGAAACGAAAAGGGGTTAGCAGACTGATTTACCCAAAAATCAGCACATCCGAAGATGTCCCCCTCCCGTTCCGCCGCAGAGGGGGCACGTAGGGATGCCCACAAAAAAGAGAGACTTTTTCGTGTGCTTTGGGTAAATACGGCCTGCTAAAACCGACTGGCAATGTGGCCAGCAGGCAAAGGATAGTGCTCTGCCCTATTACAGTCAAGCACACAAAATGACATTTGTTTTAAATTAGATCATTAAAAACTTAGGATAAATAATTAAAATTTATTGTTAATTTGGGATTTATAAAGTCTCGGTTTAAAGGCCTTTAAATCACTCGGTTGACTGTATAAAAAGGCATAACAAAATCAGTAAAACTTCGCTTCACCAGCAGGACGAGTTTTAAACCTTCTATGAAACCACATGTATTGTGTTGGGGCGATCCGAATCTGGTTTTCAATAATTTTATTGACGCGTTCAGCATCATTCACTTCGCATTCGCTAGGAAAATTTTCAAGTTTAGGTTCTACCAGTACATTGTATTGAGGATCTCGAATATCCCCGCTTCTGTAAAAATATAATGGTATTGCAACAGCGTTTGAAATATCCATGAGTCTTCGATGTGCCGTGACTGTTGCTGCTTGTATTCCAAAGAATGAAGCCATGACACCTTGCTTTAAACCAAAGTCCTGATCAGGGCTATACCAGATTGCATGACCATTTTTGAGTTTTTCAATTAAGCTACGCATGTTGTCTTTTGCAATTTGGTTTTTATAAACCCTAGCGCGACTACGATGAATGAGGAAATCCATGAAAGGATTATTTTGAGGTCTATACACCACATCCATATCAAAAAATAACGTACATGCAGCACCTCCGGCATCGAGTAATGTGCTATGCGTGCCTAACAGCAGAATGCCCCGATCCCGATTGTCATTTAGATGTTCCAAGCCTTCTATATGAACTCTTTTTTTAAACCATGCAGGACAATACCAAGCATTTAAGGCTTCAAATATACCAATCATCGTATCGGTAAAAACCGACTTAGCCTTGGCTTCAATTTGCTCAGGTGTTTTTTCAGGAAAACATGCACCTAAATTTCTTAAAGTCGTTTTCCTTCTAGAAGCCAATAGTGTCCAAGCAATTTTTGAAAATAGTTTTGCTAAGCGCCACTGGATTGCCCAAGGCAAGTACGCAAGAAACATTAGAATAAAAGCTGTGAACCAGATACCCCAATATTTTAATGATAGAAAGGAAAATTGAAATTGCCCTGATTGATACTGCGCTTCAGGTTTCGTCATATTGTAAATATCTAGAGGTATAGAAATTCATCCTAACACACTCGCACTCTACATACGTTTGTAAAGTGTGTCTTAATATTAGGCTCAATCTAGCAAACTACTGCTAAACAGTACTGGTGAGTGCTCCGATTCATTCTTTATCGGTCTTGATGGGCAATTGCTTGATAAAGTCATTTAAAGACATTGGACAACCCCATAAATAGCCCTGAAACTCGGTACAACCATTACTTTTAAAAGCACTAAACTGTTCAGCCGTTTCTATTCCTTCTACCAAAACGCGAAGGTTTAAATCTTGGCCAATTTTAATAATACCCGTCACTAATTTATTGCTGCGTTTATCATCTAAAGCTGCCTGTACAAAACTGCGATCAATTTTAATTTGTTTAATGGGCATTTTTTGTAAATAGCTTAACGATGAATACCCTGTACCAAAGTCATCAAGTGAAAGCTGAATACCATGCTTAGACAAGAAGTGCATTTTTTCGATCATGCTCGCACAATTATTTAAAGCAATATTTTCAGTAATTTCTAATATGAGCCGAGATGGATTGAAGTCATACCGCTGAACCAGACCAATCACCGTGTGCTCAAAGTTAGATTGCATAAAATGATCAGCACTAATATTGATTGAAAGCGTAAGATCTTTGGTCTCTTCTTTTTTACTCCAGTCCTGTAAAACTTTGCAGGCTTCGGCCAATACCCACTCTCCGATCTCTGGCATTAACCCAAAAGTTGCTGCTGCCGGAATAAACTCTTTTGTTGGAATATACCCTAAAACCGGATGATGCCATCTTAACAAGGCTTCCGCACCAATCAGTTTTTCTGACGAATTAACTTGGGGCTGATAAAAAAGCTCAAATTGTTGCTTAGTGAGTGCCAACCGTAGATTGTGCTCCATACTGCTTTCTATTTGTATTTCTAATTGCATGGTATAAATTGAAATACAAATCATAAGAGTAGCGACACAAGTGGCTATCCATCCACCATGATCACGAATATCTTCTGATAAAGGTATGGCACTATCGAGAGTAAAAGAGCTACCACTAAAAAATATAAAGCAGCCAATCGACAGTAAAATTAAAACAATTTGTAAGAAGCTTGGCTCTCTACGGTAATTCAAATACCCCAGTATCGCTCCGGCAGGTAAAAACAAATGGGCCACACGAGGGCGATCAGGCGTAGCAACATCGAAAAATAAGCAAAAAACGACTGGAAACACCAGCAGAACCGCTTGTGATAAAAGTATTCCTGCCGAAATACGGTTTATATAAATAAGAAAAAAGCTAAATATGGAAATTAGTGTGAAACAGATATCCATATAAACAATCACCCACATTTGGGCAAATGCAAAATATATAGTCCAAAACAAGCAAAAAATAATACAAATAAAGATATTTGCTTTGGCTGCGATTGTAAGCTGCTGGTCCTTTAGGGAGCGGTAATTTTTCTTGTGTTTTTTAAAGTAAGACGAAGTTATCATAAATAAACCAACCGTAAATATTTCTTTAAAGGACCCCAGCCAGCTTGGTCATTGATACTCCATTTCAATATTTACCAATAAAACGTAATCATTTCTCCCATTGTGATTTGTACTTATTATTTTGAGATCAAGTTTTAACCACCTTAATGGTATAGCCCGATTAGGTCACTTGAACGATACTGCTTTTTAAACACTCTATAATTTTAAAGTATCATGACTTAACGATACATGCCTATGACTCTCAGGTACAGCCTTTAAGTGCAGAAAAATTAGTGAATTACAATTTTTGCGTTAAATATTTTTATTATTTAGATTCATCAATAGGACCATTTAAAATAATGCACATGTGTGCTTAATTATGCTGCTAATGACCAAGTTGTGAGCTTTGTTGTTCTGAGGTTGGAGCTAAAAGCTAAAGAAGCCATGAGATATCCATCTCATATTTTTGATCGGTCTATCTCATGTTTACCAGAAATATTTATTTTTAATAATATAGAAGTCTCAGCTTATACCTTATTGCGTTTGTAAGAAAAATAAGAGCAACCTGCACACGATGCCATAATAATTGTTATGCCTAGAACCTGAAAACTATTTAATCGTTCATCTAAAATCAGCCATCCAGCCAAAGCGCTCACTGCGGGTGATGCACTTAGTAAAATCCCAAAAACTCGAGGATGCAGTTTTTTCATGGCAATCATATCTAATATAAATGGAATAGCACTCGCGAGCATCGCCATAAGTAAACATGTAAAAAGAATCTTATAACTATCAAAAATATGGATAATGTGAGATGCACCTAAAGGTGTTGCAAGTAAAGCCGCTATAAACATTCCGGTCGCAACAGAGCTGCCACCACCTTGTGCAACTTTTGAGCCATAAATCACATACAGCCCCCAACCCACTGCGGCTAATAAAGCATACGTCATGCCAATAAAACTAAAGTTATTATTTGCATTGCCCATAGGTAAAAGAAGCAAACCAATAATAGATAATCCTCCCCAAAAATAATCTAATTTATTTTTAGACATTAAAATAGCAACCGTAAGTGGTCCTAACACTTCGATGGAAATCGCAATCCCAACAGACATGTAAGAAAATGCTTTATAAACCAAAGTATTCATTAAAGTGAGGATTGATCCATAAATAATTAGATTTTTCCAATTGGTCTGTTTATTCCACTGTCGCCATGGTTTAAAGACTATCCATAAGAAACAGGCCGATAAGGCAAGTCGAGTTAAGGTAACTCCTTCAGCAGTAAGAATCGGAAAAAGGACTTTTGCTATTGCTGCGCCGATCTGTACAGAAACTAAAGATAAAAATGCAGCTGCAAATGCCATGCCTTGTTTGGAGTTTTTCTCAATCATCATCTTTACTATTGGGGGGAATGATTGAAATTTTAATTATCTATAATCAATATATTTCTTCTATTTTTCACGGTAAAACGATTAAATAACTCTATATTTAACCTTTAATGAGAGATTTACTCATGTCAGAGATTTCTTTAGATAATTTTGATTATGCGATCTTAAGAATACTGCAAAAAGACAATAAAACTTCCCATCGAGAAATTTCTGAAAAAATCGGTCTATCCGCGGCATCTGTACAAAGGCGTATAACTCGGATGGAAGAAAAACAAATCATCCTAAAAAATTGCGCTATCTTAAATCCTCTCAAATTTGGTGAAAAAATTACTTCTATTATTGAGGTCCGCCTTAGCGAAGATCGTTCAGTAGTTATGGACAGAGCGAAGCTATACTTTGCTTCTGTTGAAGAAATTCAACAGTGCTACTTCGTGAATGGAGGAGTCTCATTTATAATTATCATGCTGAGCAATAACTTATCTCATTTTGAAAGTTTAGTTAGAAAACATTTCGCTGATAATGAAGACGTGAAAACTTATAGAACACTCATTGTTTTAGATCGCGTAAAAGTAAACTTTGAGTTGAATATTTAAATTTTTCAATACTTGGCTTAAAAGACCCAATTGTTCTATTTTTATGTCTTGCTACATTCAACCTCTATTTCAATGCTTGATCACTTTTTTTCGATAACTCAAATTTGTTACCATTGCACCACTGGAATGGTCTGAAGTCACTTTATACTAGGGATGCTGATTCTAAAGTTCATCCAGTTGTTGTACTTTTCTTGAATTACATTCATTTTTAAAGACTTGAAATTGGTTAATAAACCAAAAGTAGATTTTTCGTTTTTTTAAGGGTTTATTACGCATGAATAGCGCTGAAATCATGGCTGATCTCTCCAACCACACTCCAATGATGCAGCAATATCTCAAAGTCAAAAAAGACTATCAACATGCGTTGCTGTTTTATCGTATGGGCGACTTTTATGAATTGTTCTTTGAAGACGCGCATTTAGCAGCCAAACTTTTAGGTATTACCTTAACCCATCGGGGTAAAGCAAATGGCAACCCGATTCCAATGGCAGGTGTTCCCTACCATTCAGCCGAAGGTTATTTGGCGCGTTTAGTAAAAGCCGGCCGAACTGTAGCTATTTGTGAGCAAGTCGGCGAAGTTACTGGCAAAGGCCCGGTTGAGCGCAAAGTTGTTCGTATTCTTACACCGGGTACTTTAACCGACGACGCACTACTTACAAGTTATCAGTCCTCTAACCTTGTTGCGCTATGTATCCATCAAAACCAGATCGGTTTTGCTTTACTCGACTTAAGTGCGGGTATTTTTAAAGTTCAACAACAAGACTACAAACCGGAACAACTTCCAATCGAACTGGCTCGCCTCATGCCAAGTGAAATTTTGATTGATGAAGATCTGGTTGACCCGAATATTATCGAACAAATTAAAAAGCATTTAGATTGCCCTGTAACCAAGCGCCCGAATGTCGATTTTAATTTAAACAATGCGCAAAAAACCTTATGTGACCAGTTCTCTGTATCAACACTCTCTGGTTTCGGACTAGACCCGTTACCTTTGGCTAAAGCCGCCGCGGCAGCACTTATTCACTATGCCAAAGAAACTCAAAAAACGGCGTTACCTCATATCCGTTCAATTCTTTTAGAACAAAGTACTGACTTTATTGCGCTCGACCCAATCACGCGCCGTAACTTGGAAATTATTGAACCTTTGTTTGAGCACGGAACTTCTTTATTTCAACTTGTGAACGATTGCCAAACCGCAATGGGTGGACGTTTACTTAGCCGCACACTCATGCAGCCTGTTCGTGATACAGCATTACTTGACGCACGTTTAGATGCGATTGAGCAATTGATTCAAGGCTACCATGAAAGCCCTGTTCGTCTGGTACTTAAAGAAATTGGGGATATTGAACGTGTGCTTAGTCGTGTGGCGCTGGGTAGTGCGCGACCACGTGATTTAGTTCAGCTTCGTCATGCTTGCGCGCAAATTCCATTTTTACGAAATGCTTTAGCACCTGTTGTACAAGCAAAGAAAACTAAGTTATTAGGACAGCTCGATCAGGAATTGGGTGACTTTAAATCGCTTCATCAACATTTAATGGCTGCGATTGTTGAAAATCCGCCTGTATTACTTCGTGATGGCAATGTAATTGCAGAAGGCTATGATGCTGAACTTGATGAATTACGCCAAATTCGTGATCATGCAGGTCAATTCCTCATTGATTTAGAAATAAAAGAGCGTGAACGTACTGGCATTAGCACCTTAAAAATCGGTTATAACCGTGTGAGTGGTTACTACATTGAGCTGACTCGTGCTCAAGCCGAACAAGCCCCTGCCGATTATATCCGCCGTCAAACCTTAAAGAATGCTGAGCGCTACATTACCCCTGAACTAAAAAGTTTTGAAGATAAAGTTTTATCCAGTGAGTCGCGTGCATTAGCTCGTGAAAAAGCATTATTCGAAGCTTTACTTGAAAACCTTCGTGAAAATATTGCTCACCTACAAATGATGAGTTCAGCAATCGCGCAAATTGATGTAATTGCAAACTTTGCTCATCAAGCGCGTTTAAACAACTGGGCACGCCCTGAATTTACACCAGAAACCGGTATTAAGATTCAAGGTGGCCGTCATCCTGTAGTTGAAGCGTTAAGTAAAGCGCCATTTACACCAAATGATACTTTCCTTGATGTGCAGCACCGTATGGCAATTATTACCGGTCCAAACATGGGCGGTAAGTCTACCTTTATGCGCCAAACAGCATTAATTAGTTTGCTTGCTTACTGCGGTAGTTACGTTCCGGCACGAGCTGCCAAACTTGGCCCGATTGACCGTATTTTTACCCGTATTGGTTCAGCCGATGACTTATCGACAGGCAAATCGACCTTTATGGTTGAGATGACTGAAACTTCACAAATCTTGCACCATGCGACGAATCAATCGCTTGTGTTAATGGATGAAGTTGGTCGCGGAACCAGTACCTATGATGGTCTTTCTTTAGCGTGGGCTTGTGTGGTTGATTTAACTAAACGCGTTAAATGTCTTTGCTTGTTTGCGACTCACTATTTCGAATTAACAGAGTTAGGTAGCGAACCTGGTATTGATAACTACCATGTCACTGCTCAAGAGTTAAACGGTAATCTCATTTTATTGCATAAAGTCCAACAAGGACCAGCAAGCCAAAGTCATGGTTTACAGGTTGCAAAATTAGCCGGTATTCCAGCTAATGTGATTAAAGAAGCTCAGAAGCGTTTACGTATTTTAGAGAAGCAACAACAGCAGCACTTACAAATTAGTGTTCAAAGTGATTTGTTTGCAACTTTAGATTCAGAAGTTACCCCAAGCACTCAAGTCATAGAGAAAGTGATAGAAGTTGAAGCCTCTTCACCTGCCCTCGATTTACTTAAGCAAATCGAAGTAGACAACCTGACTCCTCGTCAGGCACTTGAACAGCTTTATGAGCTAAAAGCAGCGCTTAATTCATAATCACTCATTGAGCAAACATGTGTATAGGCATGTTTGCTCTTACTTTAAGGAGAATAAAATTTCTATTTTCTTAAGGCCACTACAATACACAGAGATCGATTTAATTTGGCAACAGATTAATCGTCGTGAACTGATTACCCAACTCTACTTACAAAAGCAAGAACACTTAGAATTAACAGATTGTTTTTATGATGTTAAACATTGGGATGCTTATCATTTAGAAAATGATCCGCCCAAATTAAAAGAACTCTATGAACAAGGGGCTTTATTTATCGGTGCTTTTGATGCGTCTGAACAGTTGGCTGGCATTAGTGTAGTCTCGAATCAGACTATTACTGATTATCCCAATGCAAAATTACTGCAATATTTTTACGTCGATGCCGATCAACAAGGCAAAGGTATTGGTGCAAAGCTGATGCAAGCGGCAAAAGAATCGGCCAAGCAATTGGAAGCCAATCAACTTTATATTTCAGCCACTCCAAGTAAGCGTACAGTAGATTTCTATATAAAGCATGGCGCGGACGTATTAAAGCACCCAGATCGTCAATTATGGGAACTTGAACCAGAAGACATCCATTTACTTTGTACACTTTAAGCTCATTACTTAAAGATTTTTTGTCTATCGATTCAGCATAGAGGCAAAATTTAAAAGTAAATGTTGTGGTTGAGGTGTCTGCCTAAACAGATACCTTGACCCAAATGACATTAAAACTCATGACAAAAAAATTATTTAAACTATTGTTTTATAAAACTTATTATTATCCTGATTTTATAATTTAGCTCTTATTTAAGCTGAAACATTCTTTTGAATATCAATGTATTAACTTATCTTCATATGTATAAATAAACAATATCAATAAAAGCAATTGTTTGTTTACCCCTTTTTTGCCTAAAATAAGCTATTCGAAATGAAACCATATTTTTTAGGTAGCTGTCGCCATGACCTTTGTTGTCACTGAAAATTGTATTAAATGTAAATACCAAGATTGCGTAGAAGTTTGTCCTGTAGACTGTTTTTACGAAGGTCCGAATTTCCTAGTGATTAATCCGGATGAATGTATTGACTGTGCATTGTGTGAACCAGAATGCCCTGCAAATGCAATTTTCTCTGAAGATGAGCTACCAGAAGGTCAAGAAGTATTTATTGAATTAAATGCTGAACTTTCTCAAAAGTGGCCTAACATTACTCAAATTGGTGAACAACCTGCTGACCGCGAAGAATGGAACGGCAAACCAGATAAGTTACAGTATCTAGAAAAATAATTTCAAAAAGATCAGCAACCGCTGATCTTTTTTATACCCTATTCAAACATTTCATTGCAAATTCCTCGTAATTTGTGCACTGTTTTGCATTAAAATAGGCGCAATATTTATAAGCTTTTGATTTTTCTTATGCGGAAGTTTTTGCAGAGCATGCTGCCCCTATGCATAATCCCTGCGATTATGGTGGGTTGCGCCAGCTCTCCTCAACACACAACAACAGGCAAAACCTCTCCAAGCGGTAAGCGCATCTTTATTCCTCAAGAGCGCGTTATTATCGAACGTCCAATTCCACCTAAAGTTGAACCTGCTTCCTATCGCGCTTGGTTAAATACAGGCGATCATTATGAACGTGTACGCGAATATGAAAAATTTCTGGCGCGTCATGATGTGGCAGGTATCGTACCAAGTTTTGAATTATTAAGATCCGCTCGTGATTGGCAGAAGTGTGGCCGTTCAGAATATGCGGTACCTAACCGTGAACTTTGGAATAATTCTTTATCGACCTTACGTGTCTTTAAATATCTTATTGCCGCAAAAGTTTTAACCGACTTTGAGGTAACTTCAGTTTACCGAGACTTACCTTTAAATGAATGTGCAGGCGGCGCAAGTTCTTCTAAGCATTTATTTAACTCTGCCATCGATTTCCGTATTGGGCCAGAAGTTCCACAGCCACAAGACTATGCGTTTATTGAAAATACGAAGTTTAAATTGTGTCAGTTCTGGACTCAGCACGGCCAAAGTTTAAATTTAGGTATTGGATTATATAGTTCAGGACAAATCCATATTGATACTCAAGGCTATCGTACTTGGGGACCTGACTTAACCCGCAATACATCAATGTGTAATTTCTAAAATATAAATCCCCTTATGCGCTTCAGTTTAAGGGGATTTGCTCATTCTATAATCAACCAAAATTTCTTGAATCGAAGATTTTTGCACTCTAGTCATAAACGTTTAAAATACGCCTATCAACATACAGGTAAATTTGACTATGCAGCAGATGTGGACAGACATTGACGAATATATCGATTCACATTTAATTCCCGAAGATCCTCGACTCGACTTTGCATTAAAAAATACCGACGAACACGGCTTTTCAAATCATCTTGCAGTTGCTCCAAATCAAGGAATGTTCTTGCAAATGCTCATTCAGATGAATAAGTGCAAGCGTGTTTTAGAAATTGGGACCTTTGCTGCCTACAGTACAATCTGGTTAGGACGTGCACTGCCTGAAGATGGCTATTTGCTTACCATTGAAGGTCGTGATACTCATGCAGAAATGGCTCAAAAGAATATCGATCATGCCAACCTGCCTGTAAAAGTTGAGCTTAAATTAGGCCGTGCTGCCGATGTACTTTCCGCAATTGACCCTCAATCGATTGAGCCTTTTGATTTTATCTTTATCGATGCCGATAAACAGGGCTATCCGGAATATTTAGAACTCAGTCTCAAATTTTCAAAATCTGGCACTATTATTGTGCTAGATAATGTCATTCGTGCCGGTGATATTTTGAATCCTGAAAACAAAAAACCAAGTATTGAAGGCATTCGTGAAACCTTTAAAGCCCTAGAAAATCATCCGCAAATTTTGTCTTGCACAGCTTTACAAACGGTTGGCTCAAAAGGTCATGATGGTTTTGCAATTGCAATTGTGAAATAATGGTTAAAAAATCATCTTTTTCATTTTATTATTTATAATCAACAAATTACTTTTATTACCCCTGCTTTTCCATATAGTTATCCACAAGATTTGCGGATAACTATATGCAAATCTCATCATTTAGCCACAAGTAATGGTACAGTCGCGTTACGGAAAATCGTGGTTGCAATACTTCCCAAGAAGAACTGATGTATTTTGCTATGGCTAAATGCGCCGAGCACAATAATTTGAATGCCGTGTTCTTGTTGGTACTCTAGAATATTTTGCGCCACATCACCGTATCTATAAACAGTCACTACATCTAGCCCCGCTTGTTTCAAGTAATGCTCTGGTTCATTCAATATTTCAGGATGGTCACCGACATAAACTAAATGGCACTGTAAAGTCCGTAATAAGTCACTTTGCGCAATACGGCGCATCATCTTTTGACATGTCGGAGAGTATTCATAAGCAAAAATAAAACGTGTCGGTACTTTGAAGTTTTCACCAATGGTCAAAACCGTACAATTTGCACCACGGATAAAGTTTTCAACATTGCTACCAATCGGTTTATGTTTTTCGGCGGCTCTTTCACCTACGCGACCTAAAATCACGATATCATTTTCATGTAAGAGATTAAAACTTTGCTCTAGAAAATCCCCTTTTTCCTGAATTTTTGAGCAAGTAATTCCGTGTTTTTCTTTAATTAAGTCAGAGATATGTCTGAGTAAATTATTGCTGTAATCTAAAGCGAGTTCACTTTGTTTTTGCTCTAATTCAGCTAACTCTTTAAGCAACATTGCATTGCTTTCAAAGCCGATTACGCCACTAATTTCACCAAGG
This sequence comes from Acinetobacter baumannii, assembly GCF_009759685.1. Lineage (NCBI taxonomy): Bacteria > Pseudomonadati > Pseudomonadota > Gammaproteobacteria > Moraxellales > Moraxellaceae > Acinetobacter > Acinetobacter baumannii. The sequence goes on along the minus strand of NZ_CP046654.1, from coordinate 2,830,234 downwards.
TGATAACTTGCCGGGTAGTAATCTAGAATTTGTAATAATACAAGCTCTCGTCCAGTTGCTTTCGCAACCCAAGCCGCTGCATCTGCAATAGCATTAATACAAGGTGATGAGTCAATACACGCAATAACACGGTTCATTTTTGCCTCTCTTCTTCAGGTCTATTTGCCTTGGAGATTTTTCTATAACTTAGCTTTAACTTAACATAGATAAAAATCCGTATGTTAAGGTTTATGTATTAAAATCCACTTTTTTGTTTAAAGATCAAACATTTTATTACATTCTTGAGACTGCATTATTTTCTTAAACGGATAAATTTTGCTGGGTTTCCACCCACAATATGGTACGGCTCCACATCTTTTGTCACCATACTATTCATGCCAACTACAGCATGTTTTCCAATTTTAATCCCGTCTTTAATCCCCACATGCGCACCTAACCAAACATCTTTTTCAATTTCGATACCCTGTGAGCGAACCGGCTGTTGGTAAAGTGGACGGTCGAGTTGCATGCCATGATCAAATGCATAGAGATGACAATAAGCAGCAATACGAACTTGATCATGCAGTTTTATGCCTGCTCGACCGCCATCTAAGATACAGTGGTGGTTAATTGCAACCTCATTACCAATCTCAAGCGGTCCATGCAAACTACAATCTGCCGCAATAAAACAATTATCACCAATCTTAATTTTCCGACCCGGCTCGGCAAAAATATGAGCTAACGGTGAAATAAAACAGTTCTCCCCGATCTCGACCGTTTCCATATCCATTAAATAAGCCTGATATTCTTTTTGCCATTCTTCCGCCCAAACACGGTGTTTGGGTTTCAATGTCCAATATAGCCATGGCATATAATTTAAACGGTGTTTATGTTGCTCGCGGTACTTGAGTAAAGAATCAGTCATCAGTCAATTCCTCCTCAACTTTTAATTCTTCGCGACCACGAGTTACATCTCGCAGTTTTAGAGCGAGTGGTTCAATTTGGTGAACCTGTAGCCTCGCTTCAATATCGACACCTGTTGCAGTATAACTTTCCTGATATTCAATTTGCTGCTGTGTCAGCTCATACTGAAAGATGGCCCATTCATTAAAATGACAAGAAAAATGAATCGTTTTCTTGGCAATCAGTTCAATACGTTCAGCTAACAATAACGATTGTCCGGCACAACCACCATATGCCCGAACAAGCCCCCCAGTTCCCAGTTTTATACCGCCATACCAGCGGTTCACCATGACAATAATATTAGTCAGGTCATTTCCTTCAATAGTTGCCAGAATTGGACGTCCCGCTGTACCAGATGGTTCGCCATCATCATTAAAGCGAACGTTATGTCCAATTTTCCATGCCCAACATTGATGTGTGGTCGAGATATCTTTATTTAATTCTAAAAACTCTTTCACTTGTTGTTCATTTTCTACTGGCGCAGCAATCGCCTGAAATCTACTTTTTTTAATTTCTTCTTCAAAAGTAACGGGTGATGCAATCGTAAAAGGCATAAATAAAATAAAGCATAATAAAAATCAAATTATAACGTGAATTTAATAGAAGCAAACCTATAAAAAAGCCCCGAATTTCGGGGCTTTTTTTCTTATCTTTCTCTTAATGCTTCTTTGGCTTTATTAAATGGTTTCAGTAAGTAATCCAGTACAGTCTTCTCACCCGTACGAATATCTACAGTTGCCACCATACCCGGTGTAATACCGAATGCTTTACCTTCTTTATTGTAAAGCTTATCGGAGTCAGTTCGGATATAAACACGATAATAGAATTGATCCTGTTTCACTTCATCGCGAATGGTATCTGGAGAAATAACCGTAACCTTACCTTTTAAACCACCATAAATTGAGTAGTCATAGGCCGTGATCTTAACCAAAGCTTCTTGACCAGGACGAATGAACGCAATGTCACGAGGCAAAATACGGGCTTCAATTAATAACTGTTCATCAATTGGAACGATGGTCATTAACTTACCGTTTTGTGGAATCACACCGCCATGCGTTGTCACTGTGATTTCTTTTACCACACCGCGCACAGGGGCTTTAAATACGGCACGCTGTAAACTGTCATTACGGCCCATGACCACTTGTTGTTGAGTTTGCGTGTCAGTATTTGCTTTAGATAACTCTTCACGTGCTTTAACGTAGTATTGGTTACGTGCATCGTTCATCTTGTTTTGCAAATCATTTGCTTCACGGCGTAAGCGTAAAACCTCAACCTCACTAGCAGCACCTTTAGCAACCAAAGGCTCTGTCATGGCCAATTCTTGCTGAACCAGTTGTAAAGCCTGTCTTAATCCTGAAAGCGTTTGTTCAAGATCGGCTCTGCGTGATTCATACAAAGCAGTCTCTTCATGAACAAGCTTCGGATCTTGTGCAACTATTTCAGGGAAAACCAGTGGTGTACCGTTCACTTCCGCACGTAAACGTGCTGCTGTGGCTTGAGCTGCAATTAATAAAGATCTCGACTCGCCCACATTTGAAGCAAAACGGGTTGGGTCGAGCTGAGCAAGAATTTGCCCTTTTTGGACAATATCGCCTTCTTGTACATTTAGCTTAGTTAAAATACCACCTTCTAAAGACTGGATGACTTGTTCTTTAGAGGATGGAATAACTTTACCTGTACCGGTTGAAACTTCTTCGAGCTTAAAAAACCATGCCCAGATAAAGAAAATCACTAAACCAATGCCCACGATCCAGATGACTAAACTGGCACGTGGTAATGGTGGTTCACTATAAGATACATTCATTGAACGGGTAAGTTCTTGTTGTTGTTCGCTCATGAATTGCCCCCTTGGCTCACTTGTTTTTGTTGGGCTGTAGATTGATTAAGTACCTGATCTCGTGGTCCATCCATCACAATTTTGCCTTCATTGACGACAATAATTCGATCGACCAGTTCAAGAACAGCTCGGCGGTGGGTCGCCACGACCAACGTTCGGTGTGCTAACCATCCTTTGAGATGATCAATTAATTGTTTCTCTGCAACATCATCAATGGCTGCTGTCGGCTCATCAAGCAATAAAATATTCGGTTGACGAATCAATAAACGAGCCAATAATAACGCTTGTTTCTGGCCACCAGAGAAACCAACGCCTCCCTCTAAAACCAAGTAATCCAAGCCTTCTTTTTTCTCTTGAACAAAAGATAAAGCGCCTGTTACCACCAATGCACGAAGAATATCTTCATCTGTTGCAAGCGGTGCACCTAAAGTCAGGTTTTCACGGATTGTTCCATAGAATAAATGTGCATTCTGGTTGAGTAGCCCCATATCTCGGCGCACATCTGATGGATCAATTAAGGAAAGATCGAGTCCATCTAAATGCACAGCTCCCTGAGTTGGAACCTGCATACCGGATAAAAGCTGAAGTAATGTCGACTTACCAGCACCATTACGACCCAAAATCGCAATTTTTTCTCCGGCACGAATTTTTAAATGGCGGATCGCAAGACTTGGTCTCGGATCTTCTTCCCCATATTGGAACAAGATATTTTTTAATTCATAGTCGCCATTTAAAACAGCTTTGTGTACCAGATGTGAACGGTCGGCCTGATCAATCGGACGTTGCATAAGTTCATCTAAACTTTGCTTAGCAACTTTTGCCTGTTGTAGACGACCTAATACGCCCGTAATCTGGGCAATTGGCCCTAACATACGCGAAGATAAAATTGAACATGCGACTAACGCACCTGTGGTCATTTCACCGTCCATTACCGCAAAACAGCCCACTAACACCACAATGGCATAAGTTAAACCCTGAACCATTTGGGTCCAAGCCATTAAGGTACCCACAATTTTACGCTGTCTCATACCAATGTCGGCTGAGACTTCATTCATATGGTTCCATTGGTTTTGGAAACGTGATTCAGCACGTAAGAGCTTAATGTCTTCAATACCTTGTACCGCTTCTACCAAAATTGCGTTACGAATTGAAGATTCTCTCATGCCTTCTTGTGCCAGTTGAGCCAGCTTCTTCTGTACCAAAATACCTGGCAAGATCATAAGCGGCACAACAAGTAGCATTACCCAGAACAGTTTTCCACCAATAATGGCAAAAATTACTAAGAATAGGAAAAAGAACGGAAAATCGGCAATCGCACTAATTGTAGTTGAGGTGACCAGTTCACGAACGCCTTCGAGTTCACGAATCTGGGAAATAAAACTACCTGTAGATTTCGAGCGATCTTTATTTTTAATTCTTAAGGCATGGCCAAATACACGATCCGACACACGTAAATCAGCACGTTTACCAATAATATCGGATAAATATACTCGTGAAACGCGTAAGGTAAACTCAAAAAGAGCGGCAATCAGTACACCACCTGCCAAAACCCATAAAGTTGGAATTGACTGGGATGGAACCACGCGGTCATACACTTGCATCGAGAAAATAATGGTTGCCAGTGCCAGCACATTGGCAATCAGCGAGGCAAACATAATATCAACGTAGCGTTTCCAGTCTCTTAAAACGATTGACCAGAACCAGTTGGCTTCATAAGGTTTGATATATTCGTCAATACGTGCATCTGGGATAGACGTTTCAGGACGCAAGATATAGACATTTTTAAGTGTAGTTTTTAAAGCGTCTAAAGATAAACTTTGTGAAAGGCCCTGATCTCCACTGAACTGGATACTCACATTTCCTTGGGTATCAGCCTTATCGATTACACCGACTTGACCATCATTAAACTCCACCATGACAGGTAAACGCCATGGGTTGAGTAAGTCTAAGGAAAATGGTGCCTTACGAAGATTCAGACCGACTTGACGTGTCATTAACTGCAAGACGTTATCTAAATTCTGATTTTGGTTCCAATCAAGTTGTAAACGAATTCTTTCTTCTGAAGGCTCTATTCGATAATGTTTAGCAATAGTTAAGACCGCCTGTAGCCAAGGCTGGTAATTTATTTTTGTCATCATGGTTGTACTTCGAACCCCTGAATTGAAATATTATTTAAGCCATAGGCTTGGCGGGAACGTCCTGTTGCTTCAATGTACTGAACAATGCTGCTATAAATGTCATAACGTGCTGATTCAAGTTCTGAGTTGGCACTATGAATAGCTTGTTCAGCATTTAATAAATCGACCAATGAACGCGTACCGAGCTTGTACTGCTCTTGATAGAGTTCACGTGTACGAACCGTTGTTGCTTGGCGACTTGCCAAAACCTGCATTTGACGCTGTTTATTTTCAATCTGTTCGCGACTTGTTCTAATTTGGTCCAGAACATCCATATACACCGAATTCACTTTGGCTTTTGCAGCTTCTTCGGCATAACTTGCCATTTTTACTTGTGAAGCGGTAGCACCGCCTTGGTAAAACTGACTGGTTGCTTCAAGCATGACTGAACTATACAAACCGTCATCTTTGTCGTTATTCGGGTTTTTACCATTAATCGCCTGACTTACCGAACCTTTCACAGCCAAGGTCGGATATCGGGTTAAACGGGTTTGTTGTTTTTGAGCTTTTGCAACCTCAACACCTGCCTGCGCGGCAATCATTTTTGGAATAGTATTAAACTCAGGTTCACCATAAAGATCAGATTGCTTCACGAGATCATCGGAAATAATCCATCCGGTATGACTAACATCTGCACCTAATAAGGTTCTTAAATGCTGTTGGTATTGACGTAATAATGATTGCTGAGCAATCAAAGCAGACTGCGCTGCCTGTAAGTATGACTGCGCCTGAATTGGGTCGGCTTGACTCGCGACACCAGCGTTTGCACGCAGGTTAGCAATTTCCTGAATACGTCGAATACCGGCGATTTGCTGCTCAGCAATTTTATTAAGCTGTAGATAACGCTGAATATTCACAATGGTCTGTGCAACATCCAAAGCTAGAGTATCAACACTAACCAAAACATTGGCTTGTTCGACCTGAACTTTCGCTTCTTCAACATCAACACCTGATTTGACTTTACCGAAGTCAGAACGGATATACATACTAAAAAAAAATAAATATTTAAATTACAATAAATTAAATAAATATGTTAAATAGTCTGTTAAATTAATTTCTTTATATTTAACATTTTTAAGTATTTCATATACAGAATAGCTGAATGTAATTTTTGATATTAATAAAATAGATTAAATTTTAAATGCATATTGGACACGGTTTATACTCCTCAATGAAAGAGTGGTTGCCATACTCAGTATTTTGCATAAAAAACTATAACCATTTCTAATCAAGATGTACTATCTGTTAAACTACCTGTCATCATTTGATAATGACCTATTTGACCAGACTTATTAAAAATCTCTTTAAAAACAGTTAAATATGATTCATTAGTTTGCTGTCCGTGGTTAATATACAAATCATCATGGATTGAGTGTGAACCATCATTGACCCATGCAAATAACGACTGACAAATTAGCTTCTCATTCCCTTCAAAAAGATCACAAATTTCATCTTTTTTCATACTACCCCACATTGTGAAATAGTTTTCAAGAATTCGACGTAATGTATTCTGAATAGTTAGGTTTGACTGATTATTGGTTTTAATATCTGACCAGAGTAGCTCATAGGCTGAACGAATAGGATTCTCAGAGCATTTTTCAATAGTAGAGCCGCTAGAATTTTTCTTGACCATCCAAAAGGTTTCATCGCCCATGATCTGATTCTGACTTCGTCTGTTATTAAAAGTAATTTCTTTATGAAAATAGACATTATGGGTCAAAACAAAAACTTGTTTAATCAAAGCATTATTAGTGCGAACATGATCAAATACACGCTTTATGAGGCTACTTACAATATAGAGAATATCACTATCTAAACTAGAAATAGGGTCATCAAAGACTACAATTCTATTTTCGGTAATTCCTGATGAAGAATGGGAGCCTTTTATAAGTGAATAAAAATAGAGGAAAGTTATAAATGTCTTTTCTCCTTCACTCAAAGATCGGCTAGCATCATCTCCATTTGCTCGGCAAATTCTATAATGACCTTGTTCATCTACAGGGCTTATATAGAATGAGGTAAAGCCGAATGATTTGAGAAGATCGTTTATTTCATTTACTGTCGGTATTGTTGACGTAGCTTTCTTTTCAAATACTTTTAGTTGAGCTTCTAAATTGCCTAAAATTTCTCTTTTTTGTTTTAAGCTATTGTTCATTCCATTAATGGTAGATTCGAGTCTCGTCTTATTTTTTAAATAACTACTCAAGTCACTATCTAACTCATTTATAATGTATTTCCAAACTTGATTTGTAAGGTTTTGCTTTTCAGTCGAGAGGTTCTGGACAACTTGATTGTGGAGCATAATCTTTTGATTTACATCTTGGATCATACCTAAGATTTTACTAATAATAGGTTCTAATGGTTCTAGAGAAACTTTTAGGCTCGGTTCTGACAATTTCCTTTGTAAGATACCTTTGTTCCGCTCCAAACGCTCATTGAGTATTTGAGCTTCTGCTTGAAAAAGGTCTATTTCTAAAAAAGGTATATTTTGACTACTTATGAATTGAATTGCATTTAATACCATTTCAGATGTATCTAGATATTGACTAAATATTTGTTCAACAATGCCTATTTCCTGCTCATATGTTTCACTAAAAAATTTAAGTAATTCATCAGAAAGACTTGGCGAAGTTATTTGTTGGCAAAAAGGGCATTGGGGATAACTTTTTTCAAAATGTTTACGTCCATGTTTAACCCAATCACTATTACCTATAGTTTCTATAAGCTTAGAGATATTAACATCTTGATTACCAATAATTATTCTTTGCAAAATCGGGTTGTTTTCTACTTCGATAAGTGTAGCAGCATTAAAAACTGGAATAAAATTGTATCTTTCGACGTTACGTGAAAATATTGTTGAGGCTTTCTCTTTTAACTCTTCTAATGATAAAAGAATTGATTGATTGATTTGTTTTTCCAGTAGAACTTTATCTTTAAATCTTTCCGCACTATTTCTAAATCCAGTAAAAGCATCCTGAAAATACGAGTCATACTTTTGTTTTTTTTTCCAACATTTTGCTTGTATTTCAGGGTCTAATGCTGCTCTCTCAGCGACTTTACCACCTTGGCTGGCTTCACCATTAAGTTGAATATTTAACCTACGTATCTCATCCTTTACTTTATCGATTTGTGGACGTAATAAAGCAATTTGACGTTCTGCCTCAACTTGATCGTCACCTAGGGTAAAAACTCCTTTAACGGTATTTTCTTGATTGAAATTACGATCAATAAAATCTTTATTATAGACGAGAGTTTTTATTGGTTCTCCACCAAGCCATTGAAGTAAACAATGTGTGTAGCCTGATGATTGATCTATGATTCTACCAATTGTAGATTTTCCGGACCCATTTGCCCCAAATATAAAATTTATTTGCTTTAACCCATCTAATTGTGTTGGTACACTATAAGTAGCAACATTATTTATATAGACTCCAGTAAGCATAGATTTCCCTATTTTTAATTTGCACGATTTAAAATTTATTTTTTTAGATTATATAGTTACATACAAATATCATCTACTAATTTTAGAAATATAAAATCGTCCCATAATAAATAACGGTCGTTTTCTTACATTCGGAACAAGATTCTGAAATGATTTAATTTTTGCTATCCCGTATAAGGTCTTAGATATGAATCGATTAACTTTTATAAACGGTGCGATTGTTTCTGCGACTGATGTTCGCAAATCTTGGAGCAAAATTGTTCAATGTGTCAAAGATAGTCATAAACCTGTTTTTGTTTATACGAAGAATGCGCCCGAAGCTGTTGTTCTGAGTTTTGAAGAATTTCAAAAAATGCAGGAAATTATTGAAGCTGTCCGGCGTGAACAGCTAGGACAACAAATGGTTTATGATCTTTTGGATATTAATCAGCTCACTGGTCAACCGATCAAACACATGCTTTTGAACCCAAAAGGTGTATTTGAAGAAGTAAATGGACAAGAAAAATAGCTTTTTGAGGATATTAACGGATTCGAGATTAGAGACAAGCTGATTTAAAAGTCATCTTATATTTATATTCGTTGAACAATGAGCTTTTATTTTCGTAAAATACTAAGAAGTGGAAAACATATTCGTAAGTTAAGTAGCACTGACATCATAGAGTTGACTAATTTTATTGAAAATTAAAAAGAACACTTGGATGTCTATAAAATTATATTAAATAACGTACTGGGTAAAGTAATAGACTCACCCTAATAGGCAAGTCTATTAAACCAAAAACTATTTAAGATTCTTATTGACCTCTTTAAAGATAGTTTCAAATCTTGATAAAGTAGCTTCTGAAAGGCTATTAACAAAATCCTTATTACTAGCAAATTCTTTTGCAGGTAAATAATGATTAAATCTATTCTTTTTAATAACTTTATTAATTTTTGATAATATATCTTCAATTTCAGTACTTAATTCTTCCACCTTAATTTCAGCATGGGTAGATGAGAGAGAAATATTAAAAAGTTGCAGATATTCATCAATAGTAAATATATCTTCAATATCAGCTTTTTTTCTATTATCCAAAAAATCATGGAAAAATTTTATATTTTTATCAGATATAATTTTTTGAATAGTTAGACTATCAAATCTTGCCTGAGACTTTTGGTCAGTAAACGAATCTAATAGGCAGAAAATTGATAGTTTTGAACCTCGAAGTAATGAAATAAAACTAGCAACTTTATCTAAACCGCCTGTAGGCACAATTGTAATATCTTCATTTAAGCCAGTTCGTTTATTCGCATTCAAATATTCTGAAATTGTGGTCAAGTATAGTAAGTCTGAGACACCTTCTACCAATAGATTTTTTTTAGAAATAAATAAATTCTGTGCAACATCATACCCTAAAGCAGCTTGTAAAGGGAAAAGTGTATTAGGGTCTTTTTGTTGAATACTATCACTAACGATAGAGCTATCGGAGTCACTAAATACCGTTCTGACCCGATTTAATTTCGTTGTTTCTACCATGAAAGGTGAGTGAGTTGTATAAATAACTTGATACTTATCAACTAAACTTTCTAAAAAACGTAGTAAATCTGCTTGAGCAGTTGCATGCAAGTTAAGGCCTGGCTCATCTAAGAGTAGAATATATTTTGAATTTGAATCAGCCTGAATTTTGTTAAACCAAACTAAGAATGAAAAAAACCAATTAAATCCTTTACTTCTATTCTGAAGAGGTAAAGAAACTCTCGTTTTCGAGTTTTTTACTCGAATATCTAAGACATGTTCAACAATATTTGTATCGACCGTTGTAGCACTGCCATAACTTGTATTTACTTGCCTTTTCACAGTAGCTGTTTTTTTATCAATTTTAAATTCAATATTTAAGTTCTGATTTGCAGACCAATATTGAAATAGTGTGTCAGAAATCAAAGCCTCAGTTGCTTCTAATTCAGCAATAAAGTCTTCGAAATCGTCTGCATTAATAAGTTCATTCACATTAATTTCGGATAAATCTAAGAGTGCCTTTGCTGTTTTTAGATCATCCGATAGATCAACATCATCATCTAAAAAACTTTCTAGAATAATCCTTGATGGGAGTTGATAATATTCATCATAGTAAATAAATTTTGGTAAATGTCTTTTTATTAAAACACTATATGCATATCTTTCAATAAAAGTCATCCATGTAGAACTTTTGAAGAAATATTTTCTTAAAGGCTCTAACCTTTCGGTTTCATCTGGGAACTTCTTTAATATTTGATCAAATTTCTCTTCTGTTAGAGCCAACTTCAACTCAGTTTTTACATCATCACCAATATCAGATAAATTTAAGTGTTTTAAAAATAATTCAAAATTTATCGATACACCACTTATTAATGTAGATGAATCACCATAAGAACTTGTTAGGGTGATTTCATTACTTCCTTGCCAAGTTCCTTTACCTAACCTATTTTCGATTAAGCCAATTAGTTCATCTGAAATATGATAAGTGCAAATAATTGCTTTAGGTTTGCTATCCGACTTACTGATACTTTTTAGTTCTTTTCGAGGATAGTCTAACGTTTCGTTAAATTTAAACTTTTCATCATCTTCAAAATAATTAGTTTTAGCTAAACATTCTAAAACAGAAGTTTTTCCCGATTCATTCATTCCTACTAAAACAGTTATATCTTCCTCAATGTTTATTGATTGAGGAGTTGTAAATGACTTATATTTTAATATCTCAATATTTTTAAGTTTAATCATAAATATTTCTCCCTAAAATTAAATATATAACATTGATAAAGATTAACAATTTCATTGTTTCCAAGTTTACTATGACAACTCGCAAAAAACAGTTTTAATGGATATTGGGCATCACCCATTATTTCAATTAATTGAAGTAAATTTATTAAAGCCAACATCAAACCAAGTTCCAATTTATAAAGTATTTTTATCACTTAAATTTACAAAATCTATTGATGAGGAATTTAATATATTTTAAAAAATTTTAAAATATAAGCTTTAGAAATCTTTTCACTAACAAACTAAAACCCTTATTCCTCTTTTTTAGTTTTACATGACTTTAATAAAAAAAGACTACCTTATGGTAAAAATAAAAAGTTAAACCACCTAATAATTTACTTTTCAAAATCAATCTGAACTTTTTTTGTTCATCGGCTCATTCAATTTAGCAATACTTAGCCCATACTTATGAGCATTATATTGCCACACTACAAACTGTTCTAACAACATAGCGTTTTCTTTTTCCAATCTGGTATTCTTGGCTTCCAAACTCTCAATTCTAGCTTGAGCAATTTTCAAGCTTGCAGGAAGCTTTTGTTGTTTTGATTTCAATATTTTTAAAGCTGTTGGAGATTTTTTTCCTAGATCATAAGCGTTCTTAATTCTTGCAAATTTCTGTAGTGTTTGACGAGTGGGTGCAGGTACAAGTTCTAGTTGCACTTCAATCGCTTTGCATAATCGTTCCCACGTTAACTTTTCATTTGGTGACCAATAATCAAGAATTTCAACAATATCTTGAATATTCTGATCCGTTAAATGTTGTGCCATGTTAACTCCATAAATCCATTAACAAAGATTCATGCAAAACTTGCTGTTTTTCAATCTGTTTACGTTGAGTATTCTCAATAGTAGGAATGCGTTTACGACCTGCCTTTTGATACGCTAAATCAAGATGAGGGATATCTTCAGAAGATGGAAGGCTCAAAGGTGTACCATCAGGAATGTTTGGATCGTTCAATAGTGCAATCATCTGTTCACAACGTTTAATCGTTAATTCTCTCATCTCCAACCACACCGTTGCACCAGTAACATTCTTACTAACAGACTCTTTATCCTTTGCCCATAAGATTTTTTCTTTTTTTAGTCTATCTTGAAGCCGTTTTTTCTTTTCTACATCACCTTTAATACAAACATGCTCAGTGCAATTCAAACAGTTTCTATACTTTAAGCAGGGTTCATCAATATACGAATGTGTACAAAGTCCAAATTCCGTAGTGTGCATAGACAACGTGGTTTTGGTATTTAACTCCTGTAGAGTTCGAGGTGTAGCGGTCTGAAATGTAAATGTACTATCAGTATTTACTATACCAACCTCATTTTTCTGCATCTCAATTAAGCCATAATTACGATCTTCAACCGTGGTATGGTCATATACTCGATTTTGCTTCATATCAGCTCGTCCCGACCATTTAGCAAGTAACAAGCTATCCATTCCATTCGTATTTGCTATGGTATTCAATAAATGTCGGAATTGATGAGTTGTCATACTATAATTACCATGTCCCCACCGCTGAAAAATAGATTTCATATTACATAATTGGCGTTTTCCTTTTAAATTTCTTCTTGTGGGCGATAAATCTTCATTTAAGTTATTAATTGTTGGAATCCATAATTCTGAAAAGATAGTTATCTTATTTGAATGAAATTGATTATGAAAAGATGCAAATAGAGCTTCTGACCACTTAATCTGAACTCCATTACCAGTTCTAAAAGGTATATAAGGAAAGCCCTGAGGCAGTCTATTACGCAGAATAATATTTAAATCATTCAGGCAGACTGCGTAATCACTAATAGGAATCTCACGAGTTATTAAAAAACTTTTGCCACTATTTTTTTCTTTACTAGTCTCATCATATAGCGACACATCAAATCCCATTGCCGACAATACTTCACTACGTTTTAATAATTGATCATCAGGCACTTTAGGACAGAACTTATGTCTCGGAAACTTATCGCTTGTCTCAAGCAAATATGCTAAATGTCTAGGCTGTTCTGACATCTTAATCAAACGTTCAATAGCCCGTTTAACCGTTGGAATCATGACACTCGGAATATATTTAATATCATACCCATAATTTTTCTGTGCATACCATCTAATACCTAATACTTTCTCAATATTCGAACCATCTTCTGCAAGCTCTAAACTGCTCTTAGAACGCCTTGGGACTTCTTCCTCGTAGATACAATTATGCTTTAAGAAAAACAGCTCTGATGCACGTTCAGGCGCAGCTAGAAGCAAACTCACAGCACTGGTGACAAAAATATCTCTATTTGACAACTCTGAATCTTTTCGTGAGAAAATATCAGCCAATGCAAAAATAGCATCTTCATCTGGAAGCTTAGATGATCTATATTCTTCTGACTCTTTATCTAGCAGAATTACCTTATCAGCAGGCTTTTTAATTGGATTTTTCCACTCTGGTAAATTCACTATTTTTAATTGGCGAATAAAATCCAAGAGAATCTTTAAGTGTCTTCCCACATGATAAGCAGAACTTGCTTTATAACTTTTCTTTGCATTCTCAGCCGCTAAATCAAAATCAGCAATAACTAATTTAGATAAATCCACTTCACCATATCGATCTAAGCATATTTTTTCTAATACCCGAATTCCCAAAATCGTATCTTGGGTTTTTAACTTACTATTAATTCTTTGATACTTAACATACGCCTTGGCAAATTCTAGAATTGAATGATCCAAGAGATTTTCAGGTCGTCTGTCTTGTGATGGCACACCTGATTTGACAAAGTTTACTTCGCCTTTCCAATAATTCTCATCAAATCTAATATCTTCATTTAATTCTGATAACTGTTTAACAAAATCAATAAACCGCTTAATTTCGAAGTAAGGAGACTGGATTTTGTCTGATGGAAAATATATTAAATTATCCATGATTAAACTCCTTACAAGCAGCAATTACTTGCTGAACGGCAATAATCGCTCGGTCATTCACAGCAGCGACTTCAAGGCTACATCCCATTGCTATTAGATCATCTCGTTCTTTAATTAATTGCTCTAGAACTAGATGATGGGGTGCATTTGCCCAAGGCATAAACTTGCTACACAGATAACATGCTATTGGCGCATGATCCCTACAATATTGATGTGTTCCACATGAGCCAACATCACAGTCCTGTTCCACACAAGATATTCGATTAGCATCTTTAATTTGTGATTGAGCCTCTATCTCATCCTTTACAACTCTTCCTTGAAAAGCATCTGCATATTTGCGTAAGTTCTCATCCATAATGGAAGAGATTTGTTGTGCAATTTCAGGAACACTTTGTACATAGCAATGTGCATTCTGGGTATCATGATGATCTAATAGCTTTGCAATGACATTCACACCTGCTTTCTGTCGAGCGGCATTAGTTCCAAGCGTGTAACGAAACCGATATGCAGTTACAGATATTGGTTTACCAGTTTCTCTAGAGCGGATACCAAGTTTTTGAATAGCTTTTTTCAAAATTTGGGTTAATTTATTGCTCGGTATATGAATAATTTCTTTTGTCAAAATCTCTGAAATTTCATTTTGATTTCCCCAATCCAAATTAACTAACTTCTCAAAATCATAGAATAGTGGTAGCTCTGTAAACTCTTGTTCAGATAGCTCTCTCTTTATTTGTTTAGTTAATTTTTGCTTTAGAATTTGAATATGTTCAAATAAAATTTTTGCAATGCTTTCTCGAATCCCTACTTCACTAAAAGCAAATCGGAATCCACTAGCACCTCTAATTTTAGCTCTCGGAATCTTAAGGATATGAACTGCATTTTTATCATTAAAACTATATTTATCAGACACGTATAGGTCTTTAACCTTTAGTCCTGAAATTTGGATGGGTCTTCTACCAGTCGCACAAAAAACACGAATTAAAGCAGCCTCATAATAGGAAATCTTATTTTCTGCTAAATATTCGTTAGTTTTAGTGATAATTGCTTGGAATTCAAATGGGCTAAATGGGCCTTCATCTGGATCAAGAGAAAGAACGGCTGTACCTTTTTCATTCCCACCTAATCTCCATGAATCTATTAAATCGTAAATTTCATCATCTACTGAAGAGTATCCTAAATTGTAGAGTTTTTTTAAAAAGACTCTAAACTTCGCTAACTTATATTCGTACCGTTTATCATTAAAATAGTTTTTATATTCTAAAATTCCTTTTAAAGTAATTTCTGACTCTCCTGTCAAAACAGGATATTTAAGAGCATAGCGGATCATTTCTTTAGCATGTGTGCTTGAGCTATATTTAGCAAAATGTATAAAGGTATTTAAAACATCCGCCCTAACTTTCTCCGAAAATTTTGAGAGATTCAACATATTAACTGTGTGATTAATATCTAAAACCCATGTATGATCATAAATATCAACTTCAAAGCCTTTGAATGAAATAAAAGAATTTGGCGGTTTATCTAAACTATCAACTTGAAGTAATTTAGTCATTTTCATCCTCAAATTTTTCTTGAATACTTAAACCTACTTCTATAGCTCGTTTATTTTCTGCACGTCTTGAATATCTTCTCGCACTTTGTGAGTTAGGTATCCATCCCATCAGATATGCACGATCATTTTCTACTTTAAATTCAGTTGTTTTACCTGTTGCCACTAAAATTTGAGATTTCTCAGAAAATTTATCATTCCAAGTATGTCTAAATGCATGTGCATGTACATTAAATGCAACAGTTCTCGAAATTTCAGAAAAGATTTTATCAAGAGCATTGATTGAAAGTGGCTGGCCTTTATTTGATAAAATTAAATAGTCCGTAAGTTCTACATTCGGCACGGTTGACCTATAATTTAAAATATAAGTTTCTAATTTTTTCTTTAGATTTTTATTGACTGCAATTGATCGACTTCTAGTTTTCACCAAGGGTTGATATAGTCTAGAATCACTCCCATCGTGAGGGTTACGTCTTATAGTAAGATATACAGCACCATTCTTTTGGGATGTTATATCTGTAATTTTTAAATTTAATAATTCCCCTTTACGACATCCTAGATACAAAAATAGATAGATAATCAGCTCATTTCTATAAGTAATATAATCTGAAATCCAAATACGATTCTGAGTATCAGGATCAACCGCCTTTAAAATTTTATATAATTGCTCACTATCAAAGGACTTATATTCAGACTCAATATCCATGGACTTTCGAGGTCTACGAGATGTAAACAAGCGTTTTGTGTTTGTTATTGCTGATGAATGAAAATATGTCTCTAACCATCCAATATACTCAGCAAAATTAGTTAAACGCCTATATATTAATTGTTTGGACACATAGTCCTGAGTAACAACCAATTTTGCTCTAGATCGCTCTCTGTTATTACCTTTTGGAAAATTTATAATTTTTTTATTTGGAGTCATTCCATCTAATCGGCTACGACTAAAACTGGCTAAATTTGATATAGCTTCGATTTCATTTAATTCCAAAAAGTCTTTACTTTTTATCCTTTGTTCTAAGTCAATTCCTAACTTATCTAACAACTGGAAGAGTAACTTAATA
Organism: Acinetobacter baumannii; assembly: GCF_009759685.1. Taxonomy (NCBI): domain Bacteria; kingdom Pseudomonadati; phylum Pseudomonadota; class Gammaproteobacteria; order Moraxellales; family Moraxellaceae; genus Acinetobacter; species Acinetobacter baumannii. Next base: position 2,813,560 of record NZ_CP046654.1, on the reverse strand, counting down.
TCTTCCAAATTAGCTGAAATTGTATTAATTGATTGACCACGATTTCTTAAATGAATAATCGTATATAAATTTGGATAAGTCATAGGAATACCATCACTATCCAAAAGAACAGCAAATCGCTCGCCACTACTCATTACAAATCTTTTAACAGACATCATGGCTAAAATTAACAAAAAATCTAAGTATTAAATACCATAGAATATAAGTAAAAAAATTTACAGAATTATTTCTAATATCTGTAAATTTTTTATTTAATTTATTGTTAAATAATAAAAAATATTAAAATTTAACAAAATGGGGGCTATAGGGTGTACTATAAAGCATTTGAGTAGCACTTAAGGTTAATAACTGCCGACCTCGTTCTCCACTGCTTAAATCACCAGTCGTAATCCCTCCTGAAAGCTGGGGATAGTAACCGGCTTTAGCAACGTCAACTCCTGAATTTTGACCTGCTAAAGTTGCAATAGATTGTGAAATATCGGGGCTACGCTGAATGGCAATTTTTACCGCATCTTGCAATGTCATCGTTCTAGATGGCAAGTTAGAAAAAGATGAAGCTCGATTATCATTAAGTTGAACAGTAGGAAATTCCTGCACAATAGAACGGTCTAGCTTAAAATTACTAAGCTTGTGCATTTTGGCAACTTTAAAGTCATCACTACTTTTAGGGACAAAAAGTTGTGACAAGTTCTCTTTCAGGGTGTGGTATTGCTCACTTGGCTTAGCAGCGTATATCACGACAGGTACATGTAGTGTACTTAAAAGCATAAGCCCTTTCAGGAAAGCCTGCTTTCTACATATCCCTCTTACTCTTCTTTGGTTATATCCAATCATGCTTATCTTGTTGATCTTGTTTGTTATCGTTTAAAAGCTTCTACATTCTATATAGTTTTTCACCTAAAGCAGCATAATTGATGGAATAAATCACACATTATTTTTTCATTAAATGATTGATATATGTATTTGTTTTTATTTATAAAATACTAAAAAATAAAAAAAGAGGCCTTGACCTCTTTTTAACCAAACAGATTAATGTCTTTAATTAAACTGTGAAATCATCACCTAAATAGACTTTACGTACCTGTTCATTGTCTAAAATTTCTTGTGGTGTGCCTTCGGCAATTACCGAGCCTTCACTTACAATATAAGCACGTTCACAGATTGCTAAAGTTTCACGAACATTGTGATCGGTAATGAGGACACCAATACCGCGATCCTTTAAGGTCTGGATAATATCTTTAATATCGCCTACTGAAATTGGGTCAACACCAGCGAACGGCTCATCCAGAAGCATAAATTTCGGATCTGCAGCCAAAGCACGTGCAATTTCTGCACGACGACGTTCACCACCAGATACACTCATTCCCAATGAATCTTTAATATGACTAATTTTAAAGTCATTTAATAACTCAGTAAGGCGCTGCTGACGTTGCTGTTTATTCAAATCTTTACGCGTCTCTAAGATTGACATAATATTTTCAGCAATCGTCAATTTTCTAAAGATAGAAGCTTCTTGAGGTAAATAACCAATACCCTTACGTGCACGTTCATGCATCGCTAGGTCTGACATATCCAAGTCATCAAGATGAATCTCACCTTTATCCATGCGCACTAGTCCAACCACCATATAGAAACTGGTGGTTTTTCCAGCGCCGTTAGGACCAAGCAAACCAACAATCTGTCCACTTTGCATACTAAAAGAGACGTCTTTGACAACCCAACGCTTACTATAGTTTTTTGCTAAGTGTTTAATACACAAAGTTTGCGGTTGTTGAAGAGCTTGCTGCATTAGTCACGCGCTCCTGGGAAACTTTTTGAACTTGAAGGTGGAATAATGATTTGTACACGGTTTGAAGAAGAACCTTGAGCTTCAACATCACCCTTATTCATACTATATTTCAGGGTGTTACCGCGAATACTTGAACCATCTTGGTATAAATATGCACCGCCAGACAAGGTAATAATGCCTGTATCTGCATTATAAACAATCGTTTGTCCTTCACCGCGTGCAATACCTTTATCAGCACTTATTTGTTGCTGAAACTTAGACGGTCTACCTTTAGCAGTGATCGTTTGAATTTCACGTTTAGAGTTTAGCGTAGCCACAATTGAGTCAGCCTGAAGCTTCATGGTGCCCTGCTCAATCACGACATTACCCGTATAAGTCGTCAAACCGGTTTTTTCATTATAAGTTGCACGGTCTGCCACTAACGAAATTTGTTGATTACGGTCAGACGGCAAAGCAAAAGTCGAAGCAGATGATAAAGCAACGAATGTAATTACCGCAGCTTGTTTTAGGAAAGCTGAAGAACGTTTTAAATTAAGACTTTGGTGCATACTTTCCTCGAATATTAAAAAATTCGTACTGACCATTATTCAAATTGGCTTTTAGTCCTTTGCTCACAAACTCGCCTTGTGGAGACTGAACTGTCACTTGATGATTAGTTTCAATATCTCTAGTTTTTGGATAACCAGTTAATTCATCGGTTTGAAACTCAATGGTTCCTTGCGGTGCCAGCTTAGTGGCTACCACATCACCTGATAACACAACCTTTTGATTATCATCATATCCATAAGCTTGTTTAGCAAAGAATGTTGCATCAACTTTACCTAATTTATACATAGTGGCATTGAGTTGATCCAACTTTGACGTTTTTTGTTGCATATCCTGTTCAAGCTGACGAACTTCAGCACGAATATACAAATTGCCTTTGTCATCAGTTTGAGTCAAATGGACGCCCTGCGCCGAATAAGTCATATTCTTCGCCGAACCAATGTCCAGTTTTTTTGCCTTGCCACTATAGTAGTAGTAACCACCACTCACAGCAGCAACCACTACAGCAACAATATATAAAACTCTGGTATCCATGAGCAGGAATAGCCTACCTTTTTAAGTAATCTTGTTATTAATGCGGTACTGCAAGATATTTTTCAAGAAGTTCTTGGTAAATGCCTTTTGCGATCAGCAACATATCACAAACTTCACGCACAGCTCCACGGCCACCCATCGCCTGTGTTACCAAATCCGCACGACGGCGCACTTCTTCATGCCCGTTTGGAACAGTAACACTCATTCCGGCAATGGCAAATGCTGAAAGATCCGGCCAATCATCACCCATATATAAGCAATCTGAAGGCAGGATATTAAACTGTGCACACGCTTCACGTAGCGCCGAGCCTTTATCTTCACGGCCTTGGAAAACCAGATCGACACCTAAATCGGACATGCGTTTTTCAACGATATTACTTTTTCGTCCAGTAATAATGATGACTTTCATACCCGCTTGTTGCGCAAGTTTCATACCCAAACCATCACGAATGTCGAATGATTTAATTTCATCGCCCGTGTTGGTTAATGTCACAAAACCATCACTTAAAATACCATCAACATCCAGAACCAATGCCTGCAAATGACGTGCTTGTTCTAACAATGCATACGATGCCATTGATTAATTCACCCCTGCCTGAATAAGGTCATGCATACTAATTACACCAATCACTTTGTTCTGGTCATCGACTACTACAAACTGACTGATTTTTTTCTGGTTAAGTTGTTGTAAAGCTTCTACAGCTCGTGCTTCTTGAGAGATCGTTGACGGTTTCTTTGTCATCACTTCAGACACAGGTAAATTTACATCAAACCCTTGCTGTTTATCGATGAGACGACGTAAATCCCCATCTGTAAAAATACCAAGTAGATGGTCTTGTTCATCAACAATTGTTGTCAAACCTAAACGCTTATTTGAGATCTCGTAAAGCACTTGATTCATTGGAGTCTCAGGTGAAACTTTCGGTAACTCGTCGCCTGTATGCATTAAATGTTTTACATGTAACAGTAAACGCTTACCCAACGCACCTGCTGGATGCGAACGAGCAAAGTCATCAGCAGTAAAACCACGAGCTTCAAGTAAAGCAACTGCTAAAGCATCGCCTAAAACCAAAGTCGCTGTCGTACTTGAAGTAGGTGCTAAACCTAAAGGGCATGCTTCGTCAGACTCACCTAGAGTTAAAGCAATATCTGCATTTTGCGGCATTGGGCCTTTATCATCACGACTAATCGTAATAAGAGGTACACCAAGATGCTTAATGAGTGGCATCAACATCATGATTTCATCGCTTTTTCCTGAGTTGGAAATTGCAATAAGTACATCGCCACGAACCAGCATTCCTAAATCACCATGTCCTGCTTCACCAGGATGCATAAAGAAAGACGGCGTGCCTGTCGAAGCAAATGTCGCTGCCATTTTTCGGCCAATATGCCCAGATTTACCCATACCTGTGATCACAACACGACCTTTGCATTGTAATAATATTTCACAAGCACGATTAAAACGGTCATCAATTTGTGTTGCTAATACATCTATGGCTTGTTGCTCAATGCGCAATGTCGCTAATGCACTGCTTTGGAAATCTGTAGGATTAGGCATACGAGTTTGACTCAAAATAATTGATCTGATCTCTGGTTGAGATCGGTGATTTTAATCAAAAGATTTGGGGGCATTCTAGCATAACTCAATCAGTTACACGTTTTTAAATGTATAAGATTTCACAAGCTTATAAAATTCATGCATAAAACTTTGTTAAAAATGATGCATCAGTTATGATGTAACACTATTTTTGTTGAGTGTTTGAAAACCCTTATGCAACCGTTTGTTTTATATAACTCTGAGCAACGAAAAAAAGTTGAATTTGTACCTCGCAAAGAAGGTCACATCGATATGTACGTCTGCGGTATGACCGTTTACGACTACTGTCATATCGGGCATGCTCGAGTTATGGTTGCATTTGACTACATTATCCGTTTTTTGCGTAGTCAAGGCTGGAAAGTCCGCTACATTCGCAACATTACCGATATTGATGACAAAATCATCAAGCGTGCGAATGAGAATGGCGAAACAATCCAACAGCTCACCACACGTTTCATCGATGCCATGAATGAAGATGCAGCGAACTTAGGCTGTTTAGCACCAGATGAAGCACCTAAAGCGACTGAATATATTGACCAGATGCAAAATATGATTGGCAATCTAGTCACCAAAGGCGCTGCTTACCCTGCTTCAAACGGTGATGTTTATTTTGAAGTCACCAAATTTGAAAAATATGGTCGTCTCTCTGGCCGTAAGCTTGATGATATGCAAGCAGGCGCAAGTGAGCGTGTCGATGTAGAAGTTGAAAAGAAACATCCTTTTGACTTTGTGCTTTGGAAACATGCAAAAGAAAATGAACCATCTTGGGCATCTCCTTGGGGTAATGGCCGTCCGGGTTGGCACATTGAATGTTCTGCAATGTCGACTTGCTGCCTAGGCAATCACTTTGACATTCATGGTGGCGGTTCAGATTTAATGTTCCCGCACCATGAAAATGAAATTGCGCAAAGTGAAGCTTCGACTGGTGAGCAATATGTAAACTACTGGATGCATGTTGGCTTTATTAACGTTGATGGTGAAAAGATGTCTAAGTCTTTAGGCAACTTCTTTACGATTCGTGACGTAATGGAGAAATTCCACCCTGAAGTAATCCGCTACTTTATTGTGTCTTCACACTATCGTAGCCCTGTGAACTTCTCTGATGTAGCACTTAAAGAGGCAAAAACATCTTTAACTCGTTTCTATCATTCATTTAAAGCTTATCAACAAGTGTACGGTCAAACGACAACTGAAACGCTTGATCAAAGCTTTATTGAACGCTTTAACAATGCAATGTGTGACGATTTCAATACTGCCGAAGCAATGGCCGTATTGTTTGAACTGAACAAAGAGTTAAACCGTGCCGTAAAAGAAGAGCAAGCTGACCAAGCGACTATGCTTTATTCGACATTACGTCACCTCACCAACATTTTAGGTTTGGTACAACACAATGTAGACGATTTCTTAAAATCAGATATTGGACAAGAAGCACTTGCTTTGTCTGATGCTGAAATTGAAGATTTCATTCAACAACGTGTTGATGCGAAAAAAGCAAAAGACTTTGCTAAAGCAGATAGTATTCGTCAGTCTTTACTTGAGCAAGGCGTAGTTCTTGAAGATACTCGCCAAGGTACAGTTTGGCGTCGTGCTGATTAAACGTTCAATTAGATCACAAGAGTGTTGACACTTTAATGAAACACTCTATAATGTGCTCACATTGCGGGAATAGCTCAGTTGGTAGAGCATAACCTTGCCAAGGTTGGGGTCGCGAGTTCGAGTCTCGTTTCCCGCTCCAAAATTTGTTGTTAAAAATCAATAAGCTGAAAGATTCTAGTAATCTTTTGGCTTGTTTTTTATTGTCGATAGGTCAGCTATGACTATTCAAAATAGTCATATTTCACATTAAAAAACGCTTTATATTTCCGTGCCGCCGCCAAAAAAGTGGGTGTCATTTGTACATCTTCAATTTTTGACGGCAGTGCGCCACCATGAAATTTGGAGTGTTAAAAATGCAGAAACCGACCCGTCGCGGCAACGCTTGGCGTATTGAAGTTCGTTTTAAGGGCAAGCGCTATGCTGCCACTCGTGACACTGCTAGCGAATGCGAACAGTGGGCAGCAACCAAACTATTAGAACTACAATCTGAACAACCAACCTCAGAACCTGAAAAAATCCATATTTCTTTTCAAGCCCTCTTTGATATGTATTATCAGGATGAAGGGCGCAAAATGAAAAGTGCTCGTTTAATTGTTCAAATGCTCAAATGCTTAAAGAAAAATTGGGGCGAACTAGCAGATGAGTCTATACACAATTTAACCCCTGCTCTAGTTAAACAATGGCGTGATAAAAGATTGAAGCAAGTTAAAGGCGCAACTGTCATTAGAGAAATGGCGATGTACAGTTCAGTTTTTGACTTTGCACGAAAAGAATTATTTTTAACTAAAGAAAATCCATTCAAAGAAATTACAAAACCTTCAGCACCGCCGCCAAGACACCAACGTATTAGTGATGACCATATTAATAAAGTAATTAAAGGCTTGGATTATGAATGGGGTAAAACACCTACGCAGCCAAGGCATCGAGTTGCATGGTCATTTTTATTTGCCCTTGAAACTGCAATGCGCAAAGGCGAAATACTTAGTGTGCAAAAGCATTTAATTTTTACTGACTTCATCAGGCTATTAGATACTAAGAACGGCTCTTCACGTGATGTACCCCTAACAGCCAAGGCAAAAGAAATGCTTTCTTGGTTGCCAGAGGATCCAAACGATACGCGAATGGTTCCACTTACATCGAACGCCTTCAGGCTAATTTGGCAACGTAATTTACGCCGTGTTGGTTTAGATGGGGTTATCACCTTCCATGATTCAAGACATGAAGCAATTACAAGATTTGTTCATGAGTATCGCTTACCTGTAGAAATTCTCGCAAAAATCACAGGTCATAAAACAATTAGCGTTTTAGTGAATACTTATTACAACCCGACTGCATCGGAAATAGCCAAGATGTTAAATGCTGCATAACAAAAAAGCCCCTTAATTGGGGCTTTATTTTTAGACGGGTCGCTTCTTATCGAAATGCCACCATACCTTTTTATAATAAACTTCATCACGCAGAAAGTTAACTTTTAACTCATTACCGTTGTAGTCAAACATCTTTGTAACTTCACCATTTTTGTCAAACTCTGCCAGTAAATCAATCATTTTAGAATTCGCTAAGTCGTGAACCTTAATTAATTCTTGCTTCATTATCTAAACTCAAAGTGCACTTACGCACAATGATACTTGAATGTTGTTGTTAATAGAATGTGCTGTGCATCCTGAAAACAGAATGCACAGCATGGTAATGAATGCAGCTAGTTTAGTTCTCTTACACAAAATCACTTTATGCGATTCGGTTACTGATCCAGCCATAAAAGAATTGCTCTTGCGTGGGATTGCGTTCACAAATTTCAATGTAACGTTGGCCTTGCATGATGTTCAGAACTTTAAGCATTACCTTCTCACCATCTTTACCACGTTTAGCAAGAAAGATTTTTAAGGCCCCTAACGTAGCTGAACCATAAATACCATCAACGGCTAAATCGGGCCAACCGCCTTTACCTTGGTTATTTAATAAATTCAACGCACGTTGTAATAAAGGCTTTGCAAAAGAGACACCACAATTAACACCAGTATCAAGCAACTCTTCAGCGATTAGAGGAGATAAAGTATTCACCTGATCAAAACGCGGGTTAATCCAATATTGCTGTTTATAAATTTGCTTTGCTAAATCTAAAGGCAAATCGCGCATTGGGCCCTTCCAACCATTGACACGCGCAACTGCTTCAGTAATTCCGTAGTTAGTTGCGCCGCCACGGTCGTTAGGGTTGTTTACATATCCACCTTCGCGCTTGATAAGGTCATCAATATATTTATCTACTGACATTTGCCCTCTCCTACTTGAATATAGCCTTGAATGCTTCTTTGATTTCAAAGATCAATTCACTAATGGTTTTACCTTTCAGTAATTGAATTGCCTGATACCAAATACCAATAAGCAACATCCCGAATACTGCAAAAATCAGCATGACAAACCCTTGGGTCATATGTGAGTAATGCCCCCAATCTTGATATTCAATAAATGCTGAACCGCCGTATAAGCTAATAGAAACGCTAATTGCGAATTTGATAATCACACCGATGTTGATTTTTATCTTTCCTTCAACATCAATATCGCCACTTAACATGAGCGCAAAAATGCCGCCCATCACCGCCGCCCAAATCTTGATAAACCAAGGTAAGGATTTAATTGTTAAAGGGTCGTTCATTTTTGCCACCAATCTAATGTTTTCATTATTTTATGGATTGGTTTAATTTAAGTATCGTTTTCTGTTGACAGTAAAAAGCCCCTTATTAGGGGCTTCAAAGACTATAGAATTATTCCTCTATCAGCCATTCGAGATTTTGACCTAGTCGCCAACCCTTGGAGTTCAGTCATGTTTAACGCCTTATTAAAAAATATTGCTTCTGCGAATGTTGCTAAATTGGTCAACGTATTTTGCAAAGAGTAAGCACTATTACCTAAAGCGTGATTATTTAATGAGGCATCGTATGTTGCAGCAGTATAGGTTGCTTCATTGCTGGTTTCAATATCTGCTTGTTTTGTAAAAATAATTCCTTGTTTAGTCACTTTATCTACGCTAATAGCAATAAAGAAATTGGATGTTTGAGAGATATTACTAGGGCACGCTAATGATGAAATGCCCCCAGGGCCACCAAGAGTTGTGGGCTTAACGGTTAAATAAGTTTTACCACCACTTGCAAACCCAGACAAACCACTACTTGTTGTGGAATTGCTCGGCACTAAATTACCTAATAAAATAGATAAGGCCGTTGTGTTACATTTAACTACTGCAGCCATTGTTATGCTTTGGTCTGACGAATCAACAATATCACTGATCAAAGCATTCCCCATGGCCGTTGATATTGTAACTCCACTATTACTAAACACTGGCACATATGCTGCATTCTGCTGTAATGTCAGTAAATGACCGTTAACAACACCTTTTAGAGAAGCCGATGAGTCTTTAAACACCCAGTGGTCATAAGAATTGTTTTCAAGATTAGGAACAATTGGCCCTACATCGTTCAATACAGGTAGTGCTCGATCGCTTACAAAATTTTCAGCTTTAAAAAATAATTGAGTCATTTTTAAATTCCTTTGTCTGTAAATGCAGTTAATTCAAAATGCGGGCATACGTGATATAGCGGTCTTTCTACACCTGCAATTTTAATTGAATCTGTTGTTGAATCTCGAAGATTTCCAGAAGCCCCCCCGGTTATAGATATTCCTGCGCCAAGATAATCGAGAGCATATCTAACCTTTACTGATGCACTTGCAGCAGGGGTGCTAGATATTTTGATAATAACTTTGTCATTTTCAGCAGTAATACTGGAAATCGTTGCAGACGCATCATTTACTAAAACTTTAAAACCGCTATCTGTGGTAGGCGCTAAAGTTGTTGTATCAAGTACGAGAGGGGCCTTCGGCACGTCAAAGTGGATATGAATTTCATCGCCAATCAATTGTGCCCCTTTTGGATTAATGAAATCAGGCTTACGGTTATCAACAATTAACTGTTTATATGCTCGTCCGAAATAAGCCCCCATCCATTTGTATCCCACATTTGTTAAATGGATATTGTCTGGGGCGTAAGGCATGTGATACATCGGCGTAGACAATGCAAATGAGTCAGATTCTTGAGCTAAGTGGAGTTGAACTAAAGCTTGGGCTGACCATGTGCGCGCCGCATATGAGAGCTGATATGAAATAAACTTGATATCATCGACTTGCCCCGTAATCTCCTTGATGTCATCATTAGCATCTCTTTGTAATTTTTCTAATTTTTGACGATAAAGCTCATAAGAAGTTTGTGTCCCGGTAATAGCATCGTTCTCACCTTGCACCCAAGCGATTGCTTGAACTTTGTAAGTTTTACCAGAATTTAGTCTTTTGGCTTCAGAAACATGGTGGAGTAGAAACTCATACCATGTTGTGCCCTTTTCAAGCTGATCGATCCGGTATCCGCCATGGCCCGCAGCTGAACAGAAAATCACATGGTCTTTCGGGTTAATCCCATTTTCTAGCATCATTGCACGGCTTGCGTAATTTGCTGCACCCGAACATGGGGTCTCGCCTCGGTCTGTGCCACCATCTGATGCCGGGCTATTAAATTGTTCTACCAACGGAATGACTGAGACTGGGGCTGAGTCCATGCGAGGACCCGTACCAAATGTCACATTAAAATAAGGCTGGTATGTACTTAATATTGTAGTAGCAGTCGCACCTATGCCTAGAGACTGCCCATCAAATACGAAATGATTTACTTCAGCAACTTCTGGTTTTTTGTTTGGTAATTCAAGGCCTGCGATTATTGCTTGATCTTTCTCCGTATCATAACCGATCAAGATTTTGTGCATTGAGTCTGTTAGAACAGCAACCTTCGTTGTGTCTTCTGACTTCATTAAATTGGGGAAGTTTTCAATTACTTGTTCTTGCAACCCCCCTGCCTCAATTCGATCTTTAGATTCATTGTATCCAATTAATATTTTATTCTGCGAATCGACAAGAACAGGGATCACAGATGAGTCCTCATTAGATTTTTTTATTTCTGAAAGATTTTGGGATAAAGACGAAATAGAAGCTTTAGTAAATTCATTGGATTGCTTAACAGGGTCATAATCACTTTTTACAAAAGCTACGCCATCAAAGTTATATAGCCCGGTATTATCACCGTCATTAGTCACATAAACCGTTGAGTTAGCGGGAATGTTAGCGGTATCAGATTGAGCCTCCGAAAAGGTCTTGTAAGCTTTTGCAGACCCACCTTCTAAACCACCGATTTTTGCTCTAAGGTCATTGTAAATATCATCTTCTCTAATAATCGCGCGCTGTTGTTCCTCAGCAACAGTCGCAATATTATGTTCAATGATCTTTTCTTCCCGTATGTAAGTCTCTTGCTTGAACGCAACATAATCGTCCGTCCAAAAAGGAACAGATTCGTTAAACTCTCTTTGGGTTCTACCATCCTTTGTGATAACCATACGGTCTGTAATACCGTCAAATACCTTTGGATTAGTGATCCCTATTAAAGCGTTGATATAACTTGTCAAACGGTTTTCTAAATTCTCTTCACGTTCCATTGCCAGAGAGTCGTAGTTGATATCAGCTAATATACGAGCTTGTTTTTCTTGGTCTAATTGTGTGCCCCACTCTTGAAGCAATGCAGTAAGTTTATCTAGCGCACGTTCAATAGCATCGGGATAAAAATTGTCGTAATTTGTAATATCAAGAAGTTGATCAAGAGGGGTTGCCCCCGCTATATAAAAATATACAGATGATGAAGGCGGTGTGTTAAATGTTACGTACCCCCCAAAGCCGTCTTGATTAAGGGTAACTGTATATGTAGAAGGGTCAACTGTTTCAAACTCAGTTGCACCTTTTTTACGGATAGCAACCCCCGTCGCATCTTCTTGATTGAATACTCGAAAGGTAAAATCAAATCGGGTGTTTGTGCCGTTACCAACATACAGTTGGCTTAAACGGTCGGAAATAGGAACTGTCATCTTTTGCCCACCAATAAAAAAGGCTGTAATCTCTACAGCCAATTTTATGTAAGCTAACTAATAAATAGTTGATTGCTAGTCTTGCACTGTCAACAGGCAATTAGAAAGCCAAATCTAAAGCTTCCTCTTCAGTGTCAGCAAATCCGACCACTTCTTGTCCAAGGTTTTGGATACCTTCCCACAACAATTGATTGGTTGAAGCATCGTATTTATAACTTTCAGCACCTACTAGCAATTCTTTATCGCTTTTTATAACGATAAATTCTTTACCTCCTTGTCGAACGTTGCCTTTACCTAAATAGAAACCGTGACCTAACTTTTTAATGACTAAATATCTCATGCGAAAAACTCCGTAATTTGGTTAGATATTGAACTAACAAAACTACGGAGTCAACTACAATTTTTAGGCAAATCGTTGTTATTTAATGAAAAATAACACTTGATAATTTCTTATCATTCTGGTGCATGTTTCCCTGTTATCGTACCGCGTGTTGCATCGTAAATACTGTCTGGTGCATCTTTCTTGCCTTGAGCTACATCAAGCCAATAACCAGAAGGTTTACCAAGTACAGCAAACGGAATGCCCGTAACGAGGGTTGCTGTATTCATTAAATCTTTTGAAGCTTTACCTTGATTAACTTCTTTATCCTCATCCAAAGCACGGCTTGCATGTTGGATTAATGAAAGTCCACCATCAAACATACTAAACACAGGTGAGGCGGTATAGCGGTCGTTCATCACGTTTTTATCCGTATTGCTGATCGCAGCGTTCGCGGCATTACCGACATACGGTACAAAAGCCGCCAACATTTTTAATTGTGAAAGCGCAAGCTTTGCAGATAAGTCATCCCATTTATTATCGTCATCGTCCTCATCTTTTAGACCGCCTGCGAAGATAACCCCAAGCAATTCAGACAGCATTGATGGAATGGAGATCATCATTAACGCCACATACGCCAAGCGTGGCGATGCTTGCACCCATGAGCCGTTGCTTGCCTCTAACGCTAACTTAGCTTCTGACATTGATGTGTTCCAAACCATATTGAACCAGTTGTAAAACATTAGAAACATGCGTCTAGCAGGCGTGCCGCGTTCAAGATTTGAAATCCCTTCTGGTGACATATCCGTCATGTATTGGCGAATGACGGCATCAGCCGCATGAACCGCATCGTATTGCGTCATACCTTGTTCAGTGTAATGGTTGAAAGCCGCTTGCCAAGAGATCATTTCCATTGGTCTTTGTATCGTTGTCTGCAATACATACGCGTGCTTCATGGTGAAATCTTTCACTGTTTGAATTGCGCCCTTTTGAAAAACAATTTCATCCACCGCATAACGGTATTCATCCGCTGCACGGTCGAATCGGGTTTTCATGAAGTCAGACATTTCCATGATGTTATTTGCCATGTCTTCACGGGTAGCAACTGAAGCAAAATAATGGGTCTGAGCTTTTAGTAATTGTTTCGGCGGTACTGCAACAGCAACTTGTGTAAAGCCTGTGAACTGCTCAACAGCATTTTTTAAGTTACCCGCCATAATCGCAATCCCAGTATTGCGGCGAAGTGTGCGGAAAATACTATCTAGCAAACTAATGCCTGAGCTTTCATCAACAGTCTGATTTGCAATTGCTTTAAGCCAAGGGTTGAAGACTTGTTTAACCCCAAATGGCAATACGCGCTCAATCTCATTTCTAAAATCTTTATTCAGCAATAAACGTCCGATTTGTCGAATCTGTAATTCAAGATGGATGTAACGCAATTCTTTATCAAGATGGCTTGGTAACCGAGACATATCTAGCTCAAGTTGATCGTGGTAACGATCTGCACGTGACTTGGTAAAGTTCGCGCCAGTCGTTGCGATATCTAGAGCCTGCAAGTTGTTTTCAGCTAAGTTTTTATCTTGAATGCGGTCTTGCTCATTTGAGCGAATACGGTCATAAGCAGCAGGCACATAACCGCCTTCATACTCACCAAATGGCGTACTAATAGGCGTACGTGGTAATTCATCAAAATAGCGACCGTTAATTTTTTTATGTGTGATTTGTGCTTGCTCTTTGTATTTATCAAAAAGATTCCAGAGTTTTTGGATGCTATCCATATCTTTTTTGGTAATCACACCCTCTTTAACCATCCGGCTAAAGAATTGATCCCATGCACTGAAATCGACCGAACCATCTTCTAAACGCGCACCCCACCCATAACCTAAAACAAGACGCTCTTTGTTGCTTAAATTACCTGTATGCAAAATCGCATGGAGCAAAGATTGCTTACCCACGAATGTAAAATTATTGAGTTCAGGTGCAGCAATTTTTGAATTATCGAGTTTGCCAAATCCTTCAAATATATCGACCACATCTTTAAGCATCTTGGCTTTTTCAATACGATATTTAGCCAAGGCATCTTGCATAGGGTTGATTAGATATGTACGGAATTTGCCATTTGCACCACCGTCTAACCAAGTTACTACCTGGTCGACACGTTTTGCTGAAGCGCCTAATTCCATGAACTTAGCTTTAAGTTCTGCGGTCTTATCTCTACCCAATAATGTTTGCTGAATCTTCTCAACGCTTTTCTTACCGCCTGTTTGCTGTATTAGTTCTTCACGGACCTGTTCCCGCTCAAAGGCTTCATTGGTTGTATGCCAAATCTTATTTTCTTTAGATCGATGCCAAAGTGTTTCGACCGCAGCCATAACTGCATTGAACTGTTCAAGCGTTAATTCGCGATAGTTTTGGTTTTCAGGCAATGCGCCTATGTTCTGTATTTCGGCATATGTGGTCGGGTCATATTTACGAATCAATTCTAGTTGATGCTCATAATTTGTTGATTCGCGGCCAAGATCATATTTGCCCAAAATGCCGCGGGCAGCGGTCACAAAATCAAAGTCACGGTTTTTAGATAACTTCTCGTTATTTCCAAAAACCTTTTTGACTAAATCAAGATGTTTTTGAATCTGGTCTTTTGCATCATAACTGTATTTGGTTGCATAGAACTGAACCAACTGATTGCGCTTATGGCGTGCAGCTTCTACCGTTTCCCCCTTTCTAAATGCTTCATTTGCCATGCGCCCTAAACGAGCATCATCTTGTGCACGTACATGCGGTCGAATATCTTTAATTTTTTGGCGCTGTACAATGTCTTGAGCAACTGTCTTTGCGGCTTCATTCAAAGCAGACTTGCGGCCAAGTAAACCGTTTAGTGCAGCCATTTCAGCGGAAAGCATACGCGCACGAACATCATTGTGTAATGCGGCTTCGACTGCTTCTATAATGCTTTGCTGATCGAAAAATTCAGAATATTGAACAGCCATACGCGCATCGGTGAGCTCATCAATTTTTTGCTTAGGACTCGGTGAATTAAGCAAGTCACGAATCAATGCATCGCCGCTTTCATATCCGAACATTTCAGCAACTACGTCGGGGTTTTCTCCACCGCGCTGTGCAAAACCATAAGCGCCTTTAGATATGCCTTGGTAAATATCACTATCACGGCCATATTTAGCTTCAATCCAATCTAGTGACAACTTGCCTTTGGTTGTGCGGCCTTCTGCATAGCGTTGCAGCAAATCCATGTCCTGTGAATAATCTAACAACTCAGGATCGACTTGATTTGAATATTGATTAACGCCGCGCAACTGTTCCGCAAATTTATCTTCAAGTTCACGGGTATCAAATTTGCCATGTTCATCTAAAGTTAAATACCCTTCTTCACTAAGCTTCTCAGCCATCGATTCAATTGACAGGCCTTTTACTTTTGACTTTGAAGAACGTACGACAGGTTTATTTCCAACGCCTGATTTGGTTTTAGCTGCTTCATCAATGCCCCAAGTGCTTTCTACTTCATTGGCATCAAGCCCGCCGAATTTAGCAATCGCTTCAAATAGATTGTCGCGTTCAGGCTCAACCTTGGTTGAGTCGCGCTTAGCAACTTGGTCAAGCGGTTGACGTAGAAATGCCATAGCCTGATATACAGGTTCTTGTGCAATTTCTTTTGCCATATCTTCACGAACGGTAGCGCGTTTTTTATCTGCTTCTTTTTGCAATGTTTTCAGATACTTAGACTTCTGCTTTTGGTACCAAATCATATTGCGCAGGGATTTTTGCTCTAAGGTATTTATAGATAATTCTGTTGCAATTTCATGATCTTGGCGCATTTCGTCATAATCTTTTGGCGAAATACCAAGGCGCATTGCATCATCTTGATGAATTAGCATTTCAAGATTTGATGCAGCTTGTGCTTCAGCAATTGCACTTGATGATGCAAGCATACGGTCCATTACACCTGTGATATCCGCATTCAATTCTGCACGGTCATTGATGCCCATAAACTTTTCAATGTTCCGGTACACGGCAATCATGAATTGTCTGAATCGGTTGAAAACTTGCTTTAATGCCGCGCTTGGTGCTTTACCCGTAAAAACATACTGTTCAAAAGTTTCTGCAAATTTTTCGTGTACTTCTGTTTTTTCTGCATCGGTGAAAAAGTCCCATTCGCCCAGATCAGTTGTTTCTGGTGAAGCCCACTTCATTACCGTTTCCATATCCGCGCGGACTTGTGCGGGCGCATCAGGACTTAGGGCGAGTTGCATATTCATTTCTAAGAAATGATGCCCAAGCTCATGCACAAAGGTTGAGAAATCAGCATTTTTGCTTAATACGATTGTTGAGCCATCTTGACCAATGCTGAAAGTAATAGAACCGCGTGTACCGCCATTCGCTTGATTATATTTACGACCATTTGGTGAACGGTACATACTTTCTGAAATTTCATAATCTTTATTTCGACCCTTGTTTTCAACAAAGCCGAGTTTTTTATAAAAACTTGTAAGTCTGCTTTTGTTGCCGCCGAAATCAGAACTTGGAGTAAGTGCGATTGTTTTATTTTGCGAGTCAGCATAGCTAATAATATCCTGCATTGCTTTAGTGCCATTACCTTGATTGCGCATAGCTTCAGGCACAACAATTTTATGCAATGAAAGAACATTACTTGATGGGCTACCTTTTAGACTTAATTCAATTCCATATTGTTTTTTAATGCTCTTAGCAAAATCATCTACTGAGATTGTTTGTTCAGGGTTAGCACTTTGATTAAATGAAATTCCTTTATCCGTGGTCGGCTCATCAGCAATACGAATTGGGTAACGGTCAAAAGCTTCTTTTGCTGAAATCCCAAGTTTATCGCCTAACGTTGAGTAGAAAGCTGAAGTTAATTCACCCGCTGCACGATTGTATTTAGCCGTAAATGTTCCGACTTTAGCCAATTGGTTTTGTACTTCTGTTGCTACCAACTCTTTTGCATCTTCAGCACTTTCAAAACGGGCTTGCTCAGCCATATATGTATCGGCTTCTTGCTGCATTTGTTCCGTTGTTTTTGCAAGGTTCTCTTGAGCTTCGCGATAAGTTGGCATGTCCGGGCTTGAACGAACGTTCTCGACAAAATCTGTTGGACGCTCAATAACCGACATTGCAGAAACAAATTCATTTACTGGTATCTGTACAGTGCCGTTAAATGTTTCCGCGGTACCCAACTGATCTTGCAGACTTGGCGCACGTTCAAATAAATCAGTTGGCTCAATATTACGGTCACGTAATAACTGGTTGAAGGTCTGACCATCTATATAAACTTCTTCAACCGCGCCGTGTTCTTCAACTGCCTGTTTGATAAATGCTTGGCTTGCAGAGTCATCACGTTGTGCTGTCTTGCTTTCTTTGTTGCGGTCAATAAGGTTGTTAAGTACAGCTGCAAACGTACTTGAACGAACAGCATCTTGCTGTTGATCTTGTCGCAATTGGTCTAATGCAAATTGTGCTGTACGTTGGTTTTTAACTTTGGCCGCAGATGTAATTGCTACTTCAGGCGCTGCTGTTGCAACTTCTAACAAGCCTTCTAATGCCATTTCTACAGGGTCGGCTTTTTCACCAACCGCATCGGCCGCACCTTGCACAGAGTACATGCCTGCCGCTGATTGAATGACAGCTTGACCGCCTACAGTACGCAAAGGGCCGCCAAAAGTTACAGGCATTAATGCACCGCCTAAGGCTGAATATTTTGCTGAACCCCATGTCTTTGCAGCTGCATAATCGATCTGTTCTTGGCGGGTTAAAAACTTTTCACGGGCTTCTGCCATGTTCTGCCCATATGACACCAGAGCATCGGCCGTGCCTGCACCTAATGCGCCTTGTGCCGCATTACCTGCGGTTGTTACTCCGCGTACTAACTTTGCCGCCTTTTCTAGGTTCATCACCAAAGGGGCATATTTAGCGGTATTTCGGATAAGTGAATTTGTTAAAACTCCACCTGCCCCCGCGCCTGCATAATATCCAACTAATGCGGGGGGTGCTTGTTCAATTAAAAACTCACCCACTAAACCTGCATCAGCATTGCTAACCAGTTCTTGTGCCGCACCCAATACACCTGCATCATTTGTCTGTGCTGCAAGTTGTGCTTGGTAAAGCGCTTGCGTCATTTCTTGTGATGGGGCAGCTTTATTTTTAACACGTGTTGCCAAGTTAAGAAGGCTATCGTTTCCTGTTGTCGCGCTAATTACTGCGCCTTCTGTCTGACCAATAGCCGCAACAGCACGAATAGCTGCATTTACATATCGATTGCCTTGTTCTTGTGGACTGGTAGGTTCAGCAGTTGCCGTGTGCTCCATCCAATAGACTTGGTTTTCATAGTATTTTTTAAACCGTTCGGCAGACATTACGCCTGCTGTTTTCTTGATGCGGTCGTAATGTTCTTTGAAAACTTGGTCTGATGTTTGGGGCACTAAAGATGTACTTAGCGTATCCAATAAATTAGGGTTTACATTCGGCTTGACCTGCTTTTGAGGGTCTTCGTAAATACCTAGTTCTTTCAGTCTCTTTTTTTGTTCTGGTGATGTTCCTTTAGACAAAACATTTTGTATGTCTTGGTATGAAACAGGTTCGTACGGTTTATTCAAACTAGAACCCAATAACGATACTTTATCGCTAATGTCTTTTAGGTTTTCAAAGTCATCAAGTGAAACAGCGGCTTGATTTGGGTTAAGTGCGTATTTACCCAATACAGGGTCACTTGCAACCACTTCATTGACGCGCTTTTGAGTGTTTACCTCATCAGCAACAGAAACGATCTGTTCAGGCGTTTCTGTCATCTTGTTATAGTCTAAGCCCAACGAACGTGCAGCCTTACGCGCACGGGCTTCTGTATCCGCAATTTGCGTTGGGTTCTTGCCTTGGTTTAATTCGAATAATTGACCAATTGTCAGATTTGTATTTTGATCAGACATAATAAAAGCACTTAAGACTACGGTTATTTGTAATCTTAAATGCTGTTATTGTTTAGACTGCCTTTTGCTGTTGACAGCTTGAGAATAGGGTGTGAATAAATTTATTCCTTTTTTAGTCCTTTTATCGCTTTTTCTTCAACTATTTTTTGGATAATTCTTTCCTTCAGTTGCGATGCAAGCTCTGCTGTTAACTCGTTTGATTGCACTCTTGCATACTTCCGATCAGCGTTACTTTTTGATGTTTCAGAAAGCATAGATTGTTCAGCAACCGCATTAAATGTTTCTTGATTAACTCTGCATTTTCCCATAACTGCCGTTGCTATGTTTTCGGTAGACTCGCCAGAAAGACTATAAAATTTTGTGCTAACATCCACGCACGACATCCACTTTGTAAATGCTATCTCTGTAGGTTCATCAGTCTGAACTTCACTTTTAGCAAACGATAATGGGGTTAAAAACCCACTTAATAAACAAACAATCAATACTTTTTTCAATTTTAAAACCCCCTTCTAGCCATTGAATAATAAGCATTAAGATATTCTGCCAATGTTACTTTTGATAAATCACGACCTTGTTTTTTAAACAAGTCATCAATTTTCTTTTGAGTATTAGGAGCAATATCGTCTTTACTTTTAACTGAGTATATGCGATTTAAATTGCTTTCAGAACTGCCAATTGACACACCAAACAAAGAACGTGATGTTGTGATTTTGGTATTTAGCCCGATCGTTTTAAGAACAGCTCGACTAAATTCATCCTTGGTCAGCTTGCTTCCTTTTCGAGCTTCAGCTTCACGCAATGTTTGTGTTACGTCTGCCTGAACAGCGGCATAATGATCGATCTGATTCTTATTTGTCTTATTTGTAATACCAAGCATAGGTAAATATGGATTTAAATAATCCGAAACCGTCTTAGGGCTAACTTCAATAGCATCTTCTTTTCTTACATCTTTTGGTGGAGCATTAACATCAATATACATTTTTGTGACAGCACGATAGTCTGATGCGGATAATTTATCAGCGTACTGATGCAAAACTGATTGTGGTTTTCCTTTGAAAAGCTCATCTTTATTTAGCATTATCATGCTGTAAATCGTAGGGTCAGTTTTAATATCCTTTTTAAATTTGGCATTACTGACCGCTTCTAAACTTTTGATCTGATTGGGCTCTAAAGCATTAATATCAACCACAGGAATCTGCTCATAAGTAAATTGGCCCGAATTAATACCTTTAAAGTAATAATCGTATACTTGGTTTTGTTTTTCTTCTTTAGCTTTATCCAACCCATTGTAGTACCGATCGGTAAAAATTAAGGCTTTTTGTTTCAACTCTACAGGCGCATTGCTATTCCAAATCTCTGATTGTGCTTGTTCTCGAGTTTTTGCAGGCTTGTTTGCGTACTGCCCAAAATCTTTAGTTAACCACTTATCCATACGTTCTAAATACGCGCGACCTCTAGGCCCTTTAGGTTGCCCCCCTGCTAATACCCTTCTTGCATCCTCATCCCCGCCATGATAGTAAGCGGCAATAACCATTGGGTCTTTTGTTTTATATTTTTTACTAATGTCTGAAATAAAATCAAAAGCAGCGTCAATAGTATCAGCGGGGTTGTTAATATCCCTTTGACCGCCTTTACTGTACTGTTTCCATGTATCAAGTATAAACTGCATAACAGATTTAGCACCCTTTTCAGAAACGGCACTATTATTAGATTTTTCACCAGCCAATCTTAGTCCTAAAATTAAAGGCGCTGCCCATTCCATGCCTTTTTCTTTTGCAGCATGCACAGTGTAAACATCCAAACGTTGATCATTGTATTTGATGTTTTTCATCTGTTCAGGTGTAAGACTTTTAAGCTCCTGAGCAATTTTTGCTGATGCTTGCGGGGGAACGTTTAAAGCAGGGTTGCTGCCCTCTTGAGTTCCGGTTGTGGCCATATTAACTAAAGATTCGACTTGCTGATCTTCAAGTTTTTGATGAATACGCTGATCTACCTTAAAGCTATCTGCTAATGAAATCTCGTCTTTATATTTATTTTTATAGGCAAGTGCTGCTTTTAAATCACCATTTTCGACAAAGGCGCTAATGTTTGTAATGTGGGCCACTGAGACATTTTTAAGATAAATGTTTTCTGCTTCAGTCGCTGCCTTTCCTTCAAGATTCATTAATTTACCTAATGAAGCTTTAAGATTAGCACGGCTTTCATCAATCTTAGTGAAGTCACCAGGATTCTCGTTTATTTCTCGAATAAAACGATCTGCAGAAGATGAATAAACGCTTTGCTGATAAACATCATTTTCACGTACAAAGTAATTTTGTAACGAGCCTTTGAACTGCACCGCGTCACGTTCAGACATTTCTTTAAACAAGGCACGTTGACGGCTATTGCCTAAAGTATTTGCAATTTGCCCAACTCCATCTTGATATGCTTTTGTATAGTAGTCTACAAACCCGCCACCGTTGCCATCATCAAAACTAACAACATCTACACCTTTTTTGTTGCCGTACCCGTCGACATCATTGTTTTGTAAATGGAGTTTTAATTCAGCGAGTTTATTTTGCGCATCAATAACCCGTACGCGGTCCGCTTCATCTTGGTATGCTTGGTACGCATTCAAACCTGAATTAAGTGCACCAACTAAGCTATCAGTTTTATTACCAACTAAGCTAGCGGCTTCGCCTGCTGACATGCCGCCACTGACTTGTACATTTGGAACACTATTGTCCGAAACTTGTCGATTAAATTGTGGGATACGCATTAACTAGCTCCAAACCAATTCCAATTATAATTTTGCCATGATGCACCTTGCGAATTACTGCCACCTATATCATAAAGGCTTGAAGCAAAGTCAGAACCGCCACTAGATGCGGAACCACTTTCAAGCCCTCCACCTAAACCGCCTTTACCCATACTTGAACCAAAAGCGGAAGCAGCTTCACCGCTAAGGTTTAGTATCGTGCTTAATACAGGTCTAATGGATTTCGCAGCAACACGGTAATTTTCGGCTTGATTGCGGTAATTTGTGGATTGAACCTTGTGCCCCCAAGACTGAAGCGCAGCATTGTATTTAATTGAATCAATATCGCCTTGAGCGAGCATCTCTGTTGAAGCAAGTAAATCAATGGCTGAACCTTGTGTTACATCAATACCATTCTCCGCAAGGGCGTTGATTTGGCTTGATTTAAAGGCCGAAACGTTACGCTGATAATCAGTTACGGCATTGGTACCATCTTCGATGGCTTGCCGAGCCTGATTATCTGAAAGGGTTGCATTGTAAAGGGCGAGCTTTTCTTGGTCCTTAAATGACTGTTTTTGCGCCTTCATTTTTGCGTAATTGGAAAGCGCTTCTACACCTTTAACCGCTGCATATGCATATGGATTTGTCATAACGCCCCCATCACGAACGGATGGAACATTTTATTGTTCGCGCCGTATGGTTCTGCTTTTTTTAAATCAAAGCCTAGTCTTTTTAAGAAACGTATAGCATTCTCGTTTTTTTCATACACATGATTTACAAGAACGGCATACTCCGACCGCATTTCCTTTAAAATACTTTGGCATTGTTTGTAAAATTCAAACGGATATTGTTTTATGAAATTTGTGCCAAGTAACCATGGGCAACCAACGTTGCCTATTAAACTTGACATTCCAACACCACAAATAAAAAGCAATTTACCGTTAACTACTACAGTCCAAGCATCGCTTGAATGCTTGATAGACATTTTGATCATCCAATGAAAATTGTCATTGAAGTACGCTTTCATTTCGTCTTTATCGGCATCACGCAGGTTTTCAACAAGAATACGAATATCGCGCTCAGTCGGCTTACGAATTTCAATATTATTTCGTCTCATGTCATTTTTACCTCAATTGCCAATAGCTTCATAGGTAAAGGTTTATCATGTTTTACAGTAATTTGAATGTCACTTTCGTAAGTACTGTCAACTGGTACCTCTATTAAGCCTGAATACAATTTAAGAGGGCTACCATAGCGCTCATTACTGCGCGGTTTAAACTCATCGATTGGTGTACGGTCCTCAATATCTTGGTTCGCACCGACCAAAATGTTTTGAGACTCTCTTACTCTTAGTTGAACTTTATTGACGACTTTAGGTTTAACGGGGTCATTTTGTTCTTGAAAAATTGGCAATGTTTGTAGTTCAGCTTCGTAATTCAGACCAACCCAAATATTAGATAATTCACGTGGCAGTTTTATTGTGCCGTTTTCTACTTTTACATTGGGTTTAACGCCCCCATCTGCAAATACAGATACTGTTTGACCTTCAAGCCAATCTAAGCCGGATAAAGTTGCTGTGGGGTCGCCCTTATACTGAATGCTGCTATCTAAATAGCACTTATCCTGCATATCTAACGGCTGCCTTGTAAGCATACGTTCAATGGTATAAAAACCGTCACGCTCAATAAACGCATATAAAACAGATTGATCATCTTCCGGTATTTCTGCAATAGACAAAAATTTACCGTTGGTGTGATGCTCTGCCCAAGCCCAAACCTGTTGTTTTGGCTCATATGTTAATGAAAGCAAAACACCATCGCCACGTACAAAATATATAATATTCAAAGGGTTACGCAATAATGCACAATCAATAATTTTTTGCCCATCAAAAAGTTGTGGGCACATTATTGATAAGTCGATTGTTTGATAAAAAGATGCGTTGTATCCGCTTGCCAATGATATTTCGTGTACGTGCCCTGTTTGATCAGAGGAAAAAATTGTTGCGCCATCAACTTCAACGGGTGTCACATCATTTGCACCTGTACTGTACTGCTTGTTCATGTTCACACTAGCAGCTGTTACGGCTCCATCCGCTGACATTTTCCAAAGTGCCCCACTTGTCAAAATAAGTAAATCACTCATTGTAACTAGGTGTTTAACACCGTTACCGTCGCGGGCAGCAAACCGTATTTGAATTGAATCTGTATCTTGAGTAGGAATGTGGTACCCGAAATTGTCATCCGTTGCCGTACGCGACATGCGAATCCATTGGGGGGATTTATAACCACCGCCATATACTTTTCGCTGACCATGGTATGCAACTGCGGTCGGGTAAAATTCAAAAGGATTACGAATTAATGGCGGTGTGATTGAACCGTTTGTCTCAATATTATCGTCTGTGAAGCTTGTTTCAGTTGTTTCACCAATAAAGCTTGCCAAACCAGATCGTAGTTTAAAAATGTTATAACGGTTCGCACCTGTTACCGCATCCCATGTAATCGTGTTGTAATTCCCTGCGAGTGTTAAGTCGTTTTGTACAACAACCTTTAAAGATGCAGCAGATTCATTTTGTTCATCTACTGCGGTGACTTGGTAAGAATAATCACGCTCAATGTATGAGTCGTGCATACTTCCACCGGGTTTATACTTATCTTCAATATGGGCAGTTGCGGCAACATTTTGTGGTGTGCCAACGCCATATCCCACTGTAACCAGTTCTGTTATCCATTCCGTTGCGCTTTTACGAATAATTTTTCTAGGTGGATAGTTAGGATGGGTTATTGTCACAACGTCCGCAGATTGAGCATAGCGGAGTTGCATTAAATGATCTTCGGCATACGGTACCGCAACTTCTAAAGGTTCATTGTTTTCATTCAGCAGCATACCGCCGTCAGCAAAGAAATTTATAGCGCCTGCACGAATAGCCAAAACAACGGCTTGCTCTTCACTAAAAACAAAACGGATTAAACGCATTTTGCCCATTGTTTTCGGGTAATGGTGTACGTAGCGGAAGCCTGCACGATAGACAACCCCGCCAAACAGTTCGACATAAAGGTTTTTGCATTTAGCTACACCAGTCTGATATTTCGCCTGATCAATGCGGCCAAACATATCCGGCGAAATTACGCCACCATTAAACGAATATTGCATTTATCGCGCCTCAAACATTGAGCCTGTATGCTCAGGCCGTGCTTCAATCCGATGTTGTTGCAGGTCAATGAAAATTGCTTTGTTCTTTTCAATTTCATAAAGCTGCATCATGGAGATTTGTTTTTGCTCATTCTGTGTCAAAGGGCCTGCTATTCGTGCGGCCAACAAATAAGATAGAGCGGTCTTGAAAGAATCGGGCATTAATGCCAAATCTTTCACATCATGAACATATCGTAAGATTGGTGCGGTATCTTCTGTGAATAGAAGATTGCCTTCTACATAGAATCGACTGCCTGATTCAAGCTGAAATATATGGACCTTATCACTTGGCAGAACATACGCCGTGCCAAACTCATACCCTGCATCGACATTCAAGCGAACGCGCTTAACGGCAAACGTCCATTGATGTTCGTTGTCCAACAGCTCTCTACGGCAAATTGGGTAAAAGGTATTACACAATCTTGCATGCTTTGTCGGTTCGGTTAGTTCATTTACAACATAGCCCTGCGCTAGATGCGACAGGGCTAAATTGCAAAGATCAACAATTGATCTCATAGGCTTTACTCAGCTGTTAAAAGCTCAATAATTTGCGCTTTGGTTTCAGCCCCTGTTAACTGAATGCCTTGTTCAACGGCAGCTTGTGTGAGCGCGTCTTTATTCATTCGTGTATATGGGTTATTAGGGTCTGCATTTTGCTGTTCTGAAATTACGTAATTTTCATTAACAGGTTTAAACCAAGTTTTTTTACCTGTAAGCAAATCGGAAGGCACAAAAAACTTAGTACCAACATCACGAATGCCGTGATAAAAACCCTTTTTAATCGCAACAACTTCAACTTGATTTGACATCTACCAACTCCTTAAACTGGAACAGTTGCGCCGCTTACAGCGTCGTAGTTTGTACGGATATCCGCTTCATTGCCCAACCAAGCCGAAATAGAACCGGTAGGCGCATTGGCAACTGCATAAGACAAACGGATAAAACGTTTTGTCGCACTGTTCACGTAAAAGAACGTACCTTTATTTAATTCAGCTGCTGTAAACGCTTTTGATGCGGCTGCTGCTGTAAACGTTGTACCGTCCGCACTTTCTTCAAGTGTCACTGTAACGGTAGCGTTTGCAGGTCCCACCACATGCCCTTGAAGGCAGACAGGTAAACCTGCTGTACCAACAGATTTATGCACTGTGTCCAAAGTGAAAGTACTAGCACCCGCCGCAATAGCTTGCTTATCGGAGAACTGTAGTAATTTATCAACTAATGCCATGGTTAAATTCTCCTTAAACTACACGGGCTTCAGTGTTAAGAATCACATCACAGATGCGAATTGGCTCACCATCCCATGCTTGAATTTTGCGGCTACCGTCTTTACGGAAGTCTTCAAGAGTCAAGCGCACATTTTTAAAGTGATTGACTTGGCCTTTAAGCGCTTGGTTAACAGTACGGTTCATGTAGATTGCTGTACGTGCTGAACCTGCAAGTGGTAAGAGAGAAAGTGCTTCGTCCAATAAATCAATAAGATTTGCACCAGTAGATGCGTCTTTTGAAAGGTCCGAAACATCAATGTTTGCGATACGAACAACCGAGCGCCAGTCACGTACAGATAAGCCCACGTCCCATTGGAAGTATGTTCGCATTGCTTCATAACGGCCGCCTTGCGCATCAAGTACCGTTTGTTGTCCTTTGTCTTGAATTTCAAGACCCGCTTGCGTACCTTGCGGATAGAACAAGTGAGTTTTTTCACGCCCCCACTGCACAATGTAAATTGACGTATTGTCAGTGCCTGTACCGCCTGCATCCAGAATGTTTACAGCGTTTGCAGGTGCTACGCCTGTTTCAGGGTCAATAAGATGGTTGTAACGCGTTGCTAAACCGTTAAAGGTAGATACATCGCCTGCAACATCACCATAGATAATGTTTTCCATTACCTCTTGTGACATACCCTCTAAGAAGCCTGCATCTTCTTCAGAGCGCCATTGCTTTTTATTTTCGCCTTGAAGGTCGTACAAGGTTTTATCAACTTCTGAATATGAAGTTAACTGACCAGTACTATCAGAGACTTGAACACGTGATGTTTTTTCAGGTTGCACACCATAGTTCAATTTACGCCATGTACCTTTTGGTAAACCTGAGCG
The DNA here is from genome assembly GCF_009759685.1 of Acinetobacter baumannii. Classification (NCBI taxonomy): domain Bacteria; kingdom Pseudomonadati; phylum Pseudomonadota; class Gammaproteobacteria; order Moraxellales; family Moraxellaceae; genus Acinetobacter; species Acinetobacter baumannii. The sequence continues at coordinate 2,786,259 of NZ_CP046654.1, read as the reverse complement.
AACGCTAGTTTTATTGTGGGTACCGCTATTTGCTTCAAGCACTACAGCATCGTCAAGTAAGTCTTGACGCTTGTTGAGTACTTCGATAATCGCCCCAACTTTAGAGTTCGTACCAATGTTGTGGGCAACGTCGGCTAATGTTGGATTTGTTTGTACAATCGTAGGCATCTAAGTATTCCTTATGATTTGTCATACCATACGGCCGCTGGTGCCACGTTCGCTGTATTTGTGCCTTTTCCATGGGTCATGTTGTCACCTTCTAACAACTTGCCAACTTCTGTCATAAAGCCAATTACAGCGGGATGGTTACCGAGTCCGCTCTTAAAGAGAATCTTAGAGATTTCAGCGCCACGTGGTAAGCTGAAGGCGCGTTGTGCTGTCAACAGGTTTTCCTTCAATTTTTCCCCGCCGTATTCAGGGTCTGCTTTAGCTGCATCAACCCAAGAAGCAATCACTTTTTGCTGTTCCTGTGCTTGTCGTTGTTGCATTTGCACGCCTAAATCGACAAGTTTTTGCACCGCTTCTTGCGGCATTTTGAACTGTTGCCCAAGTTCCTGAAGTGTTTTTGAATCTTCCGGATTCAGTGAGTACCCTTCAGGCATAGTGAAATCTGTGTATTGAATTGGCTGTTCTGCAGGCGGTTCTTCACCACCTAATAAAACTTCAGGCTTTGTTTCAGTATTTTCTGTAGTAGTAGTGCTTGTAGTAGGTGTAGTTTCAACCTGAGTTGTAGCAGGATTGCCCCCACCTGTTTCAGTAGCAGTTGTATTTGCAGCAGGTGTATCCGTTGTAGTAGCGGTAGTTGCTGCATCAGTTGCTGTCGTAGTTGTTGTCACTTCGCTCATGGTTCACCTTTTCTTTAAGTTTTGAAAATCGTAGTTTCTGCATGTCTAACCATGCATCTGAATTGGCTTGTGTGATTTCACCAAGGATGAATAGGCCAAACTCTCGGCGGCCTTCCATGAAAGCAAAATCACTGATTTGTGACCCACCGCCATAGGTGGGCTGAAATACGTTTGCCCGATCGATTAAGCGCATTAGAAAACGCTTACCGTATTCGGTTTCCAAGATTGAGCGCAGGTCATTTAGTTCCTGGTCGCGTTCACTCTTGTTTTCTTTGGCTTTGGTTTCTAAATCGCTCATGCGCCACCGCCTTGTAAGAACATGTCAGATAAAGTTTCTGCATCTGTATCGCTTACAGTCTTGACCGTATTGGCGTTAGTGTTTTGCGTTTGTGCTTGTTGGGCAGCAAGGGCTTGTTGCTGTGCAATTTGTTGTTGTGCTGCACGGTCACTACGGATTTGGTCAACGATACGTTGAGGACGGAAAATATCAGGCGATACGCCGTTAATCTCCGCGTATTCATCCATAAATTTATCTGTATCAACTTTATCAAGTACTTGCGGGTCGACTTGGGCTACTTGCCCAATCATGGCAAGGGCACGTTCAAGAATTGCCGAGCCAGAAGATTTCTGTGCAAGTGCAAGTATGGATACGAAATTGATTTCGACATCAGCGTTTTGAATTGCTTCTGGTGCAATTTGGCGTAGGTATTCACTGTTTGCCAAGACACGCTCAACACAGATTTCAACAAGCGGACGCAATAATTCATCAATTTGACGTTCAACTACCGGACCAAGCATGAGCATCTTTTCAGATTTGCGCTCATATACTTCTGTAGCGGTCATTTTGCCTTTATCAAAAGCATCAAGCATCATGAACAAATCTGTATGGAATGCGCGTTTAACACGCTCTTGACATTGTGCAATCTGCGCCATAACACCGTTCAAATCGAATTGCACATTCAACATCGCTTGAACTTGTGCAACTTGGCTCGTTGGTGACGCTTGGTAGAACGCAATGCCGTTTGGCAATGTCTCACGCTCATGACCTTTTAAGTAATCAGGTAAAAGCAAGGGCGGTCGAACTTGATAGTCCACACCTACTGCAATTTGTTGATGACCTTTCTGTAATGCACGTAAATCACCAATACAATCGCTTGCAGGTCCTTCACCGTACACATCACTACTTGAAACAGTCCAACGGCCGCAAATAACCTGAAAACCCATTAAGCCGCTTTCGCGTAGTAATTTATCCGATGAACTTGGTTCATAGTAAATTGAAGCGAAAGGCATGTTTTTAGGACCATACCCTTTTGCATCTACTCGTTCATAAATCGCATGGCAAACTTCAAACTCTTGTTCGTAGTTTTTATTTTCAAACGCATTCTTAATAGCATCCGAAACGTTATCCAATCCAAAATATTTAACCATGTTGATAGAGGTTAATTTGAATTTGCGATAAACGCCGTTCGGTTTATTAAACTCGTCCGTTGTGATGGCAAACTCACCGAAGGTAAGCGGTATTAAATCCATGAGTTGGGCTTTTGAATTGCGGCCATGTTCAGGTGCTAACGCCGCACCAATGCCAAAAGCGCCTTCTTGCATGTAAATATGATGCACAGTTCGATAAACATTGCTTTTTGAAAAAGCAACATAACAAGCATCCTCAACAGCTTTAAGCCATTGGCGAACTTCAATATCCTTTTGCAATGATTCATCTGCGGCTTGCAAGGTGAACCATTTACGACTTGGCGAACAAGTGCCCGATACCATACCCGCTGCAAGGGTTTTCAACGAGTCTTTACCAGTGTTATCAACAATTTTGGACCATGCAGATCGGTCATGCTTTTCTTGGTTTTTAATCGTTTTGATGGCAGCAGGCAAAACGTGTAACGCTAATTCGGCACAATAGTCGTCCATGTCATTTACACGTAATTGCCAAACAGCATCAAACCGTTTTTTCAGCGCTCTGATATCGTCTTCAGTCATCTTAACCGCCTAATAAAGTTTTCTTGCCTAAGCGCAAATCTTCGTCACTCACACCTTGAGCATCGGTATAAAGCGTATTTGCAATACCACCAGACATGGAGTTTTGTGCTTGCTGTACACGGTCAATAGTCGCGGATGAATCAGGAGATTTTGAATCTTGGCGAGTAGGTTGCTTCGGCGGTGCAATGACTTGCGCCTTTGGTGCATCCATCCCAAGAATATTGGTTACGCCGTCAAGAATATTTTTCACGCACATTGAAGGACTCCGATTAGTTTTGCCTTTTTCGACATTATGCGATTGGCACATGTAAAAGGCCCTGTTTCCTGTTGACACTACGCGTAAGGGTCGTAATCACGTCTTGCAGCTGATGCATTGATCGTCTGCATAATGTGACGTTTAGGTGTATCAATTTGCGCGTTGATAATTGCAGAGCCATAGTCGGGACTGCGGCCAATACGCTTGATGATTTCTTCGCGTGATTCCACTTTGATTTTGGTTCCCTGCAATCCCCAACGTGGCGCCGTTAAATCTGCTAAAAGCTTTGGTTCAGGCGGCAAAGCAACTGTACTGCCGTATGCAGGGTCCAATGCTTCACGGAATTGCCACCATAGTTGTGAACGCAGGTTGTAAAAACTAAGTTGGCCTGAACGGTCAAATGCAGTTGCAGCATTGCGTACGTCTACAGGCACAACATGAATGCCTGATTGCTTTAAGAAATCGTATGTACTTGCACCTACACCAATCACATCGACATGAATAGGTGCATGATCGCGAACATGTGAGACAGCAAACGATGCGCTTGTTGGTCCGTCAGGTGAGTCTTTGCCCTCAAGTACGTTCGGGTTGTCGTACCAATAACCGTAACGCGCAAAACCAATCGTGTTATCGCCGCCACCACGTGCAACGTCCAATCCGTAAGAATCCATCTTGAAATCGCCACGATGCAAAATGCGCATGTCTTCAAGTGGTTTCCAACGTGCTTGAGCTGCTTCAACCCATTCTGTAGGGATAACTTGCCAAGGGTCATCTTCAATACCCGCACCGAAATCGCCGTATAACATTTGTGACCTCAAAGGTTCAGGCAATGCTTGCAAAGTACTCATGTAGCCTGTTTCCATGTAGTACTTGTTATCTGTTACACGTGCAGGAATGAACGTGCGTGACTTGGGCTTAATAATGTGTTCAGGCTTGTAATCCTTCGGGTCGAAGTCATAAACAATTTGATCATCAATAAGTACAAATGGTTTATTACTTTCAACTTCCTGCTCCTTGCCTTTTACCATCGCGAACCAACGGAGCTCACCGGGCTTTGCAGGGTTCGGATGACCCTTCTTAATCCAAGGTGCAAAGTAATCAATTACCCAACGCCCTTCCGCTGTAGTTGGTGGGTTGAAGGTCATTAGACATTTCGATTTGATTGTTGGGTCTGATGAACGATTCCAACCCATTACAAAGCGTGCTTGTGACTCACGAATCTCTGTAGCTTCATCGAGTGCCTTAAAATCATGGGCACGACCTTGCCAACGCTTCTCATCACCCAAGTTATCAAGTCCACCAAATTCGATTAAACGGCCATTGCCCAAGTTCCAGAATGATTTTTGTGAGTTATAGCCATTCTTATGGCCTAGAATTTCTTCACAACGCTGTACGATACCGTCTGTTTGCGCTTTCTCTCGGCGTACAACCAAGCTACGTTTATGTACTGTTAAGAATGAACCAACGATTAAATCCGTTTTACCGCCACCTGCTGCACCGCCATAGCCAATAACATCGGCTTGAGATAAATACGCAGCCATTTGCGGGCCTTCCAATGGAAACCAAATAGGCGCATCGGCAAGTAGTTTTGCTATTTCCGCTTGTTCATCTTCATTGAGTGTTAATAGATATTGCTCAATTTCTGATTCATCCATTTCGGCAAGCAATGCAAGGATTTCATCATCAGTTGTTTTGGTCATAGGTTCACACCATGTACCTTTGCGTAAGTGGCGCAAATAACCAAAACCATTAGGAAAATCCAAAAGTATTTATCCATTTGAACACCTCATTTACCGATGTAATCGGTAACTATCGCTGCAATTGAGAAGACAGCCGCAGTAATCAAAAGAATCGTGTTATACGATCCTGACTGCTTATGATCGATACAAAAAGCTGCAAGTACTGCCATTATTAAAAAAACATATTTCATTGGTCGTTCTCCTTTGCTTTATCAGCTTTAGCCTTTGCTTTTTTCAGTTTGGCAAGCGCAGCAAGTTTTCTGCTTGATGCTTTGGTGTCAGTTAATGGGTTTTCAGGGTCGTTGCTGTGCTCTACACGTTCCTTGAACATGCCAATGTGTTGACCGGCTTTAATCAAAGCCGCCACTTGGTCATTCATTTTGATTTCTATGCCGTGTTGAGATTCTTTAATGCCTGCATAAAGCATTTTTGCTTGTTCGCTTACACGTGTTGTATCTGCAACAGTTACATAACCGTGGCCTTCACCTTGGCATTCAGGGCATTCAGGATTTGGCGCTCTGGTTTTATTAAAACCAAAACCACCATCACAATCAGGTTTAGGTTTCTGATTTACCAAAGCGTTGTAACAAGCATTGTGATACTCGCCCTTAGTCCATTGGTAATAGTGATCTACGCCCCAACAGTAGCGGCAATTAACACGCACATATCTGATTAGTTCGTTAGGGTCCGCAGTTGCCATTTCCCAAAGGCGATTTAGCACTTTGTCTTGAGTGATCTTGTTGCGTTCTGCAAGCTCTTTTTCACCCTTCTCAATTGCTTCCTTAACCTTATCAATCCTTAACAGACGAGATGCCATTACAGCAGCTACATCTTCGTTCTTAACCTTGTAGCCTGCTCTGATATATGCCTGTGCTCCGTTGCGATCTATCAGGTATTCATCAACAAAGCGTTGTTGTTTCCCACTTAGAGACATCAAATCACCTCCTTGTAGCAAATCTTGGTGCAAATACGTCTACACATCTCATGAGAAATATCGTACTTGTCTGCTAGTTGACGATAAGACAGGCCACCTTCACGTAAAGTTCTAATATTTTTTACGTCTGATTCTGTGACCTTTGGTGTTGAATCGCGTTTGACTTTGTCTTTCACGATGAACTCAGGTAGAAACGCAAGTACTGGCATAAACATTTCTCCTAAACCCACATTCCCCAAATCAACATTCCCGCATCGCGTTGTTCTTGATTTGTTCGACCTTGCCAACCAGTGATTCGTTTAAAATCTTCTGAATTGATTTTGGCTTTAGTGGGTTTTACTTCGATAACTGCCAAACCCATATGTTTAGCCATCTGAACAAGCAGCTTGCCTGTAGCATGGTTTTCACCCACACGTCTTGAAATCTGCTCATTAACAGCAATGGATTTGTTAGCACCGCTTCTAAAATTTGCTTTTTTGTTTAGCCAACCTGCTTCAATCACAACCTTTTTGATTAAGTCCTGTTCCGTCTTGAATAATTCAACAACCTCAGCAAAGTTGAGATTTTTTAATTCAAAATGCGATTGGCCTAAAACTGCTACCCCCGATTTTTCTAAATCAGGGTCAATACCGATAATGATTTTAGACATAGGCACCACCTACACGAGCATCGGACCAATTGCATTCAACAGTACGTAAACCATCATGCTGAAAGCGTGACCATAGACGGTCACCCAAATCTGCCTTGAGCTTATTCATAGAAAAATTTGAAATGAGCATCGTTGGTTTTTTGCGGTCATAACGTGCTGTCAAAACCTTATGAATAATTTCAAGTCTGGTACCACGGTCATGCAAACCGTATTCATCCAAGATCAATAAGTCGTATGTAGTGAACTCATAAATTACAGATGCTTCCGATTGATCTTTTGTGTCCTTATCCCATGCATTCATGACACGCTGCGCAAGCTCTTCACTTGTGATGTATCGAACGTACAGGCCTTTTTTGAGAAGTGTTTTTGCAGTTGCACAACCTAGATGGGTTTTACCCGTACCAGTTGAACCAACCATAATGAAATTGGATTTACTTGTAGGTTTAGGATTTTTTTTGTCCTCAGCATAAGCTGCAAGTAATTCTTGTGCATATTCGATGCATTCAGTAAGCGTATTTGCTTGTGCATGAGTAAGTGTTTTGTAATTATCAAATGCAGATTGAGCATGACGTTCGGGAAGCATTGCACCACCAAAGTGTTTATCACGTACCATTTGATCAACACGTGCTTGTTCACCTTGCTTTGAATCATGAACATGATTGATTGCACAGCTTGGGCAAATTTGATGCGGACCCGCTTGTACTTTTTGCACCTGGTGTATTTCGCAAAATCCTTCAGCTAATTTGAAGCCGTTTAAAAGATTCACCATCGCATTCATATTAAATCCTCCGGTATGTGCACAGTTCCTGTGAACGGGCGATCATCTGATTTAGGCTCGTCTTTCCAAGCGTCGTTGACGTTTCTTGAATCGTTAGCCGAATTTGTTTTTGCAGCGGGTTTCGCTTTAGCAAGACGGCTTGCTTTCAAAGCATCGTCTTTCACCCACTGGATGTATTTCGCGTAAATCTTGTTTTCAATGAGACGACCTGAACGTATGTCAGGTGCGTAATGCGGTAGGAAGGTAATCATGAAGGTGTCAAACTCTTCCTGAGTCGTTTTAGGTAGCCCTGCTCTTTGTCTCCATGAGTTAATTTCATGAAGTGAAGGCTTCCACAAACTTAGGTCCTCATCGAGGGAATTCGGCGTTTCTGATTGTGTATGTATATATATAGATGAAGGTGACGATGAAGGGCATGTCTCAAGCATACCTTGAGCATTGCTTGCATCATGCTTATGCATTGCTTGTGCATATGCATAAGCATTGCTAGATTGATGCTCAGTAGATGCATTAGTATTGCTAGTGTCTTGCTCTTTATTCCATCGTGCTTCCGCTGCTTTCTTTGCACGCTCTGACTTTGAAGACTTATTACTTTCAGCTTGAGACTTTAAATCATCCAAATATTTTGAAGATAATTCACTGTCTTTTACTTCAAATAAATTTGAATTTATCAAGATAGTTTTTAAAGCCTTCGCCTTACTCAAATTTGAACGAATTACGCTTGCAATAACGTTGTTGTCATCTGGTATTGCACCGTTACGCCAATAATCCATCATGAGTAAAAATGACGCACCGATTTGCTCGGTGGTCATTCGAGTGGTCTTAGCAAGCATGTCGCCAATATAAATTGGCATCCAAATATCTACGTCTTGGTTGCTCATACCACCTCACTAAACAAATCATTCTGTTTTTCAGCTTGAGGGTTAATCCATAGAACTTCCTCTCTTGGAACGGATCCAGATTGTCCCGAAGCTGCAACAGTTTTAGTAATTTTTTTCCAATTTAATGCTTCATAAATTGGATGCTCAAAACCGCAAAGAATGACTTTGCCTTTTACATTTTTTAGAACAGAAATTAAGTTTTCATGGTCGTCATTCGACATTTCGAATCGATAGGCGTTACAACCAATTGACCGTGTATCCATCACATATGGAGGGTCTATAAAAAATAGGGTTTCTGGTCTGTCATGATCTTGAATGACCTTAATGGCATCACGATTCTCAATAAGAACTTTCTTTAAACGTGCTGCAGCTTGAAGCACAAGTTCTGGTTGACGCTGCCAAATAGTAACTATGTCGCTACCACCTCGAGCTGTGTCTAATCGAAAGCCTGTATTACCCTTAGTCGCTCCTGCACTACCAAAACCCATTTGAGCGCGGACAACTAAGCGACGTGCTCGCTCAATTTTGTCTGTTGTATCAGCTCGAGCATTTAAAAACTCTGTACGTGCATAAGGTGTATGCTCAATTTGAATTGCAAGTTGTTCAGCAAGCTGCTGATCACGTAGCACTTCAAAAAAATTGACTACATCACTATCAAGATCGTTATAGACTTCAACACGGCTTGGCGCTTTTTGAAGTAATACAGAAGCACCACCACCAAAAGGTTCAACATAAGTTTCATGAGTTGGAAAATGACGAATAATCCATTCAGCCATTCGAAACTTACCACCGTGATATCGAATAAGAGGGTGTTTTAAACTCATGACCGCACCTCACTTGCTCGATACATAACTTGTCGGCCAGATATTTCACGTGAACCAAGCAAGCCTGCACCAATTACCCTACCTTCGCAGGTAGCGCACATAGGACGATTAGCGCTTGGTGTATCAAGTAAAATCCCTGTTCCTTTCCCTGTACCGCCGACACACATGGTCATGCCGCACCAACAATGCACGGCAAAATGTGATTTATTTCGGAAAGTAACAAGCGTTACGTGGCGAACTCGATGTGTGTATTCACCACGACGTGCTTCAACAAAAGGAACTGATTGTTTTATTGCTTTGCAGTTTTCATTGCCAAAGCCTTTACGCTTCATGTAGCGGCTTGGTTCAAGGGTGATCATTGCTGTCATGATTCACCGCCTTGGATAACTTTAAATTCGATTACCCACACCCAAGGATTTTGTTTCCATGAACCCTGACCGTAAACCCACTCCCAAACTCGTCTGAAAGCAGGTACTGGTAGTTCATACCAACCAATTTGAATAGCAGCTTCACTTCTAGAATTATCCAAACCCTCTGCTTTCGCATCTGCTTCAGAAAGTTCATTTAAACGTTCAACACGAATGTCAGTAATTTCAAGCAAAATACGAGATGCCCAACGTGGCATGTGGATAGATGGGCGTTTTATTGATGTCCAAGGTGCGAATAAACCATCAGCATAGTAGGCAGCTTGTTTTTCTGGGAAAAACTTAAATTCATCTTCTGCATCTGGATAAGTACGACCTATTGTGCCTTTTTGGTACCACGTTTCACGCACCCAAAGACGGTCACCGATTTGACCAAATGGGCAGTGCATTGGAAGGTCTTTAATTTTCGGAGATAAAAGGCCATCAAAACTTTTAGTAAGCCATTTGCCATCAAGAATACTATCTAGGCTATGGCCTAATGGTTGAGGCTTAACAGGGCGACGAGTTTGCGTCTTACGCCCTTCTAAAATAGCCTTAACCATATTGGTATTAAAAATAATAGGGCGTTCTTTCATGACTGCACCTCGAATACTTTTCTAAGTGCTGCTACGACTTGCTTTATTTCTTCTTCAGTGCGCCACCAACCGAAAGGAATGTGTTGCCCTACATATTGAGATTCTCTATAGCAATATTTTGCATTATCTAAGATGAATCCAATATCACTATGTTTAGGCTTAAACGGTGCAGGAACTTCAACACCGTTAATCAAAATGGTTTTAGGCTTGATGCGAAAAAAGACTTTTTGCACGCCTTCAGACATGCCAGAAAAGAAAACTTTAGTTGATACGTCATCTTCAAGAGGATTGAATGTATCCCAATTTTTTTCTTCCCAAGGCTCAACACTGATTTGAACTGTTTCACCTGCCAATGCAGCAGTTAAAGCAGCTTTACCGTCAACCAATCCTTCAAGGCCTTCAACTTTGATTGTGTTGTATTCAGTAGGTGCGCCAGATGGTTGAGTTTTAGGTAATAACGGTTTTTCCCACATTGCTTGTCGCATTTCATGACATTGCAATTCATCCCAACCATCTGAGCGATAGATATAAGACTTGTCATTTGAGTCTTTAAATATCTGATCACCACCTTCGGTTTCCCAATTCGCATCATTAACATCATTACGATGTAGAACAACAAGATCATTTAGCTGTGACAAAATTATGCTTGTGTGAATTTCTGGTTCATCTGCACTGGTGTAAATATTTCCATCTGAATGTGCATAAAGTGCAGTTACAAGAGGATGGAGATATGATTCTCGTCTAGTAGCTAATGAATATCCAAGTTGCAAAAAAAGATCGATAGCTTGGTTTTTATCATTACGCCCAAACAAAAATATTTTGTAGTTATTCATGACACCTCTCCCATTGCTTGATGAGCACGGTTGAGATGCATCAATACATCACACGAAGTAACGTGACAGTTTTTAGAAACATGATTTTCAATGTGACGGTCATCGCCCATATCTTCAATTTTTCGCTGTTCTACTGGTTGAACTAAACAGTGGTTACACTGCTCTCCTTTAAACTCAGGACATTTGTTTTTGCACTTATGTTCTGTTAAATTAGTCATGTGATTTAATCCCTATGGTTAATGAACAACTAAGCCTGATCCACGAAATCAGGCTTTTTTAATATCCAAGTTTTTCTTTTTGACCACTGATCTCGTCATGAAATAGGTCATCAACGGTCTCAATACGATTCATCCAACTTTTTGACATCACCAAAAGTGCAGCTACCCGTTCTTTATCAATACTTTGATAATCCTTTGGTACCACTTTCAAACCTAAGCAACTCAACAGCTCGCAAAAGTTTTCAATTTCTGTTAAGCCATTGCTTTTCTTGTCGTTTTTCATTCTCGACAAAGTGCTTGCATCTACATTTAGATGTTCAGCAATTTCTACATTTTTGTTTGATGCAAGCGCCTGCAATATTCGGGAGACGTCATTTCTGGCGCTTGCAGATAGATCGACTAATAATTTGCTCATGTGGTTTCTTCCGCTTTCTGAGTAACTTTCTTATGAAGAGCTAAGAGACCAGAAGCAATCTTGTGGGAAATGCGTTGTCCTCTTTTGCCATTCTCTAAGTCACTTACATAACTTTGAGAGCAAGGAACTTCAGCAGCTATTTGTGGTTGAGTCATACCGCTTTGTTTAATATCAGCGATTATTTCTTGCCAATTTTCCATAGATACTCCAATAAGTATATCGCTTTAGAAGTAATTTATCTTAATTGCGATATTAATGCAATCTCCATATCGATAAGCTTTTGTATCACAATTGCGATACAGAGAAGCTAGGATTTTTAAAATGGCAGAATTAACACCAGGTGATCGTTTGCGATTTTTAAGAACTCAAGCCGGTCTCAATCAAAAAGAACTTTCTAAAAAGACAGGTGTAGGGCAATCATCTATTTCTGACTTTGAGAACAATGTGAAAATTATGGCTGCTGATAAGTTGGCAGCAATTGCAAAAGCATTAAACAGTACATCTGAGTACATAATCTTTGGTGGCTCTAATGCCAAATTAATGGAAGATAAAAAGCTTGCTGTCTGGGAAGATGGTGATGAAATTCCATCAGATATGGTAGCAATTAAGTACTATGATGATGTCCGTGTTAGTGCGGGATATGGTTATATGAATGAAACCCCACAAACACATAAGCAGCTTTGGTTTAGACGCGATTCCTTAGATGCTTATAATGTAAGTATTAAAGATTCTGAAGCAGTCGTTGTGCAGGGTGAAAGTATGTACCCTGAATTTTCGGATGGACAAGTTATTGCTGTTGATAGATCAGCCACAAAAATATTTGACGGTGAAATTTACGCTTTCCAAGTTGGAGAAGACACTAAAGTAAAATTTCTCTTTAATTGGACAGAACAAGGTGAAGGCGGTTTTAAAGCAGTTTCACGAAATGAGGATAAAATTCGTTTTCCAGATGAGTACTACTCACCTGCCCGTATAGAAGCAGAAGGAATATACATCATTGGTCAATACTGGTGGAAATCTCAACTTAAAAGAATTAGAAGATAAACTGAATATCGCAAAAGCCCGCACTATGCGGGTTTTTTATTGTTATAAAGAAATCAAAATATCTTAATTGCAATATTTATCTCGATTGCTATTGACAATTAATATCTTAATTGCGATATTTATCTCACCAACTACTAAATGGAAAGTTAGGTGAATGTTATGCCAACTAAGAACACTTCATTCAGTCAAACCCTAGCAAACCTTCAACGTGGCGACACGATCGAAGAATTAGACGCACTTTTGACTGAAGCACTCCAAGCTTCAAACGACACAGGCAAAGTATCAAAAATTACTGTTACTTTGACTATTAAGCCTAATGGTCGTGGTACCTACAAAATTCAGGACGATATCAAGTCCACTCTTCCAAAATTCGACAAAGAACCAACCGTTCTATTTACGGATGGTGACCAACAACTCGTGCGTGAAGACCCACGCCAACAGAAATTGAATCTTGAGCACATTGACGCGGGCACACCTGCTGAGCTCAAGCAAATTCCAACTGAAAATAAACCAACAATTAAGTCTTTAAGTTAATCAATTAGCTTACTTAACTACTGTTTTTATTAATTTTTTCTAAACAAGCCATTACAGGAAAAAACCAATGAGCGAACTTAACAATATTGCTGAAACTAACTACAAGCTTGGTCAAGAAAGCCTGCAAAATGTCACTCAATCAACAGGTGTATTGCCTTTTGTTGTAGTGCCTGAAGGTAGTGAAGTTCATGAATTTGAAGCATTACTACAACGCCCTCTAACTTTAGCGCAAAGCGTTACTTTACATACAGCAAAAGACTTTATTGCCTATGTTACGCGTTATGCAGATAAAAACTCTTTAGTGTTTGTTGATGTATTAAAAGGCAAATTTAAAGCTGTTATCGATTATCACGAAGTCGAGAAAGAAACTAATACTGGCTCAGTACTTGCGCCACGACATGGCAAACATGCAGCACATTTTATTGCTGAAAAAACGCCTGAATTTCAAAAAGTTGAAGACAACTCAGGCCGTAAGTTCTCACAAACTGAATTTGCTTTGTTTTTAGAAGATGTAATGCCTTACATCAATCAACCAGACGCAGCAGTTTTGTATGAAATCGTACAAACATTAAATGCAAAAACGAATGTTGATTTTAAATCAGGCATCCGTACCGATAACGGCCAAGTTCAATTGACCTACAACGAAACAATTGAAGCGCGTGCCGGTACTGCGGGCAATCTCACTATTCCTGAACAAATCGTTTTCGGTATCCAAGTACATCGTGGCGGCAATCACTATGCCCTGCCTGCGCGTTTCCGCTATCGCATTAAAGAAGGCACGATTGTGTTCTGGTACGACTTAGATCAACTAGAAAAAGCAATCGAAAAATCAATGGAAGACACCGTCGAATATATTCGTGACGGTAAAACCATTACCAAAGATGATCAAGAAATTGAATTAGCAGGCCTGCCTAACTATGTGCAGATTCTGGAAGGTTCAGTTTAATTTTTTCTAACTTTTAGACATAAGAAAGCCCCGAAATTTTGGCGAAGGACGGGGCGATCTAAACAAGCATTACTTCTTCACTGTTATTCAACAGCTAAAGATAACGGGGTCATTATGGAACAGAACATTATGGTTAGTCAAATTTCAAATAATCATCGTAATCTGATTAAAGGATTAATTCGAAAACAAAAAGTAAAGCGAATTAAAAATGCTTTGCGAATTCAACGCGACCAATTAATTGCGGCAATAAAAGACGCATATAAAAACAGCCCTGCTTTAGGTTTTGGAACATGTTTTATTGGTGGGATTGTTGTTTTAGTGGTGACTATGAGTTTTGCACTAGCGTCTGCACATATGGCCTATAAGAATTTAGGCCCACAACAAATAAGTATTTTTTCACCTATTTACACAGTAGATGATTTGGATTTAGGCCCTTACAACGACTGCCACACTGATTGTCATGCATCAATTCTTACCAGTGATATGCGCTTCCGCATTGAAGTCGGCTTTGACTTCTCAGGCTATGACAACAGCAATGGATTTAACCGAGCTACAGGCATCCAAATTGATCGTTTAGAGCCAATCAATGTGGTTGATGAAGAAGGTGTTGTAAATGCCTATATCGACCGCTTTGAGCTTGTAAAGATCAATGAAGCGCTTGAAGAATCAATTGAAACAAAATTAGCAAAGTTGGGTGGCTGATATGAATACACAAATTGACCGTGAAAAATTCCTAGAAAACCGTAAAAAAGGTATTGGCGGTTCAGATGTGGCAGCCATTCTAGGTTTCAGCCCTTATAAATCACCATATCAATTATGGCTTGATAAAACAGGTCGTAGCGAGCAGTCAGAACAAAATGAATCTGCTCACTTCGGAAATTTACTTGAAGATGTAGTTGCTAAAGAGTTTTCGCGCAGATCAGGTATGAAAGTTCAGCGCGTAAAACAGCAATTATTTTTAAAAGATCACCCTTGGGCCCTTGGCAATATTGACCGTGCTGTGATTAATCCTGAAATCTCAGGGAACGTACGCTTTAAAGATGGTGCATTGACTACAGATCAATTGCTTGAATGTAAAACAGCTAGTGAATACATGAGCAAGTTATTCGGTGAACAGGACACTGACCAGATACCAGACTATTACCTAACACAATGTCTTTGGTATCTGATGATTACAGGCTGTCAAGTTATTCATTTAGCTGTGCTAATTGGTGGCAATAAGTTCCGTATGTATCGCATCGAACGCGATGAGGACCTTATTAAATCTATTTTCAACCAAGTAAAAGCATTCTGGTTTAAACATGTTTTAGCAGATGTACCACCGGAACCAACTTGTTTTGATGATGTTTTACATCGTTGGTCTAAACACGTAATTGGTAAACAGGTAGAAGCAACACGTGATCATTTAAAACTAGCTGAAGAACTAATCAAAGTTCAACAAGCTAAAAAGGATGCGGAAGCTCGCGAAGAAGCTATCAAGTTAGAAATCGCTACTTCTATGCAAGATGCTGAAATGATGATTAGTCGAGGTAAAGCTATCTGCACCTATAAAGCCCAATCTTCAACACGCATTGATACCAAAGTGTTGAAGGAAAAAGAACCTGAACTTTTTGAAAAATATTGCAGTACTAGCAGTACTCGAGTTTTTCGCATCGCAACCAAATTTAAAGAATCTCTAATTTAAGGAAACTTATCATGAATGCATTAGTACAAAACACAGGCTTTTTAACTCCAACTACATTAGCGGAAGCAATGCAGGTTGCAGATTTATTGGCTAACTCTGAAATTGTTCCTAAGGACTACCAGAAAAAACCAGGCAACATTTTAGTCGCAATGCAGTGGGGTGCTGAAATTGGCTTGCAACCACTTCAAGCAATGCAAAACATCGCGGTAATTAATGGCCGCCCTTCTCTTTGGGGTGATGCTGTACTTGCTCTTGTTCGTAGCTCAGGTTTGCTTGAACAGTTTGAAGAAACTCAAACAGAAGATATGGCGACTTGTACCGTTAAACGTAAAGGCCAAAAAGCTGTAACTAAAACTTTCACTAAAGAAGATGCTAAACGCGCAGGTTTATTAAGCAAACAAGGTCCTTGGACACAATATCCAAAACGCATGATGCAAATGCGTGCACGTGGATGGGCATTGCGTGATGAGTTCACAGATATTCTAAAAGGCTTTGGAGTAGCTGAGGAAGAGCGTGATAAAGAAATTGATGTAACACCTGAGCCATCGAAGCTACCAAAACATCAAGGTGCTGCGGGTTTAAAAGCTCAGTTAGCCGAACGTGAAGAACAACAAGATAAAGTAGTTGAATTAAAAGTCTCTTTTGATGTTGAAAAATGCATCGAAGATATTGGCAAGGTTGAAAACCTAGCTGATTTAAAATCACTTGGCTCAACGATTCCTTCTGATCTTGGTGAACCGGCACAGACGGATATTAAAAACGCTTACGCAAATCAGAAATTCTATCTTCAGCTTTTAGATGATTTGGAAGTTGCAAACTCAATTGAAGCAATTAATTCAATTATGGAAAAGCAATTTGAGCCAAACACATCATTCTTAACTGATGCACAGATTGATTCTGTCAGTGCATTGTTTGAAAGAAAAACGGCTGAATTAACCGCATAACTCACTATCACTTTTTAAATAAATTTTATACGAGCACCCTTAATTTTAAGGGTGCTTAGGGAAATTCATCCATGAAACCTACTCTTGAACAAAAACAAGCCATTGATATGGCAATTGATGGTGAGTCTTGCAAGGTAACTGCTTATGCGGGTGCAGGAAAAACATCAACGCTTAAATTGATTGGTAATGCTAAAAGCTATCAATCTGGCATGTACTTGGCGTTTAACAAAGCAATTGCTACTGAAGCACAAGGTAAATTTAACAGCAACGTTCGTTGTAAAACTTTCCATAGTCTCGCATTTAATTCGGTACCGCGTTGGTTTACTAAAAAACTTAGCAATCGTCGCTTAATGTCGAATCAAATTGCATCACGTCATGACCTTGAATCGTATCAAGTGCCTGTAGCCTTAACAAAGCAACGTGGTGAAGATGACCAAAAACGCTTATTTAACAATAAGCGCATGGCTACATCTTTAATTAATGCAGTTGGCTATTTCTGCCGATCTAATTATTCAGAAATCCAGTTATCACAGGTTTACGCTGCTTTACCCGATTGGATGGAAGAAACACATCGTGCGGAACTAGCCAAAATTCTTTTACCAAAGGCAAATGACTATTGGCAAGATATTCTCGACCCGTTCGGTGTAAACCGTTTAGAGCATGATCATTATTTAAAGTATTGGGCACTCAGTAAACCAGTCATCAACACAGATTTTATTCTGTTTGATGAAGCACAAGATGCTGACCCAATCATGCTGAACGTTTTAAATAATCAAGCTGCTCAGGTCATTTATGTTGGGGATAGACACCAACAAATCTATGCATTTCGTGGTGCAGTAAATGCAATGCAGTCTTTAGAAATACCAGAAACACGACTCAGCCAGTCATTCCGTTTCGGCAATGAAATTGCAGACCTAGCAAACAAAATTCTATTCAATGTGCTAGATGAAGAAATTCCTTTACGCGGTTTTGAACAAATTGAATCACAAGTTTGTGAGGTTCATGACAGCGTTGCTGATGCAATTATTTTCCGGACCAATGCCGCTGCCCTTTCACACATGGTTGAGCTTATCCAGTTAGGGCGTGAACCACGTCTTGAAGTTGATACAGCTACTTTAATTAAAAATATTGAAGATGCCAAAAAGGTTAAAGCCGGTGTACGCGTAGCCGATGGAAGTGCATTTGAAGGCTTCAGCACTTGGGAAGAAGTGCTTGAATACAGTCACGAAGTTTCAAACAGCGACCTTAAACCACTTGTGAGTTTGATTGAAAAAGTAGGCGAAAACGCACTTATTGAAGCTTTATTGAAAAGCAGTTCTAACGACTACGACTGTGTTGTGACAACGGCTCATAAATCCAAGGGACTTGAATTTAACAAGGTCAAATTGGGCGGTGACTATTTCTATAAAGAGGCAGTTTCTGAAGGTGAAAAGCCATTAACACCAGATGAAGCACGTTTGTTATACGTGGCCGCAACCCGTGCAAAAAAACAACTGGATATTACCGCTCTAAACCCTCTTTTCAAAAATATTAAATCGGGAGTCGCAGCATGAATACATCAACTGTTGTTTCATTAGATCAAATTAGAGCTGTGCTTGAGTCAAACACTACCAATGCACATGCAGAAGTGATGGCCCTTTTAGAAAAGCCATTATTAGCGGAAACGTTGATAAAAACACGTGGCAACCAGACTAAAGCAGCCGAATTACTTGGCTTGAACCGTGGAACCCTACGCCAACGTTTGAAAGCTCACAACATTTTAAAAACGAAGGTGGCAGCATGACAAATTTAAATAAATTAAGAAGTGATTTTGAGGCTATTTACTGGAATCCAACAGCAGTAGATTGGTTTTCTTTTAATGAAAAATTGAATCGCTATATTGACCTTGACCCGCATACAGGAAACTTTCCTCATGAAAGTGAAGAATTGATTCATCAATTGAATCAGTTAAACAACGCTTGGGATTTATACCAAAAAGCCAAAGCACAAACAGTGCCAAATGAAATCATCAATGAAATTCAATCTTGGATTGCTGTTAAATCATTCGCTGTAGAAGATGCACATCCAGATTTGCCAATCATTGATGCTAATGAATTAGGTGAATTTATCGAACAATTAGTTAAAGGCGAATCGGGAGCTGAGCAATGAACAATAACCCTGAAACAATCGAAATCAATGGTTTAAAAACCATTCACAAGCTTTGTGAATTTGCTGTAAATCACAATATGGAAGGATGTTCTTTTACAGAAATCGTTGAACGCATGTTCTCTGAATTAGAGGAAACCACCAAAAAGCTTGTGATGAAAGCAAGTCGAGTCGAATTAACCTGTGAACAATTATATGCCGCAGCTAATTTTGGCTCACCCGATAATGACCCTGATTTGATAGATACAGAAGTCACGATTGCTTGGTTTGAGAGTGGACACAGTGGAAGTGGTTACTACGCTTATATCAGTGAATATCCAGAAGAAGGCGCAATCAAATTAGAAAGTAAATTGGGAGCAGAACAGCCATGAAACCATTTTATTTAGTTTGGAGTGAAGGCCGTGGCAATCCTACTTATAAGCATGAAAGTTATGCGAATGCTGAACATGAAGCGCACCGATTGGCAAAACTTAATCCTGGTGAAGAATTTCATGTTTTGATATCAAGCTGCACTCTTCATATTCCTGACCCAGTTATTAAAACAGAGCATTTAGAAGACATGCCTTTTTAAAAATTTCTAATGAACATTCTTAGCAATGTTCTACAGGTGTAATCGCATTGCTGACCCTCTGTGATTACTCCTGAGAACATTGCTAAAACATAAGGTGTATAAAGATGGGAAAATATATTGTTGTAGTTGAATCAGAGAAACCGCCACAGATTTTTATTCACGATGAAATTCAAAACATCGGTAAAGTTTTAGAAATTAAAGCGGAAGAAATACCAAACCGTGTGCCGGCTTCTTGGTTGATGGAACGGTATAATTTATCAAGAAAAACTATTATTGAGGAATTAAGAGCGTTTAATCTTGGCGGTGATGGGAAGCACCTTTATAGTCCCGCTACTGTCATGCCGATTTTAGATAATCTAAATAAGGCTAAAGCCCAAAGGCAAGCAAGACGGAAAAACTAACAAGGGGCTTTATGCCCCTTTATTTATTTGGTTTTTAAGTATTTAAAATAAAAATCAGACATTTCTACAGAACAAAAAAAATCAAACTTTATTATGGAATCTCTCCAACTTTCGAGAACATCTGAACACTGAGGACTTGCACTTATACTGAAATATGGAAGTTTAGAAACAAACTCATCATTAATTTGCGAAATTCTAGTACTGTATTTCTCCAACTTATCTTTATGTTTTTCCAAAATTTCATTTGATTCAAAAGTAGAAAGACAACTTTTATATTCTAGGAGGGATTTTTGAATATGAGTTAATTCAGATGAGAATAATCTTATCTCAACACAAGCATCAATCCATTTCTTTTCCCCCTCTTGCACAGTTGAACCTTCAATCGTGGCAAACAACACTTGAGATTTTCTAAAATGGGCAAGCAATTTTGCCCCTTTGATCTTTAAATAGTCCTGATGTTGTTTCAATAAGTTGAATTTATGCTCATCTTTCCAATCGGTATAAAAATAAAATGCAGCAGTAGCAGCAACAATTGTTGAAAATGCTGAAAGATAATCTCCATCAATATTAAATTCATGCTTGAAGTAAATTGAGCAACTTAAAAAAAATAGAAAGCTAAAAATTAGGGTGCATATAATTTTAAATATTTTCATGTTAAATTTATGTATCAATGGATAAGAATTATTTTAAACAAAAAACAGATAATTTAAATATTTTATTACAATAAAACGCCCTGCCACCACTGCGCCACCACTCAATTCTAAGTCTTTGATTTATTTTAAATATTATAACCTTGCCAAGGTTGGGGTCGCGAGTTCGAGTCTCGTTTCCCGCTCCAAAATTTAAAAACCACTTAATTCGAAAGGATTAGGTGGTTTTTTATTAGCTATTGGTTAGTTTTGTCTAATTTAAACTAACTTATACTTTAAGTATTAAAAAACCCACCAAAAGGCGGGTTTAGAATTAAATATTTAAAACATCATAATTTTAAGGCCTATTTTTAAAGATCTAAACTTTTGAGCTCATTAAGACGCTCTTTAGTTTTATCGGCCTCACAACTCAAGATAATTAAATGAGAACCAGCACCCAATGTTTGAGCCCCATAATATCCCATTAATCCAGAACATTGTTTTGTACGATAATCAAGCCAAGCCTTTTGGGAATTTTCCAAACTAGCTTTCCCTTCACTATCTAAGTTTGAAACTAATTTATTGTAAATTTTATTCATTTTAGCTTTATCAGTTTTTAACTGTTTTTCAAAGCATTCTATATCAGAATAAATATTACCAGTCTTACATTCCGCATGAGCAACCCCACAAAATAACACTAACAAAGCAAGCATTAGTTTCTTCATTTATATGATACCTTTCAAATTTCTAACTATTTGAATCATTATATTTTAATTATGATATGAAATAACTTTTATTCTTATCCGAGTTTTTAGTTATCTAGCTACCTTAGCCATTTCAGTTACTGCAGCATGGTTAATGGATCGTTATAGCCTTTCTCGTAAATTGATTATTGATGAGCTTCGACCATTTAAGAAAGGAACAGATGGGAAACACCTTTATGATCGTAGTGAAGTCATTCCTATACTTGAAAATTTAAATAGGTAAAGACAGCAGCGGCAGTCGAGAAGGAAGAATTAAAAAGGTGCTTAAGCGCCTTTATCCTTTAGCCGATAACTTCCCTATCAAACTAAAAACGATCTCAACATAAAGTTTACCAACCAAGTCATTTTCGAGATCTCTAAAATTTTTTAATTTATTAATTGTTTCTTCATAGTTATTTGTATCTGGGATTTTTTGAATTTCATTACATACATTCTGATAAGAATTATATAGCTCATCTTCATAATCAATAATCGTTTTATACATCTCATCAAAATTATTAAAGTCACTCTTAATTTCTTTAAATACTCTTGAGAAAGTAGTATATGACAAAGTAATTTTTTCGATTACTTCAAACGTCAATGCTTGTGTAGGCCGATTGAATTTAAGCTTGTGTAGCATTTCATGTAAGCTATATAAATCTTCAATATATTTGACATTTAATTTTCTATAATCTTGTTTAATAGTTTTTATAAGTTCAGTGAACACCTGATGTTCTTGTTCATCTCTCCAATCATTGAAAAGTATAAGAGCAATAACTGAAGCAAATAAAGTTGCTGCAGCAGACAAATAGTCTCCTTCTAGACCAAAAATATGTTTTCCCATGAGAGAAAAAATTATACAGATTAGTAAAAGAGCTATTTCTATTCCTATTAATTCAAATTCATTAAAATTTTTCATTAGCTAAAGTTAGTAAATAGTTTCCTTAATCTTAACCTAAGATACTGAAAGTTTTAAAATTATTACTTTTTATTATCGACACTACTTTTAATAATTTTTATCTCTGTTAATAAAAGTAGGTATGATAGGTATTTCAACCCTTAGTCTTATTAATATTTACAATAAGAAAATATTACATTATATATTTAATAAATATTTATAAATTTTAACCATATAATTTTAGTTTTATCATGAGCCCGACATGACTTTTTATTACAGATCGGGGGGAGAAATAGATAATGAGCTTTGTCTACGTACCAATACTACAAACGAAACAAAATGAGTATGCTGCATTAAATGAACTTTCAGAAGATGTCAAAACAGCTATTAAACCTTTGTTAAGTTTAACAGAAGTTGATAAGGAAAGACGTTCAAGAGAAATTCCGAGACAAGTTGCTGAAAAATGGGGAAATTATCCATGTTATATAGACTTAAATACCAGTGAAGACTTCCAAATTGAAGAAGAGAATTATTTTAAATGGATAGGGCAAAAATGCTCAGAAAGAGGCTTACAAAATATCGATTTTATTTTATCTTTAGACTCTACTCAAACAGCAATACAATCTACCGCCTCAATAATAAGTACTTATGGTTTCGGTTTAGCGCTAAGAATTTCAATTGCAGAATTAAATACCGAAACCAACTCTAATATTGAAGCCCTTCTAGCTAGCTGTAATAAAAGACATGATGAAATAGATATTATTATTGATTTTGCTGAGAATGTAGCAAAAACTAGTTTCATTCATCAACAATCGATTGCTCAAGTTTTAAATACTATTAATAAAATCTCTTTATTCAAAAATATTGTAATTGCAGGCAGTTCAATTCCAAAAGACTTGCCAAGAGAAAGTTACAATCCCCATGGTTTTGAACCACGTACAGAGTGGATCTCATATTTAAGTTTAGTTACCCCCTATATAGGACAGGCAAACTCTAGAATTCCAGTTTTTGGAGACTATGCAGGGGTTCATCCTGAAGAATTTCTCTCCAACACCCCTGTAAAACCAAATGCTAAAATTAAATATACTCATGAAGATAATTATATGGTAGTTGTCCGATATCAAGCTCATGTGCATGATGATGGGTTTGGACAATATTTTGATATGGCAAATTATATTGTTAATTCTGGATATTTTTATGGTTCTAATTACTCAAGTGGCGACAAATATATTGATGATTGCTCCAAAAGAAAGGCTGGTCCTGGGAATTTTGGAACATGGGTCAAAGTTGGCGTCAACCACCATATAACTTTGGCAGTTAGTCAAAACGCCAAGCTACACGGGCCTTCAAGATAGACCGTACAGAATCTCTTATTTCATCAATACTTAAGTTATCTATTATTAATTGATAGATAGCTTTTTTTTGAAGCTTTTTTATCTTCCAGTCGACTTCTTCATAGTTTGATAGCAATTCAAGTGCTTCTTCTTTCCATATTAACTTTAAAACTTCCATAGGATTTATTTCAGTATTCTTCTTATTACGTCGAAAAGTACCTAAATGAATTCCACCCTTTTTTCCCTTCACAGCAACTTTAATCCCCCACCAATTAGGAACCATTTCAATTGCTTCTTTAGCGTGCTTCTCACCAACAACTAAAGTAACTTTATCCATTACAGCAGAGTAACAAATTGCCTGAGAAGGAAGTCTTTTTAAGGTATCAGAATCACTTTTTAGCTCATATCCATGAAGTTCGCCATTAACTACCGCGATGTCAATTCGATTACGGCCATAATCTAAGCCCAGCTCATCAATTACTAAGGTAGATGGATCATTTATATGGTCTTTTAAAACCTTATTTTTGACTGCTAGCCTAACATCCTTATCGAGCATTTTATTGATACTCATAACACCCCCCTCGTTCGCAAAACATCAAATTTATACTTGATGCAAAAGCGTAACGGATTATATGCTATCCAAAATCATGAATGAACATGCATTTATGTGAATGGTTAGTTACTATTCAAAAATTTTATATACTATTCTTATAAAATTAATCTTTGTAAGAATTCCTCTACTTAGTATTTAATTTAAACTAAAAACATAATTTACTCTACTGTTACTCATCAAATCGTTCAATATATCCGCTTCAATTGTAAAAGTTTATTCGACACCACTTCAGCACCATTTAAACATAACCTATTGTTATTTGATATTTATTATAACCTTACTAAGGTTAGGGTCGCGAGTTCGAGTCTCGTTTCCCGCTCCAAGATTTAAAAACCACTTAATTCGAAAGGATTAGGTAGTTTTTTTATTGTCTATAGGTCAATTCAAAATTCGCATTAAAAAACGCTTTATATTTCCATTGCAGTACCATGAAATTTGGAGTGTTATTATGCAAAAGCCGGTTAAGCGCGGAGACGCGTGGCGCATCACTGTCCGTTATTTAGGTAAACATTATACAGCTACTCGAGATACTGCGAGTGAGTGTGAACAATGGGCCGCTAAAAAATTATTAAAATTACAATCTTAACAGGCTAATCCTGAGTCTGAAAAAATCCATATCTCTTTCTATGCCCCTTTTGAACAGCACTATCAAGAAGAAGGCAGAAAAATGAAGAGTGCCCGCTTAATTGTTCAAATACTTAAATGCCTAAAGAAAAAAGAATAATGAAAATATAATTAATATCTTATGATTAAACCCATCATTAAGTTTTTATTGATATTGAAATTAAAAATTGGCTTAAAATTAAAAATTAGCTTAAAAGTATATTATCGCAAAGTCTCCCCCATTGAGGAGACTTTCTAAGTATTAAATGACTTAAGGATGAATTTTTTTCAATCCATCTTCTACAGCAAATTTAGCTTCCTCCCACTGTAAACGTGAACTGCCTTTAACTTGTTCCCATTTAGTTTTCAATTTAGATTCAACCTCGAAAAAATTAATTTCTGCATTATTATCTACACGATTTTCATAACCTAAACGATAAGCCGCCCGATAATCACGATCATATTCTAGATTCTTGTCTTCAGTATAATATGGCATTTTTTTATAGTTTTCTCGCCAATAATTATCTTCTTCTTGCCAGTCATTACTATCATCTTTTTGATTATTTGTTTGAGCTATATCATTACCTGCTATTGCCCCTACCACACCACCAATAATCCCCCAACAACAGCACCTGGAGGGCCACCAACAACACCAAATGCAGCACCTACCGCCGCTCCTCCCAAGGTTCCTGCACCTGTAGCAACCAAATTCTCTCCCCCTTCATTCATATCGGGT
Organism: Acinetobacter baumannii; assembly: GCF_009759685.1. Classification (NCBI taxonomy): domain Bacteria; kingdom Pseudomonadati; phylum Pseudomonadota; class Gammaproteobacteria; order Moraxellales; family Moraxellaceae; genus Acinetobacter; species Acinetobacter baumannii. The sequence continues at coordinate 2,761,076 of NZ_CP046654.1, read as the reverse complement.
ACATGATTGTTATTAGTCGGTGGAGAGTTTAAATCTGGACGAGCATTATCAATTGTGGATGAAATGTCTTGTAATGGTTTGCTATTTGATACATTACCATTAGAAGATGGCTCTTTTTGAGTCGTATGATTACCAACTGAATTTGATTGTTTTGTATTTACCATTTTCTTACTCCCTATATTTTAAAATCTAGTGACTTTCAAAAGAGCTAGAATATTAAAAGAACTTTTGAAGTATGCTTGACAATTATTATAATTCACCTTTAGGTTAGTTATGTTTCATAAATACCCCTATTAAGTAAGGAGATGTTATTAATTAAAGAAATTATTTCTCATCAATAAAAATTCTTATTCAAATAATCTTCACAATTATATCATTCTTTATCCCACAATCATTATATTTCGCTAGATTAAACACTACCCACAACACTCTAGTTTTACACCACCCTGCAGGAAATTATTATTTTATGTATATGCAATTTAAAAAAGCCTAGTTAATTAATACTAGGCTTTTTAAATGTATTTTTAAAAGATAATAATTATATATTATTTCATATTTTTAAATATATCTTCAGCTGCTTTTAGGTGTTTCGCAACAGCATCACGTGTTTGTACGAGCATATTTTTTAATTCAGAACTTTTCGTGTTTGGTATTAACTGCTTATCAATTATCGTTAAAACTTTACGGTGAACTTTAACTTGACTCATCATATAATTTTTATCAGTATCTGATGTTATTTGATTAAGCTTACTAACAATTTTATCACTATCATTTTGCAATGATTTACTAAGATTACTGGTTTGTGAAATCAACTGTAACCGACTTGCCAACGCTTGTGCATTTTTTTCATTGGCTGAATGTTCTTTAATCATCATTTCAGCATATTTCTTAGCTTCATCCATTTTTAGTTTTGGCAATGCAGTTTTTGCCTGCTTAATTTCACCATTATTAGCTGTACTTAATATCTTGAAAATTTGACTATCAGTCAAATTTTCATGGTTTTCATTTAATATTTTAGAGTGATTCTTCCCATCATTTATAGTTTGTTGATTCGCTGCCATAATCTCAAATGCACTGAAGCTTAAAACACCACTAATTGCGATACAGCTAATAATTTTCTTCGTTAAAATAGCTTTCATACCAATATCCTTTAACTTAATTCATGAGTATTTCTACCTATGGGTAGCTTTTTCACATTTCCAATCTATATCCCTACTTGTAAATTCAAGGTTGGGGTTATTTATTCATTATTTCAATCAACCATATTTATACCGCTCGTTGAATATTCTTCGCAAAGGGTAAATAGCTTATTTAAAGTAGATGATATAAATTTAATAATGAATCATGCCTCTGTATCCAATCTTATTAATGTAAATATAAAATATATATAATTTTAAAAAACATTAACTTAAAAAATTTTTATTTTTTATTTTTACGAAAATAACAATAAAGCTCGTTATATTAACTTATAGATACTAAAGCTAAAATTAAATATATTTAAAGAAAATTTAAACCAATTTAACTTATTCACCCATCTATAAAAAAGCGTTCTCCTAAAGATTTTAAGTCACACACTGCACACAAACAGTGACATGCACTTTTGTAGATATCGTATGAGCTGTGCAACCTGAAAGTAGAATACACAGCGAAATCAGAGCCTTCATAGTGAAACGCGGTTAGCAATCCAGCCATAAAGGAATTGTTCCTGCGTGGGATTTCACTCACAAATTTCGATGTAACGTTGGCCTTGCATGATATTAAGAACCCGAACTAATACCTTCTCTCCTTCTTTACCGCGCTTAGCCAGTGTTAGCGAAGAGGTAAGTAAGAAATAAAGTTCTATCTTCCAACCTAAGCTAGCCATTTCCCCCTAACACTCACATATTTTTAGCTAATTCTTTTGCCAAACATTGTTCATGCCAAGTGGTTTGAAAATTCTCGACAGCTTTTGACTTAATGAGAGGGTCTTCAAATAGCTTTGAAGAATATGCAGATTTGATAAGCTCTTTATAAAGTTGTTTGGCTTGTTGCTCTTCAAGATGATTGGCGATGTCATGTAACTCTTTAGCTGGCACTTCATGTTGTCTAGCATCCATCACGCCACTCGCTGCTTTTTTCACAGTTTCACAGTAATGGAGTTCCATCGCTTCCGATGCTGCATAACATTGAATTGAAATTGCGCTTATAAAGAGGAATATAAATCTCATAATCTCACCTTAATTTGACGCGCAAGGTTAGCAATTAATCTCCCAAAATTTAAGTTAAAAAAGGTTAATTTTTCTATTCTCTTATTTTATTTCACCTTTTGCACTTGAGTATCAGAGGCTTTTAGCAATTTTCCATCTGCCGCGACTGGCACCATAAATGGAATTTGTTGACCTGTATTTTTATCAATTAACAGAGAATGGCGCTCACCACTTTCGAATAAGTTGTGTTCTCCCCATTGACGTAGAGCAACAATCACAGGAAATAAACTCTCCCCTTTAGGGGTTAGCACATATTCCTGATAAGCCGTACCATCTGAAGCATCTTGCATTTCAAGAACACCAACATCCACCAACTTTTTCAGCCGGTCAGAAAGAATATTTCGTGCAACGCCTAAGCTCCGCTGGAAATCTCCAAAACGGCGCATTCCATCAAAAGCATCACGCACAATAAGCAGTGACCAGCGATCTCCTATGAGATTGACACAGCGTGCAACAGGACAAGGTTCTTCTTTCATCAATGTAGAGTTAGCCATTGAGTTTCCTTACCAATAATCAGTAACAAGATATCTAGTTGCATTTTAAAACCAGTCAATCTAATATTCAACTAGTTGCATTTTAAAACCAGTCAATCTAATATTCAACTAGTTGCATTTTAAAACCAGTCAATCTAATATTCAACTAGTTGCATTTTAAAACTAGACTGAATGGATTTAGGATAATGAAAGCTTCTCTTGTATCTTCAACATCTTCAGTAGATAACAATAAAACGCATTCGAACCTACCTCGTAGCGTAGTTTTACTATTTGCTATAGCAAGTGGTGCAAGCGTAGCAAATGTCTATTATGCACAGCCTTTGCTCGACATCTTGGCGAGTGACTTTAATGTTAGTCATGCCGTCATTGGTGGTGTGGTTACAGCCACTCAAATAGGTTGTGCACTTGCCCTCGTGTTTTTAGTGCCGTTGGGTGATCTTGTAAATCGGCGTCGGTTAATGACACTGCAACTACTGGCTTTAATATCTGCATTGCTAATGGTTGCCTTTGCCCACTCTACAATTGTTCTTTTGACAGGAATGCTTGCGGTAGGTCTACTCGGCACAGCCATGACACAGGGGCTTATTGCCTATGCTGCAAGTGCTGCGGCCCCACATGAGCAAGGGCATGTGGTTGGTACTGCACAGAGCGGTGTGTTCATTGGGTTACTGCTTGCCCGTGTATTTTCAGGAGGAATAAGTGATATAGCGGGTTGGCGCGGCGTGTACTTTTGCGCAGCTATCATTATGCTCATGATTGCCTTACCACTTTGGAGGCGACTCCCTCATTTAAATGTTCAGCCTGTTACCATGCGCTACCCGCAACTTCTATCTTCTATGTTAAAGCTACTGCGCCAAGAAAAAGTCCTACAAGTACGCGGTGTATTAGCCTTACTCATGTTCGCGGCATTTAATATTCTCTGGAGCGCATTGGTACTACCGTTAAGTGCACCACCCTATAACTTTTCGCATACTGTAATTGGGTCTTTTGGACTGTTCGGTGTAATCGGTGCTCTAGCCGCCACTCGTGCTGGCCAATGGGCCGACCGCGGATATGCTCAGCGCACAAGCTTGGCAGCACTGTTAATATTGCTGCTCGCATGGTGGCCGCTTTCACTTATGACCTACTCACTTTGGGCGCTGGTGATTGGCATAGTATTGCTCGACTTAGGTGGACAAGCCCTGCATGTGACCAACCAAAGTATGATTTTTCGTACTCGCCCAGAAGCGCATAGTCGGCTTGTGGGTCTATACATGCTCTTTTATGCAGTAGGTAGTGGACTGGGTGCAATCAGCACAACAGCGACTTATGCTTATGCAGGATGGCTCGGCGTATGTAGTCTAGGCGCATGTGTGAGTTTATTGGCGTTATTATTTTGGTGGAGAACGATGAAGCTATAACCCAAGTATTTTAAAAGTTCGTTCATCTAATTCTCTCAATTCATCCAAAGTATAGAGCCGCCCCTTTGGATCAAAAAATTTATCAAAATCAAATTGCCCTTCTTTATATAACTTATAACGTTTAGGGCCTAACCATTCTTTTTGGAAAAAATTATCGGTCAGATTAAAAAACTCTTTGAAGGAAATATTTGCATCTATTTGGCCCATTAACTGAGTCCGCTCATCTTTAGGAATATCTCGTACTTTTCTTTCATCCATAACGAAAGATCGGTTCCCAATAAGCCTTCCATCCTTACTTACAGGGACCAGAATACTTCGGCAGTTCGGATGCAAAGGTGGCACTCTTTTCGCCGGGTCATTCAGTTTCCAAATAGAACCATCAACGGCTGCACAGATTTTAGAAGTTCTACCATCTAAAACACTCACGAACCTTACATATTCAAAATTAAAATTTTTGAAGTTATATAAATAGACCTGATTTGATATATGGCTACGTAGCGTTCTAATAATTCTTTCAATATCGATTTTGGTACTGTTGAGCAATCCATCTTCGTACTTAAGGCGTTTTGTACCCGTAATACGTTTGATGATTTGCTGAGGCGTCATTCCGGTATTCATACCATCCCGAATAGCATATTCAATGCGTTGAAGGGCATTTTCACTAATTTGAGCTAAGGATTCATCAACCAAGGCACCTCCAGCCAAAGGCACTCGTTTTATTGACTGATAAAGCCGCTCTCCCTTTAAATCTTTAATAACCTTACCAAATAGTTTGGCCATATAGTTTGACTCATATATAGCCAAAGCAATTGCCGAGTGAGTAAACATTTCCAGTAAAACAGTATTAATTGAATTAAACCAGTTCGAAATAACAAGTTGGATGTTTTTTAGATGCTGAGTTGTATACTCACCACCAGCAAGAGCAAACCTCTCTGTTTCATTCAGCTCTTTCATTAAATTGCTTAACCGATCAAGCATAACCATCGTTTCACTATTAAAAAACTTATAAAGTTCATTTACCGATCGCGATGATGCTCGGTAGAGATAAGCTTGATGCTGGGTAAAAACATCAAAAAGTGATTTTTCAGTAATATTCTTCATGTAAGTTACCTCTACAAAGGTGCACTTTATTTTTCTTTTTATATCGCTGTTCTATAAAATTTATTAATAGTTTTGAGTAGTTAAAAAGTTTATAAAGCTAATTAAAATAGTACTTTTGTTTTACGAACTTTTTTTGCACACTAATATTTCTAATAAAATTAGTGAGCCACAAAATAAATTCATCCCTATACTCAAAACGAGGAAGTAGACTTAAGTCAACTTTTATCTCTCTTTCAGAAAGAGGCTTAGTTAAACATTCTTCAAAATCAATTTTGGTATATTTTAACTTTAAATCATTTTGTTCGGCTTCTTTTCTAATTTCTGCCATCACTCTATTGAGATTGGTTACAGGGTTATCCGTAATCTGGTACTTTTCATACATATTTTCGTATACATTTTCGGCAATATCTAAATATTTAATGAGTTCAGCATTCTCATTCATCTCTTCATCATCCTATTTTTTTGGAAATTATGTACCAGTAAATGTTTCTATACGTAATTTAAGATTATTTTTATGTGAAAAATATTTTAATAAAAATAACAATATAATCTCCAACTTATTATTTTTTATGTCATTATTAATTCTTTATAAAACATTTCCATATTTACTGACATTTTTGATAAGTTTTATATGCTGATCATTTAAGCTTGTTAAATAAAAAAACCGCCCCAGAAGGCGGTAGCTGAATATTATCAGCCAGATATAGAAGTAAGGTGGACAAATACTTCTATATTTAAGAGGATATTTTATTATTTTTAATGAAATCCTCAGATTTAAAGTAGTTAATAATCATCTCAGCATTTTCTTCTTTGCTTGGTTCAGCAGCCACAGGAATTTCGGCTTGATCAATTTTAAAGCCTTTTGGAATATAGTTTGAAATTGGAGGAAGCTTCTCTTTCCCTCCAATTGTCATTCGCTCAATAAAGCCTGCAAGCCACAAAATGAATTCATCTTCATTTTTAAACTTGGGCATAAGACTTAAATCAATATGCACTGATTTTTCTTTATTAAATTGATTTAAGCATTCTTCAAAATTTATAAAATTGTACTTAAGTTTGAACTCAGTACCTTTAATTGCTTTACGAATCAAGCTAATTAAACAATTTAAATTTTGAATGGTATCTTCAGTAAATAAATTATCTTTTTTAATTTCCTTGTATACTTTCTCCGCTATAGCTAAATACTTTGGCATTTCTTCCTCCTCAATATTATTATAAATAATTGAAAATAAAAAAAATTCATCTTCTGATTATGAAGACTTAATTGTAATTGAGTGCAAATAAATTTAAAACAATGTAAGAACTACCCATATTATGTAAAATTGCACCATAATGGAACACAAATAGTCAAACTAATGTTAAATGTTTCACAATTTTATTTAATACTTTTAACTAATTGGAAATATTTTCTTTCAATTGTAAATGATTATTTTTCACACAACATGAGTAATAAATTATCATTAAAAAACAATGTAGAAATAATTTTTATAAGTACCTCTCATGCTTCTAGATTCACCATACTTTAGTCTTTTTTCAGTCATAAATTTGAAGAAAAACTTAATTAAAAGATGAGGTTATAACACCTACCCATCTGTTATATTTTTTTGAAAAAATTCTGTATCTATGATTACACCTTGCCTTTCTTCATGATAGTAACTATCTAGACACGAGGTAGCTAACATGAGTTTTTTAAGAAAGAAAAATAAAGCTAGTTTTGTACTATTTATTATTACCCTCTATTCAATGCTAGGGTTCGGCTTAGGTTTTATTATTTGGGAGTATTTCCTACAAATTCCATAACTTGAGCTAATAATTGATTTTTAAAGTAGCCGTTTTGATGGTTCTTTGAAAGATAATGTTTGCTTTACCTTTATACGGCTAAACCATGGTGGTTAAAAAAATACCTTCCAAATATAAGGTGTTAATATTTGGAAGGCACTTTGTAATCAGCTAAAGCTAGTGTCTCGTAATTTCTGCATTAATTTCTAAGCTTATTTCTTTACTACGATGGTAAGCTGCTTTTAAAGCCAGCCGAATATCATCAGAGAGGTTGCCTAATTCAAACATTCGTAATGCAGACTCTGTAATACCATTCGCTAATGTGACCTTGCCACATAACTCACTAGGCTGAACATTACTTTTACGAACCATTTCTACAGCGCCTGATGCAGCTTGAAGTATTAGATCTAAAGCAAATTGCTTATCTAGCCCCATAGACACCCCTGTTTTCACCATACTGTCGAGAATATAGAAGAAGTAAGCTGGTCCTGAACCCGATAAAGCAATAATCGCATCACTTTGGGATTCTGAATTTGCCCAATAGGTTCGCCCTGTTGCTGAGTAAATTGTTTCTATCACTTCTTTATCTAAAGGCTCTAAATAGTCTGAACCAATTAACACATGAGTACCTGTATAGGTTAATACAGGGGGATTAGAAATGACTCTGATAATTTTTTTTGAACCCGTAATACTCATTAATTGTTTAATATTAACTCCGGCCATCATCGACACAATAGTTTTATCAGCTAACCATTTTTTTAAGGGCGCCAGTATAGCCTTTAAGTCTTTTGGGTCTAGTAATAGAACAACTATATCTGCCTTTTTCACCTCATGTTGCTTTTGCTTTAGAATGATTTGATTCTCAAATTTGACTTCCTCTATTAGATTAATTTTTTCTCTTTGAAAGCCTTTTAAAACTAAACCTCCAATTAAAGCTAAAGACAAATTACTGCTACCAATGAAGCAAATATTAGGCTGTACTATATTCAACATTTAGAATTATTTCCTTCCTTTAGATATACTACAAAAAGAAATATTATTTATGACTTAAGTCATGACCGTTAAGACAAGAAAAATTTAATAAATTTTCATGAATGTTAAGTTTAATTTTACAATGATTTTATATTATGAGCTAAGATTACTCTTTACTTATGGCTTTATAAGTAACAAATTAATCTAAATTGTTAAAAATATGTAATTAAAAATAATTTTTAGCTTATCTCATTGAAGAAATAGACTTACCAGACTTAAAGTATTTAATTAAAATTTACTTAATAAAAACTTTGTTCTTTTTTAAAGAAACTTTCAGCTATTCTGGAGGCTTCTTGAAAATTGATTTCATTACACACCCAAAATGATAAAAGCTTTCCATCCAAATGGAAATATTGCTTGTGATATTCAGTTACATCATCTGAATGAGGATTTCCTATAGAGAAATAATTTTCATTATTCTTTCTTACTTTACCGTTTAAAATACCGCCAATACAAATATCCATTTTTATACCAGTTATAAAGTCAACTTATACAACACAATTCTAATTTCTATATTATATAAAACAAATAATCAACTTATTTAATTATCCATATAAAAAACCCACAAAGGAAGAAGTGGGTTTTTTAACTATATTGATGATTAGAGCCGTTTAATTGAGCAAATCACTACAGATCAAATCGTCTAAAATCATCAAATTACTTTAGTTTAAGCATTCGTCACAATTGTGATATTCGAAGCTTGTGGGCCTTTTTTACCCTGTGTTACAGTAAACTGAACACGCTGACCTTCTAAAAGAACTTTAAAGCCTTGTGTTTGAATCTCAGAAAAATGTGCAAAAACATCTTTACCTTCATCAGTTTGAATAAAACCGAAACCTTTAGTTTCATTAAACCATTTTACTGTACCAGTAGTATTAGACATAAATTAATCCTAACTTTTAAAAACATTATCATTTATTATTGGGCAAACCAATAGAACTAAAAAATACACATTCTACTTAAATATCTAAAAATATACGGAGGATTATAAATAAAACTGCGAAAAGAGAGACTTTGGGTAACATGAATATTTTTGTAGTTAGTGTCGACTATACACGCTTCTTAACGAATTGCAATCGATATCTTAATTAATTCATTTCTTATTGAATACGAAGGTATCAAATTCTAACTTTCTATCTGATTTTCAATGATATTTAAATATAATTTTCTAACACTGTATCTATATATTAATTAAATATATTTAATACTTTTTAAAGCATTGAATTTTTAATTTTCAAATAATTTAGAGTTTAAAAAATAAAATTGTGTAGGAACTTTCAAATATTATCCTATTAATTTACTTTTTTATAAATTATACATACTTGTCTGTATACATAATTCCTATTCTGCTTTAAAGTAGGCATGCAATTAACATATTGATGATAAACAGGAAGTATCAACGTGAGCGGTCTTTTAGTTTTTATAACCATTGCTTTTCTTACTTTATCAAGCCCAGGCCCAGGCGTTTTATTTACAGTAACAAATTCAATAAATTATGGTGTGAGAACAGCTTTATTTGGCATTAGTGGTTTAATTATTGGTATGTTTATTATCGCTGTGATTTCTGCAAGCGGTGTCGGACTTATTATTACTAGCAACCCTACTATCTTCACTGCTTTAAAATCTATTGGGGCCTTTTACTTAATGTACTTAGGTTATAAAAATTTTATTAAAAAATCCCCAACTCAAGACTTATTAGAAACTGAACATAATGAAAAAAGTATAAAGAAATCAAAGCTTTTCTATCAAGGGTTGTTTGCCTCACTACTTAATCCCAAAACAATTGTCTTTTTTATTGCCCTTTTCCCACAGTTTATTGATATTAAAAAAGAAATATTAAATCAGTTTTTGGTTTTATCTTTAACATTCTGCTTGATCGGATTTTTAATTCATTTAGTTTATGCCAACTTTTCCTCAATATTCAAAGAGAAGATGCTTGCCGGAAATAATTTTTCTAAGCTCAATAAAGTCAGTGGTTGTATATTTTTTCTTTTAGCAGTTTTACTTATTACTCAATAAAACTATTTTATGAAAGTGAGCCAACTTGTAAGGCTATAACTCAATAGCTTTAGCAAGTTGGCTTTTTTATAAGCTGATACGATTAGCAAGCCATCCATAAAAGAATTGCTCATGCTTCGGATTTGTTTCCGTAATTTCAATATAGCGTTGGCCTTGCATAATATTAAGAAGCCGTACCAGCACTTTTTCACCTTCCTTACCACGGTTTTTAATATATTTTATTAAAGCCTGCAAAGTGGCTGGCCCATATTCACCATCTACCTTAAGGTCTACCCAGCCTTCTTTGCCCTGCCTATTCAATAAATTTAATGCACGTTGTAAAAGTGGTTTTGTGAAACTAATACCACAATTCACACCCGTGTCGAATAACTCTTCAGCAACAAGTGCGCTGATCAAATTAACTTGATCAAATCGCGGCTCAAGCCAATATTGATTCCTATAAATTTCTCTGGCTGTCTCTAACGTTAAATTCTCCATTGCACCTTGATAACCATAACTACGAGCAACGGCTTGTGTAATTCCAAATTTAGTCGCATGCCCATGATCAAGCGGATCATTTACATAGCCACCTTCGCGTTTTATTAGTGCATCTAAATATTGTTCAATATTCATAAGAGTTGTCCTCATCTTTATTAGGGCCAAACAGCTATTAGCTTTGGATATCATCTTTCGCTTTTTTTAGATCTTTCATGACTTCAACAATGGTTTTTCCTTCTTGTTTATTAATGAAATTAAATATCCACCTCACAATTGCCCAACCAGGTAAGCCACAAATAAAGAAGAATCCACCTAAAGTGATCATTCCCCATATATCTGTCACCCACTCATGTAAATTCCATTTCATGATAATAAAGGAGCCACCAGTCAAGCTTGAAACAACCGTACAAATCAAACCAACGACCCATTCTTGAGGTGAACGTGGAAATCGCATAATTAAAACTACTGCAACGACTAAGCTCACTGCTAAAGCCACCATCATGACGGTGCCATAAAGGTTAAAAGCGGCAGCTAGCCCATTTGAAGTTAAAAAATTTTCCATAATTTAATCCTGCCTAAAGCGTAATTTTTTGAAAAATAATCATGGCTACTGCTTTGTTATTTTTCATATTTTTATATCTAACTCTGCTATGTACACAGATTTAATCTAGTCGGTCTTGTTCTTTTTAAACCGCTATGAATGACAAAAGCCTCAGTAAAACTGCACCGCTAGATAACCTCTCTTTTTTGACCAAAAAGTTGAGATAACAGGTTGCCGTATATCGGAAACTTTTGTGACGCATTAAATTCTTTGTTAGATTCTTCATGTTCTTGATACCCTTTATCGACGAACATTAAGCCTGATCCACGGAATCGGGCTTTTTTTATTCCATTTCTTGTTTTTAATAGTCTGTACAAACCACTCATCGACTATCGCCATTTTTATATTCTGTCATCCATTGAGGCAGAATAATCGTTACTTTCTTAATAAGGTATTGATAAAATTAAGAAATCAATTTCAAATAAAATATTATTTTCGTTCTATCAATATGCCCTTATAACTGATATTATAACTATAGTTATTATTAGTCAATAACTATAGTTGTTTTACTAAATATAACTTAAGTTATATATTTGTTATAAGTTAGCTGGTGCGATCATTATGGCTCTTAAAGACCGTTTAAAAGATTCAAGGATTAAAGCTAAAAAAACACAGGCAGAGGTTGCTGAAGCAGTAAAGATGTCTCAGCCTGCTTATCAAGCTTTAGAATCGGGGAAGAATTTAAAATCTGCTTTTCTTCCACTCATTGCACAGTTTTTAGGTGTAGATGCTTATTGGCTTACTACAGGAAACTCAGAAGACTCTTTTAGAGAAAGTGATGTATTTAGTCCTACTGTTGTGAGTAACGATGCAGCAGACCAATATGTCTGGATCGAAGTAGTTGAAGCGAATTTTTCTTGCGGTACAGGCGAATCAATTGAATTTCATTTTGATGCAATTAATGGGAAAATTCCTTTCCCCGCTTCATTCTTTAAAGAAAAACGTGTTGCTCAGGAATGCATGCGTATTATTAAAGCTAAGGGCGATAGTATGACCGATTACATCAAAGATGGTGATCTGGTCGGTATTGATATTTCTCAAACAGAAGTAATTGATGGTGAAATCTATGCCGTTTATTTTGCTGGTGAAGGCATGATTAAACAAATTTTTAAAGAGGCAGATGGCTCTTTAATTTTGCATAGTTTAAATGAAAAATTTAGGGACCGACGTGTCACCGAAGAGAACGGGAAAAACTTTAAAGTCATGGGGCGTCAGTTCTGGAGAGCAGGCTAATTTAGTTATTAAATATAGCTAAAATAATAATACGACCTTTTTCATCACTTTCGTCTTTTTATAACTTTAATTATTTAGATTTCTTCACGATATAAAAAAACCTATCTCCTTTAAAAGAGATAGGTTTTTTTGCTTTATTACCATGATTTTATCAACAATATGTATTTAAACGATAAAGTTGATTAAACCCAGCATAGAAGCTTTTTCCGTCTTGGTTTAACTCAATTTCTTCACCAGTTTGAAGCTGAATTTTCTTTCCAACCTCAACCCAACGATAACCATCAAGCGAGTTTTGCTTACGGACGTGAGGAACAATCCTCACATTAATTTCATTGCCATTTACGGCTGTGGCGATTTGCCACTCATTTACTATATTCACAATCATTCACTCATCACTGAGCTCATGTGATTTAACGGTATTTAATTAGAACGCTAGATTTAAGGTATGGACAATTCGTCTAGAATTTAATATTTAGCTTTATATAGGGTTATTTATAAGCTAATTGCTTTCCATGATATCGTATCATGAAAAGTAGTACATCACAGAGCATAATATTTTGGATGCGGGGGTCGGATTTGAACCAACGACCTTCGGGTTATGAGCCCGACGAGCTACCAGACTGCTCCACCCCGCAATTGGAAGTAAGCTTTATACGCTTATATATTTTATAAAGCAAACTTTATTTTTTAATCGGTTGTAATTATTAAGAATTATCTTTTTATTAATTTTTCTTTTTATCCGCTCAAATTAAATAAGCCCCTCAATTTCAATTTTAACGCTCTAAATTGTTGTATTTATTTTAAACAGAACCCGTTATTCATAGACAACAATTGCCATGCTTGGGTAGCTTTTATACTATCTAGTTTCAACCCATCATTTATAGTTTATATGTCTGATCCTCAGCTCTCTCTTAGTGAATATCTCGGTACAGTGCAGGAAGTCATACGCCTGACCTTTGACGAGCCTGTATGGGTGAGAGCGGAAATTCGGAATTTAAATGTTAAAGGTGGACATTATTATTTAGAGCTCGCAGAAAAAGATGCTGACACCGACAAGGTCATTGCAAGCTGTAAAGCGACTATCTGGAAATTTTCAGCAAATAAAATTGTTCTCAAGTTTGAACGTGAAACAGGTATTGAGTTAGCTAGTGATTTAAACGTTTTAATCAAAATTAGAGCGCGTTTCGATCCGCAATATGGATTTTCAGTCAATATTGAAGAAATAGACTCAAGTTTTACACTTGGAGAAATTGCAAAACGTTATCAACAAATTGTAGAACGTTTAACTCAAGAAGGGTTAATACATAAGAACAAACTTCTCCCTACTCCTTTTGATATACAAAATGTATTAGTTATTGCTCCTCAAAATGCTGCGGGTTTAGGTGACTTTAAAAAGGATGCGGATGCTCTTGAGCGAAATAGGGTTTGTCATTTTGTTTATCAAAGTGCGACCTTTCAGGGAAATACGGCTGCCGTCAGTCTTATGGAGTCGTTGGCAACAGGTTTAAAACAATGGGCAAATAATTTTAACTTTCCACCCGACCTGATTGTGATTATTCGTGGTGGCGGTGCTGTAAATGACTTAGCTTACTTAAATGATTATGAGCTTGCCGCCCTACTCTGTAAACGTAGCGTGCCGATTTGGGTCGGTATTGGACATGAAAAAGATCGTACTATCCTTGACGAGATTGCACACCGTTCGTTTGATACTCCAAGTAAAGTGATTGCGGGTATTCGCAACCATATTGTTGAACGTGTACAAGAAGCTGTAGACAACCTACAAACAATCAAACTCTTGTCACAACATCAAATTACGACCTACCAAAGTAAGAGTGATCAATATCTACAACATATTAAATCCTCTGCCCAAGCTCAGCTTAATTCAGCTCACCAGTTCCTTGAGCAGATAAAGGAACGCATTCAATTTGTTTCACAGCAACAAGTTAAATTTTCTTTGTCGCAAACTGAATCTCTTATGCGAGAAATTCTTTTGCAAAACCCGAAACAGATTCAAGCAAAAGGTTATGCAATTGTAAGATCAGAAGGCAAAGCAATTCGTTCCATTCACCAAATCACAAGCTCTACCATTACTGTTGATATGCAAGATGGAGCAATTAACGCTAATATTACCGAGGTAATTCCAAATGAATGATAAAGAACTGACTTTTAAAGAAGGTCATGACATTTTAAAGCGAAATGCCGAATTACTTGAATCTCAGGAAAGCCCGGATATTGATAATTTGATGAAGATTGTTGAAGAATCCATTGGTGCTTATAAAGCTTGCAAATCTCGCATTGAAGCAGTCCAGCAAGCTTTAGATGAAACTTTTAAAGAATAAATTTCCATAAAAAAAGCCCATTTCTACTTCTCATTGAAGAAATGGGCTTAGTGAAAACCACTTAGTCCTGAAATACAAAAATGTGGATTAAGTCACATTTTTGCAGAAACATAGTCCCATAAGGACCCCTTGGTGTTCAAGATTTTAATTGTGTCTATACGTTAGTTTGCTTTTATTTTAAGCAACACTAAAACAGATGAAAAAATCAACTTTTCTTCGCCCCTCTATAATTCATCTTCATTAAACGGGCCAACTAATTTATAAATTTTTCCATCTTTTGGATTTTCATAGAGTAAATCCATATTCGGTAGAATAATATCGTCATCAATTTCGATATGCTCTACACTTTTATACAGCTCTAATTTCTGATCGTTCGCAGGCCTAACCTTTGCTAAAGCAATACTTTCTTGGTCAAACTGATCTTTAATAACGACTTTTAATCTCTTCATGAAACAACTCCTGTATATTAAATTTTTTAATATAAATTAATTTGTTAGGTCTAAAATGAGCTAATCGCTGAATAGCCGATTGGCATGGCAAAAAAAGTTAAAATAAATGCAGCAATACGTTGTAAGTTACGTTGATTTAACCAAGTGACTTTATTTGAGATTAATACTGTACCAAACATAATCCATAAAAAAGCAATTGGGGTAATTAAAGCTAAAAAGACAACAATGTGAATAAAATATAAATGAGGAACTTCCCACGCTGCATGGGGAAAAATCGCTGAAGCAAAAAGTAAAGCTTTCGGATTTAAAAGTGTCGCAAGAAATAAAGCTTTTGGCGTAATAAGCGGTCGGTCTAACTTAATATCTTCAGACGATGTCATCCAGAGTTTAAAAGCAAGATAGAGTATAAAGCCCGCACTCATCAGCTTTAATATGGCTGGAAGCCATGGAATGAAATGAGACACCGATTCAAGTAAAACACCCCATGAGGTAATTGCGATCAGGTAACCTATGACCTCTGCCGGAATCAACTTAAGAGAATGCTTTACCCCTGCTTGTATGCCAGCCGAGGCTAATAATGTATTTGTTGGTCCTGGAGTCAACAAAATAGTGACTACAAGTCCAATAAATAAAAATGACACCATAGGCAAAAAACTCTATTGATTACGCTAGGCGAAATATGTCAAAAACAATCCTGTATTGTCGACAAAATCGTTGTAACAAGAAATATTACAAATATTTTTTATTTTTTAAAATCAAATTATTAATAAAAAATGAACTCAAGCTTCACTATAAATTATTCAATTTTAAATTTGCAAAATACGTCACATAAATTTTAAAAAAACCAAATTTAAGTTAAAAATAGACTTAATTTATCTATAAAAATGAAGTGGTTATTTTTGTATCTTTTTTAGACAAATTCTCACGTTTTTCATCCCACAAAAAAGAAAAATTACAGAGCTTGAAATTATCAAATTGATCAATATATATACACATGAAAATCGTGATTTTACTGAATAGATGTATCGTTCCCATCAATTCATTGATCGCCGCTTTCATCGAATTAAATAGTTGATGGAGGATGCATGATGAATGCTTATGTACGCCCTCATCCCGATGGTTTTAAATCTTATTTAGGAAAGGATCAGAAAACCGGCCTCTATACAGTACGGGTTGGTTGGACAGTATATGAAACCAATGCCAATGGTTCAGTTTTGTATATTGTTAAAGAGGAAAGTAAGATTCCACTGGATGTAGAAAAGTTTAAAACTGACCGACCTAAAATCTATGATGCGCTTTTAAATGAAGTGCAATTTCAACGCAGAAAACAATTGGCTATTGATCTTCAAAAGTCCAATATTCCCTCTTATGATCGTAAAGCCTACAAAAAGCGCCGCGGCTTTACAGGTTCTTAATTTAATCCACCCATAGTCAAGTCATACAGAAAAAGCACCCGTGGGTGCTTCTTCTTTATCGACCAGTTGCAATTAATACAAACAAACTCAGTATTAAAGTGCTTAATGATCGTTTGCAGTGTACGTGGACTTCATGCTCAGCTCCGTGAGCGTACTGTTCAATGTTTTCCATTACGTGTGCCCTTAAAGTTCACACTAATAATTTGCCTAATTTTCATACATTAAAAAATTAGCCAAAAGTATTATATCCAAACAAATTTTATTTTTTGTTTTTAGGTATCTCTTCTTAAGGTTTTACTGTCTTTTTAGAATTTAGCTAACAAAATACCTGTAACATTCTTATACGAGGTTAATCTCGTATTGAGCATTTGTAGATCTTTCATTTCAAAGTGCCCGATAGGAAAAATGATTTTATAAAATGAAAAAAGATAACAATATTCGTTTTTTTAATAATAGCCTTTCAAAAGGAGAATATTAAAATGAATAGCTCACAAGAACCAAATCAATCTCTGTTTAATCAAGCATCCACCTCTATTCAAGCCTGCATTGAATGTATGTTTGCTTGTAAACATTGTGCCTCTGCATGTTTACAAGAAGAGCATGTGCATATGATGCGTGAGTGCATCAAACACTGTTTAACCTGTGTAGAAACCTGTCAGTTATGCACATCTTTAGAATTAAGACATTCCGAGCTTGCTGAACAAGCCATGCAGCTATGTGCTAATGCTTGTCAACTATGTGCAGCTGAGTGTAGTAAACACGAACATGAGCATTGTCAGGTTTGTGCAAAAGCATGTTTAGCGTGTGCTCAAGCTTGTCAGGCATATCGTGCTTAATTTTTAGACGTGTTTAGAAACCTACGGCCTATTACGTTCGTAGGTTTTTAAACTTTATAGAACAAAGAATTAAATTTTTAGATCAGATGAGTCATTACTTTTTTAGGCATAAAAAAAACCCGCATCTTGGGGAAAATGCAGGCTCTTAGATCTCCCACAACGACCATGAGTTCATTATTAAGCTTGAACTTTAAACCGTTAACTAAATGTACCCTTAATAAAAATAAATTGCAATACAGAATAGTCTGTATATTTGAAATATTTTATTATTTTTACATTACTTTTTCTTAAATAGTTTAAAAACATAAGCTATCCCACACTTAGAAATAACTTTTCATAGGCATTAAAAAAGCCCGTTTCACGGGCTTTTCTGCAACGTTGAGCACTCAAAAAATGTGTCTATCCATTTTTATTTGCTCTTTGCTAGCTGTTTATAAGGTCTTATCGTATCTTTTGCCCTGTCCCAAGTTTCCCTGTGGATCGAGGAGATATTACGATTACCTTAAGTACATTTATAGCACATTATTTATTCATGGCTAGTGCTGTTCACGTTTTTTTACAAATAGATAAAATACTTCAAACCTTCATATTTCAAGGGTTTTCGACGCCATTTGGGTACTGGTGAGCCGTATCACAAATTGGATACCACTTCACTTGTGAATTGACAAAAGCATGAGAAATGACTGGCGTCGATATTTCTTCATTAATGAGCCCTACCCTTAAACGCACCACATCAGGTTTATCTAAACGTTCACTCCAGACAGGTGAACCGCAGATTTTACAGAACACTCTTTTTTTATTAGGCGATGCAAAATACGCTTGCAAAAGATTTTCACCCTGTACAATCTCTAAATCGCTTTTTTTTACTTGAGTGATGGCCGCAAAAGCAGCCCCTTGTGCTTTTTGGCATTGCTTACAATGACAGACCATGATGGGTTCGAATTCGGCATTAATACGAAGTTGAATCCCATTACAAAGACAAGAAGCTGTATAAGCCATGATTTTTCCTTTTTTATTTTTATAAGGTTTAACTTACCCCTACACCTTTTTCAATGTGGTCTAAAATCGCACACGAAGCCTGTTGGTCACCACAGCAATCATCAGCTGAAGCCTGCAAAATATTAACCATTTCCTGTAAATGAGCAATTTTTTGCTTTAATTCGGCAATGTGTTTTACGGTTAAAGCTTTCACCTCTGCACTATGCCGATCGGTATTTTTCCAAAGCGAAATAAGCTCTTTCATCTGTTCGGATGAAAAACCTAACTCTCTGGCATGTTTTAAAAAGTTTAAAGTTTTAAGGTCTGTTTCTGAATAAATACGATAGCCAGAAGCAGAACGCTGAGCTGCTTCAAGTAAACCGATTTCTTCATAGTAGCGAATCATTTTCGCTGAAATGCCCGAATGTTTGGATGCCTGACCGATATTCATCTCACACCTCAAATATTAAATTTGGTTTAAGACCTGCTGTCATGATCTTAAACCAAAAGTTGATTTTCAGCACGCTTACTCTACTGGCGCATGAAAGCGTTTTAAGCGTAATGCATTGCCTAAAACAAAGACCGAAGAAAGTGCCATCGCACCTGCTGCAAACATAGGTGAAAGTAATACACCAAATGCTGGATATAGCGCACCTGCTGCAATTGGAATTAGGGCTACGTTATATACAAATGCCCAGAACAGGTTTT
This sequence comes from Acinetobacter baumannii, assembly GCF_009759685.1. Lineage (NCBI taxonomy): Bacteria > Pseudomonadati > Pseudomonadota > Gammaproteobacteria > Moraxellales > Moraxellaceae > Acinetobacter > Acinetobacter baumannii. The sequence goes on along the minus strand of NZ_CP046654.1, from coordinate 2,741,969 downwards.
GACGTATATTTCGCATGGTGGCTTTACTTAGTGCAATTGCATTCGGTACGCCTTTTAAACTACCTGACATCAACACCACATCGGCAGCTTCAATCGCAACATCAGTTCCTGTACCAATGGCTAAACCGACATCTGCTTGCGCCAAGGCTGGTGCATCGTTAATACCATCACCAACAAAAGCCAAACGACCATACTGTTCTTGCAGTTGGCGAACTGTATCCACTTTGCCTTCGGGTAAAACCTCGGCCACGACTTCATCAATGTTCAGCTTTTTGGCAATTGCTTGCGCCGTATGACGGTTGTCTCCTGTAATCATGGCCACTTTGAGACCTAATTTATGTAAGGCCTCAATCGCAGCATAGGTTGTTTCTTTAATTGGGTCTGCCACGGCAATAATTGCTGCAAGTTGCTGGTCAATGGCAACATAGAGTGGTGTTTTGCCTTCTTCACCTAACTGAGCAGCAATCGCTTGGAATGAGCTGGTGTCTAAACCAAGTTGGTGCATATAACGGTCTGCGCCAATTTGTACTTTTTGACCTGAAACTTCCGCTTCAATACCTGAACCTGTAATCGAGTTAAATGCTGTTACTGGTAATAAGTTTATGCCTTCACTTTCTGCTGCTTGCACAATAGCTAAAGCAATTGGATGTTCAGACTTGGCTTCGACTGAGGCAACTAAAGTCAGCACTTGGTTACGTTCAAAGCCAGATTGCACATTAAAGTCTGTCAGTGTCGGTTTACCTTCGGTGAGTGTACCCGTTTTATCAACGGCAACGACTTGCGCTTCTTGTAAAAGCTGCAAAGCTTCACCTTTACGGAACAAGACACCTAGCTCAGCACCACGTCCAGTACCGACCATAATAGAAGTTGGTGTTGCAAGCCCCATCGCACAAGGACAAGCAATAATCAGTACCGCAACAGCATTCACCAAGCCAAAAGTTAGCGCAGGCTCTGGCCCAAAAATAAACCAAACCAAGAAAGTAATTGCAGCAATTAGCATGACTACAGGCACAAACCACATAGTGACTTTATCGACTAAGCCCTGAATCGGAAGTTTAGAACCTTGGGCTTGCTCAACCATGCGAATAATTTGTGAAAGTACAGACGAAGAACCAACGGCGGTTGCCCGAATGTTTAGAGTACCGTTTTGATTGACTGTACCCCCAACTACTTGTTGCCCTATTATTTTTTCAACAGGAACAGGCTCACCCGTAATCATAGATTCATCAATATAGCTGTGCCCTTCAACTACTTCACCATCGACTGACACACGTTCACCCGGACGAATTTCTACAATAGTTCCACTGACCACTTCGACAACAGCAACTTCCACCACTTGACCGTCACGCTGAATACGAGCTGTTTTGGGCTGCATTCCAACTAAATGTTGAATCGCTTGCGAAGTACGTCCTTTAGCTTTTGCTTCAAAATATCGCCCGAGTAAAATTAAACTGACAATTACAGCAGCCGCTTCAAAGTAAACATTGACCGTACCTTGTGGTAAAACCTGCGGCATAAAGGTTGCCACGACTGAGAAACTGTAGGCAGCTAAAGTTCCAACAGCCACTAGCGAGTTCATATCTGGTGCTAAACGCCATAAGGCTGGAATCCCTTTTTGGTAAAAACGGCGTCCAGGAAAAACGAGTACTAATGTGGTCAAAACAAACTGTAAAAGCCAGCTATTGTATTGACCAATGGTGTGCATGACCCACATGTGAAAAGCTGGGATTAGATGTGAACCCATTTCCAAAATAAACACAGGTAAGGCCAACACAATCGAAATGATCAAATCTTTTTTAAGCTGATCTAACTCTGAAGCTTTTTTATCGAGTTGCTCATCTTGTTTTTTTTCAGCTGCTTTCGCGTCATAACCTGCTTTTTTAACGGCACGAATTAAGTCTTCAACATTGACTGATGCATCTGCTTGTACCCAAGCCTGCTCTGTTGCTAAGTTGACAGTTGCCTCTTGAACACCGTCTACTTTTTTGAGGGCTTTTTCAACACGTGCAACACAAGATGCACAGGTCATGCCCTCAATAGACAACTCCACTGGTGCAGCTTTTGGAACATCATAACCCGCACGTTCAACTGCTTTAACCAGTGCTTCGCGCTGAATCGGTTGATTTGAATAAACAACGGCTTTTTCTGTTGCCAAATTAACGTTGGCAATCTCTACATTTTCAACTTTCTTAAGTGCTTTTTCGACACGTCCTACACAGGAGGCACAAGTCATGCCCTCAATTGAGAGTGTTTCACTATATGCTGGCAATTTTGTGGTTTTTGAGTCCATCAAACACCTCTGCAAATCTGCAAAATTTAATATTCTGTATTGAGCATACAGATTCCCATCATGGGAAGGTCAAGCATATTTTTTTAAAAATTTGGTCTTGACCTTACAATCATGACAAGGTTTAGACTTAGTGTTATCCAAACAAACATCTCATTCTTGATGGAGTATGAATATGAAACTACTTATTGAAAATATGACTTGTGGTGGCTGCGCACGTGGTGTGACTGCAACGATTCAAGATGTCGATCCAAATGCAAAAGTAGATGTAGACTTAGCGACCAAAATCGTGACTGTTGAAAGCAGTGAAAGCGTCGATAAAATTACCGAAGCACTTGAAGAAGATGGTTTCCCAGCGAAAGTGCAATAAGATATAAAACTGCATAGCTTCAACCTTGAGGCTATGCACCTCCCTTATTTAAGAGTCGATACCATTTGAATCATCTATCGGGTTCTGATCAAGTGTAAAAACAGTTCGTTGATAAGGTATCCCTTCTAAATCATAAACCTGATAAATACAGTCGAACAATGATTGTAAGTCTTCACTTCTGTCCATTGCCCGTGCAGTAATAAAAATTGGGCTGACCGCGCCGTTATCTAAAATCGGAATATAGTTTAAGTGTGGAAATCGAATGGTATCGGCACTTGCTGGAATAATGCAGATTCCTTCTCCCGCTGCCACTAAGCCCAAAGCCAATTGAATTTCTCGTATCTCATGCATATTTTTGGGAACCAAACTATGTTCGGCAAAAATATTCAAAAGCTGGGTTGAGAAGTTCGGTTTCGGTGAAGTGGGATACATAAACATCTTTTCATCAATCAAATCGGCCAGATATACCCCTTCTGTGCGCTGTGCAATTGGATGACTGGTATGCGCGGCAACGACCAAACGCTCTTTACGTAAAAGAATTCGCCTCACGGCGGGATCACTAATTCTTAAACGCCCAAACCCGACATCAATACGGCCTTCTTTTAAGGCCTGTAACTGTTCAGTTGTACTTAATTCTATGAGCTGAATATTCAGATGAGGCTGCTGCTGACGAAATAAATAAATGATTCGAGGCAGCAACCCATAAAGTAAAGACCCGACAAAACCAATGGTCATGCTTCTTTCGATGAGACCAATACGCTTGGTCATACTTTTTATTTCTTCAGCATTCGACAAAAGTTTAACAGCGTGCTGATAAAAGAAATGCCCTGCTGGCGTGGTCTGTAAAGGGCGGCTTCCTCGCTCAAAGAGTTGAATTCCAAGCTCACTTTCCAAATTTTGGATTTGCCGACTCAAAGGCGGTTGAGCAATAAATAGTTTTTCGGCTGCCTTGGTGAAGCTCTGTTCTTCTACAACAGCCACAAAATACCGTAAATGTCTTAGTTCCATCAGGTTTCCATACCTTTAAGATATATTAAAATGCAAATTCAGTCTTAGACACAGTTTAACCATTCTTTTAAGGTATATACAAGAAATAACCCGATGAAGTTATAGATCACTTGTATAGCACCGATTGAAATCATACTGGCCAACATTCGATCTATCTTTATCCATTCGCGGTTAAACACCCGACGCGTTTATGCGCTTCATTGACATATTAGGATATCAAGACCTTTTAAATCGTAGCGAAGGTCTTGATGACTTCCACCCTTTGGAAAGTCGGAGAACGGACATGCCACGTATTCCTGTAATCAATACCAGCCATCTTGACCGTATTGATGAATTACTTGTAGACAATATCGATACAGGTGAATTTAAACTTCACCGCTCAGTTTTTACTGATGAAGCCTTATTTGACCTCGAAATGAAATACATCTTCGAAGGTAACTGGGTTTACTTGGCACACGAAAGCCAAATTCCAAATAATAATGACTACTACACGACTTATATTGGTCGTCAGCCGATTATCATTGCCCGTAACCGTAACGGTGAACTTAATGCCATGATCAATGCATGTTCACACCGCGGAGCACAACTTTGCCGTTACAAGCGTGGTAACAAAGCAACGTATACTTGCCCTTTCCACGGCTGGACTTTTAATAACTCAGGTAAATTGCTCAAAGTAAAAGACCCAACTGACGCAGGTTACTCTGACTGCTTTAACCAAGACGGTTCACATGACCTTAAAAAGGTAGCTCGTTTTGAGAGCTACAAAGGCTTCTTATTTGGTAGCTTAAATCCCGATGTTCCTTCGCTTGAAGAATTTTTGGGTGAAACCACCAAAATCATCGATATGATTGTTGACCAGTCTGAACATGGTTTGGAAGTTTTACGTGGTTCATCTACCTATACCTACGAAGGCAACTGGAAACTAACTGCTGAAAATGGCGCCGATGGTTATCACGTTTCTGCTGTTCACTGGAATTACGCAGCAACAACTCAACACCGTAAAGAAACTCAAGCTGCCGATAACATCCGCGCGATGAGTGCAGGTTCTTGGGGTAAACAAGGCGGTGGCTCGTATGGCTTTGAAAATGGTCACATGTTGCTGTGGACACAATGGGCAAACCCAGAAGACCGTCCTAACTTCCCAAAAGCAGACGAATACACCGAAAAATACGGTGAAGCGATGTCGAAATGGATGATTGAGCGTTCACGTAATCTTTGTCTGTACCCAAATGTTTATTTGATGGATCAATTCGGTTCACAAATTCGTGTACTTCGTCCACTTTCGGTCAATAAAACCGAAGTCACCATTTACTGTATCGCGCCTAAAGGTGAAGCACCTGAAGCTCGTGCACGCCGTATCCGTCAATATGAAGATTTCTTCAATGCCTCAGGCATGGCAACGCCAGACGATTTAGAAGAGTTCCGTGCTTGTCAGGCAGGCTACGCAGGTATTGCACTTGAATGGAATGACATGTGCCGTGGTTCAAAACACTGGATTTATGGACCAGACGATGCAGCAAACGAAATCGGTTTAAAACCCATGTTAAGTGGTATCAAAACTGAAGATGAAGGCCTGTATCTGGCCCAGCATCAATATTGGTTAAAGACCATGAAACACGCGATTGCATCAGAGAAAGAAATTGCTGATCAGGGAGAAACAGCATGAGCACTCAAGACAAAGCAACTTTAGAAAATATTGCTCAGTTTCTTTATCGCGAAGCTCGCTTTTTAGATGATGAACAATGGGATGACTGGCTTGAATGCTATGCGCCAGAAGCTTCTTTCTGGATGCCAGCTTGGGATGACGACGATAGATTAACTGAAGATCCACAATCTGAAATTTCACTTATTTATTATCCAGACCGTCAAGGTTTAGAAGATCGAGTGTTCCGTATTAAAACCGAACGCTCATCTGCAACCATGCCGGACACACGCACAAGCCACAATATTGCCAACGTTGAAGTTCTCGATCGCGACGGCGACAAAGTCACTGTTCGCTTTAACTGGAATACCTTAAGTTTCCGTTATAAGACAAATTACAGCTATTTCGGTATGTCACGTTATGTGATCGATTTTTCAGGTGATCAACCAAAAATCTTGAGCAAGTATGTCGTTTTGAAAAATGACTATATCAATCAAGTCATTGATATCTACCACCTTTAAGACATACCCCTCAGCTAAACGGACTGTTGGCTGAGGGTAAAAGTTTCAAATATTTTGTAGGATACATGCCATGTCAAACCACAATGTTGCACTTCAATTTGAAGATGGTGTTACACGTTTCATTAGCGTAGCTCAAGGCGAAACCCTATCTGACGCAGCCTATCGCCAAAAAATTAATATTCCTTTGGATTGCCGTGATGGTGCATGTGGAACTTGCCGCGCATTTTGCGAGTCAGGTCATTATGACATGCCAGAAGAAAGCTATATTGAAGATGCATTAACCCCTGAAGAAGCTGAGCAAGGCTATATTCTTGCTTGCCAATGTCGACCAACTTCAGACGCCGTATTTCAGATTCAAGCGTCGTCAGATGTTTGCAAAACAGAAATTCATAGCTTTCAAGGTACATTAGCCCGCGTTGAAAAATTATCAGACTCAACCATCACATTTGATATTCAACTTGATGAAGGCCAACCGGATATTCATTTCCTTGCAGGTCAGTATGTGAATGTGGCAATTCCTGAAACTGGCGAAACCCGTTCATATTCATTTAGCTCAAAACCGGGTAATCGTTTAACTGGTTTTGTGGTCCGCAACGTACCAAATGGCAAAATGAGTGAATTCTTAAGCAAGAATGCCAAAACTGGCGACAAAATGACATTTACCGGACCATTCGGTAGCTTCTACTTACGTAATGTAACGCGTCCAGTGTTGATGCTGGCAGGCGGTACTGGCATTGCCCCATTTATGTCGATGTTACAAGTGCTTGAAGAAAAAGGCTCCGAACAGCCTGTTCGCTTGGTTTTTGGTGTCACCAATGACTTTGATTTGGTTGCTTTAGAAAAACTCAATGAGTTGCAGGCGAAATTCCCATGGTTTGAATACCGCACTGTAGTTGCAAGCCCTGAGAGTAACCATGAACGCAAAGGCTATGTAACGGGTCATATTGAAAGTGAATGGTTAAACGGTGGCGACGTCGATGTTTATCTATGTGGCCCAGTACCGATGGTAGAGGCTGTACGTGGTTGGTTAGAAACTGAAAATATCAAACCAGCAAACTTCTTGTTTGAAAAATTCTCTGCAAACTAACTTAAGGTGGAGAAATTATCTATGTCAAACCGTCAAAGATTTACTGATAAAGTCGTAATTGTTACGGGTAGTGCCCAAGGTATTGGTCGCGGCGTGGCATTACAAGTCGCGGCTGAGGGCGGACAAGTCATCATGGCTGACCGCTCTGAATATGTTGAAGAGGTTCTCACAGAAATTCAGCGTGCAGGTGGTGAAGCTGTCACGATTAATGCTGACCTAGAAACCTATGCAAGCGCGCAAGCTGTTGTTGCAAAAGCTATTGAACACTATGGTCGGGTCGATGTCCTGATTAATAATGTAGGTGGCGCGATCTGGATGAAACCTTTTGAAGAGTTTTCCGAAGAAGAAATCATCAAGGAAGTGAATCGCTCATTGTTTCCAACTTTATGGTGCTGCCGCGCTGTGCTACCCGCCATGATTAAGCAACAATCGGGTGTGATTGTAAATGTATCTTCCATTGCCACCCGTGGCATTAACCGTATTCCATACTCCGCATCTAAAGGCGGGGTAAATGCCCTAACAGCATCGCTTGCTTTTGAACATGCTAAAGACGGGATTCGAGTCAATGCTGTTGCGACTGGTGGAACCGAAGCGCCACCTCGCAAAGTACCACGTAACACCAATCCGTTAAGTCAAAATGAAAAAGACTGGATGCAACAAGTAGTTGATCAAACAAAAGATCGAACATTTATGGGCCGTTATGGCACAATTCAAGAACAAGTCAATGCAATTTTATTTCTTGCATCAGACGAAGCATCGTATATAACAGGGTCGATCATTCCGGTCGGAGGTGGAGATCAGGGTTAACCCTGATCTTTTTATATATTTGGATAAATAACATGATTTGCATGGAGGCAATCAGACATGGCAACCCTGTTCAAGACATTAAAAAATGACTGGTCCATATCAGCAACAGTTGCGGGCTTTCTTGCAGTTTTAATTTCTTACTCAGGCCCACTGATTATTTTTTTCCAAGCTGCTCAGCGTGCCCATGTGTCCACAGATATGATGGTGTCATGGATTTGGGGAATTTCAATCGGCGCTGCCGTTTCAGGTATTTATCTTTCGATTAAATATAAAACTCCTGTGATTACCGCGTGGTCCGCACCGGGTACCGCCCTGTTAGTTACCCTATTTCCAAACATCTCATTGAATGAAGCAGTAGCCGCCTATATTACTTCTGCCATCGTTATTTTCTTAATTGGTATTACAGGTTACTTCGACAAATTATTGAAGTGGATTCCGCAAGACGTTGCTGCGGGCATGATGGCAGGTATTCTTTTTCAGTTTGGTATTAGCCTATTTACCGCATCTGATAGCATGCCTTTGATTGTCTTTAGTATGCTCATTGTCTTTTTAATTGCCAAACGTTTAATGCCTCGCTACACCATGATTTGGGTGTTAGCTGCTGGAGTTTTATTAAGCCTCATTTTAGGCAAAATGAATCCGGTTGATGTGAGTTTTAATTTAGCAATCCCCCAGTGGATTAGCCCGGAATGGACTTGGAACTCAACACTCAACCTCGCCGTTCCTCTTATTTTAGTCAGTCTAACTGGCCAATTTTTACCGGGTATGGCGATTATGAAACTTAGCGGTTATGACACGCCAGCCAAATCCATTATTACGGCCACCAGTATTGCCTCGTTAGCCGTTGCCTGTGTCGGTGGTATTACCATTGTGCTTGCCTCAATTACCGCTGCTTTATGTATGGGTAAAGATGCACATGAACTGAAAGAAAAACGCTATATCGCAGGGATTGCCAACGGAATTTTTTATATTTTAGGAGGCTTATTTGCTGGCAGTATTGTCATGCTATTTAGTTTACTTCCTAAAGAGTTGGTGGCAGCACTGGCAGGTTTAGCTTTGCTTGGTGCAATTGCTACCAATATTTCTGTTGCCATGAAAAATGATGGTCAACGTGATGCTGCACTTATTACCTTTTTAGCTAGCGCATCAGGTATGCATTTTCTTGGATTAAGCTCAGTTTTCTGGGGTATTTGTATTGGTGTAATCGCCCATTTCATTCTTACACCACGCTCAACGCCAGCCACAAATTAATTTTTTATCTAAGCGCCCACCACTAAAATAAAGCTTCAAACGCCAAATCAGGATGCAAATAATTCGCTATCCCTGTTTTGGCAATTTTTATTTAATATAAATTAAATTTCATTTTTAATATGAGTTTCTAAAATAATTGACTTTAATATTTTTATTTATTTCCACTTTAATTCCTAATATAAATTTAGCTATATTTCTAGCTATGATTCTCAGCAATAAAATCTATAAAAAGATATCTATAAAATCCTTAAAATTCTCACAATACAATATTTAACCCTATTTAAAACATAACAGAAACAACAACCAAAATTATTAAAATAAACCATATTTTTCAATATTTTAGTTTAATAAAAACATAATACCTTAAAGACATAAAGATATATCAATTAGGTTTTTGACTCTATTCCAATAACAAAATAGTTTATTAAAAAATAACGCGATGCTTCACAAATTGGAGGTGAAGAAAATGGACACAAGCAAGGTTAATATTAATGAGTTAATTGATAAAGCCCGTTTTACATCTTTTCATTGGAAAGTTTTAATCTGGTGCTTACTTATTATTATTTTTGATGGATATGATTTAGTTATTTATGGGGTTGCTCTTCCTCTATTAATGCAGCAATGGTCGTTAACTGCGGTAGAAGCAGGCCTGCTCGCCAGTGCTGCACTATTCGGGATGATGTTTGGAGCCATGATTTTCGGCACACTTTCAGACAAACTGGGACGCAAAAAAACCATCCTGATTTGTGTCACCTTATTTAGCGGATTTACCTTTATAGGTGCCTTTGCCAAAGGACCAACAGAGTTTGCTATTTTGCGCTTTATTGCAGGGCTTGGGATTGGCGGTGTCATGCCAAACGTTGTGGCACTTATGACCGAATACGCACCCAAAAAAATCCGCAGTACATTAGTTGCAATTATGTTTAGTGGCTATGCAATTGGTGGCATGACATCTGCGCTACTCGGTGCATGGCTCGTAAAAGATATGGGCTGGCAAATCATGTTTTTAATTGCGGGTATTCCCCTGTTGCTGCTCCCGCTCATTTGGAAGTTTTTACCAGAGTCTCTCGCCTTTTTAGTGAAATCTAACCATAGCGAACAAGCAAAAAGTATTGTGAGTAAAATTGCGCCTCAAACTCAAGTCAATGCCAATACTCAACTGGTGTTAAATGAAAGTACAACAACAGATGCACCTGTCCGTGCGCTTTTCCAACAAGGCCGTACCTTCAGCACGTTTATGTTCTGGATTGCTTTCTTTATGTGCTTACTCATGGTGTATGCCTTAGGAAGCTGGTTGCCTAAACTCATGCTGCAAGCGGGCTATTCGTTAGGTGCGAGCATGTTGTTCCTCTTTGCACTTAATATTGGCGGCATGGTCGGTGCAATTGGTGGCGGTGCTTTAGCAGACAGATTTCATTTAAAACCTGTCATTACCATTATGTTTATTGTGGGATCAGCAGCTTTAATTCTGCTTGGCATTAATAGTCCACAATTTATTTTATATAGCCTGATTGCGATTGCCGGTGCTGCCACAATTGGTTCACAAATCTTACTCTACACTTTTGTTGCGCAGTTCTATCCGACAGCACTTCGTTCAACTGGCATGGGCTGGGCATCGGGAATTGGCCGTATTGGCGCGATTATTGGACCAGTTTTAACAGGTGCTTTACTTTCATTTGAACTTCCTCACCAAATGAATTTCTTGGCGATTGCAATTCCGGGTGTGATTGCTGCACTTGCAATATTTATGGTCAATCTAAAAGCCTCTGTTGCTGCACAAACGCCATCAACTTTTAACCCTCAAAACACGCTTACCCAGCAGTGAACATAAATGCGCCGAGGACTGGCGCATCTTTTTGGAAATGGATTATGGAATTATTACACCGTTTTAAACCACACACTTTAGCTTTTGCCACTTTATTTTTTATGTGCAGCAGTTCTTGGGCTGCAAACCCAAATCAGCAAACTGAAGATGAGTGGAAATTTACTTTAAAAAATGCCTATATCAACCGCGATTTTGACAATGATGCACTCAAAGATACGGGTAGCTGGTCTCAGGCAGCGTCACTATTTTATAAATCGAAAATGCATGACACTCCGTTAATCATAGCAGATAAGCCCATTACCATTGGTGCCGATGCTTCTGTTCAATACGCCGTGCGCTTGAGTTCAGACAAACATGTTGCGGACACTGTTTTGCCTTTTAATAAAGAAACACAATCTCAAGCATCTGACTTTTTAAAATACGGCGCAACTTTAAAACTAGGCTACGACAAAACCCTTTTAAGTGTGGGTGAACTCTGGTTGGATTTACCTGTAACAGCTGTGGATGCCAGCCGACAATTGCTTGCTTCTTATTGGGGAACCAATCTTAAGTCACAACTTTCAGATCAGCTTTATGCAGAAATTGGTCGAGTTGAAAAAGTGTCGCCACGCAATGAAGAGGACTTTAAAAAGTTTTCTTTCACTACAAATGGAATGACCAAAGAATCTGATGGCCTGAACTACATTGACCTACGTTATCAATTTACGCCGACACTCAAGGGTGAATATTACTTTGGTAATTTAGAAGACCTCTACAATAAACACTATGTAGGACTTGAGCATAATTGGAAACAACCTAATTTTGCCCTCACCTCTAAGTTTAAATACTTCAATGCAAAAGATGATGGCAATACTTTTGATATCGATGCGCAAAACATTGGGGTATTAGAGACACTTAAAGTGAAAAATCATACCTTTGGTTTGGGGTACCAGCAAATTATTGGTGAGTCGGCTTATCCATTACCGGATGGTTTTTTACCAGAAACCTATTTCATTAACTGGAATGCTACAGGTTTCTTTAAAGAAGATGAGAAGTCTTATCATGTGATGTACGGCTATGACTTTAAAGATTACGTTCCGGGCCTAAATGCGATGGTGAAATATGTTTATGGTCATGACTTTAAAGCAGCAAATGGCGAGAAAAACCACGAAACCGAGTCAAATGTGATTTTAAACTATACGTTTCAACAGCCTTTCTTAAAAGGCTTTGCCCTGCAATATATTCGAATTGATTACAACGTAAAACATGGCAATGACTTTGGTGAAGATCGCTTGTTTGTGAACTACACTAAAAAGTTTTAATTATTTTTGATTCAAATAAAGCGGGCTAATTTTGGCTCGCTTTATTATTTTTGTGCCATAAAAAAAACGCTCTTACGAGCGTTTTTAATTAATCTAGTAACTTAAGCAACATGCTTTTGTACAACAATCGAACCTACTGAATAACCAGCACCGAAAGATGAAATCACGCCATATTCACCATCATCTACTTCGTGGCCTGTACGATGTAAAGCAATAATTACACCTGCTGAAGAAGTATTGGCAAACTCATCTAGAATAATTGGTGCACGGCTTAGATCTGCATCTTTACCAGCCACATATTTCAAGATTAATTCATTCATGTTGGCATTGGCTTGGTGTAACCAGAAACGCTTAATATCGTTTGCAGTTAACTGCATTTTTTCCAACTGCGCATTAATGATTTTTGCCACCAACGGACAAACATCTTTAAATACTTTGCGGCCATCTTGACGGAATAACTTGTCGTCAACCACTGCATCTTCGCTACGGTTTAAGAAACCAAAGTTATTGCGAATGTTATTTGAAAATTGAGTAAATAAATGAATATCTAAAATTTCAAAACCAGTTTTAGTAGTGGTTTCTTCAATAATAGAAGCGGTCGCCACATCACCAAAAATGAAGTGACAATCACGGTTACGGTAGTCTAGGTGACCAGATGTAATCTCAACATTCACTAATAAAACACGGCGAGCACCTGAACGAATTGCATCTGCCGCTTGTTTCAAACCAAAAGTAGCAGCTGAACATGCCACGTTCATGTCGTAAGCATAACCTTGAATACCAAGTGCCGACTGGATTTCAATTGCCACAGCCGGATAAGCACGCTGCATATTTGAACACGCCAAAATCACAACATCGATATCTTCAGCAGTTACACCTGCATTTTCCATTGCCTGTTTTGCAGCAATAACGCCCCACTCTGCTTGAATTGAAAGTTCATCATTTGAACGTTCAGACAAACGCGGACGTAAACGTGTTGGATCAAGAATACCCGATTTTTCAATCACGTAACGGCGCTTAATACCAGAAGCTTTTTCAATAAATTCAGCACTTGAACCACGTAATTCTTCTAGCTCGCCTGCTGCAATTTTCTCTGCATTCTCTTGGTTATATTGTTCCACATAAGCATTTAAACTGTCGGCCAGTTCTTCATTAGAAATGATTTCTGTTGGGTGAAATAGCCCAGTACCTGTGATACGAATGCCCATGTAAAACTCCTAAAAAAATGAATAGGGTCTGTTAATCTTTCATTTATAAATTGCGTTGCCAGCTAAAAACAACATAAACAGACCCCGATCTATTTTAACTGATTCCCAAACGATCCCATAACTTTTGTAGTCGAGTTGGCGAAATAGGCATCTTGGTTTTCATCGGCTGAGAAAATAAAGAAATCCGTAATTCTTCCAGCATCAAATACAATTCTTTGATTCTTGGATCATTTTTGAACTTAAATACCTTGTCCATCCATGGATCGACATCGTCAATAGCAGCATGATCTCGCTGTAGATTATTTGGCAATCGATCTAAACGCAATAGCAGCGCTTTTAAATAACGTGGATATTCCTGCCAAAGATCAACTGGCTGGCAATAGACAAAATTGCCGAGTGACATTAAATCTAGCTGATCTTCAATATCATCGATACTGCGTCCAAATACGTCCGGATCAAGTACTAAAAGTTGACGACGGATTTGTTGCCACTGAATATAAATATCACTTAATTGCTCAAGTGCTTGCTGCCCATAGCTCAAAAATTGTTTTTTGACCTGTTCTAGCAGTTGATTAAATTCATCAGCATTGATTGGCAAAGTCGTAATTGCCATTTGTAAAGTCGCGTATACCAGCATTTGCTCAAGTTTAGCTTTATCGCCTAAAGGTGAATAAGCCAACGCAAGCGGTTTCGAAATCTGCTTTTTCAACTGACGAACCAAATCGCCAAGTTGCATATGGACCAGACGAATAATACCTTCGCGATGTTGTTTAATCGCCTCTGCCTGATCGTTAAATGTTTGTATAACCACGCCGGACTCATCTTTCGCCTCAAGTTCGGCAAAATTTTTAGTTGGCACTAAAGCTTGATATTGTTTAACAACAACACCTGTCACCTTCTGTGAAGCTTCAAAGGTAAAGTTTTCAGGGAAAGTTTTAAATTCACCTTTTTGCTGTTTCACCGGACGATGCGTTTCTACGCGACAACGAGCCTTCAACTCAGCCAAGTCACGGCCTTTGGCGATCAATTTACCTTTTTCATCAATCACCTTAATAAAAGGCACCAAATACGGATCTATGCGTTCAAATGAAAAATCTTTTTCCGTAATCTGCTCACCACGTAAAGCAAACGCCAGATAGCTAAAGATATGTTGTCGCAAATGTACAGCATCAATACCTTGCATGAGCTTACGCGCCATATCTGGAATTGGTACGAGGTTACGACGTTTATCTTTTGGTAAGGCTTTCAATAAGGCTTCAATGAGATCTAAACGCCAGCCTGGAATCCCCCACGACCAAATATTTTCATCTACCTGAGGCAATGCCTGTACCGGAATTTGGACCGTTGCGCCATCTTCATCATGACTTGGGTCAAAGCGATAAGTAGTTGCCAAGCGTAACTGGCCATTATGTAAATGATCAGGGAATTGCTGCGTGGTCGGACGGTCATTGAGCCAAAGCGCATCATCTTCTACATATAAATAACGCGGATTTTTTGCTTCTACAGTTGCACGCCAGTCTTCAAAACTACGACGACTCGCAATTTCTTCAGGAATTTTCGATGCATAGAACTGATAAATCGTTTCTTCATCGACCACCAAATCGCGGCGACGTAATTTATCTTCAACTCGCTCTACTTCTTCAAGTTTAAGCAAGTTGTGTTTTAAAAATGGTGGAACTGTCCCCAGATTTCCTGTGGTTAATGCATCACGTAAGAAAATCTCATGTGCAGCAGGTTGATCAACTTTTTCAAAATTAACCAAACGCTTCGGTTCAATAATTAAACCAAACAATGAAATTTGCGCATAAGCATTTACAATACCAGCTTTTTTAGACCAATGCGGCTCGAAATAGTGATATTTCAATAAGTCGCGTGCAGCAAGCAAAATCCATTCAGGATCAATTTTTGCTAATGTACGTAAATAGACCTGAGAGGTTTCCACCATCTCAAAAGCCATCACCCACGCAGTATTGGTTTTATGCAATGTACTGGCCGGAAAAACTTTAGCCTTTTGCTGACGCACTGCCATAAAGGTATTACGTTCATCAGTTTTATTGGCAATAAAAGACAATAAACCGGTCAGCAAAGCACGGTGCAAGTTTTCATAATTTGCAGGCTTTTCATTAAAACTAAGTTTTAAACCTTCGGCCAGCTCAACTAACTGCTGGTGTGTCTGTTTCCATTCCCGTAACCGTAACCAGCTTAAGAAATGCTGCTTAGCAAATTGACGACGCTTGTTTTCCGACATTCCTGCTTCACCTTTAGGATTTAAAGTATCCCAAAGTTTTAAATAAAACAGAAAATCTGAATCTGCCTCTTTGAATAGTGCATGCTTTTGATCAGCTTGCATTTGTTTATCTGCTGGACGTTCACGCGGGTCTTGAACTGCAAGTGCACTCACCACCACCAAAATTTCTTTGAGTACACCAAAATGAGCCCCACCCACAATCATACGTGCGAGTCTTGGATCAATCGGCATACGTGCCATCATTTGGCCGACTTTGGTCAGTTCGTTTTTCTTCTCGTTCAGCGCACCTAACTCAATGAGTAGCTTACGACCATCATTGACTAGACGGAAATCTGGCGGCTCAATGAAATCAAAGTTTTCCAGCTCACCTAAACCTAAGCTCTGCATTTGCAGAATAACCGATGCCAAGTTAGTTCGCTTAATTTCAGGTTCGGTAAACTCAGGACGACTTAAAAAGTCTTCTTCGCTATATAAACGAATACATACACCTGGAGCAACACGACCACAGCGCCCTTTACGTTGATTTGCTGCAGCTTGTGAAA
This sequence comes from Acinetobacter baumannii, assembly GCF_009759685.1. Classification (NCBI taxonomy): domain Bacteria; kingdom Pseudomonadati; phylum Pseudomonadota; class Gammaproteobacteria; order Moraxellales; family Moraxellaceae; genus Acinetobacter; species Acinetobacter baumannii. The sequence goes on along the minus strand of NZ_CP046654.1, from coordinate 2,725,872 downwards.
TTGCCTCAATCGGTAAGCGTTGCACGCGTGAACGGTAGTTATAACGAGATATACGTGCAAAGCCGCTATCAATCACGTAGCGAATATTAGGAACAGTCAGTGCAGTTTCTGCAACGTTCGTCGCAATAATAATACGGCGGCCCTTTCCACTTGGGCTAAAAATCTTTTGTTGCTCAGAAACGGCTAAACGCGCATACAAAGGTAAAATTTCGGTATGTCTCGGCCCGTACTTTTGTAAGGTTTCCTGCAATTCTCGAATTTCTTGCTCTGTGCTTGAGAAAATCAGAATATCTGCATGTTCTGGATGACCTTTTTCCTCGGCATCAGCAAAGCATTCTTCTACAGCTTGTACGACTGCACGCGGCAGGTTTTCTTCAAAGTCGTCGAACTCGTCGTCATCACTACCACCAATATTCATTTCTGAAATTGGACGATAACGCACTTCGACCGGATAACTACGCCCTTCTACTTCAAAAATTGGTGCATTATTAAAGTAGTTACTAAAACGATTTACATCTAAAGTTGCCGAAGTCACGATGACTTTTAAATCTGGGCGTTTTGGCAGTAACTGCTTTAAATAGCCCATAATAAAATCGATATTGAGTGAGCGCTCGTGCGCCTCATCAATAATGATGGTGTCATATTTAGACAAGAAGCGGTCATTGCCTAACTCGGCAAGCAAAATACCGTCGGTCATTAACCGGACAATCGAATCTTGCGAACCTTGTTCATTAAAACGGATTTTAAAACCAATCGATTCGCCGAGCTTTTCGCCGACTTCTTCTGCAATACGCTGCGACACACTACGTGCAGCTAAACGACGTGGCTGGGTATGACCAATCATACCAGTCAAGCCACGCCCTGCTAACATTGCAATTTGAGGGAGCTGAGTAGTTTTCCCTGAACCTGTTTCACCAGCCACAATAATGACCTGATGCTTTTGAATCGCTTCTATTAAACGGTCAGCATATTGGGTTACAGGAAGATCCTGATTTAATTTGATTTTTGGTAAGCGTTCAAAACGCTGTCTAACTTTTGCATTAGACTGTTTAAATAATTTTTCAATCTCTGCAGTATTGGCTTTTTTATCTTTACGTAAACGATTTAAACGGTAACGATCTCTCGCCATCACCCATTGATCTATATTTAAACCATTCAGCACAGATAAATTTTCCTGAAAATTCAACAATCCTCTATTTTACGCCTTAATGACCATAAGGTAAAACAATTGGTTTTTTATATATTTTTAATTTTTTTACATTTCACCCTTGAATTTTTAGTATGTAAGCTTCATGTTGTTAGGCAAGTTTCTTTTACTATAACTGTCATTTGATTTACATGTTTTTGCAGTCAAATCGAATACAGTATTTGGGGACTTAAAAATCGAAAATTTCATACTTATTCAATTTTCCGATTTTAGTCATGTAAAAATACTATTTCCCCAATAAAGAATTTTTATTTATTCTACATCTCGTAAACAAGTTTAAATATAAACCTCAATCATGGAGACAATGATGAGCTTGATTAATACTGAAGTTAAACCTTTCCAAGCAACTGCTTACCACAACGGCCAATTCATCGAAGTGAACGAAACTAACCTTAAAGGTAAGTGGTCTGTTGTATTCTTCTATCCTGCTGACTTCACTTTCGTATGTCCTACTGAGCTTGAAGACTTAGCTGATAACTACGCTGAATTCCAAAAATTAGGCGTGGAAATCTACGGTGTTTCTACTGACACTCACTTCACTCACAAAGCTTGGCACGACACTTCAGACGCGATCAAGAAAATCCAATACCCATTAATCGGCGATCCAACTTGGACTCTTTCTAAAAACTTTGACGTTTTAATCGAGTCTGAAGGTTTAGCTGACCGTGGTACTTTCGTTATCGATCCAGAAGGTAAAATCCAAATCGTTGAAATCAACGCTGGCGGTATCGGTCGTGACGCATCTGAACTTCTTCGTAAAGTAAAAGCTGCTCAATACGTACACTCTCACCCAGGTGAAGTTTGCCCAGCTAAATGGAAAGAAGGCGAAGCAACTCTTGCTCCATCTATCGACCTAGTTGGTAAAATCTAATCTCTCTTAGATTTTAAAAACCTAAAGAACCATCCTTTATCGGATGGTTCTTTTGTTTTGAATAAGCACATCACATTTTCTACTGATACTTTTACAATTCTGCCCTTCCCCGTTACCTAAACATTGAGTAATGTCAAATAAACAACTGGTTAATTTTTGAGTACGTTTGATATGAAATAAAGGGGTGCATTTATGGCGAATACAGCGGTCGTCACTTCATGGAAATACAATGCGACATCGCGTCATTTAAAAATCTTTTATAGCGATGGCTCAGGAGATCTTTATCATCCTGTTCCTGAGTTTGTTTATGACAACTTATTGCGTTCAACCGATAAAGCCGCTTTTGTACACAAATACTTAGAATTTAATTTGCACTTTACCCGACTCTCTTTGGTGATTGCCTCATAAAATTATAAAAAAGGCCTGTTCAAAACAGGCCCCAACTGGAATATGAAAAATTATTTCAGCATAACTATTTTGTGACCACTAAACACAAACCTGCGCCGACAGGCAAAATGCTACTCATGTAATCCGGATCTTTTTTAATTAAGGCTATAAATCGATTTACTTCTGCCGCATGAGATATCACATTATCGACAACTAAAACCCCACCTTTAGGCTTCATTAGGCGTTTTAAATCTGGCCAATAATTTTCATATGCATCACGTTCAGCATCTAACAAAATAAAATCAAATTTTTCCTGAGCTGCTTTTAAGTAATCGGCTGCATCTCCTACCCAAAATTGAACAATTTCACTGAGCTCTAACTCAGCTACATGACGTTTTGCCTCTGCACTTCGCTTTGCATCAATTTCAACTGTAATGACTTGCCCACCAGTCGCTTGGGCAGCTTCGGCAAGCCACAAAGTTGAATAGCCTGTTGAAGTGCCAATTTCCAAAATAGACTTGGCTTGCTGCATACGAATAAGCTGGGAAATTAGCTGAGCAGATTCTACTTCTATATTACGATACCGTTGTAAACGATCGGATTGCTGTGAGTCATGCTGTTTAAAGGTGTCATATAAATCAGCAACTCTTTGTAAGAAAATAGTATTTGGCATCTATTTTACTCCTTCTTTATATGACAGCCGTTTTATTTAAGTACTTTGTATTAATTTAAAACGCGGTACGACGCTACCATCACTCATTTGCACGGTTTCAGTAAACATATCAAGTGGTCGAACCCAAGTTGAATAATCACCATATAAACATTGATAAACGACCAATTCCTCTTCAGTTTCACTGTGTTTTGCTACAGAAAAAACTTGATAGAGATTACCTTTATAATGCTGATAAATGCCGCGTTGCAATGACATGAAAGTACCTTTTAATGTTATGACATAAAATCTTTACAGCCATATAACATATATAAATTTTCAAACACTTTCACTTTAAAATACTGCAAAACTAAAAATGAAATTAAGATGCTCTTTCTGTACTTTCTTAACTTACGCGTTGTTGCAAACCAGCATTCAAAAAAACGATTAAATTCATAAAAACATACTGTTTTACCTATTCATTGTTTTAACGTACTATGCATCTATTGAAAGAATTTGGATGCATTGGAGTAAAAAACAGATGTTAGATCAAAACATTAAAACTCAATTAAAAGCTTACCTAGAACGTTTAGAAAGTCCAATCGAATTAGTTGCTGCTTTAGATGAATCAGACAAAGCTGCTCAAATTAAAGAATTAGTAACTGAAATCGCTGAGCTTTCTGACAAGGTAACAGCCCGTTTTGACGGTAACAATACACGTCGTCCAAGCTTTGGTGTGGCTAAAGCAGGTGAACAACCTCGTGTGTTCTTCGCAGGCTTACCAATGGGTCATGAGTTTACGTCTTTGATCTTGGCGCTGTTACAAGTGTCTGGCTATGCACCTAAAGTGTCGGATGAAGTTTTAAATCAGATTAAAGGCTTAAACCTCAAAGCTAACTTTGATGTATTCGTATCGCTTAGCTGTCATAACTGTCCGGACGTGGTACAGGCGCTTAACCTGATTGCTATTTATAATCCGAACACTACAGCAACCATGATTGATGGTGCATTCTTCCAAGACGAAGTGGAACAACGCAAAATCATGGCTGTACCGATGGTATTCCAGGACAATGAGCACATTGGTCAAGGTCGTATGACGCTTGAAGAGATTGTGGCAAAACTTGATACCAATTCAGCTGAAAAAGACGCAGCAGCACTCAATGCCAAAGATGCGTTTGATGTATTGGTGATTGGTGGTGGACCTGCAGGTGCAACAGCTGCAATCTATGCGGCACGTAAAGGCATTAACACAGGTATCGTGGCTGAACGCTTTGGTGGTCAGGTCATGGACACCATGGACATTGAAAACTTCACTTCTGTGCAAAAGACCCAAGGTCCTAAGTTTGCTGCTGAAATGGAAGCACATGTTCGTGAATACGATGTGGATATCATGAACCTGCAACGTGTCAGCAAAATCACTGGTGCAGACCAAACAGCAAATGGCTTGGTTGAAGTTGAACTTGAAAACGGTGCAAAACTTGAATCGAAAACTGTGATCCTTTCAACAGGTGCACGTTGGAGAGAAATGAATGTACCGGGTGAAGCTGAATACCGTACCCGTGGTGTAGCGTACTGTCCACACTGTGATGGTCCATTGTTCAAAGGCAAACGTGTTGCCGTGATTGGTGGCGGTAACTCAGGTGTTGAAGCGGCGATTGACCTTGCAGGTATTGTTGAGCATGTAACTCTGGTTGAGTTTGACACTAAACTTCGTGCTGACCAAGTCTTGCAAAACAAGTTAAATAGCTTGCCAAACACCACAGTGATTATGAATGCGTTAAGTACAGAAGTGTTAGGCGACGGTTCACAAGTAACCGGTCTTAAATATAAAGACCGTGCAACTGATGAAGAGCATGTGGTAGAGCTTGCAGGGATCTTTGTACAGATTGGTTTACTTCCAAACACTGACTTCTTAAAAGACAGTGAGGTTGAGTTAACCAACCGTGGCGAGATCATTGTCAATGACCGCAACGAAACCAATGTAAAAGGTGTATTTGCTGCAGGTGACTGTACCACTGTACCGTACAAGCAGATCATTATTGCTACAGGTGAAGGCGCTAAAGCATCACTCTCTGCGTTTGATTACATCATTCGTTCTGGGCAGTAAAACTGGTCAAATCACTATCATTTGGTTCAAGCCTAGCATTACAAAATGCTAGGCTTTTTTAATACGAGAGTTACAACTTTTTAACAATTTTTGATCTTTATTAATCAGTTACTTTATGTTTATATTTTAGACATCCATAATTTTGGATGCCATGAATTAGAAGGAAAAACACAATGAATAAATTACTTGTTGCTTTAGGTCTTGCTGCGACTGTTGCCCTTGTTGGTTGTAATAAAGATAAAGCTCCAGAAACTGGTGCTACTACAGGTGAACACTTAGAAAATGCTGCTCAACAAGCAACAGCAGATATCAAATCTGCTGGTGATCAAGCTGCGAGCGATATTGCAACTGCAACAGACAACGCTTCAGCTAAAATTGATGCTGCTGCTGACCACGCTGCTGATGCGACTGCTAAAGCTGCAGCTGAAACAGAAGCTACTGCACGTAAAGCGACTGCTGATACAGCTCAAGCTGTTGAAAATGCAGCTGCTGATGTGAAAAAAGATGCTCAACACTAATTCGCTTTAGCATTAAAAAAGCCCCTATTGCTTAGGGGCTTTTTTAATGCTTTTGAAAATTGCTTATGAAATTAAACCTTCATCACGCATTGCAATTTGTACTGACTGACGTTCTGCAACTTTATTACGTAAGGCAATAATATGTTTATATGGCGTTAAATCATGCTCAATTGAGTTTGACCAATTTGTTAAAACAAATAAATACGCATCTGCTGGACCAAAATTATCATTTACCAGATAGTCATAATCCGACTCAGCCAAATAATTATCGATATATTTTAAAAGACGGTCGATTTCAGCATAAGCTTTGGTTTTTTCATCATTTGTTAACGGCGCCCCAAAAAATACCGCGTATGCATCATGCAGTTCAGAATTTAAATAGCCCAACCATTCCAACACTTTCGCACGGCCTAAGCCCGAAGGAGGAATCAAATCTTGTTTAGGGTCATGCTGAGCAAGGAAAGGTAAAATCGCTACGTTTTCAGTTAAAATTAAACCCGGATTAATTTCTAAAGCTGGTACATATCCCTTTGGGTTAATTTCATAATAATCTGCACCTTTTTCTGTTTTATGTGTTTTTAAATTTACTCGTTCTAAATCAAAATCAACATTAATTTCATTTAAAATAATATGTGCAGCTAAAGAACATGCGCCTGGCGAATAATATAATTTCATATCTGATCCTTGTTATCTCACATTAACGTTTTAAATTGGTTCTAAAAAACCTGCAAGGTTTGTACAATTCCTTAATTGTAAAAAAGCGTAAATTTATAAATTACTTACACTACCTAATATTCTTGAAAAAGTTTTCCCTTGCAAGTTGTCTTGCGTGACGATTGTTTAAAATATGATAAAACACATTCACATCACGCATTTTTACCCTTAACTACGTTTAAAAAGCTGGCTAATCCATTCCATTAATTGAGATAAGAAATCGAAAATTGGACTTTTCTGGTTATCATTTGGCTGATTCGAGTCTTTGCCATTTAAATCTAGATCGACAATCACAGGGTCATGGTCTGAAGAACGATAGGCATCTTCACCATAGAACAAGGCTTTTTGCTCATCAGTTTTATATTCTTCGTTGTAATCTAGAACCGTCGGCTCGTCAGCATTAATATGCCAAGCAAAAGTACGAACTACTTTTGGATATAAATCTGCATCAGCAATAGCATGGTCTAAGTTACCCGCTCCACCATTACCATTTGCATCACTTGCCACACCAAAAACATAACTGTACGCCTGAGCGCCTTGCCCAACTTTAGCGTCATTGAGTAAGACTTTATAATTGGCTTTTTCAAATGCCAAAATCGGCGCCTCTTTTGCATAACTATTCATGTCTCCAACGAGTAAAGCATTTTGCTTAGGCACTTGCGTCGGATTTTTTGCTAGCCACTGCACAATTTGATCAACTGCTTTTACACGGGTTGGATTCCAGCATCCCTGACCATCATTTTGATCGGCATCAGAAGAGTTAGCATCTACTCCACTACACCCTTTTGATTTCAAATGGTTTGGAATAACGGTAAATGTTTTATTACCACGGACAGCTTGGAACGTTTGAGCTAAGGTCGTTCTGTTTTTATCACCTAAATCAAGCACAACAGCTTTATTTAAAGGCTTCACACGCTTACTGTTATAGATAATCGCAACAGCAATAACATCATTACCTAAACGATCCAGATTTTCAGGAATAACATATTTCCAGTCTGGACCTAGTGCACTCGTTAAATGAGCAATTGCGCTGTTTGGGCCATAGCCATTGTTGGCAATTTCCATTAAACCGTAAACGTCAGCATCAATCGATTTGAGTGCACTCACAATTTTACGGTGCTGTTTATCAAACTCTGCTTGTGTGTTTGCACCACGCTCTGTTGGGAAACCTGTTGCACCATTGTCATAGTTCAAGACGTTAAATGAAGCTACACGAATATGATTGGCATTTTTCGTAATAATATTTTGACGCGGGTTGGTTTGAGTAATAACTTCTGGTTGCGTACGTCCAAGCACTGGTTGTACGCGCCAACCGTTAAAACGATACTCTAAAATCCCTTCGATATTTTTAAGCTGGTAGCCTGAACGCAATGTATTGGCAGCACTAAAATTTGTAGGTAACCATGGTGTACGGTTTTGATTGTTATAACCATCATCAAAAATAATTTTAGATAATAAATTTTTCTGAGCTAGAGCTTTAGCTTCAGGAGATAGCGCTGGATATAAATTGGTTGGAATATATAAGCGACCTAAACTTAACGATAACTCACCATAACGACCATAATTATAATTCTCACTCACCGTTAAAGTCTGAGGCAATTTCACCAACATGCCTTGATAACGCTGCGGAGAATGGGTTGAACCGCCTGTTAAGCTCGAAAATGGTAGTTCAAGGCTAATTGGCTGAACCTGATTTGCCATATTGCTATTACAGGTTTGAATATCTTGTTGTAATTGGTCAATCTGTAGCTGATTTTGATAGCTCGTTAAACGACCACGTAAAATAACCTCATCACCAATTTGTCCACCTTTCACCGCACTACTATTCGGAATATAAACAAAAATGGCATTGCTTACATTTGCACGTGCTTTCGTATCAGGTGTTTGAACATAAAAACCTGAGAAACCATTTGCATAACGATAGTCGGCAGTAATTACCCCACGCACGGTATAAGTCTGGTTTTGTGCTGATGTTGCTAAATCGGCAATTGGTGTATCTGAGCTTGAACAGCTGACCGTTTCAATAGGAGGCTGAGTAGTAGTACCTGATAGATTTGTAAAATCATTTCGGTTTGCCCATGCTGTCCATGAATGGTCCAAATCAAATGCCGCTGTCGGATCAATACTCAAAGCTGGATTTTCAGTTTCAATACGTTTAAAGCTATTTCCCAAGCTTGAAACAACAGTTCCCCATCCTGCCTCAGGTCGTTCCCCAATACGGCCAAAACGATCTACAGGTGTGCCTTTATAAACAAGCACAACTGCATCATCCCCATTAAAAGACAATGCAGCCACTTGATTTACTTTATTGCCAAGTTCTGTCTGTAATTCTGAACGCCCCACCAAAAATTTTTGTTTACTTGCAAGCGTACCTTGTAAACGGAAGGTAGCTGTTTTCGCAGTTCCACCATTATTAAATTGTTGAATTTCATAATCAGCCAAGTTAACAGTAGTACCATCCGGGTTATAAATTTCTAACCCTTTTTTATTACTGCTACCATCAACATACTGGCTAAACATGAGCTGTGCCTGAGCAACAGAACTATATGAAAATGCACCTAATGCACTTAAAAAAACCGAAAGTATTTTTAATTGAAAAGTTTTCATGAGTAAAAATGTTCATGTGAGTTTTAATTAGCCTCTTAGCTTAAATATTGATCATGACATCTACATGAAGAAAAACACCGAAACATTTGACTTGACCACCTGAAGACTTAAAATACCGCATTTGAATTTCAATATTGCCAAGGTTATGTCGATCGATCAGTTAGAAACGCAAATTGCAGAATTGGACAATTTGCCTGAACACCGTGAAATTGTGACGTTTATGCGTCGTTCAGCCCCACTCAATACGTCTCAACGCACGGCTTTAGAACAACATCGCGATTTAATTTTGGAATATCCCGTGGGTGACTTACGTCAGCACTTTGAGCATCCGGAGCGCCCTTTAACAGTTGAAATCGGTTTCGGTATGGGCCGTTCTTTAGTGCTTATGGCTAAAGCGAACCCTGAACGCAACTATGTGGGTATTGAAGTCCATGTACCAGGCATTGCTCAATGTGTCTATGAAGCAGGTATGGCAGAACTTAAAAATTTACGTGTACTCGATGCTGACGCAATTCAAGTACTACGTGAAATGCCTGACAACAGTATCAACTGCGTACAACTTTACTTCCCGGACCCTTGGCAAAAGAAACGTCATTTCAAACGCCGCTTCGTTATGCATGAACGTATGCAATTGGTTGAACAAAAACTTGAGCTTGGTGGCACATTCCACGCTGCAACAGACTGGGAACCGTATGCTGAGTGGATGTTAGATGTTTTAGACAACCGTCCAAACCTTGAAAACTTGGCTGGTAAAGGCAACAGTTATCCTCGACCAGAATGGCGCCCAGTGACTAAGTTTGAACGCCGTGGTATTGAGTCAGGTCATAAGATTAATGATTTTATCTTTAAGAAGATTAAGTAAAATTTACTACCAGATACAAAAAATGAAGGCATTAAATAACTCATATTTAATGCCTTTTTTAATCTTTAAATAAATGAAAAATTTAAGATAAAGACCAAAAATAATTTGGTCTCATCACTCTAATTTTTAAATAATAATTTGCTGGTTATTGATTAGATCATTTAAATTAACGTTTGTATTATTCAATGTTAACAACAATGAACTACTATACGTCGTTCCTGCACCATCCCTATCGATATACAACTGTGTATTTAAACCACTCACCACCGTTTTTATAAATGGTTCCAAACTAGTAAAGTTATAAATACCAGAATAACCAATTAATAGATCACCGATATCAATTTTATCTGCATTTGTATTGGATGTTGTATTACCAATAGTAAAATCCGACCAAACATCTGTACCATTTCCGCCAAGAGCATCAGATTGAACTAATAATTGATACAGTGCGGTATCGATCCCAGTTCCGCCAGTAAGTTGATCGTTTCCTCCTTGACCATCCAAAATGTCATTACCTGCTCCACCGTTTAACGCATTTACTCCACTATTACCTGTAAGTGTATTATTTAATGTATTACCTGTTGCATTGATGGCTGTTGAACCAGTTAAAGTTAAATTTTCCAAATTACTGCTCAATGTATAAGTAATAGAGCTTAGAACCGTATCTATACCTTCACCAGCATTTTCCGTGACAATGTCACCTGTATTATCAATTACATAAGTATCATTACCTATACCACCAAGTAACTTATCAGCTCCTGCTCCTCCATCCAGATAATCATCACCAACACCTGCTGTTAAAGTATTAATTGCACTATTACCAACAAGTACATTATTGAGCGCATTACCTGTACCATTAATTGCTGTTGATCCAATCAATGTTAGATTTTCGAGATTATTCCCGAGAGTATAAGTAATCGAACTAAGAACAGTATCTATCCCTTCACCGGCATTTTCCGTGACAATGTCACCTGTATTGTCAATAACGTAAGAGTCATTACCTATTCCTCCTAATAATTTATCTGCACCAACTCCACCATTTAGGTAATCATCACCTACGCCACCAGTTAAAGTGTTAATTGCACTATTACCAACAATTACATTATTAAGTGCATTACCTGTACCATTAATTGCTGTAGTACCTGTTAAGGTTAAATTTTCCACATTATTTAATAATGTGTAAGTAACACTACTTTGGACAATATCAGTTCCCTCATTCACACTTTCACTAATGACATCTGCAGTACTATCTACAATATAAGTGTCATCACCTTTACCACCGTACATTGTGTCGTTACCAGTACCACCATTTAAAGTGTCATTACCTGCTTGTCCATAAAGAATATCATTACCAGCTTGTCCAGTTAGGGTGTCATTCCCTGAAGCTCCATATAACGTATCAGCATTGCTTGTTCCATTTATTGTTTGATTTTGAACAACAAATATTAGCTTAAACACATCAGAAACTGATTGGTTAGCTATATCTTTGACTGTGATTTTAATATTTAACGGAACTGTGTTATCAGGGGAAGTACCGCTCAATACTCTCGTAGTTGGGTTGAAACTGAGCCACGATGGTAATGCAGAGCCATCTTCTAAGGTAGCCGAATACGTTAATGTATCGCCATCAGGATCTTTGAATGTTGTTGCAGGAACGGTATAGCTAAATGCTTTAGCATCCGTCACACTTTGATCTGCAATTGCATTCAGCAATGTTGGGGCTTGGTTCGGTAGACTAACTTTTAAATTAAATGAGGTGGCCGTACTGTAACCATACATATCTGTTCCCCAATAAAAGAACGATAAGTTGCCAGTCACATTAGCAGGGGGAGTACCAGATAAAGTTTGTGTCGCAGTATCAAAACTTAACCATGATGGAATAGATTGGTATTGTCCACTACTATCTTTAGTCGTTAAAGTAATTTTATAACTCAAAGAATCCCAGCTATCCTGATCAACAATAATATTATTAGCAAATTTATAGCTAAATTCAGTTCCCTGATTACTTGTAATTAATGGTATAGCTGCATTAACAGTTGGTGCATGGTTTGTTAAGGCTCTATTAACTAATGTGTTAATATCATCAACACCCCAAATCACTCCAGAATCAAAATTAATCTGATCCATCTTATAGGTGGTATTTTCGGTATCTGCAATATAATAATTAGAAAGCCAAATATGATCATTTGTACCTTTAAAACTAAGATATACGCTATCGCCATATTTTTGAGCAGATACATCATTAGCTGAATAACCTTGAATTTTTAATATATTTACAGCATCAATATTATCTTCAAAGCTGTAGGTATCTGTACCACCACCTCGGCTAAAAATATAAGTATCATTTCCGGCTAAACCATCAATATAATTATCTTGCTCATTTCCAACAATGATATTATCAAGATCATTACCAAATCCTGTTTTAGCATTACCTTTTAAAATAAGATTTTCGATGTTATTTTCTAATATTTTATAACTATCTGTTAAAACTGGGTTTCCATTTTCATCTTGACTAATAAAGCGTGCATCTTCCCAACGTTCAAGAGTATCTATACCACCATCAACATCTTCAACAACCTGGTCACCCTCTATAAAGTAAGTATTACCATTCTCATCAGTTTCGATAGTTTCGGTTGTATCAACAACATAATAATCATTACCTAAGCCACCCTGCATATAGTCACTACCTGCACGGCCATCGATATAGTTATTACCTGCATTACCGATAAGCTTGTTATCAGAAGTATTCCCATAAATACTTAAATTTTGACTACCTAACAATGTCACAGCTTCTAAGTAACCTAAACTTAGATCTATATTTTGTGAAATATGAATTGTGTCATAACCGCCATTCGGGTCATTTTCTTCATAAGTATCTTGTTCATCAACAATAAAAGTATCATCACCCGAGCCACCGACAAGATGATCGGTCCCAGCTCCACCATCTAAATAAGCTCCACCATCTCCAGCCTTCAATGTGTCGTTTCCATCTCCTCCATATAAAAACTGTATATTTGATGAAAGAGAATAACTTACAATAATATCATTACCATCATCGCCATATGCTTCAGTTTTTTGATTACCTAAATAAATATAATCATCACCCTCTCCACCATAAACAACATCTTTAATATCATAGATATTACGTGCTAAATTTATATTTAAATAGGGACTATTACTAATTTGATTATTAGACAGAGGGTCATAAGTATAAATTACATCATTACCAGCTCCGCCACTTATTTTGTCAATTGCAAAGACATCAGGTGTAATGATTACATCATCCCCCTCTCCTGCATAAACTTGACTAGATCCTAAACCACTATTTATTTGATCATTACCATTACCTGCATAAATAATATCGCCAGATCCAGTACCACCGACATAATCAGTTAAACCTAAAATAATATCATTAGAAGCAGTATATTCTGAAATAACTTCACCCTGTGAAAGAAAATCACCAAAAGAAAGTTTTGTTTTATTAAAAGCATAGGGATTGAGTTCTAAATTAAATTTAAAACCAGAAATTTCCACATCCATATTTTTCAAATTTTCAATATCATTAGGATTAAAAACTCCACCAATTGAAAACTTATAATCCATATCTTTAAGTTCTTTTTGTGATTGATCTCTAATTAATAGTCGAATTTCACCTAATGAGAAATCATAATAGATACTTGAAATTCTCTCGCTATATTTATTGTAGTTATAATACTTAACTCCATTATAATCACTTAAAAATTCAGATAAAGAGTTTATAAAAGGACTAATAATCATGTTAGCTTTTTCTTGTACATAATTGCTTTCATGGATATCAGAAGCATTATGAATATAAATGCTTCCTTTAAAATCTGAATCAAATATCTTAGTATTTCTTCCATTTACTTGATAGGAGTCATATCCTTCTCCACCATAAAATTCACTGTTATTATTTCCTATTAAATTATCATCTCCCTCTCCTCCATAAAGGAATCCAATATTACCTGGATCAACAATAGCATCATTACCATTGCCTCCATATATATAATCAACACCACTCCCACCATAGATAGCATCGTCACCATTTTTTGAATATACAGTATTATTAAAATAAGGATTACCCACTATAATATCATTTCCATCACTACCATTATGAAGAAAATTTATTTTTTGGCTCAAATCTTCTGGATACCATACAGTATCGCTAAATTGTATTTCTTTTATATTATAATTCAAAATAAAATCAGTAATAGTGACGCTTGAATCAACCCCATAAAATATATTTAAATTATTACCAACAATCTCTAACTTTATATTTTCTGAACTTACAGATAAAAACCTTAATACACTTGCATCTGTATCATTAATTACATTGTTATATCCTAATATATCAAATACATATTCATCTTCTCCATTTCCTCCTTCTAAAATATTATTGCCTTGTCCACCACTTAAAATATCATTACCATCCCCACCATATAAATGATCATCACCATCATTACCATATAGTGAATCTTCCCCCGAACCTCCAATAAGTTGATCATTACCTGTACCTCCTTCAATAAAGTCATTTCCATTGCTAGCTTCCAAGTAATCATCCCCCTCACCACCTTGTAACTGATCATTACCTTCTCCCCCTAGTAACCGATCATTACCTGTACCTCCTATTAATTGGTCATTTCCTTCTCCACTATCAATAACGTCATCACCATTACCACCTTCTAATTGGTCTTCTCCATCACCACCAAAGAGTTGATCGTTTCCTTCTCCACCATAAATAAAGTCATTTTCATAACTACCATCTAACCAGTCATCTCCCTCATCTCCAAATAGCTGATCTGAACCCTCAAGACCTTTAATTATATCGTTGCCTGTACCCCCATAAATCGTATCCCCAATATCTGAGCCACTTATCTGATCATCTCCACCGAGCAGGTGATATTCATCTGCCTGATATTGCCCATTGGAAATAACATTATTTCTAATTTGTTGAATATCGACAAGGTCGCCTAAATCAGAGTTGCGATAAATCAAGTTATCATTATCAATATAACTATTTGTAAAAATTAAATAGAGTCCCTGAATACCATGCCAAGATCCACTCCAAATTTTATAACTTAACCCTGCACGCTCTTTTAAATAAGTATCGAGGTGAATAACATAATCATTTTGAATAGTATTATTTAAAATTAAATTTTCATCGTATATACTTTTACTAAAATGAAGATATTGATTATAACCACCCGTAATATTATTCCCATATTCATCTGTGATAATCCCCCCATCAACTGTTGGTTGAGTTTCATGATCATCAAAGAAAGTTAATTTAAATTGAGGTAAAACAGCATTAGGGTCTTGACTTGTTGTTGGGCTAATAATACTAACGGCATTGTTATACCAATAGATATTTATATTTGAAAGATTGAAACTTCCTTTTAAATAATAGTGATTCTCTCCAGAACTATCTAAAACTTTAACTTCCGAATCTCTTACTTGAATATGATAGATATCATTTCCTTCCCCCCCAGATAATTGATCATTTCCTTCATTACTTATGAAATAATCATCACCTTTACCACCAAAAATGATATCATCTCCAGCACCACCATCTAAAGTATCATTACCATCAAAACCAGATAAACTATCTTTTCCATTACCACCATAAAGCTGATCATCACCATCAAATGCACGGTTATTAATCACATCAGCTACAAGGAAATCATCTCCATCCCCTCCATATATAATATCTGAACCTCCATCACCACGAATATTATCATTCCCAGCATCACCATATAACGTATCATTATTATGATATTGGATATCTATCTGATTACTATCACCATAAATATAATCGTTATCTTTTCCGCCATATATTATATCTCTGCCACCATCTCCAAAAATTGTGTCATTTCCTTCCCCACCGTAAAGCAAGTCGTCTTTATGATATTGAATATGTATACTAGTTTCATCACCCTCTATATAATCTTCACCCTCTCCGCCATATATAGTATCTGAACCTCCTTCTCCCCAAATCAAATCATTTCCATTACCACCACTAACAGTATCATCTCCATGATATTGAACATCTATATTAATGCCATCTCCTGAAATTCTATCTTCGCCATCACCACCATTTATTGTATCATTGCCTCCCTGTCCCCAAATTTCGTCATTTCCGTCGTTACCCTCAATATTATCTTCAGCATGGTATTTACCATCTAACTCACTATTATCACCGAATATTAAATCATTACCATTTCCACCTTGAATTATGTCTTTTCCACCATCACCAACAATTTGATCATTACCATTCCCACCATATAAATAATCATCGCCGTGTATATCCCCAGCTAGATTAGGATGATCTCCTGCGATTTGATCATCATCATCGTCACCATAAATTTCGTCACTTCCTAAATTCCCCCAAATTTGATCTTTTCCAGCCCCCCCATAAACAAGATCATGACCAAAACGACTATAAGTCTTAGGTTCAACCGGCGGAGCTAAGGTATCTATTGAATCATTTAAATCAGCTTGAATAATGTCATCGCCATCACCACCGTAGAGTTCATCGCCCTCTAACCCGCCAGTAAGCTCATCATCCCCTTGCCCACCAATAATTTGATCAGCACCATCGCCACCATATAAGATATCTTTATTTTCTCCCCCATATAAATAATCCTTACCATCCATTCCATAGATAGCATCATCACCCACTGCACCATATAAAAAGTCTGTATCAGATGAACCCAAAATAATGTCATTTCCTATACCACCATAAGCGATATCACTACCAGCATAGCCATGACCGTAATTTAAAGATTCTAAAAGATTATAAATATAATACTTACCATTTTTCCCTGTATAATAAATATTAAAAGAGGGCAGAATCTGTTCTGTAATTTGTCCTATACTATTATTTGTATAATGTGAAAATCTATTATTATCGCCTAAATTAATTTCAAAATTAAAATTTAAAATATTATATTCTTTATCTAAGTCTGTGAGACCTGTATCTGCATCTCCCATTTGATTCAATAATGAATCTTTAACAGCATTTAGTCTGCTTGAAGTCATAATGATATCATTACCAACTCCTCCATAAACCTGATCTCTACCACCACCCGAAAATACAATATTACTATCTTGATCTGAAGTAACTACTCCAGCGTAAATAACATCATTCCCATCACCTGTAGAAATCAGATCATTACCATCACCAGCAATAATTACAGCATCCTCATTGGTTGCATGAATAAAGTCATTTCCTGAAAAACTTGCTACATAACGCTCACCAAAAATAATATTATTACCCTCTGATCCAAAGGCATAAATCGAGGTATCGGATGGTGGAGTACTATTATTCTCTAAATCACCGAAATTAAGTCCTAATGCCCCATTTTTAAAATATTTTATAATAATACTATTGTTGTCATCTTCTTTACTAATGACTACTTTTTGTGTTGTAGCTACCCCATCAAAGTCTTCGACTAAAGCTAGTGAGTATTGTCCGTCAGCACTTTTCCATAGTTTATTATTAATTTTTTCTCCGACTGAAAGAGCTATATCATCTATTTTTATTTGACCATTCCCATCTAGATCATAAATAGAATCTTTTCCAAAATTTCCATTAAAAATATAGGTATCATTACCTTTTTCATCGACTAAATTATCATCACCCTCTCCACCATCTAAAATATCATTCCCCACTCCACCATTCAGGTAGTCATTGTCTTCAGCACCATTTAACGAATCATCATCGCTCCCACCATATAAGGCATCAGAATATTTTGTTCCAGTAATTGAATCATCACCATCACCAGAAACAATAGAAATACCTTTTTGAGTTAATAAACTCTTCGCCAAATTTATAAGGTCAATTAATTGTTCATTTAAATTTAATGAAGAAGGTAAATTGGCTATACTCAATAGAATTGATTTTTGTAAAACTAAATTCGTTAACTCTCCATCGCCCAAATTATCTTGTTTACTTGAGCCGTAAATGATTGCACGTCCAGAATTATCTACATAACTAATAATATCATTTTTAATTAAAGTTTCTAATGCTTCTAAAAGCTTTCCAGCATCTGGAATAGGTATATTATTAGGTAAAGATGATGAATAATCTTTAGCTTCCGTAATTAAACCTTGCAAATAATTTTCTTGTTTTATTAGAGATGGTAAATCACTTTTATCAAGATCAATTTTCTGCAATTTGTCTTTATCATCAAATATTATATTTACAGTCTTTCCTATATGATAGGGATCAATCGCACCTTTTGTAAGTAAGTTCGTTAATTGAGCAACACCGTTACCAGATTTATAATCAAAGTTATCATCTATAGGAATTATCGAAATATTTTTAATTTGAAAAGATCCATCTTTTCCAACAATAAACTGTGCATCTGGATTAATAGTAAAGGACATTGAACCGAACACGTAAGATCTATCAACATAATCATTACTATTTGTATCAAGACCATAATTTAAAACACTAAGCTGAGTTTTTCCATTATTAGGATAATCTTTATAACCAAGCGCATCAAAAAGTTCACTTGTATAATAAACTTTTCCAACTATTAGTTTATCAGCATACTCACCAGCTAAAAATTTTCTTACTGCTGTAACATTGCCTAAACCTACATAACGTCCAGCTCCAGTGGCCATAAATTCTATTGAATTTATATGGACTTCAGTTGCCAAGTTATCACGATCAGAAGAAATAATTTTATCATCAAGTAAATTTTCTGGTTTTTCGCGCTGCCCATATAAATAATAACTGATCATTTCAAACATATTAATAATAGAACTCATACACACCCCTTAACTAAAAATAATCATATTTTAAAAACATTGCTTAAAAAATTAAAAAAAATCAAAAGATCACTTCAACACCCCTACTATAAAAAAATATTTGAATTAAAAAATTAACCTAAAAGTAAAACAAATCATCTATATATTTTATAAAATCAATATTATCAATATACTGTTTAAAACAAATAAATTTTAAATTAATATAGTTTATTTCTTTTTCTTAATGAGATATCTTCACCACTTTGAGTTTCACTAGAGTTAAATACTTGCTCTTCTTCTGAAATAGTGCCACATGCAGTTACCAATATTCTCCTCACAAATGGATATATATCTTTTCTTAGAGAAGCCACACTCATACGTACCCCATATCTTTGGATTTGTTCTGGCTCATTAAGTGCTAAATTTTCATATAACTTCATAATATAAACAGCATCAATATCTTCACCATTAATTTGATTTAAATTCAACTTAGGTTCTTTTGTGCTATATAATTTTTCACCTCCTTTCATTCTTTTCCAATTTCCTACTATTTTTAAATCTGTTGCTTTAATTTCTTTTGAAATTTCTTTATTATCACAACAAAGCTTGTTAAATGAATATGCTTCTATACTATAATTACCATTACTTATTTTTTTTAAACTTGAAAGTGGAAAAATTATTCCACCAGAAGTTATTACAGAATAGTTCATTGGCAAGTTTTTTACATAATCAATATCCACACGATTATCTTTTGTCCATAAACTTTTTAAATTATTCTTATTTTCGCTTAAGTCTTTGCATCTTCTTTTATCTTTCTTACAATCTTTATTATCATAATATTCCTGCATTGTTGCCACTGCCACAATACCCATATTATCTTCGAATGTTTTATCTAATTTTGAAGTACTTATCACTTTAATAACTTTCCCCTTATTATTAAAATTAAATTTAGAAATATACATTGCATTATCATACACATTAAATCCTTCACGACCCTCTCTAATCCAATGTTCCATTTGTATAGCCAAAAAATCTGCTTTTAAATTTATTAACTTTTCTTCATCCGTAAGATATTTATTCTCACTTGTACAAAAGCCTTTTTCTTCATTTTCATTAATTATATATTTTTGATATTTATTATTTAAAAACTTAAATATCAAAAAAAACACAAAAACAGCTAAAAAAAATATTTTATATTTCTTCACTTGCAACCTCTTTTATTTTCAAGTAGTCTATTTGGCCTTATTTTCTCTACTTCATTAAACAAACTAAATGTCTGATTCATATAATTGACAACACCAGATATTTGTTCAATATAATGCATAAGCTCCGGAGTTTTTTCTGCTTGAATTAACTTAACTGATCGTGATGGATCAAAACCATCAAACTGACAGTAAAATAAAGGATCACCACGTTTTAATATTAAATCCTTTGATGTGTCGTGCCATTCAAACGCCCACATTAATGGTCTAGGCCAAATATGAATTGGAAACCGTCCACTAAAAATAGTTCCAGGTAAGGGATTTTTACGATAATGTCCAAATGCATCGAGTTGGGTTAAATACACGACTTCATCAGCTATAAAACAGTAAGGTAATCTAAGTTGAAGAATTGGCACTTGGGGTGTCCGCCATTCATTTTCATTTACCAACGTTAGCAACTCACGTAATTTATTGGCTCGAACAGGTGACTGGTCGCCTAATACATTAACTAAAGTCGGTTTTCCGTTTGCATCTCGGGCGAATCTTAAATGAAAATCAAAAGGACAATTCACCACGAAGTAGCGACTTTCAAGTTGTAATACTGCAGGACAGCGACTCGCTGACTTCGCATGCTTGGTTTCAGATTTTGAACGCATTCGATAAGGTGGTTCATAAAGTAATGCAGACTTATCATCTACCAGAAACCAACCTACCTGGATTACGCCTTCCCCTATGATCTTATCTTGATCATCAATTGTAAAATTAAGATACATTCAGAATTCATATTTTCATTTTCAATACATTATTTTAACACTTACTATACAAAACTGTCTGTATACTTTCACCTCAAAAGAATAATAAATATCAGAAAAATTATGTTCTTATAGCTAGTATTTGTTCTGGTATCTTTTTTATTATTAAATCTTAAAAAATTAAAGAATCTGTATTACATTCAATTTACTTAAACTCACGAAAAGTTAGAAAACAATATGTTAAAAATCTTAGGGCGTGATAATTCTATTAATGTTCGCAAAGTCTTATGGCTATGTGACGAATTAAATCTTACATATGAGAGAGAAGATTGGGGAATAGGTTTCCGCTCCGCTCAATCTCCTGAATTTTTGCAATTAAATCCTAATGGTCAAATTCCAGTGATTTTAGATGGCGACTTAGTCCTTTGGCAGTCGAATAGCATTATACGTTATCTAGCAAATGCTTATGATAAAGACCATATACTCTACCCAACTCAAGCTAAGCAAAGAGCTATTATTGACCAGTGGATTGATTGGCAAGCTATAGAACTGAATAACAGTTGGACTTATGCATTTATGTCGCTCATTCGACATTCAGCCCTTCATCAAGATCCGAATTTGTTACAACAAGGTATTGATCAGTGGAATAAACAGATGCAGATTCTCGATCAACAACTTGCAAAAACTCAAGCCTATGTTGCAGGTACTGAGTTTACCCTAGCCGATATACCAATTGGGCTGTCTGTGCAACGCTGGAAAGCAACTCCTTTTGACCATCCAGCGCTTAAACATGTCGACCAATATTTTGAACGTTTAAATCAGCGTAAAGGCTTTTTAAAATGGGGCAATAACGGTCAACCTTAACCTCTTAAAATTAAGATGAGTGATGGCGCTTTACGATGCCATCACTTAAAAGTTGATAAACCTGTTTTAAATCATCTCGATTTGCTTGGGCTAATAAGCTTTGATGCATTACCAAGATATTCTGATCTCCTCGCATTGCAGGTCCTGTTTGCATTTGCTTTGGATCATTTTCAGTAGCTTTTTTTGCTGTTTCCAGAATTAATGGGTAAAGAAAGCCAAAGTCGACCTGCTCCGCATCTACAACTTGCTTTGCCATATCAAAACAATAATTACTAAAATTACAGGCAAACACGGCTGCCAAATGCAAAGTTAAACGCTGTTTGGAGGTGTATTGATACACTCGCTTACTTAGGCTATTTGCTAAATCAGAAAGTATGACTAAATCGTCTTTATTGGTCGCCTCTACAAATAATGGTGTGGCTTGCCAATCAACGTCTCTTTCAAGACTGAATGTTTGCAGAGGATAAAACACCCCTGCTTTTTCATGAATATTACTGATGACTTGAATGTCTGTGCTACCCGAGGTATGGACCATAAGCGTTTCTGGGAATATCTCATGTACCTGCTTTGCAAGCTCAGCAATAGCACTGTCTGAAACTGCCAGAATAATTAAATCAGTAGGTTGAAATTCATGAAGAGACTGACAAGCCTTTGATTTAATCTGTTTAGAAAATTTTTGGGTTTTCTCAAAATCACGCGCATAAACTTGTGCGATGTGATGACCTTGAGCCAACAGTACCTTTGCCAAATGAAAGGCAACACGCCCACTCCCTAACAAACTAATTTTCATGCCAACCTAACAATATTTATTTCTATAAAAAAAGCTTCTCAAAATGAGAAGCTTTTTTCAAATTAGAATTCAATAAAATCTGTTTTTTATTGAGCTACTGAAAACTCAATACGACGG
Organism: Acinetobacter baumannii; assembly: GCF_009759685.1. Taxonomy (NCBI): domain Bacteria; kingdom Pseudomonadati; phylum Pseudomonadota; class Gammaproteobacteria; order Moraxellales; family Moraxellaceae; genus Acinetobacter; species Acinetobacter baumannii. Next base: position 2,703,453 of record NZ_CP046654.1, on the reverse strand, counting down.
TTTTTAAAGCGTCCTTCTTCGGTCGTATTGTCTGCAACTGGCTGTTCTGAACCATGGCCTTTAGCAACCAGTTTAGAAGCATCCACTCCTTTAGAAACTAAATAATCTACTACTGCTTGAGCACGTCGTTGAGAAAGCGCTTTATTAGCAGCGGCATTCCCTGTTGAGTCGGTGTGACCGCCTACATCTAATTTAACACCAGACACTTTATTTAAAAGGGTTGCTGCTTGATCAAGAATAGCTTTGTTATCTGCAGGAATGTCACTTGAGCCACTCGCAAAGTTAATAATTTGTAAATTAAGTGCTTTAACTAGTGCGTTTACATCTACATTATTCGGGTCAATTGCAGTTAAGGCTGTTTGCGAAGCACTTAAACTGTTGCTTACAGACTGTTCAGCTGTTTCTGGTGCTGAGGCAACAACTTCAGTATGTGGAACAAGTGCTTTTACTTTAGCAGTTAACGCTTCTAACGCTGCAGCATCACCTGCTTTCAATGTAATCTTGTCACCCACCCATTCTAAAGAAGCGTTTGGAATACCTTTTAATGCACCTAACACTCCTGCTAAAGCATCCTTATCGGTAAAAGCAGCCGCATAAGTTTGACTTGTATCAACATCACAATCTTTAGTAGCTGAAAAGACTTGTTTAACTTGAGTTTGTAAAGTCGCCAAGAAACCTTGATCGCCAATTCCAGCCTGACACTGGCTCACGGCACCTTTATCATCGGTACTTAAAGTTAAAGTAGCTGGAGCAGCCGCAGCCTCTACACCGCTTGCAGCTTTAGTTTCAGGTACAGGTGTAGCTTCTTTATGCTGGCAAGAGCGCCACAACCAAGCAATTAATAACCCAAGAATAATGAGCGCAATAATGGGTAAAAAACCACGAGATTTGCCCGTAGTCTCTGTTGCTGCTGCAAGTGGCGGTGCTGTCGATGAAGTTACAGAAGATAAACCAGCTCCAATACCTAATGGAGCTAATAAGCCCACGGCCCATCCTGGTAAATATGAACGGATCGTTTCAGCATGCTGACGTAAATAGTTCACAATACTTTGTTGATCATTTCCGGCTACGTCAGAAATAGCATTAAGGCTCGGTTTTAATGCGCTATTGAGGGTATTTTCGATTTCATTATTTGGTGCTGTACCGCTTAAATGGGTAAGCACAGTATTCTTAATTTGCTCATTATGAGAAAAAAGATCGGATAATGACGGAGCCAAACTGTTTTTCAATTGTCCTATAAGATCAGGTTTAGCAGCTAATAATGAAAGTAGAATTGGATAAAACTTAGATAAAGCGTTTGTTTTTTCGCCGAGGTATCCATCCTGATTATTTAATATTGTTGAAGATACTTTTTCTTTAAGCAGTTCTATAGGGTTTATCGACATTGGTTATTCTCCCGAATCTTATACGTCGTAACCAGCAACTTTTTGATTATTCAAATACTTCTCTTTGCTGATAGTTTTTTATTCTAATGCGCTCGAAATCTTTTGTTGTTTTTTAAATAATTTATATACAATTTTCCATCTAGTATTTACAAAACAGGCAGATCATTATGATCTACCTGTTTATATTTTATATTGGCATTTTGCGGCTTAAAATTAAACAGCAAAAGTTTGTAAGACTTTACCTGTAAGCTTTTGACCCAGTAAAGGGGTGTTTTTCCCTTGAGATAAAATAGTGTCTTTACTTACAGTCCAGCTTAACTTAGGATCTACTAACACCCACCCTGCTTCAGCTTGCCAACGTGCTGTCATATTTGCTACCTGGGCAGGAGCACTTGTCACTTTAGTTACCCATTCTAAAGGTTCAAATAGACCTTCATTAATGAGCTGAATACCTAAAGCCACATAAGTATCAAATGCAGTAATACCCGGTTGGGTCTCTGCAAATGGAGCCATTTTGGCTGAACTGCTTAAAGGCTCATGGTGGGTACAGATTGCATCAATTACACCCTGTTTTAAACCTTGGCGTAAAAGCTCTTTATCTTGCTCAGAACGTAATGGTGGACGAACATGTGCAAGTGAATTAAAGCCATCAATTAGTTGCTCAGTTAAATGTAACTGATGCATCGCTACATCGGCAGTAACCGGTAAACCTTTTGCCTTTGCAGCACGAATTAATTCGACCGAAGCACCACAAGACAATAAACCAAAGTGAGCTTTAACACCTGTCGCTTCAATCATAAGTAGATATTTTGCAATCGCTACGGTTTCTGCAATTGCAGGAATCATTGGTAAACCTTGACGTGATGCAATAAAACCTTCATGAGCACAGCCATCTTTAGCAAGTTGTGGCTCTTCAGCATAGAAAACGACGGTTAAACCAAGACCCGCAGCGTACTCTAATGTACGAACAACGACATCGTCATTTTCAAAAGCAGCATTCGCATTTGAAACAGCAGTACAGCCACCCTTTTTTAGGCCTGCCATATTTGCTGGTTGCTTACCATTTAGACCTTGAGTCTGGGCACCGATGATATGCATGTGAATACCACCATCATGCCAAGCTTTTTCAATTAAGCCGTGAATGAGCGCACCGTTGTCTTGTACAATCGGCTTTGAGTCTGGCGGCGTAATGACGTGCAAAATACCGTTAGCACGTGCAGCTTTACCTTCTGATTTCAACGTTCCATGCTGCTGTTGACCCGGTTCACGCAAACGTGCGCACAAATCAACCATAGTTGGCATTAACCATTTACCCTGACCATCAATAGTTTGTTCAACTTGGTCGACTGGAGCAACGAGTTTACCGTCTTGAAGATATACAGTTTGTACGCTATCTGTTTTTTGGATTGGGTCTAACACACGTACATTTTCAATTTTTACAATACTCATGTGATCCATTCCTTACAACGCAATCGCTTCAATTAAACCTTGTTCTTGGAGTTGCCCTTGCATAGACAACGCCAGCACAGCCATACGAACTGCAATACCGTTAGTGACCTGTTTTAAAATCACTGACTGTTCGCCATCAGCAATACTCGAATCAATTTCTACACCACGGTTCATTGGTCCCGGATGCATAACAATACAGTCCGGTTTAGCCAAGCTAAGGCGCTCTTTGTTTAAACCGTACATTCTGTAAAATTCAGATTGCGAAGATAATGCTGGTGAATCGATACGTTCATTTTGAATACGTAAAGCAATAATCACATCACAACCGGTAATGCCTTCATCCATGTTATTGAACAAACGAACATGGTCGCCATATTCTGAAAAACCAACTGGTAATAAGGTGTTCGGCGCAATCACACGGATATCTTTACATCCGAGTGTTTGAAGTGCAGCTACATCTGAACGCGCAACGCGAGAGTGTTTAATGTCACCAATAATGGCAACACTCAAGTCTTCAAATGGTTTTTTCGTCTCACGGCGAATAGTGAGCATATCGAGCATCGCTTGCGTTGGATGGGCATGACGTCCATCTCCGGCATTAATAATTGCGACTTTCGGACATACATCTTTAGCAATAAAATGTGCAGCACCTGAAGATGAATGACGTACAACAAAAATATCGGCAGCCATTGCTTCGAGGTTCCAAAGCGTATCTCGTAAAGTCTCACCTTTTGACGTGCTTGAACGTGCAATATCAATGTTCAATACATTGGCAGACAAACGTTTTGCTGCTGCTTCAAAAGTAGTACGAGTACGGGTGGAGTTTTCAAAGAAGAGATTCATAACCGTCCGACCTTCTAAAAGCGGGCGGTTAATTAAATTATTATTATCATCTAAAAAGCTTTGCGCGGTATCTAAAATCTTAGTGAGGTTTTCTTTTGAAAGGCCCTCAATCGTTAAAAAATGTTTTAAATTTCCGTCTTGATTGAGCTGAACCTGGCTCGGTTGATGCAACGCTGCAATATGCATAATGGATTCCTATGGGTCGAATCGCGAAAACGTGCATAGTGTAGCTGAATTCCGTTCTTTTCGCAGAAGAACTTTACAGAATAAGGCCCTAAATTGACCAGAAAATTTAGAGCCGTGCTCATATTACCTTAAAGCACCAATATAATGATGTGGAACTTGTGCCCGATAAATGTCTTCGGCTGTGATTTCTGATTCTTCACTAGTTTGAATACTTACTGTCATTTCTTTTTGAGACTGCTCTGGTATTGAATCCGTCAATACCATTAATCGTTCAACACAGCGTTTTAATTCATCATCTTCTGCTTCTAGTGCCAGTGCAATTACATATTTCGCATAGTCTTTATTTTGAACAACATACATTGCATCTATCACCCGCCCCGTTACTCTGCGCATACGCACATAAATTTGAGTAGCTAAGGTGAAAGCTTCTGCATCCGCTATAAAACCATTCCCCATCACATCTTTCATTTATATTCCCCTATGTTTTCAAATCATGAAATTGGTTAAAAACCATCAATAATGATTAATTAAATAAGTTTTATTTCGAAAGATTTAGCAAAATACATACCAGTTTTTATATTTTAAGCTTTAAAAATCAATTTATTGGTTGCCAAGTGATAGGTTGCAATAATTTAAAAACTTTTAGACACCAAAATACGTTAAACTTTGCATCGTTAATATTTATATGTTTTGGTCAATCGAGTTTATGAATACCTCTTTACGTTTAAACCACTATTGGATTACTTGTGCTGATGGTTTAGAAACCCTCTTACAAGAAGAAATAGAACAGCTTGGCACCAAAGTGACAGAACGTAAAGCAGGACGTTTAATCATTGAAGGAACGCTTGAACATGCTTACCGTATTTGCATGTGGTCACGTCTTGCTTCACGTGTTTTACTTCCAATTCATACTTATGAACTTGAACGTACCCACGATGCGCGTGATGTAGCAGAAGAGCTTTATGAAGGTGCAATTAGTTTTGATTGGTCACTTATTTTTGCACCACAAAGTACCTTTGCAATTCGCTTACATGCAGAGCGTGAAATTAAGGTAAATACGCAGTTTGCAACCCTTCGTGTAAAAGACGGTGTTGTTGATTCCTTTATGGAAGCTGTAGGTCGCCGCCCAAGTATTGATACCAAACAACCAGAAATTACATTATATGTGCTTGCGGGCAAAACCGAGCATACCTACTGTCTAGATTTATCTGGTGATTCATTACATAAACGCGGCTACCGTCGTTTCATGACAGATGCGCCAATTAAAGAAAACCTCGCAGCGGCAATTTTACAAAAAGCCAAGCTTCAGGAACGTAACCCGGAAATTGTACTTGACCCAATGTGTGGTTCAGGCACATTTATTATTGAAGCATTAATGATTTTAACTGATCGTGCGCCGGGTCTTGTACGTCGTTTTGGTTTTAATGGCTGGCATGGTCATGACCGTGAACTTTGGCTTTCACTCAAAGCCGAAGCAGCAGAGCGTCATGAAAAAGCACTTGAACAACCGTTACCTAAGTTTTATGCATACGATGCTGACTGGGAAGCTGTAAAAGCAACACGCGAAAACATTATTGCAGCAGGTTTTGAAAAGCTACTAGGCGATATTCAAATTGAAGAGCGCACTTTAGCAGACTGGCCAGATTTCGGTGCTGAAAATAAAACTGCTTTTATCGTTACCAACCCTCCATATGGTGAGCGCTTAGGTGACAAAGCTTCTAACCGTTCTCTTTACTTAGGCTTATCTGCCCTCTTACAAAAGAACTTCCCAAATCAATATGCAGCAATCATTGCCGCACAAATTGAACAAGCGGATGTTTTAGCATTTGAAGCACCAGAAACATTACGCTTAATGAATGGTAAATTACCGATTTATGTTCGTTTCGGTACAGTTAAACCTGAAAAAGTCACTCAACCATTCTTGGCAAACTGGCAAGCTCAACCTGTCGAAATGGAAGAAGCTCAAGACTTTGCTAACCGTTTGCAAAAGAACATGACTGCCTTGAAAAAATGGGCAACCAAAGAAAATATCTATTGCTTACGTTTATACGATGCAGACCTCCCTGACTTTAACCTTGCTGTAGACTTATATGGCGACCGTTTACATGTTCAGGAATATGCACCACCTAAAAAGATTGATCCTGAAAAAGCAAAAAAACGTTTTAACTTAGCGCTTGCTGCTATTCGTGCGGTAACAGGATTAAATCGCGATGCAATCTTTATTAAAACACGTGCGCGTCAAACTGGTACCAATCAGTACACCAAACAAAGTACAGCCAATAAACGTTTCATCGTGCAAGAAGGTAAAGCTAAAATTTTAGTGAACCTGACTGACTACCTTGATACTGGTTTGTTCCTTGACCACCGTCAAATGCGTTTACGTATTGCTCAAGAAGCACGTGGTAAGCACTTCTTAAATCTTTATAGTTATACCTCGACAGCCAGCTTACACGCGGCCTTAGGCGGCGCTGCAAGTACAACCAGTGTAGATTTATCTAATACTTACTTGAGCTGGTCAAAAGAAAACTTCGTTTTAAACGGTTTAACGGTAGATCATGCAGACGAACAGCATATGTTCTTTGCAAGTGACTGTTTTGAATGGTTAAAAGAAGGTCATGAACAATATGATCTTATTTTTATTGATCCGCCAACATTCTCTAACTCTAAAAAGTTCCACGGTACTTTTGATGTGCAGCGCGATCACGTCTCTTTAATTAAACGTGCAATGAACCGCTTAACAAGTGAAGGTACACTTTACTTCTCAAATAACTATCGTGGTTTTGAGATGGATGAAGAGATCGAGGCTTTATATGACGTTGAAGAAATTACTTCTGAAACGATTGGACCCGATTTTAAACGTAATCAAAAAATCCACCGTGCATGGAAAATTCAGCATCCTGGATTAAATTAATCTGAATTTGAAAAAGGAAGTTATCATTACTTCACGGTAATGATAACTTCACCATGTACATTCTTTGACTCAAAATCATAACGTGTAAATCGATCAGCTCTTTCTGGCAGAGCAACCATTTCTAACTTTTTCTTCTCTTTTCCATCAATGACCTGATTTTGCTTTTGTTCTTGATAAGGTGATAACACACTTGTACGCAGTGAATTCCATCGAACCTGCTGTAAATAGTTATCCCCTAGTGTTTGCCGAACTTGACGTTGCTCTATTTCTGGCTTCTTCGCATCATCTTGAGCTTTCTCAATAATTACGGGTAGAGCTGCCGTTACTGCTCCTGTTTGAGTTGCAAGCGCACTTTCATTCATAGGCTGTGCGGCCCATAGATTCGTCGGTAATACCGCTATACAACTTAAAATTCCCAGCACACACCCTTGCTTATTGTTCATCATGTTCATCCTAAAATTGTTATTGTTTGTTATATCGAATCAAACTAACAAGTTTTTAACCTTGTCGCAATGTTATAAAGAAACTTCCCGATAATTAGCATTGATCATTTTAAAACCTGAAATTCTTCACAGGCTTTTTGTGAATATTCAAATAGTTTTATAGATTTTTATCTTAGACTTGAACCATACCCTTAGATCACTTAACGTGATTTTATAATTTATTTGTAGTTAGATTTATTCATAAATAAACACCATACGAGGTGGAATAATGCTTCAGCAATGCTGTCAGTTATTAGAAGACCGTTTACTTAAAGTCGCATTTATTGAAAGTGCCAGTTCAGGTTACTTAACCAGTCAGTTTTCGATTCATAAAAATAGTGGTGCTGATATTTTACTGGGTGGATTAGTCAGTTATGACCCCAGTATTAAAATCAGTGTTTTAAAAGTTGATCCAAAGTTAATTGAAACCTACACAGCAGAATCGCCACAAGTAACTGAAGAAATGTGCAGGCTTGGTCAAACCCTATTTCAACAAGCTGACATTGTTGTGAGCTGCACAGGTTTATTAAAACCTGGCGGAAGTGAAACCACGGAAAAACCTGTAGGTACTTTCTTTATTTGTATTTCTTATCTAGGACGTATTTATCATTATCATTATTTTTTATCAGGTCATGCCGAACAAAAACTTAAAACTCTCACACAGAAAGTAGCAGATTCAATTATTGCGCTTATATCTTCAAATCAGCATAAAAGTTAAATATAAAAAAAGAGAATATGTTTCCATATTCTCTTTTCGGTTTTAGCAGAAAAAAACTTAGCTGAGTTTCAGCTTATCAAACACTAAGTGACCATTTTCGCCTTTAACTAAAATGGTATCACCCGCAACAAAGTCACCTGACAAGATTTTTTGAGCTAGTGTATTTTCAACCTGTTGTTGAATTGCACGTTTCAATGGACGCGCTCCGTATACAGGATCAAAACCAGCGTCAATCAATAAGTCAAATGCACTGTCATCTACAGTTAAACTCATATCACGATCAACAAGTCGTGAGCGTAAGCGGTCCAACTGAATATCGGCAATGCCACGAATTTGTGCTTTTTTGAGTGAATGGAAAATCACCAGCTCATCAATCCGGTTAATAAACTCCGGACGGAAATGCTGACTTACCGCATTCATTACAATAGTACGCACTTCATCATCAGTTGCACCTTCACCAAGTTCACGTACATCTTGTGAACCCAAGTTCGATGTCATCACAATAACCGTGTTTTTAAAGTCCACTACACGACCTTGTGAGTCGGTTAAGCGTCCATCGTCTAACACTTGCAGCAAGATATTGAAGACATCTGGATGCGCTTTTTCAACCTCATCAAACAACACTACGCTATATGGTTTACGGCGAACAGCTTCGGTTAAAACACCGCCCTCTTCGTAACCTACGTAACCCGGAGGCGCACCAACTAAACGGCTGACAGAATGTTTCTCCATGAATTCACTCATGTCGATACGAATCATGGCATCATCACTGTCAAACAAGAAGTTAGCTAAAGCTTTAGTCAACTCAGTTTTACCAACACCTGTTGGTCCTAAGAACAAGAATGATCCGCTAGGACGATTCGGGTCAGACAAACCGGCACGTGAACGGCGAACAGCATTCGATACCGCAACAACTGCTTCATCTTGCCCTACAACACGGTCATGTAAAAACTCTTCCATATGAAGGAGTTTTTCACGCTCGCCTTGCATCATTTTAGCAACCGGAATACCTGTTGCAGCACTAACGACTTCAGCAATTTCATTTTCAGTTACTTTTGTACGAATGAGTTTTGGCTCTTCGTTTTCTTCAGCAACTTCATCTTGCTCCAATTGTTTTTGAAGCTCTGGAATTACGCCATATTGCAAACGTGCTGCTTCTGCCAAATCGCCTTCGCGCTGAGCTTTTTCAAAAGCAATACGTGCTTTATCAAGTTCAACCTGAGCTTGTTTAGTGCCTTCTACCAGTGTTTTCTCAGCTTTCCACACTTCTTCCAGATCGTTGTATTCTTTCTCGACTTCAGCGATCTGTTTTTCAAGATGAGTAACTTCGGCCTTACTGCCTGCGTCTTCATCTTTTTTCACCGCTTCCAATTGCATTTTCAACTGGATTAAACGGCGGTCAAGTTTATCAAGTGCTTCTGGCTTAGAATCGATTTCCATCTTAATACGAGAAGCGGCTTCATCAATCAGGTCAATCGCCTTGTCCGGTAATTGACGGTCTGTAATATAACGATGAGACATTTTCGCCGCAGCAATAATCGCTGAGTCTAAAATCTGTACGCCATGGTGAGTCGCATACTTTTCTTTCAGACCACGTAAAATCGCAATGGTATCTTCTACACTTGGTTCATCGACCAGTACTTTTTGGAAACGACGCTCCAAGGCTGCATCTTTTTCAATGTATTGGCGATATTCATCTAAGGTTGTTGCACCCACACAGCGCAACTCACCACGAGCCAACGCAGGTTTTAACATATTACCTGCATCCATCGCGCCGTCACCTTTACCAGCACCAACGAGTGTATGTAACTCGTCAATGAACAAGATGATTTCGCCTTCGTGTTTCGCCAAATCTTTTAAAACAGCTTTTAAACGTTCTTCAAACTCACCACGATACTTAGCACCAGCAAGCAATGAACCTAAATCTAACGATAAAACACGTTTATTCTTTAAGCCTTCTGGTACTTCACCATTGACAATACGTTGTGCCAAACCTTCAACAATAGCGGTTTTACCTACCCCAGGTTCACCAATGAGTACTGGGTTATTTTTAGTACGGCGTGACAAGACCTGAATGGTACGGCGAATCTCATCATCACGCCCAATCACCGGATCAAGTTTCCCCGATAAAGCCCGCTCGGTTAAATCAATCGTATATTTATTAAGTGAGTCACGTTGGTCTTCGTGATTATTACTCATGACTTTGTCACTACCTCGAATATTTTCAATTACTTTGCGTAAGCTGTCGGGAGTTACACCTACGGCACTTAAAATATTTTTTGTTTCACCAGTTTCTGCCAAGCCCAATAAAACCCAGTCAGTTGACAAAAATTCATCGCCAGCTTTTTGCGCGTATCGATCTGCCAAGTTGAGTGCTTTAACTGCTTCTGGGTTTAAATTGACATCGCCCGTCGGGTTAGCAATAGTCGGAGCATCTTTTAAAGCCTGCTCTAGCTTTTGTTTAAGTTCAGGTAACCGTGCACCTGCTTGTTGCAACAAACTAATATTGGACGGCTCTTCCAATAAAGTACTCAAAATATGAATACCTGCTATAGCTGTATGGTCTTTACCCATCGCTAAGGATTGAGCATCTGAGAGGGCTTGCTGCAAGCGGTTCGTAAATTTTTCAAATCGCATTCTTGTTATTCCTCACAACAAATTCGTACTTGTGTAATAGATGGGAACACTTTTTCGGATTTCAAATAAATTTTTATATATTTTTCATTAAGTTATAAAAAATACTGCGAGTAAAACTCGATTATAATATGGGTTTGTTTTGTATATATTTCAAGTACACTTCGGCTACATTTTATTAAATATCTTGAATATTTATATTTACTCTCATCTATTTTATGGTCTTCACAAAGACTTCATTGAGAATTCCCAAATTAAGAATTAATTTATCTTGCCAATTCCATCCTGTTTTTGAAATTAAAAATGCGCTTAAAACATATTATATTAACAACTTGTCTTTTTAGCTCGACTCTAGCAATGGCGGAGTTACCCCAAGACTCAAGAAGACCCGGTGGTATTGCAGTTATTCCTTTAACGTCGGATATTACTCAGGTCACTTTTCAACACAAACCGGTTTTAATTAGCCAAGAAGGACAGCAGCGTTATGCAGTTTTCGGTATTCCGTTATCTACTCCACTTGGTAGTGTTCAACTCGATACCAATAAAGCCCCTATTCAAATAGAAGTTAAATCTTATCCATATGCTGAGCAACGCCTTAAAGTTACCAATCAAGACTATGTAAATCCCAATCAAAGTCAATTAGATCGTTACGCTCAAGAAGCTAAAGAACAAAATGATGTTTATAGTTCATTTACGCAAAGTTCGTGGCAAGCCTTACCAAAATTTATACGCCCAACTTCGGGAAAATTTACCAATTCTTTTGGTAAAAAACGCTTTTTTAATGGTGAAGAACGTGCTCCACACTCAGGTCTAGATATTCCAGCACCAATAGGCCAAAAAGTAGTTGCTCCAGCAGACGGTGTAGTCGTTCAAACAGGTCATTATTTTTTTAATGGGCAAACTGTATTAATCGATCACGGTCAAGGCTTAATTAGTATGTTTTGTCATTTAAGCGAGATAAAAGTAGAAAAAGGCCAACATATTCGTCAAGGGGAAACTTTAGGTCTCGTCGGTAAAACAGGACGTGTCACAGGCCCCCATTTACATTGGGGAATGAGCCTTAACAATGCACGGGTAGACCCTCAACTTTTTTTAAATACGACTCATTAATTTAAAACTTTACGAAAGTACTTTGGCGCTTCGACATAGCCTTCTCTTAGGTAAAATTGATGTGCCAAAGGTCTTTGTATCCCCGAATGAAGTTCCATTCGGTCACAACCACGTTGCTTCGCTAACCGTTCTGCTTCTTGTACAAGCAAATGCCCCACTCCTTTACTACGCATCTTCTCGTCAACACATAGATAACATATTTTGGCAAAGTCACCTTGTAAGGCAATTTGTGGAATAAAATAAAGCGATAAAACTCCATACACTTTTAAATCGTCAGCTGCGACCAACGTAATCGCATTAGGATCTTTACTTAGTATTTGAAATTGTTCCTGAACTACTTTTAAAGGCTGTGAATATCCCATTTGTTTAAGTAAATAACATATGGTTTCGGTATCATCCCATTGTGCTAAACGGATATTCACTTAACTCTCTCCTTTTATTTTTTAATTATTCTTATCATAAAAAAAAGCCAACATGACTGTTAGCTTTTTATTTTTTAGGCATTCACAAATAAAATTACGCTGCTTCAATAATCTCAAAATCGTGAGTAATTTCTACGCCACCATCTGAAAGCATTTTACTTGCTGAACAATATTTTTCAGCTGATAGCTCTACTGCTTTTGCGACCTGTTTTTCTTTTACAGCTTTACCTGTCACTACAAAGTGTAAATGGATCTTGGTGAAAACTGCCGGAATTGCATCTGCTCTCTCAGCTTTAAGCTGACATACGACATTCGTCACATCTTGACGGGATTTCTTTAAAATAGTCACAATATCAAACGAAGCACACCCACCAAGTCCCATTAATATCAACTCCATAGGACGTGGTCCACGGTTTTCACCACCGTACTCAGGTGAGCCATCCATCACTACACTATGACCGCTCTCTGATTTCGCTTCAAAAGCAACATTCTCTAGCCAATGTACACTTGTTTGCATTGCAACTACCCAAAAAAAATTATAAATTTAAGCAGGGTCTGTTGACATTTCATCTATGGATTGCGTAATAGCTAAAAATTAATCCAAATAAAACGCAAAACACAGACAAGGGCAATCCTTTGTCCAGTTTTGTAATAAAGTTTGTTAAATTTCAGCCGGAATCTGAGGTGCAATTAAAGCATCTTTGATGCAGCGCAAGGCCAGATTTTTTTGTTCGTTTCGTTGTTAAGCTCTATTGATTTAGAATGACTAAATTCCCTAGTTCTTGCTTCGTAACGTCCAGAAAAATTGTCTTATGTCGCAACCATCTGTGAAATGTCAACAGACCCTTGTTTTGTACACTAACATAAAATGAGTTGATAAGGAATTTCATCTCTTCTGTGTAATAGCTCATCTCGAGCTTGTGTGAATTGTTTACCCTATTCGGAACATATCAAGCATGACTTCAAATTTTTCACAACTCAGCACAGATGCTTTATCTCCGGGGCAACTACCTGAATCCGTTAAAGCATTGTTAAAACGTGCTCACATCAACAGATATCCAAAACGAACCACAATTGTTGATGCCGGAACAGAGTCAAAATCTTTATATTTAATTTTAAAAGGCTCAGTTTCAATTATTTTACGTGAAGACGATGAACGTGAAATTGTTGTGGCATATTTGAATCCTGGTGACTTCTTTGGGGAAATGGGGCTTTTCGAACCGAACCCTCAACGTACAGCTGAAGTTCGTACCCGTGATGTCTGTGAAATTGCAGAAATTTCATATGACAACTTCCACGAACTGAGCAAACAGTATCCAGATCTCAGCTATGCCGTTTTCGCGCAACTCGTTCGTCGTTTAAAAAATACAACTCGTAAAATGACCGATCTTGCATTTATTGATGTGTCAGGTCGTATTGCGCGTTGCTTAATCGACCTATCTTCACAACCAGAAGCAATGATCTTGCCGAATGGCCGTCAAATTCGTATTACTCGACAAGAGATTGGACGCATTGTCGGGTGTTCACGAGAAATGGTTGGCCGTGTATTAAAGACCTTAGAAGATCAAGGTATGATTCAAACTGACGGTAAAGCTATTCTAATTTTTGATACTTCATTAGAAGAAACCCCAGTCACTGACGAAGACTATGATGACGAAGAATAATTACTCGTAATTATTGAATAAAGAGCAAACTTCGGTTTGCTTTTTTTATATGCAACAATGAGTTAATACACAAAGCTTACAAACTATTCTGTTTTTATGATTTAAGTTGAATACATATTCTCCGTTAGGCTAACTTAAAATTTCTTAAGGATTTCGCAGTATGCAATTTAAACCACTTGGTCACACTGGCATTAACCTTCCTGAAATTTGCTTAGGTACCATGACATTTGGTGAGCAAAATACTCAACAAGAAGCTTTCGAACAACTCAATTACGCTTTAGAACACGGTTTATATTTTTGGGATACGGCAGAGATGTATTCCGTGCCTCCTAAACCAGAAACATATGGAGCAACCGAAACCATCTTAGGCAATTGGTTTGCACAGCATGGTCAGCGCGATAAAGTATTCCTTGCTTCAAAAATTGCAGGTCCCGGCTTTGGTGGAACACATATTCGAGAAGGCCATACCAAGTTTAATAGTGAACATATTACACAAGCGATTGATGGCTCTCTCAAACGCTTACAAACTGATTATATTGATCTTTATCAATTACATTGGCCTGAACGCCATACCAACTTCTTTGGAACGCTCGCTTATGGTAATCAGCAAGCCCAAAATGATTACGATACTACTCCCTTAGAAGAAACATTACTCGCTCTCCAAAAAGAGATTAATCGAGGCCGCATTCGTTATATCGGCTTATCTAATGAAACACCGTGGGGCACCATGAAGTTCCTTCAGCTTGCCGAAAATTTAGGTGTGAGTAAATTTGTGAGTGTGCAAAATCCGTATAGTCTGCTTAATCGCACCTATGAAATCGGTATGTCAGAAATTGCCAAATATGAGGGTGTAGGTTTACTTGCATACTCTCCTCTTGCTTTTGGTTATTTAACTGGCAAATTTAGAAATGGGGCTCGACCAGCCAATGCCCGCGTTACACTTTTCCCTCGCTTTAGCAGATACAGCAACCCGCAAAGTGAATGGGCAACTGAACAATATGCACAGCTTGCTGAAAAGCATGGTTTAAGCCTGACTCAATTGGCTCTAGCTTTTATTAAGCAGCAATTTTTTGTGACGAGTACGATTATTGGTGCAACCAATTTAGATCAGCTCAAAGAAAATATCCAAGCTTTTGAAATCGAGCTTTCACCAGAGATTTTACAAGGCATTGAGGCTATTCATATACAACAGCCTAATCCTGCTCCTTAAAAACAAAAACGGATGCTCAAGCATCCGTTTTTAACATTAGTTCTATTAGTGTTAAAACTTACTTACGACCATTATAAATAGCTAATGCCGCAGGTAAATTCTTACGCATGTCATTAATACGTTGAGCGTTTGATGGGTGAGTAGACAAGAAAGATGATCCACTGCCTTCAAGCTTGTTCATTTTTTCCCAAAGCGTAATCGCTGCATTTGGGTTATAACCTGCACGCGCCATTAGCATTAAACCACCTTGGTCAGCACGGCTTTCCAAACTACGAGAATATGGCAGACCCACACCTACTTGCGTGCCTAACTGAGCCGCAGCCGCGCCTAGTTGACTCACATTACCACCATTAATCTGACTTAAACCAATATTTAACGCTAAATCAGTTAAAGCTTGTGCGCCAATTTTACTTTTTGCATGCTCTTCCAAGGCGTGAGTCATTTCATGGCCCATAACTGCTGCAATTTCAGCATCAGTCAAGTTCAGTTTATTTACAATACCTGTGTAAAACACAACCTTGCCACCAGGCGCAACGTAAGCGTTAATCGTATCTGACTTCAATACAGCCAATTGCCAACTAAATGGCTGGCCTGTCTGATTCATTTGATTCGCATAAGGTTTTAAACGGTTAAAAACCGCATTAATACGGTTATAGGTACTTGAGCTTGTATCTAAAGCACCTTTACCACGCGCTTCCTGCACCATTTTATTGAAACTTTGTGCAGATTGAGCATTTAAAGTCGCGGTATCTGCACCTGCCATATCAGCCATTGTGGCACAACCAGAAATTGTTACTGCACCTGCTGCGCACAAGCTTAGAACGAACTTTTTATTCATTAACATGGGTCACCTAAATCGTTAAAAAACTGTTTATTCTTTTGCACTTATTATAAGAAATACCACTCACGCTTTAAATCTCTCATTTCTTCACGATCATAGTATTTATGTAACGGTCAATTAGATAAAGTCATCAAATAAATCCAGAATATTAAACATATTATGTTTAAACCAAGATAAACATGACTTAAAGTCTTAACTTTCTCTTCAAGATTAGGATTTTTCCTCTTCCAGAGTAAATAACTGTTTTGTATGAGAACAACAGGAATGAGGACACAAGCAATCAGGACAGAAAGACTCATAAATGCCGTCATGAAGAAGTCCGGATTATAATTTTGACCATAAATAATCAGCATTGCTAATGTGGGTGAACCACCTATAGCAAATAAAAAAGAATAAAAAATGGTTTTTGAAATAGTGGGTTGCAGCTTCATCCTGAGCCTATGATTTCTGATCTATATATCATGTTTTAATCTGAATCGAACCAAACCAAAACTGCACTTTAGTAGGGTATAAAAAAGCCCCCTTTTAGGAGGCTATTTTTATCTTTGCGAATTACGCAGAGAATGGATGACGTAAAATGATTGTTTCTGCACGGTCTGGACCAGTTGAAACGATATCAATCGGACATTCGATTAATTGTTCAATACGTTTTACATAAGCCAAAGCATTTGCAGGTAATTGGTCAATGCTCGTTAAACCAACAGTTGACTCGCTCCAACCTGGCATAGTTTCATAAATTGGTTTCAAGCATTCGAAAGAAACCGCATCAGAAGAACCTACACAACCTGAATCTGTATTTTCATAACCCACACAGATTTTCACTTCTTCTAAACCATCTAAAACGTCAAGTTTAGTTAAGCAAATACCTGAAAGTGAGTTTACATCTACAGAACGGCGTAAGATTTCAGCATCAAACCAACCACAACGACGTTGACGACCAGTAGAAGCACCGAACTCATGACCTACAGTACCCAAATGTTTACCAATTGGGTCACCAGAATCACTCGCAGCATCGTAAACCAATTCAGTTGGGAACGGACCAGCACCTACACGTGTTGTATAAGCTTTCGTAATACCTAATACATAATCAAGATGTAAAGGACCCATACCTGAACCAGAACTTACACCACCAGCAGTTGTATTTGAGCTGGTAACATACGGATAAGTACCGTGGTCGATGTCTAGAAGTGAACCTTGAGCGCCTTCAAACATTACAGCCTTACTTTCTTTGCGGTAGTCATGTAATACTTTAGTTACGTCAATCACTAATGGAGCAAGAACTTCACGCCATTGGTTGCAAAGAGCCAATACGTCTTCAAATTTAACCGCTTCTACACCGTAGAACTGAGTCAATTGGAAGTTATGTAACTCTAGCATTTCGGCTAGTTTTTCTTCTAACGCTGCACCACCACGAACTAGGTCAGCAACACGCACTGCACGGCGCGCAACTTTATCTTCGTACGCAGGACCGATACCACGACCTGTAGTACCGATTTTAGCGTTACCACGTTTCTTCTCACGTGCCTGATCAAGAGCAATGTGGTTAGGCAAAATAAGTGGACAGTTTGGAGAAATGCGTAGACGCTCCTTAACCGGAACACCCTCAGCTTCCAAAATTCCCATTTCTTCAATTAATGCTGCTGGTGAAAGCACCACGCCATTGCCAATTAAGCACAATACGTTTTCACGTAAAATGCCTGATGGAATGAGGTGTAATACAGTCTTTTTACCACCTACGACAAGAGTATGACCTGCGTTATGTCCGCCTTGATAACGTACTACCGCAGCCGCCTGATCTGTGAGCAGGTCGACGATTTTACCTTTACCTTCGTCGCCCCATTGGGTACCAAGTACCACAACATTTTTGCCCATAATAGCCTCATTACATCATGCTGTTAAAATTGGAAACCATCAGTAAAAAACTTACTGCTGGCGTTTAAATCTTTTCAATATTCCATTGTCCGTTTTGCAATACCAATTGATGTGTTGCATAAGGAATAGAACTTAAATCATCATTACCTAACAATTGAACTACACGTAAACCCTCTGAACGCGCATTCGCAATTGCTTTAAGTAAATCAGCTTCTGTACCTTTAGGTGCCACTACAGTTTCGATTTCGGCAAACTGGTTCGCACCTAAAGCATATAAATCACAACTAAAACCGGTAGCCGGACGTGCACGACCGAAGTGTTCCCCAATACCATCATAACGGCCACCTTGCGCTAAAGGTGCGGCACGATTTGGTGCATAAACTGCATACATCAAACCAGTGTGGTAGTGGTAACTGCGAAGTTCAACCACGTCAATTCCAACATTAAGTGCTGGCCAACGGTTTTTAATCTGTTCGAGAGTGGTTTTAAGTGCATTTAATGCAGCATCAAATTCAGCATCTTTTAAAATATCTGCACTTAAATGCGCTTGTAAGGCATCTAAATCACTTGCATAACGGCCAAGTGCATAGAAATCTGAACCCATATTTAAATTTTGGGTAAATTCAGCTAACTCAGGCAATGCTTTTCTTTGATAAAGATCAGATAACTCATGCTCTTCATTTTTAGAAAGACCCGCATATTTTACTAAGCTACGAAATAGGCCTACATGCCCTAAGTCTAAATGTGCGCCTTGCAAAGTATAGGCATTTTCAATCAAACCAAGCATCACGTCGACCATTTCGACATCAGCTTCAATACTATCATGCCCATATAACTCTGCGCCTAATTGTAAAGGTGCGCGAGTCGCATTGAAATTTTGTGGTTTTGTATGTAATACAGTCCCTGCGTAACAGTAACGTGCAACACCTTCAACAGGTCTTACATGTGCATCAATACGTGCAACTTGCGGTGTCATATCAGCACGGATACCGAGTAAACGGCCTGAAAGCTGGTCAATCACCTTAAAAGTTACTAAATCCAGGTCTTGATTTGATTCTGATAATGAAGACAACGATTCGATGTATTCGATAAATGGTGTATATACCAGTTGATAACCTCGTACTGCGAGGAAATCTATAGCTTCACGGCGAAGTTTTTCAATGACTTGCGCCTGTTCCGGCAATACATCTGCTACCCCGTCAGGCAGCAACCATGTCTCTGAAATGGTCATATTTCAAGCCTAAAATCTGATCAACGTGGAACGACCCCACATAAAAAAATCGGGAACACACCCGATTTCTCTTAGTGTAGCATGATACTTTGTGCCATGCACCTGACAATTTGCATAAATCTTTCTTAATAAACTCTAAAGTCAAAAAGTAGACTCTATGAATTAAAAATAATATTCAAAGACTTATTGTTTTTGACTTCTATTATCAATAAAAGTTCTTAGACCAAAGAATGGGGCAATAACTGAACTATCACCCGGTTTCCAATTAACCAAATTTAACTTTTGAAAGAATCGCATAAATCCAATAAACGATTTGCATAGCCCCATTCATTATCATACCAAGCAAATACTTTGGCTTGATGTCCAACAACCATGGTCTGAGTTAAATCAACAATAAGTGAATAAGGCGAATGATTAAAATCACTTGAAACTAATGGTTCATCTGTTACAGCCATAATTTCTGCATAATCTGTTTGAGATGCTTTAATTAGCAATTCATTAATATGATGAACCGTAATTGGAGATTGCGCGATAAACGTTAAATCAATTGCCGCTACATTAATAGTAGGTACCCGAATTGAGTAACCATCAATACGATTTTCCATTTTTGGCATTACACGCTTTAAAGCACCGAGCGCACTAGAAGTAGTCGGGATAATGTTTTGCCCAGAAGCTCGAGCACGACGCAAATCACGATGCGCATGATCAAGCACCGACTGATCTGCTGTTACCGCATGAATTTCGGTCATAAGCGCTGTTTCTATGCCAAATGCATCATCAATGATTTTAACCAGTGGAACTAAAGCCTGTGTCGTACATGACACACTCGATATAATCTGATCAGTCGCTTTCACATCAGCATGGTTAACACCATAAACAATTGCAGCATCAACATGATCAAAAGGCGCAGCGCCAATAATGACCCTTTTAGCCCCTGCTTCTAAATGGCGGGTAGCATCAGCATGGGAGCGGAATAAACCTGTACACTCAAGTACAACATCAATTTTTAAACTTGCCCATGGTAAAAGTTCCGGCTGTTTTTGCTGCAAAACTTCAACCTTTAAGAGTCTCTGGTTAGATTGAATATTTAAATAAATCTTTTCATTTTCAATGGTGATATCAACTTTGCCATTAAAACGACCATGCGTTGAGTCATATTTGAATAAATGTACCAGTGTATGTACATCTGCTATATCGTTAATCGCCACGATTTCAAAATGAAATTGTTTCGGGCTCTCAAACCAGGCACGTAAAACATTACGTCCAATCCGGCCAAACCCATTAATGGCGATACGTTGCATGACCTATCCTTATCTACAAATCGAGAAGCGAAAGAAGGCATATAGTAAAACACGTCATGGCTAATTGAATATAGATTTTTAGCCAAATCACAGTTTTGTAAGATATTCCCTCTAAAATCGTTGGTTCGGTGGGGTTTTTCCGTTACAATTTAGCGTTTTTTAAAAATAAGCCCCGTATCACATGCGAGTTTTGTGAACAAATAAACTTGTGGTGATGCTTTTAGCCAAATTCGAAAATATGGAGTGACTTGGTTGTGAGTACTCGTTTAATGACATCTGCTGAAATTCGTGAAGCATTTTTGCGCTACTTTGAAACGCAAGGGCATACACGTGTTGCATCGAGTTCTCTTGTTCCTGCCAACGACCCAACTTTATTATTTACAAATGCTGGGATGAACCAGTTTAAAGACTGTTTTTTAGGTCTTGAAAAACGTGATTATGTACGTGCAACAACATCACAAAAATGTGTACGTGCAGGTGGTAAACATAACGATTTAGATAATGTTGGTTATACAGCTCGTCACCATACATTCTTTGAAATGTTGGGTAACTTCTCATTTGGTGACTATTTCAAACGTGATGCTCTCAAGTTCGCATGGGAATTTTTAACTAGCGAACAATGGCTTGCTTTACCAAAAGATAAACTTTATGTCACGGTTTACCATACTGATGACGAAGCTTATGACATCTGGAATAAAGAAATCGGCCTAGCACCAGAACGTATTATCCGTATTGGTGATAACAAAGGCGAAAAATACGCATCAGATAACTTCTGGGCAATGGGTGATACAGGTCCTTGCGGTCCATGTTCAGAAATTTTCTTCGACCACGGTGAACACATTTGGGGTGGTTTACCTGGTTCACCTGAAGAAGACGGTGACCGTTTCATTGAAATCTGGAACAACGTTTTCATGCAGTTTAACCGTACTGCTGATGGCGTACTTCACCCACTCCCTGCTCCATCTGTAGATACCGGTATGGGCTTAGAGCGTATTTCTGCCGTATTGCAACATGTTAATTCAAACTATGACATTGACCTGTTCCAACACTTATTAAAAGCTGCTGCAAACATCATTGGTATTGAAGATGAAGGTCAGCCTTCTTTACGTGTAGTTGCAGACCATGCACGTTCTTGCTGCTTCTTAATTGCTGATGGTGTAAACCCAAGTAATGAAGGACGTGGTTATGTATTACGTCGTATTATCCGCCGTGCTGTCCGTCACGGTAACAAGCTTGGCGCAACAGGTACGTTCTTCTACAAAATGTTGCAACCATTAATTGAAGTGATGGGACAGGCTTATCCTGAGTTAGAAGCTCGCCGTGAAGTCATTGAAGCAACCTTAATTCGTGAAGAAGAACAGTTTGCTAAAACCTTAGAGCAAGGTTTAAAACTTCTTGAAGGTGAACTTGCTCAGTTAAAAGATAAAACTATTCCGGGTGCGACTGTATTTAAACTTTACGACACTTACGGTTTCCCAACAGATTTAACTGCTGATATTGCACGTGAACGTGGCTTTATTATTGATGAAGCAGGTTTTGAAGTTGAAATGGCTGCACAGCGTCAACGTGCGCGTGATGCTGGTAAATTTGCTGTTGACTATAACAACATTGTAAAAGTTGAAGGCGAAACTCAATTCGACGGTTATACCAACACAACCGGTCAAGGCCAGATTGTAGCGATCTATAAAGATGGCGTACAAGTTGATGAAGTTTCTGAAGGCGACGAAGCACTTATCGTTTTAAACCAAACTCCTTTCTATGCTGAAAGCGGTGGTCAGATTGGTGATACTGGTATCTTCAAAAACGAAACAGGTATTTTTGAAGTTCAGGATACGAAAAAGTCTGGTGGCGCCTTTGTTCATCAAGGTATTGTGACTGTTGGTAACCTTAAAACCAGTCAAAATGTAGAAGCGATTGTTAAAGCAGACATTCGTGAAGCTACTGCGCGTAACCACTCAGCAACTCACTTGTTGCATGCTGCCCTTCGTCAAATTTTAGGTTCACATGTACAACAAAAAGGCTCTTTGGTTGCAAGTGATATCTTACGTTTTGACTTTGCAAATGACCAACCTGTGTCATTTGAACAACTACAACAAGTTGAACGTCTCGTAAATGCTGAAATCATTGCAAATACTGCTGTAACAACTGAACTACTCGACATTGAAACTGCGAAAGCAAAAGGCGCAATGATGTTGTTCGGTGAAAAATACGGTGATGAAGTTCGTGTACTCTCTATGGGCTCAGTCATTGACGAGAAAAACTTCTCAATCGAACTTTGTGGTGGTATTCACGTAAAACGTACAGGTGATATTGGTTTATTCAAAATCACTTCTGAAGGTGGCGTAGCTGCAGGCGTACGTCGTATTGAAGCAGTGACTGGTACTAAAGCATTAGAAGTAGTACAAAAAGCTGATCATGATATCCAGCACATTAATAGCTTATTAAAAGCACAGAAAGACCAAACGGTTGAGCGTGTACAAGCCAATGTAGAATTGGTTTCTGCATTACAAAAGCAGATTGAACAACTCAACCAAAAATTGGCAAACTTCCAAGCGGCTGATTTGATTGACCAAGTTCAAACTATTGCTGGTCGTCAAACGCTTATTACTACTGTTCAGGGTGTTGATGCCAAAGCGCTTCGCAACTTACATGACAGTGTAAAATCAAAATTAGAGAACGCAGTGATTGTGTTAGCAGGTGTAGAGGGTGACAAAGTCAGCCTGATTGCATCAGTCGCGTCGCAATACACTGCAAATCTAAAAGCAGGTGACATCATCAAACATTTAGCGACCGAGTTAGGTGGTAAAGGTGGTGGTAAACCTGACTTAGCACAAGGTGGCGCGCCACTTAACGAGAAGTTTGGACAAGTTATGGCAGCATTACCTGCTTGGCTTGAACAAAAATAAGACTTCACTTTTTGTGTAACTGACCCTGACAAGCCTCTCAGGGTCATGGCTTATATGGAACAACTATGGCATTAATCGTTCAAAAGAATTAATGCCATTTAGCCACTCCAAGACACACTAAGACAAAAACTACAATAAAAGCCTTATTTCTCAATATTTCCCCCATTTTTAATATAGACACACTAAGACATTTTAGGACAGAATAAGCCTCATCAATTATGTACACATACGTGTACATATTCGCACTTATCTCTTAATTGACTAAAAATATGTACACAGGTGGACTATGGCTTTAACTGAAGTGTGGCTGAAAGCTAATAACGGCAAGGCACGTGATAAAGTTGAAGAAATAGCAGATCGGGACTCAATGAGTGTCAGGATCTCACCTAAAGGGAAAATTGTTTTTCAGCTTCGGTACCGTTTTGCTGGAAAAGCCGAACGCTTAGATCTGGGCACCTACCCTCATATGTCACTCAAAGATGCACGCATGAAAGCTGGCGAAATGCGGTCACTTTTAGATAAAGGAATGAATCCTAAAGTTGAGGTTCGTGTACAGCAGCAAAAATACATTGATGCCAGCACATTTGAAGAAGTTTTTAATGACTGGTATGAAAGTTATTGCCTGAAGAAGAAAACTTCTGCCCAGCAAATTAGGAATACCTTTGAGCAGCATGTAATTCCTGAAGTTGGCGATTTACCAGTTGATCGCATTACTTTACAGCAATGGTTGGCCTTACTTGAAGAGTTGGCGGATGATGTGCCTTCAATTGCAGATCGCGTATTAACGAATGCAAAACAGGTTCTGAAGTGGGCCAAAAAAAGACAACTACTTGAAGTAAATGTTCTATCTGATATCTATGCTAAGGAAGATCTAGGTATAGAGCGAAACAGAGGAACAAGATTTCTTTCTGATGAAGAAATTAAGATGGTTTTGATGGCTATTGAAGAATCAAATATTTTGCCTAAAAACAAAATTTTCTTAAAACTATGTTTAATGTTTGGCTGCCGTAATGGTGAGCTTAGAAAAGCTAAAAAGACAGATTTTGATTTAAATAGAAAGGTCTGGATTGTACCGGTGATTAACAACAAGACTGGTAAGAAAACTGGTCGTGAAATCATTCGCCCTATTTTGCCTGAAATGGAGGCATTAATTGTTGAAGCTTTTGAATATAGCTCATGTGAGTATTTCTTAACGAATGATAGTGAAGAAACACCTATGAGTCATGGATCCTCTAATTCATTACCTGGTTACTTAATGGAGCGACTCAGAAGACATCATGACTATCATATGAAGCATTGGTCTCTTCATGACCTAAGAAGAACAGCACGTACTAATTTCAGTGCTTTTACATCGCGTGATGTAGCACAACTCATGATTGGCCATGTAATGTCAGGTGAACAAGGTACTTATGATTATTATGAATATTTACCTCAGCAAACAGAAGCATATGCAAAGTGGTTGGATAAATTAAAGTCTCTAACCAATAATTAGGGTTTACCCTTTTAGAATTGCAGAATTTCCGACCAAATGCGCCAGATACTGCGTCAATTTTTGACTTCTATTTGTTTATCCACAGCTTTTTAAATTTGAATTTAAGCTCATCTCTAGAATATCATCTTGAATATGTTACAAAATCAAGCTAGGGGAAACTTATGAGCGAAATTGCACCTTCCATTATCAAGATAAAGCCATTCCTTCAAAAAAGTTTTGTTTTATCTGAGGTTATGTCTATCAAGCTAGTTGTACCATCAACTCACATGCTTGTCCCTTATGCTTTAGAAAAGATTTCCGCTGGCTTCCCCTCTCCAGCACAAGATTATGTCGATAAAGCGCTCGATATGAATGAGCACTTAATCAAAAACGCAACTTCAACGTTTATTGTCAAAGTTGCATCACTATCAATGCTCAATGCGGGTATAGATATTGATGATGAATTGATTGTGGATCGTAGTCTTGATGCAAAGCACGGCGATATCGTTATTGCACTAATTGACAATGAATTCACAGTTAAACGTTTAATGATCGATGAAAAAGGCCAATGGCTTAAAGCAGAAAATCCTGAATATAAAAATATTTATTTAGCGGACGGCCAAGAACTGATTATCTGGGGCGTTGTCACTCATATCATTAAAATGACACGGCATTAAGTCATGAAACATGAGAACAAAGTATTTTTTCTCATCGATGTAAATAACATGTACGTTTCATGTGAGCGAGTCTTTGACCCGTCTTTGAATGATAGACCAGTTATTGTTTTGTCAAATAACGATGGGTGCGCTGTGGCGCGTAGCAACGAGGCAAAATCCTTAAATATAAAAATGGGTGTGCCACTTTTTCAAATTATAGATATTGTTCAGCAACATAAGGTGCTCGTACTTTCAAGCAACTACGCAATGTATGCAGAAATGTCACGGCGCTTTCATACGATCCTTGCCTCTTACGTAACTGCAGAAGAAGTTGAACCGTACTCGATTGATGAGTGCTTTATTGATTTCTCAGCTTATGAAAAGAACTTTGATTTAGAGAAGGTTGGCCAAGAGATGCGCCAACAAATCTGGAAGTGGTTAGGCCTGCCTGTTTGTGTCGGAATCGGCAGAAGTAAAACAGAAGCAAAGATCGCAAATCACATTGCAAAGAAAAATCCTGGCTTTAACAGCGTTTGTGATTTAGTGAATATGGATCCGTGCAATAAAGAATACTACTTTGCTCAAATAGATGTGAGTGAAGTCTGGGGCGTTGGTCGTAAGCATGCAAAGAAGTTGTATTCTATGGGGGTCAAATCAGTATTGGATCTAGCTTGTACTGAGGCACGTGAAATGCAGCGGCAGTTTTCTATCGTCATGGCTCGTACAATTAATGAACTACAAGGCATCTCATGTATTGAGATTGAAGACACCCCAGCATCAAAAAAACAAATTATTAAATCATGTTCCTTTGGGGCAAAAGTAACTGAGCTAGATGATTTGAAAGAAGCTATAGCAATGCATGCACAAGAAGCATGTAAACGGTTGCGTGATGAAGAGTCACTATGTGGTTGTCTACTTGTATTTGTTCAATCAAGCCCATTTGATGAAAGTGCGCCATTTTATAATAAGTCTATTACTGGCGCATTTTCTGAACCCACAGATTGCTCAACAGATTTCGTAAGAGCAGCAGTAAAAATGGTGTCAGAAATCTTTAAAGAAGGCATCAAGTATAAAAAATGCGGTGTCATATTAACAGGCTTAGAACCTAAGGCAGGCCATACCTATGACCTGCTCACAGATTTTGAAGTAATAGAAAAGAAAGAACAATTGATGAAAACACTAGATAACGTGCACACAAAATTCGGAAAGAAAAAGCTCGGTGTTGGTCCATGTTATGTGCCGGGTCGAACTTGGTCGATGTCGAGAGATAAGTTGAGTAGAAATCCGTTCAGATGGGAAGAATTACTAACTATTAAAAATTGAATATTTTTTATAAACTTACAATATATTTTAATTGCAGAAAATCTATGAAAATTAAAGACCATGTGCAAACAGTTTTTTTAGTTTGTTGTGTAATTTCAATTATTCTTTTTGGTTTTATTTACTCATTAATGATTAAGGATATTAATAATTTAGGTGGGGCAGTTAAAGAATCCTTTTCCTTGACAGCTAGTTTTTTTGGTGGGATTACAACATTAGCAGCTGCTTATATAGCATTAGTAATATATGAAAATTGGAAAGTTGAATATAATAAAAATATAGAAAAAGATTTTTTAATGAAAGCTCTTAGTTCTTTAGAAAATTGTCACTTCAATTTAATACCTAATATAAATGAACTTGAAGATATCGTTTTGGCTAGTCAACAAGGTACTACTATTATCAAAACAACAATAGAACCATGCATTATAGATATAAACCTAATGGAAATTACTTCACAAAATATAAAGCATCTACAGCAGGTTATTCTAAGAGAAGAAATAACGGATTTTTTTAAGTGTTATAAAGAATCGTATGAATTACTTAAAAAGCAAACAGTCCATTTTCATACAATGTATTTAAAAGATATCCGAGAATTCAACTCTACTGGGCAAAGCGATTTTGGATCAGTATCTTTTTTTAGAATCAACTGTCAAGAAAGCCTCAACCCATATCCTAAGAAAATATCAAATTATAAAGAAAGTTATGAAAATCTTTCCAATAAGTTAATTGAACTTATAAAGGCATAAAAATTCACAATTACAACTCACTATTATAAAAATGGATGTATTCTATTAACTACACATCATGTTAATAGAATACATAGCTGTAAAAGCTTAAATATCGATTGGTATCATGTCGACTGTTTGCCCAGCCAATTCATGATGACAGTCGGATAAAAATTGAATCTTTCCGCCGGTCAAAAACAAATGACAGCGGCTTGCAGGGTAATGATCATTAACAAGTAAAGAAGGTGTAAATGTTGGACTATCTATATCTCCGTTAAAATCCCAAGTACTGCCATTGTGATGTGCACCCTCTTTAACATGGAATGGATGCAAATATTTACAACCAGGGCACTTAAACATATAGATGCCGCTGCTCCAATATTCTAAATATGGCGTAAGCTCAGTTACTGTTTCTGATTGATTCATTTAGATCACCACTCGATTAGCAATCCAGCCGTAGAAGAATTGCTCTTGGCTAGGATTACGTTCACAGATTTCGATGTAACGCTGGCCTTGCATGATATTAAGTACTCGTACCAAGACTTTCTCTCCATCTTTTCCACGTTTGGCCAAATATGTTTTTAGAGCTCTCAGCGTTTCAGAGCCATAAACACCATCAATAACAAGATCAGGAAAACCAGCTTTACCTTGGTTGTTAAGCAAGTTCAAAGAACGTTGTAAAAGTGGCTTTGCAAATCCAGTACCACAATTCACACCAGTATCTAAAAGCTCTTCAGCCACTGCCGAGCTGATTGTATTTACTTGATCGAATCGCGGAGCTGTCCAGTACTGCTTTTTATAAATGGCTTTGGCCACATCAAGCGGTAAATCTTTCATGTTGCCCTTAAAACCATTTGTACGTGCTACTGCTTCAGTAATGCCGTACTTTGTTGCCCCTCCTCGATCCGCAGGATTATTTACATACCCGCCTTCGCGCTTAATCAACTCATCAAGATATTGTTCAATATTCATTTCAGTTTCCTTAGATAATAAAAAACCGCCCGAAGGCGGCATTAACTGTTTTCGATATCTTTTCTGGCTTTCTTAAATTCTTTAATCACTTCAACAATCGTTTTCCCTTCCTGTTTATCTATGAAATTAAAAATCCAACGGACCAAAGCCCAACCGGGTAAACCACAAACAAAGAAGAACCCACCTAGAGCAATCATCCCCCATACATCAGTAACCCATTCATGAAGCCCCCACTTCACAATAATGAATGAGCCGCCAGCAAGACTTGATACAACCGTACAGATCAAGCCTACAGCCCACTCTTGAGGTGAGCGCGGCATACGTGTCATCAATACAACTGCTGCAACTAAAGCGACCGCTAAAGTCACCATAATTGCTGCACCATAAAATTTTAAAATTGCTGTTAAACCGCTTGTAGAAACTGGTTCCATGCCTTTTACTCCAGAATTAGGCAATAAAAAAGCACCCGCATGGGTGCTATAAATTAATTAAATTTAAGCTTCAGAAGTACTCTGAGTAATCTGATTTGTGTAGTTCCAGACTGTGTTTTCCCACACATCACGTGCAGCAACACGAATGTAATAAGGGGTAGTTGGTTGAAGTCCTCCAAAAGTTGTTGTGGTTTCTGTACCAGTCCATGAAGGTGGCATTTGAGTTGGGTCAAAATTAGAGGTTGGACTTAACCATACTGCATAGTCTTTTAGATCCGGAACTTCACTAGGTATCCAATTCACAGTAATCGAATCTACAGTAGCAGCTGTATAAACATTGAGAAGTACTGGCGGTACCGGATTACTTATACTTAACTCAGCATAGGTACTAACTTGGTCGCCGTTCTTGCTGGCCACTCGAATTGTATAAGCTCGGCCTAAACCGTCTTGTTTGGCTTCTTCGATCGAATAACTATAATCCGTATTAGTTGTATCAACTTGACGAATCATTGTCCCATTAGACCAGACCTGAACACGATAGCCATCTGCACCAGTTGAGCTTTGCCATTGAACCTTGAAAGTGGTACCAACAAACGGTGATTGGAGGGAAAGACCTTTAACACCTGCTGGACGGCCGCCACTTAGAGTATAGCTATACGCCGTAACCTCATCTAAGGTTTGCTCCTTACGTTCCAAACCATTAAAGCTTGTGAACTTTAAAAAGATTTGTTTTTCTACTAGACCCTCATTGTACGGATATTTGAATATAGCTTTATCCAAACGAACAAATGGCTCACCAGCGTTGTGGCTTTGTGCATCATCAAAACGTCCACGTAAAACATCACTTAAGGTATAAAGACCAGATCCGTTTAAGGTGGCTACCTGATAATTAAAATACTCATCCCCCACTTTACAAAGTGTTTGGTCAGCTTGAGCATCTTCTAATGTTCCGC
This sequence comes from Acinetobacter baumannii, assembly GCF_009759685.1. Taxonomy (NCBI): domain Bacteria; kingdom Pseudomonadati; phylum Pseudomonadota; class Gammaproteobacteria; order Moraxellales; family Moraxellaceae; genus Acinetobacter; species Acinetobacter baumannii. The sequence goes on along the minus strand of NZ_CP046654.1, from coordinate 2,673,760 downwards.
TGAAGATCTGGCTTGCTGTATTTAGCTCAACTTGTAATGTCGTATCATCTGCATCAATTGTTGTAACAAGCTGCCCATAACGTGCCGATCCATAAATTGTGCCAATCATTTCATATGTCGTATTATCAAGGCTCACCCAAACATTACATCCACCCCAATTAGCCCCGCCCGAGACAGCAACCCAAACTTGATTCTTGCCATCCGTAAGATCCAGCGGTGGCTCAAATATAGATGGTGCATTCACATTACCCGGCTCTTCATTTCCGCCCTGATAACCATTTGACACTTGAGAGTCATACTCAATGGCAGACCTTGAACCGATAGATAATTCTTCTGCAGTAACGGTTAACATGCCGCTTTCATCTTCCTCTATACGTGTAATACGAACAGGGAATTTATCAAGCCCCAATCCCGATTCAGTCAACGTAAGAATGTCCATTGGCTCTAATCGGCAGTACTTCCATCCCAAATCAAATTCATACTCATTGCGAACATATAGCAGTCGTTGTAAGCGAAGTTGTGCAGCATGGCGAGCTATTTTTGGCTCACAGAAATAATGACATTCCACGGGGTCCTCGGTACGCAAGCCAAACATTTCAATATTTGCTTGGTCCTTGGCTTCTGTTGTTTCGGTGTTGTACTGGTTATAGCGATTAATATATTCAATCTGCACATGATTATAGGCATCTGTGTCACGACTACGGCGCACACGTACAGGCTCATCATCGCCAATAAAGTCATCATCAGTTAAGTGGTAAACCGGTGTGAGATCAGGTGTAAAGGTAACACCGTTACCCGTTATTGCAGAGTCCCCAAAAGAACGGATCTTTAAGCCATCTGGGCTTGGTACCACAGCACAGTTAACCGCCTCGACAATCTCATTGATAGTTTCATAAGCTGGGCGTTGCTCTGTGAATGCAGGGCTAATCAAGAGATTAGCTGCCCGGCAATAGGTTCTAAACTCTTCCAGATCTGCAATGTTAAGATTTGGGGCCGCACCATGACGTGGATGAGTAATAAAATCTTCAATAACATCTGCCGGGTTAGCATCATCAATTGTGTCAGATAGCGTGATAGTACTGATCACTTCAAAATTATGATTTGAAAGGCTGGCGCTATTACCCATCTCATAATTAGCTACAGCTACATACCCCAAATACGGATAGTTAATTGCCTGTTCTGGATGCTTTGATACTAACCATCCCCACGGCGGATTATTATTTCCATCGAATAATTCAAATTTTAACTGGTCGATGGGATCTAAAATAATAGATCCTTCTTGTTTAGGTACATATTGCTCTTTGTCTACCCAAATCAGGCCAATCTTTTTAATCTGGTTTTCACATAAACCGAGCATGAGAGAGGCGCTATAACTAAAGGTGGTATTACTGGTTTTTGTACCCCCACCCTTACCACCAGACTTTTGAACTGTTGTATGAGGTGTAGCTGTAAAATCTCCATACCAAAACATATTAGCCGCAACACGGGTTTTACCATAAACCAATGGCTGGCAAAGCCCATAAGCTGACTGCTGGATCCGCATAGAGTTAATACGGGTATCCGTTGTACTAATTGTAGTACTACCAAATAATCCACCCATTTATTTAAGCCTCTTCATACGAAAAAACCCGGCAATTCGCCGGGCTAAACTTCCTTTTGTTCCATCTTGGATAATGACTCCCTGATGGAGGTAACTATGAATGACCTGTGGCCATTCGATAACAATTGCACCATGACTGATGCATTTGCCAAAATGATATAAAACAATGTCGCCCGGTTGCGGTGGCCCTTCCACTGGATCACATACACCTAAAATGAGTTCTAAATAACGCTGTCCCATCTGGTGTAAGTGCCAGTCAGGTGGATATGGCCGCGGGTCTAAATGGTCCATGAGTCCAACTTTTTCATAGACTTCACAGATCAAAGTACCACAGTCCACACCAACTCCCTTAACACGCCCTTGATGGTGATAAGGTGTGCCGAGCCATGTAAGAGCTTCTTTAACTGCTTCTAAATTTTTCATTTAAAAACTTATATTCCTATTCGCCATACGATCTTTAGAGCGTAATGCTACATTTTGAATCTCAGCCAAAGTTAAAGCGTTATCAAAAATGATTGCTTCAGAATAAGTAGCTGTATTACTAGAGCCTGTATAAGCCACGTTTCCTATACCGATTTTATTAGCTGAAGATTCATAGCTAACAGCGGTATATGACGATTCATTACTAGACTCAACGCCTAATTGTTGAAGATAGATGATTCCTTTTTTTGTATTCTTATCAACGCTTGTTGCAATAAAAAAGTTGGATGTCTGTACAATTGATGATGGAGGCGTTAAAGATGAAATACCCCCTGGTCCACCTGCAGTAGCAGGCTTAACAGTCAGATACCCCTTCCCTGCCGATGCAAAAGCAGCTAGACCGCTACTTAATGTAGATGAACTCGGAACTAGATTGCCCAGTAAAATGGCCAGAGACGTTGTACTACACTTTACTACTGAACATAAAGTCATACTCTGTGCAGAAGAATCAACCAAATCTGTCAAAAGCGCATTGCCGATGGCTGTGGATAGCGTAATTGTTTTATCGCCATATACTGGCTGAACTGTTGCCCCATTTTGAAGCGTCAATATTCTTCCATTTACAACATCTACCAATGAAGAAGGACCTCCTCCAAACAACCAGTGACCATATGCATTATTCTCATATTGCGGAATTAAATCTGAAACATCTTTAAGTTGAGGCAATGAATGGGCGCTTGAGAAATCTTTTGTCTTAAAAAATAAAAAACTCATTGATTAAATTCCTTTATCTATAAATGCAGTCAATTCAAAATGCGGGCATACGTGATAAAGTGGCTTTAACACTCCATCAATTAAAATTTCATCTGCAGTAGAGTCCCTGAGATTTCCAGATGCTCCACCAGTTAGACTGATGCCAGCCCCAAGATGGTCCAATGCATATCGAACCTTGACCACCCCCGTTGGCGGCTCAGATAATTTAAGAACAACTTTATCGTCTTGAACTGTAACACTCACAATTGTTGTTGCGTCTCCATCAACAAGAACTTTAAATCCATGATCTGTCGTTAAAGCTAAAGTTGTTGTATCAAGTACAAGAGGGACCTTCGGCACGTCAAAGTTGATATGAATTTCATCACCGATTAGTTGAGCTACTTTGGGATTGATAAAATCAGGCTTTCGGTTATCAACAACCAATTGTTTATATGCGCGCCCGAAATAAGCACTGAGCCACTTGTAACCAACATTTGTAAGGTGAATATTGTCAATGGCATACGGCATGTGATACATCGGCGTAGCCATCAAAAACTTATCTGATTGCTGACAAAGATGCAGTTGAACAAGCGCTTGTTTTTCCCACGTTCTTGCTGCATACGACATTTGATAAGTAATAAATTTCACTTCATCCGTTTGACCAGTAATCGCTTTAATATCTGCACTGGCATCTGACTGAAGTTTTAAAAGTTTTTGTCGATAAACTTCATAACTTGTTTGTACTGAACTTACTGCATCATTTTCACCTTGCACCCAGCACACGACTTGTACTTTGTAATCTTCGCCATTTAGACGCTTTGCTTCGGACACATGCTCGATAAAAAAGTTATACCAGTCCGTACCTTTTTCAAGCTGATCGATGCGATACCCCCCATGTCCTGCGGTAGATGCAAAAATTACATGGTCCTTTGGATCAATACCATTCTCTAGCATCATTGCTCGACTTGCGTAATTTGCTGCACCAGAGCAACAAGTCTCACCGCGATTATCATAGCCATCTGAACTTGGATTATTAAATTGCTCAATCAGTGGAATGACTGAATTTGCAGCTGAGTCTTTGCGTGGGCCCGTGTCGAATGTCACATTAAAATAAGGCTGCGATGTACTTAGAATCGTGGTTGCTGTTGCTCCGACTGATAGAGATTGACCATAAAACAGAATGTGATTAACGGCCTTCACGAGAGGTCTTTGATTTGGTAACTCTAGCCCCGCTATGATCGCTTGGTCTTTCTCCGTATCATAACCAATCAAGATTTTGTGCGTTGAGTCTGTTAGAACAGCAATTTTCCCAATGTCTTCCGATTTTTTTAAGTTAGGTAAATTTTCTAAAACCTGCTCTTGCAATCTCCCTGCGGCAATCTGGTCTTTCTCTGTGTCATAACCAATTAAAGTCTTATTATCTTTATCAACCAAGACTGGAATAACAGAAGTGGATTCACTACTGGTAGAAAGTTTAATTTTTTCAAATTTCTCCTTAACATCTGCAGAAACTTTACCTACTTCTTCACTTGTAAATTGTCTCGATTTATCAACAGGATCATAAGGACTTTTAACTAATTCCGTACCGTTCCACGTGTAATCACCATTCTTTGTTTCATCGGGATCACTGGTCACAGTTATCTTGTAATCAATTGGCATTAAGGTGGTTTTAGAATCAGCAATTGCTTTTGTGGCAAAGGTATTAACTAATTTTTCATTAGTTGGAACTTCATCACCTAGAAATTGAATCAGTTGAGTTTGGGCTTGCTTAAAGCCCGATTCAGTCACATTTTGACCAACGAACTGGTCGGCATTAGGTAAAGGCATTTCTACCCCCAAATAAAAAGCCCTGCATTTGCAGGGCTTGGGTTAAATTTAAAAAATTAAATTGATGTTTCAGGAACGGGTACGAATGGTGCACCACGAAATCGAGCACGGTTGTTAAAACGATTAGTACATGTATCGAGACGTTTATCACAACCCGGATAAACACGAATCGCCTCTCCTATCTCTGGCATTTTTAAAAGCGGCAAAGTTAGGATTAGCGAACCAGCTTCATGCAAGCGTACGGTTCGTTTAATACCAATATTTGCACCTTCTAAAAACTCCACAACTCCTTGAGTAAACCAACCTTGTGGCTGACTTAAATCGCAAAGTATGCGGTTAGGCGTACTATTGGTACCAATAGTAGTATTTACCGCAAAATCCGCGCTTAAAAGCCCACATGCACTATCAAATAAAGTGTTTAAGCATCCTGGTGTGTATAAATTCCTTGGCATTTGAAGCTTTAAATTATCAACATCAGAGACCACACTTGCGTTGATTTCATATCGATTAAGCTCAGGCTCAACAATACGCCCTTCAAATAAGACTAAAGTGCCGGCACTGGTATCTGTAGGAGTATTCATATCCATGAAAATTCGTTCTAGCTTAAACCGAGCGCCGTCTAAAATTCCGTTATGGAAAGCTTGAGCTATGGGTACATCGCCGAACTTTGTATTTTCGGTTGCCTCAATAGTGATAGATAAGTTATCCACTTCAATGCCTAAAGAAAGGCTAGTCCCTTCTCGGCTGATAATTGGTCCATCAGCTCGAAACTCCTTGCCTTGCACCGTCAAATTGACGTCATAGCTTGTATAGCGATACTCAATGCCCTGAATAGTTGTAATGGTGTAAAGATCGGCCATGATGAACTGATCGGCATCTAACAAGGCTATAAGTTTTGGAGAGGCCTGTCTCATATCTTATTCCCCAAAGAACCAATTAATTCAACCTTCCCTGCTTTCCAAAGCTTATGCATAAAGTTGACATATTGCTGTGTGTCATCTTTAAAACGGCAACGGTAGTAAAAAGTACCCGTCACAGTTACCTCTACACCCTCCTCGATCGGCTGTGAAAGTACATATTTACCGTCACTCGTTATCTGAGCAGTTGCGTTATTCCACATAAGCTTTTCTTGGTCTGTGTTCCACATTGTTTTGGCTGGTGTTTGATTCCACATGTTGGGATCTACTTCACCTACAATCTGCTCCTCTGTATTACCTAGAGGCAATTGGCTTGTGTACATATCCTTGTATAGCTGGAAAGTTGTAGTAGTTCCATCACCAATAAATGTGCAACTAAACTCATTGTCATCAGGCATCTTATAAAGAAATGAATCAAATGCCCCACGGCGCTCTAAATAAAATCCTTGAAGTTGCTGCAATTCCTTTCTCCCCTTATTTTCGCGCAAGAATGCGTAAGACAACGAGATTTCATATTTAGGTGAGGCCTGAAAGCTTGCTCGAAGCTCCCGGCCATTAATGGAGGTCATGATTTTGGTGTTAAACATGGGAGTAATAGATGTATCCCATTCAAGACCGGGTAATTCTGGAAATAATACGTTTGACACTTACACCTCCTTATTTACCGTTTTTACCAAATCCACGGGCATAACTTTGCAAACCACTAGCAACTGCACGGCCATTGCTCTTCAAGAGCCGTTGAATACTCTTGGCATCAATAGCACTAATATTAATGGTTACTCCCGCACCTCCACCTTCAGCAACTGCAGCTGCTCCGAAACTTGCACCGTTACGTAAGGCTTTACCCATTTCACGGATGGTATTTGCATGTTGCGAAGGTAATACCATTTCATCTTCATGCAGTTGAGTAACAGGATTTACACCGGATGGAATGTCGTAACCGCCTCGAGCAGATTTAATCTTGCCCGCAAGACCAGCAACCAAACCAAAAGCAGCTGCACCAGCACCAACGGCTAAAATTGGACCAACATATGGAATTGCAACCATGGCTTTAAAAGCTCCGGCCATGGCTTCCCATGCCGACATCATGATTCCTTTGATCGCTTCAGCTGCTTTTAAGCCTAAACGTGCCAAACCACCTGCTGCAGTAACGCTGGTACGTGTTGCTTCACCTGCAATGGTTGCCCCTGTTTGAGCAGCTTGGCCAGAAGCTTCTGCTGCTGTTTCAGCACCCACAAAGCCAAGTTTACGAGCCAACTTAATGGCTTGGATTCTTAGCCATCCTTGCAACTCTTTAGTAGCTGTTTGCAAGGCAAATGCTCCCATGTCAGCAAGCACTGCTTTAGTTGCGTTACTCCAAGTGAGGGTACCATTCATAAGAGACTGAATGCCCTGATCCCAAAGGTTAGAAAGTCGAGAAGTAAAGCCACCAAACTTAGCTTCAAAGTCTTTCATTTCCGCATCACTGATTAAGCCCATAGACTTAGTGTCAGCAACTTTCTGATCCGTCTCTAAATCAGAAATATTGTTTGTGATTTGGTTTTGATTACCTTGCTTACCCGTAATGTTTGTCTGTTCATTTTCCAAAGCCAAACGCTCTAAAAGACCTTGTCGCTTAATTTCGCGCAACTGATCTTCTAGCTGTTTTTCCAACTGAACTTTACGAACATTTGAAATTTTCTTGGCATCAAACTCAGCCTGAATTCGTGCCGCTTCAATTTCATATAGGCGTTGTGCTTGCTGTTGATAATTGTCTATCTGTTCTTCACGAGCTTTTTTGTATTCCTCAAACTCTTTTAAACGAATAGCAATGATCTTGTCGGATGCATCCTTTTCGGCTTTGACTTTCGCAGCAGCTTTTTCATCTGCAGTCATCTTGGATTTTTCAATCTCATCTAATGCCTTTTGCAGATCTAAAGCGACTTTCTTTTCTTCGGATGCATATTTATACCGAATATCCGCAAGTGCTTTAGCAGCCTGTTCAGCTTGGCGCTGACGCTCTTTAGCTTCCTGCTCGGCTTTAGATTTAGCTGATGACTTAGACCCACCTTTGTCGTCTTTTTCACCAGTACCAATACCCAACTTAGGATTCGGCGGTGCAGTACCTAAACCAAGCTTAGGAGGTTTAGGCGGCTCAATTGGTTTTGTCGGGTCCTTAAATACATAGTTTGTAATCTTCTGATTACCCGCTGTTGTAACCTCAAGAATTCGCTTACCTGCTGTGACAAGTGAATTTGCTGCTGTAGTGGCTCCTGCATTCCAAGAGTTTTTCAGCTCAGCCATGCGGCCCTTCATTTGATTAGTGTATCGATCAGTAATACTACCAAGCTGAGATAAACCACCCTCCCATGCAGCTTTTGCGCCTGAGAAGTTAAAATGGAGGATATTATTTACAACGCTACCAAATGTTTGAAACTTAACTTGTAGTACATCCAAACCATACTGAATAGTACTTCGTACCATATCAAAGCCAGCCATAAGGCCATTAAATGCAATGATTAATGCTTGGCAGACCGTAACAACAACGGCACGAATGATTGCAAAAGCAGATTGAACGCCTACCTGAAAGCCGGTAACTACAACACCTAATGCTCGTAGTACTACAGATATAGCATCCATAAAGCCAATCTGTTTATTCGCATCGTCTCCAATGCTTCCAGTCAAGTCACTCCAGATTGCTCCAATCGTTGTGAACTGCTCACTTAGAATGCTAAACAAGCTTTCAAAAATGCCAATAATCGATTTAATTGAATCATCAATGGCATCCTTGGAATCAACCGCAAAAGTTAAAAATTGATTAGCTAATTCAGTAAGGGATGGAGCTGCTTGTGCTGCAATACGGGTTAATACACCTTGAAGTGTTGTTTGGACAGTCTCAAGGGACGTATTAAATTCTTTGGTAGCAGCTATGGCATCTTCACTCATGATTACGCCTAAATCATGAGCCTGTTTAGCGTACTCTTTTAATTTTTGACTGTTGTTATCCAATAATGGTGCTAATAATGTTGCATCGTTCGCAATGGCTTCCATATAGAAAGTCATTTCAGCCTGTGACACATTAGCTTTTTGCAAAGTCTGGTAGTACTTTTCTAGGATTTGCGGACCAGATAAACCTTTAAATTGTTGGGCAGTGACACCGACTTTTGGCGCGATTTTCTCAAAGAAATCGGCCATTTCACCACCACCAGTTTGCATGAAGTCACCAAACTTATCGTTTACATCTTTCATGATGTCCGATAGCTTGTCCTGCTCCACGTTTACTTTTTTGGCAGCAAATGCCCATTCTTGAAATTCCAAAGTATTCGAGTTTGCTAATCGGGCTTGAATTTCTAACTCTTTTGAAGCCTTACCCACTGCAGATACAAGATCAGGAATTGCTGCAACCGCTTCCGCTGCACTTCTAGCAATCTCTTGGCCAATACCAAGAAAAAAACCACCTCGGACCAAAGATAGACCATTAGTCAGCGAGCTCTTAATATCATTGCCTACCGTCTTGAACTTATCTGAAAGATTTGAGGCAAAGCCATTTAGCTCTGACCGTAGATTAGAAAGATCAAGTTTAAAATCAATGTTATGCCCAGTACTTTCAATCTTCTTGGCGGAATCTGAAACTATTTTTTCTGCATCTTGCATACCTTCCTTTAACTCGGAAGTTTTAGCACCAACATGCACTTCGACACGGTTATTATTTGCCATACACACCTCATAGGCATAAAAAAACCTTGCCGATGCAAGGTAAATTTGAAAAATAAAAAACCCCGTGTGAACGGGGTTATTTTCTAAAGAATATTTATTGAATTACAACTAAGTCAGTTATTCCACAACCTGACGATGCAGCTTGAGAATGTATAAATCCCATATTAAATTGTTTGACTGTTTTAGTTTCACCAGCTTTAACAATCTCATAAATTACTCGGCTATTGCTGTCGATCTTTGTTTTACTATTAGAATAGTGCTCACACTCTACAGTGATATCTTTAATATCATATTTACTATTATTTTTGATTTTAAAATCAACCAACATGACACTATCAAAACCACCTTTTGACCAATCATAATCAAGTACAGTATTTTTTAATGCATCTTCTTTAGGTGACAATTCTCTAGTGCTACTTGATGAAGAAGATCCCTCTCCACCACCAGCAATAATACCAATAATAAATAGAATAACAAATCCTAGAAAGATCCATTTTAATAAGGAGCGTTTTTTAACTTTTGCTCCACAACTTGGACAATTTTTAGCTTGAGTACTAACTTGTGCCCCACACTCTTTACAATTTGTTAAAGCCATTGATTTATCCTTATAAAGTTTAATCAACAAACTTTAACCAACGCTTACAAATAATGCAAACAGGGCAGCCTCAACCACCCTGTGGAAAATTCGACAAAACTTCCAGCATATCGTCCTCGTCATCATCTGAAACGGTGATAGCTTGCGGAGTTTCATCAATTCCCATAAATGCTTCCAAAATACGGCAAAGCCGTTGTATCCCAATATGCGCGGGAGGATTACTTTGCTGATACGCACTTAATGCTCTTAATCTAGGCAGGTCCATTTCATTACGTACATAGTCGTAATCTTTACCCATCGTTAACACTAAATGCGTGTACAGCTCCTCCCAGTTTATTCCCCCGAGCTTTCACCTGCGGGTTTACCTGTATATTCCAAACCGGATGTTTTAGTTACTAGGGCTAAAACTTCTTCCATGTTACCCATATCTAAGAGCTCATCAGAAACATATTCACGGGTAATATCCGGGTAATTCCGTTTTAAACAAACATGAGCCATGTCCACAATTACAGATGCTGGAACATTGTTTGAGCTTAATTGTTCTTGGAAACGCTCAATCGTACCCAATGGTGCTGGAGCAAAAATCCAAGTCTGACCAGCAATTTCTTTACTATTACCACGTGGGTTATCAACTTGCTTAAATTGCATTTGGCATTACTCCGATAAATCGATTTTGAAAACACGGTTAAGATCGTCAGCCATAGGCTGGAATTCAAACTCAGGAATATCGTAATCGTCCTGTTTTGAACTGAATCCAAGTTTGTTACTGGTACAACGGAAGAAATTCATGTGCATGAACTTACCTTTGTAGTCACGTTGAAGGTCAACGGCAAACTCTGGCGTATAACCCATATCTAGGTTAGATACAGTGATTGACTTAGCACCCGCCACCATTGCTGAATAACGGAAGTTAATAAATACCGTTTTACCTGCATCTGCAGCAGCAAATGTATAAGCACCGGTTGCCGCATCTACACTGTATTGCCCTGTTGCTGGCGCTGAAGCTACACGTTTAAGTGGGATTGCCTTAGCATCTGTTACGCCTAGATCCTTTACGTACGTACCGCTATTAGGAACAACCGGTGTAACAGTACCACCAGCCGGAATCACTTCACCATTAATGGTTTGGGAAACTGTTTCAATTCCACCTTCAGCAACAACTCCACCGAAGAAGATGGAATTTAACAAGGTACCGTTAATACGCCCGAAAGAAGCTTTACATTTAATGGTACCTTTACCGCGTGCAGCATCTACGGCGAACTGTCCACGACCGAAAAGTTCTTTTAAGTCATAGCTAATATCTACACCAACGGATTGCATTACCCCCACTTCAACTGGTGTGGGATTACTAATCGGTTGCCCGTATACATCTTGAATCGGTGTAGCAAAGATCTTGCCGGCACCAAATAAATATTGAGCCATTTATTTTGACCTCTCTAAAATGACAAAACCGCCATCGAGGCGGTCATAAAATGAATGTTTTGTTAATTGGTTGTGAGGATCCGGATAGGAATAATGGCAATCGCCTGATCATCCAGCATGTTTTCTACAGCTTCATATACTTCGATTGTGCCCTCGATCCAGCAATGCTCGACCAAACCACCTAAGGTTTGATATTCACTGAAATCCGGATGGTCTGGCTGAATAGCTTCACGTACACGATCGATGAATATATTCATCTGCGATGATGGTGGCTTTGTAGTGTCCGATTCATGAATATAGAGATAAACCTCAGCAGCTAGTTCAACTTTTGAATCTAAACCATGTACCGGGACTTCTTGCTGATTGCCTTGTGTAATAAACATGGCTGGGCGCTGTTCTGGTGTTACATGGTTAAAGTGACGTAAACGGCGACTTACCGTAATCAATCCTTCTACCCTTGTGCTTAACCTTTCAAACAACGCCTGATAGATTGCTTCGCTATCCACCTGCTATACCTCGCTCAATTGCTGCATCAATATTTTTCGGCACAATCTTGGCCACGATATCCAGTGAATCACGCATGAACCGCAATTCTCTAAACCGAACATTCCTAGAATGGGCCTTAATATTGACCTGAACAGGTGAAATAGGTCGGCCAAACGCCTGTTTAATTGTCCTTAGGTGTGCTTTAACACCCAAAGCACCATTTAGACCAAACTCATGTGCAGGTGCATAAGGCACCAAAGCACCGCCAGCTCCCACGGTTCCCTCAATGGAATCCTTATCCTCATCCACCTTTGATGAAACGGATCCACGCAAGCGGCCTGACTGAACTTTAAGTCGTTGGCCACTTAACATGTCTTCCTGAACAATCCGCTGTAAGCGCAAAGTAAGAGCGTTAATCGTGCGTCTTATTTCAAACCTAACGCGATTATTCATCTCATCAAAATTGACCTGAGCATCAACACGATAATCGCTCATAGCTTAATTACTCTTTAGCAGAGGCTGTCGATTTCTTTGGCTCAACAACTTCAACGTAACGCTCAAAACCTAAGGGCTTTAAAATATGGATAATGTCACTATCAGATTCTAAAACGCCGTTTTTGATATCTAGGTTTTGCCCGGCAATAACGAGTTTTGTTGGCTTATAACCTTCTGGTGCCTGATATTTAAAAGGCATGGGATTCTCCTATACAACAAAGGCACCAACGCCTAAACGATTAGGGTTTGTGCCTTCATCATCGATTGGAATGGAATTTTTTAACGCAAGATAGCGCTGGCCATACATGCTGAGATCATAGAAAGCTTCTTTCGATGATCGTGAATAACTCACACTTTGGCCCGCAATTGTCATACTTGAGGCAGTACCAAAAGCAGCACCATTGCCGCTTGAGATACCTACTTTAAGGATATGTGCTGCATATAGACCTACAGCACGTTCCTTTAATGCCCCGAACTCAATTTGAGAAACAATCAGATCCGCTTCTTCTAAAGCATCCTGAATTTTTGCATCTGGCAAAGACATTAAACTCGAATCAGTCGAGAACTTTTCACGAAACGTTTGTACGTCCATAGACTCACCTTATTCTTTAGCCTGAGCTAACTTAGCTTGTAACTGCTCAAGTGTTTCATCATCACTGAACGTTACTTCAAGCGCTGTTAATTCAGCTTTCACGGCGGCCAAAGCAGCTTCTTCTGCAGTTTTTGCCGCATCACCTGCTGAATCGTTTTGTTTACCGCCTTTACCACCACGACCACCTGTTTTACCCGTAGTTTTTGGCTCATCATCTGGGATTTCCTGAACTTCAAGTTCACCGATATCAATAAGATGTTTAGCAAACTTATTTTTACTGAGCTTCTTGTGTGCTTCTTCATCCACAAGAGTTGGGGAACCTGTAGGTAAAACAGCAATACCAGAAAAAACAAAAGCGGCCTGTAAGCCGCTATAAATATAAGAATATTTCATACTGTTTTAATCCTTACACGTGATCCAAGTAACGGAGAGAATCAACACGCTTCAACCATACGCCCTGATATTTGTAGTGACCAGGCACTTTAATATCCACACCAACTGGTTGAGCTGCCAAGAAAGTGACGTCATCACATTTCATTTGGATGCATGACGGGTCACGGCGGTAAATAATAGAACGGTCAGCACCTGCCGTACCTTTACCATTTGAACGACCTAAACCACGAATGGTTAACGGCTTACCTTGTGATGCGAAGATGTTATTTTCTTCAATGAATTTTAAGAATGTCTTTCCGCCAGAATCAGCAACTACACGAGTAGAAAGGTGTAAGTATTGATTTGATGCCATCAAATAAGTATCTGGCTGTACGGACACATCCCCATCAACAAGATCTTCAGCATCTGCCAAGCTTGCATTGAAGTCACTTAGTACTTCTTCAATGGTTGCGGTGGCCCAGTTATGTTGGGCTGTAACTATGGTTACACCCGTCTGATTTAAGAAGCCTTTAACTCCGGTAAGAGCATTGCCATACCAAGCAATGTTACTTAAGTGTTTTTCTGCAGCTAGACGAGCGGCCTCTACTTTATCTGCTTCAAGTGCTAAATTTAATTTTTGGGCTGCTTGTAACTCAAACACTGAATACATATAACTGATCGTGCCGACCTTCACTGGCAATTGAACAGTATCATATTCAACTTCAGCCACGGGAATATCATTACCAGTTCCTGAATGATCTTTACCCATACCCACACCCTTCTTACGGCTTAGGATCTCTCCTCCTCCATATACGGCATTGACAGGTTTAACAGGAATGTATTTAGCGTAATCCATCACTTGCTGAAGCTGAGGACCCATTTCGTTAAATTCTTCCAATTTAACGAATAACTGAGCTAATGCATCAATATTAAATGCATCCCCAATATTTGCCTGAACCATTTGAGCTACTGGTGTTAGACGTAGCTTCATTGCTGCCAATTTACTCATAATTATTATGCCCCACGTAAGCGAACAGCAGCTAAGCCCTGCTCATTTGAAATTGTTTCCCAAGATGCGTTCGGTAACTCTGTACCGTCTGTTGCTGTTGGGGATAAAGAACCTAACGGCGCTGCTGTGGTGCCGTTAGCTGTTTTGACATAAACCTTTGCGTTGATATCGGTGACTGGTGCGGTGACCTTCACGTAAATCGAGCCTATCGTCATAACCGGTGCTACATCAGTAGCCTTATAGGCTTCTTTGCCATCTGCCGTTTTGCCTGTCTTACCTACGCCGTGACGTACGATAATTCCAAACTTGGTATTAGTTGCGCCGGTTACTGCAGAAAATGTTTTTCCGTCTGTACTACGTACAACCACGTCACCATCGTTCACCAAACCGGTACCAGCCATAGGCAGGGATAAAATATCCTCTGGTCCGATGAGGTGAAACTTCATACCGGGTACAGCATCGTATTGCTTAACCATGATTTACTTCCCCTTAGATTGTTTTGTATGCGTTTTCTTTACTGTAGGTCTTTTCATCCCCACCGCCTGCTGGGTCACCATCGCCAGCTTTAACACTTTGTTGCTGGTGAAGTGCATCACCTACAGGGTTAGAAGGTTGAGTACCCTTCACAGCACAGAGGGCACGGAAAGTTGTATCGATCTGCTCAGGCTTTGCATCGCCTACCGACACGTTACCCATCAAAGCTGTTACTAATGCATCACCCGCTTTAGCAGCAATAACATCACGCTTGATTTGCTCACATGTACAGCCTTCAGTTTTAACTGTTGGTACTAATGCCTTAGCATCGGCAATCACAGCAGCACGTTCAGCCGCAGCTTGCTCAAGCTTTTCAGGAGTCATCTGGTTCTTTTCCAGATCACCTACTTTTTGCTCCAGAGCTGTTTTTTCAGCATGTAACTGATCTACGACTGCTTGAATTGCTCCAAGCTCATCACCGATTGAAAATTGCTTATCACCCACTTTAAGTTTTGCAGCCTTCATGTTTTCAAGCTGCTCTTGTTGCTGCTTTAATGCATCGGCCAGAGGCGTGTTATCGCCGATGTTAAAACGGATACCGTTTACAATTACTTCCATTGATTTATTCCCCTTTGGTGGAGTTTGCTGTTTGTCACCGATGCGGCAATCACCACCACAACGGCCATATTTAACGAGTGCTACGTGATTGCCAATAAAATTGATAAATCTGGCTTGATACGGCGTGCCATCTGGCGCAGTACCCTGCTCAACGATTAATAAGGCTCCATAGCCAAGCGACATTTCTAGCCGTTCGTTGCTTTGGATCAAATCAATGCTGATCTTGTCTTTAATGAGCAAATCACCCACCAGATAATCGCCTTCCTGTCGAACGTTCTCACAATAGCCAATGTGATAATCCTTCCAGTTAGATGCGTTAATTTCATTCTTAGGCGGGTGATAGTCTGTAGCGTCTACACCATTGAAGCTTTGAATAGCCTCAGGCTTGAAAAGCTCTTCTGCAGGCGTGTAGACATTAATGACTTGATCAGCGGTATAACCTTCCAGTGATGGAAACTCATACGCATAGTACTGACGTACTTGAGGCGCTTTAGCTAAGCGAACATTGACGCATTTCAGATACCCCTCTTTGGTAAATGAGCGTGTCGATTCGCTTGGCGCAAAGTCACCAATTTTGAGTTGGTAAATGTGCTTAGTCATTAGGTACCTTCTGAGGTATTAAGAACTCGACTGTAATTTTCGTATACCGAAGTCCCTTATCTTCATAAGACTCAACGGTAGTTCTTTGCTGGCGACTAAATGGGATGCCGGTCTCAACATCTACCAACTGAAGTAAATTAGTCCCCTTTACAAAATCAACTTTGACGTCACGGCGTATCTTTTCTGACATAAGTTTTTCTCACAAAAAAACCACCCGAAGGTGGCTTTATTAATTTTCAAAATTACGTTCTTGAATAGGTAACAGAAAAGTCTTTAGCAGAACCGAAATCTACACCATCAATAAAAATATTAGTTTTAATGGGTTTGATATTCGGCGGCTGCAATCCTTTTAAACTTTCCACCACCTCTTGAAACTTTTCAGCAGCCTTACCCGCCGCCTTAGCCAAGTTAGGAAACCCGTCACAGCAAGACATTAACCACAGTGGAGTGAAGTCGCCACCAGTTACAAACCCGCCTTTAGCAAATTTCTGTGCTTGTAAACGGCGATAAAACCGTTTTTTACTAAACTTTTTACGTTTCATAAATTTCATCCAAATAAAAACCACCTGTTTAGGTGGTTCTTTAAAAGAGTAAGAATTAAACTACGGTAAAAACAATTTGGTTAATAAAATGAATCATCTTAATTATTTATGGGCATTAATCGGAGCTAATTCAGGCCAATTACAAACACTTCTTGCTGTGATAGGTTTAATTTTTGCAGTTATTGCAGCTTTATATGCGAAAAAACAAATTAAGCTCTCTCAGGATCAAAGACTTTTTGAGTTAAAACTTTCAATACTAAGTGCCGCTTATGAATGTAAGGATTTAATTTATGAGATTAAACACAAGAATAACGCTCTTAAATCTGAATTTTCGAAAATGCTACAAGCTCAAAATTTAACTCTCGAAGATAAACTGGATGGCTTCGACTACAACTATCACGAATACTTTAAAAAACAATTAGATCTATTAACAACACCCGAGCAAGTTATTAATGAACTAATTACAGGGTTAAGTGATGAAAAACAAAATCCTTCTTTAGAGGAATTGGAGCGATACCTAAAACATTTAACAACTTCTAAAGGAAGAATTTATTATGCCCACAATGGATATTTAAGAAGAATAGAAGAACTAAAGCAAAAAAACGATATCTTTAGTCAATTAAAATATCCTCATAGTTAGGCAACGCTGTACAACGACAACGGATAGGCTGGCCCGGATGTCCCCCTTCTGGCGGTGAATCCCATCTAAATGTCTTGCCCTGCTTATGTTGATGATCTGGCCTTACACGCTCATCTTTCGCCGTTTGCCATGTGTATGTCTCAACACCCATTGAAAGCTGTCGGGCTTGGTTAATTTGGCCGTTAATCTTGCCCATCTGATCACTAGCAATAAGACGTGCACGATAATCAGTAGATAATCCTAATTGCTTAATAGCTTTGGCCAACTCTTCATTAGTTTGTCCAGTCTGCAAAGCATTGGTGATTAATACCTCAAGCTTATCGGCATATTGCTGCGGAATAGACTTAATCAAACTGACATTTGCCGTAATGTTTAGATCTACCTCGTCTTGGATATCAGCAGCTCGATAAAACGGCGTAAGATCCACACCAATAATTGTTTTGGTGTGCTCTGCAATTTGCTTGTCCACTTCCTTTTGGGTGTCAGTCACAACCTTTGTGGCCAACGGACGGGAAACCTCAACAACATACTTTGTGAGCTTTTCCCTAAACGCCGCCATCATGTCAGAGAACCATGCATCTCCGATGTTCTGGCCTACTGTAGGAATAACTAAATCCTTAGTTTGTTCCTGACAATATTTTGAGATAGCCAGTAATTGCCGTGTGTAATATAGCTCTACACGGCGATTTACGTGCACGGCTCTCGGCTTAGATGCTCTACGCCCTTTCTTACGTTTCTTCGCCTGCTGGAGGTGTGGTTTCAGGATCTGAATTATCGTTGTCATTAAGCTTCACCATTGTCTCAAGCTCTTTGATATGAGCTTCATCGATCACTGAATAAACACCGTCAATAACAAGCTGTTTTGCTATCTGTGGCTCGGTAATGATGCCCATTTCTAAATACTTGGAATCCCGTTCAGCGTTAGCTTTCTCAACCTCAGAACGCACCTTAGCGTCTAATTGCCATAACGGGTTAAATACAACGTCTAAGCTTGGAATCTGACGACCAAACGTAGTTTGAACAATCACTCTTAAAAGCTTCATCATGAATGGCTTTAAGGACCATGTTTGCTTAGTTGCGATACTGTCATAATAGTTCCGTGTGTCGTGCTCACCAGTTGCGTTCATGCCTGCAGGTGATTGCCCGAATAAAATCGTATATGGCATATCGGCAGCACCAGCAGCTTGGATAGAGAATTCACGCATAAGGTCAGGCAGACCGCCAAAGCTATAAGATTTAGAGTCATACTCCTCCTCTTTATCCAAGACGATCATGCCATTCAAGCCCTTAAGCAATCCGACACTAAGAAAGCGTTCTGCTACGGATTTCATGTCCTCTTTGATCTTATCGACCAAGTTAGGTGTTCTAATCACGTCAATTTTTGATTCATGCACGAGACTAGCTGAGGCTTTCTTAACGGCGGCATGATCAAGCAGATCTTCATAAACTTCCTGCAAAACACTTACAGGTTCTTCATTAACCACATCGGCATGGCCAAACTTATATAAGCGTGTATGGTGGATCTTTTGCGTTGATTTCCCGTCCAGCTTTAACTTATAAAATTCAGGCTGCTTTAAAAGTCCACCTGCCTCCTTAGGCGATAAGTATTTACTGGTATCAGCTTCAATGTACTTTTTCTTAAGCACAGTGAAAAACTCTAAACGACCAACGCCTAACTTGTTTAAATCGAACGGTTGATCTAGGTTGCCGCCGTCTACAGTCCCTAGAAGCACATAACAAACGCCATATAAGCGAGAAAGGACCAAACTAGATAAGAGCACCCCATCTAAGTTAAATGCCTTACATGCCTCTTTAAGCTTCAATAAATCGTTATCTTGAATCCCTTCAAAAAACCATCCAGCTCGGAGCATGTCACTTGCCGGGCGGTTGACGATTCGCTTAGCTAACCAATGTTGATACACAGCTTCTAATTGTTCATCAGGAATTACTTTCTTAACGAAAGAACCGTGTGAGGCTTTGTCACGTTCGGTACCAATATTTGAGACAAAGTTTGTATATGCCCCTGCATCGCCAATTGCATCGGGCTTTTTAGTTTCAGCCATAATTTCCTCTAATCAAATACAGTTGGCTTTTTGGCTAATGAATCATTAATCGCATCAATGGTCGGGTCCCACTGGTCGTCATGGTCATGTGACCAATCAGCAGTAAGGCCTTCAATTTCTTCAATGTAGTTCAAAAGCCACGGTGCATTAACTGGTAGCCAGACACGGCGCTCTTCAACATAAAGAATGACATCCATAGTCCTTGATAGCTTGTCAGTACTTCGCTGAATCGCACGTATTGGTAATGTGGTCTGTTTAGAAATGGACTGAATTAATCCGGTACCACTCGCTTTATCTTCTACGGCCATATAACGAAGCTTGCCAATCTTTGTGTTGCTATCCTTGTGTTTGTTGATAAATGACTTCGCTTCTTTTAAAAGTTCTGGTGCTTCCCATTTGCCACGCTTCACATCAATGATGTACAGGTTATTGTCATAGCCAAGTCCAGCACATAGGAACACAGAGAAGTCGTTATGCTCTTTTGTCTTTTGCGCCGTATCTGCCCAAATCGCACGCCATTTAAGAACAGGTAAGTCTAGGTAACGTGGGAACCATTCAGCTTTAACAAGATCACCACCCAGCTTTTTAGGGTTCTGCATATATTGGCTTGCAAATGTATAGCGTGACACTGTGGCGCCGTCTTTATCTTCCCCGCCTTTCTCCAGCTGCAGCAATGAAAGTAAAGACTCTTTTAATGGCCAGTAGCTTTGTCTGCCTTTTTCATCACGCTCAACATCACGT